>NZ_JAAGWH010000040.1 GCF_010682105.1 Modestobacter muralis | reverse complement strand
TCGAAGTCCTCGGGGCTGATGTTGTCGAGGAACTCGCGGAACTTCTCCACCTCGTCCTCCTGCTCGTCGGGGATCTCGATCCCCACCTCGTCGAGCAGCGACTCGGCGCCGTAGATCGGGGCGCCGGTGCGCACGGCGAGGGCGACGGCGTCCGAGGGGCGGGCGCTGACGGTGCGCTCGTTGCCGAAGAGCAGCTCGGCGATGTAGATGCCGTCCCGCATCTCGGTGATGTGGACCGCCTCCAGGCTCGCGCCCAGGGTGGTCACCACCTCACGGAGGAGGTCGTGGGTCATCGGCCGGGCGGGCCGGACCCCCTGCTGCTCGTAGGCGATGGCGGCGGCCTCGACCGCGCCGATCCAGATGGGGAGGTACCGCTCCCCCTGGGTCTCCTTCAGCAGGAGGATGGGCTGGTTGCCGGGCAGCTCCACCCGGACGCCGACGACTCTGAGCTCCTGCACGTCTGGCTCCCCTCCGCTGACTCCCCCGCCCGTCGCGCCCCACTGGGCAGCGATCCGAGGGGGACGCCGGGCCACGTGTCCGCGGCCCTCGGTACGGGCGCAACGGTACGCCAGCGCTCAGGCGCCGAGGACCTCGCGCAGCCGCGCGTCCAGCAGCGCCGAGTGCAGCTGTGCCGAGAGCCGGGCCAGCTCCTGCAGCTGCTCGGCGGCGCGGTTCCTGCCCTCCTCCGAGCGGGCCCGCAGCGCAGGGGTGACGACCTGCTCGAGCAGGGCGGCCTCCCGCTCCACGGCGGTGCGGTGGACGCGCAGGTGCCGCGGTTCGATGCCGTGCCGGGCCAGGCCGGCGACGGCCCGCGCCACGGGCAGCTCGGCGCTGCGGTGCCGGCCCTCGGCGTCGGTGGTGACGAACCCGAACTCGACGCAGTCGGCCAGCTGGCCGGCGGTCAGCCCGGCGCCCCGGGCGAACTCCTCGGCCGGCAGGAGCTCGGCGGCGGGGACGTCGTCCGCACCGCCGTCGGCACCGGCCGCAGCCGCACCCCGGTCCAGGGCGTCGAGCTGGGCCTTGATCACCCGCAGCGGCAGGTACTGGTCACGCTGGGCGGCCAGGACGTACCGCAGCCGGGCCACGTCGGCCAGGGAGAACTTCCGGTAGCCCGACGGGGTCCGCTGCGGGTGGACCAGCTGCTCGGACTCCAGGTACCGGATCTTGCTGATCGTCACGTCAGGGAAGTCCCCCCGCAGCGCGGTGAGGACCTCCCCGATGGTGAAGCGCGGGGCCGTGTCGGTGTCCCGGTCCGCGCTGGCTCCGGGCTGGGGCACCGCCGTCACGACCGGCGCCCGGTGTGGTCGCGCTCCTCGGTGGGCGGGGCCACGGTGCCCGCGGCCCCGGCCGTCGCCCACCCGGTCACGAGCCGGCCGGCTCGCCCGTCCGCGGCCCGGTCAGGTACACCAGGCGGAACTTGCCGATCTGCACCTCGTCGCCCCCGGCGAGGGAGGCCACGTCGACGGGCTCGCGGTTGACGTAGGTGCCGTTGAGGCTGCCCACGTCGTGCACGGTGAAGCCGCCGCCCTCGCGGTGGAACTCCACGTGCCGGCGGCTGACGGTGACGTCGTCGAGGAAGATGTCGCTGTCGGGGTGCCGGCCGGCGGTGGTGACCTCCTGGTCGAGGAGGAACCGGCTGCCGGCGTTCGGGCCGCGCTTGACGACCAGGAGGGCCGAGCCCGGGGGCAGCGACTCGACGGCGCCGGCGTGCGCGTCGGCGGTCGACTCGGACACCTCGGCCTGCTCACCGGAGTCCTCGCCACCGACCTTGGGGATGATGCTGGTCGACTCACCGACCCGCTCGGGGCTCAGAGCCGAACCGCACTGGGCGCAGAAGCGGCTGCCCTCGGGGTTCTGGTGGCCACATCGAGTGCAGAGCACGTGGGTCTCCTCCGGTGCAGACGGCACCGCCGCGGGCGGTGGTGGTACGGCCGCGGACGGCCGGCGGACGACGGGCCGGGTGGCCCGCCGTGGGTCGGCCGCCGCAGGATCGCGGTCGGGCCGTGGGTCATGGGAACACGGGCTGGTCGACCCGGGGGTCGACCACACGTACAGGGTGAGGGTCGGTGGTCCCCGCTGCGCTCACGGGCCGGCCCTCGTGGTGATGATAGTGATCAGCAGTGCCCGTACCGGGACGGCGGGTGCGCGACTGGCCGTCGCCGGCTCGCGGGGTGGACACCCGGGGCCCCCGGCGACGGTCAGGCGGCGGTCAGGTGGCGTCGACGAGGGCCTGGTAGGCGGCGGCGTCCAGCAGTTCCGCGGTCGGGTCACCGGCCGCGCCGGTCACCTCGACCTCGACCAGCCAGCCGGCGCCGTAGGGGTCGCTGTTGACCGTCTCGGGGGCGTCGCCGAGCGCGTCGTTGACCGCGGTCACCACCCCGGCCACCGGGGAGTAGACGTCGGAGACGGACTTGGTCGACTCGACCTCGCCGATCGGGTTGCCCGGCGCCACCTCGTCACCGACCGCGGGCAGCTGCACGAAGACGATGTCGCCCAGGGCGTCCTGGGCGTGGTCGGTGATCCCGACCCGGACCACCGTCGCGGCACCCCCGGTGCCCTGGACCAGCGCCCACTCGTGCTGGTCGGTGTAACGGCGATCGTCGGGCGTGGCCATGCGGCACATCTCCAAGGTGAGGGGGCATCAGTGGTGGTGCGGCGGCCCCGGTGCAGGGTCCCGCCCGGCGCGGAGCGTCGGGTGGGGGGCACCGGGGTCCTTCATCAATCGGCCGGCTCAGCGTATTGAGGCTCGTCGAGCGGTCGCAACGCGTCCACCACGACGTCGGTGGACTGGACGACGTCCAGGCTGCCCTCGGCGGTGGAGACCCGGGTGGCGACCCCGCCGGGGATGTTCAGCGCCGTCGCCATGTCCTGCGGGGAGCCGATGACGCGCACCGTGTAGGGCGCCTCCAGCGGCTGCCCGTCGACGGCCAGCTGCCCGGCGGTGCCGGTGACGGCGCTGCTGACCCCGATCCGGACGCCGTCGATCTGCATGGTCTCCGCCCCGGCGCCGCGCAGCTCCTGGATGGCGTTGAGCACGACGTCGACGTCGACCTGGCCGAGCGGGTCGCGGATGGTGAGCTCGAGGCCCGGGCCGCGGGCGGCGACGGTGCCGTTGAGGATGCCGAGGGTCTCGGCGCGCTGCTGGGCCTCCTGCAGGGCGGCCGCGGCGACGGTGTCGGAGTCGCCGAGGGAGTCCAGGGCCACCCGCTGGTCGGCGATCTCCTGCCGCAACCGGTCCTCCTGGGCGGTGACGTCGTCGAGGATGCGGACCAGGTCCTCCTCGCGCGCCCCGGCCAGCTGCTCGGCGGTGTCGGTGCTGCGCACCTGGACGGCGAAGGCGAAGCCCAGCAGCAGGGTGAGCACCCCGATCAGCGAGGCGGCCAGCGGGTCCCGCCGGCGGCGCGGCCGGGCCGCCGCCGCTCCCCCGCCCGGCGGTGAGGCCGCGGGGGCCGGGTCCTCCCCCGGTCCGTCCTGCGGAGCCTCGACCGGCGGGCCCTCGACCGACACAGGCTCGACCGGTGCTGCCGGGACGGCGTCGGTGGTCCGCCCGGGTGCGGACGGCAGGTCTCCCCCGGGCTCGCCGGCCGGCTGCGGGCCCGGCGACAGCGGCCCGCTCATGCCCGGAACAGGTGCCGGCGGATGGCCGCGGCGTTGCCGAAGATCCGGATGCCCAGCACCACGACGACGGCGGTCGACAGCTGGGCGCCGACGCCGAGCTGGTCGCCGAGGAAGACGATCAGCGCGGCCACCACCACGTTGGACACGAAGGACACGACGAAGACCTTGGCGTCGAAGATGCGGTCGAACCGGGCCCGGACGCCACCGAAGACGGCGTCCAGGGCGGCGACGACCGCGATCGGCAGGTAGGGCTGCAGCCACAGCGGCACGCTGGGGTCCAGCAGCAGGCCCAGGACCACGCCGACCGCGAGTCCGAGGATCGGGATCACAGGTCAGCCTCCGTCGGTGGTCGGGTCGGTGCTCGCGGCCTCGTCGGGCTCCAGCGGGCGGGCGTGCCGCAGCTCGGCGCTGGACCCGGCGGGCAGGTCCAGGTCACCCACCCGGGCGAAGTCGAACACGACACCGTAGTCGAGGGTCAGCCGGGCCAGGGTGTCCGCCTCGGGGCTGGCGAGGAAGGCCCGCGGCAGCGCCTCGGAGTCCCCGATCGCCTCGATGTCGTAGGGCGGGGCGACCGGCCGGAAGTTGACCAGGACCGCACCCCCCGCCTGGCGGATGGCGGTGGTGGCGCCGATGCGCTGGCCGTTGATGCTGATCGCCTCCGCGCCGGCGGCCCACAGCCCGTTGACCGCCAGCTGCACGTCGGCGTCCTGGACCAGGCCGGCCTCGTTCTGCGGGGTGGCTCCGCCGACCGGGTCGCTGTCGGCCGGCGGCGGGGCGTCGTCGAGGGTGACCCGCAGGCCCGGGCCGGAGACGGCCACGACCGCGGCGGCCTGCTCCACGGCGGACAGCCGGGCCAGCACGCGCTGCCCGGTGCCGGTGGTGGCGAGCGCCTGGTCGCGGGTGCGGCCGACCTGGGCGGTGAGGTCCTCGAGCTGGACGACCAGGTCGTCGGTCACCTCCGACTCCTCGCGGATGTCGTCGCGGAGGGCCTCCCGGGTCTGCTCCCGGCCCTGCGCACCGACCGCGGCCTGCTGATAGGTGACCGAGGCGAGCAGGCCGGCCAGCAGGAGGGTGAGGGCGACCAGCAGCTGCCCACGGTGGCGCAGCAGCCACGACGGCCGGCCGGCCCCGGCGACGGGCGCGGTGGCCCGCTCGGCGCGGGCGGCGGCCGCCTGTGCGTAGGCAGGGTCGAGGGTCTCGGCCAGCACCTGGTCCAGCAGCGAGGCCCCCAGCGAACGCTGCCGGCCCGGGGCCGGAGCGCTCACGCGGGGGTCCGGCGACCGGCGGCGAGCAGCCCGGCCGCCTGGACGACGTAGAACATCCCGGCCAGCACGTAGAGGGCCGCGCCCCACACGGTGAGGGCGTAGGCGATCGGCCGGGCCACCGCGGCGGCGGTGCCGGCGCCGTCGGCCAGCAGCAGCAGCGGGAAGGCGTAGAGCAGCAGGAAGGTGGCGGCCTTGCCCAGGTAGTGCACCTGCAGCGGCGGCCAGCCGTCGCGGCGCAGCACGAGCAGGGTGAGGCCGAGCACGAGCTCGCGGCCCAGCAGCACCACCACCACCCACAGCGGGACGACGTCGCGGAGGACGAAGGCGACCAGCGTGGCCACGATGTAGAGCCGGTCGGCCGCCGGGTCCAGCAGCGCACCGAGCCGGCTGGACTGGCCCAGCGCGCGGGCGAGCGCGCCGTCGGCCCAGTCCGTGACCCCCGACAGCGCCAGGACCAGGACCGCCCACCCGTCGGCCTGCGGGCCGAGCAGCAGCCACAGGAACAGCGGCACGCCCAGCAGCCGGACGACCGAGATCAGGTTGGGCAGGGTGAGGACGCGGTCGCTGAGGTCGTCCCGGTTCACCACCGCCGGGGTCACCACCGGGGGCGCCGCCGGGTCCACGGCGCGCTCCGGGAGGTCGGCAGGCCGACCGTCCGCCCTCGTCATCGGATCCTCACCCTCGCCGTCGCCACCGCCGGTCAGGTTAGTGCCCGTGCGTCCCCCGGCGGGCCACCCCGGCCCGGCGGGGCGCGGCAGGCCGGGTGGACCGCCGCCGGGGCGGTCCCGCGGTCCGGTCCCGCAGGTCCGGTCCCGCCGGTCCGGTCCCGGTTGCCGGGAGGGGGGTCCGGGCCTAGCGTCGGAGTTGGTTGAACGGTTGACCAACCGTCCGGCGACCCCCTGCCCCACCTCCTCGAGGAGACGCACGTGCCCACCAAGATCGCAGTCATCTACTACTCGTCCACCGGCAACGTGCACCAGCTCGCCGCCGCCGTCGCCGAGGGCGCCGCCTCCGCCGGCGCCGAGGTCCGGCTGCGCCGGGTGGCGGAGACCGCCCCCGCGGGGGCCATCGCGTCCAACCCGCTGTGGCAGGCACACGTCGACGCCACCGCCGGTGAGGTCGAGGAGGCCACCCCGGCCGACATGGAGTGGGCCGACGGCTACGCCCTGGGCTCCCCCACCCGGTTCGGCACGCCCGCTGCCCAGATGAAGCAGTTCATCGACACCCTGGGCGGGCTGTGGTTCACCGGGAAGCTGGCGAACAAGGGGGCCACGGCCTTCACCAGCGCGCAGAACACCCACGGTGGCAACGAGTCCACGATCCTGACCTTCTTCAACATCTTCAGCCACTTCGGCGCCGTCATCGTGCCGCCCGGCTACACCGACCCGCTGCTGTTCGCCGCGGGCGGCAACCCCTACGGCTCCTCGACCGCCTCCGGTGGCCAGTCGGCCACCGCCTCCGAGGCCGAGCTGGAGGCCGCCCGCTACCAGGGCCGCCGGCTGGCCGAGATGACCGCCAAGATCGTCGCCTGACCCCGCCGCGGTGGTCCCCGGCACCGGGGACCACCGCCGCACCTCCGCCGCACCACCGCCGCCGCCGCCGCCGGAGCCTCGGGGTCGTCCGCCGGTGCCGCAGCCGCACCGGCGGGGCACGTCCCCGGTCACACTGCACGGGCGCCGGTCGTCAGCACGGGAGCAGGGGCCGACGAGGGAGGACGACCGTGGAGGCGACCGAGGAGTTCGAGGCGGAGCGGCCGCGACTGCTGCGGATCGCCGCGCGGGTGCTGGCCGACCGGTCCGAGGCCGAGGACGTCGTGCAGCAGGCCTGGCTGCGGTTGCACACCACCGGCACCGAGGTCACGGACCTGCCGGCCTGGCTGACCACGGTGACCACCCGGCTGTGCCTGGACCGGCTCCGCGCCCGCACCCCGGTGCCGCACGAGGACCTCACCGGGGCGACCGCACCCGACCCCGCCGACGAGGTCGCGCTCGCCGACACCGTGGGCGTCGCGCTGCAGGTGGTGCTCCAGCGGCTGTCCCCCCGCGAGCGGGTGGCGTTCGTGCTGCACGACAGCTTCGCCGTCGACTTCCCCACCATCGCCGCCGTCCTGGACACCACGCCGGCCGCGGCGCGCAAGCTCGCGTCCCGGGCCCGCGCCCGGATCGGGCGGCCGGACCCCGAGGGAGACGACACCGGCGCCGACGAGACCGGGGAGCACGGGTCCGCGGGGCACGCCGCCGACCGGGCGGTGGTGGACGCCTTCATGGCGGCCGCGCGCGGCGGCGACCTCGGCCGGCTGCTGGCCCTGCTTGCCCCGGACGCCGAGGTCGGCGCCGACGACGCCGCGGTGCTGCTGGGCACCCCGGCGCGGATCAGCGGCCGCGAGGCGGTGGCCGCCTTCTTCGACGGCAGCGCCTCCGCCGCCCTGCCCGTGCTCGCCGGCGACCGGCCGGCGGCGGCCTGGTTCCAGCGTGGCCGGGCGATGGTGCTGTTCGACTTCACCCTCACCGGCGGGCTGGTCCAGCGCATCACGTTCCGCGCCGACCCGGACGTCCTGTCCGGCGTGGTGCGCCGGCGCGGCCGAGCCACCCGCGCGTCACACCTGCCGGTCGCGGCACGTCAGAGGGGTGGACGACGGCCACGAGGTCGTCGGGCGAGCACCGGAGAGGAACCGACCGTGAAGACCATGACGTGCCGTGAGCTCGGGGGTCCCTGCGACCAGGCGCACCACGGCGAGACCGCCGACGAGGTCATCAAGGCCCAGGACCGGCACCTGGAGGAGGCCGAGCGCGCCGGGGACGCGACCCACCAGGCCGCCCGGGAGGCGATGAAGGGGCGCTGGCGTCGTCCGCGGCAGTCGCTGGCCTGGTACCGCGACGTGCAGCGCGACTTCGCCGCACTCCCCGCGGGGCAGCGGTACTGAGCGGCGCTCCGCCGACCGCCGCTGGTCTCGGCGGCGGCCGGCGGAGCGACCGACGGCGGACGCCGGCCGTCGTCCCGGGTCCCCGGTGCGACGGCCGGCGACCGGGTCACCAGGTGGTGGGCTTCACCGGCGCGTAGATCCAGGCCTGGAAGAACGCGTCCAGCTGCTGCCCGCTGATCCGCTCCGACAGCGCCACGAAGTCGGCGGTGGTGACGTTGCCGTCGGCGTTCTCCGTCGCCCACGCACGCAGCACGGCGAAGAAGGCCGGGTCGCCGATCGCGACCCGCAACGCCTGCAGGGCGGCCGCGCCGCGGTCGTAGGTGGCGGCGGCGAAGAGCGTCTCCGGGCTCGGGTCACCGGGCGGGGTGGTCCAGAACTCGTCGTCCGCGGGCGTGGCGTAGACGGCGTCGAACTGCTCCTGCACGGTGTCGCCGCCCCTCGACTCCGACCACAGCCACTCCGAGTAGGTGGCGAAGCCCTCGTTGAGCCAGATGTCGGTCCACTGCTCCGGGGTGACGCTGTTGCCGACCCACTGGTGGGCCAGCTCGTGCGCGACGGTGCCCTCCGTGGCGGACCGCGAGTACACCGGCCGGGTCTGGGTCTCCAGGGCGTAGCCGACCGAGTCGTCGTCGACGATCGCGCCGAAGGAGGTGAACGGGTACGGGCCGTAGACCCCCTCGAAGAACGCGATCATCTGCGGCTGCAGGGCCAGGCTGGCCTCGGACGTCGCCCGGCGCGAAGCGGTCAGGTCGCGCTCGAGGAAGTTGTAGATCGGCATGCCGCGCGGGCCGACCTGGGTGGTCATCGTGTAGTCGCCGATCGACGCCGTGGACAGGTAGCTGGCCATCGGGTCGGTGGCCCGCCACACGAACGTCGTCCGGCCGCCGGACGTCGTGGGGGTGCCCACCAGCTCGCCGTTGGCGATCGCCGTCTTGCCCTCCGGCACGGTGATGCGGAAGTCGTAAGTGGCCTTGTCGGTCGGGACGTCGTTCACCGGGTACCAGGTGGACGCGCCCTCGGGCTCGTTGGCGACCAGGGCGCCGTCGGCGAAGCTGACGAAGCCGTAGTTGGCGCCCTCGATGTCCTCCGGCTTCCCCGGGACGCCGCCGTAGACGACGGTGACCGTGTGCGTGCTGCCGGCCTTGAGCTTCGGGCGCGTGGTGACGACCAGTTCGCCGCCGCGGCCGTCCTCCGGCGGCGGCAACTGCTGGAAGCCCGCCTTCTTCCCGTCGACCAGCACGGAGGTGGCGGTGAGCCCGCGCAGGTCGAGGCTGAAGCTGTCCAGGTCCGCGGTCGCGGTGAGGCTGATGACCGCGGTCCCGTCCAGCCGGCCGGTCGCCGGGTCGTAGGACAGGCCGAGGTCGTAGTGCGACACGTCGTACCCGCCGTTGCCGGCGGCCGGGAAGTAGGGGTCCCCGCCACTGGTGCTGCCGGGGTCGTACCGGTCGGCGAGGGCCGGTGTGGCAGCCAGGAGGGGGACGGTCAGGGCCATCGCGACGGCGGTGGCGACGAGGGGGCGTCTCATGGGCCGCACGCTAGGTGCGGTCTGTGACCTCCGCATTACGTCCAGCGACCCGAGCGACCGGCCACGTTGCTGACGTGGCCGGTCGCGCCCGGGTCAGTCGTCCTCGGTGGTCCCGTCGGCGTCGCGGTCGGGGCCGCCACGTCCAGGGCCGGGGCCCCAGCTGTCGCTCTGGACCCGCTCGGTCACCCGGGCCTCCAGGTCGGCGAGCCGCTCGTCGGCCTGGGCCTGGGTCAGGTCGCCGTCCTGCACGTGCTCGGCGACGTCGGCCTGCACGGCGGCGACCAGTGCGTCGACGACCGTGTCGACGGCGACGCCCTGCTGCCCGGCGACGTCGGCCAGGCTGGTGCCCTCGGTGTCCAGGGCGGTGCGCAGCTCGTCCTCGCTCATCCCGAGCGCGGTGGCTGCCGCGGTGAGGTCGAGCCGCCCGCCGCCGTGGCCGCCGGGCCCGCCGTGGCCGCCGATGCCCGCCCCGTCCAGCGTGGTGGCGACCTCGTCGGCCTGCTCCTGGGTCAGCGACCCGTCGGAGACCAGGCCGGACAGCGCCTCGGTGATCCGTCCGACGGCGGACTGGCCGCTGGTGCCGGTGTCGGCCAGCGCCGGGACGGCGACGGCCAGACCACCCAGGGCCAGCACGCCTGCGGTCGTGGCGACGATCAGCTTCCTGCGCATGTGCACTCCTCGTCCGGGGCCGCCGGTCGCGGCCCGTGGGACGACCGTGCGGCGCGGACCTGTGTGCGGGCTGTCCGCAGCCCAGCGCGTCGCTGTCGGCCGCGCGGTCACCGACGCTGCTGTCCCCCGGAGCCGTCCGGGGGCGGCCCCCCGCCTGAGGTGCAGCCACCTGGCGGGATGGATGACCTGTGGCGCGGCGGGGTCCCTGCACGAGCTCCCCGCCCGCGACGACCGGGTGGTGCGTGAGGTCACGGTCACCAGGACGTCGCCGCGGGCAGAAGAGGAGGACGGGCTCGCGACAGCTGCTGTCGGCCCGGCGACCAGCGCCGTTCGATGACGAGGACGCCGGATCGGGCAGCACGGCCGCGCAGCGACACGAGACCACGAGGAGCAGGACATGAGCAGCTCCATCCCACGCAGGGCCCTGGTCGTCGGTGCCACCGGCATCGTCGGGCAGAACCTCGGCGCCCGGCTGGTCGCCGCCGGCTGGGAGGTCCACGGGCTCTCCCGCAGCGGTCGCGCCCCCGGGCCCGGCATCCGCCCCATGCAGGCCGACCTGGCCGACCCCGCCGGGCTGGCCGCCGCCCTCGACGGGCTGGCGCCGGAGCTGGTCGCGATCACCGCGTGGACCCGACAGGCCACCGAGGCCGAGAACATCGCCGTCAACGGTGCCGCCGTCCGCGACCTGCTCGCCGCCCTGGAGCCGGCCGGCTCGGTCCGGCACGTGGCGCTGATGACCGGGCTCAAGCACTACCTCGGCCCCTTCGAGGCCTATGCCCAGGGCCAGATGGGCGACACCCCGTTCCACGAGGACGAGCCGCGGCTGGACGCGCCGAACTTCTACTACGCGCAGGAGGACGAGCTCTTCGCCGCCGCCGCCCGCGCGGGCTTCACCTGGAGCGTGCACCGCTCGCACACCGTCTTTGGCTTCGCCGTCGGCAACGCGATGAACATGGTGCTCACGCTGTCGGCCTACGCGGCCATCTGCAGGAAGACCGGGCGCCCGTTCGTCTTCCCGGGGTCGGAGACCCAGTGGAACAGCGTCACCGACGTCACCGACGCCGACCTGCTCGCCGACCAGATCATCTGGGCCGCGACGTCGGAGGCCGGGCAGGACCAGGCCTTCAACACCGCCAACGGCGACGTCTTCCGCTGGCGCTGGCTCTGGCCGCAGATCGCCGAGCACTTCGGGCTGGAGTGGGAGGGCTTCTCCGAGCGCATCCGGCCGCTCACCGAGTCCATGGCCGGCACCGAGCCCGTCTGGGCCGAGATCGCCGCCGAGCACGGCCTGGTCGAGCCCGACCTGGGCCGGATCGCTTCCTGGTGGCACACCGACAGCGACCTGGGCCGGGAGATCGAGGTGCTCACCGACATGAACAAGAGCCGCAAGGCCGGGTTCACCGAGAGCCGGGACAGCCGGGACAGCTTCTTCGGCTACGTCGAGCGCTACCGCGCCGCCCGCATCGTCCCCTGACCGGGCCGTCGCAGGAGGAGCGCCGGCTGACGGCGCTCCTCCCGCGGTCCGCACTCCCGGCCAGCTCGGTGCCCACCCCGGACGGGACGGCGCCGACGGCCACGTCCAGCACGGGATCCACCGGCCGGGGCGTCATCCTGGGTCGGTGACCTCCCGCCCCACGGCCGCGTCCCTCCCCACCGTCGGGTCCGCCACCCTCGGGTTGTCGACCGGCGAGGCGGCCGCCCGGCGCCGCCGGGGCGAGGGCAACGACGCGGTCACCGCGTCGTCGCGCACCTACGGGCGGATCGTGCGCACCAACGTCCTGAACCTCTACAACTCCATCCTGTTCTCCCTGGGCATCGCCCTGCTGGCGCTCGGGCGGCCCGGGGACGCGCTGATCAGCGTGGGCATCGGGGTGCTCAACGCGGCGATCAGCGCGGTCCAGGAGATCCGTGCCAAGCGGCAGTTGGACCGGCTGCAGCTGCTGGCGCGCAGCACCGTGGTCGTCGTCCGGGACGGGGCCGACACCGAGGTCGGTCCCGAGGAGGTGGTGCGCGGCGACGTCGTCCGAGTCCGGCCCGGTGACCAGCTCGTCGTCGACGGCCCGGTGCTGACCGGCCATGCCGAGGTGGACGAGTCGCTGCTGACCGGTGAGTCCGACGCCCAGCTGCGCTCCCCAGGTGAGGACCTGCTGTCCGGCAGCGTGGTGGTCGGTGGCGCGGCGCTGCAGCTGGCCCGCGACGTGGGCGCCGACAGCCACGCCCAGCGGCTCACCGCCGAGGCCCGCCGGGCCACCACCGACACCACGCCACTGCAGCGGCGGATCGCCTTCGTCGTCCGGCTGACGATGCTGCTGGTGGTGCTGATGAGCGGGGCGATCCTGGCCCAGGCGGCACTGGAGGGGCTGTCACTGGTGCGGGTCGTGCAGACCACCGCCGTGCTGTCGGGGCTGGTGCCCTACGGGCTGTTCTTCCTCATCGCGCTGGCCTACACCGCCGGCGCGGTCACCACCTCCCGGCAGGGCGCGCTCGTGCAGCGGGTCAACGCGGTGGAGTCGGTGAGCAACGTCGACGTCGTCTGCACCGACAAGACCGGCACGCTGACCACCGGGCGGCTCACCCTCGCCGAGCTGGTGCCCCTGGGTGGGCACCGGACCGCGGAGGTCACCGCGGCGCTGGCCGCGATGGCGCACAGCACCGGCGCACCCAACCTGACCAGCGCCGCGCTGGCCGGCGCACTGCCGGGCGACCCGGTCGCGGTGGCCGAGGAGGTGCCGTTCAGCTCCGCGCTGCGGTGGAGCGCGGTGCGCACGGCCGGGGCGACGTGGGTGCTGGGCGCACCGGAGGCGCTGACCCCGGCGCTGCGGACCGCGCTCCCCGCCGGGGAGGTCACCGCCCGGACGGCGCAGGGCCTGCGGGTGCTGGTGTTCGCCCGGGCCGCCGACCCCGGCGCCCCGCTTCGGGACGCCACCGGCCGGCCGGTGCTGCCCGGCCTGGAGGCCCTGGCCCTGGTGGCGCTGGCCGACGAGCTGCGCCCCGACGTGCCCGCCACCCTGGCCCGCTTCGCCGAGGAGGGCATCGCGGTCAAGGTGCTCTCCGGCGACGACCCGGGCACCGTCGCCGCGCTGGCCGCCCGCGCCGGGCTGCGGGACGCCACCGGCGTGCACGCCGGCGACTTCCCCGGGCTGACCGACGCCGAGCTGGACGCCGTCGTCGCGGCCGGCTCGGTGTTCGGCCGGGTGGCGCCGGAGCAGAAGGAACGGGTGGTGGCCGCACTGCGGCGCCAGGGGCACTACGTGGCGATGGTCGGCGACGGCGTCAACGACGCCCGCGCGCTCAAGGCCGCCCAGGTCGGGGTGGCCATGGCCAGCGGGAGCGCGGTGACCCGCGACGTTGCCGACATCGTGCTGACCGGGGACTCCCTGGCCGCCCTCGTGCCCGCCCGCCGGCTGGGGCGACGCCTCATCGCCGGCATCACCACCTCCGCCCAGCTCTTCCTGGCCCGGGTCGCCACCCAGGCCCTGGTCATCGTGGCGGTCACGATGCTCGGACTGGGCTTCCCCTACTCCCCCGCCCAGGGCGGCCTGACCCTGTTCACCGTCGGGCTGCCCACGATCGTGCTCACCGCCTGGGCGCGGCCCACGGCCCCCGACCCGCACCTGCTGGCCACGCTCGGCCGGTTCGTCGTCCCGGCCGCACTGCTGACCGCCGGGGGCGGGGTCGCCGTCTACGCCTTCCTGTACACCGGGTTGTCCGCCGTCTTCACCACCGGGCGCGCGCCGGACTTCGTGGTGACGGAGTTCGAGAGCTACACCGGGCTGACCTACGGCACCGACGCCGACTTCGCCGAGGCGGCCTCCGCGATCGGCGCCCAGACCGGCCTCAACACCTTCGTGTCGCTGGCCTCGGTCCTGCTGGTCCTCTTCCTCGTCCCGCCCGCCCGGGTGTTCGCCGTCTTCACCCGGACCGTCGACCGGCGCACCGGGCTGCTGGTCGCCGGGCTGCTCGTCGTGCTGCTCGGCGCCCTGCTCACCCCGGCCGTCTCCACCTACCTCGGGCTCACCGGCGCAGCCCCGCCGGTGTACACGATCGTGCTGCCGGTGCTCGTCCTGTGGTTCCTCGCGCTGGGGGCGGCCTACCGGTTCCGGGTGCTGGACCGGCTGCTCGGGCTGCGGGAGCTGCCGGCCCGCTGACCCCGGACACGGCCACCTCGCCCAGCCGACCGGTCCATCGACGTCTCACCCCGTCGAAGAGGCGGCACAGCAGCACGTTGCCGGGTGCCGGGAGGACCACTGGCATCCCTGAACGGATCGACCGCTGCCCGACGAGAACTGTCGACCGCCGCTCACAGGTCCGACACAGCATCGACATGGACGTGGCACACCCTCGTCCGCGAAGCTGCTCTCATGACCTCCTCCAGCACGGCCTCGTCGTCCCGGCAGGACCTGCGCCGTGCCGATGGCAGTCCGCTGCGGGTGCTCGTGGTCGATGACGAGCCGATGCTGTCGGACCTGCTGTCGATGGCCCTGCGGTACGAGGGCTGGGAGGTGCGTACCGCTGGTGACGGCGCCACCGCGGTGACGACCGCTCGCGAGTTCCGTCCCGACGCCGTCGTCCTGGACGTCATGCTCCCGGACCTGGACGGCCTGGAGGTGTTGCGCCGGCTGCGCGCTGACGCGCCCCTGGTGCCGGTCGTGTTCCTCACTGCCCGCGATGCCGTCGAGGACCGCATCGCCGGCCTCACCGCCGGCGGGGACGACTACGTCACCAAGCCGTTCAGCCTGGAGGAGGTCGCGGCACGCCTGCGCGGGTTGCTGCGGCGGACGAACCGCGCGGTCAGCGCAGACAGCCTGCTCGTCGTCGGCGACCTGACCCTGGACGAGGAGAGTCACGAGGTGACCCGCGCCGGTGAGGAGGTGCGGCTGACCGCGACCGAGTTCGAGCTGCTCCGGTACATGATGCGCAACCCCCGGCGGGTGCTGTCCAAGGCGCAGATCCTGGACCGGGTGTGGCAGTACGACTTCGGCGGCCAGGGCAACATCGTGGAGCTCTACATCTCCTACCTGCGCCGCAAGATCGACGCCGGCCGCACGCCGATGATCCACACGCTCCGCGGCGCGGGATACGTGATCAAGCCCGCTCCCTGATGCCTCTCCTGCGCCCGATCCGACGGGTGTCCTTGCGCACGAAGCTGGTGCTCGCCTTCCTCGTCCCGCTCGCGCTGATCCTGGTCCTCGTGGGGTTCGTGGCGACGGCGTCACAGCGCCAGCAACTGATCAGCCAGGTGGACGCCCAGCTCTCCGCGACCGCCGACCGCGCCTCGCGAGCCGACCAGCCACCACCTGATGGCAGGACGCCTCCGGACGGGGAGACACCGACAGACCTCGGCCCATCGCCGGTCGATGACGACCGGCCGGACTTCCTGTACGCACCGGGGCAGGGCGAGGGCACGCTCGGCGTCCGCATCGAAGCCGGCGGGGACACCGTTGCCGGCGTGATCGGCGACCAGGGACAACTGCGTGAGCTCACCGACGCCCAGGTGGAGCTGGTCACCTCCGTTCCCCGCGATGGCCAGCCGCGCACCGTCGACCTGGGCGACGATCTCGGCGACTACCGCGTGACGGCCGCCACGAGCCCGGACGGGGACGTCCTCGTCAGCGGGCGCCCACTGGCCGAGGCCGACACCGCCCTGGCCAGGCTGATCACCGTCGAGGTGAGTGCCGGGCTGGCAGGTCTGGCCGTGGCCGGGGTGATCGGCTGGCTGACCATCGGCCGCACCCTGCGCCCGTTGCAGCGGGTGGCCACCACCGCCACCCGGGTCGCCGAGCTGCCGCTGGCCAGTGGCGAGGTGGAGCTCGCCGAGCGCGTCCCCCCGGCCGACACCGACGTCCACACCGAGGTCGGCCAGGTCGGGTCGGCACTGAACCGGATGCTGGACCACGTGGAGAGCTCACTGGCCGCCCGCCAGGCCTCCGAGACACAGGTGCGCCAGTTCGTCGCCGACGCCAGCCACGAGCTGCGGACCCCACTGGCCTCGATCCGCGGCTACGCCGAACTGGTGCGGCGCAACCACACCGACGTGCCGCCCGAGGTCGGGCACGCGTTGGGCCGGGTCGAGTCCGAGGCCCTCCGCATGTCCGGTCTGGTCGATGACCTGTTGCTGCTGGCCCGCCTGGACGCCGGCCGAGACGTCCCCTCCGGCGAGGTCGACCTGACGGCGCTGCTCATCGACACCGTCAGCGACGCCCATGCCGCCGGACCGCAGCACCACTGGCGCTTCGACCTGCCCGACAGCGCCGTCGTCGTACCCGGTGACGAGCCGCGGTTGCACCAGGTCATCGCCAACCTGCTGGCCAACATCCGCACGCACACCCCGCCGGGCACCACCGCGACCGCGCGCCTGTCCGTCCTGGACGGTGACGCGGTGATCCAGGTGGTGGACGACGGTCCCGGCATCCCACCGGGACTGTTGGAGCACGTCTTCGAGCGCTTCGCCCGCGGCGACTCCTCACGATCCCGCGCTGCGGGGTCCACCGGGCTGGGCCTGGCCATCGTGCACGCCGTCGTCGCTGCGCACGGCGGCACCGTCACAGCGACCAGCCGACCCGGGGAGACTGTGTTGACCGTTCGACTGCCCCACGCCGTCCTCGGCGCGCCAGACCCCGAGACCCACGACGACGGTGCGGACCTCGACACCGCGGCCTCCTGAGCGCACGCGCGGCCACCTCTCCGCCGGCGACGACCCACCCGCCGACCGGGACCGTGCGACCACCGAGCTGTCAGCAGCACCGTGGCGAACACCGGCGAGAAGCCCCACCGGGCCACGCTGGGAGATCACGGACGCGCGCCGATCGTCCTCTCGACCGGGACACACAGCTGCCACCTGGGTCGGCCAGAGCCGCACGCCAGCCACGGACCCGACCGTTGCCCCATGCCACCGCTTTCCCTGCGCGCCGCCGAGCCGGCCGGCGGCACCGACCCGTTCCGTCCGGTCGTGGACGTCGTCGTCCCCGTGCACGACGAGGAGGCCGACCTCGAACCGTGCCTGCGCCGGCTGCACCGGCACCTCACCGAGCACCTGCCCTACCCGTTCCGGATCACCGTCGCCGAGAACGCCAGCACCGACGGCACCGTGGACGTCGCCCGCCGGATCGCCGCCGAGCTGCCCGGCATCGAGGTGCTGGTGCTCCCCGAACCCGGCCGCGGGCGGGCCCTGCGCGCTGCGTGGCTCGGCTCGGACGCACCCGTCCTGGTCTACATGGACGTCGACCTGTCCACCGACCTGGCCGCGCTGCTGCCGCTGGTCGCACCACTGATCAGCGGCCACTCCGACCTGGCGATCGGCACCCGGCTGGCGCCGTCCTCCCGGGTGGTGCGCGGCGCCAAGCGCGAGGTCGTCTCCCGCGGCTACAACCTGCTGCTGCGCGGCACCCTGGCCACCCGACTCTCCGACGCGCAGTGCGGCTTCAAGGCCATCCGCGCCGACGTCGCCGCCCGGCTGCTGCCGCTGGTGGAGGACACCGGATGGTTCTTCGACACCGAGCTTCTGGTGCTCGCCGAGCGCAGCGGCCTGCGCATCCACGAGGTGCCGGTGGACTGGGTCGACGACCCCGACAGCCGCGTCGACATCGTCAAGACGGCGAAGGCGGACGTCGCCGGCATCGTCCGGATGGTGCGCGCGCTGAGCACCGGCCGGCTGCCCCTGGCGGAGCTACGGGCCTCGGTGGGCCGCGGACCGCTGGCCGACCCCGTGCCCGGTGTGCCGGCCGGGCTGTTCGGTCAGGCGGTGCGGTTCGCCGGCATCGGCGTGCTGTCGACGCTGGCCTACCTCGTGCTGTTCCTGGCGCTGCGGCACGTGGTGGCCGCCCAGCCGGCCAACCTGGTCGCCCTGGCGATGACCGCGGTGGCCAACACCGCGGCGAACCGGCGGGTCACCTTCGGCATCCGCGGCGGCCCCGGCGCCGGCCGCGCGCAGCTGCAGGGGCTGGTCGTGTTCGTCCTCGGCCTGGCGCTGACCAGCGGCACCCTCGCCGTCCTGCACGCCCTCACCGACTCCCCCGCCCGCAGCACCGAGCTGTTGCTGCTGGTCGCGGCCAACGCGCTGGCGACCCTGCTGCGCTTCCTGCTCCTCCGCGGCTGGGTGTTCCGCACCCCCGCACCGACGCCCGCCCCCGAGCCCGCCGTCCCGGCGATGGAGACCCTCTGATGAGCACCGCCCTCGACACCCCCGCGTTCGCTCCCGCACCCCTGCCGGAGCCGGGCACCGCGCCGCCCGCCCACAGCTCCCGCGCCCGCCGGCTGGTGCGCGGCCGGGACGAGGACCCGTCGTGGGTGCGGCCGGCGCTGCTCGGCCTGCTCGCCGCGACCGGGCTGCTGTACCTCTGGGACCTCGCCGCCTCGGGCTGGGCCAACGCCTTCTACGCCGCGGCCGTGCAGGCCGGGTCGCAGAGCTGGGAGGCGTTCTTCTACGGCTCCTCCGACGCGGCGAACTCGATCACCGTCGACAAGCCGCCGGCCTCGCTGTGGGTCATGGAGATCTCGGTGCGGCTGTTCGGGCTGAACTCCTGGGCGCTGCTGGTGCCGCAGGCGCTGATGGGCGTGGCCACCGTCGGCATCGTGTACCTGGCCGTGCGCCGGGTGGTCGGCCCCGGCGCCGGCCTGCTCGCCGGGACGGCGATGGCGCTGACCCCCGTGGCGGTGCTGATGTTCCGCTTCGACAACCCCGACGCGCTGCTCGTGCTGCTGATGACGCTGGCCGCCTACGCCACCACCCGCGCGCTGGAGACGGCGAGCCTGCGCTGGATGGTCGGCGTCGGCGTGCTCATCGGGTTGGCGTTCCTGACCAAGACGCTGCAGGCGATGCTCGTCGTCCCCGGGTTCGCGCTGGTGTACTTCCTCGCCGCTCCGACGACGCTGGGCCGCCGCTTCGCCCACGTGCTCGCCGCCGGCGGGGCGCTGCTGGTGTCCGCCGGCTGGTGGGTGGCCATCGTCGAACTGGTGCCGGAGTCCTGGCGGCCCTACATCGGCGGCTCGCAGACCAACTCCGCCTGGGAGCTCATCTGGGGCTACAACGGCCTGGGCCGGCTGACCGGTGACGAGACCGGCAGCGTCGGCGGTGGTGGTGGGACCGGTGGCGGGAACTGGGGCGAGACCGGGCTGACCCGGCTGTTCACCGCCGAGATCGGCGGCCAGATCGCCTGGCTGCTGCCGGCCGCGATCGCCCTGCTGGTCGCCGGACTGGTCGCGCTGGGCCGGGCCCCGCGCACCGACGCCCGCCGCGCGGCACTGATCACCTGGGGCAGCTGGCTGGTCGTCACCGGGCTCACCTTCAGCCTGATGGCGGGCATCTTCCACGCCTACTACACCGTCGCCCTGGCTCCGGCGGTCGCTGCGCTGGTCGGCATCGGCGGCGGGCTGCTGTGGCAACGCCGCGGGACGGCGTGGGCGCGCATCGTGCTCGCGCTGGGCCTGGCCGGGACGGCGCTGTGGTCGTCCGTGCTGCTCGGCCGCTCGGCGGACTTCCTGCCGTGGCTGCGCTGGGCCGTGGTCGTGGCGGGCCTGCTCGCCGCGCTCGGGCTGCTGGTCGCCCACCGCGCCGGCCGGCTGGTCGCCGCCACGGTGCTGGCCGTCGGCGTCCTGGCCGCGCTCGGTGGCCCAGCCGCCTACGCGGTGCAGACCACCGGGACGGCGCACACCGGCTCGATCGTCACGGCCGGGCCGACCGTCAGCGGCGGTACGGGCATGGGCGGTGGGATGGGCGGAGGCCGCGCCGGGATGAACGGCGCCCCGCCGGCGGGCGGCTTCGGCGGTCAGGGCGCGGGCGGCGGCCAGGCACCCGGCCAGGGCGCGGGCGGCGGTCAGGCACCCGGCCAGGGCACCGGCACCGGCGGCCAGGTCCCGGGGGCCGGTGGGGCGACCGGCCGGACCGGTGGCGGTGGCGGGATGGGCGGGCTGCTCAACGCCGCCGACCCCAGTGCGGAGGTCGTCGCGGCGCTGTCCGAGAACGCGGACTCCTTCACCTGGGTCGCCGCGGCCGTCGGGGCCAACAGCGCGGCTGGGTACCAGCTGGCCACCGAGCTGCCGGTGATGCCCATCGGCGGGTTCAACGGCAGCGACCCCTCCCCCACGCTGGCGGAGTTCCAGGCCCTCGTCGCCGACGGCCAGGTGCACTGGTTCATCGGCGGCGCGGGGATGGGCAGTGACAGTGGCAGCAACGCCTCGGCCGAGATCGCGGCCTGGGTGGCGGCGACCTACACCGCCCAGACCGTCGACGGGGTCACGCTGTACGACCTCAGCCAGCCCGTCGGCTGACCTCGAGGAGGCCGAGCCCCTCGTTCTCGTGATGGTCGAGCTCCGCCCCACCTGGGGCAGAGCTCGACCATCACCGGACTCTCCCGCCGCTGTGGCCGGCCACAGACCTCCCCGGCGGTGGCGGTGTGCCGCGTGGCAGCCATCCCCCGGACGTCCACCGGACCGACGGCTCCAACGCCACGGGGGCGGACCACGACCGGGTCCGCCCCCGTCCTGACCGTCCCACTGGCCAAGGTCCCGAGGGACCGGAGGGGCCCCAGGGCGGGCACTCCGAGACGTTGGCCGACTCAGGCTCGAGAACCCGCTCGTCCGGGCGTGGGGTCGCGGTCCTCGGACGACCGGTCCCCGCGACCTACCAGACCGGGACCTGGTGGGCGTCGACGAGCAGACCCGGGCAGCACTGCCTCGCGGGTCAGGTGGAGGGCTCAGCCCGCGGCGCCGGCGACGGTGGTCGTCGAGCCGTCGGTCCACACCACGAGCCCGGACTGGCCGGGGCGGGTGTCCAGCCAGCGCGCCGCCTCGGGCCCGTGTGCGTAGGCCGCGGTTGCGTCGATGTCCGCCCACGTGAGCGAGCCGGCCACCACGGTGACCGACGCAACGCCGGCCGGTGGCAGGCCGGTGCGCGCGTCGAGGAGGTGCGCACCCCGGTGAGCCGTACCGGAGGTGGCGACCGCGCCGGTGTGCACCGGCACGACCGCGAGGACCCTGCTCGGGTCGGCCGGGTCCTCGATGCCGATGCGCCACGGGCGGGCACCGGGGTCGGTCGTGGCGCAGGTGACGTCGCCACCGGCCGACAGGCAGAAGTCGGTACCGGTCAGGTCCCGCAGCGGCTGGGCGGCCCGCTCGGCCGCCCAGCCCTTCACGACACCGCTGGGGTCCAGGCGCACCTGGCCGTCCGGACCTGGCAGCCACACGCTGAACGCCCCGTGCGACTGCTGCTCGGCGGCCGCAGCGAGCCCGAGCACCTCGGCCACCTCCGGCGGGCAGTCCTCCAGGCCGACCTCCCCGCGCCGCAGCCGGGAGACCACGGAGTCGGCCCGGTAGGTGCTGAACACCCGGTCGGCCTGCCGCAGCGAGTCCATGACCTGGGCCCAGGCCGCCTGCCCGATGTCGTCGCCGGCGTGCCGGCCGCGCAGCGCGAGGCTGATCGGCATGCCCATCACGTGCTCCACGTACCGTGCCGCCGGCGCTGCGGCGGTCACAGCCCCGCCTGGTCCAGGGCGCTCTGCAGCGACTCGACGTAGCCGTCGCTGGTGACGGTCGCGCCGCTGACCATGTCGATGTCGGCGCTCTGCGCGTCCAGGGTCTCCTGCACCAGCACCGGCAGCGCCCGGGCGTTGATCTGCCGGTCCTTGCCGTTGCCGTCGGGGTAGTCGACCACCGAGACGTCGGTGACCGTGCCGCCGGCGACGGTGATCTCCACCTGCACCGGCCCCCACCGGGTCGAGGCGGAGTCGCCGGTGAACGTGGTGGACGTCGACGTCCCCGACGTCGACGAGCCCGACGACGACCCGGACGACGTCCCGGCACCGCTGGTCACCGGGGCGACGGCGGAGGACTGCGCGCTCGCCACCGCGGTGGAGGAGGTGGACGTGTGGTACCCGAACAGCAGCACGACCACGGTCACGGTGCTCATGAACCACAGCACGATCTTCTTCACTCGGATCACCAACCAAAGCTCTCGACGTGGAACCGGTCAGTGGGCAGACCGGCGGCGGTGGTGGTGCGGGCGACGTCGTCGGCCCAGGGCGCGGGGCCGCAGACGTAGACGTCGCGGTCGGCGATGTCGGGCACCCACCAGGTGAGTGCGGCCAGGTCGTCAGCGGCGCCGACGCCGTCCCCGAGCCAGGAGTCCGGGGCCCGCCGGTGGCCGGGCAGCCACAGCACCTGCAGCCCGCGGGCAGCGGCCAGCGCCTCCAGCTCGCGCTGGAACAGCGGCCGGCCGGTGTAGCGGTGCAGCAGGACGGCCTCGCCCGGCGCGTAGTCCAGCGCCTCGGCCAGTGCCCGCAGCGGGGTGATGCCGACGCCTGCGCCGATCAGGGCGACCTTCGGCCGGGTGCGCGCCCGGGCGGAGAGCCGGCCGTAGGGGCCCTCGGCCAGCACCCGGGTGCCCGGTCGCAGCTGCCGCAGGGCCGCGCCGCCGTCGCCGACCACCTGCACGGTGATCCGCAGGTACCGCCCATCAGGTGCTGCGGACAGCGAGTAGGGATGGGCCCGGCTCCAGCCCCGGCCGTTCAGGAACCGGAGGGTGAGGAACTGCCCGGCCTCGACCGGCACGGAGCGGCGGGTGGTCATGAGCACCGACAGCACGTCGTCGTCCTCGGCGACCACCGAGGCGACCCGGATGCCGCAGCGAGCGGTGCGCGCGAGCGGGAGGGCCACCCGCCAGAGCAGGACCGCACCCGCGGCGGCGGCCCACAGCGACCACCAGAACACGGTGCGGGCGGTCGAGGCGGTGAAGTCCTGGCCGGTCCAGAGCTGGTGCGGCAGGGCGAGCCCGACGCCGAGGTAGGCGTAGAGGTGCATCAGGTGCCAGGACTCGTACCGAAGCCTCCGCCGGGCCGCCTTGACGCTGGTGACGACCACCATGACCAGGCACACCGTGCCGGCGACGGCCAGCAGCATGCCGGGGTAGTGGACGGTGAGGTCCCACAGCGTCGCCGGGGTGCGGGTGAGCTCGCCAGCCGCATAGCCCCAGGTGATCAGCACGACGTGGCCGACCATGGCGTTGAACGAGGTGAAGCCGACCAGGCGGTGCACGTGGGCCAGCCGGTCCTGCCCGAGGGCGCGCTCGAGCACCGGGACCCGGGCCATCAGCAGCACCTGGACGAGCAACAGCACCGAGGCCAGCAGTCCGGTGAGGCGGCCGGTGGAGTCCAGTCCGGTCTCCCAGCCGCCGAGGTCCTGGATGCCGCCGCCGGTGGCCCACCAGTACATGACCAGCAGCAGTCCGGCCCAGAGCGCGACGACGGCGCCCAGCCGGACGCCGGCGTCGAGCCGGGCCCGGCGGGTGTCGGGACTCGTGCGGGCGGACCCGGTGCGTGACGTCAGCACGGCGGTCATGCGGCCCCGCAGTGCGGGCAGTGGACGTTCATGTCACTCCTCGATCGGGCGGGGGTCCTCACCCTCGGTGGTCCGGCTGAGCCGCCCCGTCGGACAGCCTGGGCGTCTGCTGTGGCTGCCTGACCAGCCCGACCGCGTGGTGCTGCCGGACTCGACCCTCGACGTCCTCACCGACCGGGAACGCGGTGACGCTGCGTCAGCCCCCCGGACGGGACCCGCCCCCGTCTGTCCTGCTGCCACCCGGGCCGCCACCGCCAGGTCCGCCGCCCATGCCCGTGCTGGCGCCCGCCCCGGCGACGGCGGTGGTCAGGTCGCTGCCGCCTGACGTGACGGTGTACGTCTCGCCGGTGGTGATGTCCGCTGTGGAGACGATGAACGAGGTCAGGGCCTTGGCTGCGGTGTAGGTGGCGACGACCGTGCCGTCGCCGTCCACGACCTGCAGCTCGGTGCCGGCAGGCACGGTCGAGCCCAGGGTCGCGGAGATCCAGCCCTGCGCCGACTCGGTGGTGGGGGTCTGGGCCATCCCCGAGGTGCCCACGGCGACCAGCGTGCCGCCGGTGACGGTCACCCCGCCGTCGGCGTCCAGCGCGCCGTTGCCCTGCTCGGTCGGGCCGTTGACCGTGACGTCACCCCCGGTGATCGTCACCGTGCCCGAGGAGTCCAGGCCGTCCCCGCCGGCGTCCACGAGGACGGTGCCGCCGCTGATGGTCAGGGCGTAGGCCCCGGTGGTGGCCGTGCTGTCCGCCGCCGCGCCCGGGCCTCCGGCCGAGGAACCGTCGCCCCCGGCGATGTTGATCCCGTCGTCGGAGGCGGTCACGTCGACGTCGCCGCCGGAGATGGTGACGACTGCGCTCTCGAGCGCCTCGTAGGACCCGCTGACCGTCACGGTGCCGCCGGCGATCGAGAGGTCGGCTTCGGCGTGCACGCCGTCGTCGGCCGCGGCCAGGGTGAGGTCGCCGCCGGTGACGCTGACGACGCCGTCGGCGTGGACCGCGTCCTCTGCTGAGTCCACGGTGACGTCCCCGCCGCCGATGACGACGCTGACGTCGCCCTTGAGGCCCTTGGCCGAGGCGTCGTCGGCGACGGTCTGGCCCGCTCCCCCGCCGGTGGTGACCTCCAGCGTCCCGCCGCCGACGAGCACGTCGGTCGAGGCCTGGATGCCGTCTCCGCTGGCGGTCACGGTGACCGTGCCGCCGGCGAGGTACACGAAGCCGCGGCTGACGTCCTCGGTGTCGTCGGACTTCAGCCCGTCACCTCCGGCGGTGACCGTGACGTCGCCGTCCAGGACGACGACGGAGTCCTGGCCCCGGATGCCGTCGTCGACGGCGTCGATGGTCACCGTGCCCGACTCGACGGTCACGCCGTCGGAGCTGTTGATGCCGTCGTTGAGGGCTCCGGTGACCTGCAGGGAGCCGGTGCCGGTGACGACCAGGTCCGCAGCGGAGTCGACCGCGGCGCTGGTCCCGTCGTCGGCATGGTCGGCGGTGTCGGCGATGCTGTTGGTGGACCCGTCGGCCAGTGACAACACGACGGTCTCGGCGTTGGTGACGGCTATGCCCGCGCTCGTGGGCGAGGTGATCTGCGCGCCGTCGAGCACCAGGACGACGTCCTCGCTGTCCGCGGTGTCCACGACGACCTGACCGGCGAGGTCGCCGGAGAGCACGTAGGTGCCGGCGGCGGTGATCGTGACCGTGTTCCCGTCGACGGCGACCGACGAGGAGTCCGAGGACGCGGTGTCTCCGGTCAGCGTGACCGTCGAGGAACCGGCCGGCACCGCCGAGGCGGTCACCCAGCCGTCGTTGGCGGCGAGCGCCGCCTCGACCGTCGTGCCGGTGGCGTCGGTGATCGCGCCGGCCACCTCGGTCGAGACGGTGGGGTCCGAGGCCGCGGTGGTGTCGGTCGAGCCGCAGGCGGCGATCAGGACGGCGGCCGCGCCGGCCACGAGGCCGGCGCGCAGTCGACGGAGCTTCATGAGAGTTCCCGAGGGGTGAGGTGGCGGGTGAGGACGGGGTGCCAGCGATTGGCCGGCAGGGTGGGGTGCAGCGCGGCGAGACCGGTGCCGAACTTGCTGATCCGCGCGGGACGGCA
The DNA here is from genome assembly GCF_010682105.1 of Modestobacter muralis. Classification (GTDB taxonomy): domain Bacteria; phylum Actinomycetota; class Actinomycetes; order Mycobacteriales; family Geodermatophilaceae; genus Modestobacter; species Modestobacter muralis. Next base: position 72,591 of record NZ_JAAGWH010000040.1, on the reverse strand, counting down.
GCCGGCACGCCAGAGCAGTCGATCGGCGGCTGAGGACTGCGCGCCGGACTTGGTCTCGACCACGACGCGGTCGGGCAGCTCGAGCTGACGGCCGTCCGGGGTCGACCAGCGCAGACCGGCGTCCATGGTCAGCCGGCTGTCGGTGTCGGTGCCGTGACCGGGGAGCAGCAGCGACGTCCGTCGGTAGGAGGTCATGAGCACCGGCACGAGCGGGACGCCGCGCAGGTCGGGCAGGCCCGCAGCGGCCAGCGCGTCGTCCAGGAAGGCCCGCGAGCCCTCGAGGGAGCGTTGCTTGACCGTGGCACCGCGGGGGCCGCGGGTCTTCAGCTCCAGCCAGGTCTCGCCGGTCTCCAGGTAGGTGCGCCGACGGACCTTGAACCGGCGCCGACGGCCCCGAGCCGCCAGGTGGTAGCCGGCCAGGTCGGGGGTGTCCAGGTACAGCGAGTCGTAGCCGGAGTCCCGTCGTCTGTCGATGCACAGCACGCGGGGCGCCGCCGTCTCGGCCAGCCTGTCCAGGAACTGCCCGGCCTGCCCGGGCGTGAGCAGGTACTTGCGGTCCACCCGGGTCTGCAGCGAGGCGCGTTCGACCAGCTCGGCGAGCTCGACGGTGGGCAGCAGGTCGACGACGGTGGCGACCGTCATCGCCGCACCCCAGCGTCAGCGGAGAGCCGTTCGTGCAGATCGGCGGTGCCCGGGCGGGTCGGCGGGTCGGCGAGCTCGTAGCGGACGTCGACCAGCGTGGTGTCGTCGACGAGGTCGACCCGCTGCACGGTCACCTGGTGGACCCGGGCGCCGAGCAGGCCCTCCAGGTGCGCGGTGAGCGCGGCCTCATCGGTGAACGCGCGGTCCACCACCAGCACGGTGTGCCGGTGCCGCCGGAACAGCCGCGGGTGCCCGGAGGCCCACATGACGGTGACGATCAGGGCCATCAGCACCGGGATCAGCCACTCGGACTGCGCGGTCCCGGAGCCCAGACCGCCCAGGAGTCCCAGCGCCAGCGCCGCGAAGTAGAACGCGACCTCGTGCTGGGCGAGCTCGGTGGATCGCAGGCGGATGATCGAGAGCACGCCGAACAGCCCCAGTCCCAGGCCGGCACCGACGCTGCTCGTGGACAGCGCGGCGGCGACCGCGAGCACCCCCACGTTGACGCCCAGGAAGGCCGCGAGCAGGTCGCGACGGCGGTGGCGGGGGAAGTAGACGCCGAAGGTCAGGACGCCGACGGCGACGAGGTCGGCGGCGTAGAGCAGGAGCTGGGTCATCGGGTTCCGTTCACTCGGCGGTCGGTCAGGAGACACGTTCCCGTCGCCGGATGGGTGGCGGCCCGCTACCTGCTGAGTGGCGCCTGTGAGCGGTGGAGGCCACACCCAGAGCCCACGGGACACCCAGCCGGCGCACGGGGAGGGCCCCGACCGTCGACGCCATGACCGAGACGCAGACCCCTCCGGCCGCGCCCCGCCGGCACAGCCGGCGCGCCTTCCTGGGCGGCGCCGCTGGTGTCCTGCTCGCCGCCGGCGGCGGCACGGCCGCCTGGGCGCTGGACCGCTTCGTCGTCGACGACGTGCAGATCGCCGACGTCACCTCCTACGCCGCGGCGCAGGACGTGGACGCCGGTGTGGCGACCACGACCGGCGGCACGATGGACGGCGACACCTACACCTCCGACCAGGCGGCCGTCACCATCTCCACGGTCGTCACCGGCAGCGGCGACAGCACGGTGACCTACTTCGTCGCCGACGTCGTCCTCACCGACGCCACGGTGCTGCGCTCGGCGTTCGCGAACGACGAGTTCGGCACCGACATCATCGACGAGCCCACCGACATCGCCGCCGCGCACGACGCGGTGTTCGCCGTCAACGGCGACTACTACGGCTTCCGCGACACCGGGATGGTCATCCGCAACGGGGTGGTCTACCGCGACGCCGGCGCCCGCGAGGGCATGGCGTTCTACCGGGACGGCACGGTGCGGGTCTACGACGAGACCACGACGACGGCCGCCCAGCTGGTCGCCGCAGGGGTGTGGAACACCCTCTCCTTCGGCCCGACCATCGTCGAAGCCGGGGCCGTCGTCGCCGGGATCGATCAGGTCGAGATCGACACCAACGTCGGCAACCACTCGATCCAGGGCGACCAGCCGCGCACCGCCGTCGGCGTCATCGACACCAACCACCTGGTGTTCGTGGTGGTCGACGGGCGCAGCGCGGGGTACAGCGAGGGCGTCACGCTGCCCGAGCTCGCCCAGATCTTCGTCGACCTCGGCGTGGTCACCGCCTACAACATCGACGGCGGCGGCTCCTCGACGATGGTGTTCGGCGGATCACTGGTCAACGACCCCCTCGGCAAGGGCACCGAGCGCGGCACCTCCGACGTCCTCTACATCGCCTGATGCAGGTGGTCGTGCTGGTCCCGGCCTACCAACCCGACGGCCAGTTGCTCTCGCTCCTGGCCGCCGTCCATCAGCTGGACCCCACCCTCGAGTTGTTGGTCGTCGACGACGGCAGCGCGGAGGCGACGGCACCCGCGCTCGCCGGCGCCCGAGAGCTCGGCGCCACCGTGCTCCGTCACGAGGTCAACCGCGGCAAGGGGGCGGCGCTGCGCACCGGCCTGGCGCACGTGGCCCGGGTCTGGCCGCACGCCGGGGTGGTCACCGCGGACGCCGACGGCCAGCACCTGCCCGAGGACGTCGTCGCAGCGGCGGCGCGAGTGCGGGCCGGCTCCTGCTTGCTGCTCGGCGTCCGGCGCTTCACGGGTGAAGGCGTGCCGCTGCGCAGCCGGGTGGGCAACCTCGTCTCGATGGTGCTGGTCCGGGCAGCGACCGGACGGGCGCTCACCGACACCCAGACCGGGCTGCGTGGCTTCTCCCCCGGGCTGTGGCCGTGGCTGCTCACCGTGCGCGGTGACCGCTTCGAGTACGAGCTGCGGGTGTTGCTGGAGGCGGCCCGCCTGGGCCTCCCGATCGACCAGATGCCGATCACGACGGTGTACGCCCAGGGCAACACGTCCTCCCACTTCCGCGCTGTCCGTGACTCCGTGCGGGTGTACCGGCCCCTGGCGTTGTTCCTGCTCTCCTCCCTGACCGCCTTCGCTGTCGACTCGGTGGCGTTGGTGCTGCTCGACGCCCTGACCGGCAGCCTGTGGCTCTCCGTCGTGGGTGCCAGGCTGGTCAGCGGGACGGTCAACTACTCGGTCAACCGGCGAGTCGTGTTCACCGCCGGACGCAGCCGGGGTTCGGCGCTGGGCTACATCGCGCTCGCCGGGTCGCTGCTGCTCGCCAACCTGGTGCTGCTGTCCGGCCTCACCGCAGCCGGTGTCGGGCTGCTGCCGGCGAAGCTGGGCACCGAGCCGCTGCTGGTGACGCTGAGCTTCGCCGTCCAGCGGGTCGCGGTCTTCGGTCGCTCCCGCGCCCACCGCCCGTCGTCATCCCCGGACACGGACCTGGTGACCGACGTCCCTGCACCGGTGGCCGCGCTCGCCGGTGGCCACAGAGCGATGACGCCGGACCGTCGTTGACCTGGTTGCACGCCTGACCGTTCGAGACGTCGCTCGCGCAGTGACTCTGTGGCGGGCGGTCGTCGCGCACGTCCAGGTCACCGCGTCTCACAGCCGAGGGGAAGCCATCACACAGGGAGAGGCGAGGTGGCCGCGTGATCGTGGAGGCATGATCCCCGCAACGACCCTCGACCGCCCGGCCGCCGCGGAGGCCACCTCCGGCACGGCGCCGGCCGGACACTCGAACCGCCTACGACCAGTCCAGTGGGCCGCGTTCTGGGCGTCTCTGTGCGCCGCGGCGGTCGCAACGCTGACGCCGGAGGGCACCGGATGGGCATGGGGCTCACCGCTGACCGAACTGCGCTGGTACGCGACCGGCCTGGGTTCGAGTGCCACGGTGACGCAGCTGGTGGGCAACCTCGCCCTCCTGGCCGTCCCCGCGGTGCTCCTGGTCGCCCTCCGGCCTGCTGTCGGGCTCCCCCGCCGGCTCTTCGCCGCGATGCTGGGCGTGGGCGTCGGGATCGAGTTCCTCCAGTGGGCGCTGCCCCTGGGACGAGTCGTCTCGCCGATGGACGCGTTGCTCAACGCCGCCGGCGCCGTGGCGGCCGGCCTGTTGTCCGCGCATGTACAGGCTGTACGTCATCAGCCACCGAGCCCCCGATGAACCAGCGTGAGCGCTCCGTCCTCCAGCGGCCGCCCCGCCCGCTACCGGTCTCCCTTCCGAGAGCGGCCAGCGGGATCCGCCGTCCTCCTCTGCGTGACCGCGAGGGGTTCCGCAACGGCGGGCAACAAGCGCCCGCTGACGGACAGTCCGACAGCCGACCGTTCTCGGGTCGATGAGCACCGGTATCGCGGCCTGCGCGCCGAGCGCGATCACCTCGACGAGCAACCGGACCGGCAGGGCCCACTCGAGGCGCGATCGCGTCTGGCCCGGAAAGGCAGACCTCGTCGAGGGTGATGTCACCGCGCTCGGCGGCGGAGAGGTCCGTCAGCCCGCCGAGCAGGCGGCCCATCGGCGAGCGGGCACCCCGACGATCACGGACCGGACGTGGGGGTGGCCGCTCTCCCGCCGGCGGAGTCCGTGGAGCCGGTCACCGAGTGAGGTCGAAGGTCATGGTCGGGACGTCGTCGGGCACGTGCAGCGGGGCGCCGGTGGCGGCCACGACGTCTGCGGCGGTGACACCGGGGGCGACCTCGCGCAGCACCAGCCCGTCGGGGGTCACGTCGACGACGGCCAGGTCGGTGACGATGCGGTCGACGCAGGCCCGGCCGGTGAGCGGCAGCGAGCACTCCTCGACGATCTTCGGCGACCCGTCGCGGGCGGTGTGCTCCATCATCACGACGACCTCGCGGGCACCGTGGACGAGGTCCATCGCCCCGCCCATGCCGTTGACCATCTTGCCGGGGATGAGCCAGTTGGCCAGGTCGCCGCGGACGCTGACCTGCATCGCACCCAGCACGGCGACGTCGACGACGTGGCCGCGGATCATCCCGAACGAGGCCGCGGAGTCGAAGTAGCTGGCCCCGGGCAGGACGGTGATCGTCTCCTTGCCGGCGTTGATCAGGTCGGCGTCCTCCTCGCCCTCGAACGGGTAGGGGCCGACGCCGAGCACGCCGTTCTCGCTGTGCAGCACCACGTGCACGCCGTCGGGCACGTGACCGGGCACCAGCGTGGGCATGCCGATGCCGAGGTTGACGTACTGGCCGTCGCGCAGGTCGGCGGCGACCCGGGCGGCGAGCTGGTCGCGGGACAGTGCCATCTCAGGCCTCCGTGGTCTCGTCGCCGGCGGCCGCCGGGGTGCCCGGTGACCGGCGGGGCCGGGTGGTGCGCTTCTCGATCGGCCGCTCGGGGTCGGTGACGGCCACGACCCGCTGCACGTACACGCCGGGCAGGTGCACCTGCTCCGGCGGGATCTCGCCGGGCTCCACCAGCCGCTCGACCTCCGCGATCGTCACCCGGCCGGCCATCGCGGCCAGCGGGTTGAAGTTGCGGGCGGAGGCGGCGAAGACCAGGTTGCCGTGCCGGTCGCCGACCGCGGCGCGGACCAGCCCGAAGTCGGCGGTCAGGGCGGTCTCCAGCACGTAGTCGGTGTCGCCGAAGCGGCGCACCTCCTTCGGAGGGCTGGTGGCCACCACGTTGCCGTCGGCGTCGTAGCGCACCGGGATGCCGCCCTCGGCCACCAGCGTGCCGACCCCGGTCGGGGTGTAGAAGGCCGGGATGCCGGTGCCGCCGGCGCGCAGCCGCTCGGCCAGCGAGCCCTGCGGGGTCAGCTCCACCTCCAGCTGCCCGGACAGGTAGAGGCGGGCCAGCTCCTTGTTGCCCCCGACGAAGGAGCTGATCGTCTTGGTGATCCGGCCCGCGTAGAGCAGCACGCCCAGCGCCTGGTCGTCGACCCCGCAGTTGTTGGAGATCGTGGTCAGCCCCGACGCCCCCTGGGCCAGCAGGGCCTCGATCAGGCCGAACGGCACGCCGCACAACCCGAAGCCACCCACGGCCAGGGTGGCCCCGTCGGCGATGTCGGCCACCGCCTCGGCGGCGCTGGGGACGACCTTGTCCATTCCATCTCCCGATCGACTGCTGTCCCCTCCCACCGGCCGGCGGGAGGTGCGTGCTGCGGTGCGGTCAGGCCACCCGCTCGAAGACGGCGGCCAGGCCCTGCCCGCCGCCGATGCACATGGTCTCCAGGGCGTACCGGCCCTCGCGGCGGCGGAGCTCGTGGGCGAGGGTGGCCAGGATGCGGGCGCCGGTGGCCCCCACCGGGTGGCCCAGCGAGATGCCCGAGCCGTTGACGTTGACCCGCTCCCGGTCCTCGGTGCCCAGGCCCCAGAGGTCCAGGCAGGCCAGCACCTGGCTGGCGAAGGCCTCGTTGAGCTCGATCAGGTCCAGGTCGGCGAAGGAGAGCCCGGTGCGGGCCAGCACCGCGGCCGTGGCCGGCACCGGCCCGATGCCCATCGTCTCCGGCGGCACGCCGGCCACCGCCCAGCCGGTGACCCGCAAGAACGGGTCCCAGCCGCGGCGGTCGGCCTCGGCGCGGGTGGTGACCAGGCAGACCGCGGCCCCGTCGTTCTGCCCGGAGGCGTTGCCGGCGGTGACCGTGGCCGCCGGGTCGACCGCGCCCATGACCGGCCGCAGGCGGGCGAGGTCGGCCATCGTGGTGTCCGGGCGGGGGTGCTCGTCGGTGGTGACCACGTGCGCAGGGGTCTTCCGGGTGCCGGGCACCTCGACGCCGATGATCTCGTCGGCGAACCGGCCCGCGGCGATCGCCGCACCGGCGGCCTGCTGCGAGCGCAACGCCCACGCGTCCTGCGCCAGCCGGTCGATGTCGTGCTCGCGGCGCACGTTCTCCGCGGTCTCCAACATCCCGCCGGGCACCGGGTGGTCCACGCCGCCGGCGGTCTCCCGGGCCCGGGCCAGGCGATCGTGCAGCATGACGCCGTCCCCGCGCACGCCGGTGCGCAGGCCCAGGGCGTAGTGCTCCACCGAGCTCATCGACTCCACGCCACCCGCCACGACGGTGGTCGCCGCGCCCGAGGCGACGGTCATCGCCGCGTAGAGCACCGCCTGCAGCCCTGAGCCGCACCGCCGGTCCAGCTGGAGACCGGGCACCTGCACCCCGAGGCCGGCGTCCAGGGCGGCGATCCGGCCGATCGCCGGGTTCTCCCCGCTGGGGTTGCAGTGCCCGAGCACGACGTCGTCGACCTCGCCCTCGCCCAGCCCGGTGCGCTCGGCCAGCGCCCGGATCGCGGTGGCGGCGAGCTGGTTGGCCGACAGGCCCGCGAAGACCCCGCCCATCCGGCCGACCGGGGTGCGCAGCGGTGCGCAGATGACGACGTCGTCCATCGGGTCACCGTGTCAGCCGCCGGACCACCGCGCCAAGCGGGCCGTTCCGTCCAGCGGAAGGCCGGGTGGCCGCTTCGGGCGGTCGGCCGCTGCGGGCAGGCCGGTGTGGTCCTCGGCCAGCTCGTGGGCAGCAACCCGAGGAGCCGTGCGCCTCAGTCCGCCAGACGCAGGCCTCGCTCGGCGAGCGCCTCCTCGAGGAGCCCGAGCGCCTTGGGGCCGATCCCGTGTGTCGCCTCGAGCTGGGCCCGGGAGTGACCGGCGAGCTGGTCCAGGGACGTGATCCCGAGGCCCGCCAGCGCGCGGGCGGCCGGCGCACCCACCCTCGGAAGCGCGTCGGGCGATGACATGCGCGGGAGGGTAACGACAGACGGCACGGAGCGGGCGTCACGTGCTCCCGGACCGACGGATTGCGTCGACGGACGGCGACGGGCGGACATCGCGGTACCCGCGACGCGCCGGGCCCGGGCGGAACTTGCAGATCCTGCAACTTCGGTGCGATGGTCGCCGCATGACGGCCGGGCTGCGGGAGCAGAAGAAGGACGCGACCCGGCGGGCACTGCACGCGGCGGCGCTCCAGCTGGTGGCCGACCGAGGGCTCGACGGCGTCACCGTCGACGACATCGCCGCGCAGGCCGACGTCTCCCCGCGCACGTTCTTCAACTACTTCCCCACCAAGGACGACGCGGTCGTGGGGCTGGACCCGCGGCACTCGGGCCGGCTGGCCGAGGCCGTGCGCGCCCGCCCGGGTGCGGAGACGCCGGTCCAGGCGGTCCGTGCCGTGCTCCTCGACCAGGCACGGGAGATGGCCCGGGACCCGCAGCTGTGGCCGTTGCGGCTGCAGGTCGTGGACGCCCACCCGGTGCTGGCGGCCCGGCTGTCCGCCGTCTTCGGCGACGCCGAGCGGGCCCTGACGGCCGTGCTCGCCGAGCGCACCGGCACCCGCGCCGACGCCGACGCCCTGCCCGGCCTGCTGGCCGCGGTGCAGGGCGCGGTCATGCGCACCGCACTGCACCGGTGGCTGGCCAGTGGGTTCACCGCCGACCTGCCCGCGCTGGTCGACGAGGGCTTCGACCTCGTCACGGCCGGCTTCCCCGCGACGCCCGCCTGAGCCGTCGCACCCCTGAGACCCCTAGGAGCTCCATGTCCAGCGCGCCCAGCGCACCCGCCGCCACGCCCATCGTGCTGACCCGCCGGCGGGTCAACGTCATCTTCTCCGCGCTGCTGGCCGGCATGCTGATGGCCGCGCTCGACCAGACGATCGTCTCCACCGCGATGCCGACCATCGTCGGGGACCTGGGCGGGGTCTCGCACATGGCGTGGATGACCACCGCCTACCTGCTGGCCACCACGCTGGTCATGCCGGTGTACGGCAAGTTCGGCGACCTGTACGGCCGCCGCACGCTCTTCCTGGTCGCCATCGGGCTGTTCACCGCCGCCAGCCTGGGTGCCGCGCTGGCCCCGGACTTCGGCTGGCTGGTGGTCTGGCGCGGCGTGCAGGGCCTCGGTGGCGGCGGGCTGATGATCCTGTCGCAGGCGATCATCGCCGACATCGTGCCGGCCCGGGAGCGGGCCAGGTACATGGGCCCGATCGGTGCGCTCTTCGGGCTGTCCGCCGTGGCCGGGCCGCTGGTCGGCGGGTTCCTCACCGACTCCGCGGCGCTGGGCTGGCGCTGGTGCTTCTGGGTCAACGTCCCGATCGGGCTGGCCGCCTTCGCCGTCGGCTGGGCGGCGCTGACCCTCCCGCGCAAGCGCAGCACCACCCCGCTGGACCTCGCCGGCATCCTCACCCTGTCCGTCGCCACCTCCTCGCTGGTGCTGGCCACCGACCTCGGCGGCAGCGAGGGCTGGGGCTCCTGGCAGGTGCTGGCGCTGCTGGCCGTGCTCGCCGGGTCCATCGCGGCCTTCGTGCTCGTGGAGCGGCGGGCGGTGGAGCCGATCGTCCCGCTGTCGCTGTTCGGCAACCCGACCTTCGTGGTGGCCACCGCGCTGGGCATGGCGGTCGGCCTGGGCATGTTCGCCGCGGTCGCGTTCACGCCGACCTACCTGCAGATGAGCTCCGGGCTGTCGGCGGCGAACTCCGGGCTGCTGATGCTGCCGATGACCGCCGGCATCATCGTGACCATCCAGAGCTCGGCGGCGGTGATCATGCGCACCGGCCGCTACAAGCGGTTCACCGTCGCCGGGGTCGCGCTGATCCTGGCCGCGATGGTCTGGATGACCACGCTGGCCGGCGACACCGCGCTGTGGACCGTCGGGGCGATGTTCTTCCTGCTCGGCGCCGGCCTGGGGCTGATCATGCAGAACGTCGTGCTGGCCGCGCAGAACGCCGTCCCCGCCGACCAGATCGGCACGGCGACCTCGACGAACAACTACTTCCGCGAGGTGGGCGCCGTGCTGGGGGTCGCCGTCTTCGGGACGCTGTTCACCACCCGGCTGGCCGACCGGCTCGGCGAGGCCCTGACCGGCAACCCCGAGCAGGCCGTGGCCGCCGGGATCACCTCACCGGACACCCTGGTGCCCACGGCGGTCCAGGCCGCCGGCGAGCCGCTGCGCACCGCCATCGTCGAGGCCTACGCCGACGCGCTGGCGCCGGTGTTCTGGTACCTGGTCCCGATCCTGGCGCTGGCGCTGCTGCTGGCCCTCGCGCTGCGCGAGGTGCCGCTGTCCGAGGTCGCCGGCATGGTCGCCCGCGGCGAGGCGGTGGCCCGCGAGGAGGACCTGCCCGTCGTCCCGCCCGTCACCCTGGTCGCCGACCAGCCGGCGGCCACGACCGGCGCCCCGGACCGGGACGACGCCCGAGCCCCGGTCCAGCGGTAGCCCCGGCCGGCCCGCCTGGGCCGGCCGACGCTCAGGTGAGGGAAGCGACCACGAGGTCGGCGACGGCGCGCATGCCGGCGGCGTTCGGGTGGTACGGGGCGACGCCGCCGGCGAGCAGGTCGCCGAACTCCCAGCCGGTCACCCACGGCTCCGCACTGCCGACGGCGTGGCCGCGGGAGACCTGCGAGACCGCCACCAGGTCGGCGCCACTGTCTCGGGCGGCCGCCGCCGTGGCCACCTCCAGCCGCCGGCCGATGCCGGCGCACAGGATCCGGTGCTCCTCGCTCATCGGGAAGGCGTCGGTGGCCCCGTCGGGCACCACGGTCAGGTAGTCGACCAGCACGACCCGCGCCCGCGGTGCGCGCCGCCGCACGGCGTCCACCAGCCCGACCAACCGCGCCGGCAGCTCCGCCAGGGCGGTGTCGACGGCGCCGCGGTCGACCGGCGTCCCGAAGTACGCCGCGGCCGAGGCCGGGGCGCCGCCGGGGGCGACCCGGTACGAGCAGCGGAGCAGGGTGAGCAGGTACTCGACGTCGTTGCCGCCGGCGGTGACGGTCACCAGATCGGTGTCCGGGCCGACGGCGTGGAGCTGCGGGGGCACCGTGCCGCCGGTCAGCAGCTGCTGCGTCCGGTCCAGGACGTCGGCGACCGTCGCCCCGCCGGAGCTGACGTCGACCAGGTCGTGGCCCAGCTGATCGGCGACCAGCGACGGGTAGTTGCGCCCCGACCTGCTGCACGCCGGGACGAGGATCGGCTCGATGCCCGGACCCGCGGCGAAGGAGCTGCCCAGGGCGACGTACCGGGTCACCGCGCGGCCTGGGCGGCGGTCATCAGCCGCTCCAGCTCAGCGGCCGGGATGGCGGACCCGAAGTCGGCGGCGAACCGGCGCATCGGCATCGACCCGATCATCTGCAGCATCCCCTCGTGCATCTCGGCGGCACCCTCGGGCATCGTGGCCAGGAACCCTGCGAGCAGCTGCGGTCCGGCCACCGGGTGCCCGAACCACTCGGCCACCGACGAGCCCAGGGTCAGCTCCGGCACGACCGCGTCGCCGGCCAGCGTCACCGTCGCCTCGGCCACCACGTCGGCGGCGCTGTCGCCGATCTGGACGGTGTGCTCCCCGGCGGCCACCACCCAGTCGTGCTCGCGGACGTCCCAGTAGGCGAAGGCCCGCCGGTCCAGCTCGAAGGCCACGGTCGTGGACTCCCCTGCCGCCAGCGACACCTTGGTGAAGGCGCGCAGCTCCCGGGCCGGGCGGCGCACCGGCCCGGCCGTCGTCGCCACGTAGACCTGGACGACGTGCCGGCCCGCGCGCTCCCCGGTGTTGGTCACCGTCAGCGTCACGGTCGCGGCGTCGACGTCGTTCGTCCGCACCTGCAGGTCGCTCGTCGCGAACGTCGTGTAGCTCAGGCCGTGGCCGAAGGGGTACCGCACCGGCACCTCGGCCGTCTCGAAGTGCCGGTAGCCGACCATCACGCCCTCGCCGTACCGGACGTGCCCCTGCTCGCCGGGGAAGTTCAGGTACGAGGGGGTGTCCTGCAGCCGGAGCGGGATGGTCTCGGCCAGCCGCCCGGAGGGGTCGACCGCACCGGTCAGCAGGTCGGCCAGCGCCGCGCCACCGGCCTGGCCGAGCAGGAAGCCGGCGAGCACGGCGTCGACGTCGTCGTGCCAGCCCTCGAGGGAGACGACGCTGCCCGAGGACAGGACGACGACGGTGCGCGGGGCGACCGCGGCGACCGCCCGGATCAGCTGCACCTGGGCGGCGGGCAGGTCCAGCGTGCTGCGGTCGAAGCCCTCGGACTCGTCGCTCTCGGCCAGCCCGGCGAAGACGACGGCGACCTCGGCGTCCCGGGCCGCGGCGACCGCCTCCGCGCGCAGCGCCGCGGCGTCCCCGGAGCCGTCGAGGGTGGAGCCGGGCGCGAAGGTCACCGTCAGGGACGCCCGCAGCGCGGTGAGCGCGTCCTCGACCCGGGTGGCGTTGACGTGCGAGCTGCCGCCGCCCTGGAAGCGCGGCGTCCGGGCGAACTCACCGACCACGGCGACGCGGCGGCCACTGCCCAGCGGGAGGGTGTCGCCGTCGTTCTTCAGCAGCACCGCGCAGCCCGCCGCGAGCTCCCGGGCCAGCGCGTGGTGGGCGTCGACGTCGAACCCGTCGGTCGGCTCGGTCACCAGCCCGGCCAGTGCGGCGACCCGTGCGACGCTGCGGTCGACGACGTCCTCCGCGAGCCGTCCTGCCCGGACGGCGTCGACCACCGCCTGGTTGCCGGCGCCGTGGTCGCTGGGCATCTGCAGGTCCAGGCCGGCCTCGAGGGCGGCGACCCGGTCGTCGACGGCGCCCCAGTCGGAGACGACGGCGCCGCGGAAGCCCCACTCCTCGCGCAGCACCTCGGTGAGCAGCCAGCGGTTCTGCGAGGCGTAGACGCCGTTGACCCGGTTGTAGGCGCACATCACCGTGGCCGGCTGGGACTCGGTGACCACCCGCTCGAAGGCGGGCAGGTAGATCTCGCGCAGGGTGCGCTCGTCGACGTCGGCGCTGACCTGCATGCGCTGGGTCTCCTGGTTGTTCGCCGCGAAGTGCTTCACCGAGGCGCCGACGCCCTCGCCCTGCTGACCGCGGACGTGTGCGGCCCCCAGCACGCCGGCCAGCAGGGGGTCCTCCGAGTAGTACTCGAAGTTGCGCCCGCACAGCGGGGACCGCTTGATGTTCACGCCCGGACCGAGGACGACGGGCACGCCGATGGCCCGCGCCTCGACCCCGATCGCCGCACCGATCCGCTCGGCGACCTCAGGGTCCCAGCTGGACCCCACCGCGACCGCGGGCGGGAAGCAGGTCGCCGGGACGCTCTCCAGCAGCCCGATCTGGTCGAAGTCGCCCTGCTGGCGGCGGACGCCGTGCGGGCCGTCGGTGAGCACGACCGAGGGCAGCCCGGCCGCCTCGACCGCGGGGGTGGACCAGAAGTCCTGCCCGGACAGCAGCAGCGCCTTCTGCTCGAGCGGCAGCGTGGTCGGGTCGAGCGGAGTGGCGGAGGTCACCCCTTGATCCTGCCCATCGGTCGGGCCGGCCGTCCGGCCGGGTGCCATTGGCCGGCTGCGTCTCCCGCCTTCGCCGCCGAGGCGGCGTGCACGTCGTCCAGGTACGACTCCTCGGTCGACGGGGCAGCGCTCGCCCCTCGCGGGCGAGCCGCCACCCCTCAGTCGCCGGTGCCCGCCCGGCGCTCGTGCAGCCGGAGCCGGGCGAGCAGGTCGGCGACCAGCAGCCGGACGTCCACGTCGGTGTAGACGCGCCGCCCCGGCTCGGCCGGGGACGTCGTCCAGGTGCTGGACGCGTCGTCGAGGGCGGTGACCAGGACCGGCGGGCTGTCGCCGAGCGGCCAGGTCTCCCCCTGCGCCACGAAGTCGGGGACCGGCAGCTCGAGGTACCGCTGCCACAGCCACGCCCCCACCCGGCCGGCGCCGCCCACGTCGTGCTCCAGCTCCGCGACGGAGTACGCGCAGCGCCGATAGGTCTCCAGCGGGAACTGCCAGACGGCCAGGTCACCACGACCGAGGACCTCACTCGCGGCCTGCGCGTCGGTGTCCCGGTTGTACTCCGGCGCTGCCGGGTCGATCGACCCGCCGACCCAGACCAGGGTCAGCCGCGCCGCGATGTCCGGTGCCTGGCGCAGCGCCTGGGCCACGTTGGTCAACGGTCCGCCGCAGACCAGGAAGAGCGGCAGCGGGTCCTCCCGCCGCGCCTCCGCCACGATGGCGTCGGCGGCTGCGGAGCCGGTGTCGCCCCCGTCGATCGGGACGTCGCACCCGGTCGCCACCACCGGCCGGTGCGGACCGTCCACCAGGTCCACCAGCTGCTGGGCGAGCCGCGTCCCCGCCGCCGCCGTGCCCGCCGGCGGACCGAAGACCGGATTGAGCTGCGAGCCGGTCACCGCGACCACCCGGTTGGCGGTGCTGAGCAGGTGGTGGGCCAGCGCGACCAGGCCGTCAGGGTCACCGGCCCAGTCGTTGTCGACGACGACGCGGCACCGTTCGGTGATGCGCAGGGACACGTCCGCTCCCGGGGTCAGACGGTGGGTACGGCAGCGGGGTCGTCGCTGCCGGCGTAGCTGGAGGAACGGACGACCAGTGACCCGGACGAACACCAGACGCCGCCCAGGCGGCCGGTCATCCCACCGGCCACCTCGGTGCTGACGTACCGGCCGTCCAACCGGCCCAGCTCGGTGAAGCCGCCGCCCTGGACGACACCGGCCACCAGTTGGTCCGGTCCCAGCGCCGTGGAGGAGAAGTGCCCCTCGTCCGGCACGGCACGGATCTCCAGGACGACGTCGCCGTCCGGGACGGGGACCTCGCCCAGCACCGAGCGCAGCGGTCCGACCTGGGCCACCGCCCGCACGCGGTCGCCGTCCACCTCCAGGTCGAGGTGGTGCCGGCCGTCCATCCGCACCGACAGCCCCCCGGTCCCCCCGGCGGCGTCGACGACGGCCCGGAACCGGGCGTACAGGTGCTCCTGCCGGCGCCCGGCGAAGGCCAGGTCGTCCGAGGCCGGGTCACCGTCGACGGCGCTGATCCGCCAGCCGCCGTCCTCGCGGGTCAGCACCTCGGCCGGGAAGCGGCGCGGCGACACCCACGACGGGGGCAGGTCCGGTCCGGCGAGCTCGTCGACCAGCACGGGTGCCGGTTCGGGGGTGAGCCACTCCCCCAGCCGGGGCCAGCCTTCCACCCAGGTCACCTCGGCCGCGAAGGTCTCCCGGCCGAGCACGTGGAACTGCGGACTCGCGCCGCGGATCCGGACGCCGTGGAAGACGATCGCCCAACTGCCGTCGGGCCGCTGCACCAGGTCGGAGTGCCCGGTGTTCTGCACCGGCGACTCGATGCCCCGGTGGGTGAGCAGCGGGTTGGCCGGGCCCGGCTCGAAGGGGCCCTGCGGCGACCGGCCACGGGCGATGGTGACCGCGTGCCCGCGCTCGGTGCCGCCCTCGGCGATCAGCAGGTACCACCACCCGCCGATCCGGTAGAGGTGCGGGCCCTCCGGGAACCGGCCGCCGGTCCCCTGCCACACGTGCCGCCGCTCGGTCAGCGCGGCACCGGTCGCCGGGTCGACCGCCTGCTGCACGAGCCCGGCCGGACCGCCCGCGCCGAAACCGGCGTAGGTGATCAGCAGCGTGCCGTCGTCGTCCCAGGCGAGGTCGGGGTCGATGCCACGCACCTCGGGCATCCGCACCGGCTCCGACCACCTTCCGAGCGGGTCCTCGGTGGTGACCAGCGTCTGCCAGCCGCCGTCGGCGAGGTTGGTGGTGATCATCCAGAACCGGCCGTCGCGGAAACGCAGCGTCGGGGCGGTGATGCCGCCCGACCCCGGCGCCGTCGAGACGTCGAGCTGGTCGGGCCTGGCCAGCACGTGCCCGACCTGCTCCCAGGTCAGCAGGTCGGTCGAACGGAACAGCGGCACCCCGGGGGCGTACTCGAAGCTCGAGCACACCATCCAGTACGTGTCGCCGACCCGCACGACGCTCGGGTCCGGGTGGAAGCCGGGGACGACGGGCGTCGGCGCGCTCGGCGGTCCGACGGGCGCCCGGGTCCCGGACGTCGAGGTCGCGGTCACTGGTGGGCTTCCGGGTCGAAGAAGAGCGCCGGCTTCTCGACCGGGACCGGCTCGGGGATGGTCGCGGTGAAGGAGTGCCGGCCGGCGCCGACCTCCGTCGGGGCGCTGCCGTCGGGCAGCACCACCTCCGCGGTCGTGTTCGGCGGCACGGTGACGTCGAGGGCCAGGGCAGTGCCGTCGGACAGCGTCCAGGAGACCTCGGCCGTGCCGTACGGCGTCTCGTGCGTGGCCGCTGCCGAGGTGATCCCCGGGCCCGGCCGCGGAGCGACGCGCAGCCGGCGGTAGCCCGGCGCCGCGGGGGCGAGACCGGCCACCGTGCGGTGCAGCCAGTCGGCGACCGCACCCAGCGCGTAGTGGTTGAACGAGGTCATCTCGCCGGGGTTGATCGTGCCGTCGGGGAGCATGGAGTCCCAGCGCTCCCAGATGGTGGTCGCGCCCATGGTCACCGGGTAGAGCCACGACGGGTTCTCCCGCTGGAGCAGGAGCTCGTAGGCGGTGGCCAGCTCACCGGCGTGGGTGAGCGCATCGGTGACCAGCGGCGTGCCGAGGAAGCCCGTCGCGATGTGGAAGCCGTCCTTGAGCACCTGCTCGGCCAGCAGCGCGCCGGCGTGCCCCCGTTGCTCCGGTGTCAGCAGGTCGAACTCCAGAGCCAGCGCGTACGCCGTCTGCGAGGGGAACGTGACGCGGCCGGTCGGCGTCACGTACTCGGCCCGGAACCGCTCGGCGGCCCGTTCGGCCAGGTCGGCGAAGCCGGCGCCGTCCCGGCCGAGGACCTGGGCGGCCTGCGCCATGGTGCGGGCCGAGCGCGCCAGGTAGGCGGTGGCGACGCACTGCCACGGGGTCCTCGCCGCCGCCGGGTTGTCCGGGGGTGCTGCGGTGTCCAGCCAGTCGCCGAAGGAGAACCCGCCCTCGGGGAAGTCCAGGTCCGCCCCCGCCCGCGCGGCGAAGACGTCGATCCAGGCCGTCATCGACGCCCACTGGTCGGCCAGCAGACCGGCGTCGCCGCTCCGCTGGTACAGCACCCACGGGACGACGACGGCGGCGTCGCCCCAGCCGACGTCGGCCTGCAGCGGGAACGGCATCAGCGGCAGGTAGGGCACGTACATCGGCACGATGCCGGCGTGGTCGGTCAGCTGCTCGGCCGCGAGGTCGGCCAGCCAGGACCGGAGCATGCCGGTGGTGTCGTAGAGGAAGGACGCGGTCGGGGCGAAGACCTGCAGGTCGCCGGTCCAGCCCAGCCGCTCGTCGCGCTGCGGGCAGTCGGTGGGCAGGTCGAGGAAGTTGCCCCGCATCCCCCAGACGACGTTCTCGTGCAGCCGCTCGACGTCGGGGTCTGAGCACGTGAAGGTGCCGGTGCGGTGCAGGTCGGTGTGCACGACGACCGCCTGGAGGTCCTCCGGCCGCAGCTCGCCGGGCCAGCCGCTGACCTCGGCGTAGCGGAAACCGTGGAAGGTGAACCGCGGCTCCCACGTCCGGGGGCCGGCGCCGTCGAGGACGACGACGTCGGTCGCCCGGGCCGCCTTCAACGGACGGGTGCCGAGCTCCCCGTGCTCGAGCACCTCGGCGTGCCGGACGGTGATCTCGGTCCCGGCCGGTGCGTCGGGCAGGGAGAAGCGGATCCGGCCGACCAGGTTCTGGCCGAAGTCGACCAGCGTGGCGCCCGACGGCGAGGTGCTGATGGTCTGCACGGCCACGGTCTCGGTGCGCCGGACCGGCGGCCCGGTCGGGGCGACGAGGGTCGCGACGTCCAGGGACCCGGTCTCGACCGGCGCCCAGTCGGCGTCGTCGAACGACGGCTGCGACCACCCCGGCAGCTCCCGCCGGGCGTCGAACGTCTCGCCGTTGTAGAGCCCGGCCCGGGTCAGCGGGCTCGGGGCCGACCGCCAGGAGCCGTCGGTGGTGACCACGGTGCGGCTGCCGTCGGGGTGGTCCACCTCCAGTTGCACGAAGGCGCCGGTGCGGTCGCCGTACCAGCCGCGCTTGCCGGTGAAGCCGAGGAAGCCGGTGAACCACCCGTCGGCCAGGTGCACGCCGATCGCGTTGACGCCCTCGGTGAGCAGGCCGGTGACGTCGTACGTCTGGTAGCGCAGCCGGTGGGTGTAGCTGGTCCAGCCCGGTGCCAGCACCTGGTCGCCGACGACCGACCCGTTCAACTCCGCCTCGTAGACGCCCTGCGCGGTGGCGTACAGGCGGGCCCGGACGACGGGCCGGTCGAGGGTGAACTCCCGGCGCAGCAGTGCCACCGCCTCGTCCCCGGAGCCGGCCGGCAGGACCGGCCGGACGAGGGTCGCGGTCCAGTCGGCCGGCTCCAGCAGCCCGGCCTCGACGACGACCGCCTCGCTCCAGGCCGACGGTCCGGTGTCACCCTCGCCCCAGACCCGGACCCGCACCGCCCGCCGGTCCCGGCTGACGAGCGCCGGGGCCTCCCAGGCGACCAGGACGGACTCGGCCGAGTCGACGCGACCCGAGGACCACGCTGCGCCGTCCGCCGGCGCGATCTCCAGCTCGTAGGCCACCTGTCGCCAGTCAGGCAGCTCGGTCCGCGAGACCCAGGACAGTCGGGGCCGGGTGTCGTCGATGCCCAGCGGCTCGCGGTGGTGCTCCACGGTGACGGGCAGGACGGTCAGGTCGCTCATGCGCGGTGTGCTCCGGTCTTGTCGGCGAGCAGGTGGTCGGCGAGGTACCTGACCGAGCGGTCGACGATCCCGTCGACGTCGTCGTGTCCCAGCCAGATGTGCCCGGCGCCCTCGACCGGGACGAGCTCGGCCGCCGCACCGGCCGCGGCCATCGCAGCAGCGAGCTGCTCGCTCTGGGTGGGTGGGACCAGCCAGTCGGCGGTGCCGTGCTGCAGCAGGAACGGCGGGGCGTCGGCGGTGACGTGGGTGACCGGGCTGGCGTCGGCGCGCGCCTGGCCCGTGAGGCCGCGCAGCAGGTGCTCCTCCGGCGGGGTGTGCAGCTCCTCGGGCAGCAGCGCGGCGATGTGCGGAGGCGGCGCCTGGCGCGGCATGGTCTCCAGGTCTGCCAGGCCGTACCAGTCGACGACGACGTCCACTGCGCTCGACGGGCCCACCACCCCGTGGGTGCCCTCCAGGTCCGGCCGGTGGGCGGTCAGCCCGACCAGGGCAGCGATGTGCCCGCCGGCGGACTCACCCCAGATCCCGATCCGCTCGGTGGCCAGGCCCAGCTCACCGGCGTGCGCCCGCAGGTAGCGGACGGCAGCCTTCGCGTCGTGCAGCTGGGCCGGGAAGGGGGCCTCCAGCGCGTGCCGGTAGTCGATCGTCGCGACCGCGAGCCCGGCGGCCAGCAGCGCCTCGAACACCTGGCCGGGCCGCAGGGTCTCCGGCAGGATGCGCCGGTCGCCCATCATGAAGGCCCCGCCGTGCACCCAGACCACCAGCGGCGCCGGGCCCGCACCGGCCGGCACCCACACGTCCAGCTGCAGCGGCCGGTAGCCGAAGGCCACGGCGTAGGTCAGGCCGGCGAAGTGCCGGGACCCGTCGGCCCGGACGATCGGCTCGTGCGGCGGCAGGAAGCGGGCCGGGCCGGCCCACTCGGGGGCTTCGGCGCTCATCGGGCGTTCTCCTCGGGGAGGGTGCTGGTGTAGGAGTGCTCGCCGGGTCCGGCGGAGTGGGTGGTGCCGTCGGGCAGGACGACGGCCGCCTCGGTGCCGGCCGGCACGACGACGCGCAGCCGCAGCCGGCCGTCGACGACCCGCCAGGTGGACTCGATCCGGCCGTACGGCGACTCGTGGGCGGCCTCGGCGCTGGTCAGGCCACCGCCGGGGCGTGGGTGCACCCGGAAGCGGCGGTAGGCCGGTTCGACCAGCTCGATGCCGGCGGTGTACCGGTGCAGGAAGGAGACGACCGCGCCCTTGCTGTAGTGGTTGAGCGACTCGTGCGGCACCCCGTCGGCGTCCACGCCGTCCCAGCGTTCCCAGACGGTGGTCGCGCCGCGGTCGATCATCGTCAGCCAGGAGGGCTCGGTGTCCGACAGCAGCAGCTCGTAGGCGACGTCGAGGTGACCGGCGTCGGCGAGCACCGGCAGCAGGTACGGCGTCGCCAGGAAGCCGGTGCCCAGGTGGGTGTCGGCCTTGCGCACCAGCTCGACCAGCCGCTCCGCGACCGCCGGTCGGAGGTCCGCGGGCACCAGGTCGAAGGCGAGTGCCCGCACGTGGTCGGCCTGGGTGTCGGGCACCAGCCGGCCGTCGTCGTCCAGGTACTCCGCCTGCCAGGCGGCCCGCACCTCGGCGGCGAGCCCGGCGTAGCGGTCGGCGTCCGCCGGCCGGCCGAGCACCTCGGCGATGCGGGCCATCAGCCCGGCGCTGTGCGCGTAGTACGCCGTGGCCACCTCCCCCTCGTCAGCGGCGACGAAGGCACCGAAGTCCCCGACGTCCTCCCCCGGCACCAGCCACTCGCCCCAGTGGAAGCCGGTGTC
The DNA here is from genome assembly GCF_010682105.1 of Modestobacter muralis. Classification (GTDB taxonomy): domain Bacteria; phylum Actinomycetota; class Actinomycetes; order Mycobacteriales; family Geodermatophilaceae; genus Modestobacter; species Modestobacter muralis. Next base: position 52,417 of record NZ_JAAGWH010000040.1, on the reverse strand, counting down.
CCAGAGGAACCGCTCGTGCGGCGCCGGCTCCGGGCGGGCAGCGGCCCGGGCCGGGTGCCGCTGGTCCCGGGCCATCCGCTCGACCCGGTCCAGCCATCGGGTCATCGCCGGCCACAGCTCGGCCAGCACGGCGGTGTCGCCGTAGGACCGGTACAGCTCCCACGGCACGATCACCACGGCGTCACCCCAGCCGGCCGAGCCGTTGAGGAAGGCGACCGGCCCCTCCCTGCCCTCCGAGCGGGCACTCGGGCTGATGTTGGCGATCGTCCCGTCGGGCCACTGGTCGGCGGCCACGTCCCACAGCCACTTGGTGGAGAACCCGGCGACGTCGTAGAGGAACGCCGCGGTGGGCACGAACAGCTGCCAGTCACCGGTCCAGCCGGCCCGCTCCCGGTGCGGGCAGTCGGTGGGCACGTCGCAGGCGTTGTCCCGGAAGCTCCACACCGCGGCCTCGTGCAGCCGGTCGATGCGCTCGTCGCTGCTGGAGAACCAGCCGGTGCGCCGCAGGTCGGTGTGCACGACCACGCCGCGGACGTCGTCGGCGGTGAGCTCGCCGGGGTGGCCCTCGATCCGCACGTACCGGAAGCCGTGGGTGGTGTGCCGGGGCTCGAAGACGTCGCCAGGCACGCCGGCGGACACCACCCGGTCGACCTGGCCGGCCGGCAGCGGCTCGGGGAGGAACGGCACCGCAGGGCGGAGGTGGTCGGTGGTGAGGTCGCCGTCGGGGCCCAGCCACTCGCCGTGGGTGAGGGTCAGCGTGGTGCCGGCCGGCCCGAGGTCGGTGACCCGCACCCAGCCGTTGACGCCCTGCCCGAGGTCGACGAGCTGCGCTCCGGTGGACAGCCGGGTGACCGAGACGGGGCGGAGCTCCTCCACCCGGCGCACCGGCGGGGCGGGCGAGTCGACCAGGCCCGCGTACCCGTGGTGCACCACCGTGACCGGAGCCCACCCGTCGGCGAAGCCGGCGGTGTCCCAGCCGCGCGGCAGCCGCCGCAGGTCGACCTGCTCGCCGGCGATCAGGTCCGCGGCCAGCACGTGGCCGGTCGAGCTCGCCCAGCCGGGACCGGTGCCGACGACGGTGACGCTGCCGTCGTCATGGGTCAGGTGCAGCTGGCCGAGGAACGCCAGCCGGTCGCCCCACTGGTCGGCCGCGCGGACGATGCCGATCTGACCGCGGAACCAGCCGTCGGACAGCACGACGGCCAGCGCGTTGCGGCCCACCTGTACCGCGCCGGTGACGTCGATCGTCTGCACCTGGAGCCGCACGTCGTACTGGGTCCAGCCCGGGGTCAGCTCCGCGTCGCCGGCCCGCTGCCCGTTCACGAACGCCTCGTAGAGGCCCTGGGCGGTGGCGTGCAGGCGGGCGGAGACGACCGGCCGGTCGACGTCGAACTCGTACCGCAGCAGGGCCGCCGGTCGCGCACCGGGCACGCCCGCGGGCATCTCCCCCGGCTCGATCCAGACCGCCTGCCAGTCCTCGGCCCACAGCAGGCCGGTCTCGAACAGCCCGAGCTCCGACGGCTCGCTCTCCCCCAGGTCGGTGCGCACCTGCACGCGCCACTGGACCCGCTGGGCGGAGGTCAGCGGCGGGCCGGCGTAGGGCACCAGCAGGGTCTGCCCCGACTCCACCCAGCCGGTGTCCCAGCCGGTGTCGGCGGTGATCCGGTACGCCTGCTGGTCCGCCGCACCGGTGGGCAGCCGCCAGGACAGCCGCGGCGCGGTGACCCGGATGCCGAGCGGCTCGTCGAGGTGCTCGACCCGCAGATGGGACGGGGCGTTCGCGGGCATGGGTCTCCTGTGGCCGGGCGAGAGGGCGGTTCCGCAGCCCCGGTGCAGGGGCCCGCCACGAGCCTGCGAGTGGCGGGGGGCACCGGGGTCCTTCGACTTCGTCAGAGCGCGGGGACACGCTCCGCGTGGTGGCAGGCGGTGGGGGTGTCGCCGACCAGCCGCAGCGGCGGCCGCTGCTCGGCGCAGACGTCCGTGGACAGCGGGCAGCGGGGCACGAACGGGCAGCCGGTCGCCGAGGCCTGCGCGGACCCGGCCGTGCCCATGCCCAGCGCCTCCCGCGCGGCGCGGCGGGCGGCCTGCTCGGCCGGACGCGGCACCGGCGCGGCCGAGGTCAGCGCCACCGTGTACGGGTGCCGCGGCGCCTGGGTCACCGCCTCGACCGGCCCGGTCTCCATGACCTGGCCGCGGTAGAGCACCACGGCCCGCTGGGACAGGAACCGCACGACCCCGAGGTCGTGGGCGATGAACAGGAACGACAGGCCGCGCTGGTCGCGCAGGTCGGCCAGCAGGTTGAGCACCTGCGCCTGGGTGGAGAGGTCCAGCGCCGAGACCGGCTCGTCCAGCACGACCACCTTCGGCTCGCAGACCAGCGCCCGGGCGATCGCGATCCGCTGCCGCTGACCGCCGGAGAACTGGCCGGGGTACCGGTCCACGGCGTCCCCGGGCAGACCCACCGACTCCACGCCGGCCCGGGCCCTCCGCAGCGCCTCCGCGGCGCCGATGCCCATCAGCCGCAGCGGCTCGACCAGCGTCTGGCCGATCGTGCGCGAGGGGTTGAGCGAGGAGTACGGGTCCTGGAACACCACCCGCAGGTCCGCCACCTGCCGGCTGCGCTGCTTGAGCGACATGCCGGTGATGTCCTGCCCGTGCACCCGCACCGTGCCCGCCGACGGCTTCTGCAGACCGAGCAGGGCCTTGCCGATCGTCGACTTGCCCGAACCGGACTCCCCCACCAGGCCCAGCGTCTCGCCCGGGGCGATGTCGAAGCTGACGCCGTCCACGGCGGGCGGTGCGTTGCGGGCCTTGCGCCCGGACCCGTAGCGGACGACGAGGTCGCGGACCTCCAGGGCGGGCACGGTGACCACGCCGGACGCGGCGGGGTGCGGTGCGGCGACGGTCATCGGGACGCTCCTGCGGTCGGGGTGGGCTCAGCGGCGTGGCGCGCACCGGCGGCGGGCGGGAGCTCGGCGCCGGCCCGTTCGGCGTGCCAGCTGACGCCCGCGTCGTGGACCTCGTGGACGCGGGTGCAGAGCACGGTGCCGTCGCCGTGCGCGGGCAGTGCCGGGAAGGGCACGGTGCACTCGGCCTGGGTGAACTGGCACCGGCCGGCGAAACGGCAGCCGGTGGGCCAGGACCCCGGCGCGGGGACGGTGCCCGCGATCGAGGCCAGCCGGGTGGGCATCGGCGCACCGTCGGGCACGTGCGGGTTGGCTCCGAGGAGGGCCATCGTGTACGGGTGCGCGGCGTCGTCGAGCACCGGCGCGGTGCGCCCGGACTCCACGACCTGACCGGCGTACATGACCACGACGTCGTCGCAGATGTCGGCCACCACGCCCAGGTCGTGGCTGACGACGACCACCGACAGCCCGGTGTCGCGGACCAGCGCGCGCAGCAGGCTGAGAATCTCCGCCTGCACCGTGACGTCGAGGGCGGTCGTCGGCTCGTCGGCGATCAGCAGCTGCGGCTCGCCGGTGAGCGCCAGCGCGATGCAGACCCGCTGCGCCATGCCGCCGGACAGCTGGTGGGGGTGGCTCTTGAGCACCCGGTCGGCGTCGACGATGCCGACCTGACGGAGCAGCTGCGCCGCTATCTGCCGGGCCTCAAACCGGCCGACCCCGCGGAAGCGCCGGATGGGACCGATCAGCTGGTAGGCGATGGAGAACATCGGGTCCAGGGCGACCATCGGCTCCTGGGAGATCATCGCGATCTCCCGGCCGCGGACGCCGTTGGCCTGCTTCTCCGTCAGCCCGGCGAGGTCGCGGCCCTGCCAGAGGACCTGCCCGCCGCTCACCGACACCCCGTCGGGCAGCAGGCCGAGCAAGGAGCGGGCGGTCATGGTCTTGCCGCAGCCGGACTCACCGACCAGTCCGAGCACCCGGCCCGGCGCCACGGTGAAGGAGACGTCGCTGACCAGCTGCGGGCCGTCGTCGACGGACACGGTGAGGTGGCGGACCTCCAGCACCGCGGCCGGATCGGCCGGCGCGGCGTCGGCCACCCGGACCGGAGCCGGCCTCCTGCTGCGGGCGGGCGCGGTGACGTGGGCCACCTTGCCGGCGAGGGCGTCGGCGAGGACGTTGGCCGCCACGACGGTGAGGGCGAGGACGACGCCGGTGGGCACCATCAGCCAGGGCGCGTCGTACACGTGACCCGAGGCGTCCTGGATCATGATCCCCCAGCTGGGGACCGGCTCGGCCGGGCCGAAGCCCAGGAACGCCAGGCCGGCGTTGATCAGGATCGCGATGCCGAACAGCTGCGCGGCCTGGACGGCGATGACCGTGGCCATGGCCGGCAGGACGTGCACGGTGTTCACCCGCAGCGAGCCCAGGCCGTTGACCCTCGCGGCGTCGACGTACAGCCGCTGGCGCACCGACTGGGCGACGCCCAGCATGATCCGGTAGACCGCGGCGGAGATGAGCACACCGAGGACGGCCATCACGACGTAGGTCCGCACCCCGATGACACCGATGACGGCCAGCAGGATGATCGTGCTCGGCAGCGCCATCAGCATCTCGGTGCAGCGGCTGATCACCTGCTCCACCCGGCGGCCGCGCTCGGCGGCGATCAGCGCCAGCGGGATGCCGATGCCGAAGGCCACCGCGACGGTGACCGCAGCGGCCAGCAGCGGCTCCGCGCCGGCGGTGAAGATCCGGCTCAGCAGGTCCCGGCCCAGCGGGTCGGTGCCCAGCCAGTGCGCACCCGAGGGGAGCGACAGGCGGTTGGCCAGGTCCTGGTCGTTGACCTCGTAAGGCCGCCACAGCGGAGCGGTGAACGACAGCAGGACGACCAGCAGCAGCCAGCCGACTGCGAGCAGCGGCCCGGGCCGGCGCAGCGCAGCCGGGAGGAGGCGTCGGCGGGAGGACGGCGGCGCGACCTGGGTCGAGGCGTCGTCGGCGGCGTCGAGCGGGAGGACGCTCATGCGGTACGCACCTTCGGGTCCAGCGCTGCGACCACGAGGTCGAGCAGCAGGTTGGTGAGGACGACGACCACGGTCGCGACGATGACCACCCCGATCAGCGCCGGGAAGTCGTGCGAGGAGACCGCGGCCTGGCTGGCCTGCCCGAGGCCCGGCAGCGCGAAGAGGTTCTCGATGATCACCGAGCCGCCGAACAGCGCGATGAACTGGATGCCGAGCACCGAGATCACCGGCACGCTGGTCGAGCGGAGGGCGTGCACGTAGCGAATCCGCCAGGCCGGCGTCCCGACTGCCCGCAGCGTGCGGATGTGCTCGGCCTGCAACGCGTCGCGCATCCCGGCGTTGGCGGTGCGGGCGACGATCGCCGCGCCGCCGACCGTGAGCGCCAGCACCGGCAGGAGCAGCCCCTTGGCCCAGTCGATCGGTGAGTCGGCGAAGTCCACGTAGCCGGTGGCCGGCAGCCAGCCGAGCTGGATCGACAGCACGTAGACGATGAGGATGCCGACCCAGAAGACCGGCAGGGACAGCGCGACGCCACTGCTGGAGGTGATGAAGGTGCCGAACCGGCCACCGCGGACCGCGGCGGTGACGCCGAGGAACACCCCCACCAGGCCGGACAGGACGGTCGCGAACAGCGCGATGAAGCCGGTGACCGGGAGGCGGGCGGCCAGGTCCGCGCCGATGTCCCGGCTGTCGATGATCGAGGTGCCCAGGTCACCGCGGAGCAGGTGGCCCAGGTAGTCGAGGAACTGGGTGACCAGCGGGCGGTCCCAGCCCAGTTCGGCGTTCTTGGCCGCGATCTCCGCGGGCGTGGCCCCCGGGCCCAGGACGATCGCGCCGGGGCTGCCGTCGGTGGCGTGCACGAGCAGGAAGCTGATCAGCACGGCGACCAGCACCGTGACCACCGCCAGTGCGAGCCGGCGGGTGAGGTAGCCGAGCATGTCCGTTCCTCCTCCAGGAGAGCGGGCCGGGAGCCGGTGGCCGCGGGGGTCCGCGGCCACCGGCCGATCAGCGAGCCGAGGTCAGCTGGCCGGCGTGAGGCTGGACAGGACGAGGAAGCCGTTGTCCCCGGCGAACGCGGGAGCGCCGACCTTCTCGGCGTTGTAGCCGGTGTAGATGAAGTCCTCGTACACCGGGATGAACCAGCCCCTGTCGGTGATCGCGGCGTTGAGCTGGGTCAGCGCCGTCTCCTGAGCGTCGCCCGTGGCACCGAGTGCGGCGCCGAGCGAGCCCTCGATCGCCGGGTCGGTCGCCTTCTGCAGGTTCACGAACCCACCGACGAGCACCCCGGCGACGAAGCCGGCCGGCTTGCTGCCGATGCCGAACGGGCCGAAGAGCATCGGCTCCGTCTGGGCGGCGGCGAACACCGCGTCGGTCGAGGTGGCGGTGACGAAGTTCATCGTCACGCCGATCTCCTGCCACTGCTTCTGGATGGCGATCTGGTCGTCGGCTGGCTGGCCCAGGACGGTGATGTCGAAGGAGAACCCGTCCGGGTACCCGGCCGTGGCCAGCAGCTCCTTGGCCTTGGCGGGGTCGTAGGCGTACCGCTCGTCGATCGCCGGGTCGAAGCCCGCGGCGGACTCGGGGAACAGCTGGGCGGTCGCCCGGGCACCGGGGTGCAGGTCGGTGACCAGGGACGCGCGGTCGATGCCGTAGGACAGCGCCTGCCGCACCTCGACCTTGCCGAAGGCCGGGTTCGTGACGCCGGTCTTGTCGGCGACCGGGAAGCCGACGATCGTGCCGCCGGACTTGACGATGGCCTGCCGGCTCTCCACCAGGTCCACGGTGCTGCTGTCCAGCTGGGTGGCGACGTCGGCCTGACCGGAGACCACCGCGTTGGCCAGCGCCTGGTCGTCGGTGATGACCTTGACGACGACCTCGTCGAAGGCGAAGGCGTCGGCGTTCCACGCCTCGGCGTTCTTCTCCAGACTGTAGGAGCTGCCCTTCGTGGTCCCGCTCGTGGCCAGCGTGTAGGGGCCGGAGCCGTCCGGAGTGGTGGCGAGGGTGCTCGGGTCGGCGACCGCCGTGGGGCCGACGATGGTCCCGTAGGTGTCGGCCAGGTTGACGTCCGGGCTGGCCTGCGGAGCGGCCCAGGTGAGGACGACGGTCTGCGGGTCGGGCGCCGCGACGTCGGCGATCTCGGTGCTGCCGCCGGGGGCGAAGGTGTTGTACGCGGCCAGCTCGGTGTCGCTGCGCCGGTCGAGGTTCGCCTTGACCACCGAGGAGTCGAGGGCCGACCCGTCGGTGAAGGTCACGCCCTGCTTCAGCGTGAGCGTCGTCGTCAGGTTGTCCGCGCTGTTCGTGAACCCGGTCGCCAGGCTGGGCACGATGGCGCCCGTGCCGTCGGTGACGAAGAGGGCGTCGTACATCGTGCTGAAGAACTCGAACTGCCGCTGGCCGTAGAGCAGCGGGTCGTAGCCGTTGGGCGCGGCGTCCGCGTCATAGGCGATGGTGAGCGTCTGGGTGTCGCTCGCGCTGCCACCGCCGCTCCCACCGCTGCCACCACCGCAGGCGGACAGGGTGGTGAGGGCGCCGGCGGCGAGCACGGCGACGCCGGTCCGCAGCAGGGACGGGCGACGCAGCACCCGGGTGTCACGAGTCCTGAAACGATTCATTCCGGTCTGGCTCCTTCGCTTCGTTACGGAGGGGTCATGTCGGCCGGGGGACTCGGCCGCACCGGGAGCCCGGCGTTGACAGAGACGATGCGGGCGGGCTCGTCGTGACGTCAGGCACAATGCCGACCAATGGAAGGAAACTGTGGCGCACGCCTCACTGCCGAGGACGTGGAGGGTGGCCGATGACCGAGGACCCGATCCCTGCGGCCCGGGTGCGGGGCCGCCGCCCGCCGCAGGGTGACCCGGTCGTCGACCGGGCGCTGGCGCTCCTCCAGGCCTTCGACGCCGGGCACCCGTACCTCACGCTCAGCGAGCTCAGCCGGCGCAGTGGGATCCCGGCCAGCTCGGCACTGCGACTGGCCGGCCGGTTGCTGGAGTGGGGCGCGCTGGAGCGCGGCGCCGACGGCCGGTTCTCCATCGGGCTGCGACTGTGGGAGGTCGGCTCGCTTGCTCCTCGTGGTCACGGCCTGCGCCAGGTGGCACTGCCGTTCATGGGCGACCTGGAGGAGGTCACCCGCCAGCACGTGCTGCTCGCCGTCCGGGAGGGCGAGGAGGCGCTGATGGTCGAGCGGCTGTCCTCCCACGGCGCGGTGGCCGCCCTCTACCGGCCCGGCGGCCGGATGCCGCTGCACTCGACCGGCGTGGGCCTGGTGCTGCTCGCCTTCGCCGACCCGGCCTTCCAGGAGCAGGTGCTGGCTCAGCCGCTGGTGCACCAGCCCGAGAAGGTGCCGGTCTCCGCCGCCGCCCTGCGCCGCACACTGGCCGAGATTCGGCGCGACGGGCTGGCCACGTTCCGGCGCGGTGCGCCGGGGCCCATCGTGTCGGTGGCCGCCCCGGTGCACGACGCGCAGGGCACCGTCGTGGCGGCGCTGTCGGTGGTCGTCCCGGCGGAGAACGCCGAGCCACGACTGCTGGGACCCGCCGTGCGCACCGCCGCCCGCGGCATCTCGCGCGGCCTGGGCGCACGGCGTGCCCTCGACGCGAGCTGAGCGGACCGCTCTGCCATTGACCGGCAGGAGTGCTGATCACGGTGAGCCGCGTCACGCATGCTGCCGGCATGACCGCGTCTGCCCAGTCCCGGCCGGAGTCCTCCGCCACCTTCCCCGACGGCTTCCTCTGGGGCACGGCGACCGCCGCGCACCAGGTCGAGGGCGGCAACGTCAACAACGACCACTGGGAGATGGAGCACGCCCCGCACTCCCCCTTCGCCGAGCCCAGCGGCGACGCGTGCGACTCCTGGCACCGCTGGTCCGACGACCTCGACCTGGTCGCGGGCGCCGGGCTGAACACCTACCGGTTCAGCCTGGAGTGGAGCCGGATCGAGCCCGCGGAGGGCGAGGTCTCGCGCGCCGCGCTGGACCACTACCGGCGCATCGTCGACGGCTGCCGGGACCGCGGGCTCGCCCCGATCGCCACGCTCGTCCACTTCACGATGCCGCGCTGGATGATGCACGACGGCGGCTGGACGGGCGCGAAGGCCGGCGACCGGATGGCACGCTTCACCGAGCTGGCGCTGCCGGCCGTCGTGGACGCCGAGTACGTCGCCACGATCAACGAGCCGAACCTGATGGCGGTCCAGCCGGTGATCGGTGGGATGGCCCGCCGTGGCGAGGAGATCAAGGGGCTCCCCGTGCCCGACCAGGGCGTGGCCGAGGCACTGATCGGCCTGCACGGCCGCAGCATGGAGGTGCTCCGCGGCGCCGGGTCGCCGCCGGCGGGGATGACGCTGGTCGGGCTGGAGTACGTCGACGAGGGCGGTGGCGCGGAGCCGCTGCAGGCCGCCCGCGCCGCGATGATGGACCAGTTCCTGCACGCGGCCAGGGGCGACGACTTCGTCGGCCTGCAGGTCTACACGGCGCAGCGGTTCGGCAGCGACGGGCTCATCGCCCCGCCGGCGGACCGGCAGACGCTCGCGCACGGCATGGAGCGCCGGCCCGAGGCGCTGGGCGCAGCGGTCAGCCACGCCGCCTCGGTGCTGCCGGCCACCCCGCTGCTGGTCACCGAGAACGGCATCGCCACCGCCGACGACACCGACCGGATCGCCTTCACCACCGACGCGCTGCGCAGCCTGTCCGCGGCGATCGCCGACGGCGCGGACGTGCGCGGCTACGTGCACTGGAGCCTGCTGGACAACTTCGAGTGGATGCTCGGCTTCGCCCCGACGTTCGGACTCGTCGCCGTCGACCGCGAGACGTTCACCCGGACGCCGAAGCCCAGCCTGGCCTGGCTCGGCGAGGTGGCCCGGCGCAACGGCCTCGCCTGATCACCGTGCCGTCCAATGGCACACCCCTGGGGAACGGTGACCCCCGTCACCGAAGCTCAGACCAGTCAACGCCGACCTGATCCGGGAGCACCCATGAGCTTCGAGTACCTGATCGACCCCGCCAACGGTCCGCAGTGGAAGGGCGTGCTCCCGGGCACGCCGCAGCCCTACGTGCTCCGGCGCGGCGAGGGCGAGCACGCCAAGCTCTTCGGTGACGTGTTCACCGTGCTGCTGTCCGGCGACGAGACCGGCAACCAGTTCGGGATCATCACCAGCGCCTCCCCCGCCGGCGACGTCATCCCGACCCACTCCCACGACGCGACCCACGAGACCTTCTACGTGCTCGAGGGCAAGGTCCGGCTGTTCTTCGTCGACGGCGAGGGCGCCAAGCAGTCCCAGCTGCTCACCCCCGGCGACTTCGGGTACGTGCCGGCCGGCTTCGCCCACGCGTACCAGATCGTGGAGGACGCCCGGATGATGGGCACCCTGTCCGGCGGGTTCGAGCGGTTCTTCCAGCACATGGGCACCCCCACGGACTCCACCGCGCCCGACCAGCCGCCGTTCATCCCGGACTTCCCGCGCATGCAGGCGGCCGCGCAGCAGCACAGCATGCAGTTCATGCGCGACTTCGAGTGGCCTGAGCCCACCGCCTGACGCCCGCTCGTCGCACCCGCCCGGGCGCGGTCCTCCCCGGACCGCGCCCGGTCCGTTGAGGAGACCCGTGCCCACTCCCGCACTCCCGCTGCCCCCACCGGCCCATGCCGCCCCGCTGCCGCCCGTCCGCACCGGTGCCGGCGGCGTCCGGGTGCTCACCGGCGTCCCGTACGCGGCGCTGCCCGGCGCCCGCCCGCTCGAGCTGGACCTGTACCTCCCGGCCGGCCCGGGGCCCGCGCCGGTCGTGGTGTTCCTGCACGGTGGTGGCTGGCGGCTGGGCAGCCGGCACACCGCCGGCCCGGCCTACCGGGGCGCCGACCCGACCCCGTTCGAGCAGGTCGCCCAGGCCGGCATCGCGGTGGCCAGCGTCGACTACCGGCTCTCCGGTGAGGCGGTCTGGCCCGCCCAGCTGCACGACGCCAAGGCCGCCGTCCGCTGGCTGCGCTCCCGCGCGTCGGAGCTGGGTCTGGACGCCGACCGGGTCGCCTCCTGGGGCGAGTCGGCCGGTGGGCACCTCGCCGAGCTGCTCGGCCTGACCCCCGACGACCCGGCGCTGGAAGGCGAGGTCGGGGTGACCGGGCCGTCGAGCACCGTGGCCGCCGTCGCCGCCTGGTACGCCCCCAGCGACGTCGCCGCGGTCGCCACCGACCTCGGCACCGACCCCACCGACCCGGGCACGCGGGAGGCGCAGCTGCTCGGCGCCCCCGCGGTCGAGGTGCCCGGCCGTGCCGCGCAGGCCAGCCCGGTCACCCACGCGTCGGCCCCCGCACCACCGTTCCTGCTGCTGCACGGCCGGGCCGACCGGTTCGTCCCGTGCGTGCAGAGCGAGCGGCTCGCCGCGCGGCTGCCCGACGTCGAGCTGCACACCTACGACGGCGCCGACCACATGTGGCTCGGCGCCCCCGACGCCGCCGCGGACGCGCTGACGCGCACGGTCGCCTTCCTGCGCCGGCAGCTGATCGAGGAGGACCGGGCATGAGGATCGTCGGCATCACGCGGGACGCCGGCGACGTCGAGGTCGGCGCGCTGTCCGACGACGGCACCGAGGTGACCGTGCTCGCCGCGCTCGAGGACTTCTGGGCGGACCCGGCCGGGCACCTGTCGGGGACGCCGGGTGGCGCGACCGTCGCCGCGGCCGGGGTCGAGTTCGTGCCGCCGGTGCTGCCCGGCGCCCGGGTGCTGTGCATCGGGCTGAACTACCTGAAGCACGTGGCCGAGGGGTCCTACGCCGCCGAGGGGGTGCCGCCGCACCCGACGCTGTTCGCCCGGTGGACCGCCTCGCTCACCGTCGACGGCGCGCAGGTGCCGGTGCCGGCGGACGAGGACGGCCTGGACTGGGAGGGCGAGGTCGTGGCGTGGGTCGGCCGGACGCTGGTCGACGCCACCCCGCAGGAGGCGCTGGCGGCCGTCGTGGGCTACTCGACCTTCAACGACCTCACCTCCCGGCGGGCGCAGAAGCTGACCAGCCAGTGGATCCTGGGCAAGAACGGCGACCGCTCCGGCCCGCTGGGGCCGCTGGTCCCGGCCGCCGAGGTCGGCGACCTGCGCGAGGGGCTGCGGGTGCGGACCCGGGTCAACGGCGAGACCGTGCAGGACGGCACGACCGACCAGATGGTCTACACCGTCGGCGACACCCTGTCCCTGGTCTCCCGGACCCTCACGCTGCGGCCCGGTGACCTGCTGGCCACCGGTACGCCGTCCGGGGTCGGCTACTCGCGCACCCCGCCGTGGCTGCTGCAGCCCGGGGACGTCGTCGAGGTCGAGGTCGACCGGCTCGGGGTCCTGACCAACACCGTCGTCACCAACGAGGTGCGCCATGAGCGGTGAGTTCAGGCAGTTCCTCTTCCCGCACGACCACCCCCGGCTGGCCGGGGTCCGCGGGCTGGACGCGTACGCCTACCGGGAGCACGCCCGCACCCCGGGGACGTTCACCGGCGGGCTGGTCGAGGGCTGGACGCCGATGTACCTGGCCGAGTTCCGCGGCGTCACCGAGGACGGCGTGCTGCGCGAGGAGCTGTACCCGCTCACCCCGGCCGAGCCCGGGGAGGAGGCGCCGGTCGCGGGGATGGTCGACGCCGCCACCGCCCTGCTCGACGCCGTGTCCCCCACCGACCGGGAACGCCTCACCCACGCCGTGGACGCCGTCGAGTGGCAGACCTGGGCCAACCCGGAGTTCATGCAGTTCGACACCGGCCTGCGCCTGGAGTTCCAGCCCGACGACGTCCGCGAGGCGGCCATGGCGCTGGTCCGGGCATCGCTGTCCCCGGAGGGGTACGAGCTCACCCGCGCGATGATGCGGATCAACGGCTTCCTCGGCGAGGTCGTCGACCTGACCACCGTGCTCAACGAGTACAGCTACAACATCGCCGTCTACGGCACCCCGGACCTGCGGGCGCCCTGGGGCTGGCAGCTGTTCGGCCACCACGCCGCGGTCAACTGCCTGGTCGTCGAGGGCCGCATGGTGCTGTCCCCGGTCTTCCTCGGCGCCGAGCCCAACGAGATCGACGAGGGCCCGCACGCCGGCACCCCGTCCTTCACCGAGCGCATCGACCTGGGCCTGCAGCTGATGGCCGCCCTCCCTCCCGAGCAACGGGCGGCGGCCACCGTCTACGCGCAGATGGTCGACCCCGCGATGCCGCCGGGCCGGGTCCACCCCGGCGACGAGCGGCACCTGGCCGGCGCGTTCCAGGACAACCGGGTCATCCCGGTCGAGGGCATTCCGGTCGCCGGCATGCCCGCGCCGGCGCAGCGCCTGGTGCGGGCCATCGCCGAGACGTTCGTCCGGCTGCTCCCCGCGGGTCCGCGCGCTGCCCGGCTCCGGGAGATCGAGGCCCACCTGGACGAGACGTCGTTCAGCTGGATCGGCGGCCACGAGGTCGGCGACGTCTTCTACTACCGCGTCCAGTCACCGGTGATCATCGCCGAGCTCGACCACCACTGCGGCGTCTTCCTCGACCACCGGACGCCGCAGCCCTTCCACGTGCACACCGTGCTGCGCACCCCGCACGGCAACGACTACGGCCGCGCCTGGGTCCGCCGGTGGCAGGCCCAGCACCGGCCCTGACCGCGGGCCGTGTCCGGCTGCCACTCAATGACATCGGGCTACGGGGACGTGACGCCCGCCACGGAAGCTGGAACCGCGATCGGTGGCCGCAGAGCCGGCCGCGCGCCCCCTCCCTCGGCCCTCCGGGCACCGCAGCACCCATGACAGGAGATCCGATGTCCCACGTGCCCGCCCACGTGCCCGTGCTCGTCGTCGGCGGCGGCCCCAGCGGCCTGTCCGCCGCCATCGAGCTCGGCCGGCGGGGCATCGAGGTGCTCGTCGTCGAGCCGCGGGCCGAGCTGGACCCGCTGCGCCCCCGGGCCAAGACCACCAGCGCCCGCACCATGGAGCACCTGCGCCGCTGGGGCATCGCCGACCGGCTGCGAGCCGCGGCCCCCCTGCCCGTCGCGCACGCCCAGGACGTCGTGTTCGTGACCGGGCTGTTCGGCCACGAGATCACCCGGTTCCGCAACGCCTTCGCGATGTACGTCGACCGCCGCGACGAGCTGGCGGAGTCCGGTCAGCAGGCGCCGCAGTCGGTGGTCGAGGAGGTGCTGCGGGAGACCGCGGCCGGCCTGCCCACCGTCACCCTGCTCCGCGGCTGGCGTGCCACCTCGGTGACCGACGGGGACGACGCCGCCTCCGCCGTCCTGGTGGACCCCGACGGCGGCCGGCACGAGGTGACCGCGGACTGGCTGCTGGGCTGCGACGGCAGCAGCGGGATCAGCCGCGCCGCGATCGGCGCCCGGTACGAGGGCTCCTCCGGTGCGCTGAAGAACTCCTCGATCACCTTCCGCAGCCGGTCGCTGGAGGAGCGCCCGCTGTGCAGCCTCGGCGTCCACTACTGGGTCATCGGGGCGCGCCGCGGCGGGCTGATGGGACGGCTGGACCTCGACGGCACCTGGTGGGCGATCGTGCAGGGCGTCGACGCCGACGCCGACGACGTCGACCCGGTGGAGCTGGTGCAGTCGTTGGTCGGCGACGCGATCGACGTCGAGGTGCTGGCCACCGACCCGTGGGCGGCGCGGATGCTGCTGACCGACCGGTACCGCGGCCGCCGGGTGTTCCTGGTGGGCGACGCCGCGCACCTGAACCCGCCGTGGGGTGGCCACGGGTTCAACACCTGCGTCGGCGACGCGGTCAACCTCGCCTGGAAGCTCGCCGCGGTCCTGCAGGGCTGGGCGCCGGCGGGCCTGCTGGACAGCTACGAGGCCGAGCGCCGGCCGGTCGCGCTGCGGACGATCGACGCGGCCGGCAGCCAGGAGGCGTTCCTCGCACCGTCCTTCGCCACCGCCGACCTCGACGACGACGGGCCGGTCGGCGAGCGGCTGCGGGCCGAGGTCGCCCGGGCGCTGCAGGTCAAGGACCCCGAGTTCCACAGCACCGGCCTGGTGCTGGGCTACGACTACCCCCACTCCCCCGCCGTCGTCCCGGACGACCGGCCGGTCCCCGTACCCGGGCTGACGACCTACACCCCGTCGGCGCACCCCGGTGCGCGGCTGCCGCACGCCTGGCTGCCCGACGGCCGGTCGCTGTACGACCTGCTGGGCGAGGGCTTCACGCTCCTGCGCCTGGGCCCCACCGCGGCGACCGGGACGGCCCAGGCGGCAGCCGCCGCCCGCGGCCTCCCGCTGCGGGTGCTCGACCTCGCCGACCAGGCCGGGCTGCGCGCGCTGATGGACGCCGACCTGGTGCTCGTGCGTCCCGACCAGCACGTCGCCTGGCGGGGTGACCGGCTCCCGGACGCCGCGGACCTGCTGGACCGGGTGACCGGTGCCGCGGCGGGCGTGACCGCGGGGACCCCGGCCGGCTGACCCGGGGCCGGGCCGGGGCGGTCGTCGCCCCGGCCCGGGCGGTCAGCCGACCGGCAGGCCGGTGTAGTTCTCGGCCAGCTCGCGGGCGGCGGCCTCGGAGCCGCAGACCCGGCGCAGCTGGGACAGCTGCAGCTCGGCGTCGAAGTCGTCGCCGGCGCGGTGCAGCATCGAGGTCATCCACCAGGAGAAGTGGGTGCAGCGCCAGACCCGGGCCAGCGCCCGGTCGGAGTAGGTGTCGACCAGGTCGGTGCGCCCCCCGGCCAGCAGCCGGGTCAGGGCGGTGGCCAGCAGGGTGACGTCGGCGACGGCGAGGTTGAGGCCCTTGGCCCCGGTCGGCGGCACGATGTGCGCGGCGTCGCCGGCCAGGAAGAGGCGGCCCCGGCGCATCGGCGCGGAGACGAACGAGCGCATCGGCAGGACCGACTTCTCCGTGACCGGGCCGGTCTCCAGCTCCCAGCCGTCCAGCGCCGACCGGGTGGCGAGTGCGGTCCAGATCCGGTCGTCGGACCAGTCCTCGATCCGCTCGCCGGGGTCGACCTGCAGGTACAGCCGGGACACCGACGGCGAGCGCATCGACAGCAGGGCGAACCCGTCGGGGTGCCAGGCGTAGACCAGCTCGTCGGTGGAGGGGGCGACGTCGGCCAGCACGCCGAGCCAGGCGTAGGGGTAGGTGCGCTCCCACAGCCGCCCGCCGGTGCCCGCGGTGACGACCGGGCGGGAGACGCCGTGGAAGCCGTCGGTACCGGCGATCGCGTCGCACTCCAGCACCTGCGGGACGCCGTCGGCGTCGGTGAACCGGATCCGCGGGGAGTCGCCGTCGACGTCCTCGGGGACCACGTCGCTGACGCCGAACAGCAGCGGCGGGCCGTCGTGGAGCTGGGCACTGATGAGGTCCTTGGTGACCTCGGTCTGCCCGTAGGCCCACACCCGGCGGCCACACAGCGACGGGAAGTCCAGGTGGTGCCGCACGCCGGGGTACTGCAGGTACACACCATCGTGCGGCAGACCCTCCCGCTGCAGGCGCTCCCCGACGCCGGCGTCGACGAGGGTCTGCACGGTGTGCTCCTCGAGGATGCCGGCGCGGATGCGGGCCTCGACGTAGTCCCGGGACCGGTTCTCCAGGACCACCGTGTCGATGCCCTGCAGCTGCAGGAGCCGGGACAGCAGGAGGCCTGCCGGGCCGGCGCCGATGATCCCCACCTGGGTGCGCATCCTCGGAGTGTGCGTCGCGGTCCCGGCGCCACCCAGCCCGTCCTCCCGCTGGACGGAAGCGTTCAGCGGAACTGCTCGGAGCCGCCCACCGCCCGGCCGATGCCCCGGGCGGCCACCTGCAGCACCGGCGCGAGCCGGCCGAGGTCCCGGCGGTGCGCGGCCACGACGATGCCGAGCGCGGCCACCACCACGGGCCCGGACGCGCGCTCGACGGTGACCGGGACGGCGACCGAGGCCGCCCCCAGCGACATCTCCTCACTCGTCCGCGCCCACCCCTCGCGGCGGACCTCGGCGAGGTCCCGGGCGATCCGCCGGGGGTCCACGACGGTGTGCCGGGTCTCCCGGGTGGGTGCCCGCAGCACCTGGTCCACGACGTCGTCGGGTGCCGAGGCCAGCAGCACCTTGCCGACGGCGGTGGCGTGCAGCGGCAGTCGGCTGCCCACCTGGCTGACGATCGGCACCGACTCCCGCCCGGAGATGCGCTCCACGTACAGCGCCTTGGTGCCCTCTCGGACCGCCAGGTGCACGGTGTCGCGGGTGGCGGTGTGCACGTCCAGCAGGAACGGCGCGGCCACCTGGCGCAGCTCGAGCTGGACCGGCGCCAGCAGGCCGAGGTCCCAGAGCTTGCGGCCGATCTCGTAGCGGCCGTCGTCCCGGCGGGCGAGCGCGCCCCAGGCGACCAGCTCGGCCAGCAGCCGGTGGGCGGTGGTCAGCGGGGTGCCCGACCGCGCCGCGACCTCCGACAGGGTCAGCCGGTGGTGGCCGGCGTCGAAGGCGTCCAGCACGCCGAGGGCGCGCGAGGTCACCGATCGTCCCGCCGCGGCGGCCCCACCGGACACGTGGTCACTTCCTCCCAGTGAAAGTCGGTGCTTGGGCACCGTACTGCCAGGCCCTACGGTGCCGAGTATGACCGGCACCACATCGCGCGACCCCCGACCGCCGCAGGAGAGCGCGCTGGTCCTCCCGCGGTACGGCCGCGAACCGGAGGGCAGCCGCACCCCGGTGGCCTTCCCGGGCTACCGCAGCACCGGGCTGCGCGCCCCGCTGCGCACCCCCGTCGACCTGCCCCACCGGCTCACCGAGGTCACCGGCCCGGTGCTGGGCGAGGACCGGGTCACCGCGGCCGACGCCGACCTCACCCTGCGGATGGGCGGGGAGGCGCAGGGCCAGCGGATCATCGTCTACGGGCGGGTGCTGGACAGCGACGGCCGCCCGGTGCCGCACGCGCTGGTCGAGGTGTGGCAGGCCAACGCCGCCGGCCGCTACCGGCACGTGGTGGACAACTGGCCCGCGCCGCTGGACCCGCACTTCGACGGGCTGGGCCGGGTGGTCACCGACGCCCTGGGCCGCTACGAGTTCACGACGATCAAGCCCGGCGCCTACCCCTGGGGCAACCACCACAACGCCTGGCGGCCGGCGCACATCCACTTCAGCCTGTTCGGGACGGCGTTCACCCAGCGGCTGGTCACCCAGATGTACTTCCCCGACGACTCGCTGTTCGGCCAGGACCCGATCTTCAACGCGATCCCGCCGACCGCCCGGCACCGGGCGATCAGCCGGTTCGACCTGGAGCGCACCCAGGACAACTGGGCGCTGGCCTACCAGTGGGACATCGTCCTGCGGGGCACCGACCAGACCCCGTTCGAGACCGACGACGACGGAGATGTCGCATGAGCAGCCCGCACCTGTCCCCCCTCGTCCGCGGGGCGCGAGAGGACAACGACCGGGTCCCGGGCATCCTCCGGCGGGGCAGCGGGTTCCTCGACGAGCCGCTCCGGCTGGGCACCACCCCCAGTGCGACCGTGGGGCCCTACCTGGCGATCGGGCTGACCTGGCCCGACGGGCCGAACGCGGTCGCCGAGGGCACTCCCGGGGCGATCTGGCTGCGCGGCCGGGTGTTCGACGGCAACGGCGACCTGGTGCCCGACGCGATGGTCGAGACCTGGCAGGCCGACCCCGACGGGCGCTTCGCCCACCCCGACGACCCGCGCGGCGCGGTGACGGTGCCCGGCTTCCGCGGCTTCGCCCGCTCGGACACCGTCGACGGCGGCGCCTACGCCGTCCGCACCCTCAAGCCCGGCCCGGTGCCCGACGGCGCGGGCGGGTGGCAGGCGCCGCACGTCGACGTCTCGGTGTTCGCCCGTGGGCTGCTGGACCGGGTGGTCACCCGCATCTACTTCGCCGACGAGGCCGAGGCCAACGCCACGGACCCGGTGCTGGCCGCCCTGCCCGACGACGACGCCCGGCGGACGCTGATCGCCCGGCCGAGCGAGGACGGCTACGTCCTGGACGTGCACCTGCAGGACTGCACGGCCAAGGGCATGGTCGAGACCGTCTTCTTCGCGGTGTGAGCAGCGCACGGGGCAGGATGCCCGCGTGAACCTCCTGGATGCGACCTTCGCCCGCGGTCCGGTGTCCGCCGGCCCGGGTGACCCCTGGCTGGTCGCGCTGCTGGAGGTGGAGGGCGCGCTCGCCCGCGCCGCCGCCCGCGTGGGCCTCGTCGCCGCGACCGCGGCCGAGGAGGTCAGCCGGGTTTGCGCCGACCCCACCCGGCTCGACCTCGCCACCGTGCACGCCCACGCCGGGGACGCCGGCAACCCGGTGCCCCCGCTGGTGCGGGCGCTGCGGGACGCCGTCGGCCCCTACGCGGCCGGCGCGGTGCACGTCGGCGCCACCAGCCAGGACGTCGTCGACACCGCTGCCGTGCTGCTGGCCCGACGCGGTCTCCAGCTGATCAGCACCGACCTCGGCACCGCCGCCGACGCGTGCGCCCGGCTGGCCGCCGACCACCGGGACGACGTGCTGATGGGGCGCACGCTGCTGCAGCAGGCGCTGCCGATCACCGCCGGGTTCAAGGCCGCGACCTGGCTCGCCGGCCTGGACGGCGCCCGGACGCGGATCGCCCCGGTGGTCGCCGGGCTGCCGGTCCAGTACGGCGGCGCGGTGGGCACGCTGGCCGCCAGCTCCGGCTCCGGCGTCGACCTGCGCCGGGAGCTGGCCGTCGAGCTGGGCCTGACCACGACCCCGGTGCCGTGGTCGACGGTGCGGCTGCCGATCGCCGACGTCGCCGGGGTGCTCGGTGCCGTCGCCGGGGTGGTCGCGACCATCGCCGTCGACGTCGTCCTGCTGGCCCAGACCGAGGTCGCCGAGGCGAGCGAGGTGTCGGAATCCCGCGGCGGGTCGTCGGCGATGCCGCACAAGAGCAACCCGGTGGCCGCCATCTCCGCGCGTGCCTGTGCCCGCCGCGCGCCCGGGCTGGTCGCCACGCTGTACGCGGCGATGGAGCAGGAGCACGAGCGGGGCGCGGGCACCTGGCACGCGGAGTGGCCCACGCTGACCGACCTGCTGGGCACGGTGGGGTCGGCGGCGTCCTGGCTGACCGAGTGCCTGTCCTCGCTGCGGCTGGACACCGACCGGATGGCCGCGACGGTCACCTCGGCCGGCGACCCGCAGCTGGCCGGGGCGCTGGCCGAGGCGCTCACGCCGGCGCTGGGCGCCGGCGCCGCGCACGACGCCGCGGCCGCCGCGGTGCGGGAGGCGGCCACGACCGCTCGTCCGCTCACCGACCTCGTGCTGGCGCGCACCGACGTCGACGGCGCGGCCCTGGTCGCCGACGGCACCCCCGACGTCGGCGAGGCCGGCGCCCAGACCGACGCGGCCCTCGCCGCCCACGTGCTCGCCGACCAGGGAGGAGCGCTGTGACCGCCGTCGAGGTGCACGCCGTCGTCGAGGGCCCGGCCGACGCCCCGGTGCTGCTGCTGTCGAACTCGCTCGGCTCGGACCTGTCGATGTGGGACCCGCAGGTGCCGGCGCTCACCGAGCGGTTCCGGGTGGTCCGGTACGACACCCGCGGGCACGGCCGCTCGCCGTCGTCCCGGGGCGACGTCACGATGGACGACCTCGCCGACGACGTCGTTGCGCTGCTGGACCGGCTCGGCGTGGCGCAGGCGCACGTCGCGGGGGTGTCGATCGGCGGGATGACCGGCCTGCGGCTGGCGGTGCGCGAGCCGCAGCGGGTGCTGACCCTGGCGGTGCTGTGCAGCTCGGCGCACACCGGCAACGCGGCCTCCTGGGAGGACCGGGCGCGCACCGTCCGCGCCGAGGGCACGGCCGCGATCGCCGAGCCGGTGGTCTCCCGCTGGCTCACCCCGCCGTACGCCGCCGACCACCCCGACCTGGTGGCCCGGCTGCAGGCGATGGTCACCGCTGCGGACGACGAGGGCTACGCCGGCTGCTGCGCGGCGATCGCGCAGATGGACCAGCGCCCGGACCTGCACCGCATCGGCGCCCCGACGCTCGTCGTGTCCGGCGCCGAGGACCAGGCCGTGCCCCCGGAACACCAGCGGCTGATCGCCGACGGCGTCCCGGACGCGCGGTTGCTCACCCTCAGCCCGGCCGCCCACCTGGCCAACCTCGAGCAGCCCGCCGCGGTCGCCGAGGCCCTGATCGCCCACGCCACCGGAGGCACCCCGTGACCGAGCCACTGGAGACCGACGAGCAGCGCCGCGAGGCCGGCATGCGGGTGCGGCGGGAGGTGCTCGGCGACGCCCACGTCGACCGGGCCGTCGCCGCGGTCACCCCGCTCACCGCCGACTTCCAGGACTTCATCACCCGGGTGGCCTGGGGCGACCTGTGGCAGCGGCCCGGGCTCGACCGGCGCGAGCGCAGCCTGCTCACCCTGGCCATCACCGCCTCGCTGCGGCACTGGGACGAGTTCGCCCTACACGTGAAGGCCGCGGTCAACAACGGGTTGACCGACGAGGAGATCGCCGAGGTGTGCCTGCACACTGCCGTCTACGCCGGCGTGCCCGCGGCCAACCACGCCCTGGCGGTGGCCCGGCCGATCCTGGCCGAGCTGCGCGCCGCGGGCTGACCCACCGCACGACCCCGGACGAGGAACCACAGGAGGAGCTGACATGGCACTGCTCGAGGACGGCGCATGGCGCGGCAAGGTCTGGACCGGCGCGTGGACCGACGGCGGCGGTGGCACCTACACCGCGGTCGAGCCGTCCACCGGTGAGTCGCTGGGCGAGGTCGGCCTGGCCACGCCCGCCGACGTCGCGGCAGCCGGGGCCCGGGCGGCAGCGGCCCAGCGCGGGTGGGCGGCGCTGCCGTTCGAGCAGCGGGCGGCGGTGCTGCGCAAGGCCGGTGACCTGCTCACCGCGCACGCCGAGGAGATCAAGGGCTGGCTGGCGCGCGAGTCCGGCGCGATCCTGCCCTTCGGCGACTTCCAGGTGCACACGTCCGCGCAGGAGTGCTACGAGGCCTCGGCGCTGCCCAGCCACCCCTACGGCGAGCTGCTGCGCACCGGGTCCCCCCGGCTGTCCTTCGCCCGCCGGGTGCCGGCCGGCGTCGTCGGCGTCATCGCCCCGTTCAACGTGCCGACCATCCTCGCCATCCGGGCGATCGCCCCGGCCCTGGCGCTGGGCAACGCCGTCGTGCTCAAGCCCGACCCGCGGACGGCGGTCTGCGGCGGTGCGGTGTTCGCGCAGGTGTTCGCCGAGGCCGGCGTGCCCGAGGGGGTCTTCCAGGTGCTGCCCGGCGGCGCCGACGTCGGCGAGGCCCTCGTCGTCGACCCGGCGGTGCGGGTCATCGCCTTCACCGGCTCGACCCGGGCCGGCCGGGCGGTCGGCGCCCTGGCCGGGCAGCACCTCAAGCGTGCGCACCTGGAGCTCGGCGGCAACTCCGCGCTGATCGTGATGCCCGACGTCGACGTGACGGCGGCCGCCTCGGTCGGCGCGTGGGGCACCTTCGCCCACTCCGGGCAGATCTGCATGGCGACGTCCCGGCACCTGGTGCACGCCTCGATCGCCGAGGAGTACACCCAGGTGCTGACCGACAAGGTCAAGGACCTCCCGGTGGGCGACCCGTTCCGTGACCACGTGGCCCTGGGCCCGGTCATCGACGCCGGGCAGCGGGACCGGGTGCACGGGCTGGTCACCGCCAGCATCGCCGCCGGCGCCACCGTGCGCACCGGCGGCACGTACGAGGGGCTGTTCTACCGGCCGACCGTGCTCGGCGACGTCCCGGTGGAGGCACCGGCCTACCAGCAGGAGATCTTCGGGCCGGTCGCCCCGGTGACGCCGTTCTCCTCCGTCGACGAGGTGGTCGGGCTCGCCGCCGGCACCGAGTACGGGCTGTCGCTGGGCATCCTCACCCGCGACGTCTACGCCGGGCTGCAACTGGCCGAGCGGATCCCGGCCGGGCTGGTGCACATCAACGACCAGACGGTCAACGACGAGGCGGTCGCGCCGTTCGGCGGGGTCGGCGCCTCGGGCACCGGCTCCCGGCACGGCGGCCCGCAGGCCAACATCGAGGCGTTCACCGAGACCCAGTGGGTGACGCTGCGCGGGGACCTGCCGACCTACCCGTTCTGACCGACGGCACGACGGCCCCGACCCCCTCGCGGGGGCCGGGGCCGTCGTGGTGTCAGGACCTCGAGGGGGCCGGGGCCTCCGTGGTGCCGGGACGGCCCGGGTCGACGGCTGCCGCCGGGCGGGCCGACGTCCGGAGCTAGCCGGCCACCGGCCGGCGGGCACGGACGGCGACGGCGACGGCGAGCGCCACGACGCCGACCGCGACCAGCGCCGAGCCCAGACCGCCGATCACGTCCGTCAGCGCCAGCACCACCAGCGGGCAGATGAACTGCCCGAGGAACACCGCCGCGGTCCACCAGCCGGTGCCACGACCGCGCTGCTCGAAGGTGAGCGACCCGACCGCCCAGCTGAGCAGCGCGGGCAGCAGCAGCCCGTTGCCGAGGCCCGTGACCAAGGCGGCCACGACGACGACCGGGACGGTGGGCGCCAGCCCGAGCCCGACCAGCCCCAGGCCGGAGACCGCGAAGGCGAGGGGGATGTTCACCGCCGGGCCGCGGGCGGCGAGCCGGCTGGAGGCCAGGGCGCCGACCGCCGTGCCGAGCGACCCGACCGCGCTGATCGCACCGATCGCACCGGTGGACGTCACGCCCAGCTCGTCGAGCCTGAACGACAGCTCCACGATCAGCACGTAGAAGACCAGCCCGCCGAGGAGTGAGACCCCGACCGGCGCGGCCAGCCGGTGCCAGGGCAGCCGCGGCAGGGCGGTGCCGGTCGACCGCCGCTGGGCCGGCTGCCAGATGGTGCGGGCCGCGACGACCGCCAGCGGCAGGCTGACCAGGTAGAGCCAGAACGGGGTCCGCCAGCTGTGCGCGCCCAGCGCCCCGCCGATGCCGAAGAACAGGGTGGCGGCCACGGTGGTGGCCACCACCTGGCGGCCGAACCAGCGTGCACGCTCGGCACCGGAGAAGTAGTCGGCGAGCAGCGTGGTGCAGCAGGTCATGATCACGGCCTCGGTGAGCCCGACGAGGACCCGGCTGGCGACGATCAGCGGGAGGGAGGGCAGCCACAGCGGCGCGGTCCCGACGAGGGCGTACACCACCAGCGCCGTCACCAGCAGCCGCTTGCGGCCAATCCGGTCGACGACCCGGCCGACGAACGGGGCGGTGAGCCCGATGACCAGGGCGGGTGCCGTGAGCACGACGGGGGTGAGCACCTGCACGCCGGCCGTGCCGGCGAAGGCGTCCTCGATCGCCGGCAGCACCGGGGCGAGCAGGACGGCACCGAGCACACCGAGGCAGCTGGCGAGCACCAGCACGAGCGCCTGGGTGCGGCCGGCCGGGCGGCCGGTGGCGGGGTCCAGGGCGACCTCACCGGCGAGCGGTGGGGCGACCGGCGAGGGGCTCACGACTTCTGACACGGGCGTCTCCGTTGACGGGACGCCGGCCTCCGTGACCGGCATCACTGGTCGAGGAGTGTCAGGACGCCAGGTGCGGAGCGGAAATCACTTCTCCTGGGGCGCCCCATCGACGACGTGGATGCCCGTCGCCGCAGGGGTGACCAGGGCGTTCCCCTGCACGCAGCCGAGCACGGCCAGCCCTCGCAGCAGCCGGGCCAGCCGGCCGCTCCGGCGGCCCGCCAGCTGCCCGGTCAGCGGGCAGACGGCGAACTCCGCGCGCATCGGTCCGACGATGTCCTCGAACGTCGCAGTGGCCTCGGACACGGGCACCTCCGGTACAACGGTGCAGGTCGACGGTGACCTGCGACACACGCGCAGTGTGCAAGACGGGGCACGGCCGACGGAAGCCCGGGTCGGTGATGCCGGCCATCAGCCCGCTGGATGGGGTGACCCCACCGCCTGCGCCGCCGCCCGGCCGACCACGTCCCGGAACCAGCGGTGCTCGGGGTCGTCGTCCAGGGCCGGGTGCCACCACATCGCCTCGACCAGCGGCCCCACCTCGAACGGGCAGGGCAGTGGCCGGATCCCGCTGCTCAGCGGCAGCAGGTCGACCAGCCGCCGCTGGAGCAGCGCGATCCGGTCGCTGCCGGCCACGAGGCCGGGCACGGTGATGAAGTGCTCGGTGATCACCTGGACCCGCGGCTCGATGCCGAGCATGCGCATCTGCAGCGCAGCCGGGGTCGAGGCGGCCGGCCCGTGGTAGGTGAGCACCCACGGCATCGTCCGGAGGTGCTCGGTCGTCAGCCCCACGTCGGCGACCGGGTTGTCCGCCGACACCACGCAGACCCACTCGTCCCGGTACAGGTCGATGTGGGAGAGGTCGGTGACGAAGCCGTGCGGCAGCATCATCACGTCCCCGCCCAGCAGGACCTGCTCGGCGCGCTCGACCATCGCCGGGGAGTGCGGGGTCAGCCGCAGCCGAGTGTGCGGCGCCTCCTCGGCCAGCAGCCCGGCGAGGGTGTCGCCGAGGACCACCACCACGTAGTCGCTGACCAGCGCGGTGAACTCCCGGGTGGAGGACGCCGGGTCGAAGTCGGGCTGGGCGTCGAAGACCCGTTCCGCGCCGGACAACGCGATCCGCACCAGCTCGCGCAGCTGCAGCGCCAGCGGCGTCAGCCGGTACTCGTTGCCCACGCGGGTGAGCAGCTCGTCCCCGAAGTGCCGCCGCAGCCGGCTCAGCGACGCCGACAGCGCCGGTTGGCTCAGCCCCATCTGGGCCGCGGCCCGGGTGACGCTGCGCTGCTGGAGCAGTGCGTCCAGCGACACCAGCAGGTTCAGGTCGAGCCGGGCCAGGTTCATGTCCGGAGTATCCACACAGCTGATGCCCTGCATCAGGACTCTCGTCTTCCCTGATCAGATCGAGGCACCGAGTGTGGTCCACGTCGCTTCGAGGAGGAACCCGACGTGTCCCAGACCGTGCCGCACACCGCCGTGCCGCCGACAGCCGTGCCCCCGACCGCCGTGCTCGACCGCACCGACCCCGAGGGCGCGGTCGCGGCCGCCGTGGCGCGCTGCTCGAACTGGGGTCGGTGGGGTGCCGACGACGTGCTCGGCACGCTGAACTTCCTCACCCCGGACAAGCGGGTGGAGGGTGCCGGGCTGGTCCGCCGCGGGGTGAGCTTCTCCCTGTCCCAGGCCTTCGACACCGACGGCCCGCAGAAGGGCTGGCGGCGGCGCACCAACCCCGTGCACACGATGACCGACACCGGCACCGACGCCGAGCGCGGCAACCAGGGCTTCCCCCACGGCATCGGTGGCGCCGACGACGTCATCGCCATGCCGCTGCAGTGTTCGACCCAGTGGGACGGCCTGGGCCACATCTTCGACCACGGCAACGCCTGGAACGGCCGCCGCGCCGGCGACGTCGTCACCAGCGAAGGCGACCTGGTCACCGGCATCCAGACCGCCGCCGCCCACCTCACCGGCCGCGGCGTCCTCCTCGACGTCGGCCGCGCCATCGGGGCCGACGGCGAGCTGCCCGACGGCTTCGCCATCACCGCCGAGCACCTGCAGGCCACCATCGACGCCCAGGGCCCCTCCGCCCGCGTCGGCCGAGGCGATCTGTTGTGCGTGCGCACCGGCCGGCTCACCCGCGCCCGCCGCGACATCGCCGAAGGACGCGGGTGGGGCGACTACGCCGGCGGACCCGCCCCCGGCCTGTCCTTCACCACCGCCGACTGGCTCCACGACACCGAGATCGCCGGCATCGCCACCGACACCTGGGGCTTCGAAGTACGGCCCAACGAGTTCGACGTCGCCTTCCAACCCCTCCACCAGGTCGCCATCCCCAACATCGGGCTCTACCTCGGCGAGATGTGGGACCTCGACGCCCTCGCCACCGACTGCGCCACCGACGGCCAGTGGGACTTCTTCCTCACCGCCGCACCCCTGCCCATCACCGGCGCCGTCGGCTCCCCGGTCAACCCCATCGCCGTGAAGTAGGAGCGCACCGATGCCCGCAGTGGACAACGTGCTGGTCGTCGGCAGCGGCCTGGCCGGCACGGCCACCGCCGTCCACCTCGCCCTCCGCGGGGTGGCGGTCGACCTGATCGAGATCAAGCCGGCCATCGGGGCCCTCGGCTCCGGCATCACCCTGCAGGGCAACGCGCTCCGCGAGCTGCGCACCCTGGGCGTCTGGGACCAGGTGCGGGCGGCCGGCTACCCCTTCGACGTCACCGGGATCCGGGCACCCGACCCGTTCGGCAGCATCGTGGCCGAGGTCCCGGACGCCAAGACCGGCGGCCCGGACCTCCCCGCGGCACTCGGCATGCCCCGCCCGGAACTGGCCCGGATCCTCGTCGACCGGGCCGTCGACGTCGGGGTACGGGTGCGCTTCGGCACCACCTTCACCGAGCTCACCCAGGACGACACCGGCGTCGCGGTGACCCTGTCCGACGGGTCGACCGGGCGCTACGACCTGGTCGTGGCCGCCGACGGCCTCCGCTCGTACACGCGGCGGGCGATCGGCGTCCAGCTGGAGACCCGGTCGATGGGCATGGGGATCTGGCGGGCCTTCGGCCCGCGGCCGGCCAGCGTGACCCGCACCGATCTGTTCTACGGCGGCCCCTCCTTCATCGCCGGCTACTGCCCCACCGGTGAGGACTCGCTCTACGCCTACATCGTCGAGCCGGCCGTCGACCGCAGCGGCATGTCCCCCGACGAGCAGCTGGCCACGATGAAGGAGCTGTCGCTGGCATACCACGGCCCCTGGGACGAGGTCCGCGAGTCGCTGACCGACGCCTCCCAGGTCAACTACACCTGGTTCGAGACCCACCTGCTGGAGGAGCCGTGGAACCGCGGCCGGGTGGTGCTCATCGGCGACGCCGCACACACCTGCCCGCCGACCATCGCGCAGGGCGGGGCCATGGCGCTGGAGGACGCGGCTGTGCTGGGTGAGCTGCTCACGGAGCGCACCACCTTCGACCAGGAGCTGTGGGACGAGTTCCACCACCGGCGCGTCGACCGCGCCCGCACCGTCGTCGAGGCCTCCAACACCCTCGCCCAGTGGCAGCTCGACCACGTCCGGGGCGACGTCCCCGCGCTCATGCGCTCCATCGCCGCGCTCACCAGCCAGCCCGCCTGAACCGGCCGAAGGACCCTCCTGCCCCCCAGCGCTCGCACGCTCGCGCCGGGCCCCTGCAGGAGGGCCGTCCTGATCGGAACGAGAGAGAGACCCTGATGACCGAGACCCAGCCACGCCAGCGCCTGATCACCCACCTGCGGCACATCGACCTGGCCGTGCCCGACTTCGACACGCAGCTCGGCTTCTACTCCGGCACCTGGGGCCTGAAGACCGAGCACACCGACTCGGGCCTGGCCTACCTGGCTGCCGAGGGGTCGCCGGAGCAGTACATCGTGCGGCTGCGGCAGGCTCCCGACAAGCGGATCGACCTCATCTCCTTCGGTGCCGCGAACCGGGCGGACGTCGACACCCTCGCCGCGCGGATCGCCGGCGCCGGCGTCCCGCTGATCGGCGAGCCCGACGTCCTGCAGACCCCCGGCGGGGGCTACGGCTTCCGGTTCTTCGACAACGAGGGTCGCACCGTCGAGATCAGCTCCGACGTCGAGGCGCGGCGGCACCGCACGATCGAGGAGGGCGAGTCGATCCCGGTGCGGCTCTCCCACGTCGTCCTCAACTCCCGCGACCCCGAGGGGACGGTCGCCTTCTACGAGCAGCACCTGGCGTTCGCGCTGTCGGACACCCTGATGCACCCGCGCATGGGCAACATGATGTGGTTCATGCGGACCAACGCCTGGCACCACAGCCTGGCCGTCGCCCGCGGACCGCACGCCTCGCTGCACCACGCCTCCTTCGAGCTGCGCGGCATCGACGAGTACATGCGCGGCACCGGGCGGCTGCTGCGGGCCGGCGTGGAGAAGATCTGGGGCCCGGGCCGGCACATGGCCGGCAACAACACCTTCAGCTACTTCCTCGACCCGCACGGCAACACCGTCGAGTACACGACCGAGCTCGAGGTGCTGGACGAGGACACCTGGCACCCGCACCTCTACGACTTCAGCAACCCCGAGGTCAGCGATCAGTGGGGCACCGCCAACGCGATGAACGAGTTCGTCGCGCAGCGCTCGTTCAACGACCCGGACAAGGGCCTGTTCGTGGCCCCGCCCGTCTGATGCGCTTCGCCACCTACGAGCTGCACGGCAGCGCCTCGGCGGGGGTGGTCGACGGCGACGCCGTCCACCCGCTCCCCGCGGGCACGACCGTGCTCGAGCTGGTCCGCGCCGGGCTGCCGGCGGCCCTGGAGGCCGGTGCCGCGGCGCTGGCCGGACCGTCGGTCCCGCTGGCCGACGTCCGGCTGCTGCCGCCGCTGGAGGCGCCGACCGTGCGGGACTTCGTCGCCTTCGAAGAGCACGTCGAGGGCGTCCGCAAGGCGATCGACGGCGTCGCCGACGTCCCGCCGGAGTGGTACCAGGCGCCGACGTTCTACTTCACCAACCCCTACGCGCTCATCGGCGCGCACGACGACGTCGCCGTCCCACCCGGCTCCCAGCGCTTCGACTTCGAACTCGAGGTCGCCGTCGTCGTCGGCCGCGACGGCGCCTCGCTGACCCCCGAGCAGGCCCGCGACCACGTCTTCGGCTACACCGTCCTCAACGACTGGTCGGCCCGTGACCTGCAGGCCCGGGAGATGAAGGTCAACCTCGGCCCGGCCAAGGGCAAGGACTCCGCCACCACCCTGGGCCCCTGGCTGGTCACCGCCAACGAACTCGAGCCCCACCGCGACGCCGACGGGTTCCTCGCCCTGGACCTGCGGGTCTCGGTCAACGGCACCCAGGTCGGGCAGGACCTGCTCTCGAACATGGGCTGGCCGTTCGAGGAGCTCATCGCCTACGCCTCCCGCGGCACCGAGGTGCGCGCCGGCGACGTCCTGGGCTCGGGCACCTGCGGCAACGGCGGCTGTCTCGCCGAGCTGTGGGGCACCCGCGGCGAGGCCGCTCCCCCGCCCCTGCAGCCCGGCGACGTCGTCGAGATGACCGTCGAGGGCATCGGCACCCTCCGCAACCAGGTGGTCGCCGGGGTCGACCTGCCGCCCGTGGCCCCGGCCCGAGCCCGGCCCCGGACCCGCACGCGTCCCGCATGAGGATGTCGGGGAAGGTCGTCGTCGTCACCGGCGCAGGCCAGGGGCAGGGTGCCGCGGAGGCGCGGCTGCTCGCGGCCGAGGGTGCGACGGTGATCGGCCTCGACCTCACCGCCGCGCCGGCGGAGGCGCTCCCCGGGGTCGAGTACCGCCGGCTCGACGTCACCGACGCCGCGGGCTGGACGGGGCTCGCCGCCGACCTGGCCGCGCGGCACGGCCGGGTCGACGGGCTGGTCGCCAACGCCGGCATCACCTGGCGGGCCCGGCTGCTCGACCTCGACGCCGCGGACCTGGCCCGGGTGACCGACGTCAACGTCACCGGCACGCTGCTGGGGATCCAGGCACTCACGCCGTTGATGTCCACCGGCGGGTCGATCGTCGTGGTCGGGTCCGTGGCCGCCCTGACCGGCCACTTCCCGGCCGCCTACACGGCCTCGAAGTGGGCGTTGCGCGGACTGGCCAAGGTGGCCTGCCTGGAACTGGGCGCCCGCGGCATCCGGGTCAACACCGTGCACCCCGGCCACATCGAGACCCCGATGACCGCCACGGCCGCACCCGCCTTCCGCGACGCGAACATCGCCGAGACCCCGCTCGGGCGCACCGGCACCGTCGACGAGGTCGCCCCGCTGGTCGTCTTCCTGCTCAGCGACGACGCCTCGTTCATCTCCGGCGCCGAGATCCCCGTCGACGGCGGCATGACCGCCCACGGGGGCGTCAAGTCCATCAGCGACGCCGTCCGCGCGTCCTGAGCTCACGAGAGGAACGACCGTGTTCGAGTACTTCCCCACCGGCCCCTACACCTGGAACCTCGGCGTCGTCGCGACGCTGAACTCCGGCGGGCTCATCGACGAGGTCGACCGCGCCTGCCGGCCGATCAAGGACGCCGCCAACGCCGGCGAGGACGCCGGGACCCCGGACTTCCTCCGCGCCTGGACCGCACTGACCGAGCAGCTGGTCGGCCAGGCCGAGGAGGCGGAGAAGGCCGGGCACACCCGCACGGCCGGGCAGCTGTACGCCCGCGCCACCAACTACCTCGCCCAGGCCGAGCGGATGCTCTCCCACGCCGACCCGGCCCGGGTGCCCAGCTACCGGCGGCTGCTGGAGCTGGCGCAGAAGGCCTTCGACCTGCACAGCCCCCGGGTCAGCCGGGTCGCCGTCCCCTACGAGGGCACCACCCTGCCGGCCTACTTCAGCCAGGCGCCGGCCACCGACGACGGGCCGGCACCGGTCATCGTGCTGGTCAACGGGCTGGACTCGACGAAGGAGCACATGTACTCGTCGGGGCACTGGGAGGAGCTGGCCGCCCGCGGCATCTCCTGCCTGATGCTCGACCAGCCCGGCACCGGCGAGGCGCTGCGGCTGCAGGGGCTCACCGCCCGCATCGACACCGAGGTGTGGGCCGGGGCGGCCGTCGACTGGCTGGAGACCCGTCCCGACGTCGACGCACGCCGGATCGGCATCACCGGCTGGTCGCTGGGCGGCTACTACGCCCCGCGCGCCGCGGCCTTCGAGAAGCGGTTCGCCCTCTGCGTCGCCTGGGGCGCCAACCACGACTGGGGCGCGGTGCAGCGTCGCCGCCGCGAGCGCGAGGGCGAGCGCCCGGTGCCGCACTACTGGAGCCACGTGCTGTGGGTGTGGGGCTTCGACGGCGACGAGGACCACCTCGACCCGTTCCTCGACTTCGCCGACGGGGTCAACCTCGACGGCGTCGTCGAGCGCATCACCGTGCCGTTCCTCATCGCGCACGGCGCCAACGACCGGCAGATCCCGCTCGCGATGGCGCACCGCTCCCACGAGCAGGCGGTGAACTCCCCGAAGGTCGAGCTGCGGGTCTTCACCCCCGAGGAGGGCGCGACCGAGCACATCGGCCTGGACCACCTGCCCCACGTGAGCACGTTCGTCGCCGACTGGGTCGCCGACACCTTCGCCGAGCTCGCCGCCCGGGACTGACCACCCGGTCCGGCCCGACCCCTCCAGACAGGAGCACCCCGTGCCCATGCTCTTCGTGACCCTGCCCGTGCAGGACCTGCCCGCCTCCCGGGCGTTCTACGAGGCCCTGGGCTTCAGCGTCAACCAGCACTCCTCCGACGAGCACACGGCCGCGGTCGTCCTCGACGACAACATCGTGGTCCGGCTCCTCGTCCGCGACGCGTTCGCCGACCTGGTCGCCGGCGACGTGGCCGACCCGGCGCATCACCCGACGGTGGTGCACAGCCTGACCGTGCCGGACCGGGCCGACGTCGACGAGCTGGTGGCGAAGGCGGTCGCCGCCGGCAGCCGGCCCGGGGTGCCGGCCCCCGAGGACGCGTCGACCCACACCGGCAGCTTCACCGACCCCGACGGCCACGCCTGGCAGGCCCTGTGGATGGACCAGCTGCACGTCGTCAACTGAGCAGCGCGGTCGACAGGCACAGCACGAGGAGGGGCGGCGGTCCGGTGGACCGCCGCCGACCAGCGCGGTCATCGTGGTGTCGGACGTGGAGTTCCTCGGTCGTGCCGGGTGGGTGGTGCGGGCCGCTGCGCGAGCGGGGGACGGGTCAGATCGCGGTCCGGCCGTACTGCTCGTCGGTGACCTGTTCGCCCCACGCGGTCTCCGGGCCGTCCTGCCCCTGCGCCAGTCCGTCCCAGACGGCCAGGTGCGTCATGACGTGCCCTGGCGCGGCGCCGTGCCCGGCACCGCACCCCGGCGCAGGGCGACGACCGGGGTGTCGCACGCCATCGCCTCGGTCATGACCATGCCGAACGGCTCCTCCCACTGGATGGGGAGGACCAGCGCGACCGCCCGCGCGAGGAGGTCGCGCTCGGCCGCAGTGCCGAAGGCGGTCACGTCCGGTCCGAGGCGGGGCTCCAAGAGCCCGGGCACCTCTCCGGCTCGCCACCCGGCGGTGTCCCACCGGGACCGCCTCGCCCCTCCGGGCGTCCTGCAGGCGGCCGGGCGCCACAGGTCCCGCCGGTCCGAGCCCTCGTCCTCTGCCCGGGGGCCCCGGACACCGCGAGCCTGAGGTCGTCCCTCACCGCCCGGACGACGCAGCGGGCGGCAGCCCACCGACCGGGAGACCCAGCCATGAGCACAGCCAGCCCGCACGTCCTGGTGACCGCCGCCAGCAGGCACGGCGCCACCGCGGAGATCGCCGAGCACCTGGCCCGCTGCCTGCAGGAGTCGGCGGCAGGCCGCAGTTGCGGGCTCGTCGCGGTGTCCGTGCCGGTCGAGAGACAGCCCGATCCGACCCGGTACGACGCGGTGGTGCTGGCCAGCGGGGTGTACGTGGGCCGGTGGCTCGAGCCGGCACGGCACTACGCCGCGGAGCACGCCGCAGCGCTGCGCACCCGGCCGGTCTGGCTGCTCAGCAGCGGCCCGATCGGCGATCCCCCGTTCCCCGGCGACGACCCGCACGACGCCGGGCCCCTCCAGGTGCTCGTGGGCGCACGGGCACACCGGGTCTTCGCCGGGCGCCTGGACCGGCAGCTGCTGGGCTTCGGGGAACGGGCGATGGTCGCCGCCCTGCGCGCGCCGGTCGGCGACTTCCGCGACTGGGACGCCCTGGGCGCCTGGGCCGGGGAGATCGCCGGGGAGCTGGCCGTCCTCGCTCTCGGTGCACCCCCGGTCCCGGTCACCTCACCGGGCTGACCGGGCGGCGTGCGGCTCCTCGCGGCCAGGTCGTCGGGCTCCCGGCCGGGTCCGAGGTCCCTGTCCGGTCCCACCCCTGGACCCTGGGGCGAAGGGGCGCCGCTGCCTACGGTCGAGACCAGGCCCCGTCACCGGGTGGGGTGTCCGGCAGGGAGGCAGTCGTGCGGGTCCAGGACGTCATGACCAGGTCGGTGACCACCGTCGCGCCGGACTCGTCGGCGAAGACGGCCGCGGAGGTGATGGCCACGGGTGGCTTCGCCGCCCTGCCCGTGCTCGACGCCGACCGCGCCCTCGTCGGGATCGTGGCCGAGGCCGACGTCCTCCGCAGCCGGCTCCCGCAGGACCCGCGGCTGCACCTGCGCCGCGCGGACGCCGTCACGCCGGTCCCCCCGCTCCTCGTCCGCGGGGTCATGACGACGCCGGTGCGGACCGTGCCGGCCACGGCCGACGTCGCCGACCTCGCCCACCTCTTCCTCGACGAGGGCCTGCGCAGCGTGCCGGTCCTCGACGGCGACCGCCTGGTGGGGATCGTCAGCCGCCGCGACGTCCTGCGGGCGCTGGGCCGACCGGACGAGGAGATCGCGCGGGAGGTCCGCCGCCTCGTCGAGTCCTACACCGGACGGGCGGACGGGTGGACCGTCGAGGTCAGCGAGGGCGTCGTGAGCCTCTCGGGCCGGGTCGCCCCCCGGCACGTGGCCGATCGGGACGGTGGTGGTCCCAGGCCCGGCACCGCCGAGGAGGACGACGCCGTCGAGGCCACCGCGGTCCGGACACTCGCCCGGACCGTCGCCGGCGTCGTCGCCGTCAGGACCGCGCCCGGCACCCCGACCGCGGCCGCGCCGACGGCGCCCTGACCCGGGCGCACCAGGCCGGCCGGGAGCACGGGAGCGGGCGGTGCCGTCCCGGCTCGCCGGTCGTGCGTGTCGGCGGCGGCGGGGCGGCGGCGAGGGCGCTGCTCAGGCCCGGCTGTCGACGGGCTCGTCCCGCGCCGGTGTCCGGAGCACCACGACGGCGCAGGGCGCGTGGGCGACGACGTTCTCGCTGACCGACCCCAGCAGCATCCCGGTGAAGCCGCCGTGCCCCCGGCTGCCCACGACCAGCAGCTCGGCCCCGACCGCAGCCTCGAGCAGGACCCCGGCGGAGTGGCCCTCGACGACGCGGCGGACCAGCGCGGTCGCCTCGTCCCCCAGTGCCTCCTTGACGGCGATGTCCTGGACGGCGTGGGCGTTGGTCTGCCAGTCGGTGCCGGCGTCGGCCAGGAATCCCCCGTAGGTGACCGGGAACTGCCAGGCGGTCACCGCCTCCACGACCGCGCCGGTGAGCGCGGCCTGCCTGACCGCCCACTGCAGGGCGACCTGGGACGCCGGTGACCCGTCGACCCCCACGACGATGCGCGGCTGGTGCTCGTGGGTCTCTGCTGCCGTCATCAGGTGCTCCTGCTCTCCTCCGGCCCCACGTCGGGACCACGCCCGGAGCCTGGGCCGGGTGGGTCCGCGGTCGCCAGGGAGGAAGGTCCCGGTGCCCGGGGCCGCTGGGCACACAGCTCCCGCCCGGGCGTCTTCCCCCCGTCGGCCCGGGATGGGACAGTCGGGCGACCCGACGGCCGGAGGCGCTGTGCCGCAGGACCTGCCCGACCCGGCGCCCCCGGTCCCCACCACGTCCCCGCAGACGGTGCAGCGGCTCTTCGACGCCTTCCTCGAGGTCTCCGCCGGCCTGGACCTCGAGGAGACGCTGCGGCACATCGTCGAGGCCGCCGTCGCGCTGATCGACGCGCAGTACGGGACGCTGGGCGTGCTCGACCGCGCCGGCGTGCTGGTGGCCTTCGTCCACGTCGGTCCCGACCCCGAGCCGTCGACCGGGGACCGGTCGCCGCCGGCGGAGGACGGGGAGACCGTCAGCTTCCTCAGCGTGCCGGTGACCAGCCGCGGGGAGACCCTCGGGCACCTGTACCTGACGGCCAAGCGCGACGCCCGGTTCAGCGCCGAGGACGACGTCGCGCTGACCGCACTGGCCGCCGCGGCCGGGGTGGCCGTCGCCAACGCCCGGCTGTACGAGGCCGCGGAGGTCAGCCGGGTCTGGCTCGCCGCCGTCACCGACGTGCGGACGGCGCTGCTGCAGGGCCGGTCACCGCAGGACGTGCTCGACGTCGTCGTCGACCGCGTGTCCGTGCTCACCGGCGCCACCGCTGCCTTCCTGCTGCACGGCCCGACCGGCGCCGACGGCACCTACGCACTGCGGGCCTTCACCGGTGCCGCGCCGCAGGACCTCCCCGGGGTGCAGCTGGACGAGCGCGCCGGCCTGGTGCTGCAGGCGGTGGCCGAGGCCGGTCACGTCGTCCTGCTGGACATGACCGGGCCGGCGTGCGCCGGCGCCGTCGACGAGGCGCGGTGGGGTCCGTGCATCGCGGTGCCGCTGCGCAGCGCGGTCACCGGCGGGTCGGTCGTCCTCGCCCTGCGCCGGGCCGGGGCACCGCCCTTCGACGCCGGGCTCGCCGCCCTGGTCAGCGCCTTCGCCGACCAGACCGGCCTCGCCCTGGACCTGGCCGCCCGGCAGCAGGTGGTCCGCCGCACCGACGTGACCGAGGACCGTGACCGGATCGCCCGGGACCTGCACGACCACGTCATCCAACGGGTCTTCGCCGCGGGCCTGAGCCTGCAGAGCGCGCTCCCCCGCATCGACGACGCCGAGGCCGTCAGGCGGGTCCGCTCGGCGGTCGAGCAGCTCGACGAGACCGTGCGCGACATCCGCACCACGATCTTCGACCTGCACACCTCCGACAGCGCCCGCGACGGCGACAGCCTCCGCCGCCGGCTCCTCGACATCGTCACCGAGACCGCCGGTGTCGAGCTGCGACCCACCGTGCGGATGTCGGGTGCGGTGGACGCCCTGGTCACCGGGGAGCTCGCCGCCGACGTGGAGGCCGTCGTCCGGGAGGGGGTCAGCAACGCGGTGCGGCACGCGCACGCGAGCGCGGTGACCGTGACCCTCGACGTCACCACCGACGTCCTGGTGGAGGTCGTGGACAACGGCCGGGGCATCGACCCGGGAGCGCCGCGCAGCGGACTGCGCAACCTCGAGGAACGCGCCCGCCGGTGCAGCGGGACGGTCTCGGTCGTGTGCCTGGAGGACGGCGGGACGCGCCTGCGCTGGCTGGCCCCGCTCCCGGGCTGAGCGGCTCAGTGCCCCGGTGACCGGCCCGACGCCGGCGCCTTCAGCTCGGTGGAGAGGATCGCCGCCTGCGTGCGGCGCTCCATGCCCAGCTTGGCCAGCAGGTGGGACACGTAGTTCTTGACCGTCTTCTCGGCCAGGAACATCCGCTCCCCGATCTGCCGGTTGGTCAGGCCCTCCCCGATCAGGTCCAGGACGGTGCGCTCCTGGTCGCTGAGGCCGGCCAGCGGCCCGGCCGGCTCGGTGGCCCGCCGCATCCGGGCCAGCACCGCCGCGGTGGCGGCCGGGTCCAGCAGCGACCCGCCGGCGGCGACCGTGCGCACCGCGGTGATCAGGTCCTGGCCGAGGATCTGCTTGAGCAGGTAGCCGGCGGCCCCGGCCATGATCGCCTGGAAGAGCGCCTCGTCGTCGCTGTAGCTGGTCAGCATCACCACGCCCAGGTCCGGCAGCTGCGCACGCAGGTCACGGCACACCGTCACCCCGTCCCCGTCGGGCAGCCGGACGTCCAGGACGGCGACGTCCGGGCGCAGAGCCGGGACGCGGCTCATCGCCTCCGCGGCGTTCTTGGCCTCACCGATGACGGTGATGTCCGGGTCGCCGGTGAGGACGTCGGCGACCCCCCGCCGGACCACCTCGTGGTCGTCGAGGAGGAAGACCCGGATCGGGGACGGTGCGCTGCTGCTCATGACGCTCCTCGGCTGCGCCGAGCCCACCGCTGACTGCGGGGGCGCCGGACGCGGCAGCTGCCCCGCACGCTAGTCGCCGGACCGCGGTCGCTGGGGGTCCCGGGACGGGCCGCCGGCCACGTGCCGGTACGGGCAGCGCCCCGGTTGGTCAGCGCGGGTCACCGTGCCGACGCCGCGTGGACCAGCGGGGACCGGTCCGGCAGCTGCCGGACCGCGGGACGCACGACCAGCACCGGGCACGGCGCGTGCACCACGCAGTGCAGCGCCACCGAGCCGAACACCAGCCCGCGGAACTCACCGCGCCCCCGGCTGGCGACCACGAGGAGGTCCGCGTCGGCCGCCTGCTCGACCAGCACCGCACCGGCCGGGCCGGTCAGGGAGAGCCGCCGGACGTCCGGGTGGTCACCGGCGGAGGTGACGAGCAGCTCACCGAGCTGGTCCCCCATGACCCGCAGCGCACCCTCGTGCACCTGCTGCAGGGCCGCTGCGGCCTGCGGGCCGGAGGCGTCACCCCACGGGTCGGTGACGTCGTGGGCGCGCACCGCCGTCACCGACCCGGCCGGGCCGGCCTCGGTCATCGCCGCGGTGAGCGCGGCGGCCGACCGTGCCGACCCGTCGACGCCCACGACCACCCGGGCGGCCGCCCCCGGCTCGGTCCAGCGGCCGGGCAGTGGGACGACGACGACGGGGCACTCCGCGGCGCTGACGCTGTGCAGGGCGACCGAGCCGAGCAGGGCGCTGCGCACCTCGCCGTGGCCCCGGGACCCGACGACGAGCAGGTCGGCGTCCGCGGACCGCCGGACCAGCTGAGCGGCGGCCGGGCCGGGCTCGACGTGCAGACTCACCGGGACGTCCCGGACCGCCGCGTCGCCGTCCCGGACGGCGTCCAACGCCGCCCTGGCCCGGGCCCGGGTGTCGTCGCGCACGACGTCGAGAGCGCCCGGGCCGACGGAGTCGGGGCTGCTCCAGGCGGCGACCGTCGGGTACGCGGCCAGCACGCTGACCTCCGCCCCCCGGACGAGCGCCCAGCGCATCGCCCACCGCAGGGCGGTCAGGGAGGCGGGTGAGCCGTCGACCCCCACCAGGACCCGCAGTGCCGGGTCGGTGTCGGTCGGACCGACGGTGTCCTGGAGCTGTGCGTCCACGGGGACCTCCTCAGCAGGCGCCGGCCACGCGACCGGTCGTCACGTCGAGCCTCCCGCCGGGCCTCGCCGCCCGAGCGGGTCCGACGACCCGGCAGGACGCGCCATTGGTCCCGGGCGGGATCAGCGGCGTGCGTGCAGCGCCCGGACCAGCAGGACGCCGGCGGCGGGGAGGAGCGCGGGAGCCACCCCGAACGCGGTCTCGGCGAGGCTGATCCGCTCGGTGCCCAGCAGGTCCGCCAGCACGGGCAGCAGCACGGCGGCCGCCAGCAGCACCAGGTTCGCGGCCACGGCGACCGGCAGCCACGGCACGCCGGCACCCCGGGTGGTCCAGGCGCCGGCGGGACGCAGCGCCAGGGCCAGCGCCAGCTGCCCGACGGCCAGGGTGATGAACAGCTGGGTCTGCCAGGGCCCGTCGGCCGCCGACGAGGAGGCCGCCACGGCGAGGCAGACCGCGGCGAGGGCGAGGCCGTTGCCGACCAGCTGGACGACGAGCGCCCGGTCGAGCACGCCGGCGGCGGGGTCGCGCGGCGGGCGGCGCAGCACGTCCGGCGACGCGGGCTCACCGCCCATGGCCACCCCGACCGGGCCGTGGGTGAGCAGGTTGATCCACAGGACCTGGGCCGGCAGCAACGGGAGCGCCAGCCCCAGGAACGGCCCGGCCAGCATGACCAGCACCTCGCTCAAGCCCCCGGCCAGGCCGTAGCCGACGAAGCGCCGGACGTTGTCGAAGACCCGCCGACCCTCGGCGACGGCGGCGGTGACCGTGGCCAGGCTGTCCCCGACCAGCACGAGGTCGGCGGCCTCCTTGGCCACCTCGGTGCCCCGCTGGCCCATCGCCACGCCGATGTCGGCGGCGCGCAGCGCGGGGGCGTCGTTCACCCCGTCCCCGGTCATGGCGACCACGTGGCCGGACGCCTGCCAGCGACCGACCAGGTCCAGCTTGCCGGCGGGCTCGACGCGGGCGAAGACCCGGTCGCCCGCCGGGTGGTCGGCGTCGACGATGCCCACCTGCCGGGCCACCGCCGCGGCGGTGCCGGCGTGGTCGCCGCTGACCAGCACGACGTCGATCCCCGCCCGGTGCAGCGCGGTGACCGCGGCGGTGGCCTCGGGGCGCACCGGGTCGGCGAAGGTGACCAGGCCCAGGAGCACCCCGTCCGCGGTCACCGCGAGCACCCGCCCGCCGACCGCCGCCCAGCCGTCGGAGACCCGCTGCGCCGCGGCCTGCCCGGGCAGGCCCGGGAGCAGGACCTCGGGCGCGCCCTTGGCGAGCACGGTGGAGCTCCCGTCCCGCCGCCGGTGCACCGTGGACATCCGCCGGGTGACGGCGTCGAAGGGCTCGGCGGACACCCGCGGGAAGTCCCGGCGCAGCCCCGCGACGTCCACGCCGCCGTCCCGGGCGGCCCGGACCAGCGCGGTCTCGGTGTCCGCGGTGCCCTCGGCCCCGTCCGGGCCGGCGCCGGAGGGGTCGGCGTCGTTGCACAGCGCCGCAGCGGAGAGCACGGCGCGGGTGGCCGCGGGGTACGGGCCCGACGCCAGCGGGAGGTCACCGTCGGCCGGCGTCCAGACCCGGTCGGCGCGCATGGCGCCGGCGGTCAGCGTCCCGGTCTTGTCGGTGGCCAGCAGGGTCACCGAGCCCAGCGTCTCGACCGCCGGCAGGGACCGGACGACGGCACCGCGGCGCCCCATCCGGCCCGCCCCGGCCGAGAGCGCCAGCGTCACGACGGCGGGCAGGGACTCCGGGACGGCGGCCACGGCCAGGGCCACGGCGGCCACCAGGGTCGTCTCCCACGGCTGGCCGCGGAGCAGCCCCGAGGCGATGAAGAACAGGCACGCCACCGCCACCGCGAGGGAGATCTGCCGGCCCAGGACGGCCAGCCGGCGCTGCAGCGGGGTCAGCGGGGACCGGTGGCCGGTGACCAGCAGGGCGACCTGACCGATCGCGGTGTGCGTCCCGGTCGCGACGACGACGGCGGTGCCGGAGCCGGCGAGCACCGTGCTGCCGGCGTGCACCATGCCCGTGCGGTCGGCCATCGGGGCCGGTCCGGGTGACGTCACCGTCGCGTCCCGGGCACTGGGCTGGGACTCACCGGTCAGCAGTGCCTCGTCCACCTG
The DNA here is from genome assembly GCF_010682105.1 of Modestobacter muralis. GTDB lineage: Bacteria > Actinomycetota > Actinomycetes > Mycobacteriales > Geodermatophilaceae > Modestobacter > Modestobacter muralis. The sequence continues at coordinate 11,786 of NZ_JAAGWH010000040.1, read as the reverse complement.
CAGCCGCACCGAGGTGAGCAGCCGGGCATCGGCGCCGACCACGTCCCCGGCGGACACCTGCAGCAGGTCACCGCGCACGAGCTCGCGGGTGGGCACCCAGGAGTCGGCGCCGTCCCGGGTCACCCGGGCGGTGGGTGCGACCAGGGCGTCCAGGGCCCGGACCTCGCGCAGCGCCCGGCGCTCCTGGACCACACCCAGGACGGTGTTGACGGTGACCACCAGCACGATGACGGCGGTGTCGACGAGGTCACCGGTGACCGCCGTCAGGACTGCGGCCGCGAGCAGCACCAGGACGAGCGTGTCGCGCAGCTGGCCCACGACCGAGCGCCAGAGCGGGGCCGGCGGGTGCATCGGCACCTCGTTGGGCCCGTCGTGGTCCAGCCGGGTGGCCACCGTGCCGGCGTCCAGGCCGCGCACCGGGTCGACGCCCTGCTGACCGGCGACCTCGGCCGGCGACAGCGCCCAGGCCGGGCGCCCGTCGCGGGACGCCGGACCGGTCGGCGCCGCGTCGACGAGCGTCACGACGGTCCGTCCAGGGGAGCCGGCCGGCCCGGCATCTCAGCGGGCGCCGGGCGCGGAGGCGACGAAGGCGCAGCTGCCGGCGTGGTCCTGCGGTTCCTGACAGACCCGGCCGGTGTGCAGGTCGGTCATGCCGCAGTGGCCGAGCGCGGCCGCCGACTCCTCGATGCTGGGGTTGTGCAGGTCCTGCCGGTCGGGCGCGGGGGCCTGGTGCGGTGCGGAGCTGGTCATCGGGTCCTCGGATCTGGGGGACGGGAGCGGACCGGGTCGGCGCGGACGTCCGAGAGCGGGCCGGAGGGGCACCGGGCTCCCTCCTGACCCAGCCTCCCGGCGGGCGGGACGCCGAGGCAGGGACGTCGGTCCCTGTCCCGGCGCCGGAGGTCCCGGGCCGGCACGTGCCGCACCGGCCGGGGAGGAGTCGACCGTCCGGTCAGGTGAGGACCTTCGCCCCCGTCCTCCGGCCCCGGCGGAGGACAGAGTCGGGCCATGACCCTGGTCGACCTCGCAGCGCCGCCCACCGTCGACCCCTACCCGGTCGAGGAACTCGAGCTGGACCTGCGCTGGTGGGCCGCGGCCAACTACCTGACGGTCGGCCAGATCTACCTCGCCGACGACGCCCTGCTCGACCGGCCGCTGACCCACGCCGACGTCAAGCCCCGGCTCCTCGGCCACTGGGGCACCAGCCCAGGGCTCTCCGCGCTCTACGTCCAGCTCAACCGGCTCATCCGGCGGACCGGCACCCCGTGCCTCTACGTCGCCGGCCCCGGCCACGGCGGGCCCGCGCTGGTGGCCAACACCTGGCTGGAGGGCACTTACAGCGAGCTGTACCCGGCGATCGGCCCGGACGCCGCCGGGGTCCGGGCGCTCTTCCGGCAGTTCTCCACCCCCGGCGGCATCTCCAGCCACGTCGGCGTGGCGACGCCGGGCAGCGTCCACGAGGGCGGGGAGCTCGGCTACGCGCTGGTGCACGCCGCGGGTGCGGCCTTCGACCACCCCGACCTGCTGGTGGCCTGCGTGGTCGGCGACGGCGAGGCCGAGACCGGTCCGCTGTCCGGTTCGTGGAAGGTCCCGGCGTTCCTCGACGCCCGCCGCGACGGCGCCGTCCTGCCGGTGCTGCACCTCAACGGCTACAAGATCAGCAGCCCGACGGTGTGGGGCCGCTCGTCGGACGAGGAGGTCTGCAGCTACCTGGCCAGCCAGGGCTGGGCGCCGGTGGTCGTCTCCGGCGACGACCCGCGGCTGGTGTTCACCGACCTGGAGGCCGCGCTGCGCGGTGCACACGAGCGGATCGCGGAGATCCAGGCCCGTGCCCGCTCCGGTGGGGAGGACCTGCGCCCGGGGTGGCCGGCGATCGTGCTGCGCACCCCCAAGGGCTGGACCGGCCCGGCCGTCGTCGACGGCGTGCAGGTCGAGGGCACGTCCCGGGCACACCAGGTGCCGCTGTCAGGCGTGCAGACCGACGACGCCCACCTCGCCCTGCTGGAACGGTGGCTGCGCTCCTACTCCCCCGAGCTGCAGTTCACCGCCGAGGGCCGGCTGGCGCCGGAGCTGGCCGCCCTCGCCCCGGACGGCGACCTGCGGATGGGCTCCACCCCGTACGCCAACGGCGGCCGCCTCCGCCGTCCGCTGGACCTGCCGGTGCTCGCCGGCTACGCCGTCGACGTGCCCAGCCCCGGGACGACGTCGGTGGAGACGACCCACCCCCTCGGCGAGCTGCTCGCCGAGGTCTACCGGCGGACGACGACCCCCGACGGCGGCGGCGACTTCCGGCTGTTCTGTCCCGACGAGACCGCGAGCAACCGGCTGCAGTCGGTGTTCGAGGTGACCGACCGCTGCCTGCAGGCCGAGGTGCTGCCCACCGACGACCACCTCTCCCCGCACGGGCGGGTGATGGAGGTGCTGAGCGAGCACCTGTGCGAGGGCTGGCTGGAGGGCTACCTGCTCACCGGTCGGCACGGCATGTTCGCCACCTACGAGGCCTTCGCGATGGTCAGCGCCTCGATGGTGGTCCAGCACGTGAAGTGGCTGCAGCACGCCGCCGACGTGCCGTGGCGAGCGCCGGTCTCCTCCCTGACGATCCTGCTGACCTCCACCTGCTGGCGCAACGACCACAACGGGTTCAGCCACCAGGGCCCGGGCCTGATCGACGCGGTGATCCCGCTGTCACCGGCGATCGTGCGGGTGTGGCTGCCGCCGGACGCCAACTGCCTGCTGTCGGTGGCCGACCACTGCCTGCGCAGCACCGACCACGTCAACCTGCTGGTCGCGGACAAGCAGCAGCACCTGCAGTACCTGACCCTGGCCGAGGCCGCCGTCCACTGCGCGGCCGGCGCCTCGGTGTGGGAGTGGGCCGGCACCGAGTCCGACGACGGCTCGGCGCCTGACGTGGTGCTCGCCGCCGCCGGCGACGTCCCAACATTGGAGGTGCTGGCCGCCGCCGAGCTGCTGCGCCGGGAGGTGCCGTGGCTGCGGGTGCGGATGGTCAACGTGGTGGACCTGATGGGCCTGCTGCCCCCCGACGTGCACCCGCACGGGTTCACCCCCGAGCACTTCCGCGAGCTGTTCACCGACGACGCCGAGGTGGTGTTCGCCTTCCACGGCTACCCGCGCGCGGTGCACTCCCTGCTGCACGGCCGCCCGGGCGCCGGCCGCTTCCACGTCCGCGGCTTCGAGGAGCAGGGGACGACGACGACGCCCTTCGACATGGTCGTGCTGAACCGGATGAGCCGGTACCACCTGGTGCTCGCCGCGCTCGAGCACGCCCGGCGCACCCCCGAGCACGGTGCGGCCCTGGCCGCCCACTGCCGGGAGATGCTGCTGCGGCACGAGGACCACATCCGCGAGCACTTCGAGGACATGCCCGAGGTCCGCGACTGGAGCTGGTCGGGATGAGGGGCGCGGTGGTCCTGTCGGTCAACCCCGGCTCCCGCTCGCTGAAGGCGGCCGCGCACGACGGCTCGGGTGCGCGGCTGTGGGCCCACCGGGTGCCCCGGCCGACCGCGGACCCCGGCAGTGCGGTGGCCGAGATCGTGCGGCGGCTGGCCTCGGCGGGGCTGACCGTCTCGGCGGTGGCGCACCGCGTGGTGCACGGCGGACCGGTGCACGTCGCGCCCGAGCGGATCGACGACGAGCTGGTCGCGGACCTGCGGCGGCTGGTCGACTTCGCACCGCTCCACCTGCCCGGTGACCTGGACTCGATCGAGGCGGCCCGGGCCCGGTGGCCCGACGTCCCGCACGTGGCGTGCTTCGACACCGCGTTCCACGCCACCCTGGCACCCGCGGCCCACCGGCTGCCGGTGCCCGACGGCGTGACCGCGCTGGGGGTGCGCCGCTACGGCTTCCACGGCCTGTCGGTGCAGCACGTCGTCGACACCGTGCCGGGGCTGGGCCGGGCGGTGGTGGCGCACCTCGGCGGCGGTTGCAGCGTGACGGCGGTGTCCGGTGGCCGGTCGGTGCAGACGTCGATGAGCTTCTCCCCCACCGGCGGGCTGCCCTCGGTCAGCCGGAGCGGTGACCTCGACCCCGAGGTGCTGCTGTTCCTCCTGGACCGGGGCTGGACAGCTGCGGACCTGCGCGGCCTGGTCGACCGGTCCTCGGGGCTGGCCGGCATGAGCGGTGGGGTGACCGACGTGGCCGAGCTGACCGCCCGGGCCGCCGCGGGCGACCCGGACTGCCGGCTGGCGCTGGAGGTGTTCACCACCGCGGTCGCCACGACCGTCGCGGGCTACACCGCGGTGCTGGGCGGACTGGACACCCTGGTCTTCAGCGGCGGCATCGGCGAGCACTCCGCCCCGGTCCGCGCCGCGGTCACCGACCGGCTCCGGCACCTGGGCGTCCTGGTCCACCCGACCGCGCCGGTGCCCGGCGACGTCAGCCGGCACGGCGCCCCGGTGCGCACCCTGGTGGTGACCGCCGACGAGGAACGGGTGATGGACCGGGCGGCCCGGGAGCTGCTCGCCCCGGCCCTGCGGGCACCTGCCCTGTCGGCTGCGGCACCGGGAGGGGCGGGCGCACCCGGCGTCCGCGGTCGACCGGTGGGCTGACCCGTCCGGCCCGGGACAGGTCAGCCGGTGGGCGCCTGCCCGGCGGCCGCCTGGGCGGCGGAGTCGCTGCGTGCCTGCTGGACCCGCTGGGTCACGGGACCGAAGTCGGCCGCGGAGGGCTCCGCTGCCCCGACCTGCCGGTGGATGCAGCGGACCAGCGCCCGCACCTCACCGATCAGCTCCTCGCTGTCGGTGTCCGCGGCGTAGTCGTGCGCGGCCATCTCGGAGGAGATCTGGTCCGCGCGCCGGGCCGCGATCAGCAGGATGGCCCCCTGCATGGCGGCCAGGCAGCTGAGGATCAGGTTGAGCAGGATGAAGGGGTAGGGGTCGAAGCCGGTGCCCCGGTTGCCGACCATCCACCCGGCCAGGAACACCAGCGCCGTGAACACGAAAGTCCACGAGCCCATCCCGTTGCGCAGCCGGTCGGCGGCCCGTTCGCCGAGGGTGAGCTCCCCGCCGCTGCGCACCCCGGGGTGGCGCCTCGTGCGGGTCGGGCGTCTGCGGTGGTGCGCCGGCGGGAGGGTCATGCCCAGCACGGTAGGACCCGGTGCGGCGGGTCCCCGCCGACGGCCGGGAGCCGGGCAGGGCAGGAGGTCCCGCCGGGCAGCGCCCGGTGACCCTGGGGTCCGTCCCGGGTGGTTCCTACGCTGACGGGGGACCCTGTCCCGACGGACGTCGGGGACCGTCCCACGATCCGCCCGACCACAGGAGACGACCAGCTGGCATGGAGTGCCCCGACGCCGGCCGTGCGGCCTGATGACCTGGACCGGGAGCAGACGCCTGCTGGACGTGCTGGACGGCGCCGAGTGCCGGCGGCTGCTGGGCACGGCCAGCGTGGGGCGGATCGCCTTCACCGAGGGCGCCATGCCCACGATCCAGCCGGCGTCGTACGCGCTGCGCGGGGACGACGTGGTCATCCCGACCGGGCTCGGCAGCAAGATGGCCGCCGGCAGCCGCGGGGCCGTGCTGGCCTTCGAGGTCGACGAGTACGACCTCGTCGAACGCACCGGCTGGAGCGTCACCGTGATCGGCCCCTCCCGCCTGGTGATCGACCCCGGGCAGGTCGCGGCGCTGGACGCGCTGGGCGTGCACCCGTGGCTGCCCACGACGACGCACGGCTACATCGCCCTGCACATGACCGTGGTCAGCGGCCGGCGGATCACCTCCCCCTGACCCGCGGGCAGGCACCCGCGGGGGCCGATCTGCCTGCGGTCACTGCTGCCCCGTGGTCGAGCAGCTGGGCCGGCCGGGCACGCACGACCCTCGGCCCTCCCGAGCGGGACGTTCTGCCCTCCCCCGGCCCGCCCGCCGACGGCAGTGTCGGCACATGACCCGGGCGCCCGTCCCTGCACCGTGCCGGTGCCGGGTGGACCCGACCGGTCGCCGTCCCGCGAGGCCACCTCCGCACGGTCACGCCGGTCGACCGGACCCGTACCGACCATGCCCCACCTGAGGAGCACCGATGAGCACGCACACCCCCTCCGTCGTCGTCGGGGTCGACGGCTCGGAACCGGCTGCCGACGCCGCCCGCGCCGCCGCGCACGAGGCGGCGCGCCGCAGACTGCCGCTGCGGCTGGTCCGGGCCTTCCACTGGCCCGCCGGCGAGCTGTCCGGACTGCCGCTGGACCTCGACGCCAGCGCCGCCTCGCGCCGGAGCGCCAACGCCGACCTGGCGCGGCTGCGGACCTCCCTGGCCGACGTGCTGCCGGAGTGGCAGATCGGCGCCGAGCTGCTCGACGGGCGGCCCGAGACGGCGCTGTGCCAGGCGGTCGGCGAGGACGACCTCCTGGTCGTGGGGGCCAGCGGGCTCACCTGGGGGCCGGGCAGCGCGATGGGCTCGGTCGCCGAGGTCGTCGCTGCCCGGGCACCGTGCCCGGTGCTGGTCCACCGCACCCCGAACGCGCTGGACTGGCGGCGCCGCGGTGTGGTGGTCGGTATCGACGGCGGCGCGGGCAGCGTGGCCGTCCTCGACGCCGCCGCGACCGAGGCCGGCCAACGCGGCGAGCCCCTGCACGTCGTCCACGCCTGGCGTCAGCTGACCGAGGACGCCGTCCTCGCGCTGCGCTGGCGGCTGGACGCGGAGACCAGCGCCGGCGCGGAGACCGCAGCGGTCGCACCGCTCGTCGCTGCGCTGCGCAGTCGCCACCCCGACCTGGCCATCGACCTCACGGTCGAGCGGGGCCGGGCCGGCAAGGTGCTCGTCCAAGCAGCCGCGACGGCCACGCTGGTGGTCGTGGGCCGGCGCGACGTCGACGCCGGGGGCCCCGGGGCCACCGTCCACTCGGCCCTCCACCGGGTCGAGGTGCCGGTGCTCGCCGTGCCCGTCCCCACGACGGTCGGGGCGTCCAGCCGCCGGGCCGTGGCTGCCGTCGCCGCCCCGATCGTGGTCTGAGAGCACCGGGCACCAGCACAGGAGGGGCGGACCGCACGATCGCGGTCCGCCCCTCCTGTGCTGCGCCGGCGTCAGCGGGTGGTGAGCACCTCGGCGACCGGACGTCGCCCGGTCGCCGATCCGGCCACCGACGGCCAGCCGAGCCGCAACAGCATCTGCGGGTGACCCACCAGGGACAGCTCCACCTGCAACCGGGTGCGCGTCGCCGGCCAGTCGAGTGCCTGGGTCATCGGGGCCGCGGAGAGCCCAGCTGCGGTGAGCCGGAGCAGCACGCGCCCCAGGGCCCGGCCGGCCTGCACCCACGCCGTCCGGTCGTCGCCCATCGTCCCCAGGAGCAGCACGGTCGGCCGCTCCACGGACGGCGGCGGGTCGTCGTCGGCGACCGGCGCCCGGGGCCGCGGGGTCCGCCGGCCGACGAGGAAGTCCCGCCCCGGCCAGTTCGTCGAGCGGGTGGCGGGGTGGTCGGCCGGCACCGCGCCCACCGGGATGCCGTCGACGGCCTGCGGGTCCGTGCGGAGCCAGGCCTCCAGCTCGGCCCGGTAGGCCGGGTCGCCCCGTTCGGCCTCCTCGGCCCGCTGGAGCAGGACGACGGTGACGAGCTCGGCGTCGGCACCGCTCAGCTCGGAGACCCAGACGCCGTGCTCACCTGCCTCGCGCTGGACCCGGTCGAACAGCCCGGCGGGGACCTCCTGCGGCAGGAAGGGGTCACGGGTGGTGTGGCGGTCCCCGATGGCCGCGGCCAGGGAGGCGTCGTCCGCGTCGGCCGGCCGGTCCCCCAGCACGCGGAGGGTCGCGAGGTGGTCGGGGTCGCCGGGGTCGGGGCCGACGTCGACCGCGACCTGCCGGCCCGCGGCGCGCAGCGCCACGGCGGCGAACTCCACGGCGGCGCCGCAGCTGATGACCTGCTGCCGGTGGCTCGGGTCCAGCACCGGCAGGGAGCGGTCCGGGTCGTAGTGCACCTCCAGCCGGTCGGCGGACGCGGTGAAGCGCCACGGCTGGGTGTTGTGGATCGACGGTGCCCGCGTCGCGGCGGTCACCACCTCCTGCCAGTCCTGCACGTCGACCACGGCTCCTCCTCGTCGGTCCGGCGCCCGGTCGCTGCTGTCCGCCCTCGTCCGGGCGGTGCGAGTGGGCACCTCCCCAGACTGCGGCAGCCCCCTCCTGGCCCCCAGGGCCCGAGGTCCCGCGTGCACAGCCCGCAGTGCCCTGCCGCCCGGCCGGCCCCGCACCTTGCGCCGGGCAGGTGACAGGTCGACGCCCGAGACCCGGGCGGGGGCACCGCCGGGCGGTCCCGGCTCGTGCGGGTGGCCGCCGGTCAGCCGCGGCGGCCGAACAGCCGCCACCGACGGCGCGCCGGTGGCGACGGGACGGGCGGGAGGGGCTGGGCCGTGGGCACGACGGTCGCCCTGGTGGCCCCGGTGCGCAGGGCATCCTGGAGCCGGGACTCGGCGAGGTGGTGCTGGACCCCGTCGGCGCTGCCGTGGTGCCCCCGGGCGGCGACGTCGTGCCGCGCCTCCCACTCCGCGCTGAGCTTCTCCGCGCGGGACATCGGCAGCGGGTCCGGGCGGCCGCCCCTTCCGGTCCCCTCAGAGTGCGGTCCTCGGTGCTCTGCTGCGGTCACGACGGTCCTCCCCTGGCGCGCGAGTGCCTGCCCCCTGACGGTCCCCCCGGTCGCGGCGCACGCGCGAGGGCGCTACGGCACGGCCACCGGGGACCAAGGGCCCCGACCCGCCGGCCGGAGGGCCGGGCACGGTCCGGCTCCTCGGCCGCCCGGGGCCAGGTGCCCCCGCCAGGGGGGACGTTGGCCCCTGCTCCTGGCCGCACCCGCCGAGGAGCCTCGGTGCCGACACGCCGCCGCGCACCGCCCGGTGCGCCCGAGTCGACCAGGAGTGCGCCATGAAGGCCGCCGTCGTCACCGAGTTCGGTGCCCCGCTCCAGATCACCGACCTGCCGGTCCCCGAGCCCGGCCCCGGCCAGGTGCTGGTCCGCATGGAGACCAGCGGGCTCTGCCACACCGACATCCACGCCGCCCACGGCGACTGGCCGGTACGGCCCACGCCGCCGTTCGTGCCCGGCCACGAGGGCGTCGGGACGGTGGAGCGGCTCGGCGAGGGCGTGACCACCCGCTCGATCGGCGAGCGGGTCTCGATCGCCTGGCTCGGCTCTGCGTGCGGCGCGTGCCGGTACTGCATCAGCGGCTGGGAGACCCTGTGCGAGGAGCAGGTCAACTCCGGCTACTCGGTCGACGGGGCGTTCGCCGAGTACGCCACCGTCGCGGCTGCCTTTGCCACCCCCGTCCCGGACGCCGTGTCCAGCATGGACGCCGCACCGCTGAGCTGCGCGGGCGTCACCACCTACAAGGCGATCAAGGTCGCGCGCGTCGCCCCGGCCGAGACGGTCGCCGTGTTCGGCATCGGCGGCCTCGGTCACCTGGCGCTGCAGTACGCCCGCATCGCCGGCGGGTTCGTCGTCGCCGTCGACGTGCAGGACGACAAGCTGGCCATGGCCCGCGAGCTGGGCGCCGACGAGGTGGTGAACGCTGCCACCGCCGACCCGGTGGCCGCGATCCAGGCACTCGGTGGCGCCGACGTCGCGGTCGCGCTGGCCGCCTCGCCGGAGTCCTTCGACCAGGCGTACCGGTCGCTGCGTCGCGGTGGACGGCTCGTCTGCGTCGCCCTGCCGGCCGACGGCGTGATGTCGGTGCCGATCTTCGACATGGTGCTGACGGGCAAGACCGTCATCGGCTCGATCGTCGGCACCCGGAACGACCTGGCCGACGTCTTCGCCCTGCACGCGGCCGGCCGCACCACGGTCATCACGGTCGACCGCAAGCTCGACGACGTCAACGAGGCGATGGCCGACGTCCTGTCCGGCCACGTCCCCGCCCGCGTCGTCTTCCAGTTCTGACCACCCGGGCGTCCGGGCCGGGACCGCGGGCAGGCACGGGACCGGGCGACGGAGCGGTCGTCCTCGCGGTCGGGCGACCGCACCCGCCGTGCGCACCGCGACCGCCCCGCGCCGTGCCCTCGTCCAGTCCATGGGGCTACGTTCGAGTCCTGAGCCGCCACGCCGCTCACCTGGTGGCCGCGGGATCGGCGACCCCACCCTCTCGGGGAGCCGGTCGTGTCCGCCACCTCACCCACCACCCCAGCCGCCGTCACGCAGGGCGCTGACCGGACGGTCCCCCTGACCTCGTCGCCGGCGCAGCCGGGGGGCAGTCTCCTCGGCCCACGCACGCGGCGTCCCCCTCCCGCCTCCCCTCCACCCCCTCCGTCCGCGTCCATCGCCCGGGTCGAACGGGCGCAGCCCCAGCCGCCTCCGTTCCCGTTCCTCCCCCCGACGGTGGCTCCCCTCCGGGCGACGCACGACGCGCACCTGGCCGCGTCGACCCGCCGTCGGCACCAGCGCCTGGAGCTCGTGCTCGCCGTCCGCCGGGCCGAGCGCGGCTCCCCCACGACCCGGGTGCGACCTCCGGCTGTCCACGACGCCGGGTCCACCCCACCCCCTGACCCAGGAGCGTCCTTGCCCGACCACCAGCACGTGTCCCACCTCGCCGACCGACGACGCGCGTGGCGTCTGCCCGCCATCGAGAGCTCGCTCCCGGCCCTGCGCCGGGAGCTGGGAGCCCACCTCAGCACCAGCACGCTGTCCGCGGACGAGACGTACGACCTGGTCCTGTCGGTGTCCGAGGCCGCCAGCAACGCCGTCGAGCACGCCCAGGACCCCCGCGCCCCCTTCTTCGACGTCACCGCCGAGGTCGAGGGGAGGACGGTCACGGTCACCGTGCAGGACCGCGGTCGGTGGCTCCCGCCGACGGCGGCCCCGTTCCGCGGACGCGGCCTGGCGATGATGCGCCTGCTGACCGACACCACCGTGGACACCGACGCCGAGGGCACCACCGTCACCATGCGCAAGCCCAGCGCCCCGCCCGCGCCCGAGCGGCCGAGGCTGGCCTCGTAGCCCGGGCGCCGTCGATAGCCGACGGCTCGGGGGGCGACGTCGGAGAGCGGCCCGAACGGCACGCCGGTGCCCTAGGCTCGCGCCGTTCGGAACGGTGGGGGGACCGGGACCGTCGGAGCCAGCCGCGACGAGGACGAGGACCGGATGACCGACGAGGACCACGTGCCCGGGTACCTGCTCCGGACCTGCGGGTGACCGACCAGCTCACGCCCGGTGGGTGGCTGGCACCCGGCACTCCGGTCGACCTCACCAACTGCGAGCGGGAGCCCATCCACGTCCCGGGCAGCATCCAGCCGCGCGGCGTGCTGCTGGCCGTCAGCGAACCGGACATGGTGGTCCGCCAGGTGTCCCGCAACCTCGCCGACGTGGTGGGCGTGGCCTGGGACGACGCGCTCGGCCGCCCGCTGGCGGAGGTGCTGGGCGCCGGCCCGGCCGAGGCCGTCCTCCGTTCGGCCAGCGCCTTCGGGGAGCTGCGGGAACGCAACCCCGTGGAGGTGGTGCTCGACCGCGACGGGACGCCGGTCCCCGTGGACGCGATCCTGCACCGCGACGTGCTGGCCTCCCCCGTGACCGGACGCAGACGTCGCGGGTCGCCCTCCGCTCGTGACCCGGGCCCGGGCTCCCCGTCGACGGGCACCCTGGTCGTCGAGCTCGAACCGGCGTCCGGCCCACGGCCGTTCAGCTTCCCGAACACCTACCAGGCGGTCCGCGGCGCGATCGGCGACCTCAACCGGGCCTCGGACCTGCAGGAGCTCTACGACATCACCGCCACCGCGGTGCGCACGCTGACCGGCTTCGACCGGGTGATGGTCTATCGCTACGACGCCGACTACAACGGCGAGGTCGTCGCTGAGGCCAAGCTGCCGGAGCTC
>NZ_JAAGWH010000039.1 GCF_010682105.1 Modestobacter muralis | reverse complement strand
TTCCTCGGGCTGCACTACCCCGCCTCGGACATCCCCGCGCAGGCCCGGGCGCTGTACGAGAAGAACTGGATCCGGCTGATCTCCGACGTCGACTACACCCCGGCCCCGCTGGAGCCGCTGCTGCTGCCCGCGACCGGGCAGCCGCTGGACCTCACCTGGTCCACGCTGCGCAGCGTCTCCCCGATCCACTGCGAGTACCTGCAGAACATGGGCGTGCGGGCGTCGATGTCGATCTCGCTGCTGCGCGACGGCCGGCTGTGGGGGCTCATCGCCTGCCACCACCACGCCGGTCCGCACGCCCCGCCCTACGCCACCCGGACGGCCGCGGAGTTCCTGGGCTCCACCCTGTCGCTGCGGCTGGTCGACCAGGCCGAAGACGAGGAGGACCGCCGGGCCCTGCGGGTGCACTCCGCGCTGACCTGGCTCACCGCCGCGGCGCTCGACGAGGAACGCCCCCTGGCCGAGACGCTGCTGGGCAGCCCGGGGCTCCTCGACGTCGTCCCGGCCGACTCGGTCGTGGTGCACCTGCAGGGTCACACCGGCAGCGCGGGCGTCCCGCTGCCCGCCGGGGTCACCGCCGCCCTCGCCGGGTGGGCGGGTGGGCAGCACGACGACGTCGTGTCCACCGACCGGCTGCCCCTGGCCGCCCCGCTGCTCGGTGTGCCGGCCGACCAGGTCTGCGGCGTGCTGGCCCTGCCGCTGCCCGACGGCCAGTACGTGATCTGGACCCGCGCCGAGCAGGCCCACACGGTCGACTGGGGCGGCGACCCGCACAACAAGGCCATCGCCGAACGGGACGGCGACACCGTCCGGCTGTCCCCCCGCAGGTCCTTCGACCGGTGGCGGGAGACCCAGCGCGACCGGTCCGAGCCGTGGTCACCGGCCCAACTGGCCGAGGCCGGTGACCTGCGCGCCAACCTGCTCGAGGCCCTGTACGCGCGGTCCCGCCGGGTGGCCCACGCCGCGCTGACCCTGCAGCGCAGCCTGCTGTCCGAGCCACCCGCGCCCGACCACCTGGAGGTCGCCGTCCGCTACGTCCCAGCCGCGCAGGACGCCCAGGTCGGTGGCGACTGGTACGACGTCTTCAGCCAGCCCGACGGGGCGACCGCCCTGGTGATCGGCGACGTCGTCGGGCACGACACCGCGGCCTCCGCCGCCATGGGGCACCTGCGTGGCCTGCTCCGCGGGATCAGCTACGGCAGCGCCGACACCCCGGCCGCCGTCCTCACCCGACTCGACCAGGCGGTGGACGGGCTGGACCTCAGGACCGTGGCGACGGTGGTGGTGGCCCGGCTGGAGCAGACACCCGCGGAGCTCGAGCAGGGCGTCACCCGGCTGCGCTGGTCCAACGCGGGCCACCCGCCGCCCGTGGTGGTCCACCCCGACGGCACGACCGAGGTGCTGGCGCGGACGCCGGCGGACCTCCTGCTGGGGGTGCTCGTGGACGCGGTCCGCCACGACCACGAGGTCACCCTCCCCCGGGGCTCGACCGTGCTGCTCTACACCGACGGCCTGGTGGAACGCCGCGACCAGGAGTTCGACGTCGGCATCGAGCGGTTGCGCACCGAGCTGCCGGCCCTGCTCGGCCTGCCGACGGCCGAGCTCGCCGACGGGCTGCTGGCCAGGGTGCTGCCCGCCCGGGCCGAGGACGACGTCGCGCTCATCGCCGTCCGGCTGGACCCACCGGCCCGGAGCCGCTGAGCTCTCCCACCGACGGCCCTCCGCCGGCGGTCCCCCGGCGCCGGCCGGTTCACCCCGGCGGGAGCGCGCGGTCCGCCTCGGCCGCCGCGATGGCCGCCACGCGGGTGTCGAACCGACCGACGAGTGCGCCGTCGTGCAGGCGCATGACCACGAACCGGCGGTCCTCGTCGTAGGTGATCGCGTACCCGGCGGGATCGCCCATGTGATCGCGGAGGACGACGTTGCGGCCCACGGTCAGCTCCTCGTCATGTGATCGTCAGGGACGCGCAGGAGATCGCTGCGACGTCGTCCCGGCAGTTGCGCAGGAAGAGGTACCCACCCGACCACGTCGAGTCCCGATAGCGGGCGGAGACGTGGTCGTCGGTGCGGCTCACGGTGAACCCGGTCGGCGTCTTGGCGATGGTGATCGTCACCTGCTGGGCGAGGGTCGTGCCCCGGGCGACGGCCGCCGACGGGACCAGCGCCTCCACCGACAGGGCTCTCGCGCCGACCTCCGCGGCGGCGGTGAGCGTGGCGACCTGCCCGGTCGGCAGCAGGAACTGGTGTCCCGCCCGCACGGCCCCCGGCAGGCCCTGCACCACGAGGTGGTCGACGACGACCCCGGCCGGGAGCGCCGCCGCCAGGACCGGGGTGACGATCGCGGACGTCGAGGTGCTGCCCAGCTCCCTCATGCCGGCACCTCGAGCCGGCTGTCCGAACACGTCCAGCTCGCCGTTCCAGCGCAGGGTGACGAGGTGACCGGTGGAGGTGTCGACGTCGTCGGGGCACTCGTCCGTGGTCGCGGCGAAGTAGACGCCGCCCCAGCGCGTGAGGTCGGCCGAGGGCGGCCGGTCGTACACGAGCTGCACGGTCACCACGTACTCACCGAACGCGTCGGCGACCGGGCACACCGGACCCGCCAGACACGGGGTGGGCTCCAGCACCCACCGCCAGGCACCGGGCACGCCGATGAGCGGGCCCCGCCCTCCCGGGAGCGCCGGGTCGGCGACGAGTGGACCGACCCCCGGGTAGACCAGCATGCCGTGGCCGTACGTGCCCTCGACCGGCCACGGTGCCTGCCGTCGGCGGTACGCGGGGTCCCGAGCCGCGTAGAGCGGTTCGTTGGTGAGGATGCCGTCGCAGCCGGCCGCCATGACGCGGTCGTGGTCCACCTGTGTGTCGACGGTCCAGGCGAGCACGCGGAGCCCGACCGCCTGCAGCGACCCGACGACGGAGCCGAGGGCGGCCGCCTCCTTGTACAGGCCGACGAACCGCGCACCCGCAGCGACGATGGCCGCCGGACTCGCCTCGGCCCCGCTGTCCATCAGGTACAGCGGGGCGATGCCCGCTGCGGAGACGAGCGCGACCTCGTCGAGCCGGAACGACTGGATGATCGTGCTCGCCTCCAGGCCGCGCTCGACCACCGCGTCGATGATCGCGAGGGTGGTCGCCGCGCCCACGCTCTTGGACTCCGGGACCAGGACGACGGTGCCGCCGAGCCGGTCCAGGACCTCGGCGAAGGTGGGCACCGGCTGGTCGGTCCAGTGGCCGCCGAACCACGTCGACGCGTCCACCGTCAGCGTGCGGACGTCGGCCAGGGTGAGGTCGCCGACGTTCCCGCGCCCGTCCGTCGTGCGGTCGACGGTGGCGTCGTGCATCGCGACCAGGACGCCGTCCGCCGTCAGCTGCAGGTCCCCCGCCTCGATGGCCTGACAGCCCAGTCCGGCGGCGCCCTCGTAGGCGGCCATCGTGTTCTCCGGGAACAGGTTCGCGCCGCCCCGGTGCGCGACGACCAGCGGGAAGGTCAGCCCATCGACCGTGGCGGTGCCGCGCTGCCCTGGCGGGTCGGCGCGCCGGGCGCGGCTCGCTGGGAGGTCCATCGCCCTCCCTCCCTCGCCGGGTCGTGCCCCGACCACGAGTGGTCATCCTGGCCCACGCGTGTTCCGGCCCCCTCACCACCACCGTCCCGGCCGGTCGATGCACTGCCGTACCGGTCGAGCGTGCCGAGCTCACGGGGAGGGTGTGGGTCCGCACGGACACCGGGTGCGGGGACTCCCCGCTGAGCTCGCCGGCGACCTGCAGACCTGCGCGAGTGATCGTGCCCCGGCGGTGACGACGGACGGTGAGCCGTGCACCTGTCCCGGAGTCCTCATCCGCCGGACCCGCGCTCCGATGGCGACCACCAGGCGGTCACCGGGAGCGGCCGCCCGGATTCGTCGCCGGCGGCTCCTGCCCGGCGCGCAGGAGCGACAGGTCGAACGTGAGCGTGCAGAAGGGGTTGGGCAGGCCGACCTCCGCGGCGCGCGCCGGGTCGTCGACCTCGTGCACCGGTCGCACGAGGCTCTCCTTCACCCCGAAGACGGCGTCGGAGTCCAGGTAGGGGCTGTCGGCGACGAAGACGTGCGTGGTGACCGGCCGGTGGCCGGGCGCGGCGACGATGAAGTGCAGGTGCGCGGGGCGGTTGGGGTGCCGCCCGGTCGCGGCGAGCAGCTGACCGACCGGACCGTCGTCGGGGATCGGGTACCAGCGCGGCACCACCGACCGGAACCAGAACCGGCCCTGCTCGTCGGCGGTGAACATCCCGCGCAGGTTCCCCGCCGGCTGGACGCCGGGCTGCTGGACGTCGTAGAAGCCGTCCTCGTTGGTCTGCCAGACGTCGACCGCCGCGCCGGGCAGCGGCTCGCCGTCCGGACCGGTCACCCGGCCCGACACCAGGCAGGGCGTGCCCTTGCCGTCCAGCGCGATGTCCGCACCCAGGTCCCGCACCGGGGACTCGACCATGTGGAAGGGGCCCAGCACGGTCGACTCGGTGGAGGTGCCACCGGTCCGGTGGTTGATCGTCTCGACCAGCATGGAGACCCCGAGCACGTCGGAGAGCAGGATGAACTCCTGCCGCACCTCGTCGCTCAGCTGCCCGGTCCGGGTCAGGAAGTCGATCGCGACGCCCCACTCCTCCTCGGTCAGCTCGACGTCCTTGACGAAGGCGTGCAGGTGCTGGACCAGCGACGTCATCACCTGCCGCAGTCGCGGGTCCGGCGTCCCCGCGAAGCTGGCGGCGACCACCTCGGCCGACCGCTCCTCGTCGAACAGCTCGCCGCTCACGCTCGGTCCAGCACGGAGCGCAGGGCCGCGTCCGACGCGGCACCGGCACGGCCGACGGCGACGTGCTCGCCCGGGCGGGCGGGCGGCACGCCGCCGTCGTCGATCGCGCGGACGCGCGACCAGCCGTGGTGCAGGTCGTTCAGCCCCAGCTCAGTCGACACGGACGATCCTCCGGCCATCGGGACGGGCGGTTCCCCTGTGGTGCACCGCAGACCCCAGTCGTCTGGGCTCCGACCAACCGGTCAGGTCTGGGGGGCGTCCAGTGCGGCCGCCACCCGGCGGTGCGCCTCCCAGATCGCCTCCGGCACGTCCCGGAACTGCTCGAGGTGCTCCGCGCGGTGGGCCATCTCCTGCCGCCAACGCGGGACGTCGATGGTCAGGAGCCGGTCGAGGTCGCCGGGCCGGAGGTCCATCCCGGTGAGGTCCAGCTCGTCCGCGGTCGGGACGATGCCCACCGGCGTGGGCGTGCCGGACACCTCTCCGTTGCGCAGTTGGACCAGCCAGAGCAGCGCACGCAGGTTGTCCCGGTACCCCGGCCACAGGAAGTGGCCGTCGTCGGGGTCGCGCTGGAACCAGTTGACGTGGGCGAAGATCGGCTGGTCGGTGGCCGCGCCGATGACCTTCAGCCAGTGCGCCGCGTAGGCGCCCTCCGGGAAGGCCATGAACGGGCGCATCGACATGGGGTCGTACCGCAGCACGCCCTCGGTGCCCTCGGCGGCGAAGGTCGCCTCGGCACCCAACGTCAGGCCGTCGTAGACGCCCTCGGCGAGGTCGGTGATCGCGCGGACCAGCGGTTCCCGGTCCCGCGTGCGTCCCCCGAAGATGATCGCGTCGATCGGCACACCCCGGGGGACGTCGAAGTCGGCGGCGATGTTCGGCACGTGCTCCAGCGTCGTGGTGAACCGGCTGTTCGGGTGCGCCCAGGGCGCGTTCCGCTCTCCGTCGGGTCGCTCGGAGATCAGCTCGCCCTTCCAGTCCCGCCAGCCGGTGACGTCGGCCGGCGGCTCCGGCGTCCGGCCCTCCCACCAGACGTCGGCCGCGTCGGCGTTGTAGGCGACGTTGGTGAAGATGGTGCCGGTGCCCGGCGCGATCGCCGCGACCGCCGTCGGGTTGGTGAGCTCGTTGGTGTCCTTGGCGACGCCGAAGACACCGAACTCGGGGTTGATCGCGTACACGCGGCCGTCCGCCGGGTCGACCCGCAGCCAGGCGATGTCGTCACCGTAGAAGTCGACGTGGTAGCGGTCGCCGAG
Source organism: Modestobacter muralis (assembly GCF_010682105.1). GTDB lineage: Bacteria > Actinomycetota > Actinomycetes > Mycobacteriales > Geodermatophilaceae > Modestobacter > Modestobacter muralis. The sequence goes on along the minus strand of NZ_JAAGWH010000039.1, from coordinate 85,866 downwards.
CGCGTCGGGGGCCAGCGTCATGGCCAGGTTGGTCTTGCCCGATGCGCTCGGCATGCCGCCACACACGTGGTACTTGCGGCCGGTCTGCTTGTCGGTGATGCCCAGCAGCAGGAACTGCTCGGCCAGGAACTCCCCCGACGCCCACCCGTCGAAGGTCGCCTGGCGCAGGCCGTGGGCGATCTTGCCCAGCAGCGCGTTCCCGCCGTAGGAGGACCCGTAGTGCAGGATGGTCCGCTCCCTGGCGAACGTGACGAAGTAGCGCTGGTCGTCCGGCGTCCCCTGACCCAGCGTGTCCAGGTCGCCGGTGACGTGCACGGCGCGGACGAAGGTGTTCGGGGCGGCCAGGTCGTTGATGTGCGCGACGCCGACCCGGGCCATCCGGATCATGTGCAGGACGACGGTGCGGCTGTCGGTGAGCTCGACCCCCGCCGCGTACGCCTCCAGCGGTGAGCCGGGCGGCGCCATCAGGTAGGGGACGACGTACATGGTCTTGCCCGCCGAGGCACCGCGCATCCGCTCCTCGAGCAGGGGCCGCATCTCCGACGCCGGACGCCAGTTGTTGTACGTCCCGGCGTCCGCGGGGTCGTCGGTGGCGACGACGGTGCGCTCCTCGGAGCGGGCGGTGTCCTTGGCATGGCTGCGCGAGTAGTACCGGCCTTCGCCTGCGGGGAGGAGCTCGCCGGCGTCCACCGCCTCACGCAGCAGCCGGGCGTCGTCGGAGGCGTTGACCACCTCGATCCGCGCGGCCCCCGTGACCTCGGCCCAGCCGTGGACGAAGGCCCGTACCTGGGCGTTCGTCAGTCCTGCGTCATCGAGCACGGCGTTCCGGACGTCCACGAGACTGCTCCTCGCTGAGATGGGGGCTTCGGCCTGGGCGCTCACCACTGTCGGACTCCAGGGGCCAGGCGGGCGAATGGCGGGATCACGGGGCCTCCATCGTGTGGTGAGCGGCGCAGCCCGGATCGTCGGTCCGCCTTCGCCGACCACCCACCGAGCTGCTGTGCGAGGAGGCTAGCCAACATCGAGTACGTATAGGACGTCTTGGGGGTGACATGCGTCCTGTTGACGACGAGGGCGACGGTGTGAGGGGCGGCCTCGCCGGGCCGCCGTGACACGCCGCCGTGGCCACGTCGCTGTACCGACTGCTGGACGCCGAGGCACGTCCCGTGACTGCGGACCGGTGGACGAGGCGCCATCGCAGCGCGAGCGTCCGCCCGCGGAACACCGACTCGGCGTCTCGACCCAGCCCCGGCCGGGCGGTCCGCACCACACCCGGCCCCGAGGACCAGCTCAGCTGCCGTCTCGTCGGCGTGCACCAGCCCAGCCGGCCCGCCGCCCGGCAGGCCGACATCTCGGACCGACCCGCGCCGCAGGGGCGGGCTGGTCCTGGGTGTCGACCGAGCGGGAGACCCGCCTGAGGGGCGAACAGGTCGAAGGCGTGGAACGCACCCGTCCAGACGTGCCACGGCTGACCGCCGCGACTCGGGTGTGCCGCGGCGGTCGTCGTGGTGGTGCTGAGAGCGACGGCTGGTCAGTCCCTGCGCCGCTCCCCGGCGGGCACGGTGCCCGCGACAGCCTGCGGTCGTGACCCGTCTCGGTGGTCGACGGCCGGGCTGTCGACGGGGCCCGCGCCCCCACCACCGGCGGCCCGGGCCGCCTGCTCGGCGTCCAGCCGCATCTCCTCACCGCTCTGGGAGCGCAGCGGCACCTCCCGGATGAACAGGATGGTGATCAGCGAGATCACGGCCAGCACGGCGGAGATGAGGAAGACCCGAGCCGTTCCGTCGCCGTACGCGGCGCGGACGATGCCGGCGATCGCCGGCGGCAGCTCGTTGAGCTGGCCGATGCCGGCGCCGGACGCGCTCCCACCGCTGTCGACGCCGGCGGCGGCCAGACCGCTCACCGTCAGGTTGCTCACCTGGGTGGCGAGCACGGCACCGAGCACCGACACACCCACGGTGCCACCGAGGGACCGGAAGAACGTGACCGTCGAACTGGCCGTCCCCAGGTCGCCGGGGGCGACCGTGTTCTGCACCGCGAGCACCAGGTTCTGCATGGTCATGCCCAGGCCCAGCCCGAGCAGGGCGAGGTAGGCGCCGATCAGCACCATGTCCGTCTCGTGGTCGATGGTCGCCAGCAGCCCGAAGCCCAGGACCATCAGCACCGCGCCGGTGACGATGACGTTCTTCCACTTGCCGGTCTTGCTGATCAGCTGGCCGGAGACCGTCGCCGAGACCATCGAGCCGATGATCATGGGCAGCGAGAGCAGGCCGGCCGCGGTGGGCGAGTAGCCGCGGGCGATCTGGAAGTACTGGCCGAGGAACACCGCGCCACCGAAGAGCGCGACGCCGACGGCGATGCTGGCCACGATCACCAGCGCGGTGGTGCGGTCCCGGAACAGCCGCAGCGGGATGATCGGCTCCGCGACCCGGGTCTCGACGAAGACCATGAGCGCCAGCAGGACGACGCCGATGGCGACCAGCGTGATCGACGTCGACGACCCCCAGGCGAAGTCGTTCCCGGCCAGGGTGACCCAGATCAGCAGGACGCACACGCCACCGGCGAGCAGGGCGGCGCCGAGGTAGTCGATGCTCACCTTCCGCTTCACCAGCGGGATGTTCAGCGTGCGCTGGATGAGGAACAGGGCGATGACGGCCAGCGGGGCGCCGACGAAGAAACACCACCGCCAGCCCAGCCAGCTGGTGTCCACGATGACCCCGCCGATCAGCGGACCCGCAACGGTGGCCACCGACATGACCGCCGCGATGGGGCCGGCGTAGCGGCCCCGCTCCCGCGGGCTGATCATCGCCGCGATCGCGATGATCACCAGCGACTGCAGACCACCCAGGCCGACGCCCTGCACGGCCCGGAACCCGATGAGCATGCCGACGCTGGAGGAGAAGCCGGCGGCGATCGACCCCAGCGTGAAGATGGTCAGCGAGATCTGCACGAGGAGCTTCTTGCTGAACAGGTCGGCGAACTTGCCCCAGATGGGCGTGGTGGCCGTGCTGGCCAGCAGTGTCGCGGTGACCACCCACGTGTACTGGTCCTGGGAGCCGTGCAGGTCGGCGATGATCGTCGGGAGCGCGTTGCTGACGATCGTGGAGGACAGGAACGCGACGAACATGCCCAGCAACAGCCCGGAGAGCGCCTCCAGCGTCTGCCGATGGGTCATCCGGCCGGTCGCCTCTGCACCCGGTGCTTCCGCAACGCCGGTGTCGGGCGGGGTGGTGCTCATGGGTCTCCTCGCGGGCAGGGAGCAGCCCGGGCACCGGACGGTGCCACGGGTACGGACGGGGCCGGCGGCACTGCCGGTGGGTGGGTCAGAGAGCAGCGACAGCCGGCACGGGGACCGGCCGGCGGACCGGCGAGACGGCCGACCCGGATGCGGAGACGACGTCCCGGCGCAGCCGGCGCACGGCCGCCAGCAGGTCGTCGACCTCGGCGTCCCCCCAGTCGGCCAGGACGCCGGAGAGCCAGCGCAGTCGGGCAGCGCGACGCTCGGCGAGCACGGCGCGGCCGGCGTCGGTCACCGACAGCTGGCAGGCGCGGCCGTCGGCCGGGTCAGGACGGCGTTGGACCAGACCGAGCTCGGTGGCGGCGGCGACGTGCCGGCTGGCCACCGAGGCGTCGACGCCCAGCGCTCGGGCGAGCGCACCGAGACGCAGCCCGTCGGCTGCCTCGAGCAGACCGAGGACTGACGCGACCGTCGACGAGACGTGACTGGCATCGTCGAACGCAGGCGCCATCGCCCGCCCGGACCTGACGATCGCCGCCAACTCGTCGAGCAGGGCAGCACCGGCCAACGCGTCCATCGTCCACACCCCTGCTTGGTTGATATCTGCAAGCAAGTATGCAGCGAGGGAGCTTAGGTTGCAACCATCAACTACCGCGCGTGTCAGGTGAGTCCGGTCTGCCCCAGTCGGTGCAGGAGGGCGGTGAGTTGGCGGACGTCGTCCTCCGGCCAGGTCGCCAGGGACGCCCGCCAGTGGACCAACTGCTCCTCCTGCAGCTGCCCAGCTCGAGCACGTCCGTCCGTCGTGAGCCCGATCAGACGGGCCCGCGCGTCGGTGGGGTCCGGCGACCGCTCGGCCAGCCCCAGCCGGACGACGGAGTCGACCTGCCGACTGACCGTGGACTTGTCCAGCTCCAGCGCCGCGCCGAGATCGGTCAACCGCAGCGGGCCACGAGTCGCCAGCAGCACCACCAGCGGATAGGCCGCCGGGTCGAGCTGTGGGTGCACCTGGCGGGCCAGCACCCGCACGCGCGCCCGGCTGCGCCGCCACAGATCGGCCATCTCGGTCTCCAGCGCGGGGATCGAGTCCCCTGTCGCCTCACCGGGCCCGCTCCCTACGTCCACGTCGTCAGTCGTTCGAGAACCGTGCGCACGCAGCGTTCGGACGCCGTCGACCGACTGCTCGGAGGAACGCACGCCGTCCGCAGGGTCCCCCTGCGTTCGGGCCCGCGCTCGAGCAGCAGGGCGAGGACCGCCAGGTGGCTGGGGTGGGCCGTCGGCTCCGGGGCTGCCTCGACGCTCGCGAGCCCGACGCCGGTGAGGCCGACGTGCGGGAGCCCCTGCTCGACCAGCTCCGCCCGCGCGCTCACGTCTGCCAGCCTAGGTGCGCTCGCCGGCGGTGCCGTCGCCCGACCAGCTGACCGTTGCCTCCAGCCGGTTGCGCGAGCACCCGGCCGGGACCACGCGGCTGACTGGAGCTCGACCGCGGCTCCATGCCGCGACGACCTCGTGCGTGTCGCGACTGCCGGGGTCGTGACCCGTCCACCTCGCGGTCGATCGCGAGTCGGACAGACGAACAGGACGTCCACCTCGGGCGCACGGGGCACTCGCCACCGGACCCCGTCCGGGCTCGGCGGCAGACTGGCGCGGTGACCTCCCGAGCTGTGCGCACGACCCTGACGACGCTGACGCAGCACCGCGACGACGTGGCGGTCGATCGGGCGGAGAGCCGGGTCGCCGCCTACGTCTACGGCAACGTCCTCGTGCTCGCTGCCGTCGTCGGCGCCTCGCCGTCCGCCGTGGGGTCCGGCACGGCCGTGGTGCTGGTCGTCGGCACCGTCGTGTCGACCTTCGTCGCGCACGTGCTGGCCCACTCGATCGGCGCGCTCTTCGGCGGCGAGGACGGCAGGACCGCGGCACGAGTGGCCCTGCGGGACGCCGTCCCGATCCTCAGCTCCGGCGTCACCCCGGCGGTGTTGCTGGCTGCCACGGCCCTGGGCTGGCTCTCCGGACCGTGGGGGCAGTCACTGTCCGCGGTGGTCCTGCTGGGCCGGATCGCCGGCACCGGTGTCGTCTACCGCCGGCTGCGGGCCGACGTCCCACTGCGCCGGGCCTGGACGGTCGGGGTCCTGGCCGCGGTGGTGGCTGCGGTGGCCGTGGTCCTCAAGCTGACACTCACCCACTGACACCGCATCGACGACCGGGGACATCGCCCCGAGCCGCCTCACGCCGGACAGCCCTGACCGCCGGCGTTGACGGACTGACCGACACCCGAGCGTTCGGGCGCACGGCACCAGGTGACACGCGGCGGCCAGAACGCCGGATGCAGCACCAGTTGCGGCGGTGATGAGCCGGCCGCTGGACTCGCGTCGACGGGCCGCGCAGTCGACCGAGGTGCGGACGGCTGCACAGTACCGGCGAGCTCGCCGAGGATCGTGGCGTGCGCCTTCGCAGCCTCCGACGTCCTACGTGGACCGCCAGACCCGGGCTCTGGTCAGGATCGTCGTGATGACGTCGGACTTCGCGTCGGCGTAGTCGTTCATGTCGGCCCATTGCCGGGCCGCCAGCGCACGCTTCGTCGTGGCGTACAGGTCCCGGTCATGCGCCGACTGACGGAGCCAGTCGCGGAGGTCGAGGTAGTCGGTCACCGCCGCGGCCCCGGGCTGGTAGACGTGGACGTGGACATCGCGCTCGGGTGTGCGGAACATGCGGTGGCCCGATTCCCGTACGCGCTGGGAGAACCCGGCCGCTTCCAGCGCGGGTGCGTAGGCCGGCTCGTCTTCCACGTCGGCGACGGTCACGAGCACGTCGACGATCGGCTTGGCGTCCAGTCCCGGGACCGCGGTGCTGCCGATGTGCTCGATGTCGAGGGCCTGCGTGGCCAGGGCGTCGTGCAGCCGGGTACGCAGCGCCGAGAACCGTGCAGGCCACTCCGGGTCGTACTCCTGGACGACGATCGTCACCTGCTCCCGGCCACCGATCAGCACCGACCGGAGGTGGGCGTCACGGTCGAAGCGTGGGTCCACCAGGTGAGGCTACGACCGACCACGACCGCCCACCACGCATCGCCGAGCAGGCAGCGCCCTGTCCACCGACTGCTCGGCCCCGGGGGCTCAGCCGGTGAACTCGTCGACGCCGAGGGCGAAGTCCCAGTGGCCGACCCCGTTGCCAGCCAGGCCCACCGTGACCACGCCGACCCCTTCCAGCCAGTGCGCCATCTTCAGGCCGCCGACGTCCAGCGGGCGCAGCCCCAGGCTCTCGACGAACGTCGCCACGGCCGCCTTGGCCTGCGCATCGTCGCCGGCGAAGAAGACGTCGGGCCGGCCCTTCTCCAGGACGTTGCGGAAGACGGTGTTGAACGCCTTCACGACGCTGGCGCCGGCCGGGGCCACCTCGGCGACCTCCTGGGCAATCGAGGTCTCCTCGTCGTGCGCCAGTCCGTCGAACGTGGCGTTGAAGGGGTTGCTGATGTCGACGATGACCTTGCCCGCGAGGGCGTCGCCGTACTCGACGACGACCGGGACGACGCTGGCGTACAGCAGCGCCGTGATGACGATGTCCCCGGCCGGGACGGCGCCCCACGTGCCCGCCGTCGCGCCGCCGCCCAGGGCCTCGGCCAGGTCGTCGGCCTTGGACTGGTCGCGTCCCATGACCTCGACGGTGTTGCCGCCGGCCACTGCGCGCTCGCCGATGGTGCGGGCCATGTTCCCCGTACCGATGAAGGTGATGCTGCTCATCAGGTGTGCTCTCTTCCTGTGCTCGGGATGTCGCGCTGTCTCGTTGGTGCCGGAGCGGACGCAGGGCGCTGGCCGTGACGTCCTGGGCCGACTGCCGCGCCTCTCCCGGCACCGTCGTCGTGTGGACCGGTCGGCTGCGGGGTGTGCCGCGGTTCTGTCGGTGTGTGGCTCAGAGGGCGGTCGTGCCGCCGTCGGCGACCAGTTCCAGACCGTTGACGTAGCTGGAGTCGTCGGAGGCGAGGAAGAGGGCGACGGTGGCGATCTCCTCGGGGCGGCCCATCGCCCCGCGGGGGATGAGGGACTCGAATGCGACCCTGGTCGCCTCGTCGAACAGCTCCGCCTGCTTGGCGGTGGCGACCTGTCCTGGGGTCAGGACGTTGACCCGGATGTTGCGGTCGCGCAGCTCGTTGAGCCAGACGCGGGCCCAGGCCTGCTGGACGGCCTTGCTCCCCGCGTAGAGGCTCCAGCCGGGGAACGCGCCGAGGGAGGCGTTCGACCCGGTCATGATGATCGAGCCGTTGTCGTTCATCAGCGGCAGTGCCTTCTGCACGGTGAACAGCGTGCCGCGCGCGTTGAGCGAGAAGGCGCGCTCGAACTGCTCCTCCGTGATCTCGCCGAGGACGGCGGGTTCGCCCATCCCGGCGCTGGCCCACAGAACGTCGATCGAGCCCTTCTCCCGCTCGACGGTGTCGTACAGGCGATCCAGGTCGCCCAGGTCGGACGCGTCACCCTGGACTGCGGTGACGTTGCGGCCGATCTCCTCCACAGCGTCGTCCAGTGCCTCCTGCCGCCGGGCCTGGATGAAGACGTGCGCGCCCTCGTCGACGAACAGCTTCGCGCCGGCCAGTGCCATGCCGGTGGATGCGCCCGTTATCACCGCGACCTTGCCATCGAGCTTTCCCACGATCACTCCCCTGGTTCACGGTTCTCCGAGACAGCTCGGCCTTAAGTACACCGGGCTGTGTAAGTAACGTAACCGGCGAGCGAGCCGAACGCAAGCTATGTACACCGATTCGTACCAAGAGCTGCGGGGGCCTGTCCCGCATGGCCCACCGACCGACCGGGCCGCCAGCTATGTAGACCGACCAGTACCAGGCGGTCTACGCTGGTGCCATGACGGAGTTGGAGAGGGGCCCGCTGGGCCAGCGCCGCGGCCGGGGCGCACGCGAGCGCATCCTCAGCGCGTCACAGCAGCTGTTCCGCGACCAGGGCATCAACCGCACCGGCATGGACCAGCTCTCCGCCGTGGCCCAGGTGTCCAAGCGCACGGCCTACCAGCACTTCTCCAGCAAGGACGAACTCGTCACCGAGTACCTGCGTCGATTCGATCCCGACGTCATGCCCGGGGTGTTCGACCGCACCGACCTCACGCCGCGCGAACGACTCCTCGCCGCCTTCGAGATGCCGGCGTCCACGCCCCTGTGCCCCTACATCGCAGCGGCCGTCGAACTGCACGACCCCGGACACCCGGCGTCTCGGTACGCACGCGACTACAAGACCGCCATCGCCGCGCGGCTCACCGACACCGCCCGCGAGGCCGGCGCCACGAACCCCGAACAACTCGGCGAGCAACTGGCGCTGCTCATCGACGGCGCCTCGGTCCGCACCCGGGTCCTGGACAGCGAGTCCTTCTCCACCGCCGCCGCCATCGCCGCCGTCCTCATCGACAACGCCCTGCAGTCGGCTCCCAGCCAGGCCGGACACACGGAGAGCCTGTCCACAGGGGGAGACCGATGACGCAGCTCGCGGGCACCGGGTCACTCGAGGGCAGATCAGCGACCTACGACGAGTCCCGACATGAGGCAGGCGCGCGGTGACGGTCCATCCGGTCACCCTGGGTGCGATCAACCTGGAGGCCCGGGATCCAGCATCGTTGGCCACGTTCTGGGCCTCCGTCACCGGCTCGACGCCCTCACCCGGCGGTGACACGGTCCACCTGCCACCCGCCGGGCCCGGTGGGTTCGCGATGTTCTTCCGCCGCCAGGAGGGCCCCCGCCCGGAGCGCCACGCGGTCCACCTCGATCTGACCGTTCCCTGGGGCACCCGACAGGCAGAGGTCGAGCGCCTGATCGGCCTGGGTGCCACCTGCCGATGGGACGTCCTGGACGAGTTCCCGCACGTGCAGTGGACCACCCTCGCCGATCCGGAGGGGAACCTCTTCTGCGTCGCCGAGCACCCGCCGGCCCAGCGAGCAGCCCAAGTGCCGTAGGAGCCGGCCCCTGATACGCCCACGCCGTCCGGCGTGCGTCAGCGGTCCCCGTCAGAGGACGACGGGTACCCGACCGTTCTCGGGCCGTCCGACGTCGCGGGCATCGAGTGCGCTGCCCGAGGGGGACCTGCACAGATGTCAGGGCGGACCTCGCCGCGGCCGGCGCGAGGCCGCGGTCACCTCGCGGCGGTGGCGAGCGCCGCGCGGATGGCGTCCCCGCCGGCCGGCCGGCCGGCCGCGTTCGAGTACGGCCCGTAGGGGGCGCCCCAGACCGGGGTGCCCGTCTCCTGCCGCCAGCTGTCGGCCAGCGGTCCCGCGTCCACCACGCGGTACCCGATGGACTCGATGAACTCGGTCACTGCGGTCGTCGCCTGCACCGAGTCCCCGGCGATCGGCAGGGAGGAGCGGTCGGCCGCCCCCGCCGGGCGGGCGAGGGACAGCAGGTGCTCGTAGTAGATGGTGTTGAAGGCCTTGACCACGACGGCATCAGGGACCTCGCGCTGCAGCAGCTCGCTCGAGGTGAGCGACCTGCTGTCGAGCTCGGGGACGTGCCCGTCGCGCTCGGGGCCGTAGTTGCACGTGTCGATGACCGTCTTCCCGGCCAGCGCTGCGGCGGGCAGGCCGGAGAACGCCTTGACGGGTACCGAGACCACGACGATGTCACCGGCTGTAGCGGCCTCCCCGCTCGACGCCGCCGACGCCCGCGGCCCGAGTGCCGCGACCGCGTCCGCCAACGTCTCGGGGCCGCGGGAGTTGCTGAGCACGACCTGGTGCCCGGCCGCGATGGCGAGGCGCGCGATGGTGGTACCGATCTGGCCGCTCCCGATGATCCCGACGATCGTCATGCCCTCAACCCCTCCAGATGGTCGTGAGGCAACGGTCATGGGCCGACGGGGAAGTAGTGGCCGTTGTCCATGTCGGCGAAGAGGCCGGGTCGGGTGGGTTCCCAGCCGAGTGCCTGGCGGGTGATGAGGTTGGACGCCGGGTAGCTCTGCGTGACGATGTTCGCGAGGAACCCGAAGTAGCCCGGCAGCATCAGCTCGTCCATGGGGATGCTCACCGCGGGCAGGTCCAGCCGGCTGCCGATGGCCTCGGCGATCTCCCGCAGCGGGATGCCCTCGTCCCCGACCGCGTGCCAGTGCTTGCCGGCTGGCCCCTGCTCCAGCGCCAAGCGGAACACGGAAGCGACATCGCGGACGTGCACGGCGTTCCACACGTTCGTGCCGTCTCCGGGGTAGCCGACGACGCCCTTCTCCTTCGCGAGCGCGATCAGCGAAGGGAGGAAGCCGGCCCGATCGGTCGCGCTGTGCGCGATGTTGGCGATCCGGACGACCGACGATCGCACTCCCCGCCCGGCGAGGTCGATGACGGCGGTCTCCACGACGTTGCGGACCTGCAGGGTGCCCTTGTGCTCGTCGCCGACGGGGAGGGCAGGGTCCTCCTCGGTGGCCGGGCGGCCGAGCTGCCCGGAGGAGCCGATGCTCCCCGCCACGACCAGCGGCTTCTGGGTTCCCGCGAGCGCCTCGCCGTACGCGAGCATGATCGGGAGCTCCGCGGCGGCGACGGCGTCCATCCCGCCGAACGGGAGCAGGTCCTGCCGGTGCGCGACGTGGATGACGCCGTCGGACTCCGCGGCTGCCTCCATGAGCCCATCGAGGTCCTCGAGGTCGCCGCGGCGCACCTTCGCACCGTTCGCGGACAGCGTCGCCGCGGCCGTGTCCGACCGGGCCAGTGCGGTGACCTCGTGCCCGGCGGCGATCAGCTCGGGGATGATGTACGAACCGGAATGGCCGGTCCCGCCAGTGACGAAGACGTGCATGACTACTCCTTGAGAGAGGGGTTGGAGCGCTGACTTCTCGAGCTGCGGGTCGACTGACGTGACGTCGCGCGAGAAGTGGTCGTGCGGGTGCGCTCAGCCGCGGAGGTCGACGCCGAGCGAGAAGTCCCAGCCCCCTACGCCGTGGTTGGCCAGGCTGATCATCAGCACGCCCGCTCCCTCCAGCCAGCGCGCCACCTCCAGGCCGCCGGCGTCCAGCGGGCGCAGCCCGAGGCTCTCGATGAACGCCGACACACTGGCCTTCGCCTGTGCGTCGTCGCCGGCGAACAGCACGTCCAGCGGGCCTCCCTGGGCCAGTACGTGGCCGAAGACGGTGTTGAACGCCTTGACGACGTGCGCGCTGGCCGGGGCGGCCGCGGCGATCTCCTGCGCGCCGGAACTGCCCTCCGGAGTGACCAGTGCGGTGGCGGCGGCGTTGGAGGTGTTGGAGATGTCGATGACGGTCTTGCCGGCCAGCGCTTCCCCGTACTGGGCGACGACGGGCACGGCGCCGGCGTAGGGCACGGCGAGGATGACGAGGTCACCGACCGGGGCGGCGCCGAACGTCCCGGTCGTGGCGCCACCGCCGAGTGTGGCGGCCAGTTCCTCGGCCTTGACCCGGTCGCGGCCGATGACCTCGACGGTGTGGCCGCCGGCAAGTGCCCGGGCGGCCAGGGTGCTGGCCATGGTGCCCAGGCCGATGATGCTGATGCTGCTCATGGTGGGTCTGCCTTCGTGGGTCGAGTGGAACGCGCACGCCGTCGGTGGCGACGGTCGTGTCGTGGAGTCCGTCGCACCATGGCGTCGGACTGGGTCTGCTCTCCGGGCGGCCGTCGGACCGCTCGTTCTGGAACCGATCGTCCAGATCCTAGGCAGATGTGGACGAACGAGTCAACAACGGCTTAGTCTGAGGCCATGGCGCGACCACGCAGCTTCGACGAGGGCCGGGTCCTCGAGCTGGCCCGGGACCGGTTCTGGGCGACCGGTTACGCCGGCACGCGGATGGACGACATCGCCGAAGTGACCGGCCTGGGCAAGGGCAGCCTCTACGGGGCCTTCGGCGACAAGAGCGCCCTGTTCCACCGGGTGTTCGACGAGTGGAACACCGCGATCGTCGAGCAGGCCGCACTCAGACTCACCGGCGGCGCGGACGAGGGGGCCTTCGCCCGGTTGTCGACGTACGTCCGGTTCGTGGCCGCCCACACTGCTGCGGACACCGATCGCCGCGGGTGTCTGCTGGCCAAGGGCGCCGCCGAACTCGCCCACCAGGACCCGGTCGTCGCGGGCCGGTCCGCCCAGACGATGGGCGCGCTCATGGCACTGCTCCAGATGGAGATCGACGCGTGCCAGCGGCACGGCGACATCGACGACGGCGCCGACCCTGCGCAGTTGGCAGCGCTGCTGCTGGCAGTGCTGCGCGGCATGGAGGCGGTGGGCAAGGCCGGTGTCGACCCACAGACCCTCACCGGCATCGCCGACACCGCCTTGGCCGTCCTGCCCCGTCCGACATCGAGAACACAGCGCACCAGCTAGACCTTGGCCCGCGTCGCACACCCGCTGCCATCGTGCAGCGGCCATGTCCTCGTGGCGTCCTGTCCACCGATGCCCCGGCTCCGGCACCTCCGCAGGCACCAGCGGCCCTCGGCGGCGGCGTGCCCGGGCTCCTCGCCGCACGAGGTGCAGATCGTCCGACCGGGGTGGACCTCGACGATCCACCCGTCCCGGGCCCACCTCCACCTCCGGCCCGCGGACTCCTTCGTCGACCACGACCGCATCGCCGACGACGCCGGCCCAGCGGCGCGGTGACAGTGAGGGCTCGACACCACGCCGCCGAGCCGACGGCAGGTCCCAGATCGACCTGCGCGTCACCGACGGGGACGGCCTCGGCCAGCGCCACACCGTCGACGGCGCTGCTCCACCGGAGACTCCTGAGGCTGGGGCGATCAGCGCTCGGGTGCTGGGCGGCCAGCCGGCCAGAGACCGTCGTCAGACGGTGTCGGCGCCGGCGTCGGCGTGGGCGTCGGTGAAGTGGGCCACCAGCTCGCGCTTGAGCACCTTGCCGCTCGGCCCGAGGGGCAGCTCGCCGACGACGTGCACGACCCGGGGGTACTTGTAGGCCGCCAGGTGCTCCCGCGCATGGGCCACCAGCTGGTCGGTGTCGAAGGACGAGGCGTCGGCCGGCACCACCGCCGCGTGGACCTCCTGACCGTGCTCGGCGTGGGCGACGCCGAACACCGCGACGTTGGCGACTCCCGGGTGCCGCATGAGCACCTGCTCCACTTCCGTCGGGTACACGTTGTAGCCGTTGCGCACGATCATGTCCTTCTTGCGGTCGACGATCGTGATGACGGCGTCGGAGGACCGGGTGCCGAGGTCCCCGGTGCGGAACCAGCCGTCGACGACGGCCTCCGCCGTCGCGTCCGGCCGACCCAGGTAGCCCTTGAACAGCGCGTGGCCGCGCACGACGATCTCGCCGAGCTCGCCGGCGGGCAGCAGTTCGATGCGGCCCTCCACGTCGGCGGCGGCGATCTCGACGTCGATGCCCCAGTAGGGACGCCCCACCGTCCCGGGGCGGATCGGCTCGTGCGTCGGGTTGAACGCGATGGTCGGCGAGGTCTCCGTCAGGCCGTAGCCCTCGTGCACGGAGGCACCGAACGTGGCCTCGAAGGCCTCGAGGACCGCAGTGGGCAGGGCCGCACCCCCGGAGACCCCGAAGCGGAGCGCCGGTCGCTGCGTGCTCTGGGCCGCGGCCTGCAGCAGGCCGATGTACATCGTGGGCACGGCGGTGAAGACCGTCGCCCCGTGCTCGACGAGGAGACGCAGCACCTCCGCGCCGTCGAAGCGCGGCAGCAGGATGACCGCCGCGCCCTTGCGGAAGGCGATGTTCATGACGGCGGTCTGGCCGAAGCTGTGGAACAGCGGGAGACCGCCGAACAGCACGTCGTCGCTGCGGATGTCGATGGCGTCGATGAGAGCGACGTTGACCTGCTCGACGAGGGCCAGGTGGGAGGCGACCGAGCCCTTGGGCGTGCCCGTCGTGCCACTGGTGTAGAGCACGGTCGCCGCGTCCAGCGGACCCGTCCCCTCGTACCGCTCGATGGGCACCGCGGCGGCCGCCTCGTCCTCCAGCCGCAAGAAGGGGACCTGTGCGCCCATCCCCTCCGGTACGAGCACGGTGAGCAGGGGCACGCCGGAGCGCGCGGCGGCCGGGCCGACCTCGCCGAGGAGCGGGGCAGCCGCCACGACGAGCGCCGCGCCGCTGTCCCGGAGCACGTACTCGATCTCCTCGGCCTTGAAGAGCGGGTGCACGGGGACGACGACGGCGCCGAGCGACAGCACCGCGAAGTAGATCCGCGGGAAGTCCGGGACGTTGGGCACCGCCATCGCGACCCGGTCGCCGCGGCCGATGCCGCGGGCGCGCAGTGCGCCGGCGTAGGAGCGGGTCTGGTCCCACAACTCGCGGTAGGAGATGGCCGCGCCCATGCAGTACAGGGGCGATGCGGTCGGGTGTCCGGCGGGCGCTCTCCGCGAGCATCGCGGCCACGGACAGGGTGCCCAGGCCAGGTCCGGAGAGGGCGGGGTCTGCAGGTGCTGCGGGAGTGGACATGGTCACCTCTCACTCCCGGCGGCGGTGCCGGGAGGGACAGCGGGATCGAGGAGCAGCTGCTCCTCGACGAGGGCGCGGAGCGGAGCGGGAACGGGGACGGGACGACGGGTCCCGCGGTCGACGAAGACGTGGGTGAAGCTGCCGGTGGCCAGTGCCGCACCGTCGGCAGAACCGAAGATGCCCAGCGACCACGTGACGCTGGTGCGGCCCACGCGGGCGGCAGCGAGCCCGAGCTCCATGTCGTCGGGGTAGGCGATCGACCGGTGGTACTCGCAGGAGGACGCGACGCACAGCCCGAGGACCTCGCCGTCCAGCGGGTCCATCCCGGCGACCCCGAGCAGCCAGGCGTTGATGGTGGTGTCCATCGCGGCGTAGTAGACGACGTTGTTGACGTGACCGTACTGGTCGTTGTCGTTCCAGCGGGTGGGGAAGACGCGCCGGAAGCCGTACTGCTCGAGGGGCCGGGGAACGGTCATGTCAGCTGCTCCGTACGGGTCGGGCCGAGGACGAAGGAGAAGGCGGCGGCGGCGCGGGCGCCGCTGGGCTCCTCCCCTGTGATCAGGTCGGCGTAGGTGAAGGACTCCGAGAGTCGGACCAGCACGTAGGCGAGGTCGTCCAGCGGGAGGGGCGAGGCGAGGCGGCCGGCGGCCACCTCCTCCTCCAGCAGCGACCTGGTGACGGCGATGTACCGGCGCTGGATGGCGCTGTCCTTCGTCGTGAGCAGGCGGAGCGCGCGGGAGGGCTCGCGGCGGAGGAACTCCCGGAAGTACGGCGCGTCGATCATCAGCGACACGAAGCTGCTCAGCAGCGTGACCACCCGGTCGGGGCCGCTCGCCGTGGTCTCGGCGTCGGCGTGGTCGAGCGTCGGGGCGGCGAGGGACCACAGCACCTCCGACAGCAGCGCGTCGCGGTTCCCGACCCAGCGGAACAGCGACGTCCGGTCCACGCCGAGCTCGACCGCGAGCTGACCCATGTCGATCCGGTCGCTGGCCAGGAAGCGGCTCCTGGCCAGCTGGAACGCGCGCCGCGCCTCGTGCGGGGGTTCGGCCGCCAGCCGGCGCGAGAGCGCGCTGGGGACCAGGGCCGTGCCCCGGCTGCCCAGCCGGAGCGGCCCGCTCGTCGTCGAGACCCCGCTCACGTCAGGCACCCTAGACGGCCTCCCGGCGCGCTTGCAACGTTTCGGCAGATGATGCACATTGGGGCTCGCGTGGGTGGGAGGACCTGCCCAGGACCGAACGGGAGCCAGCATGACCGACCTCCTCGTCAGCGACTTCTACGCCTTCCAGGACCTGCTGACCGACCGCGAGGTCGAGTCCGTGCTGGCGTTGCGGGCCTTCCTCGAGGCGGAGGTCCGCCCGATCGCGGACGACTACTGGGCGCGTGCGGAGTTCCCGCGCCACCTCGCCCGGCCGCTGGGCGAGCTGGGCATGTTCGGCCCGATGTGGGAGGAGACCCGCGCCTTCGCCAACAGCGGCGTGTACCGCGGCTGGCTGGCCCTGGAGCTGGCCCGGGTCGACGCCGGCGTGGCCACCTTCGTCGGGGTCACGAGTGGGCTGGCCATGGGCTCCATCGGCGTGGGTGGCTCGGCCGAGCAGCGCGCCGCGTGGCTCCCCCGGCTGGGCACCGGGGAGATCGTCGGCGCCTTCGGCCTCACCGAGCCCCTCTCCGGGTCCGACTCGGCGCGGGGACTGCGGACGACCGCGCGGCAGACCGCTGACGGCTGGGTGCTCGACGGTGCGAAGCGGTGGATCGGCAACGCCACCTTCGCCGACGTCACCGTCGTCTACGCCAAGGACGTCGCCGACGGCCAGGTGAAGGGCTTCCTCGTGGAGGCCGGCACGCCCGGCTTCACCGCAACGAAGATCGAGGACAAGATCAGCCTCCGCAGCGTGCAGAACGCCGACATCGTCCTCGAGGACGTGCTGGTGCCCGAGGAGCGCCGCCTGCAGGGCATCAACTCCTTCCGGGACGTGGCGACCGTGCTGCGACTCACCCGGGCCGACGTCGCCTGGCAGGCCGTCGGGATCGCGATCGGTGCCTACGAGGCCGCGGTCCGCTACGCCGGGGAACGGCAGCAGTTCGGGCGGCCGATCGCGGCGACCCAGCTGGTGCAGGACCACCTGGCCCGCTGCCTCGGCAACATCACCGCCAGCATCGCGATGTGCGTCCGGGTGTCCCAGCTCTCCGACCAGGGCCGGCAGCGCGACGAGCACTCCGCGTTGGCGAAGGCGTTCGCGACAGCCCGGATGCGCGAGACGGTGGCATGGGCTCGCGAGGTGCTCGGCGGCAACGGCATCGTCCTCGAGCACGGCGTCGCACGGTTCTTCGCCGACGCCGAGGCCATCTACTCCTACGAGGGCACCCGGGAGATGAACTCCCTCATCGTCGGGCGCGCCATCACCGGGCACGCCGCCTTCGTCTGACCCACCGCACGCGTCCACCGCACTCCCGGACACCCGACCGCAGAGGAGCAGTCATGCCGGAAGCCGTCATCGTCGCCGCCGCCCGCACGCCGATCGGGCGCGCCTTCAAGGGGTCGCTGCGCGACGTGCGCCCCGACGACCTGGCCACGGGCATCGTCCGCGCTGCCCTCGCCCAGGTGCCCGAGCTCGACCCCTCGCACGTGGAGGACCTCCTGCTCGGCTGCGGGCTGCCGGGCGGGGAGCAGGGCATGAACATGGCGCGCATCGTCGCCGTCGCCCTCGGGCTCGACACCGTGCCGGGCACCACCGTCACCCGCTACTGCGCCTCGAGCGTGCAGACCACCCGCATGGCCTTCCACGCGATCAAGGCCGGGGAGGGCGACGTCTTCGTCTCCGCCGGCGTGGAGTCGGTGAGCCGGTCCGCGCGCGGCTCGAGCGACTTCCTGCCCGGCGACCCGGACGCCTACCTCAACCCGCGCTTCGACGAGGCGCGGGCCCGGACGGCCGGGCGCGCCGGCGAGGGCGCCGAGACGTGGCGCGACCCCCGCGAGGACGGTCTGCTGCCCGACCCCTACATCGCCATGGGCCAAACCTCGGAGAACGTCGCGACGCTCCGCGGCATCAGCCGGCGGGAGCAGGACGAGTACGCGGCACTGAGCCAGAACCGCGCCGAGCGCGCCCTCGAGACGGGGTTCTTCGCCCGCGAGATCACCCCGGTCACCCTGCCCGACGGGACCGTCGTCGCCCGCGACGACGGCCCGCGACCGGGCGTCACCGTCGAGTCGCTCGGCGCGCTCAAGCCGGTCTTCCGCCCAGACGGGACCGTCACGGCCGGCAACGCCTGCCCGCTCAACGACGGCGCCGCGGCGCTGGTCGTCATGAGCGACACCAAGGCGGCCGAGCTGGGCATCGAGCCGATCGCGCGCATCGTGTCCACCGGGGTGAGCGCCCTGTCCCCGGAGATCATGGGCCTCGGTCCCGTGGAGGCGACCCGTAGCGCGCTGCAGCGCGCGGGCATGACGATGGACGACATCGACCTGGTCGAGCTCAACGAGGCCTTCGCCGCCCAGGTCATCCCCGCCGCCCGCGACATGGGCGTCGACCACGACCGGCTCAACGTCCACGGGGGTGCGATCGCCCTCGGCCACCCGTTCGGCATGACCGGCGCCCGGATCACGACGACGCTGCTGAACGGCCTCCGGGAGACCGACGGGCAGTTCGGCCTGGAGACGATGTGCGTCGGGGGCGGCCAGGGCATGGCCATGGTCCTCGAGCGGCTGCGCTGAGAAGCCAGGAGCCCAGGATGAAGATCACCGGTGCCGTTCTCGACGAGGCGGGCCGCCCGGCCCCCTTCGCCTCCTCCCGCCCGCTCACCGTGCAGGAGCTGGACCTGGCCGCGCCGGGTCACGCGGAGCTGCTCGTCCGCATCGAGACGGCCGGCATCTGCCACTCGGACCTGTCCGTGGTCGACGGCAAGCGCCCCCGACCGACCCCGATGCTGCTCGGCCACGAGGCCGCCGGGATCGTCGAGGAGGTGGGACCCGGCGTCTCGGCCCTCAGCGTGGGCGACCGCGTGGTGATGACCTTCCTCCCCCGCTGCGGCCACTGCGCGGGCTGCGCGACCGACGGGCGGCTGCCGTGCGAGGTGGGCTCGGCGGCGAATGCCGCGGGAGAACTGCTCGACGGCGGACGGCGGCTCTCCCGGGGTGGCGAGCACATCGCCCACCACCTCGGGGTGTCCGCGTTCGCCACCCACGCCGTCGTCAACCAGGCCTCGGTGGTGCGGGTGGACCACGACGTCCCGCCCGACGTGGCGGCACTCCTGGGCTGCGCCGTCCTGACCGGTGGTGGCGCCGTGCTCAACGCCGGGCGCCCGGCGCCCGGGGAGACGGTGATGGTCGTCGGCCTCGGCGGCGTCGGCATGGCGGCCGTGCTCGTCGCGAAGGCGCTCGGCCACCACGTCGTGGGCGTCGACGCCCTGGACTCCAAGCTCGCCGAGGGCCTGCAGCTGGGCGCGGACGAGGTCCTGACCCCCGAGCAGGTGGTCGCCTCGGCGGTCCGGGCGCCCGTCGTGATCGAGGCCGCGGGTCACCCCCGGGCCTTCGAGACGGCGTTCGCCGCCACGGCCCCCGGCGGGCGGACGGTGACGGTGGGACTCCCCGCGCCCGGCGCCCGAGCGGAGATCAGCCCGCTGGTCCTCACTGCGGAGGCGCGCACCGTCATCGGCAGCTATCTCGGCTCTTCGGTCCCGGCCCGGGACATCCCCGTGTACGTCGACCTGTGGCGGCAGGGCCGGTTGCCGATCGAGAAGCTGGTCTCCCGCGTCGTCCCGCTCGCCGACGTCAACGCGGCGATGGACGCCCTCGCGCAGGGGCAGGTCATCCGCCAGCTCCTGTCCTTCGACTGACCCTCACCGGAAGGAAGCCCTCATGGAACAGCAGCGCGTGGCGATCGTGACCGGAGCAGCACGCGGCATCGGAGCCGCCATCGCCCGCCGGCTGGCGAGCGACGGCCTCGCGGTCGCCGTCCTGGACCTCGACGGGGCGAGCACCGTCGACACGGTCTCCGCCATCGTCTCCGCCGGCGGCCGGGCGATCGGGGTGGGGGCCGACGTCTCCGTCGCCGACGCGGTCGAGCAGGCGGTCGCGCAGGTCACCGAGGAGCTCGGTGCGCCGACGGTCCTGGTGAACAACGCCGGCATCCTGCGGGACAACCTCATCTTCAAGATGACCGACGACGACTGGGACGCCGTCGTCGCGGTCCACCTGCGCGGCGCCTTCCTCATGACCCGGGCGGTGCAGCGTCACCAGGTGGCGGCGGGGTGGGGTCGGATCGTCAGCCTCTCCAGCACCTCCGCACTCGGCAACCGTGGTCAGGCCAACTACGCCGCGGTGAAGGCCGGCCTCCAGGGGCTGACCAAGACGCTGGCCCTGGAGCTCGGGCGCTACAACGTCACCGCCAACGCCATCGCACCCGGCTTCATCGCCACCGACATGCTCCGGGCGACCGCGGACCGGATGAAGGTGCCGTACGAGCAGTTCCTGGAGGGGGCGGCGAAGGAGATCCCGGTCGGGCGAGTGGGACAGCCCGACGACATCGCCGCGGCGGCGTCCTTCTTCTGCTCGGAGGAGGCCAGCTTCATCTCCGGGCAGGTCCTGTACGTCGCCGGTGGGCCGAAGGCGTGACGACCGTCCTCAGCACCCCGGCGGCGCTGATGGACGCCATCGGTACAGAACTCGGCGTCACGCAGTGGCTGACGGTCGACCAGGACCGGATCGAGGCGTTCGCGGCCGCGACCGGAGACTCACAGTGGATCCACGTCGACCCCGACCGCGCCGCCGCTGGCCCCTTCGGCACCACGATCGCCCACGGCCACCTCACTGCCTCCCTCGTCCCGGCGTTCGTCGCCGAGCTGCTCGAGGTGGGCGGCGCGTCGGCCGCGATCAACGCCGGCAGCGACCGGGTGCGCTTCGTCGCGCCGGTGCCCGCGGGGTCCCGGCTCCGGGCGAGCGCGGCCGTCGTGGCGTGCGAGCAGGTGCGAGCCGGGATGCGGGCCACCCTCCGCGTCACGGTGGAGATCGAGGGCGGACAGCGGCCGGCCCTGGTCGCCGACGTCCTCACCGTCTACGTCAGCGCCTGACCTCCCGCCGCACTCGACATCGTCAGGCGTGACGGCCTCTCCGGCAGGACCGGTCGATGCAGTCCACCGACCGGGATTCGCGCGGAAGGACGCCGCCCACTCCACGCTGGCCCACGCCCACCGTCTTCTCGAGTCCATGGCGGTGAACAACCCCCTTGGCTCTGCGGCGCGGCGCCGGCCAGGTCTCACAGGTGGCTGGCGATGTTGACGATGCGCCCGGTCGGGTCCCGTACGAAGAACCGTCGTGTCCCCCACGCCTCGTCCCTCAGCGCACGGACGATCTCGTAGCCGTCGACCTGCGCCTGAGCAAGCGCAGCATCGACGTCGGCGACCTCGAGGGACAGGTCGACAGTGACCAGTTCGGGGTCGACCGCGGTCGGGCTCTCCCACGCCACGATGACCTGTGTGGTCGGTGTGCTGCGCGAGGCGAGCATCAGCATCCCGTCCTCGTCCATCGCCACTCGGAAACCCAGGAAGCCGACGTAGAAGGCGCGCACCTCCAGCGGACTGGTGGTCCTGATGACGGGCATGGCACGGCGGATGTCCATGCGCCCGTGTCCAGCGCAGTCGGCCGCCAGCAGCACGGCGTCGCGATCACGGAAGGGAGCCCAGACCTGGGGCCCCTTCACGGGGTGCCAGCCCGAGCGGGGCCCTCGGGGAGCAGCGAGAGCCGCTGCAGACGCCCCCGGAGGGACTGTTCGACTGAGCCTCCGGCGGGTATGACTCCAGTCGCGGCATCGCGCTCGGACCTGACGTTCCTCAGGGTCGCAGGTGTGCCAGCGCGCTCACCAGCGACGGCTCGATCGCCTCTCTCGGGGGCCACGGCATCTGGTACTGCGCCCCGCGGAGCGACACCAGTCCGTGCATCGCCACCCAGAGCTCGAGCGCGGCGCCTGGCGCGGACGGCGCGGAGGACACCCCCGCGTCGATGCAGTCTTGCACCCCTTGCACCAGCTGACCGAAGGACCCCCCGCGGAGATCGTCCTCGGTGACTGCGCGTCCTTCAGGGCTGCGGCCGCCCAGCTGGCGGTTCCGAGTGAAGAGCAGCCCGTAGAGATTCGGGTTCTCGAGTCCGAAGGTCATGTAGGCACGACAACCGGCCAGCAGCCTCTCGCACGGATCCTCGATCCCGGCCTTGGCGGTGTCGATGTAGGCGGTCATCTCGGCGAAGGTGTCCACCACGACGGCTTGGACGATGGCTTCCGGCGTCGAGAAGTGCGTGTAGATCGACGGGGCAGCGATCCCGATCCGCCGAGCCACACCGCGCAGCGTGATGGCCGTCTCGTGCCCCTGCTCGACGAGCATCTCCCGCGCAGCCGCCACGATCTCGTCGCGAAGACGCCCGCCGGCTCCCCTCGGGTTCTTGCTGCGTCGCTCCACCTCGGTACTCATGCCTTACGACTGTATTCTCACGCCGCCCGGTTGGCAGGGACCCCCTCGAGGCAACCAGTGCTGCCGGCATCCGCGTCCTCTGTCCGGCACCCCCTCCACCGGGCCCCCCAGCCACGCCACAGTCAGCACTCCTGAGTCACCCATGGACCCAGTGCTTGACGACAAGGTCGTGCACTGTCAGGGTTACGGCTGTAAGGACACACATAGAAGGACTCAACGTCGCACTCGCGCGAAGCGACCTCCGAACAGGACAAGACCATGGAAATCCATCCCCTCCGCAGCGGTGTCTCCACCTCCTACCTCGTCGTCGAGGGGAAGCGGGCGATGCTGGTCGACGCCGGTGAACCCGGCCTCACCCCCAAGGTCCTGGCGACGTTGCGGGACCTCGACGCCGAGCTGGGTCTGATCGTGCTGACCCACTTCCACTACGACCACGTCGGTGCAGCCGACGCGATTCGTGCCGCGACCGGCGCGCGCGTCGCGATCCACGAGAAGGATGCGGAGGCCCTCCGAGCCGGGGGACGGCTGCAGCTCGTTCCGACACGGCTCTTCGCTCGACTCCTGGCCACCTTCATCAACAAGAAGGAACAGCGCCCCGTCACTCCCGACCTCGAGTTCGGCGACGAGGAGGACCTCACCCGCTACGGGGGCTTCGGGAAGACCTTCTGGACTCCCGGCCACACCCCCGGCTCACAGAGCATCGTCCTCGACGACGGCACCGTCTTCGCCGGTGACGCCCTCACCGAGAAGGCGATCACCCACCACGCGCAGGGACCGATGTTCATCGACGACGCGGCCAGCAGCACCGCGAGCATCAAGGCCATCGCGGCACGCGCAACCACCCTCTACGTGGCACACAACGGGAAGGTCGAGATCCGCTCGATCAAGTCCTTCGCTGCCGGCCTGCGCGACTAGACGTCCACGATGAACGCATCCGACACAGATCTCCACATGAGCGCTCAACCGCCCCGACCCGCGACGGTCACATCCGCCGCGACACCCGGCCAACGCCTCAGCGTCCTGTGGATCGGCATCGACCCGCATCGCTTCCCCGGCCCGTGGGACGCCGACGAGCTGGCTGCGACGCTCTCAGCCGGGGCGGGGCGGTTTCCGCCCGGCGTGCTGGAGACGTGGCTGTTCGGGCCGGACGACGACCTCGAGGAACTGCTCGCGACCAAGCTGGCCGAGGTCGACTGGACGTGCGTCGTGGTCGGTCGGGGCCTGCGCGTCGGCGCAGTTCCCCTTCCGGTGTTCGAACAGATCGTCAACGCGGTCCGTCAGCACGCTCCCGGTGCAGCGATCGCCTTCAACGACACCCTCACGGACGCCCTCGAAGCGGCCGCGCGCTGGGTACCCGCCCTCGCCCAGTCCTCGGAACGTACGACTGCGCCCTGAACCCACCGACCGACCCTGACGGTGCCGTCGTCCTGATCGTGGAAGGGCTGAACTCCTCCGGCCCTGCAACTCACCGAGCCGACGTCGACCCCCTCGAGGAAGGCGCCCGTCCTCGTCAGTCCGCGATCAGCGGCCGAGGCCTCCCTGCCGTACCGGGGAGCCGGCACCGCGCTCCTCACGCGCCCTGGGCGCTCGGGACGTGAGATGGTGACGGCTTCCCGGGCTGGCCGCCGGGCAGACACGTCGGCCAGCAGCCGGTCCTCGACCGCTTCGTGGTCATCACCGCCGGACAGCGCCTGGCTCAGATCGGCCCGGCGCCTGGTCGCGTCGCGCTCACCGTTGGCACGGATGCGGGCGACGACCTGGTGGGCCAGGTCGTCGGGGTGGCGCACGAGCGCGTTCATGGTGCCGCCGGCGGCGGCGTCATGCGCCTCGGATGCCACGTGGTCCGCGGCCAGCCTCTGCGCCGCGTCGGGCGAGTGTCCGGCGGCCTCGAACTCGTCCCGCGCCCGGGCCCAGTCCGACGGCGTGCGCTCAGTCCCGGCACCCGCTCACTGATCTGCGGGCGCACTCGCGTCCTAGATGGCCAGCACGACCGCGGCCTCCAGCTCTTGCCGGGCTGTAGTGCACGGCGCCGCGCCGCGACGCCGGCCTCTCGCTCGGCCGCTGCAGGACATCGTGCGCCTTGCGGTGGATCCCGTAGCGCGCGTGAACAGCGCGGTGATCGGGGTTTCACTGCGCGGCCACAGTCCCGGGACGGTCATGTCGCGGGATGCTGCCCGACGCCTCCGAGGATCTGCCCTGGGGCCAGCGCCCGACATGGGCGAACCGCTGCCGCGGTCTCTCCGTTCAGACGGTGGAGGCGTCGAGTTGCTGGCTCGAAGCAAGAGGCAGGCCGCCCGTATCGGACGACCCGCCTCTGACCTGCAACTTCTTCTGTCGGGCTGACAGGATTTGAACCTGCGACCCCTTGACCCCCAGTCGTCGGCGGCAGGTTCAGGGCAGTTCACCGAAGTACGTCTCCGCAGGTCAGCGCCTTGGCCGTACTCCCGTGAACCACCGTGAACCACCTCGCACAGACACAAATGGTGGTCAAAATGGTGGTCAGAATGAGCGTTGCTGACGACCTACCGGCATGTCACCTGAACAGCACCTACACGCGTCGTTCTGGGCGTCGGCCGCCAATGTGGTGCCGCCGAACGACCCTGCTGCTCCCGCCATCGTCTCCCAGGCCGAGTGACGCCGAGCGAGCTCCACTCGGCGAGGAACAGCTCCAACGGCCTGCCGGAGGACGGGAAACAGCGCCCGGGCCGGAGAACCGACCCGCGACCGCCGCTGGCGACCATCCCGAGAGCAGTAATCCGTTCGTCGGCTGTCTGGCGTGTTGCCAGCAGCCGTCGCGACCAGCCGGAGACGGTGCTCGACGGACCATGCAGTACGCGGAGCACTGGCCAGCTCGTGCGCCCCGCCATGGTCGGCAGCGAACCGATCAGCAGCGAACTCAGCACGCCGGCAGGTCCACGCGTCGGCCAGCGGGCAGATCACCGCGTACACCGCGACGGCCCCAACCACTCCCCCAGCCAGCCAGCGCCCCTGGAGTGCTGCTTGCGCGACGGCGATGACGGCCACACAGACGCTCTCGAACCCGGGACCTTGACGGGCCCGACGACCGGCCAGGGCACTCCCCAGACCAGTCAGCAGTCTCGCTGACGCGCGCCACGGCGCGGACCACCACATCGCGAGGAGCACCGGCCGGGTTGCACCGGTGGCGTGATGGCCCAGCTCATGGACAAGAACAGCCACCACCTGACCGTCTGACACGCGACCGGCCCTGTGCTCGTCCAGCACCCGGCTGGTGACGGCGATGCTGCGCCCTCCGGCGGCGTAGGCGTTGAGCTGCAGGCTCCGCTGCACGTACAGCTCGACGTCGTCCGCGAGGGTCCCGGCCGACGTCCGGGCTGTAGACCAGAGCGGATCGAACACCGCTGCCTGCGCCGGGCTCGGCCTGCGGAACCGAACGCCACCCACACGGCGACCCGCTCCCCGCCCCGGGTGAGCGCGATCGCTCCACAACCGACCCAGATCAGTAGGGCCGGCAGTGCCCACGCGCCCAGCCCACCGGTCGCGACGACGACGAGCCCCAGGCTGCCGAGCATCGCCGGTGCCATGGCCGCCGCACGCACAGCCCGAACCGGCCGCTCGGTCGCTGTCGGCCGCCGACGCCTTAGCTTCTGCCGTTCCGCATGGGGATCCCCGAAGGCTCAGTGAGCGCGTCGGTCAGGCTGCCGCCCGCTACGGACATCGGCCTCCCGCCGGCGCCAGCTGTTCGCTCCGTGCGCCTCCGACCACGGTCGAGGCCTCCGGTGTCAGAACGCGACGTCCCCTGGCGCCTGCTCCCGACGCGAGCACCAGCTGCCGGAGGAGCACCGATGTCGCGTCCCAGCGAGGAGCCGGTCACCGACGACGCAACCGCCCTCGAGTCGACCGAGCCACCACGACCCTGTGCCACCCCGACCGGCCGCCAGGATCCGGGTGGGCCGGTCGGCCGGCGCCAGGCTCTCGCGGCGCTGGTCAGCGCCTACGGCGGAGACACGTACCGGCTGCTGACCGATCTGGCCGACCTGCTCCAGACAAGCGTGGCCTACGTCGACCGGCTCACAGCCGAAGCCCACCTCGAACGGCCGCTGTCCGACACGGAGTGGTCGATCATCTCCCGGCAGTTCACGGCGATGGCCTTCGACGAGCACATCGGGGACGCCGGCACGGTCCGCACCGACTGGATCGACGACATGGTGATCCGCGCCGGCGTTCCAGGCCGGGGCCGAGGCAACAGGTCGATCGGGCAGCCACGCCGGCGATGAGGACGACCCGCACCTGCTCGAGCTGCGGCTACACCGCCGACTACGCCAGCATCCCACTGGCCGATGCCCACCACCGTCGACACTCCTGCGACAAGCACCGGCTGGCCGTCGAGCGGGACGCCCGTCGCGCGGACCGAGCCCGCACGCGGGCGCCTCGCGCGTGCATCCACCCACGGAGTCAGCACGTCCACGGCACCCGGTCCGCCTACGTCAAGGACCGCTGCCGCTGCAGTGACTGCACCGCCGCCAACACCGCCGTCTCACGCACCGCCAACCGACAGCGTGCGTACGGCCGCTGGCAGCCGCTCGTCGACGCCGGCCCGGCGCAGGAACACCTCGTCGCGCTCCGCGCGGCCGGGATGGGCGTCCAGCGCATCGCGTCGCTCGCCGACATGTCCGTCAGCC
The DNA here is from genome assembly GCF_010682105.1 of Modestobacter muralis. GTDB lineage: Bacteria > Actinomycetota > Actinomycetes > Mycobacteriales > Geodermatophilaceae > Modestobacter > Modestobacter muralis. The sequence continues at coordinate 59,146 of NZ_JAAGWH010000039.1, read as the reverse complement.
ACGTACGCGAACTGGCCGCTCCAGACAGCGCCCACCGGCGGACCCGCCCCTCCACCGCCGTTCGAATCCTGAACATCAGCGTCGACGACCCCCGCGCTCCGCGCAGTTGCGTCGACGCCACCGGGACCCGGCGCCGACTGCAGGCCCTCGTCGCAATCGGCTGGTCGCTCGAGCTGCTGGCCACCGAGCTCGTCCGCCGCCCGAGCAGTCTCCGTCGCAGCCTGACCAGCTTGTCGGTCACCGCCCGGACCGCCCAGGACGTCGCCACGCTGTACGAGCGGCTGTCGAACACCCCGCCGCCACGAGACAACGGCGTGCAGCGCGCCACTGCCGACGCCGCCCGAGCTCACGCCGTCGCGCACGGTTGGCTGCCGCCGCTGGTCTGGGACGACATCGACAACGACGTCCCACCTCCACCGGCCGCCACCGAGCTCCTGAAGGACGACGTCGACGAGATCGCCGTCGAGCGCGCCATGGCCGGCGACGGCATTCAGTACGCCGACCTCACCGCCGCTGAACAGGCGCAGGTCGTCCACCGCCTCACCGACCGCGGCCAGTCGCTCCGGGACATCGCAGGCCAGCTCGCTACGACCAAGCGCACCGTGTCGCGACAGCGCGCAGCAGCCGGCCCGCGATAGCCCGTGCGACCGCGGCCGAAGGGGCGTGCGCTATCGGCGGCATCGCTATGGAGCCTGCGATTTGATCTTGATCCGTTTGCTCGCGTTGGTCGAAGCGTATTACCGCAGCTCAGCGGTCTGTTGATCTTTGCTCCGGCGAAGGAGCAATTGTAAATAACGACCCTATTGGGTGCCTAGAGAGTGCCTGCGTCCACCTACCCATACCTGGCCACCCGAGGGGCGCGGGGGACGCAAATAGCGAATTTCGTGCAAATCCCGATCTTGGCCGCTGACGTCATCAAGAGCCTAAGCAGGCGCCAGCCAGTTCGGCTGCGGCTGATTCGCCCTGACATCGTCGACGCGGTCGCAGCCCATCCACCCGCCACTGACGGTCACCAGTTGCAGCAGACCCTGCGCGAAAGCTTCCCCGGCCGAGGCGATGACCTGGACCAGGCGATTGCCACCCACGGACGCTGGCCCTGGATGGTCGGCGTGGCTGACGTCTTGTCCGAGCGACTCACCAGCTGACGTGCCAACGACCGCCGCCCTCTTGGGTCTCCGCGCGACAAGTCCCGACGCGGCCCTCCAGTACATCTGGCGTTGAGTAGACAGCGACAGGCCGATATGTTATGGCAAATGCGCCAGAAGTCCTTGTCAGCGCTTGGCATAAGCGGCCGGGCCTGATCTCGTACGGGCGTCAGGTCCGTTGCTTACACGGCTGTAAGTCGTCTTGCGGCGGGCCAGACAGCAACGCCCTCCGCACAGGGCGAGGGGCGTCGATGGGGACTGCTGCACGGATAGGTGACAGGTTGGGTCAGGCGGCCTGAGCTGCCGGTGTGCGACGACGGTGGGGTCAGTTGGTGGCGACTCCCGTCTTCGCGGCGCGGGTGGCGCGTAGCCGGTACGAGTCGGTGCCGGTGGCGATGACGTGGCCGCGGAAGGTGAGCCGGTCCACGATCGCGGCCGCGAGCCGGGGGTCGGTGAAGGTCTGGCTCCACTCGGAGAACGGGGCGTTGAAGGCGCAGGCGATGGAGGCCTTCTCCTCTCGTTCGGTGATGATCCGGAAGAGCAGCTCGGCGCCGCGGGGGTCGAGGTGGACGTAGCCGATTTCGTCGAGGCAGAGGAGGTCGATGCGGGCGTAGCGGCCGACGACGCGGGAGAGCTGCTTGTCATCGGCGGCCTCGACGAGCTCGTTGACCAGGGCGGCGGTGGTGACGTAGCGGACTCGGTGGCCGGCTTCGGCGGCGGCGGTGCCAGGGGGTCGGCCGGGCCGAGGCCGAGATCGAGGCCGAGATCGAGGCCTCCCGCCAGCGCGCGCTGGACAGCCCGCTCCACTGACTGTGAGGCGACCTCGCCGGATACGCACCGACCGGACGGCGCATCGGGTGCCCCGCCGTTCTACATCCGCCGAACGGCGGGGACGGTGATGTCCCGGCGCGGCGCACGGCATGTGCGCCAACCGAACCGGGAAAGACGGAGCAGGAGAGCGCGAGCTGCGCCCAGCTCGGGCCCGAGTTCGGCAACCTTCCGGTTGAGCCAGGAGCCGTAGAGCAGCACCACCGCCTCCTCCTCGCAGCCGGCGAGCAGGCCGGCGAGCCCGGGGCAGAGACTCCACGTCCTGGTCGATAGGGACGACGACAACCAGCAGATCCGCGCGTCGGGCAACGCCCGGCAGCGAGGGGATCGACCGGGCCCCCTGGCTACCGCGCGTTCATCGTGGCGTCATCGAAGTCTGGCGTCATCGAAGTCGTGGACCCGCACGCCGATCCCCGCGTCGAGCAGATACCGCACGACCGGGGCGCCCATGCCCCCAGAGCGACGACGGCGACAGCTGCGAGTCAGGCACTGTGGGTTCTCGTTCAGATGGAGTAGCCGTGTGGCCGTCATCGCGTTGGCTTTAAGGTAATACCTCCGGACCGGCGGTCGAAGGGGGGTGCGCCGCATGCGATGGCTCCCGTCCTTCCGGCGGCCGGGCACGCCCATCGGTGAGCGCCCGCCACCCTGGCGCCAACGTGCCTTCCGATCCCTCCGGGTGCCGAACTACCGCACCTTCTTCACCGGCCATGCCGTCAGCGTGACCGGCACCTGGATGCAGCGGGTGGCGCAGGACTGGCTGGTGCTCGAACTGTCCGACTCCGCCTTCGCCGTCGGGATTGCCACCGCCCTGCAGGCGCTCCCCACCCTGTTCCTGGGCGTCTGGGGCGGGGTCCTCGTCGACCGACTGGACCGGCGCCGGACGATCATGTGGACACAGGCCGTCAGCGCGGTCCTGGCCACCGTCCTCGCCACTCTCACCCTCACCGGCACCGTTGAGCTGTGGATGGTCTTCGCCCTGGCCCTGGGCCTGGGCCTCGTCACCGTCCTCGACGTGCCCGCGCGCCAGGCGTTCATCACCGAGATGGTGGGGCCGGAGGACTACGTCAACGCACAGTCGCTCAACTCCACGATCCACAACCTGGGGCGACTGCTGGGTCCAGCCATGGCCGGACTGCTGATCGCCTTGGCCGGCAGCGGGATGGCCTTCGCCGTCAATGCCGCCTCTTTCATCGGAGTGCTGGCCAGCCTTTGGCGCATCGACGCCTCCCTCCTCCACCGCGCGAAGCCCGTTCCCCGTCGGCCGGGCCAGGCGAGGGAGAGCCTGCGCTACGTGTGGGACCGGCCCGACCTGCGGGCGTGCATGCTGCTGGTGGCCGTCGTCGCGCTCTTCGGCCAGAACTTCCGGGTCGTCCTGCCGCTCTTCGCCCGGGACGTCCTCGACGGCGGCGCGGCGACGTACGGATGGCTCACGTCGGCGATGGGCGCCGGAGCGGTGATCGGCGCCCTCGCCATTGCCGGCCGGGAGAGGATCAGCTCCTGGTCACTCCTGCTGTGGGCGAGCGCGTTCTCCCTCGTCAGCATGCTCCTGGCCGGTGCGCCGGGGCTCCTCGCCGCGCTCGCGCTGCTGGTGGGGCTCGGGATCACCAACATCAGCTTCAACACCCTCGCTCGGGTGCTCCTGCAGCTGAGCGTCGACGCCTCGATGCAGGGGCGGGTCATCGCCCTGCACGCGACGGTGTTCCTGGGCAGCACGCCGATCGGTGCGCCGCTGCTCGGCTGGGTCTGCGAGGAGTTCGGCGCACGCGCCGGGCTGTTGCTCAGCGGCCTGGCCCCTGCTGTCGCGGCCGTCGCTCTGCTACCCACGCTCCGCCGGCTGCGCCGCCGGGCCGGGAGCGCGGCGCGGCCCACGCCGGTCGTCGATCCCGCGGAGCGCGCGACACCCACCTGAGCGACCCCGGACGGGAGTTGCGCGACGCGCCCAACCCCGGAAATCCATGCCGTCGCACACGCGCACGAGCCCCGGCCCCACCCGGGGAGCCGGGGCTCGCACTCCGGCCGGCAGCGTCCGTCCGGCCCCCAGCAGCGACGCGCGCCGGCCGATCCCGAGCAGGACGGCGAACGCACGCCGGTGCCGAGAGCGAACGAGAGCTTCCGCCAGCCTTTAGCACCCGGCCCCGGGGGAAGCTGCCGCCCAGGGTGGACACCACGGTGATCATTACGGTTTCGAGCCCCGAGTCACCAGATCGATGATGTCCCCGACCGCCAGCTGCAGCCCGAGGAGCACGATGCTGAACCGTAGGAGCCGACGCTGGGTACTTGCCGCGAGCAGAGGGTCGTGATCGACATGGCGACGATGCGGGCCCGGGCGACCACGGCCAGGCCGGGCAGGAGCGGACCCACCGACGAGCGCCCGCCGTTGTCGGCAACGGGGCGTTCGGTCACGCAGGCAGTCTGCGACGAGTGGCCGGATCGCCCGTCCACCCAGCCTCAGCGACTGACCTACAGGCCGTGGTCATGACAGGCGCCACCCTGGGTGAGCTGGAACTGCTGGTCGCGGTCGCCGAGACCGGCAGCCTCGGATTGGCTGCACGGCACCTGGGCATCAGCCAACCGGCCGCGAGCCAACGCCTGCGGGCGCTGGAGTCGGCACTGGGCCTGGCCCTGCTGGACCGGCACCGAACCGGTTCGGAGCTGACCGCCCACGGTGCCCTCGTCGTGGAATGGGCACGATCGGTGCTGATCGCGCGCGACCGCCTGACCTCCGGCGCCGAGGCACTCCGACAGGGGAACTCCGCGCCCCTGCGGTTGGCCGCCAGTCTGACGACGGCTGAGTTCCTCCTGCCGCGGTGGCTGGTGGAGCTGCGCCGCAGCTACCCCGCCCTCGGTATCGGCCTCGCGATGGGCAACTCCGCGGCGACCGTGCAGGCGGTCCGCCGCGACGAGGCGGACCTCGGCTTCGTCGAGACCCTCGGCGCTCTCCCCGGCGAGCTGTCCTGGCGGACCGTGGCGTCCGACCGGCTGGCGCTGGTCGTTCCTCCGGACCATCCCTGGAGCCGGCTGGACGAGCCGCTGTCACCCGCAGAGCTGGCGCGGACCAGCCTGGTGATGCGGGAGAGCGGCTCGGGCACCCGGGAGACACTGGCGCTGGTGCTCGAGACGGCGGGGCCGCTGGCACCGGCGGCGCTGGAAGCCTCCTCCACCACGGCGGTCAAGGGCGCCGTGCTGTCCGGCCTCGCGCCGGCCGTGCTCTCTGCCCTGGCCGTTGAGGCGGAACTGGCCAGGGGCTCCCTGGTCGAGGTCCCCCTGTCCGGGGTCGACCTGCGCCGGCCCTTGCGGGCGATCTGGCGCCGCGGGCGACCGCTGACCGCACCGGCCCGGAGGCTGCTCGACCTGCTCGCCGAGGGCCGCCCACCGGACGCCGACCTCTGCGAGCAGAGGTGATGCCGGCGACCCACAGTTGGTCCGGGCCGGTCGCGGTGAACGCCCGTTCGACCAGGTCCGGGCGGGTGTCCGGACGGTTCCGGGGATCGTGGCCCACGGGCCCCTCGCCCAGGTGATGCCGCGTAGCCCGACGCTGCGCATCAGCCGCTCGACCGTGCACCGGCCCACGGCGTGGCCCTGCCGGCGCAGATGCGTGTGCACCGTGCGGGCGCCGTAGATGCCGAAGTTCTCCGCATGCACCCGCTCGATCACCGCCGTGGCCGCCGCATCGGTCACCGACCGCGCTGACGGCTCGCGAGTCTTCATGGCGTAGCAGGCCCGGCGCGATCTCCAGCTGCGCGCCGATCGGCTGGACCCCGTGCTCATCCCGGTGGACGTCGATGGACTCGACGATCACCGCTGTGGGCGGTGGAGCTCCGCCGCGAAGAGATCCGATGCACTTCAAGATCGCACTGGCCCGGCAGGGCTCCCGGTTCTTCCGCTCCAGCTCCGCCAACCGCGTCGCGTCATCGGTGGCGGTGCCGGGCCGGTGGCCTTCGTCGATCCCTGGATGGGCCATCCAGTTGGGCAGCGTCTCGGGGTTGATCCCCCGTTGGTCACCGATCCGCCGCACGCCCCGGTGCGGTCGCTGGATCCCGTCGTGCGTCGGGCACCAGCCGGACCGCTCGCTCCCGGAGCTCGTCGGGGTACTTCCCGGTGCCGCCATGACTCTCGTCCTCAGCGGATCGAGAGCCTCCATCAGACCCGGGGCGAGAACCCACAACGGGACGAACGCCGCGATACGGACCCCGGGGGCACGCCGAGCATTCGGCTACTCGGCAGAATGGCCTGGCCACCGGCGGACCCGTAGGACAACCATCGGCGGCAGACCCCCCGTCGAACGGAGTCTCATGCCATCGCCTGCCGTCGTCGATTCCCGCCCGATCGACTACCGGGTCGCCCACCTGTGCACGGTCGTCCTGGCCCCCGACGTCCGAGCGGCGGTCGGAGCAGGCGAAGGAGATGTCGTGCGGATCTCCACGGAGCGCGGGCGCAGCGCGCTGTGCCGGGTCGCGGGCCCGGTGGACGAGCCGCGAGCCGGTGCCGTGCGCGTCGACCGGTTCACCCGGCAGGCCCTCAAGGCCTATCCGCACGAGCAGGTGACCCTGGAGCGGGTGGAACCGGCGCCCGCCCGGGAGGTCGCCCTGGTGCCCGGGCTGGACATGAGCCAGCGCTTCGATCCGCAGCTGGTGCCGACGCTACGGCGCGTCCTGGCCGAGCAGCGCGTCGCCGTCCGGCCGGGGATGCTGCTGTACGTCCGCCTCCCCGACGGTCTCGCCGGGGTGACCTACGAGGTGCACTTCGTCGCGCCCGCCGAGGACGGCGCGGGTGGGCACGAGGGCGTCGTGACCGGCGAGACGACGATCTGGCTGGTCCAGGACGACCACCACCACGGGCCCGGCGACCACGAGCACGACCACGACAAGGTCTCGGAGACGGTGCTCGACACGACCTTCGAGGACGTCGGCGGCCTGACCCCGCAGATCCGCGAGGTACGGGAGTTCGTTGAGCTGCCGCTGATCTTCCCGCAGGTGTACCGCCAGCTGGGCATCAATCCTCCGCGGGGCGTGATCTTCCACGGCGCCCCGGGCACGGGGAAGACCCTGCTCGCCCGCAGCGTGGCCAACGAGATCAACGCCGAGCTCTTCTACATCAACGGCCCCGAGGTCGTCGGCACCTTCTCCGGTGAGACGGAGGCGAACCTCCGCAAGGTCTTCGCCGAGGCCAGCCTCAACCCGCCGTCGATCATCTTCATCGACGAGCTGGACGCCATCGCCCCGGCCCGGCGCATGGCCACCAGCACGACCGAGGCACGGACGGTCACCCAGCTGCTGGCCCTCCTCGACGGGCTCAGGCGGGCGGAGGGGGTCCTGGTCATCGGCACGACGAACCGGGTGGAGGCGATCGACCCGGCTCTGCGCCGGGCCGGGCGATTCGACCGGGAGATCCACTTCCCCACCCCGGGGGTGGAGGCGCGCGAGCAGATCCTGCGCGTGCAGACCCGTGAGATGCCGCTGGCCGAGGACGCGCTGGCGGCGCTGCCGGCGATCGCCGACCGTGCGTACGGCTTCGTCGGGGCCGACATCATGGAGCTCAGCCGTGAGGCGGGCCTGAACGCGCTGCGGCGGGCCTCGACGCGGTTCGTGGACGCACCGTCCATGGCGTCCTACCCGGCGGCGGAGGACCTCGTGGTCACCGGGGCCGACTTCGAGTCGGCGCTGCGCACGGTGCAGCCGGCGGCGATGCGCGAGTCGCTCATCACCTACCCCAGGGTGACGTGGGCCGACATCGGCGGGCTCGAGCACGTCAAGAGCCGCCTGCAGGACCTGGTGGAGAAGCCGCTGCGGCATCCTGAGGTGTTCGAGCGGATCGGGCTGTCCAGCAACCTCGGCGTCCTGCTGTACGGACCGCCGGGGACGGGCAAGACGCTGCTGGCACAGGCCATCGCCCGCGAGTCCGGTGTCAACTTCCTACCCATCCAGGGCCCGGAGCTGTTCTCCCAGTGGCTCGGTGAGTCCGAGGAGAGCGTCCGCCACATCTTCGACGTCGCCCGGCGCGCGGCCCCCTGCATCGTCTTCTTCGACCAGCTGGACGCGGTCGTCCCCCAGCGCAGCGATCTGGAGCACGAGGGCACCCGGGCGCCGCAGCGGGTCGTGAACCAGCTGCTCGCCGAGCTCGACGGGATGGAGTCTCGCAGCCAGGTGATCGTCATCGGGGCCACCAACCGCATGTCCATGGTGGACCCGGCCGCGCTCCGTCCCGGCAGGTTCGGCGTCCACCTGCACGTCGGCCCGCCCGAGGAGGCGGGCCGGTCGGAGATCCTGCGCATCCACCTGGCCGGCGCGGCGCTCGGGGACGGGCTGACCCTCGACGAGGTCATCGCCCACCTGGTCCCGCGGACGACGGGTCTGACCGGCGCCGACCTCGCCTTCCTGGTGCAGAACGCGAAGCTGGCCGCCCTCGACCTCGACCAGGCCTCCCCCGACCCGCGGCTCGACATCGCGACTTTCGACGCGGTCCTCGCCGAGACGGCGCGGACGGCCTGATCCCGGAACGCGACCGCGACCGCGCCGGAAGTGCCCCGGCGCGGTCGCGGTCGTGTCGGTTCAGGCGGTCGGCGGCGCCGTGAAGCCCTCACCCGCGGCGGCGCGCAGCGACGCGTCGTCGAACTCCGGCGCGTTCTCGAAGTGGACGATGCGGGAGTAGCCGAGCTCGGCGTAGATGCTGTTGGACGCCCCGATGAGCTTCGCGGAGCCGGTTCCGGTGCTGAAGCGCTGCACGATCGTGTTGTGCGGCACCCAGATCATGTCGCCCTTCTTCCAGTCCCACCGGGTGGGCTTCTTCGCCACCCGCGCGTAGAACTGGTCGGCGATCTCGGCCTCGACGTCCCAGTGCAGGTCGTAGCCCTCGCCGTCGAGGACGTGCACGGCCTCGTCGGCCATCTGCCACCGCTTGCCGGAGCGACTGCCGGCCGGGATCTCGTGGAGGTAGGCGTCGGTGCCCTTGATCCGCAGGGGCGCGCCCTTGCCGGCGATCTGGCGGACGTGGCCGAACTCCGTCCACTGCCACTCGGTGTCCGCCGGCGTGAGCACCTTGGGGACGAACTCGTCACCTTCGGGGCGGGCGGTCAGCCACTCGGTGCGCGGCTCCCACTGGTCCTCGTCGGCCGGCTTGGTGCCGATCTTTCCCTGGAAGGTGAGCCCGAGGAACAGCGACAGCGGCTTGGGCTTCATGACCAGGCAGACCGCGCGCTTCTCCGGGTCCGGGTTGTTGTGCCAGTGGACGCAGTCGTTGTGGACCGCGACCGCGTCACCGGTGTGCCACGGGTAGTCCTTGCCGTCGTGCGTCTCGTAGCCGTTTCCCTCGAGCACGTAGAACAGCGCCTCGTTCTGGTGCCCGTGCCCGTCGTTGCGCCCGTTGGGCTGGATCACGACGAAGTGCAGGTGCAGGCTCTGCGTGCGGAACTGCTCGTCACCGGGATCGATGATGTTCCAGTTCTCCTTGAGGCTCAGCCCCTCCCCCAGCGTCGGGGTCCAGACGCGGGGAACCGTCGTGACGCGTTCCCGCCGCTCCCCGGTCAAGGTGTACCGGTTGCTGGCCAGTTCCCGCACGTAGATCCGGGCCTGCTTGTAGTGGTCGTCGTAGACGTGCACGTTCTGCGCGGTCTGCTCGCGACTCTGGGACTTCGTCCGTTCCTGCTCCATGCGGTGCCTCCTCGGCGGCCGGTGGTAAGACCATTTGCTGAACGCTATGGCCTCGACCCGGGGACGCGCTAGGCGTCACACCCCGACGCCAGCGGACGTGACCGGCGGCCCCTCTCGCGCCTCAGCCAGCTGGACACGATGCGGAACGTCGGACGACGACGACCTGGTCCCCGAGCCCCAGCCGACGGGGACCTGCCGACGCCGCTGACCGCCGCCCACTTCGTCAGGTCACCGGCCGGGGGCGACCCGCCCGACCCTCCCTGCATCCGCCCGAGCGTGCCGACCAGATCGAGGCATGACAACCCACCGAAGGAGCCGCGCACCCGGCGCTCCCCCGGATCGAGGGAGGTCCAGGCCCGTGGGGGCAACGTAGTTGGCCTGCTCCCCCGGTGGCCGAGGTCGTACACAGCTACACCGTGGCCGACGCGTTCAACGACTTCCACTGGGCATGGGCGACATGCAGACCGAGCCCGTTGCGGGCCCCGAGCGACCAACCCGCTGCCTGTCATGCATGCACTACTCAGGCGGTCCGGTCCCGCCAGTACTGCCAGGCCCGCCCGATCTGCGGAGTGTTGGTGGCCACCGTGGCCGCAGCCTCCTCATCGCTCAGGTACGTGCACTCGCCCAGCCGCAGCGCCTCGGCCTGCACTCGCGCGTTCACGCCTGTGTACACCGCCCGGTACACGACCTCGGGGATGGAGGTAGCCACCGAGGTGAACCCATGTCCGCGCATGAGGACGACGGCGGCATCACCCAGGACTTCGGCGAGCGCGGCGCCGGAGGCGGCCGTGCCGACGAGCAGGTCCGACCCTGAGCCCAGCGTGTCCCGGGCCTCGAACACCGGCACCCGCGGGGCCAGGAAGCCGGCCATGTGCAGGATCGGCCGCAGCGGCACCGTGGAGACCCCGAACGGGATCACGGCCGGCGAATGGCTGTGCACCACCGCTCGGACGTCGGGCCGGGCCCGGTAGATCTCGGAGTGGATGTAGCGCTCGAGATAGGGCTTGCGTGGGTCGTCCGTCTCGCCCTGCAGGGTGAACACCTGCACGTCCTCGGGCTGCACCAGCCCGGGCGCGAGATTGCGCGCCAAGAGGAAGGTGTCGGGGTCCTCCGCCGAGCGCACGCTGACGTGACCGAAGCCGTCGAGGATGCCCTGGTCAACGAGTACGTGGTTGGCCTCGGCCAGTTCGGCGCGCTGGTCCCGCACACCCTCCGTGGTCCGTCCTTGTGACAAGGGGCTCCCTCTCCGCTCGGGCCCGAGCGCTCGCCGATCACGGACGTGCGGCGACGCGGGCGACGACACCGCACACTCTGCAACACAGATCCTGATTCTGAAAGGGTTGCGGGCCTTCGGCGTCGCGGCCGACGCGCGACGGTGTCCTCACGTCACCGGCCACAGACGTTCCCGGTCACAACCCCCTCGTGCAGCCGGACCATCTCGCCGTCCTCGACGGTCGGCGGTGCCGGACGATCTCGTGCCCTGGTACCGGATCGGCCTGCTCGACCACCCGTGAAACAGAAGGACCGCGCTGCCGCCAGCGCCCTGGAGCGGGGCCGCTCCAGGGCGCCCGCGGCTAGAAGCCCAGTCCCGGGAAGGGGCTCTCCGGCAGCGGGATGAACACGACCTCACGGAAGACAACGAAGATGATCAGCCCGGTGACGACGGCGTAGATCAGCGCCGCCCACCACTTCGCCTTGCCCGCCACCAGTAGGTACGCAAATGCGTACACCGGCACAGTGATGTATGCGCCCAGCACGAAGAAGGAGACGAAGAAGGCGGTGACCCAGGCCATGGCCTCCGCCCATGAGCGTCCGCCGGCGGAGGCGAACACGTACTCCATGCTCGCGTCCTCCTCCTGCTCGTCGTCGACGATCTGGACGTCGTCAGGGGTGACCTGGGCGGTGCCCTCGGCTCGCTTGCCCTCGGCGGCGACGGCCGCCGTCCGCACGTTGGCGCCCTCCGGCGAGGAATCGACCGGCTGCGCCGGCAGTTCGGCCGCCCACTGCGACGGGACGACGGCGACCCCGCCGACCGACCGGCGCCCCCGCACCGCCTGCAGCGCCAGACCGATGATTTTGAACAGCGAGAGAACTGCCCCGGCGACGGTGACCATCATCGGGAACAACGCGGCCCGGAATGGCCAGTCTTGGCTCAGGAAGAATCCTGCCACGAAGACAGCGAGCACCACGACGGCGAAGACCCAGTCACCGGCCCGCGGCCGACGCACGGTGGTGTCGGTCGTAGGTGCCATGGCCGTTCTCCCCGTGGGCGCGGTGGCGCCTGCCGCGGCGGGCGCGTCGGACTTCTTGGTCATCCTGGTCATCGGGACACCTCCGTGTTCTCCGCGACACGCGCCGCCTCGTCACGGCGACGGTCGCGCGACCGTCGCACGTAGGGCAGCGCGATCACCAGGACGATCAGGACAGCCAGAATGAGCACCACTGGCTCGCGCAGCCAGGTCCAGCCGTCGAGCGAGTAGGACAGGAAGAGGTAGCGCTCCGCGGTCGCCCCGAGGACGACCGCGAGCAGGAACGGCACCCGCGGCCAGTCCCAGTGGATGCACACGACGCCGAGGGCGGCCGCGACCAGCATGACGACGACGTCCTGCCAGGCGTAGTTGGCGGTGAACGCGCCGATCGACAGCAGGATCAACAGGAAGGGCACCAGCCAGGTGCCCTTGAGGAAGGACAGCTTCACCAGCTGCCTGAGCAGGAGCAGCGAGACGACGACGGCGATCAAGTTCGCGATCACCATGATCCACACCATCGAGAACGTGACGTCCAGGTTCTCGTTCAGCATCTCCGGGCCGGGGTTCAGGCCGGAGATGATGAAGGCGCCGAGGAGGACCGCCATCGACACGCTGCCCGGGATGCCGAAGGCGATCGTCGGGATCAGCGAGCCCGAGTCCTTGGCGTTGTTGTTGGCCCCGGCGGCGACCACGCCCTCCATCGACCCCTTGCCGAACTTCTCGGGCTCTTTCGACGCCTGCTGGGCCGAGCCATAGGCGATGAACTGCGACACCGACCCGCCCATGCCCGGGATGATCCCGATCCCGATCCCGATCAGGCTCGAACGGACGACGACGGTCCAGTGCTTGAAGACCTCCCTGACGCCCTGACCGAGGCCCGCGTACGGGTCGGCGCTCATCCGCTGGGAGATGCTGGTCTTGGAGAGCATCAGCTGCAGCAGTTCCGCGCCGCCGAAGAGGCCGACAACCAGCGCCACGATGTTGATACCGTCCCAGAGGTACAGCGAGTCGAACGCGTACCGGGGCACGCCGGCCTGCGGGTCGAGGCCGACCATCGAGACGAGGAAGCCGAGGGCGGCCATGACTAGGCCCTTGACGATGTCGCGGCCGGACAGCGCGATCACGAAGCTCAGCCCCAGGATCGTCAGCATGAAGAACTCGGGCGGGCCGAGTGCGAGCACCAGCGGGCGCATGATCGGCACAGAGAGGGCCAGTACGAAGGCGCCCAGGATGGCGCCCATGGCCGAGCTCACGAGCGCGCCCCCGAGCGCCCGGCCGGCCTGACCCTGCCTCGTCAGCGGATAACCATCGAGCACGGTCGCGGCGGACGTCGCCTCGCCGGGCACACCGAAGAGCACCGAGGTGATGTCACCGGTGGTCGCCGTGACGACGTACATCCCCAGCAGGAAGGCGAAGGCCTGCACGGGCTCCATGTAGAACGTGAAGGGCAACATCAGCGCGAGGCTGACCGATCCGCCTAGCCCGGGAAGGATGCCGACAACGAAGCCGATCGCGATACCCACCAGCATGGTGAGGAACGTGACCGGCTCGAAGATGCCGACCAGGCTGCTGAAAAAGGTCTCGAGCATGGGAGGGAGTCTCTGTCCGTTCCGGAGGGTTCGACAGGGGTGGGAGCACGGGAGAGTGGGGGACGACCAGTGGGATGCGCACGCTAGTCGCGAGCGACCTCCTGATGGGCAGTTCTGGTAACGGCGAAGCGACCGCGCAACCTCCTCGAGGCGCCGGACGGACAGTCACCCGAGGCGCGTGTCGAACGGCTGGGCCTCCTACGCGAGCGTGCCGCGCTCGAACGCCTCTTTCTCGAACCCGCTGACCGGCAGACGACTCGAGCAGGCCTCGACGGCGCTCGTCCGGACGACCTGCCGGCTGTCTCGCCGGCGATCGGCTGACCTTCGGGGTCAGGCCGATGCCGCACGGTCACCAGCGGCCTCCCGAAGCAGCCGCCACCTGGCCCCTGACCAACGCTGGCCGGACCGCGACCGACGCCAGCGGCTCGGTCATCCCGTAGCCGGCCGGGGGGTCCTCGTCTTCGGCACGCGCCTGCACAGCCACCCCCGCCGAGCAGGTGTCGGCCGGCGACCGCCTCGCCGTGTATCGCACCGGCACCAGCGGCCGCCGCGAGCGGCCGAGCTCCGGCCGCCCCGGGCGTCGCCGGAGCGGATGGCCCGACTCGTGCGAGGACCCGATCCGCCGCTTGCCGGGGACGACGTCGTACCCGCAGTGCTTGTCAGCCACCCAGCGGACTCCTCGGTCGGTGTGCGGACCGGTGTGACCGGCGTCATGCAAGGGGGTCACTCAAGCATGGAATCCGCCGATGGTCCATAGGTCCTACCGCTCCTCGCCGGAGCCGGCCGCGACATGCTGATCAGCTCGGTTGGCCTGGCGCCTGATCTGGCCCGGAACGACGGGCGAGGACCGGTGCAGGTAACCGAGAGTCCCCGGCTTCCGTGGCCGGCGAGCCGCTGTCGGGTCACCCGCGGGCGACCGGGCGCCGACTGCCCGCCCGGTCGCGACGTCCGCCAACGGCTCGCTGGAGGCAGGGACGCGCTGCACGTGGGCGACAGCGGTCGTGGTCAGACGCACAGCCGCCCGAGGACTGTCGGCTCTCACCCCATGGGGGCCGGTGAGCAGCATCACGGCTGGTCAAGGCATGGTTGCGTGCCGCTCGGGAGTTACATGACACATGCCCCGCCGCGAGCACCCGGGCGCGATACGGCTGTCGCGCAGGCCGGCGGGGACGCACGAAGGAGTTGCACGATGACCGTCCCCAACACCCCCCGTCCTCGCCGCTCGACCGCCGCGAAGTCGCGGATCCGTCGCAGCAGCTCGCTGATCGGCGAGTCCTTCCGCGCCGGCCGGTCGTTCGACATCGACAACACCGCGACGGCCGCCGTTCGGCGCCGCGCCCTGAAGCAGTTCTCCACCCGCCTCCAGGGCTGACCTCGGCGGAGAGGAGCACGCTCCTCGGCGGCGTCGGCGACCCCGTCCACCCGGTCACGACGCCGCTCTCCGCGCGGGTGAACACGTAGTCAGCCCGCCATCGAGCGTGCTCCCCGGGGTCGAACCGCAGGACGTCGCTGCCGACCACCGGGTCGAGGCGGCTTTCGCGGCCGCTGTCGCCGCTGCGCGACGCCCGCGGGTTCGACCTGTCGCCGGCCAGCGCGCTGGACCACAACGACCTCGACGAGGACGCCGGGATGGCCAACGTCATCCTCACCAACGGCGCGCGGCTCTACGTCGACCACGCGCACCCGGAGGAGCTCGCCCCCGCGGCGGCCCGCGCCGTCCCGACCCCGGGCGGCGGAGCCGGGACCGATCGCCCGCACCGTGCCCATGCACGGCCGGCCGGCCATAAGTTTTCCTTCTGGCCGCCCGAGCACGGTGATGGCCATGTGCGCCGGTGGCACCACACTGCCTGTGTGACCGTGCCTCCCGACACCAGGTTGGGTGAGTACCTGACGACCCAACTGCGGCTGGTCCCGGGCCTCCTGGTCACTGCGGGCGCCGTCGTCGTCGCGTTCCTTGCCACGACCCTTCTCCCCACCGTGAGCTCACTGCTCGTCGCCGTCGCCCTCGGAGCCGTTGGGGCCAACGCCGGTCTGCTGCGCCCCGCGATGCGGCCGGGCCTGGCCTTCACCCAGCGGCGAGTGCTACGGGTGGGCATCGTTCTCCTCGGGCTGCAGCTGGCGGTCGGCGACATCCTGGGTCTGGGAGCGTCCGGTATCGGGGTCGTCGTCCTCACCGTCGTGCTGACGTTCCTCGGGACCCTGTTGCTCGGCCGGCTACTCCACGTGGGCAGGGATCTGACGGTCCTGGTGGCTAGCGGCTTCTCCATCTGTGGAGCCGCCGCCGTCGCGGCCGTCCACGCCTCCACCGAGGCCGACGAGGAGGACGTCGCACTGGCCATCGCTCTCGTCACCATCTACGGCACCGTCGCGATGATTGCCCTCCCTCTCGTCGCGGGTCCACTGGCACTGACGGCGGCGAGAATCTGGAACGCACCCGGACGACGAACTGGCAGCCATCCATCGCCCGCAAGGTCTGGCACTACCACGAGGAGAAGGCGCGTCAGCAGGGGAAGCTGCCGGACCGGCCGGCCGCGGGCTGACCGGTCCGCGCGGGCCGCTGGTGCGGCCACCCCCTCACCAGCGGGCCCCCTCTCGTGGGAAGGCCGACCCAGGGCCGACGGTTTCTGATTGGGCAGGAGTTCGCCCCTGGCGCCCCGCCGCTCCCCCGTCCGATGTGGGCACATTGAGCCCTAGCGGCACCCGACCGTCATCGCTGCGTGCGTACCGTGTGGGGCCGCGCGCCGCCGAAGACAGGACTTGACCTCACCCTCACAGCTTGCTCAGGCGATGCCCAGCAGGCGCCGTCCCCGTTCCCCGTCGCTGCGGAACTCCTCGGTCGTCGAGTCATGGACGATCCGGCCTTTCTGCATTACCAGGATCCGGTCAGCGACGCTGAACGCCACATGCAGGTCCTGCTCCACGAGCAGCACCGACAGCCCCTCTCCCCGGAGGCTGGCGAGGATTTCCATCACCTGGGTGACCACCGAGGGCGCCAGACCATCGGACGGCTCGTCCAGCAGGAGCAACGCTGGGTCGAGCAACAGGGCACGGGCGATGGCCAGCATCTGCTGCTCACCACCCGAAAGCTGGTCGCCGCGGTTGCGCCGGCGCTCGGCCAGCCGCGGCATGATCTCAAAAATGCGCTCGATGGTCCAGCGTTGCGAGCCCTTGTGCGCGATCCGCAGGTTGTTTTCCACGGTCAGCGGCGCGAACACCCGCCGCCCCTGGGGGACGATGGCGACGCCGGCACGGGCGATCTGGTGCGTCGGCAGCCCGGCGATTTCCCGGTCGCCTAGCCGAACGGATCCGGCGCTCGGCGACAGCCAGCCCATCAGTGTGGACATCAGCGTCGTCTTGCCGACGCCATTGCGCCCGAGCAGGCCCACGACCTCACCAGCGCCGACGGTCAGGTTCACCCCGTCAAGCACCGTGCTCACGCCGTACCCGGCGCGCAGGTTGGTTACGACGAGATCCGCGCTCACAAGCCGGCCGCCGGGTGGAAAAGGTCCTCCGGCCGGGCATCGCCCAGATAGGCCCGCTGGACCTGTTCGTTCTGTCGGATGCTCTCCCGGTCGTCATCGGCGAGCAGCCGGCCCAGGTGCAAAACGCTGATCCGCTCAGCTAGCCGGAACACCACCTCGAGGTCGTGCTCGATGATCAGCACGGTCACGTCCCCGGGCAGGGACTCGATCAGTTCGGCGAAGCGCCCACTTTCGGCGGCCGACATCCCTGCCGTGGGCTCATCGAGTAGGAGCAACTGCGGTCGTGTCGCGAGGGCCACCGCCACCTCCAGTTGTCGACGTTCGCCGTGGGACAGGTCGCTGACGGGTCGGGAGGCGCGGCCGCTCAGCCCAGTGGCAGCCAGGCACTCGGCGACCACGTCGTCCACCCCGGGGAGCCGGTGGGCCGGCCGCCGGAGACTCATCCCCTGGCCGGACGTGCGCTGGGCGGCCATGGCGACGTTGTCCGCCACCGGCAGGGACAGGAAGAGGCTTGAGTGCTGAAACGTCTTGGCAAGCCCGGCGCGGGACCGCCAGGCGGCGGACCGCCGGGTGACGTCGACACCATCGAGCATGATGGCCCCGGACGTCGGCCGCAGCGTGCCGGCGACCAGGTTGAACAGTGTGGACTTGCCAGCACCGTTCGGTCCGATGAGCGCGTGCCGTGCCCCCTTCTCGATGCTGAGGGTGACGTCCTCGACCGCTTTGAGCGACCCGAACTGCTTGGTCACGTTCGTGCACGACAGTACGGCGGTCATGCTGGGTCCTTCCTCCCGGGCCGGTGCAAGCGCAGACCGGCGAAGCCACGCGGCAACAGGTAAACGACGGCGATGAACGTGATGCCCAGCAGTAGGGGTCCGCGCCCGCCCAGCTGGGCGCCGACCTCGTCGCGGATGAAGATCACCAGCGCTGCGCCGAGGATCGCGCCCCACAGCCGGCCGCGGCCACCGATCACCACGGCCAGCAGTGCCATGGCCGAGACGTTGAACCCGAGGTCGGCGGGCGAGACGAACCTCGACTGCACCGTCCACAGCGAACCGGCGGCACCGGCGAACGCCCCCGCGAGGACGAACGCGGTGAACTTGACCCGGAAGGTCGAGTAGCCTAGCGAGGCCATCCGGTCCTCGTTGTCGCGGATGCCCCGCAGCGACCGACCGAAGGCGCTGCGGGAGATCGCGACGATCAACCCGAACCCGAGGGCGGCCACGGCGAGGACGTACCAGTAGCGGAAGCCGGCGAGCAGGAGCGGCCCCCCGCCGGGGACCACCTGGATCGCAGGGATGCCGACCAGCCCGTTGCTGCCGCCGGTGACCTGGTCCCACTGGTCGGCCGCTGTGCGGGCCAGTTCGGCCACCGCGAGGGTCAGCATGAGGAAGTAGGTGCCCCGGACCCGCACGATCAGCCACCCGACCAGGGCGGAGAACACCGCCCCGGCTACGGCGGCGGCCACCAGTTGGACGGGTGCGAGGGCGGTGAGCTCCTTGGCCGTGATGCCGGCGACGTACGCGCCGACGCCGAAGGGCGCTGCGTGTCCCAGCGACGGCATGCCCCCCACCCCGACGAGCAGATCGAGGCTCACGGCGAGCAGGGCGAAGGCGAGGATCCGGCTGAGCAGGTTGGCTGCGTCGCTGGGTACGACGAACGGGACCGCCACCAGCGCAAGCAGGAGTGCGGCCGCCAGCACCAGCCGCGGCGCCCGCCCCGCCCGACCGCGGGCCGGACCGGTGTCGGGGCGCGCGGCCTGGTCAGTACGCGAGGACGTCCCCAGGTCCGAGGTCATGCCAGCCGTCCCTTCCCGAGGATGCCCGCGGGCCGCAGCAGCAGCACGAGGGCCATGGCACCGAAGGTGAGGAACGCGGCGTAGCTGGGCGCCAGCGAGACACCGAGGGTCTGCACCTGACCGATGACCAGCGCGCCCACGAAGGCGCCGGCGACCGAGCCCAGACCACCGATCACGACCACCACCAAGCCGAGGATGAGCACCCGGTTGTCCAGGCCCGGCGCTGCGTTCAGGATGGGTGCGCCCAGTACCCCACCGAACGCGGCCAGCGCCGCGCCGACGGCGAACACCCCGGTCATCAGCCGCCCGGTGTTGACGCCCAGGGCACGGACCATCTGCGCGTCGGCCACAGTGGCCTGCACGAGCGCACCCATCTTCGTGCGCTCGATGACCAAATAGGCGGCGATCGCCAGGGCCAGGCCGACGGCGATGATGACCAACCGGTACGTGGGGTAGGTACTGCCGAAGACGCTCACGCTGCCGTCGAACGGGCTCGGCGGCGCCACGGTTCGCACCTCCCGGCCGTACTGCTGGGCGAGCAGGTCGCCCACCACGAACGCGACGCCCAAGGTCAGCAGAGCCTGGTCGAGGTGCCCCCGGGAGGCTAGCGGACGGGTCAGGAACGACAGCCCGGCGCCGGCGAGGCTGCCGAGGGCGACCGCAAGGACCAACGCGAGCACGAAGAAGCCCAACGTGGGAGTGAAGGCGGTGCTGACCGACACGGCGATGTACGAGCCGATCAGGTAGAGCGATCCGTGAGCCAGGCTGAGCACATCCATGACCCCGAAGACCAGGGACAGACCCAGGGCGATGGTGAACAGCAGGACGCCGAACGCGATGCCGTCGACCACCGTGATGAGGTTGCTGCTGAAGAAGCCGAACACCGGCGGGACTCCTGCTCCTCGGTGAGGGGAGCGGTGTCGTAGGTCAGGTGCTACCTACGACACCGCCCTCGTGACTACTGCTCGGTGAGCGGGCGGATGATGGCGTTGACGGGCTGGCCGTCCTGCATCTGCACCTCGCGGAGGTAGTAGGTGTAGGAGGCCTGGTGGGTGTCGGTGTAGCTCCACTCGCCAGCCGGGCTGGGGATCGTATCGATGCCCTCGAGGCCCTCGACGATCTCCGGGCCGCTGGTGCCCACCTCGAGCGCCTGGTCCAAGGACTGGCACGCGTCATAGGCCTGCACGGAGTAGACCGTCGGCGGCTCCTCGTAGGCGGCGGTGTACGCCTCGACGAACTTCTGGTTCTCCGGGGTGTCCAGCTGGGGCGAGTAGTGCAGGACGTTCTGAATGCCCTCGGCGTCCTGGCCGAGAGCCTCCAGCTCCCCGCCCTCGGTCACGAACCCGGCCGCGAAAAGCGGCAGATTCTGGCTCAGACCGAAGCTGTTGTACTGCCGGGCGAAGCTGACCGCCTCCGAGCCACCGAAGAAGGCATAGACGGCCGATGCGCCCGACTGCTCGATCTGGGACAGGAACGGCTGGAAGTTCTCCGTCTGGCCGAACGGAGTGAACACCTCGCCGGCCACGGTGCCGCCGGCCCCCTCAAAGGTCTTGCGGAACGCTGCAGCGTGCTCGCGTCCGGCGGCGTAGTCGGGGGCAATCACGAAGACGCTCCCCTCACCCACCTGCTCGGCAACGTAGGCGCCGATGGAGCCGGACACGTCCTCGATCCGGTGGGAGGACCGCCAGACGAAGTCCGAGACGTCGGGACCGGTGATCGCGTTGGCCCCGGCGTTCGCGACCACCAGCGGGACCTGTGCCTCGGTGAAAGCGTCCTGGACGCCCAGGGCGACGGCGCTGCTCACCACACCGACGACGGCGCTGACGCCGTCCTCCAAGAGGCCCTGCGCCGCGGGCACACCGGTGTCGGGGCTCTCCCCCTCGTCGGCGACGACGACGTTGACGTCACGCCCGCCGAGCTGACCCTCTGCTTGGTCGAGGCAGAGGCGGAAGCCCTGCTCCATGTCCTCCCCGATGGGCGCGTAGACGCCGGACTGTGGTACTAGCAGTCCGATGTCCACGGACTCCGTGTCCCCACTCCCACCCCCGGTGTCGCTTAGACTGGAGCCCCCGCAGGCGGCAAGCACCAGAACTGCCACCGTAGACGTGGCGAGTCCCGCTGCCCGGGCCCTCTTTCCTGCACCGACGACCTTCACTGTCGAACCTTTCCATCACGAGGAGGCGCCTGGCACCCGGAGATGCTCACCGGGCGCCGGACAGACCGGTTGGCCTGGCAACTGGACGTGTTTGGCTCAATGCCTTTGCGGCGGGGGACGTGCCGGCCACCGCGGCGGCCCAGGGCTGGGTGCGGCGGCACGCCCAGGCGTGCCGCCGCGCAGACTTGTCATTCGAGGACGACGGTGACCGCCTTGGTCTCGGTGTAAGACAGGAGCTCCTCGACGGACTCCTCGCGGTCGACCCCGGAGGACTTCATCCCGCCGAAGGGCAGACCCCAGTAGTGCCGCGCGCTCCCATTGATCCAGACGTAGCCGGCCTGCAGCGCCGCGGCCATCCGGTGTGCCCGGGTGACATCGTTGGTCCAGACTCCGGCGGTGAGCCCGTACTCGCTTGAGTTGGCGATCCGGATGGCCTCCTCCTCGTCGCGGAAAGTAATCACCGAGAGGACCGGGCCGAAGATCTCCTCCACCGCAGCCGGATTGTCTGGCGTCATCGGGCCCAGCACGGTCGGGGCCACGTACCAGCCCTCTTCCCCCACGGTGTCCGGCCGGCCGCCACCGACCTGCACCGGAGCCCCCGCCGCCGTCGCCGCCTCGATCGCCTTGATGGACTTCTCGTACTGCTTGCGATCGATCACGGGGCCCATCTGGGTCCCCTCGGCCAGCGGGTGGCCCACCCGGATGGCCCTCACCTGCTCGACCACCGAGGCGAGCACCTCATCGGCGATCGACTCGTGCAGCAGGAGCCGGCTGGTTGAACCGCACGACTGTCCGGCGGTCAGCGTGTAGTTCATTCCGAAGACGGCGCTGTCGGCCGCTCTGGCTAGGTCGGCGTCGGGCATCACGATCAGCGCGTTCTTCCCACCCAGTTCCAGGCTCACGTACTTCACGCCGCTCTCCGCGGCCTGACGCTGGATCAACCGGCCGGTGTCCGGTGCACCGATGAAGCCGATCCGCCGGATCAACGGATGCGTCGTGAGCGCCTGCCCGCTGATCGCGCCGCGACCGGTAATCACCGCGCACAGGTCGGGCCCGAAGACCTCAGCGGCCAACTCCGCCATCCGCAAGGCCGACAGCGGCGTCTGATCCGGTGCCTTGAGCACCACGGCGTTACCGGCCACCAGCGGGGCGGCGACCTTGCCCCCCGCGAACAGGATCGGATGATTGAACGGCACGATCCGCGCCACGACCCCGTACGGCTCCTGCATCGAGTAGTGCAGGTTCCCCGAAAGCGGATAGGTCGCCCCGCCTAGGGACATGCCCAGATCGGCCATGATCTCCAGCAACGTGGCCGCGGCCTCCACGTCGGCAAGCATCACCTCTAGAGGGAACCCCGCATCCAGCGCATCCAGGGTCGCCAACTCCTCGGCGTGCGCCCGCAGCACCCCGGCGAACTCGCGCACCTTCGCCGCCCGCGACCTCACCGGCAACCGCCCCCACGCCCGCTGCGCCTGCGCAGCCGCGCGGACCACCCGGTCCACCTCCTCGGCCGAACAATCCGGCGCATCAGCCAACCGGCGCCCGGTGGTCGGATCCTCCACCTCATAACGCGCCGCAGTGGGCATCGCACGCCCACCCAGCTGCACCTCGAACGATCGGTCGAGCACGGTGTGAACACTGCCCAGCAAGGTCATTTTGTCCTGGTCCTCCGTTGTAGGGGATCGGTGGGTTGGGACGCTGCGCGTCGGGCGGATATCTGATCGGGCCCGACGTCCAGGGTCAGCGGTGCAGCAGGCCACCATTGACGCTCAGGGTCTGACCGGTGACCCAGCGGCTGTCCTCAGAGAGGAGGAAAGCCAGGACGCCGACCATGTCGGCGGGTTCTGCGTCACGGTGCAAGGCCTGAGCGGCTTGCATCGCCGCCTTCTGCTCAGCCGAGACGGTGCCGCGTGGCACCTCCGTGTAGGTCGCGCCGGGTGAGATGGAGTTCACCCGGATCAGGTCTCCGCCGAGCTCATGAGCCATCGCGTGGGTCATCGCGGTCACCCCGCCCTTGCTGGCGATGTAATGCAGGTACCCGGGGCGGCCCAGCCAGACGGCATCGGAGCCGACGTTGACGATGCTGGCTCCACCGGCCGCCCGCAGCGCTGGCAGCAGCGCGCTCGTCAACAACCAGGGCCCGCGGAGATTGACCAACATAAGCCGGTCCCACTCGTCGATCGGGATGTCCCAGAACGGCTTCATGGCGATCGTGGAGAAGATCGCAGCGTTGTTGACCAGCCCGTGCACCGCACCGAACTCGGCGGTGACGGCATCGGCGAGCGCGGAGACTGAAGCCGGGTCGCCGACGTCGAGGTGATGGAACCGAGCGGTCGCCCCGTCGGCGCCGAGCTCCGCAGCCACCGCGGAACCCTTCTCCTCGTTTAGGTCGGCGATCACGACCGTGCCGCCGTCCTCGACGATCCGCTGGGCGTAGGCCCGCCCGAGTCCCTGACCTCCGCCGGTGACGACCACCACCCGCCCTTCCAGCCGAGTCACGCGCCCACCAGCTTCAGCGAACGGATGCGGAACGACGGCTCATCGGCCGGCACGATCTCGGCCTGCAGCAGGGTCAGGCACTCCGGACAGAAGGCCTGCCGGAACACCACCTCGCGGTCGGTGAAGTTGCTGGCCTCTGCGCGCACCGACGGCCCAGCCGTCCTGGGTGCGCTCTCCCGGACACGCGCATCCCGCAATGGGTCGGCGGCCACGCCCACCCGCGCCGAGCAGTGCCGGCAGCTGACCAGGCCTGCATCGTCCTGCTCAAGGTTCTCGTCGATGAACACGCTCATGCGGGAATCTCCTTGTCGTCGACCCCTGCGCGGCTGCGGCGAAGTGCCGCGCGCAGGGTAGTGGTCGCGTCCAGGTCGGTCGCGTAGTCGGCGTCCAGCACGACGCCGTACACCTCCTCCGCCCCTCGGGGCGAAACCTTGTGGGCCACCACGTCGGCAGCGACGGCCACGGGGTCGCGGAGCAGTGGGTCGCCGTAGCCGCCGCCGCCCTGCCAGTGGGTGTAATAGACGTCATCGGGACCTAGATCGGTCTCGTGGTGGGCGGGCAGCAGGTCGGTGCTGCCCGAGAGCTCGGCCAGCGATCCGGGGATGCGACCGGCTGCGAACTGCGCGGCGATGTCGGTACCCCGCAGGAGCACGTCATGCTGGGTACCTGCGGGCAGCCCGCCGGACAGGCCGTTGGCCAGCGGGAGCGCCTTACCGGGCGCCGAGACCACCAGGTGCACGCCCCCGAGAGGGCTGTCGTACGGGAGAAAACAGCTTGATGCCCCCACCCCACCTCGGAAGCGGCCGGGGCCGCCGGAGTCGGCCTCCTCCCGGCGCCACAAGTAGAGCATCGGGAAGGCAAACTCATTCATCTCCACGTCGGCCACCCGTCCCATCGGGATGGGTGCCAGCCCACCGGTGTCCACGCCATCGGAGTCCGACCGGGCACCCAGTCCCCCGGCCATCGAGTCGCAGAGCATCGTGACGAAACCCAAACCGCGCTGGTCGACCCCGGCGAGCAGGGCGAAGTCCCAGGTGCCGCAGCAGACGCTCATCAGCCGCTTGCGGTGCTCCGGGTGGGTGTCCAGCATCCCGGCCAGGCACTCGGTTGTGACATTCATGGTCGCCCACGCAGAAGCCACCGACGCCTTCCCGACTCCGGCCGGGAAGGTCGCATTGTTGATCGTCCCCGACTCGCTGATGATCTCGATGCAGCGGTAGATCCCCCCGCACGCCCAGGGGATGTCGCCACAGAGCATGGTCAACACGACCGGCATGATGCCGCCGCGCAACCCAGCGAACGTGCAGTTGATCAGACCGTCCACCTGCGCATCAGTGCCGGTGAAGTCGAAGACCAGTCTGTCGCCGTCCTTCGTCAACTTGAGGACGATCTTGTAGATCCCCCGGTCGCCAGACCGAGCCGAGTCCTGATGGGCCACCGACGTCCAGGACCCATCAGGCAGCTCTCGCAGCTTCGCTCGCAGCCGCGACTCAGCATCGTCCATTGTTCGGCGCATGACGGCCTTCACGGTGCCCGCGCCGTACTTCTCGCACAGCGCGCGCAACCGCTCGTGCGCGACGTTGTTGGCGCCGATCTTGGCTCGCAAGTCCAGCGCGACGAGCTTGGGAACGCGGGAACGACGTAGCCAGACGTCCTCGATGTCGGTCCGGATCTCTCCACCCTCGACAATCTTGACCGGTGGGGTAGGCAGCGACTCCCAGAAGACGTCGCTGCCCCCCACCGACCAGCTTCCTGGTGAGACCCCCCCCAGGTCGACCTGGTGCGCGACCGCGCCAGTCCAGCAGAACAGCTCGCCGTCAACGAACAGCGGAGCGAAGAGACTGACGTCATTCTGGTGCAGACCGCCACCAACCCAGGGGTCATTGCACAGGAACATGTCGCCCGGACCGATCCCTGGGCGAGCGCAGCGTTCCCGGAGCGTCCAGTTGGCGGCCATGTCCAGCGAAGCCGCCAGTTCGGTGTTGTACAGGCCGACCTGCACCACGTCGCCGACCTCGTCCATGATCGCAGCGTCGAAGTCGTTGCAGTCGGTGACCACAACGGACCCGGACATCCGCTTCAGCGCCTCACCCATCTCCTCAGTGATCGAGGTGAGGCGGTGCCGGATGACCTCGTACGTGAGTGGGTCAAGGGCGTCGACGGTCGCCTGGTCGACGTCGTGCAGTCGCAGCGAGTCGCCGACGATGCGACGGGTCTCTTCTGGCGAAGCCGGCAGGTTGGCGAACCTCTCGGCACCGGCCACGGGAATTACGGGCATCTACGGATTCCTCTCAGGCCTGCGTGTAACGGATGACGAGGTTGCCGAGTCGGTCGACCCGGCCGACACAGCCTTCGGGCAGGGCGACGGTCGTGGTGGGCGCCTCGACGACGGCGGGCCCCTTCAGCTCGTGCCCCTCGGCGAGCACGCCGTAGTCATAGATGTCAGCGTCCTGCCAGCCCCGCCGCGCATCGAGGAACACCCGCCGCTGGCTGGTCGGCTGGGCATCTCCCGAGCTTTGCTCTACGGCACCAAGCGTTGGCCGGATGGGGAGGACGCCAACCGCTTGTGTGCGGTAGGTGATCAACTGCAGACCGGCTTCGGCGAACCCCGAGCCCCTCCCGTACAGCTGCTCGTAGCGCTGCCCGAAGGACGCCCCGACGGCGTCCAGATCGGCCGCGTCCAGCTCGCCGGTGGGCACCGGGGTGGCCACTTCCGCCAGCTGCATGGTGTATCGCATATCGACCTCATTCCGGTACGCCACCTCGGAGAA
Organism: Modestobacter muralis; assembly: GCF_010682105.1. Lineage (GTDB taxonomy): Bacteria > Actinomycetota > Actinomycetes > Mycobacteriales > Geodermatophilaceae > Modestobacter > Modestobacter muralis. Next base: position 32,984 of record NZ_JAAGWH010000039.1, on the reverse strand, counting down.
GCGCAGCGCCTGGGCCGACAGGCGGCTCTCCAGCTCCCTGCGCAGCCCGGCGAAGGCGCCGTTGAACACCTCCGGCTCCACCGGGAAATTGCTGGGCGCCGATAGTTCAGCGGTGAGAACGATGTCCGAGGCCGCGAGACCGTAGGCGGAGAAGACCGCGGCCGTCGGCCCGAGCGGGACCACGACCTCACTGACGTCGAGGTCTGCGGCGTAGCTGGCGCAGTGCATCGGGCCAGCGCCACCGAAGGCGTACAGGACGAAGTCGCGCGGGTCGTGTCCGGAGGTGACCACGACCTTGCGGACCAGGTCGGCGGTCTGCGCGTTCTGGATGGCGTAGACCGCCGCGCACGCGTCATCGACGGAAAGCCCGAGTGGCTCGGCGATGTGCTTTCGCACGGACTCGGCGGCCAATTCCTTCGAGAGCTGCTTGCGTCCGCCCAGGAAGTTGTCCGGGTTGACGATGCCCAGCAGCAGGTCGACGTCAGTGACGGTCGGCTCGGTGCCGCCCTCGCCGTAGCATGCCGGGCCCGGCCGGGCGCCGGCGCTACGCGGGCCGACGTGCAGATTGCCACCGCTGTCGACCCAGGCGATCGCACCGCCGCCAGCACCGATCGTGTGCACGTCGACCATCGGCACGTTGAGCTGGTGCTGATTCAGGACGGTGCTGGTCGTGGAGACCGGCTCGCCGTCGACCACCAGCCCGGCGAGGAAGGTGGTCCCGCCCATGTCGGTAGAGATCACGTTGCGGTGGCCCAGCTCACTGGCCAGCCGGGTACACCCGACGACGCCGCCGGTGAGCACCGAGCCGATGGTCGTGATCGCCCGGGACGGCGCATCCGCCGAGTCGACGCAGCCGCCGGACCCCTGCATGACCAGCAGTGACCCCTCGAAGCCACGAGAGCGCAGCTCCGCCTCCAGCGGCCGGAGGTAGTCCCGCAGCCGGGGTCCGACCTGGGTGTTCATGATCGTGGTCGCGCTACGGGAGTATTCCCGGATCCGTGGGCTCACCTCACAGGAGAGCGCCACGTAGGCGTCGGGCGCCTCCTCGGCCACCAGCTCGCCGATCCGCTTCTCGTGCGCAGGGTTCCGGAAGCTCCACAGAAGACTGACCGCGATCGCCTGGGCGCCTGCTGCGACCAGCTCGCGGATCGCCGTCCGGGTGCCGTCCTCGTCGAGCTCGACGACCACGGAGCCCTTGTGGTCGATCCGCTCGTTGATCTCGCGCACCAGTCGTGGGGGAACCAGAGGAGCAGGCTTGGCGGTCCGAACCATGTCTTGGACCTGGTCGGCACCCAGGCCGGCGTATCGGCCCTCCAGGTTCATGATCGCGATCGAGTCGGCGTGGCCGCGCGTGGTAAGGAAACCGACCGTAGCGACGTCTCCGGTGACCAGCGCGTTCAGGGTTGACGTCGTTCCGTGCACAATGTAGTGAGTGTCGGCGAGCAGGTCCTCGGTTGTCGTTCCGAGGGACCCGGCGAGTTCGTCGAGCACGGTAAGGAAACCCTGCGAGAAGTCCGGTGGCGTGGACGGCGTCTTTACCCCCGCCACCTTGCCGTGCTCGTCCGCCGCGAACGCATCGGTGAACGTTCCACCGATGTCGATCCCGATCACGTAGGCCATGACACCTCCTGTAAACCCACCATCGCGTCCCGCCGCTTGTGTGAGCGCCGCCACCCCACTAGATCATTCGGGGTGTCTGCTGTCCAGTGCCGCCTTCCGTCCTGCGGAGATGGCCGGTCTGGCGCAGGGAGCGAAGCATGGCTTTTCCGACCCGGAGGAACCCATCAGCTCCCGCTGGCAATCGGAGTCCCGGAGCGCCTCGGGGCGCCGCCTCCCAGGCAGGCCCGTCGACGAGGCCACTCGCCGGCGCGACCGTCGCGGGAGTAACCGGAGGAACGGGCGTGAGAGCGTTCGCACCTGGATAGTCGTCGTGGTGGCCGCGCCGCACCGTCTTCTGCACCTGCTCAGCGCACCGAAGGCCTGCGTTCGGCCGATGTGCCCAGCTGAGGAATCGATCAGCGGTCAGGGAGGTGAGCTGTGACTTGTGGCCGGTGTCCTCCCTACTGACCACCGGCGGCCTGCTCGCCGTCGGCTCCCTTACCGATGGGGTGGGCTTACTGCCGGCCCTCCTCGCTCGGGTCAGGGGCGAATCGTCGCCCCAGGAGCGACGCGTGGGCCGGTACGCCCCACCAACGCCTCGCTGCTGGCGACCGTCCTCCACACCTGGGCCCACACCGGCCGAGGTTCTGGCGTGGGGAGGACGCGCCGCGGGTTGTCCGGTCGCCGGTGGGGCACGCGTCACCCGCGCTGACTGGGTCTCTCTGGCGTCGATCACCCAGCCGGCTGGACAGTCAAGCGATGACATGGTCGCGCCGCTGCCCGTCGCTGGCTGACCCGCACCATCGCGACCGGTACGCACTGGTGCGGTCGGTCAACCTGCGGATGCGCGGGCAATTCCGGCTCGGTGCGTGGCGACCGGTCAAGGCCCGCCGGATGGCAGCACGGCCGCACGCGTCAACTGGCAGCTGCCCTGGCGACTGCTTCGCCTGGTGCCGGTGACGACCGCCTCCGGACCGGCCGTCACCCGCAGCGCCGCGGTTGCAGGGTGGGCGAACGAGTCCGCTGGCGTCCGACCTGCCTCCCCGGGCTTGCCTGGACGTGCGGCCCGGACACGGACACCGTCGCGTCGAGGTGGGCCACCGGCGACCACGCGGAGCGGGCCGCCCCGTGTCGGTCAGGACGGCCGGCTGGGTGACGTGCTGATGCTTCGCTGGGACGACCCCGACGGCAAGAAGTTCGGGGGCCACCTCATCGACGTGACGATGAGCGCGAACTGGCTTGGACGCGGTCACCGCGGTGCGCATCCGTGTCCGGCAGCGCAGACGACGGCCGTCCCCGACCTGCGCTGCGGGGACGACAGCGCCCGCCCCCGAGGCACGGGCACCTCGCGTCACGATCCGGTCAGGAGGCGACGCCGGTGGAGAGGTACGCCAGCGTCTCGTCGAGACTCACCACGTCGCCGTACTTGGCGTCGATGTCGAACAGGCTCGCGGCGTGCGGCAGTGCCGCACGATCCCCCACCGCCTCCTCGACCACGATGGTGTGGAACCCGAACGAGCAGGCGTCGACGGCGGTGGCGCGGACACAGCCACTCGTCGTGCAGCCCGTGATGATCAGCGTGTCCACGTGCCGGGACACGAGCCGCGCCGCCAGATCGGTCCCGAAGAAGCATGAGGCGTACTTCTTGATCAGCGTCGTCTCGTTGGGACGCTGATCAAGGCGCTTGTCCACCTCGACCCACTCGCTGCCTTCCACGAGCCACTTGTTGGCCGGGATCTTCCGCACCCAGACGCCGGCTTCCTGCAGCTCGGCATCGTAGGACACAGTGGAGAAGATGATCGGGATACCGGCTGCCCGGGCCGGTTCCAGCAGCCGGTTGGTCGCTGCCAGCTGGCTGTCCAGGTCCCCCGCCAGTGGCGACCGCAGATCTGTGAAACCGGTGATGAAGTCGACGGCGAGCAGGGCCGGCCGCTGTCCGAAGCCGACTCGGCTACCGAAGCCCTTGTCCCGGAACTCCTGACGCAGTCGCTGGTACTCGGCAACGACGTCGCTCATCGGGCGATCTCCTCCGCAACAGTGGAACCGGGCCGACCCGGTCCGCGCTGCTCCCGGTATACCTCGGCGATCCGGTCACTGGTGGTCAGCCAGACGCCCTCGTGCCCGGCGATGTACTCCAGCGCCTGGTCCAGGTACTTGTGCCGGAAGGGCTGATTGACGCTGAAAGGGTGGATGCACAGCGCCATGACGCGGCCGGAGTCCGCCGAGTCCGCGTAGAGCTGGTCAAGCTGATCCTTGACCGCCTCCAGGAACTCCGGGCCAGTGTAGCTCTTGCTCACGAACAGCGTGACGTCGTTCATCTCGATCGAGTACGGCACGCTCAGCATGCCGGGCACGGCGAGCTCGTAGGGCTGATCGTCGTTCGTCCAGTCCAGCGTGTAACCCAACCCCAGCTCAGCGAGCAAGGACGGGGTGTCGAACGTCTCGGTCAATGCCGGGCCGAGCCAGCCCTGCGGACGCCGGCCGATGGCGGCCTCGATGGTGTCGACGACCTCGGTGAGATACGCGCGCTCCGTCTCCCGGTCCATGCCCGCCTGGTAGGTCGAATTGTCCCTACCATGCGCCACCCAGGCCCATTCCCGGTCGATTCCGGCCTGCATGATCTGCGGGTATCGCGCGCAGACGTCGGAGTTGAGCAGCACACTGGCCGGCACGCCGTGCCGGTCCAGGCTCTCGATCAGCCGCCAGATGCCCACGCGCGGCCCGTAGTCCCGCCAGCCGTAGTTCAGCGCGTCGGGTGTGAGCCCGGCGGTGCCACCGAAGATGTTCGTGGACGGCCTGTCGATCGGGTAATGCTCGACATTGAGGCCCAGGTAGAAGGCGACCCGCGCACCCCCTGGCCACCGGATGGCAGGCCGGTCGACGATCGGGCTGTAGGGGAAGAGGTCGTTGTCCATCGGTTCAGCGACTCCGCTCGACATGGTGGGGGGACAGGGCGCCCGCCCAGAACACTGCTCTGTAGCGCAGAGTTCTACTGCAGGCCTCGTCCTGGAGTCAATCACCCGGTGCGTGGCACCCGGGGGCTCAGCTGACGACGAGGCCTATGACACCCCCGAGGATGAGCAGGACACCGGCGGCCGTGGGCACTCCGATCGCCTCCCGGCGGAGGAAGATGACGCTGACAGGCAAGACGATCACCGGGACCGATACGGAGATCACCACGGCGATGGCCACGGGTATGTACTGCGTAGCCGCGATTTGACAAGTTTGTGCGCCGATCGTCAGCACGCCACTGAGCAGCCACATCCGTCGACCGACCGGATCGGCACCGCGTACGGCACTCGGGAGCTTGCGGAGATCGGTGTTGACCAGTCCGTAGACGAGCAGACCTACGGCCGCGCCGATCAGGCTGCCGACGATCGGCGCCTCCCAGTCGCGCACACCCGCGCCACGCGCGACGTTGCCCAGGCCGTAAGCGAGCGCACCGAGCAGGCCGATCCCGAGGTGCTTGAGCGAGACCGATCCGCTGCCCGGCTCCCCGGGATCCCCGCTCCGACGGCGGGACGCGAGGTTCAGTCCGACGAACACGGCGAGCCCGTAGACCACCGCGACCAGGGGGAGCCGGTCATCGAGCAGGAACCACCCCGCCACCGCAGCGAAGAAGGGGTTGCTGACCTGGATGGCGCTGGCGCGGGTGGGACCGATCGTGGCGATCGACTTGGTCCAGAACCAGCGCCCCAGGTAGGAGGTCAGCAGGCCGCCGAGCGCGAACAGCGCGATGGCGTCCCACTCGGGTGGCGACCCCGGCCCCCCGAGGGCGTACTGCCCCAGGACGAGCAGAGCGGCGACGACCACATTGCTGGTCAGCCCGAGCAGGAAACCGAGGTCCTGGGGCAACCGCCGGACCGCCGGCCCGATCAGCAGAGCGTTCGCGCTGAACAGCAGCAGGGAGACCAGGGCCAGCAGTTCGCCGACGCCGGTCATGCCGGCCCGGGTGCCGCGGTCAGAGCAGGAGATGATCCAGTTCTTCTGCCGACTTCTGCAGACGGCCGATGACGGCATCCTGCATCATGTCGGTCATCCGGCTGGCCGGGACCGATACGTTGATGGCCAGCCGGGGCGACTGCGTGGAGTGCAGCGGGACGGCCACGGAACTGACCCCTTCCTCGGCCTCCTCCAGGCTGCGGGCGTAGCCCCGCCGACGAATCTGGGCCAGCTCCCTCAGCAGCGCCGTGCGCGTGCCGATGGAGTTGGCGGTGAGCCGGGGCAGTTCCTCCTCCGGAAAGAGCCGCAGCACCTGGTCCTCCGGAAGTTCGGAGAGCAGCGCCTTTCCGGTGGACGTGCAGTGCGCGGGCATGGACCTGCCGAGCCGCCCAACCACGCGTAGTGCGCGGCCGCTCTCCAGGGAGTCGATGAAGTGGACCTCGTTGCCCTCGAGCCGTCCGAGGTGCACGGTCTCCTCCAGGTCCGCGTTCAGGCGTTCCAGCACGGGACGGGCGCGGTTTCGGACGTCCAGCCTGCGCAGCACGCCGAAGGCAAGCCCGTCCAGCGTGGGGCCTGGCACGTAACCGCGCGTCGCGGCGTCCTGCCGGACGAAGCCGCGGTACTGCAACATCGCCAGCAGCCGGTGCGCCGTGGACGAGGCGACGCCCAGGTAACGGCTGACGTCGGTGAGCCGGAGGCTCGGCGATTCTCCGAGGAGCAACAACACCTGAAGCGCGTTGTCGACGGACTCGATCGGGTACTGCGGTGTACTGCCGTATGAGGGAGCGCGGGGCAGCATTTCGGCGGACGACACGGTGCAAGCGTACGTTCCGTCTGCTTTGCAGAGAGCGGCTACCACCGGGCCGCCGAGCCGGCGGCGAGTGGGTGGGCACCGGCGGGGCCCCTCGTGTCCTTCGCGACCCCTCAGCCATCTGCGCTCGTTGCAGGCACAGCGGCCATGGCCGGCCCCGCCGACACGAGCGCGCGGATCCGATCCAGCGCCTCGTCGTATCCGGCGTGACCGGTCACCAGCCGCCGGCACTGCACCAGTGCCCGGGGCCAGTTCACGGTGACCGCTCCGCAGAGCCGGTCGGCGTCGTCCTGGTACAGGACCGCGCCGCGCGGGCGCTCGCCCTCGAGCGTCCCGATGATCTCGTGCCGGACGCCGAGCACCGGACGGCCGACGATCTGTGCCTTCCAGTCGTACTGGTCGCTCCAGACGTACTCCACCGGGCTGTGCGGCCGCAGGTCGTCCGGGTGGGCAATGTTGTGGGCCGCGATCACTGCCTGCTCCACCGCGTTGGTCCAGTGCTCCACGCGGACGTGCTCGCGGTAGCCCGGGTGGAACCACCGCGCGACGTCCCCCACGGCGAAGACGTCGGGGGCGTCCACCGCGCGCGAGTACTCGTCGCACAGCACGCCGTTCTCGACCGCAAGGCCTGAGTCGGCCAGCCAGCCGTCGTTCGGGACGGCGCCGATTCCCACGACCACCGTCGCCGCGTTGAGCGTGCTGCCGTCGGTGAGCCGGACCCGCAGGTTCCCGGCAACGCCTTCGACTCCCTCGACGCCCAGGCCGAACCGGGTGGCCACGTCGTGGCGGTGGTGCAGCTCGGCGAATATCGACCCGATCTCCGGGCCGACGACCCGGCCGATCGGCGTCGGCATGGGGTCCACCACGGTCACGTCGTGGCCGAGACCGCGCGCGGTCGCGGCGACCTCGGCCCCGATGAACCCGCCGCCGACGACGACCACCGGCCCGTCCTGACGCAGGGCATCCGCGAGGTGCCGACTGTCGTCGAGGGTGCGCACTACGTGGACGCCCGACTCGGGACGCCATGGCGAGGGGCGGGCAGAGGCGCCCGTGGCCACCACGAGCTTGTCGTAGTCGAGCGCCTCGCCGTCTGCCAGCAACAGCCGGCTTCCGGCGACGTCCAGACGAGTGGCCGGCGAGCCGAGCCGTAGCTCGATGCCGTCGGCCGCGGCCTGCTCCGCGGTCAGGAGCAGTACCTTCTCCAGCTCCCAGGCCCCGGACAGGAACTGCTTGGACAGCGGCGGCTTGTCGTAGGGCGCGTGTGGCTCCGCCCCGACGAGCACGATCCGACCGTCGAAGCCCTCGCTGCGCAGCGCCTGCGCGGTGCGGACCCCACCGATGGAGGCCCCGACGACGAGGACCGTGCCAGTCATGCGTCCTCGATGGTCAGGGCGTTGACCGGGCAGCTGCGGGCTGCCTCTTCGATGCGCGGCCGTTCCTCCTCTGAGATCTCCGTGCGCAGCAGCACCACGACACCGTCGTCATCGATGTCGTACACGTCGGGCGCGGCATCCACGCAGTTGGCGTAGCCCTGGCAGGCGCCGAAATCGGCCTTCAGAACCGGCATGTCGGCTGCTCCTCTCGTTTCACGATCGTTTCTTGGGGGCGACGACGCCCATGCCACCGTCGGTGTGGACGGTCGTCCCGGTGATGCCGCGGGCCCGGTGGGAGGCCAGGAACACGTAGCTCCATGCGTGATCCTCGCCCGACAGCGCCACCTGCAACGGCACCCGCGCAGCCATCTCGGCCGCTCGCCCCGGAGCATCGCCCAGGCTGCGCTCGCCGAGCCCGAGGCTGGGCAGGCCTCGCAGGTCGGTGTTCAAGGTCCCGCCGGGCGCCACGCCGTTCACCCGGATCTCCGGCGCGAGATCGTGGGCGAGGGCGGTGACCAGCCCACGGACGGCGAACTTCGACGCCACATAGAGGACGCCGCCCCGGCCCGGGTAGTAGGCCGACGTCGACTCGGTGAGCACGATCGACGCGTTGCCCGACTCGTGCAGTGCGGGCAGCGCGGCCTTCACCGAATGCAGCATCGACTTGACGTTGGGGTGGAACATCTGGTCGAAGGCGGTGTCCAGCAGGTCGGCGTCCAGGTCGACGATGCTCCGGTAGTAGTCGAAGATCCCCACGCAGCTGACCAGCAGGTCGAGCCCGCCGAAGGCGTCGACGGCCGCGGCCACCGCGGCGTCGTTGGCGCCGCGGGTCGTCGCGTCCCCCACCGTGACCGGAACCTGCGGCAGCGCCTGGGCCAGTGCCCGGCTCTTGTCGGCATCCCGCTCGAGGACCGCGACCCGCGCACCCTCGGCCAGGAAGGAGTCGACGACGGCTCGACCGATACCGGAACCGGCGCCCACGACGAGAGCACGTCGCCCTGCCAGCCATCCGCCCGATGGAGCACTCACCGCGCGCCGCTCTCCGGCAGCTGCCCCCGGGCTCCGCTCCCTCCGTCGGTGAGCGCCCCACCCGGAACCAGGCCGCCGGTCGCCTCGGGGATGAGGGGGCCGAAGGGATTGCCGATCATAGCCGAGAAGGTGGCGGTGCTTTGCCACGTCAGTGCTTCCAGCTCCAGCGGATCGAGCGCGATCCACTGACCCGACTTGGGCGACTCCACCAGCAGCCGGGACCCGTTCCGGGTCTCGACCCGGACCGCGCGCACCTCGGCGAACTCGTTGGCCACGGTGATCGGCTCCCCCACCGTGTGCTTGAGGAGCGCGGCACGCTCCTCGGCCGCACGCCGGGCCGACCGCGCGTCCTCATCCTCACCTTCCCACTTGAGCGTCACAGGAAGATCGCCAGGTTCTGCATCCGCATGACCGAGTCATCGACCATGATCGTGCGCCGGGCGAGCTTCCAGCCGTCGGCGGTGTTGCGGAGGAGGTCCTCCCGCCCTGCGGAGATGAACGACCCCTCATGGACGTCCCCGCGGTTCCGGAAGAGCAGCACGGCCGAATCGACGATCAGGTGGTCCTCCTCGGCCGTAGCGAAGGTCCGGACGTTGCTCAGGTGGTGCCGCAGCCGGGAGGGTGGATCTTCCGTCCAGGCGTGCTCGGTCAGGAACCGCGCGACCCGGCGCGACAACGAGTACTTGTCCTCATCGAAGTGGGCCATTCCCGGGGACGTGTCATAGCCGGCACCGAGGGCGGTGGTGACCCGGACCGGCATCAGGTAGTGGATGTCGTCGGCGAGAAGGTCCAACCACTCTTCGTATGCCTGCGCGTCGAGCAACCATGCCTCGTCGACCAGCCAGCGCGACGCCTCGAGGTGCCGCGGGTCGGAGAAGGGGAGGGTCCGGCCGGTGCGCACGACGCGAGAGGCGCTACGACCCAGGACTGACCGCGCCGAGTGCAGGTCGACCGGTGTGACGGCCGGGGCAGCCGGGCTGCTCACCGGCGTCGGGATGGGGTGGCTCACTCTCCGGCTCCCGTCTGCTCGCCCGTGGGTGCAGCGACCTCGACCGCACGCTCCGCGACGTCGTCCACCGGGCGAAGAGGTCCGCTGTTCTCCTGCGCGGAGGAGACCTGCTCGGCGTAGCCGACCTCCATGGTCACCGCGGCCTTGACCGGCTGCTCCAGGTCATCGGCCCACCGGTTGAGCAGCTCGCGCTGGTTGTACTCCCCGTAGCCGGTGTGGGCCACCCCGGGGCCGTGGAACTCATCGGGCGTGAGCGCGGGGACCACCTCAGTGCCGTCCTCCAGTAGCCCCATGCGGCTGTTGAGGAGCAATCGGCGAGCCATCGAACCGGCCGCGGTGTTCGTCAGCGACACCCAGTTCTCGACGTCGTCCTGCTCGAACATCCCGGTCGACCCGAAGCACATCAGGTAGGCCTTGTAGGAGAGGGCCTTGAACTCCTCGGGGGCCTCGGCGTCGACGGCGAACCAGGACAGAACCTCCGTCTCGTCCTCACTGATCGGCTGCCACTGGCGGATCGAGATGAACGGCAGGACCTGGTCGGTGTTGTCCGCGACCTTCGGCCAGTTGTGCACAAACGACATGTTGGGGTAGATCGAGGCGGCACTGATCATGAACCCGTCCTCCCCGATCACCCTGAGCTGGTCCTGGGAGAGCGTCTCCTTCATCCGGTCGACCATCTCCTGCGGGTAGCCGACGTAGCGCAGTCGCTCGTCCAGGTCTCCCGACGGCAGCTTGTACGTGGTGCCGCCGCCATTGCCCGCCCAGTACGTGCAGCCGTCCTTGCGCTTTTCTGCCTTGGGCTCACGGAACAGCCCGATCTCCACGACGGACGTGTGCGTCTGCGGCGTGTGGTACATGTCCCCGGCGAAGTTCTCCGCGCCGATCTTCCAGTTCGCCTTGACCCGCCAGCGCTGCGGCCCGCGGAGCTCGATGCCGCTGGAGCTCTGCTTGGTGTAGTAGTCGAGGTAGAAGCGGAAGTCTCCGAGGTAGTCCTCCAGCGGCGGGGCGTCGGGATCCATTGAGACGAAGATCAGCCCGTTGTAGATCCCCAGGCTGGGCGCAGGCAGCAACCGCTGCCCCTTGCGCTTGAACCCCGCCTCGCCGCCGTAGGCGTCCTTGTGGAAAGGCAGGCCCACGATCCGCCCGTCGTTCCGATAGGACCAGCCGTGGTACGGGCAGCGGAAGTGCGAGGCGTTGCCCATCTCGGCGCGGCAGACCTGCATGCCGCGGTGCAGGCACATGTTGAAGTGCGCCCGCACGACTCCCTGTTCGTCGCGAGTGACGATGAACGAATCCTCCAGGACTCGGCGGACGACGTAATCACCGCTGTTCGGGATCTCGGACTCGTGGCCGACGAAGACCCACGCCCGGCCGAACACACGCTCGCGTTCGAGCTCGAATAGCTCGCGGTCGTTGTACAAGTGCGCCGGGATCATCCCCCGACGCACGTCGGCCAGCACACTGGACTGATCGCTCATGTCGTCCCTCCGCGTCCCCGGTTCTCTGGTCCGTTTGTCTGCTGTGCAGAACGGTCCTCTGCTGGCAAGTCTACCCCACCAACGCCGGCTGCGTAGACGATCACGGGGCGGCCGTGCTGCTCATCAGTGCGCAGGACGGTCATCCCCACCCGCTCGGCCACCGCGCGGGACGCGGTGTTCTGTGGATCGATCATCGCGGTCACGTACGGCAGGCCGCGCGTCCGCAGCGCCCAGGCGAGCCAGGCCGCCGCGGCCTCGGTGGCGTACCCGTTCCCCCAGGCGTCGCGACGCAACGCCCAGGTCAGCTCGACCTCGCCGAGGTGGGACCAGTACTGCAACCCACTGCGCCCGAGGAAGCGGTCATCCACCCTGTCGTGCACGGCCACGCGTCCGAACCCGCGCGACGCCCACATCTCCTCCGCCTCCTCGCACCGCCGCAGATGACCGGCGTGGTCCAGCGGCTTCAGGAACCGGGTCACGGCCGGATCGCCATAGAGGTCGACGAGATCCGCGACGTAGTGGCGCAGGAGTGGCCGCATCACCAGGCGGGGGGTGAGGAGCACGGCGTCCTCATGGAGGCGCCCGTCCTGCGTCACGGCGTCCTCTTCGACGGCGTCCTGCTGCGTGCGGGCCTCCTCGCGATGACTCATGACACGGCGACCTCTCCCGACCAGCGCGCCCGATGGCCCTTGGACCACTCCGGCGATCGTGCCGCCCGCCCCGGGGGACCCGTCATGGAAACCGACGGATCCCCCGGTGCGAAGGACCTAGAAGGACTCCTCGACGACCGTCCGGAATTCTGCCGTGGGGTCCAGCACCTCGTCGACCAGCTGGGCGTACTCCTCGCCGCCCAGGAAGTCGACGGGTCGCTCCTGGGTATCGAACTCCGCCACCAGCTCCTCGTTCTCCATGGCACAGGCGAAGCCGTCCCGCAGGGCGGCCAGCCGGTCCTCGGGGACACCCGGAGGCGCCCCCACGGCTCGGCCGGTGTCGGCGAGCGTGATCAGCTGGTCGACAAGTTCCTGACCGTTCTCGCTCTGCGGCTCGAACTCGCCGATCAGCGGGGCCTCCGGCATGTACTGGGGCAATTCGTCGGAGAGGACGGCCGCCGGAGCGCCGTCGCCGCTCTCGAAGAACCTGAGGACGCTGTCGTAGGGCATGACATGGGCGTCGGCGTCCCCCGCGATGACGGTGTTCGTCGCGTCCGGCGAGCCGGGGAAGCCGGTGGCGATCGTGCTGGGGATCTCGTACGCCTGGGACAGGACGGCCGCGGCGATGTACTCGGAGCCACCCAGCCCGGTGGCGACGAACTGGGCTTCCGATGCATCGGCCAGACCCTGGAAGCTCGTCATGTCGCCGTCTCCGTCGGTGAGCACGACGAGCGGAGGGGCGGCTATCCGGCCGATCCAGGAGAACTCGCCCAAGTCGAAGTTCACACCTTCGGAACCGGCGATCTGCGCCGCCGACACACCGATCATGTCGAGGATCTGGATCCGCGTTCCGTCCGCAGGACTGGAAGCCGTCTGGTTGGTCGCCAGGATGCCGCCGGCTCCCGGCTCGTTCAGGACCGTGACGCGGGCGCCCAGGCAGTCACCGAGGTACGGAGCGATCAAGCGGGCGTAGGTGTCGTAACCGCCGCCCGGGTCGTAGGGGACCACGAAGTCGATGCTCTCGCCCTCGAAGGGGTTCCCGGCCTCATCGTTGCCGGCCGTCGTCTCACCGCCCCCCTCGGAGTCGCCGCAGGCGACGACGGTGGCGAGCAGGACCGCGCTGATACCCGCGCGCCCCGCCATCGTTCCAATCTTCCGTCCAGACCTGATCACGTCGCTGCACCTCTCTGCCGAACCCGGTTGTCTCAGGCGGCCGGGCACCCGGCCATTGTGGCCGCCGTCACGCCGGACGCGAAGCTACCGCGCAGTCTTTCCGGCAGCCAGCCCAAGTCTCTGCGCTCCAGAGATTGTGACCCAGGCGTGATCTCGCTGATCGGCCCTGCCAGGCCCGGGCACCCCGGAAACGGGCCGGGGCCTCGCCCGGCTCACCGGCCGCGGGTGGCCGCCCATCGCAGGACTCCCTGGACCGCCGGGATACCGACGTAGACGGCGAGCGGGACGAGCACCACAGTGGTCACCAGCGTCCGGGGCACCACGTGCAGCCCGGCCAGTGGGGCTGCGGCGAGCACGTTGAGGACCAGCGCGAACGGGAACAAGCCTGCCCAGACCACGGTCGCAGTCCGCAGCCGGCTCTGTCCCGGGCCGGGCAGCACGAGCGCCGTGGCCATCGGTTCCCCCTCCGTCAGGGCGTCGCCCGCGGCCACGAGCGCCGCTCGCTCCGGACTGTTCTCCCAGGCCGACGCCGACGACGCACTGTCGAAGGTGACTGCCACGGTGAGCTGCACCGAGCCCCGCACGTGCCGACGCGTGACGTCGTTGCTCAGGTGTCCGGGAAAGCCGCTGGCAGTGCGGCAGAGTTCCGAGGCCCACCTCGCGAGCTCGGCGCCGTGATGGGGCAGCGCCCGCCGCGTGGCCGCCACCATCACGGGAAGTCGTCGAGGAGACATGCCCGATGCTGCAACGGTCCCGGTCGGCGGCACAACCCCGGCCTGCGCCCGATGCCGCCATCAGGGCGCAGTCCTCCCAACCCGGCCCCGACCTCTGCGGAGCGTCCGGCGACGGCAGCGAGGCGGCCGGGCAGGGGCACCGTTCACCCGGCGGGAGACGGACACGATGGCCACCCGAGCTGCTCGGCCGCCCGGACGGGCCTACCGGCGGCTCCCTCAGGCGGAACGGCGGGGTGCAGTGCGGGTGGGCTGGCACGGGATGCGGACGTTTCCCCGCGCCGCAGGCGCAGGTCGTCCCGTTGCTCACTCCGCTGCGACTGCCTACGTTGCGACGATGCAGTTCTATCTCGACGGTTACCGGCCGGGGGACCCTCTGGTCCAGGAACCACACCCCTCCGTGACCGGGCGGCCGGAAGGGCTCCCCGAGCAGGTCGACGTGCTGATCGTCGGCTGCGGCCCGGCCGGGCTGGTACTGGCGGCACAACTCGCCGCCTTCCCGGAGATCAGCACCATGATCGTCGACCGCAGGAACGGGCCCCTTGAGGTCGGGCAGGCCGACGGGGTCGCGGTGCGCACGGTGGAGATGTTCGAGGCGTTCGGGTTGGCCGGCCGGCTGCTCGACGAGGCGTACTGGGTCAACGAGGTCACCTTCTGGCGGCCCGATCCCGAGGATCCGAGCAGCATTGCCCGGACGGGCCGGGTGCTCGACACCGAAGTGGGGCTGTCGGAGTTCCCACACGTGATCGTGAACCAGGCGCGGATGCTGACCTACCTCCGGGAGCACATGGAGCGGTCGGCCAGCAGGCTGGCTCCGTCCTACGGTCTGCACGCGAGCGACCTCACCGTGGATCCCAGCGGAGGCTCGGAGCATCCGGTGACGGTCACGCTGGAGCACCTGGACGACTCCCGGACCACCGGGCGAACATCGACGGTTCGGGCCAGATACGTCGTCGGTTGCGACGGCGCGCGCAGCAACGTCCGGTCAGCCATCGGCCGTGAGCTGGTCGGGGACCTGACGAACCAGTCCTGGGGCGTCATGGATGTCCTGTGCGTGACCGACTTCCCCGACATCCGTCTCAAGGCGGCGATCTCGGCGAGCGAGGGCAGCATCCTCGTCATCCCGCGCGAGGGCGGGTACCTGGTACGTCTCTACATCGAACTCGATGCTGTCCGGGATCGGGACATGCTGGAGAACCGCAGCGTCACTCCCGCGAAGCTGGCCGCGGTCGCGAACCGGATCCTGCACCCGTACACCGTCGAGGTGAAGGACGTCGGCTGGTGGTCGGTGTACGAGATCGGTCAGAGGCTGAGCGACAAGTTCGACGACGTGCCCGCCGGGGAGACTGCCACCCGTCACCCGCGCGTCTTCATCGCCGGCGATGCCTGCCACACGCACAGCGCCAAGGCCGGCCAGGGCATGAACGTCTCCATGGCCGACGCCTGGAACCTCGGTTGGAAACTGGGTGCCGTGCTGCGCGGTACGGCACGACCTGACCTGCTGCACACCTACTCCACGGAGCGCCAGGAGGTCGCCGCCGAACTCATCGCTTTCGATCGCGAGTTCTCCCGCAGGTTCAGCGCAGACCCGAGCAACGAGGGCGCCGACCCGGAGGAGTTCCAGCGGTACTTCGTGCAGCAGGGTCGCTTCACTGCGGGCGTCGCCACCACGTACGCACCGTCGATGATCACTGCGGACTGCGACTTCCAGCACCTCGCCGCCGGATTGCCGGTCGGAATGCGGTTCCACTCCGCCCCGGTCGTCCGACTGGCCGACGCCAAGCACCTTCATCTCGGGCACGTCGCGCGCGCGGACGGCGCCTGGCGTCTGTACGCCTTCGCCGACCGGGAGCACCCGGCCAGCCCTAGCTCACGGCTTCGAGAGCTGTGCGACTTCCTGGAGTCGGACGAGTCGCCCGTGGCCCGGCACACGCCCTCCGGCGCGGAGTGCGACTCCGTCATCGACGTCCGGGCGGTGCTGCAGCAGGGGCACCGGGATCTGTCCACCGACGAGGTGCCGGCGATCCTTCAGCCCAGGAAGGGTCGATTCCGCCTGGTGGACTACGAGAAGGTCTTCTGCGCGGACCGCGGGAGCGACATCTTCGACCTTCGGGGGATCGACAGGGCCACGGGATGCATGGTGCTGGTTCGGCCGGACCAGTACGTCGCGCACGTGCTCCCACTGGACGCCCACCAGGCCCTGGCCGACTTCCTGGGCGGCGTCCTGCTCGAGTCGCGGTAGCCCTCCGGCCCTCGCAGGGGAGCCGCCGGTCTACCGACCGAGCGGTACCCCTGGGAAGGAACGACCCTCGACCCGAGGCCCTGAAGGAGGAGTGACGGCCGGCGGCCCGGGTGGGCCCTCAGTGCATGTGTGATCCGCCGTCGACGATCAGCGTCTGACCGGTGATGTAGCCGGCGAGGTCGGAGCAGAAGAAGGCCACCGCCCCCGCCACGTCCTCCGGCTGCTGGGGTCGCTTGATCGATCGCCTCGCCACCTGCTCGGCCAGCTGGGCCTCATCCTTGACCTGGTCCAGGCTCGCATCCGTCCAGGTGAACCCGGGAGCCACCGCGTTGACGGTGACGTTCCGATTTCCCAGTTCCCGCGCCATGGCTCTGGTCATGCCGATTACGGCAGCCTTCGAGGTGACGTAGTGCAGCAGCAGGGGTGTGCCCCGGAAGGCGATGGAGGAGGCGATGTTCACCACTCGCCCGCCACTCTCGCCGGCCAGCGCCGGCAGCAGTCGCCTCGTGCAGCGCCAGATGCCGGCGACGTTGACCTGCTGAACCTTGTCCCACTCCTCCTCGTCGATCTCCTCCATCGGCTGGTACACCAACCCGGCATACACGGCGGCATTGTTCACCAGGAAATCGAGCCGACCGCCGAGCTCCTCGACATGCCCCACGAGGGCGTCGAGACCACTGGCCGAGCCGACGTCGGCCCGGACGCTGGACGCGGCTCCCCCCCTCTGCCCGATCAGGTCGGCGGTCTCCCGCGCCGTGTCGGCGTCGATGTCGGCCACGATAACGTGCGCCCCGGCGTCCGCGAGGAAGTCGCACAGCGCCCGCCCGATACCCCGTCCGCCGCCGGTGACCACCCCGGTCCGCCCGGTCAGGTTCAGGCCGCTCACCGCATCTCCACTTCCGTCGCCTGCTGTACTCACGATCCGGCTCCTCTCGACCCCAGCGACCAGTGCGGCCCGACAGCATCCGAGCGCAGCGACGCGATGACGAGCTTCTCCTGGGTGAACACGTCGACGAGCCCACGGGCGTGGGAACCGCCGCTCTTCCGCCCGGCGCGCAGGGGCATGTGCGGGTCACCCAAGCGGCTGGTGCCGCACCACACCGTGCCTGTCTCGATCCGGTCGGCAACCCGGAGCGCGCGACGCAGGTCCGCCGTCCACACGTTGGAGGCCAGCGCGTAGGACGCGTCGTTCGCCAACTCGAGGGCGTGTTCCTCGTCCCGAAACGGGGTGACGCACAGGACCGGCCCGAACACCTCCTCCTGGAAGATCCGGGCGTCCGGTGGAACATCGGCGAAGATCGTCGGCTCGAAGAAGTATCCGGGCAGGCCCTCGACCGGGCGACCGCCGTGGACCAGTCGGGCCTCTGCCCGGCCGCTGTCGACCAGCTCCGCCACCTTGTCCAGCCCGCGCCGCGACGACAGCGGGCCGACGTCGGTCGCGTCGTCGTGCGGGTCCCCGACGCGCACGAGGCGCACCATCTCGAGCAGCCGTTGCAGCACCTGCTCGTAGACGTCCTCGTGCACCAGGGCGCGGGTTCCGGCCGTACAGATCTGGCCGGCGTTCGAGCAGACCGACCAGACGATCGCCTCGCAAGCCGCCTCGATCGGCGCGTCGTCGAAGACGATCTGCGGGGCCTTGCCCCCCAGCTCGAGGGCCACCTTGGCAAAGCGCGAGGCCGCCGCCGCCGCGACCACGCGCCCGGTCGCGGTACTGCCGGTGAAGGACAGGCCGCCGACCCCCTCATGTGCGACGAGGGCGGTACCGGTTGCCGCTGAACCGGTCACCACGTTGAACAAACCCGGCGGCAACCCGGCCTCGATCGCCAGTTCAGCGATCCTCGAGGCCGAGGTCGGCGAGAGGTCGGAGGGCTTGACGACCACCGCGTTGCCAGCGCCCAGCGCTACGGCGGAGTGGACCAGCAACATCCGGCTCGGCACGTTACCGGGGAGCAGCAGCCCGCAGACCCCGACCGGCTCCGGACAGGTCAGGAAGAGATGGTCGGGGACGTGGCTACGCTCCGACCTCCGGAGCAACTGGGGCCCCTCGTGGGCCCAGAACTCGATCTGCCCGGTGGACTTCACCACGTCGTCGACCGCCTCCCGGCGGAGCCTGCCCACCGTCGCGACGTCCAGTGCGGCGATCTCGTCGGCGTGCTGGCGGAGTAGCGCCGCCCATCGGGTCAGCCGCCTCGTCCGCTCACCGGGCGCGAGGGCAATCCACGTGCGCTGCGCCGCCGCACCGCTGCGCACGGCCGAGTCGACCACGTCGGCCGACGCCCCATGCACCGTGCCCAGCACGACCAGCGTGGCCGGGTCCACGAGCGAGATGGTCTCCCCACCCGGCTCGACGGCGACGTAGGCACCGTCGATGAAAGACGTGTAGTCACGGTGGCCGGGTGCGGCGTCCACCCGGTCCATCTGCGTCATCCCCATGGACGGTGTCCCTTCATCGCGCTGATGCTCACTTACGCCGGCTGACGCGCCGCGAAGGCGGCCGGGAGACCGGTGAGACCGCGCAACACGTTGTTGATCTTGCGCGTGGGTTCGCCCACCGTGATCACCTCGACCTGGTCCAGCATGGCCTCGAGCATGGCCCGCAGCTCTATCTTGGCCAGGTGCTGCCCGGCACAGACGTGCAGCCCGGACCCGAACGCAAGGTGGCCGGCAGGGTTGCGGCGGATGTCGAAGCGGTCCGGGTCGGGGTACTGGTTCTCGTCGCGGTTGGCGCTGGCGTAGATGGCGGCAACGCGCTCGCCTTCGGCGATCGGGATACCGGCGACCTGCGCGCCCTCCACTGCCACCCGGGCGAACAGCTGGGCCGGCGACTCGATGCGCAGCACCTCGTTGACCACCGACGGCGCGAGTTCGGGATGCTCGCGCAGCTCCCGCCACGAGTCCTGGTGGGTGCCCAGCAGAAGGATCATTGAGGCCAGGGCGTTGACCGTGGTGTCCATTCCCGCGGTGAGGTAGGCGGACAGCAGCGGAAGGGACCACTCCTCGGGGATGTCTCCCCGGTCGGCGGCATCGTAGACGGCCGCGCCCATGCTGCCGGGCGCGAGCCCCTCACGGGTGGCGACGGTACGGATGTACTCGAACTGCTCGGCGATGTCGGCCAGCCCTGCAGACGTTCGCTCACCGGGAGGTCCGAACGCGTTGAACGCGCCGTTCGCCCACCTCAGGAGGTGACTGCGCTTGTCGGCCGGAAGCCCGATGAGCTCCCCGACCACCTGCACCGGGAAGATCTCGGCGAACTCCTTGACGGCATCGAAGGACTCTCGCTGCGCGACATCGGCCACCAGCTCGGCCGCGCGACTGCGGATGAGTTCGTCGACGCCCCTGAGCGCGCGAGGACCGAGCCGCTCACCGAGGACGTCCCGAAGCACGCCATGGCGTGGCTCGTCCGAGGCGATGATGCTGCTCGCGCGGACGTGGTTGAACTCGTCGTTGAATCCGACGCCTTTGCCCGAGACGAAGTGCTCCGGGTCATTGAGGACCGCACGGACGTCGCCGTAGCGGGAGACGGCCAGGAATCCGTGCCTGGTCAGCCGGACGACAGGCCCGAGGTCTCGCAACGTCGCGTATGCCGGATACGGGTCGCGGAGTACGTCGTCGCTGAAGAGGTCGACATCGCACTCCGGGATGGAGATGACAGACAGCTTGACCTCCTGAGAAACACGGCGACATCCGCCGTCCTGAGGGACCGGGCGGAGCATGGAAGAAGCAACTTCCGTATTGCAGAGGCTACTGGCGCCCGGTGGAGCCGTCCAGATCCCCCTGAGAGCTTTCTCCGGGTTGATGACCGCAGCCCATCGGTGAACGGCCGTACCGACGTGACCAGCTCGAGTCGGCGACCCAGGGGTTCCAGCTCTGGGCTCGAGCCGCGCGAATGGACTGTTGGTCAGCCCTTTGAGGGGCCGCACTGCTACGTTTGCGCAGACGAGGCCAGGGTGCGGAGGTGGCAGGTGGGCGAGGGCAGACCCGCGGCCGTGTGCCTCCCGACACTGAGCAGGACCCGGTGAGAAGTCGACGCGACCCGATGGCCTCGGCGATCGGTGCGGGGATCTACTCGCTGTCGCTCAGCATCGCCAGCATCGCCCTGCCGCTGCTCGCGATCGAGGTGGGCTACTCGGCGTTCGGAGTCGGCGCCCTCACGGCTGTCTCCGCCCTCTCCCAGATGCTGGTCCGGCTCGGTCTCGGCTGGGCCATGCGGCGCTGGCCCGACTGGACCCTGATCGCCACTGCGGGGGTCCTGCTCGCCGCCAGCTGCCTGGTCGTTGCCGTGTCCGCTGCCCTGCTCCCGTTCGTCCTCGCCCAGCTACTGCAGGGGGCGTCGCGGGCGTTGTTCTGGACCGGGAGTCAGACCCACGTGGTCCGCGGGGCTGGCCGCGCCGCGGGCGCATTGGCCACGGTGAACCTCGCCTCCGCGGTCGGCCTGCTGGTCGGCCCACTCGTCGCCGGCGTCCTGTCCGAGGACAGTGCGGCGCTGGCACTCATCGTGGCAGCAGTCGTCGCCTTACTGGGTCTGGTACCCAACGCCCTGCTGGACCGGCTGCCGCCGTTCGTGCCCCCGGCGGACCGGCCGCCGGGCCGGCTGTGGCGGCGTCCGGGGGTGGACGTGGCCTGCTGGGCGGGGATGACGACGGGCGCATGGCGGGCGCTGCTCACGTCGTATGTGCCGTTGGCGCTCGACCAGGCCCGCCAGTCGGCGACCACGATCGGGGTCCTCGTCGCGGCGGCCAACGGCGCCTCCCTCGTGGGCACGGCCGTGGCCGGCCGCGTCCCCCCCGGTCGCTGGACGACGCGGGTACTGGGCACCGGGATCCTGCTCACCGGCGTGGCCACGGCCCTGATGGCGGCCGTGGCGGAAAGCATCGCGCTCTCCGCGTCCGTGCTCGTGGTGAGCGGGGTCGCCGCTGGCGCCATCCAGGTGCTCGGCCCGTCGATCGCCGCGGAGGCGGTGCACCCGGAGGAGCGGGGCGAGGCGATCGCGGTGAGCGGCACGTTCCGGGCCGCCGCCCTGTTCGCCGCGCCGCTCGCCGTCGCCGGCCTGGTCGTGGCGGTGCCGCTGACCCCGGCGATGGCAGTGGTCGGCGTCGGCATGACCCTCCCGGCCATGATGCTGCGCCGGCGCCGTCCCGCCGGCTGATCCGGCTCAGCTCCGGTCCAGCCGCCGCACGAGGTTCCCCTGGACGCCCTGGGTCTTCCTGCTCCGCGGCACCCAGCGGGCGGCATCCCAGTGGGACAGTCGCGCGCAGGTCCTCGGTCATCTCTGGTCCTCCTCCGCACAGTCTGCCAGAATGGTCTTACCTTTCCGCGCCGATCCCCGGGGGCTCTTCCATGACGCACGCGCAGCGAGAGGCCGGCACGCTCGTCGTCGGCGCCAGCCAGGCCGGCGTCCAACTGGTCGCGTCCCTGCGCCAGCTCGGTGACACGGCGCCCATCACGCTGGTCGGCGCGGAGGCCCACCCGCCCTACCAGCGTCCGCCGCTGTCGAAGGAGTTCCTGGCCGGGACGACGACGCAGGACGGGCTGGCGTTCCGCACCCCCTCGTTCTACGCCGACCACGACATCGACCTGGTCTGCGGCGAGCGCGTCGTCGACGTCGCCCTCCCCGCCGGCGAGCGCCCCGGCGTCGCCCGTACCTCGAGCGGCCGGGAGCTGCCCTTCGCCCGGCTGGCGCTCACCGTCGGGGCACGGCCCCGCCGCCTGGACGTCCCCGGAGCCGACCTCGATGGCATCCTCTATCTCCGCGACCTGGACGACGCGATCGCGCTGCGCGACCGGCTGACCGAGGCTTCGCGCGTGGTCGTCGTGGGCGGTGGGTTCATCGGCCTCGAGGCCGTGGCCGCCGCGCGAGCCAAGGGCAAGGACGTCGTCGTGGTCGAGGCGGCCGACCGGCTGGTGGGGCGGGCCGTGGCGCCGGTCGTCTCGGACTTCCTCCGCGAGGCCCACGAGCGCCGCGGCAGCACCGTGCTGCTGTCCACCGGCGTCGTCGGGTTCCGGGGCGCCGACGGCCACGTCGAGGAGGTCGAGCTCGCCGACGGTCGCAGCCTGCCCGCCGACCTGGTGATGGTGGGCATCGGCGTCGTCCCGCGCACGGAGCTGGCCGAGCAGCTCGGGCTCGAGTGCGACGGCGGCATCGTCGTGGACGCGCACGCCCGCACGAGCGCGCCGTCGGTGGTCGCCGCCGGCGACTGCACCGTCCTCCCCCACCCGCTGACCGGGGAAGGCCGGGTGCGCCTGGAGTCGGTGCCCAGCGCCGTGGCTCAGGCCACGCTGGCCGCCGCAACACTGGCCGGCAGAGAGGCCCACGCACGCAGCGTCCCGTGGTTCTGGTCGAACCAGGGCGATCTGAAGCTGCAGATCGCGGGGCTCTCTACCGGCTTCGACGAGCACGTCGTCCGGGGCAACCCCGACACGGAGAGCTTCTCGGTGCTCTACTACCGGAGGGGCGCGCTACTGGCCGTCGACGCGGTCAACGCCCCCGCCGACTATCTCGCCGTGCGCAAGGCGTTGACCCATGACATCCCGCTGCCGGCCGAACTGGTCGCCGACGCCGGCACGCCGCTGAAGACGCTCCTCGCCACGCCCGCTGCCTGATCCGGCGCCCCGGTGGGCGACCTGCGCGCCAGGGCACCCACCGGGAGGCGGGACTACCGCGGGTCCGCGAGGTCCTCGCGGGTCGGCTCGGTCACCAGCGTCTGCCGTGCCCGCACCACTGGTACGTCAACCACCGCGTCCTCGGCCAGGCCCAGCGCGCAGTCCAGGAGGCCATCGCCGGCCAGCGCGGACGGTCCACAGCCCCGAGTCGGCGAGCACCTGGTTGCATCCCGTAACCGCCCCCAGGTACAGCACCGCGCGCCCGTACGGCATCCCGAAGGTAAAGCTGCCCTGCGTGGCCGCGCCGCCGACCGTGCGGATCTCTCCTTCGGCGCCCGTCAGATGACGAACCTCTCTGTGGACTCGGGGGCGAACAGGTCCCCCGGCTCGTACTGCCGCCGGGACAGCCCCTGCTCGTGGTGGTACCGGAGGAAGGTGGCCAGCACGTGCTCGTTGCCCTGCAGCCCGTAGGACCAGTAGTCCTCACCCAGCAGGGTCCGCGCCTCCTCCAGCCCGGGGATCAGCCAGGGAAGCATGAAGCGCAGCGCAGAGGCGTCGTACAGCTCCGCCGCCGCCTTGCTCTTGGCCAGGTGCAGCGCCTTGGTCAGGGTCTGCGCCACCCACGGGTGCCGCTCGTAGACGTCCCGGCGGACCACGACGACGTGCATGATCGGGAAGATGCCGGTCCCGGCGAAGTACTGCTTCTCCGCGGCCACCGGGTCGGCGAACAGTCGGCGGACGTTGCCGCCCGGGACGAAGGACGACGGCACCCGGGGGCCCTGGAAGGCGTCGATCTCACCGTCGGCCAGCATCCGGGACAGCGTCTGGCCGGGGCCGACCGGCGAGATCCGAATGCGGTCGCCGAGGTCGACGGCGGCCTTCTCGATCCGGCCCGGCGTCTCTTGCCCGCCGGTGCGGTACTCGACCGAGTCCACCGGCACCCCGTACTGGTCGTCCAGGAAACCGCGGATCCAGACGTTCGCGGTGAGCTGCCACTCAGGGGTGCCCACGACCTTGCCCCGCAGGTCCTCCGGCTTCTCGATGCCGGACTCGGTGTTGACGAAGATGCCGGCGTGGCGGAACTGCCGCGAGGTGTAGACCGGCAGCGCGACGAACGGCGGCTCGTCGAGGTCGAGCGACTTCACGTAGGAGGACAGCGACATCTCGGCGACCTCGAACTCCCGGTACCGCATCATCCGGAAGAACGTCTCCTCGACCGGTAGGCGCAGGTAGGTCAGGTCGATGCCCTCGGGGCGCACGGTGCCCTCCTCGAGGGCACGGGTGCGGTCGTAGTCGCCGCAGGCGAACGTCAGGTTGAGCCGGGACACGCGATCAGCTTCCTCTCAGGCGGGCGTCGAGCCGGGGGTAGACCCGGCGGGCGTTGTCCTCGAAGATCACCTTCCGCTGGGCCTCGCCCAGCCCTGCCGAGTCCAGGTAGCGCTTGGTGTCGTCCCACTCGACACCGGTCTCCGGGTCGGCACCGCGGACCGCACCGAGCATCTCGGAGGCGAACAGGATGTTCTCCGCCGGGATCACCCGGGTCAGGAGGTCGATCCCCGGCTGGTGGTAGACGCAGGTGTCAAAGTAGACGTTGCGCAGCAGTTCCGCCGGGTCCTTCCAGCCCATGCGCATGGCCAGCCCGCGGTAGCGGCCCCAGTGGTACGGAACGGCGCCGCCGCCGTGCGGGATGACCAGCCGGAGCGTCGGGAAGCGCTCGAACAGGTCGCCCTCGAGGAACTGCATGAAGGCGGAGGTGTCGGCGTTGAGGTAGTGGGCGCCGAGGGCGTGGAAGTTCGGGTTGCAGGAGCTCGACACGTGCACCATCGCGGGCACATCGAGCTCCACGAGCGCCTCGTACACCGGGTACCAGTACGGGTCGGTGAGCGGCGGGGAGGTCCAGTTGCCGCCGGAGGGGTCCGGGTTGAGGTTGGCGCCGACGAAGCCACGCTCCTCGACGCAACGGCGCAGCTCGGCGACGACGTCGTCCAGCGAGCCGCCGGGGGTCTGCGGGAGCTGGCAGACCGGCGCGAAGTGCTGCGGGTAGAGGTCGGCGACCCGGGCCACCAGGTCGTTGCTGACCCGTGCCCAGGCCACCGCGGTGGCCGGGTCCGGCACGTGATGCCCCATGCCCGAGGCACGCGGCGAGAAGACCATGTAGTCACCGCCGCGCTCGCGGAGCACGCGCAGCTGATTGGCCTCGACGCTCTCCCGCACCTCGTCGTCGCTGATGGCGCCGAGCTGCGGCGCGGCGCCGCCGTTGTCGAGGGCGGCCAGCTGCGCCTCGCGGAAGCGCTTCAGCTGCGCCGGCTCGGTCGTGTAGTGACCATGGATGTCGATGATCAACGCGGGGGCTCCTGCTCGACGTAGCTCAGTCCCCTGGCAGCCAGCGGCTCGCGCATACCGTTCATGTCCAGGCCCAGCTGCCCGGCCTGGTACCGCTCGCGGATGCCGGCTTCGCGCTCTTCGCGGGCACGGGCCGCTGCCAGCACGTCGGCCGCGCGCCCTCGCGGGACGACGACCACGCCGTCGTCATCGGCGACGACCACGTCCCCCGGCTCGATCCACTGGCCGGCGCAAACGACCCCGACGTTGACGCTGCCGATGGTCGCCTTGATGCAGCCGAAGGCGGAGATGTGCCGGGACCAGGCGGGGAACGGCATCGCGGTCAGCTCGGCGACGTCCCGGACACCTGCGTCCACGACCACTCCCCGCACCCCGCGGGTGGCCAGCGTGGTGGCGAGCAGATCGCCGATGTAGGCGGCCTGGGACGGCGACGTCGGCGCGATGACCAGCACGTCACCCTCGACGCACTGCTCGACGGCGACGTGGACCATCCAGTTGTCCCCCGGCGGCAGGCTCACCGTGACGGCGGTGCCCGCGATCCGCGCCCCCGGGTAGACCGGGCGGAGGGCCGGGTCGAGCAGGTGCGTCCGGCCCTCGGCCTCGTGGACGGTCGCGACGCCGCAGGAACCGAGCCCGTCCACGACCGCGCGGTCGGCCCGGGCGATCCCCGTGACGACGACGTTGCCGCGCACCGCGCTCATGCATCCCCCCACGGCTTGAGGGAGATGTGGAGGGCGTCCTCGCCCGTCTCGCCGGCCAGCGCGCGGATCGCATGGTCGACGTCGGCCAGGCCGAAGCTGTGCGTGGCCAGCCGCTCCAGCGGGAACCGGTGAGACGCCAGCTGCTCGAGCGCGAGCTCGACCGAGCGGTAGCTGTGCCCCCGGGCACTGGCGAGCGTGATGCACTTCTCGGTCATCTTCTTCAGCGGGAAGTCCGGGAACGCGCCCTCCTCGCCCTGGGTGACCATGGTGCCCTCGCGCCGCTTCAGCGCATCGATGCCGAGGAGCACCGGAGCGGTGCCGGCACCGGAGGTGCAGTCGAGGACGACGTCGACGCCCTTTCCTCCGGTGAGCTCCATGACCTTCGCGAGCGGGTCCTCCTGGAGGACGTCGACGACGGCGTCCGCCCCGAGGTCCTTCGCCAGCTGCAGGCGGGTGGCGTCACGGGTGGTGCCGGTGACCACGATCAGGGACGCGCCGGCCTGCCTGGAGGCCACCACCTGTGACAGACCCTGCTGGCCCGGCCCCTGGATGAGGACGGTCTTCGCGTAGCCGACTCCACCTGCGTTCAGCGCCCACTCGATGCCGTTCGACAGCGGCGTCACCAGGCCGGCGAGCTCGGCGCTGACGCCGTCGGGCACCCTGTGGGTGACGGCGTTCCACGGCAGGTACATGTACTGGCTAAACCCGCCCCACAGCCGGCCGGGGTTGTCCGAGGACGTGTAGCCGTAGCGGCGGCCGTCGGGATTGGTGCGCCAGTCGGTGAGCTCGCAGTGCCGGTACTCCCCGGCCCGGCACCACTCGCAGTGCATGCAGCCGACGTAGTGCTCGACGAAGATCCGGTCGCCCTCGGCCAGGCCGTGGATCTTCTGCCACTTCGCGCCGGCCTTCGCCACGATGCCGACGTTCTCGTGGCCCATGATCACCGGGGCGTCGATGGTGGGCTTGCGGTACAGCTTCACGTCCGTGCCGCAGATCCCTGCGACCTCGATCTTCAGCAACGCCTCGTCGTCGCCGATGTCCGGCATCGGGAACTCCCGGAGCTCGGTTGTCCCCGGCCGCGTCCGGACCGCCGCAAGCACCTGCTCTGCCATCGCTGATTCCTCCCGCAGTATGTGTCGGCCACCACCCTAATCCCAGGTCTATTGGTCTGACCATGGTCTGTGCGCTCGCCACAGGCCGGGGGGTGTGGGACGGCCACTCGGACCAGCGCACCGAGCGGGGCACTGATGGCGGGCCCGGCTCCTGGCGCCCGGGAGATCACCCGA
This sequence comes from Modestobacter muralis, assembly GCF_010682105.1. GTDB lineage: Bacteria > Actinomycetota > Actinomycetes > Mycobacteriales > Geodermatophilaceae > Modestobacter > Modestobacter muralis. Next base: position 6,017 of record NZ_JAAGWH010000039.1, on the reverse strand, counting down.
ACGTGCCGGCGGTCGCCCGGGGCTCCGACCCATCAGAACGTGACAGCCGCCTACGGAAACCGACACCGGGTGAGTCCCGCCCGACGGCTCGATCGCCCTCCTCGCCCCGGCCGGAGCAGGCCGCTGTGGAACCTGGCGCCCCGAGCCGGACGGGTGATCGCCCAGGCCGTCCGATAGGTAGGGCGGCACGCCCACTTCTCGACCCACGTGACAGTGCCCAGACGGCCCGGACATGCGACGAAGGTAGGAAGAGCGCGGCGGTGCGGAATCAGCCGGCTCCGGCGGCAGTCCTGTCTCGGTTGGCACCGTTGACAGCCCGAGCAGTGAGGAGGTCGAGGGCCACGTCGACGATCATGTCTTCTTGGCCCCCGACGAATCGACGGCGGCCTACCTCCACGAGAATGTCCCGGGTATCCAGCCCGTACTGCTCCGCGGCCTTTTCCGCGTGACGCAGAAAGCTCGAGTAGACCCCGGCATAGCCGAGCGTCAGGGTCTCCCGGTCGACTTGGACGGGCCGGTCCTGCAGCGGCCGCACGAGGTCGTCGGCGGCGTCCTGCAGCTGGAACAGGTCGCAGCCGTGCTGCCAGCCGTGGATGTTGGCGACGGCGATCAACGGCTCGATGGGACAGTTCCCCGCCCCGGCGCCCATGCCGGCGAGCGAGGCATCGACCCGGTAGGCCCCCTCCTCGACGGCCACGACGGAGTTGGCCACGGCCAGCGACAGGTTCTGGTGCGCATGGATGCCGATCTGCGTGCCTTCGTCGAGGGCATCCCGGTAGGCGCGTACGCGCTCGCGGACCCCGTCCATCGTGAGCCGGCCGCCGGAGTCGGTGACGTAGACGCAGTGCGCTCCGTAGGACTCCATCAGCTTCGCCTGCCGGGCCAGCTCCGCCGCCGGCGTCATGTGGCTCATCATCAGGAACCCTGACACGTCCATGCCTAGGTCGCGGGCCTTGCCGATGTGCTGGGCAGCGACGTCGCCCTCGGTCGCGTGGGTGGCCACCCGCACGGACGTGACGCCCAAGCCGTGCGCGCGCTCGAGGTTCTCGATCGTGCCGATGCCGGGAAGAAGCAGCGTGGTCAGCCGGGCGTTCTTCACCACGTCGGCGGCGGCGGAGATCCACTCGTCGTCGGTGTTGCTGCCCGGTCCGTAGGTGAGGCTGGCGCCGGCGAGACCGTCACCATGCGCGACCTCGATGGCGTCGACGCCGGCGGCATCCAGCGCGGCGGCGATCGCCCGCACCTGGTCAACGGACAGGCGATGCCGGACGGCGTGCATGCCGTCCCGGAGGGTGACGTCTTGGATGTAGACGGCGGTCATCGGGGGGTCTCCACGAGCTCGGCGGAACGGGAGGCCGTCCGATCGGCGATCCGCTCGGCCACCCGCACGGCCGCCGAGGTCATGATGTCGAGGTTGCCCGCGTAGGCGGGGAGGTAGTGCGCGGCACCCTCGACCTCGAGGAACACCGTCACCTGCACCCGGTCGATGCCGGCCGCGTCGTCGCCGAGCAGCACGCGCAACGATTCCGACGCCGGCAGCGGGGTGAACTGGACCTGCTGCTTGAGCCGGTAGCCGGGCACGTATTCCTGTACTCGCGCCACCATCTGCTCCACCGACGCGGTGACCGCGTCGCGGTCGCAGTCGTCGACGATGCACAGCACCGTGTCGCGCATGATCAGCGGCGGATCGGCGGGGTTCAGCACGATGATCGCCTTGCCCCTGGTCGCCCCACCGACGGCCTCGATCGCCCGCGCGGTGGTCTCCGTGAACTCGTCGATGTTCGCCCGGGTGCCGGGACCGGCCGAGCGCGAGGAGATGGAGGCGACGATCTCCGCCCAGTGCACCGGGGCGACCGCGGCGACCGCAGCGACGATCGGGATGGTGGCCTGCCCGCCGCACGTCACCATGTTCACGTTGCCGGTGGCCAGGTGCTGGTCGAGGTTGACTGTCGGCACGACGTAGGGCCCGATCGCGGCCGGTGTCAGGTCGATCAACCGCTTCCCGTACGGGGCCAGCGCGCTGGCGTTGGCCCTGTGCGCGCCGGCCGACGTGGCATCCAGGACGATCTCGATAGCGTCGAAGGCCAGCATCGCGATCAGCCCGGCCACACCGTCGGCGGTCGTCGGCACGCCCATCCGCCGCGCGCGGGCCAGACCGTCGGAGTCCGGGTCGATCCCGACCATCGCCGCGACCTCGAGTACCTCCGAAAACCGCTGGATCTTGATCATCAGGTCGGTGCCGATGTTGCCCGAACCGATGATGGCCACCTTCGTGGTCACTGCGCGCTCCTTTCGGTGAATGGGCGGAAGCCGAACCCAGGCAGGTCACATCGGCCGAGACGGTGCTATTTCAGCGCGTACCCAGCGTCCACCGGCAGCGTGATACCGGTGATGTACCGCGCCTCGTCGGAGGCCAGGAACAGTAGGGCGTTGGCGATATCGGACGGTTCCACCCAGGGCACGGGAAGGGCGTTGAGCGAGCGGTAGACCGGCTCGACGTCTTCGAGCGTGGGGTCGTCCAGGTCGGGCCGGAACAACCGGAAGTTGACGTCGTTGATCAGCATCGGCGTCTGCACCGTCGTCGGGTGGATCGAGTTGACCCGGATGGAGTGCGCGGCCAACTCGAGAGCGAGTGTCTTCATCAATCCGATGAGGCCGCTCTTGGCGGCCCCGTACGGCGCCAGGCCTGGTACCAGCTTCAGTGCGATCGACGAACTGATGATCGTGATGGAACCCCCGCCGCCACCGGCGATGAGGTGCGGGATCGCCGGCTTGACCGTGTTGTAGACACCACTGAGGTTGGTGTCCAGCACCGCCTGCCAGTCCGACGCCGACGTTTCGGCGACCGAGCCCGGAATGCCCTGGATCCCGGCGTTGGCGACGACGATGTCGAGTCGGCCGAGCTGGGCCACACCGTCGGCCAGCAACGCGGTGACAGCTTCGGGCTCACGGGCGTCGGCCCGTGTGGCGATGATCCTCCGGTCGAGCTTCTCGACGAGCCGGATCGTTTCGGCGAGGTCCTCGGGCGTTGCCGCCGGCGCACCCTGAGCGGGCACCGGGCCCGCAACGTCGAATGCGATGATGTCCGCGCCCTCTTCGGCCAGCCGAACGGCGTGCGCGCGACCCTGACCTCGCGCCGCCCCCGAGATGAACGCCACCTTGCCCTCGACTCTGCCTGCCATGTCTCCTCCTTCGTGTGCCGGCGCTCTCGGCCGGTAGCGGTCATGGGTGCCCGCGGCAGCCCATCAAGGGCGCTGGGGCCCGCGAACAATCGGTGCTACTTGCCCGGTCGCCGGCCGGCTCACGGCCGTCGTCGTCGAGTGGCTGTTCCCTCCGTCACGCCGGTTCCCCTGCGCCGAACGTGACGGCGACGGGCCCGAGTCCGCTCAATTCGGCGGTATACGTTGCACCCCCTCGGACCGGCACCATGGGTCCGAGCGCTCCGGAGAGGACGATGTCGCCTGCCCGTAGCGGCTGGCCGAGGTCGCGGGCGGCCGCAGCAAGCCAGGCCAAGGCCGCGATCGGGTCCCCCAGGCAGTCGGCGCCGGTCCCGGTGGACACCTCGTCGTCGTCCTCGCGCAGCGTCATCCGCACCGTGCGGAGGTCGAGGTCGTCCAACGGCCGGCGCTGCGAGCCAAGCACGAACAGTCCGCTGGAGGCGTTGTCGGCAACCGTGTCCACGAGACTGATGTCCCAGCCCGCAATGCGGCTGTCCACGATCTCCAGGGCGGCCACTACCTCGGCCACGGCCGCGCGGAGGTGTCCGCTGGTGAGGTCGGGCCCAGTCAGGTCGGCGCCGAGGATCAGGGCTACCTCGGCCTCGATCCGCGGTTGGATCAGCCGACCGGCGCCGACCGTCCCGCCGTCGGCCACTGCCATGTCCTCGAACAGCACGCCCAGGTCGGGCTGGTCGACGCCTAGCTGACGTTGCACCACGGGGTTCGTCAGGCCCACCTTCCGTCCGACGACCCGCCGACCGTCGGCGACGGCGCGGGCGGAGAGCACCTGCTGAACGGCGTAGCCGGCCGCCAGCGTCGGTGGCAGCACGTCACGAACCGGGGCACAGGGTGTACCGGTGACCGCCGCCTGGCGGATTCGCTCGACGGCGATCGCGACGGCGTCCGGGGATGCTGCCTCGGGCACCGGCCGCGCCGTCGGCAGCGATGCCTCGACCACCGGCGGATCGAGGACGGTGATGGCGCGCACCGGGCAACTCGCGGCCGCCTCGAGTGCCAAGGCGCGGGCGTCAGCGGCGACAGGCTCCAGGACGACGGCGACGTTGCGCTCGTCGTCGAGGTCAAAGAGGTCGGGGGCGGACACGACGCACGAGGCGAAGCCCTCGCACCGCTCGTGATCGACCGTGATCTTCATCATCTCTCCTCGGTCACGTCATGGGCACGCGGCTCGGCGTCGAAGCGCCGCATCGGATCAATCCCGAGCGCACCGGCCAGCTGCATGATCAGAAGGGGGTGCGCTCCCCCTCGATGGAGGGTGACCAGGTCGCCTTCTAGAACCGCCGCCAGTTCGGCCGGTGATACGCCTGCGCGGGCCGCCGCCTGCTGGCCCGCCTCTTCCGCGAAGGAACGAAACTCCGGGTCCCGGACGACCTGGCGGATGACCTGGTCCAGAGCCAGGTTCACGGTTCTTGCTCGGGCAACAGACGAGCCAGCGCAATCCCGGTCGCCCATTCCGGCACGGATTCGTACGCCAGGACGGCCCCTTTCGGCACACGGGCCCTACGCTCGTCCCCCCGTCCGGGCGCCCACGCCGGCTCCGACGCTGCGCCTCCCTCACGAGTCGACGCGGCTGCGATCGCGGTGACCCAGTTCCGGATTTCCGGGGCACCGTTGCCGGCCTCGGCGAGGACGTCGGCCGTAGTCATGGCGAGGATCGCGCCGAGGTCGCCTGCGCGCACATGCCGCAGGAACCGCTCGTCGAATTCAGTGTTGATCCGGCCCATCTCTGGCGTGCCGACCCAGTGGGAGAGCCCGCCGGTCCCCAGGATGACCACGCGTTCGGCGGCGGGCCGCCGCGTGACGACATCGCGCAGAAGTTCCCCCAACTGCGCGCAGCGCCACAGCGGTGGAAGAGGCTCGGTATTGGCGTTCTGGAACACCGGGACCACCGGGATGTCCATCTCCGGTCGGATGAGGGTCATTGGCGCCATGAACGCATGGTCGATCTTGGGGTTGGCGGAGAAGGCGAGGTCGAAGCCGGCGGCCACGCCGTCGGCGAGGAGTTGGGCGGCGAACGCACCGGCCAGCGGGACCTCGGCGCTGGCGACTCCTCCGTCTCCCCAACCCGTGGCCGTCTCCCCGATTCCCACGCAGATCTGCGGAAAGCTGTCGTAGCCGAAGGAGTTGAGGTGCTCGCTGCCGACGACGACGAGCACGTCGGGGGACAGCCGGTCCACCTCCGCACGCACCTGGGCGAACGCCTGATGCACCGCGACGTGCACGTCGTTGTCCGGCTGGAACTTGCGGATGATCATCGCCGTGTGGGACGTCGCGTACGCGCCCACCAAGCTGCCCATCAGCCGGCCCGCACGACGTCGGGGGCCTTGCCCGGAAGGTTGCCGTCCCCCGCGCGACGGGCGTCCCCGTGCCTCGCGGTCACCGAGCGCAAGAACTCGCCGACGATTGCATGGAACTCCGCAGGCTTTTCGAACTGCGGCCAGTGCCCGGCGTCCTCCATGAGGTAGAACGTTGCACCCGGGACGATCCGGCTAGCTGCCTCTCCGACCTGCCACGGCATGGTCGGGTTCTGCCGCGTCCACAGCACCAGAGTCGGGCAGCTGATCGTCGCCAACCGCTCCGCGGTCAGCGACTCCTCCGGCCGGACTCGGGAAGTCAGCCCGGCGACCAGGTCACCGGCGATGGCGGCGAACTCAGGTCTGGTGTAGATCCGGTACCGGGTTTCCACCAGCTCTTCGGTGACCACGGAAGGGTCGTGCATCAGCCACTCCAGCCGGGTTCGGACCTTCTCCCGAGTCGGGGCGTCCAGAGCCTTGATAGTGG
>NZ_JAAGWH010000038.1 GCF_010682105.1 Modestobacter muralis | reverse complement strand
CCGCCGCGACCTGCTGGCCGACCTTCTCAGACAGCGCGGCACCGTCGGGATCCACCTGCAGGCCTGCACCCGTGACGCTGACCAGCGAGGCGACCCGCTCGGGGTGGTAGGCGGCGAGATACGCCGCGACCCAGCCACCGAGGGACTGCCCGACGAGGTGGGCACGCGAAGCACCGATCTCGTCGAGGAAGCCCAGCACGTGGTCGGCAAGCGCGCGGATCGAGTACTCGATCCGCGGCTTGTCGGTGAACCCGTGGCCGAGCATGTCGATGGCGTGCACTCGGAAGTCCCGGCCGAGAACGGCGACGTTGCGCACCCAGGTCTCGGCATGCCCGCTGATCCCGTGCAGCAGCAGGACCGGCTCACCGTCCCCTGCCTCGACGCTGCGGGTGCGGTGCGGACCGGATTGGCGATACCGGACCTCGGTACCCAGCAGGTCCACCCAGAACGAGTTCTCCCCCGTCAGGGTCACCCCCCCGTCCACGCTCGTCACCTCAAGCTCCCTTCCCGATCGGCCATGTGGATGGTCGGTCACTGCGGTCCGAAAGGCTCGGTCAGCAGCGCCGTATAAGCGCTATCGTCCAGCCAGGTGAGGCTCTCCAGCTGAAGGGCGTCGAGGAAAACCTCGCGGCCCGTACGCAGGCTCCGGATGGCCAGGCGAAGGTCGTTACCGTCGCGGTCGGCGCGCACCCGCACCCGGGCGAACTCGTTGCTGACGGTCAGCGCCGCGTCGCCGACCCCGGCCCGCAGCCACGACCCGGGATCCAGCGGTTCGCCCGCCCCGTCGCCGTCCCGGCTGCCGATGACCTCGGGGCCCCGCTCGTCAGAAGAAGATGGAGATGGCACGGGGAAGCACCCGGTGGTCGAGGAGCACGGTCCGTTCGGCGATCTTCCAGCTCTCACCGAAGGTCACGAGCCGGTCACGACGGGAGCCGACGAAAAACTGCTCGCAGTTGGCCCGCCGGGACTGAAAGACGATGAAATTGGACTCCGCGACCAAGTCCCCGTCCGCCTCGGGGGTGACCAGGACGTTGCTGATGAACCGCCGCGTCCGCGACCGCGGCTGCTCGGAGTGGGCAAGCCCGCCGGCCAGACGCTCCATCCGCTTGGCGAGGAATCGGCTGTCGTCCTCCACCAAGGCCCACTCGCCGGGTACGTGGTCCCGGTGCTGGCGGACCTCACGAGTCTCGGTGATCGGCATCCAGTAGCGGACGTCCTCGGTGAAGAGGCCCAGCCATTCGTCGTAGCGTTGCTCGTCGAGCAGCTTGGCCTCGCGGTAGAGGAAGTCCTCGACGTCGCGGCGCAGGTCGGTGAGGGAACTGGTCACTTCTGCTCCCCGGGGGTCGTCATGAGCTCGAGCCAGTATCGGTAGAAGTTGCGGTGATTCTGCTCCGAGAAGTGGGGCCCCAGGTGGCCCGGGTAGCCCTCTTCGTGGATCTCGCCCTCGTGTCCCAGGCCCATCGCGTAGTTGAAATCCCGGGTCTGTGAGACGACCCCGCGGGCGGACTCGGTGATCTGCTCGAAGTTCTCGCCGTCGTCCTGACCGAAGATCCCGGCCGCGGCGTTTTCCTGGGACATCTGGGTGCGGGCGAAGTCCTTGACTGACTGGGGTGCCGCGGAGTCGAAGAAGGCGGTCTGCCACACCTCGATCTCTCCCGGGCCCTTGGGGTGCCACTGGAACAAGCCGAAGATGTGGAAGGCGCCGAACTTGATCCACGACAGGTTCGGGAAGATGTTGCCCTCACCCAGCCCGTGCATCTCCGCCTGCAGCGGCGAGACTCGGGCCTGGAGCCGCTCGTGCACGGCCGTGACGTACTCGATCGCATCCGGCCCGAGGAACTGCGCCATCCCGACGTCGTTCTGGTACGCCCGGCCGGGCTTGCTGACATCACCCATCCCGTGGCCGTGATCGAAATGCACGATGTAGTCGGCAAGCTGGTCGTAATCGGGGAGGAAGCCGATCTGGAAGGCCGACCCGTGGGTGTACAGCACGTGGTAGTCGTCCCCGGCGAAATTCTCCGCCGCCAGCTTCCAGTTGGCCTTTATCCGGAACTTCATCGTGGGGCCGATCACCTCGAGCCCGCCGAGTGGGGCCTCGAATGCCAGGTCCAGGTACCAGAGCTGATCGGCGCCGAGGTAGTCCACCAGCGGGATGGCGTCCTCATCCCAGTTGGCGAAGATGAAGCCCTTGTAGATCTCCACCCGCGGAACGGCCTTCAGGCCGAGCCGCGACTTGTCCAGCTCGCCGTTGTAGACGGTGTCCGCGCGGGGGACGCCGATCAGGTCACCCGTGCTGCTGTAGGTCCAGCCGTGGTAGGGGCAGCGGAAGAACTTCGACGATCCGGCGTCGGTGCTGCAGACGGCCATGCCCCGGTGGGCGCAGGAGTTGAGCATCACCCGGATGGCCCCGTCCGCACTGCGCGTGGCGATGACGGGGTCCTCTCCCATGAAGTTCGTCAGGTAGTCACCCGGCTGACTCAGCTGGGACTCGTGCCCGATGAACAACCAGGTCTTGGTGAAGATCCGGTCCAACTCCGTGCGGTAGATCGCCTCGTCGACGAAGACCGTGCGGCTGACGGCACCCTCGTCGGGCTTCACCAGGTCGTGCAGTCCTGCGGCGGCCACGTCGACGGGGCGTTCGCTGATGCTGGTCATGGTCGGGTCCTCTCCGGGCCGGACTGATTGCGTGGGGTGAGGTGGCAGGGCGGACCGCAGCGGCCCCGCTTAACGCGGGCGGTATGCGGCATCACTGAGCGCTGTCGTTACTGGTCCAGCTGTTCTGGGCCCCGAGGTTGGCCAGCCCCGCGGTGTACAGGGCGCCCTGCGCGTCGAAGGGGAGGTGAGCTACGCCGGTCCGCTCGTAGACCGGGGTGGCGGCTTCCAGCCGGCTGTAGACCTCTTCCATGTCCGGCGGCAGCTCGTGGTCCTGCCACGCGGCATAGTCCCCGTAGCCGTGGTCGTAGTTCCACTCCGGCACGTAATAGAGGCGACCGGTCGCCCCCGCGCTGTCCTGGGCGGCAAGGAAGAGCGAGATCGGCAGCAGGTGCTCGGGAACCGCCGGGCGCATGAAGTAGGCGATACCCTGCTCATTGAAGGCTCGGGCGGTGGCGTCGAACCACGATGCGCGGGTGTGCCCCGGCATGATCGCGTTGACCGCGACCCCGTAGCCGCGCACCTCCTCGGCGAGGTAGAACGTCAATGCCATCACGGCGGCCTTGGTGGCCTGGTAGGGCATCTCGACCGTCCACGGGCGCAGTCCGTGATAGCCGCCGCCGACGGAGACCGGCAGGACGCCGCTGCTGACGACGTTGACGATGCTGCCCCGCTGCTGGGCTCGCATCGGCTCGATAAACCGACGGATGGCCTTCAGCGTGCCGAACACGTTGACGCCGAACATCACCTCCCAGTCGCGGTCCGTCGTGTCAAGGGTGTTCCGGTGGCCGGTGGGCGCGAAGAGCGTTTCGGAGACCAGGGACGCGTTGTTGACCAGGACGTCGACGGTCCCGAACCGGTCGATGACAGCGTCTCGGGCGGCATCGAGCGCGGCCTCGTCGGTGATGTCCATGTCGACGGCCATGCCGCTGCCGGCAGACTCCAGCCGCTTGCGGAAGTCGTCAGCGTCGTCCCACGTCAGGTCCGCGGCAACGACCTTGGCGCCGGCGCGCAGCAGTCCCTCGCAGAGCGAGCGGCCGATGCCGCGGGCTCCACCGGTGACAACGACGACTCGACCCGCCACCTCGCCCTGCCACTCACCGAGTGCCCGCTCGACCAACTGACGTTGCCGCGCAACGGCGGCCCCCCCACCTGACTCCGACATCAAATTCTCCTCTTAGCAGGACGTTCGTGCGCTGCAGTGCGCGTTGGGAGAAGGGTATGGCGCGCATCACAGACCGTCTATAGATTGTTCTGGAGTCCTGTTATTCAGCTGTGAGTAGAAGGAGCCGCCCGTGGAGCTTCGCCAGCTCAGCTATTTCGTTGCGGTGGCCCGCGTCGGGTCCTTCCTCCGCGCCGCCGCCAGCCTCGACGTGCCGCAGCCCTCGCTCTGGCGTTCGGTCAAGGCGCTGGAGGCGGAGCTGGGCATCGCGCTCTTCGAGAGGTCCGGCCGCGGAGTTCAGCTGACCGGTCCCGGGCACCAGCTCCTGCCCCGCGCCGAGCACCTGCTGGACCGAGCGGAAGCAGTCTCCGTATATGCCAGCGAACTCGCTCAGGGTCGAGCGGGCGTGGTCACGCTGGCCTGCGCGCATCCGCACGTCCCGCGGTTCCTCGCGCCGCTGATCGGTACCTTCCGGTCGGCGCATCCCGCTATCCACGTCGCCGTTCACGAGCACTCGGGCCTGCCCGCGATCGAGCAGGTGCTCAACGGGGACGTCGATCTCGTCACCGGCCTCCCGCAGGCCGAACGGCGTCTTGCGGGCCACCAGCTCGGCGACGTCCGACTGGCGGTGGTCACCTCCGACGACCACCCATGGCACGGCCGGAGCCACGTCTCGACAGCTGAGTTACGCGGCCGGCCGGTGCTCACCGGGCACGCCGGCAGCCTCACCAGGCGGCTGCTGGAGCCGGCACTGCGAGCGGGGGGCTTCGGGCTCGACATCGCGTTGGAGAGCGGCAACGCCAGCACACTGGTCGCGCTCGCCCGGGCCGGCATGGGCGTTGCCGTCATCGCCGACGACAACCTCAGCGCCGACGAGTCCGCCCGCTGGCCAGCGCTGGTGGACGAGCACACCCCGATGAGCGCCCCGCTGTGGATCTACTGGTCACGCCAAGGCATCGCCCCGGCGGTGCAGTCCTTCGTGCGCCACGTCCAGGGATCCGGAAACCGGCTGGACCGGCACGACGGACAGGCCGGTCCCCGATGAGGACCATCAGGCCTCGGGGAAACATCGGTGGTCAGGGCTTGTCGAACCGGGCCCGCTCGCCGGAGTCCGCAGCTGTTGCGGCTGCTGGCCCTCGCCTCGTCCAGCGGCTCCGGCGCCCGGCACGGAGTCCCCGACCCGTCCGGGCGGGCAGGTCGGCAGGCCACCTTGGTCGACTCCTCCGGGCCGGCCATGTCCCTGCTACCGTCCGCCGCCATGGCCGACCTGAACCTGCGCACAGTCACGCGCGCCCAGGGCAACAACCGGGCGCTTCTGGACGGGACCGTCACCCCCAAGGGAGCCGGCTTCGAATTCGTGGACGTCCCTGTCCTCGTCCAGGGCTTCCGCCGGATGGTGCGGACCCTGGAGTTCGACGTCTGCGAGATGGCCCTGACGACCTACCTGACGGCCAAGGCGCACGGCGTCGCCTTCACCGCCGTCCCGGCCTTCCTCGTTCGCGGTTTCCACCACAACGCGATCACCGTGGACACCCGGCACGGCATCTCGCAGCCCAAGGACCTGGAGGGGAGGAAGGTTGGCGTCAACCGCGGTTACACGGTGACCACTGGCGTCTGGGCGCGCTCGATCCTGGCCGGTGAGTACGGGGTGGACCTCGACTCGGTTACGTGGGTGCTGTCGGGCGACGAGCACGTGGCGGAGTACCGCCCACCGGCCAACGTGGTGCCGGCACCGGCCGGCCGGACCCTCGACGAGATGCTGACCAGCGAAGAACTCGCCGCCGTGGTGGGCGTCGAGATCGACTCAGCGGACACCCGCCCGCTCATCCCCCACCCGGACGAGGCCGCGCATGCCGCCCTCCAGCAGCGCGGCCTGTGGCCGATCAACCACCTGGTCGTGATCCGCGACGAGCTGCTCGCCGAGCACCCGGACCTGGGGCGCCGCGTGTTCGACGCGTTCGCCGAGTCCAAGCACGGCTACGTGCAGCAACTGCGGGCCGGAACGCTGCCGCAGGAGACCGCGACCGACCGCATGCACCGCACGGTGATGGAGCTGACCGGCTGGGACGACCCGCTGCCCTACGGCATCGAGCCCAACCGACAGGTGCTCGAAGACCTCATCCGGTCGGCGGTGGACCAGAAGATCCTCGATCGTGCGCCGCGGATCGAGGACGCCTTCACCCCCGACACGCGCGACGTCGTCGCATGAGGCCCGGCATGCGGATCGCGATCGCGGCCGACCACAACGGGGTTGCCCTCAAGGGCAGGCTCATCGAGACGCTGCGGGCCGACGGCCATGAGGTCGACGACCGAGGTGCGCACCCGGGCGAGGAGCTCGTCGACTACCCGCCGTTGTGCGAGGACGTCTGCCGCCGGGTGATCGACGGCCGGGCCGACCGGGCGATCGTCGTCGGCGGCAGCGGGCAGGGCGAGGTGATCGCCTGCAACAAGATGCCGGGCATCCGCGCGGGGCTGTGCCCCGACGTCTGGCACGCGGAGATCTCGCGGGGTAACAACGACGCGAACGTGCTGGTGCTCGGGGCCAAGGCGATCGAGCCGGAGACCGCCGAGCTGGTGGTCGCGACCTGGCTGACGACACCTTTCAAGGGAGACGTGCACGCCCGGCGGGTCGCCATGATCGAAACTCTGGAGCAGGGCGGGTCGCTGCTCTGAAGGGCCCGCTCGCAGGACGTGTCACCGGGACAGAACCGGCACCCGGACGAAAGCCTGGCAGATTGATCTTCGCAGCAGACGGCCCGCCGCTGCGGGTGATGTCCGTCCAGAACCGGCTCTTCGAGCGCCTGAGCTATGACAAGGTCACCAACCTGGAGGACTCCCCCGGACTACACGGCCTCCGCCGCGCAGCTCGGCGGGCTCAGCGGCCAGGCCTGACCGCCTGCCATAGCGCGCTGCCGCCGGCCGTGCGTCAGGGGGCGGTCCCCCCGGGTCGGTGAACCCGGGGGGACCGCCCCCTGACACGTTCGGCTCAGTAGCTGGCGGTGACCAGCTGCTGGAACGCCTCGGGCGCCTCAAGCACCTCGCGCACCAGCGCAGCGGCCTCCTCGCCGTTCAGCGGGGCCAGCGGGCGCTGCTGGCTCTCCAACTGGTCGAGCAGCTCCTGGTTCTCGATGGCGCACTGGAATCCCTCGCGCAGCGCCTCCACCCGCTCCTCCTCCATCTGCGGCGAGACGATCAAGGAGCGGCCCGTCTCCCCCATCGCGATCAGGTTGTCCACGATGGTCTGCGCCTCGGCGTCGGGAGCTTCGGTCTCGCTGATCGCGGGGGTGTCCGGCAGCAGGGGGTCCGGCTCCTCGGCCACCGTGACCAGCGGACGGACGTCGCCGGACTCGATCGCCCCCAGCTGGCTGTCGATCGGCAGCGCGTGGGCGTCGGCGTCCCCGGCGACGACCGACTGGCGGGCCTCGGTCGACCCGGCGAACCCGGTGATGATCTCGAACGGGAAGCCGTAGGCATCGCCGAGGATGTTGGGCGCGATGAAGTCGTTGGCGCCCGGCCCCTGGGCGACGAAACGCACCGGCTCCCCGGCGTCGACGACGTCCTGCCAGGTCTGGAAGGGGCTGTCCGGGGTCACGACCACCACGTTCGGCGGTGCAGAGACCCGGCCGATCCAGTTCAGATCGTTGAGGTCGAAGATGGCGCCCTCGGCACCGGCGATCTGGGCGGAGACGAGACCGACCGTGTTCACGATCTGCATCCGGTTCTCCGAGGCCGGGGCCACCGCCGTCTGGTTCGTGGCGACGAGGCCGCCGGCGCCCGGCTCGTTCCGCACGATGATGCGCGCGCCCGTGCACTCCTCGAGGTAGGGCGCCATGGCCCGGGCATAGGCGTCATAACCGCCACCGGGCTCGTAGGGGACGACCAGGTCCACGTCCTCGCCCTCGAACACCTGCTCGGCCTCGCCACCGCCCGAGGCGTCGGAGGTACCGGAGGTGTCCTCTGCCCCGCAGGCGCTGAGTGCCCCGGCCAGGGCGAGCGCCACGGTCACACGACCGATGGGCCGCGTCGAGGTCCTGATCGTTGCCTTCAAGGAAACTCCTTTGTCGTGAGAAGTCGGTCCCGGCCGGACCGACTCAGGGGTGCAGTGCAGGACGCCCCTCGCCGGCCGGCTCCTGGACGGAATCCAGGAACGAGAGAATCCGCGCCGGCGCCGTGTCCTCGGTCTGCTCGGCGACGGGAGCATCCCAGTACTGCGCATGCGGAAGGCACTCTTGCAGATAGCGTGCTGCCGACGGAGCGTGCGAGTCGTCCTGTCCCGGCACGATGAGCGTCGGGATGGCCAGGTCTAGCAGGTCCTCGGGTTCGGCGCCGGGGACCGTGTCTCGGTCGAACATCAGCCGCGCGGTCCCGCTGACCAGCAGCGCATAGCGCTCGGTATCGGTCGCCGCGTACTCCGCCGCGAACGAGGGGTCGGTCCGGATGACACTGTTCCACGGGCCCACCCGTGGGTCCTTGGAGAAGCCGGCCTCCGTCTGACCGGTCAGCTCCACCACCCCGGCCATCCCGTGCTCCTCGACGAAGGACAGATGGCGGGTGAAGCGGGCGTGCTGCTTCACCCGGTACTTGACCCCGCCGGCCGGCGAGTACAGGACCATGCTCGAGACCCGGTCCGGGTGGTCCACGGCGACCGCCGCAGCCGTGGAGCACCCCACGCAGCCCCCCATGAGGTGGGCCGACGCGATGCCGAGGTGGTCCAGCAGCCCTACCGCCTGCGTGACGTAGTCCGCCCAGCGGATCCGCTGCAGCCGGCCCCCCGATTGACCCGACTCCCGCCGGTCGAAGGTGATGCACGTGTAGCGGGTGCTGAGCTGGTCCAGCAGCCGTAGCCGCCGGTAGACGCCCACCGTCCGCCAGCTCTCCAGCGTGGAGTCGAAACCACCGGGGGAGAACATCAGTAACGCCGGGCCGGAGCCGCTCACCTCGTAACGTGTCTGAATCCCGTCGATGACGGCGGTGGGCACGTGTGCGTCCTCTCGGTAGGTCAGGTCGCTGCGGGGACGGGGATCCCGCCGGGCAACTGCCGAGCGGCACGGACGTCCTCGGCGTAGGTGGTCATCGCCTCCAGCGTGAGCTGAGCGACGTTGACGTAGGCGTCGCGGGCCCCGTCGAGAGCGGTGGCCGCGTAGCCGATGGCGGCGTTGACCATTCGCATGCGACCGTCGAGCCACGGGCCACCACCGAAGCCCCCTACCACCGGGATGGACACCGCCGCAGCGACCGCGGCTCCGACCACCGGGCCGGAGTTGGTGAAGTTCAGCAGTGCAGCCCCGGCGTCCTCCAGCAGCTTGGCCTCGGCCACCATGTCGTCGAGCAGCTCGGCCGGCACGGCGTCGGCCGCCGACGGAACGGACTGGTACTCGACGCCGTACCGCAGGGCCGTCTGCGGCGTGATGCCGAACTGCGCGAACACCGGGATACCCGCCCGGTTCACCGCTTCCACCGCCTCGGGGTAGTCCGACGCGGCGTCGAGCTTGACCATGTCCACCCCGGCCTCCTTGACGAACCGGATGGCCGCGCGGACCGCGGAGTCGGTGCCTTCCTGCAAGGGGCCGAACGGGAAGTCGACGCTGACGAGCGCCCGGGAGACCCCCCGGCGCACGGCGTTGGCGACGACCAGCATCTCCTCCATCGTCACCTCGAACGGGTTCGGGTGACCCCAGAGGTTCACGCCCACCGTGTCCCCCACGGAGACGAGGTCGACTCCGGCGCGGTCCACGATTCGCGCAATCTGGTAGTCCCAGGCCACCACGCCGACGATCTTGCGTCCGTCGTCCTTCATTTGCTGCAGGTCGCGCAGCCCCACCCGCTCAGACACGGAGTGCGGTCAGCAGGTCGACGACGTCCGCCTCGTCGGAGGAGGGCAACAGCACCCGGGCGTGCGGCCGCAGCGCGGTCACGGCCGCCGAAGCGGCCGTGCCCACCTGTGTGCCGTCACCGAGGACCAGACCGGCCGTCTGGATGCCGCGCTCCCAGCACGCCTTGCCAAGCGTGTTGGCGCAGGCGGCGCCGGCGTCGCTGGTCGCGACCATGACGACGACCGACGCGCTGGCCAGCTCGTCGGCCAGTGTCGCCGACCCGCCGTCGATACCTCGCAGCACGACTTCCTCGCTTCCGGCTCCGGCCGGCTGGCAGCTGTAGAAGCGGGCATTGGCCCAGGGATGCTGCGCAGTCCGACGCAGGATCTCGGCCGCTCCTGGGTCCAGGGCCACCACCCGTCCGGCACGGGAAGGCGCGATCGGCCGGTCGATCCGGTACCGCGCCTCCTCCGCCGTAGCCGCCCGGGCACAACTGCTCAGTGTCTGTGTCAACACGGCCGCGATCACACGGAGGAGATCGGGAAGCCGGGCCGGACACGCACGTCATCCCGCGCGGCGTCGAGGAACGCCTCCTTCTGCGGCAGGACGACTGCGGCCGAGCGGACGTGGTGGTGCGCGGGGTCGACCCCGGGCGGGGTCACGCCCTTGTCGCGCAGCGCGGTCGCCGCCCGGTACAGCTTCTGACGAGCCTTGATGATGCCGCTGTCGGCCGGGACCAGGCGCTCCTTGGTGCGGTCTACGACCGGGCCCATGCTCTCCTGCAGCGAGGAGTCCTGGATCGCGATGCCCTCGACACCCGAGTACCACTCACCGGTGCGCTGCTTCTCGCGGTTCATCAGGTAGTCGTTGTCCATGTTCGCCTCGGGCCGATAGGTGCCCGGGATGTTCTTGCTGTGCACCCCATGCCCGTCGACCATGGCCTGCCGCTCGGCCTCGGTGAGGGGCCGCACCGGGTGGTAGTCGAAGCTGTAGGCCCAGCAGTTCTCGTCGTCGATCGGGATCCAGAAGTGCCCGTGGATCGGGTGGTCACCACGCGGGGGGACCATCGTGAACGACGGCATCACCCAGGGAGTGATCCGCCAGTAGTACGAGCCCTCCTCGGCATTGCGCCGGGCCCCGACGAACAGGCCGCCCTCACTGTCGGCCACCTCGAAGAACGGCTTGGTGTCGTTGAGGTTGTACTGGTTGCCCTTGGCGCCCTTGAACAGCGGGTCGCTCTTCAGGCCACCGGAGTGCAGGAAGGTCACGTGGCTCGAGTCGATGCCACCCTCGAACGCCTGCAGCCAGTTGCTCTGCTGCCAGCGCTTGGAGGTGTAGTGGTGCTCCGGCGGGGTGAGTGCGAACTCGAACTCCGGCAGCGGCGGCTGCTCGGCGGGGTCACCCATGTAGGTCCAGAGGACGTCACCGACCTTGACCAGCGGGTAGGAGGTCAGCTTGACGTTCTCCGCGAAGCTCGAGTTGTCGGCCTCCGAGGGCACCTCGACACACTGGCCCGTCGTGTCGTACTTCCAGCCGTGGTACGGGCAGCGCAGCCCGCCCTCCTCGTTGCGGCCGAACCACAGCGAGGCGCCGCGGTGGGCACAGAACTCGTCGATCAGACCGTAGTTGCCGTAGCTGTCCCGGAAGGCGACGAGCCGCTCGGAGAGCAGCTTGAGCCGGACGGGTGGGCACCCGTCCTCGGCCAGTTCCTCGGCCAGGCAGGCCGGCATCCAGTACTGGCGGAACATCTCCCCCATGGGGGTTCCGGGACCCGTTCGGGTCAGCAGCTCGTTGATGTCCTGACGAAGCACGAGACTCTCCCTGTCCTCAGCCGCGCGTGTGGTCTAACTTTCAGTCCTTGGTGGAGGGGCGTCAACTGCCGGGTTCACGGCTGTTGCGGGGGCACGTCCACGGTGAGGCCGTCGAGCTCGGGGGACACGGAGATCTGGCAGCTCAGCCGGCTACCCTCACGGCGATCGGTCACCGCCATCTCCAGGAGGTCCTCCTCGAGATCGTTGGGCTCGCCGACGAGCTTTGTGAACTCGGCGCGGACCCACACGTGGCACGTCCCGCACGACGCGTTCCCGCCGCACTCGCCGATGATGCCGGGGACCCCGTTCTTCACCGCCGTGGCCATCACCGACTCCCCGACTGTCGCCTCGATCGGGTGCTCCTGACCGGCGTCCTCCACGTAGACGACCTTCGGCACGCCCCTGCCCCCTTCAACGTTCTCGCCCGTTCCACGAACGGTCTGTCCATTAGACCATAGGTTACGACTGTACCCACCATGCCGTCTCTCATCCTCCTCCGCCACGGGGAGAGCGCCTGGAACGCCGAGGATCGCTTCACCGGCCGGGTCAACGGCGACCTCGCTCGCCGTGGCGAGCAGCAGGCCCGGCAGTGCGGGCTGGTCCTCCGTGGAATGTTCCCGAGTTTTCGGACGCCGGTTAACCCGGGGCTTTCACCGCGCGTGATCGTGTAGGTCGCTCTGGCAGAGCGAAAGGTGCTCCTGACCTGCGAGGATCGGGTTTGTCTAGGACCTGATCAGCGCGAGGGCGGGAGCACCTTTCTGGTGAAGAAGCGTAGCGGGCGGTACCCGTCCCTGGCGGTCGATGGGCAGGGCCCGAGCGTCGTGCCCAACGCTGGCGCCGTCGTTCTGCTGCGGACCGCGGAGGCGGTCGGTCTGGATGAGGCTCTCTCGCAGGCGATGGCGCCGTGGCGGCGGCCGCTGGCCCGCCACGATCCGGGCAAGATTCTGCTGGAGCTGGCCGTCTCGCTGGCCGTGGGCGGGGACTGTCTGGCCGATCTGGCGCAGCTGCGGGCCGCGCTGACGAACCGGATGGCCGCGCGGACCGCGGAGTCGGTGCCCTCCTGCAAGGGGCCGAACGGGAAGTCGACGCTGACCAGTGCCCGCGACACGCCGCGGCACACGGCCTTGGCGACGACGAGCATCTCCTCCATCGTCACCTCGAACGGGTTCC
>NZ_JAAGWH010000037.1 GCF_010682105.1 Modestobacter muralis | reverse complement strand
GTGACCCCAGAGGTTCACGCCCACCGTGTCCCCCACGGAGACGAGGTCGACTCCGGCGCGGTCCACGATCCGCGCGATCTGGTAGTCCCAGGCCACCACGCCGACGATCTTGCTCCCGTCCTCCTTCATCCGCTGATCGCCCTACTGGACGACCTCGGCCCGGACGAGGTGATCGACCTGGAGGTTCCGATCGCCACGCCGCTGCACTATCCGCTGAACGGTGACCTACGGCCTCTGGCTCCCGGCGGCCGGTACGTGCGGGCGGATCTCACGCCGGGCGGCCCGGCGTCGACAGGCCCCCGGGATGCGGAGCACCGGATCCCGGGAACCGGTGCTCCGCATCCCCGGTCACCTACGATGCGGAGGTGACGATGCAGCAACCGACCGCAGCAGCGCCCACCGAAAGTTCCGCGGCCGGCAAGGGCGATCTGCTCAGCCGAGTGAGCGTCGGGCGCATCTCCGAGGTCATCGTCGACCAGATCCGGGTGCTGATCCGCCAAGGCCAGCTGGCTGCCGGTGACCGACTGCCCTCCGAACGCAAACTCTGCGAGCGGTTCGGCGTGAGCCGGGTTACCGTGCGCGAGGCCCTGCGGGTGCTGGAGGCCAACGGCCTGGTCGACATCCGGGTGGGTGCACGCGGCGGGGCCTTCGTGACCGCGCCCAGCAGCCGCCTGGTCGGGGCCGGCATCGCCGACCTCATCTCGCTCGCGACGCTGACCGCCGTGGAGGTCACCGAGGCGCGCATGGTGTTCGAGCTGGGCATCGTCGGGCTGGCGTGCGAGCGGGCTACCGACGAGGACGTCGCCGCGCTGCACTCCATCTGCGACCGCAGCAGCGCCGCTCTCGAAGGTAACGACTACCCGCTCGAGCTCTCTGCGGAGTGGCATACCCGCTTCGCTGTCGCCACGCACAACCGCGCCGTCGCCATGCTGGTCGAATCCCTGCACGACCCGCTGCTGCAGTCCCTGGAGCGGGCCCGCGAGGTGGCGCCGTTGCACGGCCGGCAGGGCGTGGAGGAGCATCGCGCCCTGGTCTACGCCATCGCCGCCCGGGACGCCGACGCGGCGATGAGCCTCATGCGCACCCACCTCACGCGCACGGCCGAGCGCGTGGGCGGGATGGACCCGATGACGACGAGCTGAGCGGCACTCCCGGTCAGGCCCCCGGGTCGCTCCCAATACGAGCGACTTGATCGTCACCGGGACGGTCTTCGAGGGGGCCTCACCCGGCCGATATCGAGTAGTCGAAGTCTCGCAGGCGAGTCCGTCGATGACCAGCACATCCGAGCTGACCCCCAGCTCCTGCTGGAGCAGCCGGCCCAGGGTCATGGCGACGTCGCCGTCGAGCATCACGTAGACCGGCCGACGGCGGCGATCCGCTCCGCGAGCCCGTCTCGCACGCCACGAGCGAAGGCGGCGACCCGGTCCCGATACGGAAGTTGATCCAGCCTCTGTCGGAACCTGGAGAACGCAAAGCATCTGTTGCTGCGCCGTCGCGAACTGCTGGCGGTTGATGACCATCATCCCCGAAGTGGGTGACACGCTCGCTCTTCGCCGGGACAACGAGCGCCGTGCCGCAACGGAGACCAACGAGCAGCACATCTCTTGCAACAGCCAGACCTCCATCGGGTTTTTTGGCCTGAGTAGTGTGAGGTCGTTCCACTCATCCAGAGGGGCAGAGGGACACGGCCCGATGAAGCCCCGGCAACCGTCGCTGCGCGCATGCGCAGCGAGAGGTGCCAATTCCGTCCCGCGCGGCTCGACGGCCCGGCGCGGGGAAGATGAGGAGGTAGTCGTCGAATGACCATGACCGCTCCCGGTTCCGCCCAGGCAGACGTCACCGCCGGCGGGCCCGTCCCGCCGAACCCGGCCCGTGGCCTGGTGTGCCGCAACTGCGGCGCCACCTTCGGGCTGATCGCCGAGCACGCCTGCGCCGAGTGCTTCGGCCCGCTCGAGGTCGACTACGACCCCGAGCTGATGCGTGCGGTGACCCGCCAGCAGATCGAGGCCGGCCCGCAGAACATCTGGCGCTACGCCGCGCTGCTCCCGGTCGGGCAGGACCCGGCGTCCCGGGTCACCCTCGATCCGGGCATGACCCCGCTGGTGCGGGCCGACCGGCTGGCCGCCGAGCTGGGGCTCACCGGTGGCCTGTGGGTCAAGGACGACTCGGCCAACCCCACCCACTCCTTCAAGGACCGGGTGGTCAGCCTGGCCGCGACCGCGGCCAAGGGCTTCGGCTACGCGAAGATCGCCTGCGCCTCGACCGGCAACCTGGCCAACTCCGTCGCCGCGCACGCCGCACGGATGGGGCTGCCCTCCTTCGTCTTCGTGCCCAGCGACCTGGAGCCGGGCAAGATCACCCAGTCCGCGGTCTACGGCCAGGCGCTCATCGCCGTCGACGGCAGCTACGACGACGTCAACCGGCTGACCAGCGAGCTCGCCGAGACGGACGAGTTCGAGGACACCGCCTTCGTCAACCAGAACGTCCGGCCCTACTACGCCGAGGGCTCGAAGACGGTGGGCTACGAGATCGCCGAGCAGCTCGGCTGGCGGATCCCGGCCCAGGTGGTCATCCCGATGGCGTCGGGCTCGCTGCTCACCAAGGTGGACAAGGCCTGGCGCGAGCTGGTCGCGGCCGGCATCGTCGAGGACACCGGCTGGAAGGTCTTCGGTGCCCAGTCGGCCGGCTGCGACCCGATCGCCACCGCCTTCGACAACGGCTGGGACGTCGTCAAGCCGGTCAAGCCCACCGGGATCGCCAAGTCGCTGAACATCGGCAACCCCGCCGACGGCCCCTACGCGCTGGACGCCATCCGGCGCACCGGCGGCTCGGTCGGCCGGGTCGGCGACCACGAGATCATCGCCGGCATCCGCGACCTGGCCCGCACGACGGGTATTTTTGGTGAAACGGCCGGTGGAGTCACCGTCTCGGTGTTGCGCCAGCTGATCGAGCGCGAGGTCCTCGACCCGGCGCAGGAGACGGTCGCCCTCAACACCGGCGAGGGCCTCAAGACCCTCGACCCGCTGCTGCCGGTCGTCGGTCCCACGCACCATGTGCAGCTCTCGCTCAAGTCGCTGCGCGAGGCCGGCCTGATCGCCTGAGGCCAACTTTGGCCACCTCACCGGACCAAGCGACGACATGATCGGGGTCCGAACATTCTTGTGGAGCAGGCTTCGTCGCCTCCCCGTCAGGCGCGCAAGAACTGGTGGCCGC
Source organism: Modestobacter muralis (assembly GCF_010682105.1). Taxonomy (GTDB): domain Bacteria; phylum Actinomycetota; class Actinomycetes; order Mycobacteriales; family Geodermatophilaceae; genus Modestobacter; species Modestobacter muralis. The sequence continues at coordinate 1,973 of NZ_JAAGWH010000037.1, read as the reverse complement.
ACTTGGTGCGCAAGCATCTGGACACGGATGCTTGCCTAGACGACGTGTGGCTGCGCCGCCCCGGCCCCTCGATGCCTGCTTCGGGCTGCGCCTCAATCAGCGTGGATGCAGCGAAGGTCAGCCAGGCAGTCACGGCCTCTCGAGATCTTGTGTGGTCTTACGATCACGAGCACCTTCGTGGCATGGCACGGCGATGGCTGACTCACCTCCTGGGTTGGGGTGTTTGTCGACGAGTCACATCCGTGCATGTTAACTGCTCAGGGTCAAGTCCGCTGGCGTGGTGTGTGACGGCTTCCGCGTGATCTTCGTGTCCGGTCAGGCGCTGAGCGCCGGAATGGTCGTCTGAGGGGTCACCTCCTCGGTGGTGCTGGCGGTGTCGGTGGCCGGTCGGATGCGGCAGCGGGCGAGGACGTCGAGGCCGAGGTAGCGGCGGCCTTCGGTCCACTCGTCGTGCTGTTCGGCGAGGACGGCGCCGACCAGGCGGATGAGGGAGTCGCGGTCGGGGAAGATGCCCACGACGTCGGTGCGTCGGCGGATCTCCCGGTTGAGCCGCTCGGAGGGGTTGTTGCTCCAGATCTGCCGCCAGACCTCCTTGGGGAAGGCGGTGAAGGCGAGCTCGTCGGCGCGGGCGGCCTCGAGGTGTTCGGCGACCTTCGGTAGCTTGTCGGCCAGGGCGTCGAGGACGCGGTCGAACTGGGCGTGCACCGAGGCGGCGTCGGGCTGGTCGTAGACCGAGTGCAGCAGCGCCCGGACCCACGGCCAACTGCTCTTGGAGCAGACCGCCATCAGGTTCGCCGCGTAGTGCGTGCGGCAGCGCTGCCAGGCCGCCCCCGGCAAGGTGGCGCCGATCGCGGCCACCAGGCCGGCATGGGCGTCGGAGGTGATCAGGGCGACTCCGGTGAGGCCGCGGGCGGTCAGGTCGCGGAAGAACGCCAGCCAGCCGGCGTCGTCCTCGGCGGAGGTGACCTGCAGGCCGAGGATCTCCCGGTGCCCGTCGGCGTTCACGCCGGTGGACACGAGGGCGTGGACGTCGACCACCCGGCCGCCTTCACGCACCTTCAGGACCAGGGCGTCGGCGGCGACGAAGGTGTAGGGCCCCTGGTCCAGGGGCCGGTGCCGGAAGTCGGCGACCTGGGCGTCGAGGTCGCGGGCCATCTCGCTGACCTGGGACTTCGACAGCCGGGTGATCCCCAGGCTCTCGACGAGCTTCTCCATCCGCCGGGTGCTCACCCCGAGCAGGCGGCAGGTCGCGACGACGGTGGTCAGCGCCCGTTCGGCCCGCCGGCGGCGCTCCAGCAGCCAGTCCGGGAAGTAGGACCCGGCGCGCAGCTTGGGGATCGCGACGTCCAGGGTGCCGGCGCGGGTGTCGAAGTCCCGGTGCCGGTAGCCGTTGCGGGTGTTGACCCGCTCGGTGCTGCGGGCGCCGTACTCCGCGCCGCAGACCGCGTCGGCCTCAGCGCTCATCAGCGTGTTGATTAAGGTGGTGAGCATCTGCCGCAGCAGATCGGGGGTGGCCTGGGCCAGCTGCTCGTGCAGGAAGCGGGCAGGGTCGATACTCGAGGGTGCGGTCATCGCGTTGGGAGCTTGACCCGGTTCTCCGGACACATCGGGTGTGGTGATCATGCCGCGGTGAGTGCGGCGGTGTGAAGTGCTTCGAACTCTGCGGGGCTGCGGTAGCCGATGCCGGAGTGGCGGCGATGGGGGTTGTAAAAGCCTTCGATCCACTCGAAGATCGCCGATCCCAGCTCGGCCCGGGTCGACCACTGGCGGCGGTCGAGGAGTTCGCGCTGCATGGTCGACCAGAAGCTCTCCATCATGGTGTTGTCCACGCTGGAGGCGACCCGGCCCATCGAGCCGAGCAACCCGGCTGAGCGCAGCCGGTGACCGAAGATCCAACTCGTGTACTGCGATCCGCGATCGGAGTGCACGATCGCCCGGGGTGCTGGCCGCCGTCGCCAGCGGGCCATCTCCAG
>NZ_JAAGWH010000036.1 GCF_010682105.1 Modestobacter muralis | reverse complement strand
GGCATCGACGACCAGCTCAGAGCGCATGTGGTCAGCGATCGACCAGCCGACGATGGTCCGGGTGAACACGTCCAGCACCGCGGCGCAGTAGACCTTCCCCTCAGCCGTGGGGTGCTCGGTGATGTCGGTGGCCCACAGCCGGTCGGGTGCCTCGGCGGTGAACCGGCGCTGCACCAGGTCGTCATGGACAGCCGGCAGTGGCCCGGTGCGGTGGTGCTTGCGCCGGTGGGAGACCCCGACCAGTCCGGCGGTGCGCATCAGCCGGGCCACCCGCTTGCGCCCGCACGCCAACCCGAGTCCGAGCCGGAGTTCGGCGTGCACCCGAGGCGCTCCGTAGGTCGCCCGAGAGCCGGCGTGGACCTTAGTGATCGTGCTGGTCAGGGCCGCGTCGGCGACTGCCCGCGGCGACGGCGGTCGACCAGCGAACTCATAAAACCCTGAGCGGGAGACCCGCAGAACCCGGCAGGTCACCGCGACGGGGAACCCGTCGGCGGCGAGCTCACGAACCAGCCGGAACCCTATTTTGGGTCCGGCAGCACCTCGCGAGCGAAGTAGGCAGAGGCCCGCCGGAGGATCTCGATCTCCATCTTCGCGACCCGCAGCTCCCGGCGCAGACGCACCAGCTCCACCCGCTCATCGCTGGTCGTGCCCTCGACCCGGCCGGCGTCGACGTCATCGAGCTTCATCCACCGCCGCAGACACGACTCGGCGATCCCCAGATCGTGAGCGATCTCAGCGACCGGCTTCTCTCGCTGGCGGGCCAGCTCCACGGCACGGCGACGGAACTCCAACGGCTTGGCTGCAGGCATCCAGGGCTCCTCTCCCAGGCGATTCTCGCCTCAGATCAGGTGTCCGGGAAACCGGGTCAAGCTCCATTCTCGCCTCAGATCAGGTGTCCGGGAAACCGGGTCAAGCTCCTCACGCGGTGGCCGCCTCGACGTTTCAGGGCCCGCTACTCACCGGGGCCGTCGCACACCACCTTGGTGGACGCCACTCTCCAGCGGGCCGAAGCACTCAGGAATGGGCACCTTCCGTGCGCGGGTGTGCGGATGGTGGTTGCCGGGGCCTCACCGGGCCGTATCCCTCTCCCTCCTCTCTGGATGAGGGGAACGGCTCGACACCGCCCGGTCCGTGACGCGTCCCGGCGCATTACCGGGACGCGAGGCGTGACCCCATCCCGCATCCGGAACACCGGGCTGAGGGGACACGGCATCGTCGAACAGGTCGACGTCGCATTCTTGAATGGTCATCGACACGGTTGGGGACCTCCAGCGTGGTGTGGGACCGGCGAGTGAGGCCTTCGAATCCCCGTCCCGGATCGTGCCGCAGGAGCGCGGCCTGACGGTGGTGCCCATCACTTGCGAGATGTGATCAACGACGTTCTCCGCCCGAACAGCTCCACCCGGGCGGCGGCCGAGCTGGGTTAGATGACGAAGGCCTCCGTCGACTCTGGGGCGAACAGTCCCGTCGGCTCGCACTGCCGGCGGGACAGGCCCTGCTCGTGGTGGTAGCGGAGGAACCTGGCGAGGGTCTGCTCATTCCCCTGCAGCCCGTAGGACCAGTAGTCCTCACCGAGCAGCTCCCGCGCCTCTTCCACACCCGGGACGAGCCACGGGAGCATGAACCGCAGCGCCGCGGCGTGGTATAGCTCGGCCATGGCCTGCCGCTTGGCCAGGTACAGGGCCTTGGTCAGCGTCTGCGCCACCCACGGGTACTGCTCGTACACGTCCCGGCGGACGACGACCACGTGCATGATCGGGAAGATCCCGGTGCGAGCGAAGTACTCCTTCTCAGCGGCGACCGGGTCGCGGAACAGCCGACGCACCTTCCCGCCGGGGACGAAGGACGACGGCAACCGCGGGGCATGCAACACGTCGATCTCCCCGGTGGCCAGCATCGCGGACAGGGTCTTGTCACCCGGGATCGGCTGGATGCGGATGCGGATGCGGTCGCCGAGGTCCACGGTGCGCTTCTCGATTCGGCCCGGCGACTCCTGCCCACCGGTGCGGTAGTCGACCGAGTCGACCGGCACCCCCGTACTCGTCGGCGAGGAGGCCGCGGATCCAGACGTTGGCGGTGAGCTGCCATTCCGGCGTCCCGACCACCTTGCCCCGCATGTCCACGGACTCCTCGATGCCCGCGTCGACGTTGACGAAGATGCCGGCGTGCCGGAACTGGCGCGAGGTGTACACCGGCAGGCCTACGAACGGTGGGTCGTCAAGGTCGAGGGACCTGACGTACGACGACAGCGACATCTCGGCCACCTCGAACTCGCGATGCCGCGCCATTCGGAAGAACGTCTCCTCGACGGGCAGCCTCAGATAGGTGAGGTCGATGCCGTCGGGACGGACGGTGCCCTCCTCGAGTGCGCGCCGGTCGTAGTCGCCACAGGCGAACGTCAGCTGCAGTCGGGACACGTCTCTCCTACTTTCCCGCAGCGGTCAGCTGCGCGTCCAACCGCGGGTAGACCCGCCGGGCGTTGCGCTCGAACACCTGATACCGCTGCTCGTCGGTGAGATCGACGCGGTCGAGGTAGGCCTTGGTGTCGTCCCAGTCGATTCCGGTCGCCGGGTCGCCGCCGCGAACCGCGCCCAGCATCTCCGAGGGGAAGAGGATGTTTTCCGTCGGCACCACGCGGGTCAGCAGGTCGATGCCCGGTTGGTGGTAGACGCAGGTGTCGAAGAAGATGTTGTCGATCAGGGTCGAGGGCTGCGGCCGACCCATGCGCTCGGCCAGCCCGCGGTACCGGCCCCAGTGGTAGGGCACCGCACCGCCACCGTGCGGGATCACGAAGCGCAACGAGGGGGAGCGCGTGAACAGCGACCCTTCGACGAACTGGATGAACGCCGAGGTGTCGGCGTTGAGGTAGTGCGCCCCAAGAGCGTGGAAGTTGGGGTTGCAGGACCCCGAGACGTGCACCATCGCCGGCACCTCGAGCTCCACCATCGCCTCGTACAGCGGGAACCAGTGCTCGTCGGTCAGCGGCGGGGACGTCCAGAAGCCACCGGACGGGTCAGGGTTGAGGTTGCACCCGACAAAGCCCAGCGTCTCCACGCAGCGCCGCAGGTCGACGACGGCGTCCTCCAGCGACCCGCCGGAGTCTGCGGCAGCTGGAACACGCCGGCGAAGTGCTCGGGGTACAGCCCGACGACCCGGGCGATGAGGTCGTTGCCGTCACCGCTCACGCCCGGGCAATCGCCGGATCCGGGACGTGGTGGCCCCTCCCCGAGGCCCGCGCGAAAAAAGCATCAGGTCGCCGCTGCGCACGCGCAGGACGCGAAGCTGGTTGCTCTCCACGCTCGCCCGCAGCTCGTCGTCGCTGATGACCGGCGGCTGCGGCGCCGGCAGTGACGGGTCGTCCAGGGTGGCCACCGCGCCTTCCGAAACTCTGCGAGTGCCGGGGGCTCGGTCGTGTAGTGCCCATGGCAGTCGATGATCAACGCTCATCTTCCGCGTCCACGTAGCGCAACCCGGTCCGCGCCAACCGCTCGCGCATCGAGTTGACGTCCAGGCCCAGCTCGCCGCGGGCGTACCGCTCCCGCGCCGCCGCCTCCTTCTCGCGGGCGCGCGCTGCGGCGAGCACCTGGGCGGCGGAGGGGCGCGGAACGACGACCACACCGTCGTCGTCGGCGACGACCACGTCCCCGGGCTGCACCCATTGCCCCGCGCACACCAGGCCGGCGTTGACGCTGCCGAGGGTCTCCTGACCGTGCCGAACGCGGACACGTGGCGCGACCAGACCGGAAAGCCCATCCGAGTGAGGTCCGCGACGTCCCGGACGCCGGCGTCGATGCCCAGCCCGCGCACCCCGCGGGCCTGCAGTGAGGTGGCGAGCAGGTCGCCGAAGTAGCCGGCCTCGGACGGCGACGTCGGGGTCACCATGAGGAGGTCACCTTCGGCGCACTGTTCGACGGCAACGTTAATCATCCAGTTGTCCCCCGGGGGCACGCTGACCGTGACCGCCGTCCCGGCGACGCGGGCACCGGCATAAACCGGCCGCAGCGCCGGGTCGAGGAGGTGGGTCCGGCCCTGCGCCTCGTGCACCGTGGACACCCCGCAGCGAGCCAGGCCGTCGACGACGTCCCGATCGGCGCGCCGGGGGTTGCGGACGACGACGCCGCTCATGCCGTCTCCTCACCCCACGGCAGCAGCGAGATGTGCAGCGCGTCCTCGCCGGTCTCGCCGGCCAGGGTGCGGATGGCGTGGTCGACCTCGGAGAGCCCGAAGGTGTGCGTGGCCAGTCGATCCAGCTGGTCGCCAAGGCCCATGGTGTGCCGTTCACCGCCGTGCCAGCCTTCCTGGTGCGCGGGGTTCCACCACGGGGCGATCCAGGTGGCTGAAGGGTCCGACGTACGGACGCCATCGGACCTGGCCGGCCGGAGGGTGGCGGTGAACCGGGCCTACACGGTGACCACCGGCGTCTGGGCCCGAGCGATCCTGCAGGACGACTAACCTCAGGTCTGTTGGTCCGACCATGCTCCGCTCCGGATGACCACCGGCCGGGCCAACAATCGTCCGGCCGAACCCGCTACGACCGAGGCGAGGCGACCGCGTGAGCGAGCTCAAGCTGAGGACAGCCACCCGCACTCAGGGCGACAACGAGGCCTTGAAGACCGGGGATGTGAGGCCCGACGGCTTCCGCTTTGATTTCGTGGAGGTGCCCGTTCTCGTCCAGGGCTTCCGTCGGATGGTCCGGACCCTGGAGTTCGACGTCTGCGAGATGGCACTGACGACCTACCAGTACAACGTCGACCTCAGCCGGATCACCTGGGTGCTTTCCGGCGACGAGCACGTCGAGGCCTCCCGACCCCCGGACAACGTCGTGCCGATAGAGCCGGGCTCGTCCCTGGAGGAACTGCTGCGCCGCGGCGACCTGGCGGCCGTGATCGGCGCCGACATCGACGCACCCGACGTCGTCCCGCTGATCCCGGACTCGGCCGAGGCCGGTCTGTGAGCGCTGCAGGCGCATGGCCTCTACCCGATCAACCACCTCGTGGTGGTTCGCGACGACCTGCTCCACGAGCACCCCCAGCTCGGCCCGGCGGTCTTCGACGCATTCGCCCGCGCCAAGGGGGTCTATGTCGAACGGCTCCGGTCGGGGGCGATCGAGGCCCTGACCGCGAACGACCGGATGTACCAGCGGGTCATGCAGATCACCGGGGCCGACCCACCGTCGTCCTTTCGCCCGCCGACGCGACCGGGACGGGCGCCGTAGCGCGCATCAACCGGGTCGCTTTGGTCAGTCCGTCAAACCAGAGTCTAAGCGGAGTGGCCAGCGTCAAGTACGGCATAGCTCAAGGTCCCCGGCGGAGCACGAGAACCTTGCGCGAGCTGCCGACCGGTAGGTGAACATCGGCCCTGCCCCCGCAGCGGCCGAGCAGGCCAGGTGCCGCGGCAAGCTGGCGTGCGTTAGCGGCCTGGTGCAAGTGCCATGCCCACCGCGCCTTTCCGGCTGCTGCACCACTGAACCAGGGGCTGCCGCTACCGCGGCGACGGAGGCCGCCGACGGGACGGCGCGGGGGCACGGCCGGTGGGGCGCAAGACTGTTGATCCTCCCCCCGGTACCCGAAGCCTAAGATGGGGACGTGGTGATGCCTGGAACGCCTACCGCCTTCACCAAGGGAGTGGTGGTGCCGGGCACCGGCGACCTGCTCAGCCGGGTCAGCATCGGCCGCATCTCCGAGGTGATCGTCGACCAAGTCCGGATGCTCATCCGCCAGGGCCAACTCGTCGCCGGCAACCGACTGCCCTCAGAGCGCGAGCTGTGCGAGCGGTTCGGCGTGAGCCGGGTGACCGTCCGCGAGGCGCTCCGAGTGCTGGAGGCCAACGGACTAGTCGAGATCCGGGTCGGCGCGCGCGGCGGCGCCTTCGTGACCGCCCCAAGCAGCCGACTCGTGGGCGAGGGCATCGTCGACCTCATCTCACTGGCAACGATCTCCGCCGTGGAGGTCACCGAGGCGCGGATGGTGTTCGAGCTGGGAATCGTCCCCCTGGTGTGCGAACGCGCCACCGAAGCAGACATCTCCGCCCTCTACCAGATCTGCGACCAGAGTCGCGCCGCCCTGGAGGGCGACTACCCCCTCGAGCTTTCCGCGGCATGGCACACCCGGTACGCCGCAGCGGCCCACAACCGCGCGGTCTCGATGCTCGTCGAGTCGCTCCACGAGCCGCTGGTTCGCTCGTTGGAGCGCGCCCGCAAGACCGCGCCGACGCACGGCCGCCACGGCGTCGAGGAGCACCGGCTGCTGGTGGACGCCATCACCGAGCGCGACGTCGAGGCGGCTACCGAGTTGATGCGCACACACCTGCGCCGGACGGCGGACCGGGTGGCGACGACCGAGGACAGCGTCCTGTCAGAGTGACGCGGCGGCGCCCGGCCTAGGACGCGCGAGTTCCGCCCGTCGAGATCAGCAGGTCGGTGACGCGCCGAGCCCATTCCGCCGCAGCGGGCTCTGAGGCGATACGACGTCGCCGTCCGACATCGCCCGGATCGGGTTGCTAAAGGGGAGCCGGTCGGCCGAGCGCTCGTTCACCCGGTGATCCCTCGTAGCAAGGTTCAAAGTGGCGGGGGCGCTTGCCGAACCCCTTTGATGCCTCCTCGAAGGCGCGCTCGAACGCCGCACGGTCCACGGCCGGGCTGTACCCCTTCAGGAAGGCCCGATCGTCCCGGATCCAGCCACCGATGATGTTTTCCCCGATGTCCAGAAGATCGCCTGCCGTTCCAGCCGTAGGACTCCAGCAACTGGTCCCCACCCCAGCCCTTGAGCACGGCGGCCCGCTTCCAGCTGAGATTTGACCGCATCTTAAAGGCCGTTGTTGAGACCGAAGCCGCCGTAGGGCGGATGCGTGTGGGCGGCGTCGCCTGCGATGACGGCTGAACCCCTGGACCAGGAGTTGCGACTCGAAGGGATCGCGGACCGGGCGGTGGAGTACGCCGACCGTGGGGTTATCGACCAACTGCGCCTGGCCGCCGTCACCCATGACCTACGACTGGAAGACTTCGCCGGCAGCGGTGCGCACGGAGGGAAGATGACGCTCACCACTTACCACAAGGCAAAAGGGCGCGAATGGGACGTCGTCCTGATGCCAGGACTTGTGGACGGAATCTTACCCGCGAGGCCATGGTTCAAGGAAGACCTTACTGCGCTGGAATTTGCCGAAGAGCGCCGGTCGTTCTATGTCGGCCTTACGCGAGCACGCGCGGCTGTTGTTCTGATTCACGGAACACACTGGTTCGAAACGAACAAGTATGGTCGTCGATTTCGCAAGTCGTACGGCTCGGGAACGTCGCCATTCATGCTGGATGTTTTGAAGCATTTGTCTACTAGCTAGTAGGCAATTCGCGGTTTCGGCGAAGCCGTCGGCCGTCCGACGGTACGAACGGGGGCCGTCGGCGAGCTATGTCGGAACGTGAGGCGACCAACGCAAGCGTGTGCGAGTTGCACACCTGTAGATGTTCATCCGTCATTTTCGAGGACGGACAAGGGCTGTGTTCGACGTACCCCTATTGACGACTTTCGCCCTCTCGACGCCGCGGCCGACGCTGGGGTTGCGCCCTGGCTGCCCGGACCCGACCGCGCGCACGCGTCAAACGTATGGGCGGACGGCTGCCACGACCCTCGTGGGAGGCGCGGGGCGGGGTGCCATTGAAGCTGGTGCAAATGGCACTAACAGGCCACGGCAGCTCGAGCTGCGCCTCCGTGCCTTCGCCTGCCCGGCGTAAGGGCGCCGAGCACGAACAAGTGGCTCGGGTCCCCGCCGAACGGCGGCCGCGCCCCGCGACGGCACTGCGGTCGCTGTCGACCGCGGCGCCTCCGACACGATGCCCGGCCGTCGAAGACCTCATTGGCGCCACCGAGCACGCTGAGCGCAAAATACCTCGGCTGTCTCCCTGACCTACCCAACGGCCAAGATCATGATGGACACACCTCTTGCACCGGGGACGATCTTGACGCGGGACAGGCGTCCATAGCGTCAGTTCGTGATGACCCTCCACAAGCTCACGGCCGGGGACGGATACACGTATCTGACCCGCCAGGTGGCTGCGCACGACGCGACCGAGCAGCAGTTCGGGAGCCTCGGGCAGTACTACAGCGACAAGGGCGAGGCGCCGGGCATCTGGATGGGCCGCGGCCTTGCCGGTGTGCCGGACTTTCCGGTCGGCAGCACGGTCACCGAAGCGCAGATGCTGGCGCTGTTCGGCCAGGGACGTCACCCCAACGCCGACCAGATCCAGCGGGCCGCTCAGCTGGCGGGCATGGCTCCGGAGGGGGTCGATCAGGCCAGCCGTCTCGGCAAGCCATACCTGGTCTTCGAGCAGGCGAACGAGTTCCGCCGTCGGAGCGCCATCGAGTTCCGCGAGTACAACTCCGCCCGGGGGCTGGCGGCCGTCACCCCGGTGCCGGCTGAGGAGCGCGCCCGCATCCGCACCGCCCTGGCCAGGACGATGTTCGTCGAGAGCTACGACCGTCCTCCGCTCGATGCCCGGGAGCTGTCCGGCCACCTGGCTCGGATTTCCCGGCAGGCCACCACGGCGGTCGCCGGCTACGACCTCACCTTCAGTCCGGTGAAGAGCGTCTCGACGCTCTGGGCGATCGCTCACCGTGAGATCGCGACGGTCATCGAGCAGGCGCATGCCGACGCCGTCGCCGACACCCTCGCCTGGCTGGAAGACCACGTGGCCTACACGCGCACCGGCCATCAAGGGGTGGCCCAGGTGGACGTCCGCGGACTGATCGCGGCGTCGTTCACCCACCGCGACTCGCGCGCCGGCGACCCCGACCTCCATACGCACGTGGCGATCAGCAACAAGGTGCAGACCCTCGACGGTCGGTGGCTGGCGCTGGACGGCCGACCGCTACACAAGAACGTCGTCGCCGCCTCCGAGCGCTACAACACCCGGCTGGAGGCGCTGCTGGTCGATCGGCTCGGCGTGCGCTTCGCCGACCGGCCCGGCACCGACACCGACACCGGCAAGCGCCCCGTGCGGGAGATCGTCGGAGTCGACGGGCCACTCCCCCGGTTCTGGTCGTCAAGGCGCACCGTCATCGACACGCGACGGGCAGTGCTCTCCGCGCAGTTCCAGTTGGACCACGGCCGGCCGCCGACGATGAAGGAGTCCGTGGCACTGGCCCAGCAAGCCAACTTGGAGACACGCCAGTCCAAGCACGAGCCACGCTCGTATGCCCAGCAGCGAGCCAGCTGGCGGACCGAAGCCTTGGCCGTGCTCGGTGGGGATGATCGGTTGAAGAGCTACCTGGCCGGCGTCTTCCGCGGGGAGTCCCCTCGCAAGGCACAACCAGCGACCGACGCGTGGGTCAACGAGACCGCCGCAATGCTGCTGTCGGTGGTGGCGAGCGCCCGTGCCACCTGGCGAGAGAGCCACGTCCGCGCCGAGGCTGAACGGCGGACCCGCGCCGCTGGGATCACGCTGCCTGACGTCGACCGTGCCGTGGACGCGATCGTCGCTGCGGCCCTGTCACCCCGGCTGTCCATCCAGCTGGGCGCACAGGAGCCGGTCGCAGAACCGGCCGCGCTTCGTCGCTCCGACGGCACATCCGTGTTCACCGTCGCCGGATCGGCGCGCTACACCTCGAGCGAGGTCCTCACCGCCGAACGAGCCGTGCTCGCGGGCGCCCGCCGGCGCGACGGACGTGTCACCCCAGCTTCGTCGGTTGACCTGGCGCTGCTCGAGTCGGTTGCCAACGGGGTGGAGCTCAACCCGGGTCAGGCGCAGCTGGTCCACGAGCTGGCGACATCCGGGGCACGAGTGCAGCTGGCCCTGGCACCAGCGGGCACCGGCAAGACCACCGCGCTGCGTGCGCTTGCCGCGGCCTGGCGCGCGGGCGGAGGCACCGTCGTGGGCCTGGCCCCCTCAGCCGCGGCCAGCGCGGTCCTGCGCGAGCAGCTCGGCGCCGATACTGACACCCTCGCCAAGCTGGTCCATGCGGTGACCAATGGCCCCGACGTCCCGAGCTGGGTGACGTCCATCGGCCCGGACACGCTCGTCGTCGTCGACGAGGCCGGCATGGCCAGCACCCCCGACCTGGCCCGGATGGTCGAGTTCGTCGTCGACGCCGGTGGATCGGTACGGCTGGTTGGCGACGACCGGCAGCTGGCCGCCATCGGCGCCGGTGGACTCCTGCGCGACCTCGCCGCCAGCCACGGCGCGGTGAGCCTGACCCAGGTGGTCCGCTTCACCGACCCGGACACCGGCGCGCCCAATCATGCCGAGGGCGCGGCCTCGCTGGCCCTGCGCGATGGGGACCCGGCAGCGTTGGCCTACTACATCGACCACGGTCGGGTGCACGTCGGTGATCTCCCCACCGTCACCGACGGTGCCTACACCGCCTGGGCGGCAGACCGGGCCGCCGGCCGGGACGCCATCATGCTGGCGCCCACCAGAGACCTCGTCGCCGAGCTGAACAACCGGGCCCGCGACGAGCGGCTGGCCCGGTTGCCCGCCCCCGCCGGTCCCGAGGTCGGACTGGCCGACGCAGGGCGCGCCTCGGCCGGCGATGCGGTGATCACCCGCCGCAATGAGCGGACCCTCCCGATCGGTGCCACGGACTGGGTGAAGAACGGCGACCGGTGGACCGTCACCGAGGTCCATGCCTCCGGTGCCCTCGGGGTGGTCCATCGCCGCACCGGGCGGCACGTCACCCTCCCGGCCGACTACGTGCGCGAACACGTCACCCTGGGCTACGCCACCACCGTGCACGGTGCCCAGGGCGTCACCGCTGACAGCTGCTACGCCATCGCCACCGGCGCGGAATCCCGCCAGCTGCTCTACGTGGCCCTCACCCGAGGCCGCCACGCCAACCACGTCTTCCTCCCGGTTGCCGGCGACGGCCACCCGCACGGCCTGGTCACCCGGGACGCGCTGCTGCCGCCGACCGCCGTTGACCTCCTCAGCCGAGTCCTCGCTCGGGACGACGCCCCGACCTCAGCCACGAGCACGGTCCAGGAGCTGGTCGATCCGGCAACTCAGCTCCACGACAGTGCCGGCCGCTACCGCCATGCACTCACCGTCGCGGCCGAGGAACGTCTCGGCTCCGCGGGGCTCGCCGCCATCGACACTGCCGCCGACGCTGCAGTGGCTGGACTGACTGCCCAGGACGCCTACCCCGTGCTCCGTGCGCACCTGGCCCTCTGCGCCGTCGCCGGCCGCGATCCCGCCCAGGTGCTGCGGGAAGTGCTGGCCGCACCACGCGGGCTGGACGACGCACGTGATGTCGCGGCCGTCCTGGACTGGCGCATCGATCCCACCGGGCGCCACTCGACCGGTGCGGGACCGCTCCCCTGGCTGCCGACCGTCCCCGAACCGCTGAGCGGCGACCTCGCGTGGGGGCCCTACCTCGACGACCGCGCCGACAGAGTCACTGATCTCGCTTCCGCAGTGGCTGCACTCGCCCGCAGCTGGACGCCGGCCAGCGCACCGTTGTGGGCACGCCCGCTCCTCGACCGGGACGTTGCCCTCGTCGCCGACCTCGCCGTGTGGCGCTCGGCTCACGGCATTGAGGACGCCGACCGCCGTCCCACGGGCCCGGCCCTCCCCGCAGCCGCTGATGCGCGAAGCCAGCGCAGGCTTGACGCCCGCGTCGCCCATGTACTGGGCGAGCCCGGCACGGTCGCCACACGGTGGACGTCGCTGGTCGACCCCATCGACCCCCGGATCGCCGCCGACCCCTACTGGCCCGTCCTGGCCGAGCGACTCAGCACCGCCGAACGCGCCGGCATCGACGTCGCCGCGCTCGTGCGGACGACGACCAGCCGTGCCCTCCCGGACGAGCAGCCAGCGGCTGCGCTCTGGTGGCGGCTGACCAGCCACCTGTCCCCCGCCGTGCTGGCCGCCGACTCAGCATCGGCGAGGACGTTGCGCCCGGGCTGGACGTCCGGCCTCTCCGCGGTCGTCGGCAACGTGGCCGCTGATCGCGTGGTCACCGATCCCCAGTGGCCTGCGCTGGTTGCGGCCGTCGGCCGGGGCAGTGATGGCGGCTGGGAGCCAGCGCAGTTGCTGTCCACCGCGTACGACCTCCTGCGCGCAGGGCAACCGGACGACGACTCGCCACTCCCCCATGAGCTGACGACCGCCCTGCTCTGGCGGATCGGCCTGCTCATTGAGCCGATCCCCGCTGCAGGTGCCGGTACGCCCGTGCCAACCGTCCTCGATCAACCGCCCGCCTCGCACGATGCATCCGGTGCGGACTGGATGGTCGGCCTCGCCGAACCCGATGACACCGAGCACGCACCCGAACCGCTCGACAACGACCCGGGAGAGCCCGCTGCCACCGAGTCCGTCGATGAGGTCGGCTCGTCAGGGGTCGCCCGGAAACGGCTCCTCGAGCTCAATCAGCAGGCAGCGACCTTCTTCACGGCCGCGTACCAGGGTTCGTGGGCACCGGCCTACCTGACCGACCGGCTCGGCAGCGACCTCATCGACGACGAACGGTTCACCGTCGGTTACGCACCCACCGGCTGGACCAGCCTGACGGACCACCTCCGCGACCTGGGTGCCAGCGACGACGAGATCGTGGCCGCCGGCCTGGGGAGTCACGCCTCCACCGGTCACGTCATCGACCGCTTCCGCGACCGGATCGTCTTCGCCATTCGGGACGGCGACGAGATCCCCGGCTGGATCGGCCGCCGCAACCCCGCCCACGACGGCGAAGGCGCCAAGCCCGTGCCCAAGTACCTCAACACCGCCGAGACCGACCTGTTCATCAAGGGCAATGAGCTGTACGGCCTCACCGAAGGCGCGTCGGCCCTGGCGGACGGTGCGACGCCGGTGCTGGTCGAGGGCCCTCTGGACACGCTGGCCGTCACCCTCGCCGGCGAGGGGGAGTTCGTCGGCATCGCTCCGCTGGGTGTCGCCTTCACCGACGCGCAAGCCGACCGGCTGCGCCCTTTGATCGGCGATGGCCGTCCACAGGTCATCGTCGCCACCGACGCGGATCCCGCCGGACAGCTCGCCGCCGACCGCATCTTCTGGCAGCTCACCGAGCGAGGTGCCGACCCACGCCATCTCGCCGTCCCGAACGGCAAGGACCCGGCCGAGCTGCTGGAGACGGCCGGCGCCGCCGTTCTTCGTCGAGCCCTCGCGGACTCAGCCAGCCTGGCCAGTGAGCTCATCGACGCACGTATCGACGCCTATGCCGACCGGCTGGACACGGTCGAAGGCCAGGTCCTCGCCACCCGCCGAGCAACCGAGGTCATCGCCGCGCTGCCCACTGACAGCTGGCCGCGACACCTGACCGACGTCGTGGTGCACACCGGGGTAGCACCGGGCATCGCGCTGTCCGAGGTCTTCGACGCAGCGCGCGGTATCCGCGTCGCCCCCGGACGACAAGGATCGGGGGACGTCGGCTCCACAGCCGGCTCAGAGCAGCCAGCCTCGTCGGATGCCGGATGGACCGCTGGAAGGGGGCAGCCCGCGGGAGCGCTCACAATCGCCCTCGAAGCAGCGCAACGCTCAGCCGTCGGTGTGCGCCCCCCGGCTAGGCAAGGGGTGCGACAGCGAAGGTGACGCTGGGACGATCAGGTCGCGTCACAGTCCCTTGAGCGCACCCCGCCGGCGTGTTGTCCCCGCCCAGCCACACCGGTCAGTTGCGGCAGGCCGGCTCGCGTCCCGCACGCCGCAGGCAATGGTGCGCAGACCTACGCTCACCACAGCCTCCGCCGGTCCCCCGTGCCGGCGGGAGGCCCTGACAGCGCCTGTCGCAGTCGCAGCCCATGGAGACAGCCTGCAGCAGCGAGGTGCCGTTGCTGAGGGCTGACTCCGCCGCGCGGATCACGGCCTGGCTGCCACCAGGGCGGACACCGTGCTGGTGGTCTGCAGGTGCTCGCCGAGCTGCGGGTCGAGCCGGCTGGCCAAGCCGAACAGGTCGGCGAACCGACCCGCGACGTCCAGAGTCAGCACGGGTTCGTGATGCGCCACGCGATTGCGGAGATCGTGCAGGCGGCCGACCGGTCCGTCGACGTGAGCGGCGCGGTCGGTGCCCCGCGGAAAGGCATGGTGCAACGCGGGCACCCACAGCGTCTTCTCGTGTGCAGCCGAGCTGAGGTAGCGCCAGAAGCCGAACATCAGCTCGGCGACGACCTTCCCTGGCCGGGCCTGCGGGCCACCGGCGTTTCCGATCGCCTGGCGCAGGTCGTCCCGCGGTCGCTCGTTGACGTCGACCCGCCGGCGGCCCCGGGTGCGATAGACCGGTGCGAACACGGTCTCCCCGGCCAGGGTCCAGTGCGGCGGGCCAGGCCACCGCTCGGACAGTGCTCGGTCGTAGGCGTTGCGCAGCCCGACCTCGACGTGGGCCAGGTCGTGCAGCAGCGCCGCGCTGATTTGGGCGTTCCACTCGTACAGCGCCAGGGCCCGCCCCCGGTCACCGTCAGCCGCAGCCAGGTAGACCGAGAAGCGTGGAACGCTCAGCCAGCGCTCCACCCAGCCGCCAGCCGGTGACGCCCCTGGCGAGGTCGGGGCTGTCATCACGCTTCATCCTGACGTAGGCTCTTCGTGAAAGCCCCGGTGGACCGCTGGCCTCTGGCCATGTCGCCGGGGCTTCGTGTTGTCCTTCGCGCGTTCCCGCGGCGGTCCCCCGCCTCGTCAGCGACCAGCACCGTCGACGAAGGCGGCATAGCGGCTCTCCGCCGGCCAGCTCTGGTGCCGACCGGTGCGGCAGGTGCTCTCCCCGAGGCGCTCGACCATCCGGTCGCAGAACATCGGGAAGGCGTACCGGTTCCATTCCTCGACCGGCTCGGGAGCGGCCGCGCTCTCCACCTGCCAGCGCAGCACCGCCAGCACCGCCAGCTCGCGAGCGATGTGCGGATGCTGTCGCCAGCAGGCCGGGATCATCTGCGCGGGCCGCCAGGCGTACTCGTGGTTGATCCAGACGGCCACGTCATCGCACCAGCTCCACACGAACGCAGCGAGCTCGCCGCCGCAGCTGGCCGGTTCCCACGGACGCTCCATGTCGGCAACGACGCCGGTCGGTGCCCATTGCCCGGACTCCCGCCGGCGCACGTCCTGCAGCAGCTCCAGTGCGACCAGTACGGCAACCGGCGGAGGCGGGAACGGCAGGACGATCACTGCGCCCACTCCCCGCGCAGCGGGGTGGGCTGCCCACCAGCAACGTCGTCCGGCCGGGCCGTCAGCCGGTGATCGCGAGCGTAGGTCAGCGCTGCGGCAGTGCGCTCCTGAACGTCCACCACCTCAGCCCGGGCACGGGACACCCGCGCGCGGGCGGCCTCGAGCTCGGCCTTGAGCTGCTGCCCGTCCGAGCCGTCGAGGCATCGCCGCAGCTTGGCCAGAATGGGTGACGCAGTGCCGGCGATGACGAGCGCGTGCCGCTCCGGCACGCGACGGATGTCCCCGGGCCGCAGGACTCGCACGTCCTCCCCCGCCCGCGACGTGCCGACGCCACCGGGGCCGTCGGTGACCGTCTGCCGGCTGATCCGCACGTCGTCCAGCAGGTCGGACAGCTCCCGGTAGAAGTGCACGTCCTTGCCCCCGCCGAAGACGACCAGGGCGTTGGTGAGCCCGAGCAGGGAGCGGGCCTCGTCCTCCCCGTAGGAGACGACCATCTGCTTCCACGTCTGCGCCGCGTAGATGAACGACAGGCCGAGGGCACGTTCGTTGGCCATCCGCACCCGCAGGGTGGGCAGCGGGGTGGTCGAGGGCAGCTCGTCGAGGCAGGCCAGGAAGCAGGGCGTCATCCGCCCGTGCGGCGAGGCGTTGGCGACCTGCAGAGCGGTGTCCAGGACGTGCTCGGCGACAGCCGTCATCAGCGGCGCCGCCGAGGCGTAGGGGTCATCGCGGCCGAGGAGGTACACCGTGCCCTGCCGGGTGACCAGGTCGACCAGGTCGGTGGCCGGCCGGCCGGGTGACGGGACGCAGCGAGCGCGGATGGCCGGCTGGAAGAAGAGCGCCATCGCCTGCTGCACGGTGGTGACGGTGTTGCCGACAGTGTCCGGGCTGCCGTGCAGCGCCCCGGCGAGCAACCCGTCCCAGAAGCGAGCGGCGTGCGGGTGCCGCTGCAGGATCTCGGCCGGTTGCTCGGCGGCGACCGGGTTGGCGACCCATTCAAGGACGTGGTCCAGGGTGCGACCAGTGAGGGCCGCGGCGTGCAGGAACCCCTGCAGCACCTTCGCCGTCTCGGCGGCGTAGAACCGCGCGGCGTTGTCCTGGCGACCTCCGGTGACCGAGCCGGTGACCGTGCCGGCGGAGAACGCCTTCGCGCGACGTTCGGCGATCTGCGGATCGACGCAGCCGGCGATCGGATCCCACACCAGTTCCGGGATCCCCGGCGCGGCGCTGAACGGGTCGAGCACCGCAATCGGACGAGACGGCCCGCCGGGCTGATCGGGGCGTTGGCGCCGTCCAGCGGTCAGCAGCAGGTCGTCGACCTTGGTCAGCGTCGCCAGCCCGGCGCCGCGGTGGGCCAGCAGCGCCGGGGCCAGCAGGTCCAGCGTCTTGCCGGAACCCTGCTCGCCGTAGACGCCGGTCGTGCGGTCGTACCGGCACCACAGCTCGACGCCGCGGGGCAGCGAGGAGCGGCCGAGCCGCCAACCGACGTCCGTGGGCTCGAACCGGGACATGCGGATCTCCCTCATGGTCAACGAGCTCGGCCCGGGCCGGGCGCTCGTCCGTGCGCCAACTGCTGGTGCCGGCCGGCCTCACGGGTCGCCGCCTCCAGCTCGGCGGTCGTCTGCGGCCGATCCAGGAGCGCCTGGTTGGCGGCCAGCGCCCGGCGCGGGAAGTCAGCCGTGCTGGGCACGCCGGCCGATGCTGCTCGGGTGGCCACCGCCAGCGACAGCAGCCGGGCGCCGTGCAGCGCCCCAGCCACCGGCTGCAGGTCGACGGCGTCGACGCGAACAAGGCCCCCGGGCCGGTAGCCCCTCAGGTAGGCGGCCACCCGCTCCTCCCTCGGCGGCACGTCGCGGGCGTAGGCGACCAGGGCACCGGTGTCCGCCCACGACCGGACCGTGCGGTACATCAGCTGGGTCGCCAGCGTCGGTAGGTGCTGGGCTGCCGCAGCGACCACCGCACGCAGCGGGTCCGACCGGGACGACGACTCCGAGCCGGTGCGGTTGAGTGCGGCGTGAACCCGAAGCGCCGCTGCGACAGCCGGTGGCGCGCCGGGATGCGGGCGCCGGCTGCCGTCGTCGTACGGGCGAAGTGCAGTGCGCACGGCTCGCCAGGCACGAGCCGCCGGCGGCCCGGCCACCGCCTCGGTCTGCGGGTGAAGCCGCTGCGCGGCATCGCTGAGCGTCTCAGCGGCGAGCGTGTACGCGAGGACCTCAGCCACCGAAGGTGGCTCTGCCCCGTTGCCTGTGACGCGGAGCAGCACGGCCACCGCGTCGGGCACGAGCACCTCGGGGCCCGAACTCGTCAGGACCGGAGGGCCGGACAAAGGTCGGTCGAGGATGGCGGCGTCCGCCCGCGAAGGTGGCTGCAGCGCCGCCGTCTGCTGGACCAGCACCGCCTGCCGCTCGACCTCGGTGAGCCACTGACCCGCCGGGCCGGCGGGCAGCGCCCCGGCCATCATCTCGGCCAGCGGCGTGACGGTCTCGGCCACCGCAGTCGCCGCAGCCCACCGGGTGGCGACCGTGGTGTGGCCGTGGAGGACGGCGAGGGAGTCGGCCGCGGCAGCCGCGAGCTGCGCCAAGGTCGACTCGGTTGCCGGCGCGCGGGCGGCCAGTTCGCTACAGGCGACGGCCAGCGCAGCGACCTGCTGCTCGCGGTGGTCGCCGGGCGCCGGAGACACGCCGTCGCGGCGCAGCTGGGTCAGTGCCCGGCCCAGCTGGCCCAGCGCGGTACCCGCATCGGCGCGGGCCCCGGCGGTGCGCTCGGTGGACTGCGCGGTCTCGGCCAGGGCGTCGAGGAGCTGTCCGAGCGAGGTGGCCATCAGCGCGGCTCCCGCAGCGCCCGCCGGCCGTGCCGGGCCGCGGCGAGGACGTCGGGATGCGCGAAGTCCTCGGGCTCCAGCTCGCCGAGGGTGCGCAGCGCCTGGGTGATGAGCTGGTCGGGATCACGGACGTCGGCAATCGCGGGCACTGGGCCGCTGGGCACGCGCAGTGCGGAAGCGGCTGCCAGGCAGTGCAGCTGCGTCGCCGTCCCGGCCAGCTCGTTGCGGGCCGCTGCGGCGAACAGCCCTGATGCTTCGGCGCGAGCGGTCGCCGGGTCGCTGGTGCGGTGGTCTTCGGGGGCGGGTGCCATCAGAGGGCTCCTTCGAGTGGCGGGACGGCGGGCGTGAGCTGGGCACCCGACGGTGCTCCGACGCTGGTGGCTCGGACGGGTGGTCGCCGGGATCTGTGGGCGCCGTCGAGGCTGGGGACAGTGGTCACCGGCGACCTCGCGCCCGCAATCGGCGCGGGGCCTTGGGCGGGTAGCGGTCGGGACGGATGACCGCCCGGCCGGCGCGGAGCTGGGAGATCCCGAGGGCCTGCTCGGCCTCGCCGCGGCTGGCCATGCCGCTTCGGGCATCACCCGGGCGCCGGTACCGGCTGAGGAAGACCCCGCTGACCACGGCGCCGGCGCAGAGGACGAGCTCTGCGACCGCCACGCATGCGTAGGTCGCAGTCGGACCAGCGATCCGGCGGAGTTGGTCCGGTGGCAGGCCGCGTCCGGGATCACCGCTCAGGAGCCCACCCAGGACGCGGGTCACGGTCTCGCTGCCGTCCGGCCAGACCCAGCCACCGCCCCACAGTGCCGAGGCAAGGCCGAGCCCGACCATGGCCGCCAGCGATACAGCGACCAGGGCGCCGCCGGCCGTTGCGACGGCGAGCTCCCATCCTCTGCTGATCGGCTGCGGATCGCGACGTCGGGCGGGCGTCGTCACGTCCCGGCCCTCCGTCGGCGATGGATGTCCACGTCCATGTCTCGTTCCCTTCTCTGCCGGTCAGCCGGCGGTGGACGGCAGGTCGACGCCGCGGTCGGCCAGCCAGGGCACGGGGTCAACGGGTGCGCCGTGGACACGGACCTCGAAGTGCAGGTGGACGCCGGTGCTGTTGCCGGTGGCGCCCTGGTACCCGAGCAGCGCACCCGCGGGGACCTGCTGCCCGGGAGTGACGGTGTAGCCCGAGAGATGGGCATAGCGGGTCGCCACCCCATCGCCGTGGTCGAGCTCGACGAGGTTGCCGTAGCCCTTGAGGTCAAGGCTGCCGTCGCGGTCGCAGTAGGTGCTGGTGCAGGCAGCGCTGACCACGGTGCCGGCTGCGGCGGCGTACACGGGGGTGCCACGGGGGCCGGCGAAGTCGACGCCGGCGTGCTGGCTGCCCCAGCGAAACCCGAACCCGGAGGTCAGCTGGCCCGTGGTGGGTCGGGTCCATGCGCCGGCCGGCACCGGCAGGGCGGGGCAGACGCCGGCCACCGCACCCGCCGGACCTGCAGCCGCCCTCTGCGCTGCCGGCCACAGCATCGCAGTGAGTTGCCGGGCGAGCGGCTCCCATCGGGCGTAGGCATCCCCGTAGGCCGAGACCTGCACGGCCTGCGCGGCCCGGGTCAGCGGGATGGACTCCCAGTTCGGCACAGCGACGAGCCGGGTGTAGAAGGCGTCAGCGGCGTAGACGGGGTCCATCAGCTGGGCGACGGTCCCCCAGCCGGCGATCCACCGCTGCTGGAAGGTGTTGACGCTGTCGTGGTCCGAGCCGAGCCCGTCGTGCGGATGAGTCAGGCTGGCGGCGGTCACCGCAGCCTGCTCCGGCGTCAGCTCAGGGCTGCTGCCGTCGTTGGCCAGCATCCGCAGCCGCGACTCCTGCCAGGCGGTCGCCAGCGCCACGGTGGCCGCGTAGGAGTCCAGGCCTCGGGCCGTACCGGCGGTGACGATGGTCTGTGCGTGAGCCATCTGGACGGCGTCCAGCTCGATGCCGGCGACGGTGGCTCCGGTACCGGCTGTCGAGCAGGCTGACGACGCCAATGCCGTCGGTGTGGCCGCGGCGGCGAGGACGGCCAGCGGGATGAGCAACGTGAGCGCGGCCAGCACCGGCAGTGCGAGCGGGAGGGCGGCCTTCCACAGCCAGGCCCTCACCATGCGTTTCGCCGTCCCGGTCATGCCGGTGTCCCCAGGGCGTCGTTGGTGTCGGTCAGGGTGACGTCCAACGAGGTCCGGACGGTCTGCACCTTCGCCACGTGGCTGCCGACCAGCCAGAGCGCTCGGCCCCTGGCCGCGGCAGCCCAGTCGGTGACGATCTGTTCGGCCATGGGGCTGAGACCGAGCAGCTCGGAGAGCTCGTCACCGATCTGATCGTCCTGGCCGAGCAGCACCTTCGTGGCGCAGAGGTGCAGCAGGTCCTTGGCGATGGCCACCGCCTGGCTGCCCGCGTCGCCGACGGTCAACATGTCCGAGGGCTTGTGCGCGATGACGACCTGGATGCACCCGTCGTTCCGCGACAGCCGCAGGTCTGCGTCCAGGGACTTGACCGCGTCGGTGCCAAGCCGCATCTGCTTCCAGCACTCGTCCCGGATGACGATCCGCAGGTCGCCGGGCTCGGCCAGCTGGGTCATCGCCCGGCCCCAGGAGTTCAGGCAGGTGAGCGCCACGCCGACGGCCTCGTCACCCAGAGAGTCCAGCCGGGACAGGGACAGCGACTGGATCGGTGCACGCCAGTCGACCGAGATGGTGGTCGGTGCGTCGAAGAGGCCCGCCAGGTGTCCGGTGACCAGGGCTCCGAGTGCATCGCGTACCGGCCGGGTCTCGTCCAGGAAGTGTTGTCGGCCGGCGTAGCGGCACGCGTCGACGAGTTCGTCGCTGGGCGCGCGAAGCGCCTGCCAGAGCTGAGGGATGGTCACCTCCCGCATCCGGTCGGCTCCGTCGGTGTAGCCGGTCAGGTCGCGGAGGACGTGCCCGACAGCGGTCTCTGCGGTCGGGCCGAACGGCACGTGCTGGGAGCCGACGAGCCCTCGGATGAGCAGCAGCCAGCGGGAGAACACCATCGCCGCGCGGCGCCGTGCCTCCGCCCGGGGCAGCTGGGTCCAGTCGTTGCCCAGTGGCCCGAAGTCCAGCGGGTTGATCCGCGCAGGGAGGCCGTGACCGACCGCGTGCGGCTGGACCTGCAGAGCCCGGCAGAGCGGCTCGTACTCGTCCTTGACGTCGCCGAGCACCAGCGTGCGGTAGCCGTAGGCCATCTGCCGAAGGGCGAACATCTTGACCGTGCCGGACTTCCCTCGGCCCGGTGCACCGAAGAAGATCATGTTCGGGTTGGTGACGCCGGCGACGCTGTTGAGCGTCCAGCCGATCGGATCAGCGGAGAAGGCTCCGCCGGAGAGGTAGTCGATGCCGAGCAGTGCACCGCCCGGCGGCAGGCCGTCGCCCGCGATCAGTGGCCAGACCCCGCCGACCTGCTCCGAGGTCATCCGGTAGACGGCCAGCGGGGCAGGCACCGCCGCCCAGCCGGCGGCCTGGCCGGTTCGGCCACGTCGGCCGACCAGCGAGTCGAAGGGGTCGACGTCGGCTGGGCGAGCCGGCGGCGAGAGCAACGGTGGCAATTCGTGGCCGAAGTCCGAGACGAGCTGCGCCACTCCCCTGCCCCGAGTGCTCTGCCGCTCACGGCCGATGCGGCGGCTGCTCACTGGGCACCTCGGCGCCGGGGCAACCCGATCCCGAGCGGGATGCATGCGGCAGCGAACGCGGAGTCCTGGGCGAGGTCGAGCCGCAACGGCTTGAACCCGCTCCCGGTGACGCTCGCCTCCAGCCGGCGGCCGTAGTCGGTGATGGACCACGTGCTCGGCACGGTCACCGACACCGCGACGGACACGCGGACGAGCGCATTGCCCTGGGCCAGTCGCACGTCCTGACCCTCGACCCGCGCCGCGTCGCGACGGTGTGCCGCCCGCTCCCTGAAGCCGCCGCGGCGCCGGAGTTCAGTCGCCAGCTCGGAACTCATCGACTCGTTGCCGACCATCCGGTCCGCCCTGGTGGAGCTGATCGGTTCGAAGAAGACCGTGGCGCACCGACGCTCCCCCGCCGCCGTCGGGGTGAGGACCGGCGCGAGGGCACCCATGACCGCACCCTTGTCGGGCAGCAGGACGGTGCAGGTCGCCGAGTGCCAGGCGTCGTGCACGTAGTGGCGCCGTTCCGGTGGAGGCGCTGCGGTCGGCCCCGCAGCGGCCATCGGCAGTACCGCGGCGATGCCCGAGTCGGTGCGTGCTGCCAGCTCGGCGGTCGCCAACCCGGCGCGGTCACCCGGGGCGAACCCGGTGCGGATGGCCGACGCGAGCCCGGGAGAGTCCAGCCAGGTCACGCTCGTGCAGCCCACCGGTCCGACCAGCCGGGCCTCGATCTCGCCCATCACCCCGTAGAGCACGCGAGCACGGCCGTCGACGCCGCCTCCGGCTTCCTTGGCCTGGCGGTGGATCCGACGTTCCGGTACGACCAGCGTCACGAACGCCTCGTGTCGCACCCCGGCATGGGTCATCACCGCGGCGAGCTCTGCAGTGACCGCCCGCGCGAGCCGC
Organism: Modestobacter muralis; assembly: GCF_010682105.1. GTDB lineage: Bacteria > Actinomycetota > Actinomycetes > Mycobacteriales > Geodermatophilaceae > Modestobacter > Modestobacter muralis. The sequence continues at coordinate 73,719 of NZ_JAAGWH010000036.1, read as the reverse complement.
GGGGCCTCGGGGCGCAGATGGGTCTGTTGCCACGCGGCGCGTTCGGCACCGTCGTCGGGCAGTGTCCGAACCTGCAGGGCGACGACCGACACCAGCTCGGTGGTGGCCGCGCCCTCCAGCAGCTCAGCAAGTCCGATGCCCATCCGCGTGCGAGCGGTGGACTCAGACATACCGATCCCGGGGTGGGTGATCCGAGCTACCACGGCCCAGGTCCGCTCCCGGTGGTCGGCGACGACGACCGGGCGGGCCAGCAGCGGGCCGAAGGGCGGACCGTCATGGGTCTGGATCCCGGACAGGACGCCCGGCAGGTCAGCGTCATCCAGGTCACCAGTGGTGCCGGCAGCGGCCCGGGACTGCCAGTCGGTCCAGCCCAGCGCGCCACCGATCCCGCGGAGCAGCAAATCGAGCGCCCAGCGGAACGCCGACCGCCCCCTCACGGGAACGGCCAGCAGCACGACCAGGACCGCCCAGGCGGGTGCCCACGCCAGTGCCAGCAGCCATCGATTCGCACCCGCAGCGAGCACCATGGGAAGACCCGACAGCGCCACGCCGATCCAGGCCCGAGCGCTGAGCCCGCCAAACCAACCCGGCTTGTCCTTCGACCACGACCCATAGCGGACCGGTCCGGCTGACACGGTCACAGAGCCACCACCGCAGCCACCTCGGGAGCCGCGGCGCCGACGGCCGGCTCGGCCTTCGCCCAGGTCGCCAGGCCTCCGCTCCGGCCCGGCGGCTCCGCAGAGATCCCCGGCCCCCCACCCGACGGGGATGTTGCTCGCGAAGGATGGGGAAGGGCACCTCCCCCGCCGTCTGCCGAAGCGTCGGGAGTGCCAGCACCTCCACCAGAGCCAGAGCCGGTCGTGGCGCCAGCGGCGGCCGCCTGACCGCTTCCGCTCGCGCGTCGGCTGCGGCGCTGACCGGTCGACATCAGGCTGTGACCGGGGTGCCCGACGCCGGTCGAGCCGAGCACGTCCGAGGCGACGTCGACGGCCCGGTGGGCAACCGAAGCCGCCGCGCCGGTGCTGGCGCCCACCGCCGAGCCGACCGCCCCGAGCATCGAGCTGAGCCGGCTCGCGGACTGCGCTTCGGCGGCGGCCTCCCCCTGCGAGCGTCCATCGCCACCGCTCTGCGCAGCGGCACCGCTACCCGACGCCTGCTTGCCGCCGGACAGGACCCCGGACAACCCGCCGGCATCACCCCACGACTGCCGTAGCGCCGACCCCGACGCGGTGCCCGGATCCACGAACGCCAGCAGCCGGAAGAGCACGAGCGGACACAGGGCACCGATCGCCACCATGATCGCGCCGATCACTGCTGCTCCTGCGGCCTGTGCGGTGGAGTCACCCTCGCCGGCGACGACGCCGGCGGACAGTTGCACGCCGATGCCCAGCACCAGGGCCGCGGTCGGCGCGATGAGCAGGCAGGAGAAGAACCAACGCAGGCTCTTCCAGAACCACGCCTGCGTGCTGTCGTTGAGCAACCCGGCGGCCGCAATGGGCGCGGTGGCGACCAGGATGATCAGCGCGGCCGCCCGAACCAGCGAGATCACCAGGTAGAAGAACGACGCGGGGATGAGCAGGAGCAACGACGAGAGGCCGAGCACGGTGGCCGCCGTTGCGTCCACCACCTCGCGCGGCCACGAGCTACCGGGATCGAACGCCGACAGGCTGTCGACCCGCAACATGGCCTGCAGGATCCCGCGGGACAGGCCTGCAGCGGCCGCGACCAGGCCGGCGGCCACCCCCAGGTAGCCGACCCACACGAGACCGAACTGGCCGATACCGAGCAGTACCCGGCCGAGGGACTGTCCGTCGCGACGGACCAGGGCCACGGTCAGCTGGACGAACATCATGGTCGCTGCCACCGAGGCACCGATCCAGAGCGTCGTCGGCAGCACTGCGCCCATCGGCCCGTCCGCAGAAACGTCCGGCGTCGTGAACGCATCGACGACCTCGAAGGCGAGGCTGAGCAGCCAGAGCCCCGCCGACCAGATGCTGACCATCGCCGCCGTCCAGACGTCCGCAACCGCGGCAGAGGCCGCGTCCCCCAACCAGTTCAGTGGATTGAGGTCGATGGCCAGGACGTCGTTACTCATGTCGCAGGTCCCGGTAGCCGACGCTGAAAGCGACATCCGTGCCGGGCCACACTGACGGTGGCGTGAACGGTTCAGCGCCCGGCCCGATCAACCACCGGTCGGTCTGCCAGACCATTCGCTGGCAGTCCGCCACCGCCCCCCGGGCAGTCCGTTGCAGCGTGACGTCGATTTCGAAGTCGACACAGGGGACGACGAAGTCCGGCCCGACACTGCCCTTGATCAGACCCATCAGCGGCGTCAGCACGACGGCGAAATGCGTCGAGCCACCGCCCGACAGGCCTGCGCCATCGAGGAGCCGTTCGACTGCGCGCACGCCGGACCAGCTCGTGGTCGTCGGGCCGCCGGGCATGGCCCAGGCTCTGATCACGGCACGTGCGCCGGCCAGCGAGCCGGACTCAAGAGCGATCTGGTCGATCGCGACGAGCTGCGCCAACGCTCCTTCCGGCGTGCGGGGGAAGCCCGTCGGTACGCCGACCGGTCCGGTCCTGGTTGCCGGGGGAAGCAGGATGGGCGCGCCCGGATCGAGGTTCGAGACGGGCGCGGGGTGTGAAGCCGACTCCGGGACTTCCGGCATCGGCCTGGCGGCCAGGGAGTCCTCGGGTGAGGTCCGGTCGGTCGCCTCGGTGGCTGGTGCGGCTCCGGACCCGACCGCACCGCCCGCACGATCAGAGCCCGTGGGCCCGGAGGCCGGGCGGACGGCGTGCAGGACAGCCAGCACAAGACCTGCTGCCAGGACTGCGACCGCGACGCCCGCACCGGTCAGCAGGGTCCGCATCTTCCGCCGTGACCATGGGAGGCCGTGCGGCTGACGGCCGCGCCGATCGCCCAGCATCAGCAGCCGGTCCCGACGATCGACAGGACGATGACGTACCCGACGACGTAGAGGATCGCGCCGACCAGGCAGATCAAGATTCCGTCCATCCCCAGCCGGGCCCCTCGGGGGTGGTGGGTGACCCGGCCCCAGATGAGCATCCCGACGCTGGCGAAGAAGCAGATCGCCAGGACGGCCAGGACGCCCCACTTGACCCACGACTGGATCTGGTCGGCGTAGACCTGCATGCCGGGTGGTGCCGCCGGGCAGACGCCTGCCGCCATCAATGAGTCTGCGAGCCGGGCGGTCATCGGGATGCTCCTGGGAGAGATCCGCGACCAGTGGTCGTGACTGACGTCGGCGCGACCCCGGGGCGCCGGGAGCCCAGCAGTACGAGCAGCGCGTGGCCGGCCGCCTGGACGGAACTGGGCAGTGGACGGCCGGTGAGGCCGGTGACCTCGAGTCGCCGCTCGATCGGAACGGCGACGACCCGTCCGGCGAGGCGCAGAGCACGCAGTCGAGGACCCGAGCTGGCAGCGACCTCGCCGGGCCATCGGCCGGCACCGACGGCAGCGACGACGACCTGGTCCCCCAGCTGATCGAGGAGCGCCTCCGTCAGGCGAACACCGGGGACGGTCGGCCGGCAGACGACAACGGTGTGTGCGCGGTCGACGGTCCGGGCGGCTCGACCGTCAGCGTCCAGCCCGAGATCGAGGACCGTCACCCCCGCGTGATCGCCGGCCGGCACCGGCCAGCCGCCCGGCAACGCATCCGTTGTACGGCGGTCGATGGTGACGGTGGACCGGAGGCCCCGGCGCCAGGCCCCGGTGTCGTCGCTTCCCAGCTCCGTCGACGCTGCGGCGCCGAGGCCGGAACGGGCGGGGTGCGCGTTGTCGATCAGGTGCGCTGGTCGACCAGTTGCTGCAGCAGCATCGCTGATCGCCAACGCCACAGTGGATGCCCCAGCGCCAGCGTGCCCCGCCAGTACGGTGATCCAGCCGGTGGGCAGGCCACTGTCACCCCCGGCCCGGTGCCTCCCCGGTGTCCTGTCACCCCGGCGCGTCTGAGGCTCGGGAGGGGTGTCACCCCTCGCGCCGGCGCAGGGGGTGACCTGCCCTGCTCGCAGTTCCCGCAAGGCCTGCTGCACCTCGGCGACGGCCAGTGGGCGACGCCCCTCGGCGGGGTGACCGGCATGGAGGCCCTCGCTCGACCCCGTGCTCTCGAGAGCAGTCAGCGGGGTGCTCACGCGACCGCCGCCAGGTAGTCCCGAGCGACGATGCGCAGGGCGGCGATGGTTCGGTTCCGCCGGCGGTAGAGCGTGCGGGTGGAGATGCCGTATTCGGCGGCGACCTTCGAGTCGCCACCCTGCTGGAGGTCGCGGCCGCACTCGGTCGCGATCAGCAGCTCCAGGTCCGCGGCGTCCACCCCGGACCGGACCGCCCACTGCAGCAGGTCGGCGACGTCGACGTCCTCGGCGTCGTCGCACGGGTCAGCAGGGATCAACCGGGTGACGTCACCATCGACGGTGAGGAACTCGCCGCGTTCCGGGTGGCGGCGGTCTCGCGGTCGCAGTTCGGCGAGCACCGCGCGACGGGTTTCGGCCCGCAGGTTGGCAGCCACCGCGCGCGGACGGCGCTGCCACGGGTAGCGCCGGATCTGGCAGGTGAGCTCACCAACAACCACGGCGACGATGTCCGGGCTCAGGTCCCGCAACTGCCGGGCCATCGTCCAGACCAGCCCGCTCAACAGGTGCAGCAGCAGGTCCAGCGCATCGTCGTCACGTCCGCCGTCGACTGCGGCCAGGCGGACGAGTGCGCCGAGGACGGCGTTGCCGCGCTCGTGCTCGCTGGTCTCAGAGCAGGCAGCGACGAGGTCAGCGACGCCGGTGATCCCTGCGAGTGCAGGCTCCGTCGTCGCCCATCGGGTCAGGACGGCATCGCCGTCGAGTCGGGCGGTGAGCGCCGGCCAACTGCCGACGATCGTGGGGTCGTGGAACATCTGTGGCGCCTCCGGCATCAGTGCGATGCCGTCGACGCTCCGAGGAGACGTTCAATGAACCGTCACCCCGGGTGCGGTGACATCCGGGGTGACGGTGAGCGCTGGCGGCCCCCCCGGCCCGCCTTAGACGCGCTAACCGGCTGTTGACCGGGTGCCGCCGATGCGCCGCTCCTGAAGGCGTCGATTCCCGACCGCCGTCAGTTGAGTGAGTCCGTAACGGGTGGTGGCCACGTCGGCGCGAGTCTCAGTCCTGGCCAACCGCTCAATGAGCCGATCAGCCCACCCGCGCTGAACCGGGCTCTACCGCAGGCGCTGGCCAGGCGGGGACTGCGACGCTCGCGTGCCCCCCCCCCCCCCCCCCCCCCCCCCCCCCCCCCCCCCGCCCGCTCAGCTGTAGGTGGGCAGCAGACTCAGTGGCTTGTCCACCGCGTCTTCGCGGGTGCCGTTTCGCGGGGTCGCTGCGAGGGCGCTGGTCAGGGCGAACCGGTCTGCGCGGATGAGGGTGTGCCGCCACTCGATCGGAACGCCGTGGCTGGTGCCGGTGCGTTCCACGGCGAAAGCGGCAGCCGGAGGCTCGATGTTCAGCACGGCGTGTTCGGCTGCGGTTGGGATGACCGCCCGAACGGTCTCCTCGCCTCCGGTGACGGAGATGCCGGTCATGGCCATCAACTGGTCGTAGAGGCTGGTGTGGGTGAAGTCAGCACCCAGGAGGGGCTCTCCCACGGAGGCCGGCAACCACACCCTGTCCAAGGCGAGTGGTTCGCCCTCGGCCAGGCGCAGCCGCTCGAGGTACAGCAGCGGTGTTGACTCCTCCAAGCCGAGCCGGACAGCCACGAGCGCATCAGCGCGGACATCGAGCTTCCGGACCCTGGACTCCTGTCTCAAGCCCGCCGACTCCACCGATCCGAACAGTGAGTACACGATTCCGGTCGGCTGTTCGATGAGCGCGCCGGTTGCGACCCGCGGCCTCCGCCCTCGGCCGGCGGAGACAACCCCCTCCGCTCGGAGGGATCGCAACGCCTCCCGGATCGTGTGTCGGCTGACCTGGTACTGCCCTACGAGATCCATCTCCCCAGGGAAGCCCTCGATGAACTCGCCCGCATCGAGACGCAGTCGCAGATCGGCCAGTACCTGGCGCCACAGTGGTACGCCGCCAATGCGATCGAGTGGTCGCCAGCCTCCTGCGCTGGCTGGCCCAGCTGCACCTCTTCCGAGATCGCTCACAGGACGACCGCCAGCAGCATCAGCACGCCAGCAATACCCAGGGCCCACCACAACGGCTTAAGCGAACTGCTGGCCGGGGCCGCAGTCGAGTTGAGCTGGGGCACCATGTGCGCGATCAGGCCGGGATCCCGCGGCGAGGGCGACCCGACGGCGAGATCGTTCTCCCAGAAGGTGAAGAGCTCGACCTCGGCTCGCCCCGTGGGCCAGCTCCGCTGGTCACGCTTGTTGCTACGGAACCGCACGCATCCTCCTGGTCTGGGTGGGGCTGCAAAGCCGCTGAAGTGAGCCGGACAGGCAGGAGTGCCAGCGCGTCAACCGCGATGTCTGCCATCGCCTGTGCTGACTCTGACAGTCACCAGGATGGCATGTAAATGTCCGGACGTCTCAGTGGGTTGGACCGTACATTCATCAATCGGCCAACGCCAGGTCGGCCCGCACGGCCGAGGCTGGCCGCAGGCGATCCATCTGGTTCAACTGCAGGACCGGCTCGATGGACTGGGCGTTCTCTGCGGACAGGGGAAGCTAGCCGCCTTGTCCGCCGAGGAGCGCTGTACGTACATTGAGACCGCTCCCGCCCCGCGGCTCCGACTACACCCGGCCGAGGAGCGCCGACACCGAGTCCGGCAGACAGTTCACCCTCCCAGGGTTGCTCGAAGCAGAGCTCTCGCTATCGTCAACGCTAGCCATCGTGCTCAGTCGATCGTGATCTTGTTCCGGCGCCGACCAGTCGCTCGCACTCTTCGCAAGGAGACCGCATGACCATCGCTCCGGCACCGATCGTGAGCCGGCCGAGCCCAGCTCTCGAGGCCGAGAAGGGGTCGCGGCTCCTCGGCCTCCTGCGGACCACCGATCACAAGACCATCGGCCTGATGTACATGGTCACGTCGTTCGCGATCTTCATGATCGGCGGCTTCATGGCGCTGCTCATGCGCGCCGAGCTGGCCCGCCCGGAGCTGCAGTTCCTCTCGCCCGAGCAGTACAACCAGCTGGTCACCATGCACGGCACGGTCATGCTGCTGCTCTTCGCGACGCCGATGTTCTTCGCTTTCGGCAACCTGATCATGCCGCTGCAGCTCGGCGCGCCCGACGTCGCCTTCCCGCGGCTGAACGCCTTCTCCTTTTGGTTGTTCTTCTTCGGCGCTGCACTGGTGCTCAGCGGTTTCTTGACGCCGGGTGGCGCCGCGGACTTCGGCTGGTACGCCTACGTGCCGCTGTCCACCGAGGCCCACAGCCCTGGTGCCGGCGGTGATCTATGGATCGCCGGGCTCATCGTCTCCGGGCTGGGCACGATCCTCGGTGGGGTCAACTTCATCACCACGATCATCACCCTGCGGGCGCCGGGCATGACGATGTTTCGGATGTCGCTGTTCACCTGGTCGTCGCTGGTCACCAGCGTCCTGATCCTGCTGGCCTTCCCGATCCTGACCGCGGCGCTGATGGCGCTGCTGGCCGATCGGCACCTCGGCGCGCAGGTCTTCACCGCCGAGAACGGCGGGCCGATGCTGTGGCAGCACCTCTTCTGGTTCTTCGGGCACCCCGAGGTCTACATCATCGCGTTGCCGTTCTTCGGGATGATCAGCGAGATCATCCCGGTGTTCAGCCGCAAGCCGCTGTTCGGCTACAAGGGCATGGTGTTCGCGCTCATCGCGATCACCGCCCTGTCACTGGCGGTGTGGGCTCACCACATGTTCGCCACCGGTGCGGTGCTGCTGCCATTCTTCGCCTTCCTGACCTACCTGATCGCCGTTCCAACGGGCATCAAGTTCTTCAACTGGATCGGCACCATGTGGCGCGGCCAGCTGACGTTCGAGACCCCGATGCTGTTCGCGATCGGCTTCCTGATCACCTTCCTGCTCGGCGGCCTGACCGGCGTGCTGCTGGCCAGCCCGCCGCTGGACTGGCACGTCAACGACAGCTACTTCGTCGTGGCCCATTTCCACTACGTCGTCTTCGGCACCGTCGTGTTCGCCGTGTACGGGGGGATCTACTTCTGGTTCCCGAAGATGTGCGGCCGGATGATGGACGAGAAGATCGGCAAGCTGCACTTCTGGCTGACCTTCATCGGCTTCCACGCCACGTTCCTCATCCAGCACTGGCTGGGCAACGAGGGCATGCCGCGCCGGTACGCCGACTACCTGCCCACCGATGAGTTCACGACGATGCACACAATCTCCACGATCGGGTCGTTCGTCCTCGGCGCTTCCACGATCCCCTTCATCTACAACGTGGCGAAGAGCTGGAAGCACGGCCGTCCGGCGCTGCGCGACGACCCCTGGGGCCACGGCAACTCGTTGGAGTGGGCGACGTCGTCCCCGCCGCCGCGGCACAACTTCGTCGAGATCCCGCGGATCCGGTCCGAGCGCCCGGCGTTCGAGCTGCACTACCCGCACCTGAAGGACCGCCTGCAGGTCGAGGCGCACGCGGGCAAGCGGCACGAGCCGTACGCCCCCGAGGCCGGCCTCACCGGCGGCAGCCGGGCCGGGGCCAACGACCCCGACCCGACCTGATCCAGATCAACGGAGAACGCCCCGCCGGCCACTGGCCGGCGGGGCGTTCTTCTTCGCCACGCTTGATCTGACAGGACGAAAGTCTCCTGCGAGCTGCTCAGCCATCGACCTGACGGGACGATCACGGGGTCTTCGGCATTGGAAGGCCCCTCCGCTCAAGGGTGGAAACCCCATGCACTGCGGGAGGGCCGGGACCGTCGTCGGACGACCAAGGAGCTGGCCCGCGGACCTCCGTCGCACAGGTCAACCGCTTCATCCGGTGAAGTCGACCGGCATGACCCCGCGGTCTGATCCCCGGGCGATCGGCATGCCGGTCATGCTGCCCCATTCGGTCCACGACCCGTCGTAGTTGCGCACCTGCCGGTACCCGAGCAGGTCGTGCAGCACGATCCAGGTGTGCGCGCTGCGCTCACCGATGCGGCAGTACGTGATGACCGACTGATCGGGGACCAGCCCGGCGGCACCGTAGAGCTCCGCCAGCTCCTCACTGGGCCTGAGGCATCCATTCAGGCTCACGGCGAGGTCCCAAGGGATGTTGCGTGCGCCAGGGATGTGCCCGGGGCGGTGAGCCGTCTCGCCGGGGAACTCCGGCTCGCTGAGCCACTGACCGGAGTACTCCTGCGGAGTGCGGACGTCGACCAGATGCCCACCGCGGGCGGCCGCCACGACGTCGTTGCGGCCGGCCCGCATCTCCTGGTGCAGCACGGGGTCCGGCGCTCCGCCCCGCTCGCGGGGTCCTGTTACGTCCACCGTGAGGGGGAGCCCCCGCATGATCCACTGCTGGCGTCCACCGTCGAGCAGCCGGACGTCGGGCAGACCGAAGGCGGTGAACAGCCAGTACCCGTAGGCCGCCAGCCAGTTGTTCAGGTCGCCGTAGAAGACGACCGTCGAGCCGGCCGTGATCCCCAGTCGTTCCCACAGCGCCTTCATCGCCTCCGGGCCCGGGAGGTCGCGACGGACCGGGTCCTGCAGGTCGGCCGCCCAGTCGACGAGCTGAGCCCCCGGTGCGTGGCCTCGGTGGTACAGCGCCGGGCGGTCATCGACCTCCAGCAGCACGAGGGACGGGTCGCGCAGGTGGTCGGCCACCCAGTCGACGTCGACCAGCACCCGCCGGCGACGGGCCGCGAGGTCCTCCATCACCGCACCGGTCCGGTCAGGTGACCGTCGAGGAGTCGGTGACCTTCCACGGTCAGGGTCACCTGCCCCTCGATGCGCTGCAGCGGCGCCCGCGCACCGACGAAGAAGCCACCGAGCCCGCGGGCGTCATAGCCCCTGTTCCGCCCCAGCGCGGCGAAGGAGTCCGCGTCGGCGCCGTGCCGTCCGCGCTCGTATACGTCGACGAGCAACTGGTAGTAGCGCTCGGGCCGCTGCCGCGAGCCGGCGGCGCCACCGGTGTCCAGGGTCCTCAGCAGCGACTCCAGCTGGTCCAGGCCCTCCCGCATCCGGGCCACCTCGCTCCTCGCCGCCGACGCGCTGGGAACACGCCCGTCATCGCGCGCGCGCCGCTGTGCAGCCATGCAGTTGCTCCCCTCATCTCTTTCGCTATCGTCGGACCAAGCGAAGCAGACGCTGATCGTTCCCACACCCGCGCTGTGCGCAGGGCCGCCCGCTGCGGGACCGTTTGCTCGGGCACCCACTGGCGAACAGAGGAGTCAGCATGTCCAACGCGTCGTCCCAGGTTAGTTCCACCCACGCTGCCGTCACCTCGCGCGGACTGCCAGGCCGCTCGGTGCTCGCTGGGCTGCTCATCGGCGTGGGCGTGGCGGGCTTCATCGACGAGACCGTCTTCCACCAGCTGCTGCACTGGCACCACTCCTATGACAAGTCCACCCCCACGGCCGGACTGGTGTCCGACGGCTTCTTCCATGCCGGGAGTTGGATCGCACTGGTGGTCGGCTGGTTCCTCATCGCTGACATGCACCGCCGTCGCGCCACGGTGCCCAGGCGAGTCCTGGCCGGCGGCCTGCTGGGTTGGGGCGCCTTCCAGGTTTACGACGGGCTCTTCCAGCACAAGGTGCTGGACCTGCACGAGATCCGCTACGGGGTCAACCTGGCGCCCTACGACCTGATCTGGAACATCTCCGGCGCCATCGGCATCCTGGCGGGCATCGCCTTGCTGTTCGGCTCGGCTCGGCCGATCAGTCTCCGCCCGGGCGTCGATGTGCCCGAGACCGCTGGGCAGCACGGGCAGACCGCCAGTCGGTAAGGGCGCTGCGACCAGGCGAACGATTGATCATGCACGAGCACACGGGCACCGGCGGAGCATCGGGCTGGGTCCTTGCACTCCTCCCGTTGAGCATCGCCGCGCTCCTCTACGTCCTCGCCCGAAGACGCCTGGTCAGCCGCGGGGGCGCCTGGCCGGCCGCCCGGACCTGGGCAGCACTGGGTGGGATGCTGTGCCTGGCCGTGGCCCTGACCCCGCCGCTGGCCGACCGGACCGGCTACTTCCCCGCCCACGTCGCCCAGCACCTGCTGACCGTGATGCTCGCCCCGCTGCTGCTGGCCCTGTCGGCGCCGGTCACGTTGGCACTGCGGTCCCTGCCGGTGGTCCCGGGCCCGACCGGCGCCCCACGCAGGCTGCTGCTCGAGTTCCTGCACAGCCCACTCCTGCGCGTCTTGACCACGCCCCTGGTCGTGGCAGTGCTCGAGGTGGGCTCCCTCTACGGGCTCTACTTGACGCCGCTGTTCGGTGCGCTGCACGACCACGCGTGGCTGCACGTGCTGGTGCACACCCACATGTTCCTCAGCGGTTGTCTGCTGTCCTGGCTGCTCGTCAGTCCCGACCCGATGCCGCACCGGCCCTCGGTCACCGTGCGCGTGGTGCTGCTGATCGTGGTCGCGGGGGGCCACAACATCCTGGCCAAGCTCATGTACGCCCGTGCCCTGCCGGCCGGGGCCGGCCCGGTGGAGGAGGTGCAACTGGGCGCCCAGTGGATGTACTACGGAGGCGACCTCATAGATGTCCTGCTCGCCGTGGCCCTCTTGGCGGGCTGGTACCGCCGCAGTGGTCGCGCGCTGCGCCACGAGCGGCGACGGGCAGCCTCCTTGGACAGGACCGCCCCGGGCACCATCGCGCCGTCCTGACCAGTGCGGCCGTCGCTGCCCGCGCGGCACTGGGGCGTGAGATCCACTGCCTCGGGTAGCGCTCCACACAGAGGAACACGCAAGCGCACCATCAATCGCGAGGAGCAGACTCAGGTTGGCCTGCCTTTGCAGCACCCTCTCCGATTCGGGGGGCAGATGATCACCGCCCCCTCGGACCGGCTGGCGGGCACGGCGGTGGGGGCTCAGGCGGTGCTGCTGGTCTGGCTCGGCTGGCCGGCTCGTCGTCCCCGCCACGCGCTCCGCGCATCGGTCGGGCGACTGCTGAGCGCAGCAGGCCTCCTGGTGGCGGCATCGGCTGCCCGGGCCATGGGACCAGGCCTCACCCCTTCCCCAGTGCCGACCGAGGCAGCAGAGCTCCTCCACGACGGACCGTTCGCGTCGGTGCGTCATCCGATCTACAGCGGCCTGCTCGTCTTCGCCGTCGGTCGGATGCTCAGCGCTGGGCGGTCGCGTCTGCTCCCAGCCGGTCTCCTGACGCTGCTGCTCACCGGCAAGGCCCGCTGGGAGGAGCAGTTGCTGACCGCCCGGTTCCCGGACTACCGGCAGTACGCAGCGAGCACTCCCCGCTTCTGGCCTGGCATGCCACTGCTGCGCAGGATCAATCCCCCGCCGGTCACCGACGCCAAGCACTGACGCCGGCCCCTCGCCCCGCCCGTGATCAGTCCCATGCGGGGTGTCCGCAGTCTGGACCGCCGGGGCCGGGATCCGCGGTGTGGCCGGGTGAGGAAACGACGCGCTCGTCGAGCCAGCGATCAGCGATGGCTGGCGGCCAGGTCAGTGTTAAGGGGGCGGGGAGACGACCACGGTGGCCTGGAGCACCCCGACCGTCAGCCCATTGACCTGACAGGGTTCGACGGCCGTTGCATTCGGCGCTTGGCGCGGATGGCCGCGGCCCCGTAGAGCACGACGGCGGCGACCGACAGTCCGACGGTCGCAGTTGGGTGTCAGGCAGCAGCTTCCTCAGCCGCGGGCGCGTGCTCGTGGTGCACGTCAGCCGGCGCGGTCGGCGGGCGCGGTGGTGCGCCCTTCGTCGCGGGTGCGGACAGCCAGGATCACGCCGATCAGCAGCAGGACGCCGCCGGCGATGTTCCAGCCCAGGTCGTAGGGCAGCAGGTCGACGCCGTAGCGGACCTGATGCAGCCCGAGCAGCTTGTGGTCGACCAGGCCGTCGAACAGCTGAAAGGTCCCGAGACCGAGGAACAGACCGGCCCACGCCGACCGGGGCGCCAGCGCGTGCCGCCGGCGCAGGTCGGCAAACAGGAAGAAGCCGGTGACCAGCAGGACCAGCTCGCCGGCGTGCAGCAGCCCGTCGGACATCAGCGCCACGTCGCTGGTTGACCGGTCGTAGAAGTGGTGCCAGGCAAGGATCTGATGGAAGACGATCTCGTCGATGCCCGACATCACCGCGAAACCGATGATCGTCGTGACCATCATCGAGCGCCCGCGGTTGGGCGCGCCCACCTGTGACTGAGCATCTCGGGATCTCGTTGTCACGTCTCTGCCCTCCCGCCTTCTGTCACCGCGGGGCGGGGCGACCAGTGCACATCGTCAGTGCTCACACCCCTGCGCGCTCGGTGAGCAGGTCCTCCGCCCACAGCTCGTCCCCTCGTACTGCTGACGGATCAGCTGCTCCGCTGCCTCGCGTCCTTTCTCCAGTTCCGGCCTGACGCGGGTGAGCACGAGGGCACCGAACCGCGCCTCGGCCGCGGTTCGCGCTACCTCGCTCGGTGTCGCCCGCAGTTGCCCGTGCGGCACCTCGCGGTCGGGCAAGGCCATGTCTTGCAGCAACAGGTCACCGTCATGCGCCAACTCGACCATCGCGGGAAAGCGCCCCCGACGTCGCCGCTGATCCCCAGCGACCGGCCACCGGCTTTGATCCGGTAGGCGACCGCCGGCATCATCCCCCGGTGCCACCGCGACGGCTCGCACGGTGAATCCGTCCAGTTCGAGAACGGTGTTGATGGACGGGTGCGCCGGCCGCTGCGCACCTCCCGCGGGTCCCGGGCCAGGCCGGGCAACGTGTGCACGTAGCCCCAGGTCTCCGCGTCGCCGAAGAGCAGGCCGCAGATGCGGTCGCAGCCGGGGTGCTGCTCGCGACCGGGCGGGCGGGCGTCAACGGTCAGGCCCGTGCCGATGCCGCCGGCCAGGAAGCGGGCCTTGGGGGAAGCGGATGGAGGCCAGCACGCTGCCTGCTATGAGGCCGCCGGTGCCGAGTCGGTTCTGTCGCTAAAGGGACCACCGCTGGCTGCCGCGGCGGACCTAGTGCCGTCGGCGGCTTCGAGGGAGCGGCCGGCCACCACCCGAGCGACTGCTTGGGGGGTCTAACCCAGCAGCGCCATGAGCGAGGACGTGGCGACGTAGATCGCCACGGCGATGCAGAGGGCGGCGAAGGCACGGGTGAGTGTGTTCGCCGACAACCGGTCGGCGACCTTCTTCCCGGCGAAGGATCCGGCGATGGCGGCACAGGTGAAGGGAGCGATCACGGCCCAGTCGAAGTCGGCGGTACCAGCGCGGGCGAGCAGGGACCCACCGGAGTTGATGGCGATGACCAGCAGCGAGGTGGCGATGGCCGACGGCATGGACAGCCCCAGAGCGAGGGTGAGGGCGGGGACGATGACGAACCCACCCCCGACGCCGAAGAACCCGGTCAGGAAGCCCACCAGCAGGCCTGCGGCGGCGATCTTGGCCATGCGCAGAACGCGGGACCCGATACTGACCTGACCGGTTGCCGACGGGCTGGTCGTGGGGGCCAGGAGGGTGGCGGTCGACGTCGGGGCACCGGCTGGGCGGCCGGGGCCCGCCGCCGGTGCGGTCGCCGAGGGCGGGGACGAGTTGGGCCCGCTCTTGGTCAGCATGGCGATGGCCGCGATCAGGATCAGCCCGGCAAACGCCAACAGCAGCACGTCGGGGTCGACCAGGCGGTTGGCTGCCGTACCCAGGAAGCTGGCCGCGACCCCGGTCACGCCGAAGGCCAAGCCGATCCCCCACCTCACCCGCCCGCTGCGCGCGTGGCCCAGCGACCCGATGAGCGCCGTGACCCCGACGATGAACAGGCTGCTGGTCGTGGCCTGCCGCGGGTCTTCACCCAGCACGTAGACCAGCGCGGGAACGGTGAGGATGGAACCACCGCCCCCGAGGGCGCCCAGGCTGAGGCCGATCAGCAGCCCGAGGCCGATCGTGGCGGCGATGATCACGCGACGGTCCCCGGGTCCCCGCTGTCGCTGATCACCGACTGGCCGGCGGCGGCCCAGGCCTTCATCCCGCCGGTCACGTTGTGCACCGGGCGGCCGGCTGCGGCCAGCGCGTCCGCCGCCTTGCCCGACCGGTTGCCCGAACGGCAGATCGCCACGACCGGCAGGTCGCCTGGGACGGAGTCCGCGCGCAGCTCGCCCAACGGGATGTGCACCGCCTCCGGGGCGTGGCCCGCGACCCACTCGCCCGGCTCGCGGACGTCGACGAGGACGGCCTTCCCCGCACCGACCAGCGCGGCGGCAGTTGCGGCGTCGATGTCGGGAAGACGGTCAAGCGGGGGGCTGGCCTCGGGCACGGGAAGTCCTCTCCGGTGAACGACACAAAACGACTGCGGGCGCCTGCCCGGCGGCGGCAGCCGCACACGCTTCCTGCAGGGCCGAGCGACCCCTGGCAACCGCCCACTTCTTAATGTACGGTCAATCCAAGCATTAGGTACGGACATTTACAAGTGAGGGGTCCCAGATGCTCGAGGTCGAGGTCATCGCCACCGACGCGTTGGGAGACCGCAGCTACGTGGTGCACGACGGTGTCACCGCGCTGGTCATCGACCCACAGCGCGACATAGACCGGGTGCAGCAGCTGCTCACCGACCGTGCGCTGACGCTGTCGCTGGTGGTGGAGACCCACCGGCACAACGACTACGTCACCGGCGGTTACGCCCTGGCCGCCGCCGCCGGCGCGACGTACGTGGTGCCCGGCGGAGAGGACATCACGGTCGGGGACCGCACCGTGGTCGACGGCGACCAGCTCGAGGTCGGCGCCCTGCAGGTGGCCGTCCTGGGCACCCCTGGGCACACCCACGGCCACGTCGCCTACGTGGTGTCCGAGCCCGACGGCAGCACACCTCCGGCACTGTTCTCCGGTGGGTCGCTGCTGTTCGGCAGCGTGGGCCGCACCGACCTGCTGGGGCCGGCCGACGCCGAGGGGCTCACCCGCGACCAGTACCGCTCGGCGCGCCGACTGGCCACCGAGCTGCCCGATGAGACCCGCGTCTACCCCACCCACGGGTTCGGGTCCTTCTGCTCCTCGGGCTCGGCCACCGGCGGGGACAGCAGCACGATCGGCGAGCAGAAGCAGGTCAACGACGCGCTCACCACCGACGACGAGGACACCTTCGTCACCCGGCTGCTCGCCGGCCTGGACGCGTACCCCGCCTACTACGCCCACATGGGCGCCCGGAACAAGCAGGGGCCCAGCGAGCCCGACCTCAGCCCGGCCGACGTCACCGACCCCGAGGAGATCCGCAAGCGGATCGCCGCCGGCGAGTGGATCGTCGACCTGCGGGAGCGCCGCACGTTCGCGGCCGCGCACGTGTCCGGCTCGGTCTCAGTCGCCCTGGGCACCCAGTTCGCGACCTACCTGGGCTGGCTGATCCCTTGGGAGACGCCAGTGACGCTGATCGCCGACACCCCTGAGCAGATCGCCGACGCGCAGCGGCAGCTGGTGCGTATCGGCATCGAACGCCCCGCGGGGTCCTCCACCGAGCCGGTTGCGGCCCTGGCCGGGGAGGACGGGCCGCGCAGCTACCCGACCGCGAACTTCGCCGACCTCGCCCAGCGCCAGCAGGCCGCCTCCGGCCAGCCCGGGCACGGCCACGACGACGGCCACCCCTGGGTGGTCCTCGACGTCCGCCGCGACGACGAGCGGGCCGCCGGCGCGATCCCGGGATCGGTGCACGTGCCACTGCACAGCCTCATCGAGCGCATCGACGAGGTCCCCGAGGCGACCCTGTGGGTCCACTGCGCCAGCGGGTTCCGGGCCTCCATCGCCGCCAGCCTGCTCGACCGGGCCGGCCGGGACGTTGTCTACCTCGACGACGAGTACTCCAGCGCCGTCCAGCTGGGGCTCGCCCCCAGCTGACACCCCCTGCTCCTGAGGCGGGGCCCTTCGTGGGACGACCGAGCTCTGGTCACCTCGCGATGTCACAGCAGACAACGACGTCCAGCAGACAGCGCACCACCAGATCACCGAAGGAGCACCTGACATGCCCCCCACAGACACCCACCACGGTGTGGTCATCGTCGGCGGCGGCAGCGCCGGCATCAGCGTCGCCGCCCGCCTGCAGCACGCCGGCCTCGACGACGTCGGCCTGATCGACCCCACCGACACCCACTACTACCAGCCGCTGTGGACCCTGGCCGGTGGCGGCCGGGCCCCGATCGCCGAGTCCGCCCGGCCCCAGTCCAGCGTCATGCCCAAGAAGGTGTCCTGGATCAAGGAAGCCGCCGAGCACATCGACCCCGACCAGCGCTCCATCACCCTGGGCTCGGGACGGCGGGTCACCTACGAGCACCTGGTCGTCTGCCCCGGCATCCAGCTGGACTGGGACAAGGTCGCTGGCATGGCCGAGAGCCTGGACTCCCCCGCGGTGTCCTCGAACTACACCTACGGCCTGGCACCCAGGACCTGGGCCCAGATCCGCGACCTGGGCCGCGGCACCGCGATCTTCACCATGCCCTCCGGCCCAATCAAGTGCGCCGGAGCCCCGCAGAAGATCGCCTACCTGGCCGCCGACTACTGGCGCCAGCAGGGCGTACTGAACGACATCCGGGTGGTCATGGTGCTGCCCACCCCCGGCATGTTCGGCGTGCCGGTGTTCGCCGCCGAGCTGTCCCGGGTCGCCGCCGACTACGGCATCGAGGTGCGGTTCAACTCCGAGCTCGTCGAGGTCGACGCCGAGGGCAGGCAGGCGGTGATCAAGGACAACGCCGCGGACACCAAGGAGTCCATCACCTACGACTTCATGCACCTGGTCCCGCCGCAGTCGGCACCGGACTGGCTCAAGGCCACCAAGCTCGCCGACCCGGGCAACCCCGCCGGGTACGTGCAGGTGGACAAGCACACGATGCAGCACACCCGCTACCCCGAGGTGTTCGCCCTCGGTGACGCCGGGTCCACGCCGAACTCCAAGACCGGCGCCGCGATCCGCAAGCAGGCCCCCGTCGTGGCCGCGAACCTGCAGGCGCAGATGGCCGGCAAGCCGCTGCCCGCCTCCTACGGCGGATACGCCTCCTGCCCGCTGACCACCGCCCGCAACAAGATGCTGCTGGCCGAGTTCGACTACTCGATGCAGCCCGCACCCAGCTTCCCCGTCATCGACACCACCAAGGAACGGCGGGACATGTGGCTGCTCAAGCGCTACGGGTTGCCGGCCATGTACTGGAACCTGATGCTGCGCGGCCGGGCATGAGCGGCCGGGTGCGCTGACTCCGTCGCCGACGCGACATCGCCGCGGAGGGCGCAGCGCCGACCACTGCTGCGCCCTCCGCGCGCCGGCTCCTCCGGCGCGTCACCGACAGGAGCTACCCCACCGCCCGGGCGCTGCCCAGCACGCGCACCCTGCCGGCCGATCCCCCAGCATCACGCCATGAGCTGCCCGGCGGCGGCTGCCTACGGCCGAGGAGCTCAGAAGGGGACGCAGTCCCGATGGCCTGCGGTTGCGGCGCTCGCCCAGCGACCGAGCCGACTCATCAGGCCCCGATCGGACCGCCCGGCGACCGCCGGCTCACTCCCCGACTCGGGGACGGTCTCAGCCCCGGACGAGGAAGTCACGTCGCTGGCCAGAGTGGAAGTAGCAGAGTTGTGCACGATGAGTCCTCGATGTCGATGGCGGGCTGCGGTTGCTGGGCGCTCAGAGCGAGCAGCAACCGGGACAGAGCCGGTCATCGACGGCGAGCGGGAGGACGGCAAACAGGCACACGCAGAACGGCGTGACCCCCGCAGTCAATCCACACTTCACCGGTCGAGATAAACACATCAGCTGCCCGCAGGCAACGGTGACATCCCTGACACCGCCACATGTCGCTGCCCACAGGCCCTGCCCACCGACAACCTGCCGCAGCGTCGCGAGGCTCCCGTGCGAGGTAACGCTGCAAAGGCCATCCGCGATCAGGCGAGGTAGCGAGCTCTCGGCGCCACTCTGGGCGACGGAAGACGGACGTCCGCGAGGAGGCGTCTTGATCCGCAGGTCGGTCCGCAGCCGGCCTGCGGGCGCCTGCGCCCGTGCGAGCGGCGTCAGCTGGTCTCGGTAGCGCCGCCAGCGTCGGTGAGATCGACGAGTGCGCCAGCATCGGCGATGTCGGTGAAGCCGAGGTCGGCCATCTGAGCTGCGGCAGCGGCGGAGCGGGCCCCGCTGCGGCAGTAGACGACGTAGGAGGCGGCTGGGTCGAGCGCGCTCACCTGGTCGGCGAAGGTCTCCGCGCTGACGTCGATGTTGACGGCCCCCGCGAGGTGGCCGGCTTGGTACTCATCGGGCGTGCGCACGTCGATGACAGTGGTCCCCTGCTGAGCTGCCAGGGCCAACGCCTGGGCCGGGTCGACGAGGGTGACTGCCGAGCTGACGCTCATCGTGGTGCTCGTGGCCGCCGCCGGGTCCCCGCTCGTGCTCGAGCAGCCAAGCAGCAGGACGGCGGAGGTGAGCAACAGCGCGGTCGTCGCGGTGAAGCGCCGTCCCGCTGCCGGCGTGGGGTTCGTTGTGGTGGCGATGGTGAGGCTCCTGAGGGTCTTTCGTGGCGCTGGCACTGGTCCACACTCCCGGGACTTCAGCGCGCCGCCAAACTGGGGGTGGTTCCGTCAGCTGGAAGCAACGCTGACACCGACCTGGACGACCACGAGTGAAGCGACGGCGAACACGAGCCCGGCGAACCAGCGCTTGAGTCGGCCTGTGTCCAGGCGAGCTCCGAGTCGTGCCGCGATCAGCGCAGCGACCACCGCGGCTCCGGTGAAACCGGCCGCGACGGGAACGTCGATGACGGCGTCGCTGGCGTGGGCGGCGAAGCCGGCGGCGGAGTTGACGGCCACGATGACGAGCGAGGTGCCGATGGCGGTGGTCATGGGCAGGCCGAGCACGATCACCAGCACGGGGATGATGAGGAACCCGCCGCCGACGCCGAGAAGTCCGGTGAGGAAACCGACGACGAGCCCTCCGGCGAGGGTGCGGGGCAGGCAGCGGCGCCAGTTCACAGTGCCCTGGTCGGTGGCGCAGGCAGCACCGGTAATGGGTTTGTCCTGCAGCATCCGCAGCCCGGCTGCGACCATCAGCACGGCGAAGAGCGCCATCACGGCGTCCTCGGGCAGCAGCCGGTTGACTGCGGCCCCCGTGAAGGCCGTCGCTGCCCCGGCTGCGCCGAAGAGCAGTGCGATCCGCCAGGCGATCTGGCGGGCGCGCAACCGGGGCAGCAGCGCGACGACGGCGGTGATCCCGACGACCAGCAGCGACGTGGCCACGGCCTGGGGCAGCGGCTGACCGACGACGTAGACCAGGGCGGGCACGGCCAGGATCGACCCGCCGCCGCCCAGGAGCCCGACGAGGGCGCCGATGACCAGGCCGAGGCCGATCGCTGCCGCGATCACGAGGTGGCGGCGTTCCTACCGGTGGTGTGCGTGGCGGGGCCGGCCGAGTCGGTGGTGGCTGAACGCAGCACGGCCACCACGTCGTCGAGCTGGACCGGCTTGCCGCCGCGGTTGTAGGGCAGGGCCGACAACGCTGCGCCCATGGCGCAGGTGTCGGTCACCGCGGCCACAGTCAGACCGGTGCCGATGCCGCCGGCCAGGAAGCGGGCCTTCGGGAAGCGGATGGAGGCCAGCACGCTGGCCGCGACGAGGCCGCCGGCGACCAGTCGGACCTGGCGCTCCAGTGCCCAGCGCTGGCGGCCGCGGCGGACGGGGTGCCCGCCGGCGGTGTGGGCGTTCATGCCGCCCTCGAGCACGGCCAGCTGCTCGGCTCCCGCGGAGGCGAGGGCGTCGTGAGCGGTGCGGGCGCGGCCGCCGGCCTGGCAGACCAGCACGACTGGCCCGTCGAGGGCAGCGGCGAGGGTCTGGGCGTGCTCCTGCACCAGAGGCAGCGGGATGTTGACCGAACCGGGCACGTGAGCGGTCTCGTACTCCGCAGGCGTGCGGACGTCGATCAGCGTGGGGGCGGCCGGGTCTTCGAGCCGAGCGGCCACGGCGTCGGGGGCGATGAGGACAGGAGTGGTCATCAGGTGGATCCGCTTTCTGGGTTGAGGAAGAGCCCGGTCGCCACCAGGTGGGGGGCGCCGGTGGCGACCGGGAGTTCAGGGCCGGCGGAGCAGTCGGCGTAGCCGACCGCCGCCGGTGGAGGGGGGTGTGGAGTCGTGACCGGGGCACCGCTGGGCGGAGGGGACTCCGGCGAGGACGCGGTCGACGTGTTGGCCGCAGCCCGACCAGGTGGTCAGGCCGCAGGTCCGGCAGGCAACGGCTCGGCACATCGCAGGACGCGCCTCAGACTGCGACGGACTCGGTGTGCAGGCCGACGGCAGCCGACCCGGTGTCGGGGTCGCCGTATCCGCCGTCGACCAGCACCGGGCGCCGGCCGGCGCGGGCCAGGATCGATGCCGCGATCGAGGCGCGGTACCCCGAGCCGCAGTAGACCCACACCTCACCGGCCGGGACCTCGTCGATGCGCCCGGACAGCTCGTGGATCGGGATGTGGATCGAGCCCCGCACTCCGCCGGTGGCGCGCTCGTCGTCGCGGCGGGCGTCCAGGACGACGCTGTCGCCGTGATCGTCGAGCTGAGCGGCCAGGCCGGCGAAGTCCGACACCGGGTAGGAGCCCAGCTCCCGGCCGGCAGCCAGCTCCTCGGGGCTGCCCACCGCGGCTCCGGCGAGGCGGTCCACGCCGATGCGGACCAGCTCGCGGCGGGCGTCGGCGACCTGCTGCTCGGTCTCCCCGATGAGCGTCAGCGGAGCCTCCCAGTCATAGAGCCAGCCCAGGTAGGTGAGGAAGTTGTTGCTCAGCTCGAAGTTCAGCGCCCCGGGCAGGTGACCGGCGGCGAACGCGGTCCGCGCCCGCAGGTCGACCACCCACTCCCCGGCCTCCAGGCGACTGGCCAGCTCGGCGGCGTCTACCGCGCGCGGGGCGGACAGGTCCACCGGGTCCGGGCCGGCGGCGTTGATCGGCCCCATGTGGGCGTAGTAGGCCGGGTAGGCACCGAGGCCGGCGATGAGCTGGTCGACGAAGGACTGCTCGTCCTGAGTGAGGGCCGGGTTGACCTTCGCCTGCTCCCCCACCGTGGATGCCGTCCCGCTCGTCGGGGTGGCGGCGCAGAAGCTGCCGAAGCCGTGGCTGGGGAACACCGCGGTGCCAGCCGGCAGCTCCTCAGCCAGGCGCCGCACCGAGTGGAACTGGGCGTGGGTGAGGGTGTCGGTGTGCTCAGCGCCCAGCAGATCAGTACGTCCGGTCGCGCCGTAGAGCATGGATCCGCCGGTGAAGACCGCCTGCACCGTGCCCTCGGCGTCGGCAAGCACGTAGGAGACGTGGTGGTGGGTGTGCCCGGGGGTGTGCAGGACCTGCAGGCGCATCGGGCCGGCGACCATCACGTCGCCATCGGAGGCCGGCACTCGGTCGTAGGACACGGTGTCCCCGGCGGGGACGACGTAGGCAGCGCCCGTCACCCGGGCCAACTCAAGGCCGCCGGTGACGTAGTCGTTGTGCACGTGGGTCTCGACAACGTGGCTGATGGCCACGCCGCGCTCGGCTGCCAGCGCCTGGACTCGGTCGATGTCGCGCTGAGGGTCCACGACCACACCCACGCCGGCGTCGCTGACCAGATAGCTGCGGTCGCCCAGGCTGGTGGTCTCGATGATGTCGATCTGCATGGTGCTCTCCTCATGCCCTACCCGGTAGGGGTATGTCGATGTCAGGAAGGAACGGTCGCGACCTGGTCGATCAGGCGACCGGCTTGCCGTCCTGGATCCAGGCGTTCATGCCGCCGTCGAGGTTGCTCACCCTGTAGCCGGCAGCGGACAGGGCCTCGGCGGCCTTCTGGCTACGGCCCCCGCCCTGGCACACGGTGATGACCGGGGTTGCGGGGTCCAGCTCGTCCTGGCGGGCGGCCAGCTCGCCGAGGGGGATGTTGACGCTGCCGGCGATGGCGCCGGTGGCGACCTCGTCGGGCTCGCGCACGTCGAGTACACGGGCGGAGGTCTCGGCAGCGACCTGGGTCGGCGTCAGCTGGGAGATGGAAGTCATGGTGCTCTCCTTCGGTTCGTCGAGCAGGGTTCGCGCATCAGGCGAGAGAGAGCAGCAGGCGCTCGAGCTCGCGGAGGTCGACCTCCCGCGTCTCTTCCTCGGAGTTGATCGAGCAATAGCGCATCCCGGTGCTGACCACGGCGAAGCTGGCTTTGTTGAGCGCCTTGGATGCGGCCGCCAGCTGGGTGACCACGGCCGCACAGTCGCGGCCGTCCTCGATCATCCGGACGATGCCGCCGATCTGGCCCTGGATGCGGTTGAGGCGCTTCACGACGTCGGCGAGCTCGCCCTGGGGGATGTCCACGCGCTTCATCCTACATACCCCCGGGGGTATCGGCAAGACGGGGTGCAGACGCCCTCAAGGACTCGACATTGACCCGAGTGAAGCCGCTAGGGGCGAGCGCGGGCCTACTTCCCCACTGTCCCCGAGCCTCGAGGTCGGACAGGCGCTGGGGCCGCGTCGATGCCGTGCCGACAACAACGGCCGCCCCAAGAGCCGGTCAACCAGTGGGATTGGCCCGCTGTCGTCGAAACAAGATGTCGGCTGTCCTGGGTGGCAGGTCTTCTTCGACCTCTGCGTCGTGATTGGCCAGAATCCGGGCGACGTAGGCGTCGGCCTCCGCTCGGTCGCCCTGTGCGTCGCAAGCGGCGACCAGGTCCAGCAGGGGTGCGTCCTCGAAGCTCCCGGCCTGCAGCGCGACCTGTGCAGCGGCGGCAGCGAGTTCCGGCTCGCCAGCGGCCAGGTGGTGCGTGGCAACGGTGTGCGCGACATCGACGATCATCGCGGCGTACTCGTGGTCCAGCCGGGCGTTCTCCTCGACCAACCAGCTGTAGCCACCTGCCGCCCCCTGGCGCAGCGAGGGGAGGTCGAAGGGGCGACCGGTGACCAGGCCGAGAGCAGCGCGCAGGTCCGCGACGCCCGCCGATCCACGGGCCTGACCGCGCACCCGCAGCCGGCGAAAGAGATCGGCATCGATCAGGATGCCGTCGATGCGGTACCGCCCAGCTGCCGCGGCGGTCAGTCCGGAGGGCAGGTAGTCGGCTCCCGTCACCGGGTCAGCGCCGAGCCACGCACGGACGACTGAGATCGACTGGCGCACCTTCGTCTTGCCGACCACGTCCGGCTCGTCGGGCCAGATCGCGGTGGCGTACCGCTCGCTGGTCACACCACCGGGCCGGGTCGCCAGGTAGGCGACGACCTCCGTGTAGAACTGCCGGCGCGGGTTGCGCTCAGGCAGCGAACCCTGGGCGCACACCTGGACCGGGCCGAGCAGCGTCAGCTTCGGCCGCGGTGACGATGGATCGTCCCAGTCCGCGAGGTCGCGGTCGAGTCCGGGGTCGGCTCTCTCGACCCGGTTGCGGACAGTGTCGTCGGTGACTGGCGCCAGAGCTCGCACGTCGCGCTGGGTCGTCGCGGCGATGTCCACGTAGGTCTGCTCGGGCAGTGGCAGGACTGAGTCGATCGTCCCCGTCAACGGATCGGCCAGGCGAGGCCACGGCTCGTCGTTCCTCGCCTCGACCTGGAGGCCACCACAGCCATCCGCATCCCGCTCCCAGGCCTGCTCCCCATGGGCCGGTGGGACAGGGCGGTCCTCGGTGACGGCAGCCATCGCGAGCATCTGGGCCAACGGGGCGGCTTCCTCCGCCGGCAGCTGTTGAGCGCGCAGCTCGAGCCCGAGTGCGGGGACGCGCAGCAGCCCCGCGTCGTCGATCGTCAGCTCCCATCGGACGCCGGCCGTCCGGTCGCCACCACCAGCCAGTACGACGGCCACCCCGCTGCGCAACGGGTGCCGGTCCAGCGCGGTCAACAGCTCCTCCAGCGCAGGGTCACCCCTGGGCAGGTGAGGACCGATGAGCAGTACGTGCGGTGCCCAGGCGTCGGCCGCGATGTCGTGCAGGCGCCCGGTCAGCACATCGGTCTCGGCGACCCGCATGGCTTCGGTCGCCGACTCCAGGCGGCGGGCGAGTGCCGCGACCGGCTTGTCGATGTCCTGGGTGTACGTGAACCGGTCGGGGTTGATCTCGGCCAGCTCCGCGCCGAAGCCGACCGCCGTGACCCGCAACATCTCCGACCAGGTGTTGTGCGCGAGCTCGGCGGCCAGGAACCGGAGGAAGTCCAGAACGCGATCGGCGTCGCCGGTCAACGAGGCGCTCACAACCCGTTCCAGGTCGAGCAGCCAGTGCTCGCCCTCAGCGGTGATACCCACCGAAGCCAGCGTGGGGAACGGCGCGAAGTAGTGGGTGCGCAGACGCTCGTCGTACCTCAGCGGGTCACCCCGTCGGATCGACCAGCGGGTGCCCGCCGCGTCGACGGTCCAGGGTTCTGGCGCCCTCGGTGCCGGGCTGGTGAGCACGAGGGTCAGCACGTCGTCGGTCATGCACACCGCGACGACGTCGGGCAGCCGACCGCCGTCCACCGATGCCAGCTCCTGGGCCAGGCTCCGCAGCGCATGGTCCAGCCAGGTGACGTCCGCACTGCCCGCCGACTGCAGTGCTCGCTCGACGTGCAGGAGCTCGGGTGGCGTGCTGCTGATCAACCGGCCGGGGCGCCGGTGCCGGAACTGGCGTCGTCGGTAGCGCAGCAGGGCCATGAGTGAGACCCCGGCCAGCAGCACACCTCCGCCTGCGAACGCGGTGGCCGGGAGAACCGAGTCGGCGTCACCCGGTGCTTCAGCCGGAGCCGGTGACGGATCAACGCGTGGCGCCGTCGGCTCGGACGTCTGCGGGCTGGCCGTACCCGGTCCCGCGGATCCAGCCGGCGCCGGGGTGGGCTGGGGTGTCGGAGCAGGCTGGGGCACAGGGGCGGGCTCGGGCGGCGTCGGTTGAGGGGCCGGGGCCTCGGCCGTGGTTTCACCCTTCGCTCCAGGAATGCTCAGCGTCCATCCCGGCTGGATCAGGTCGGGGTCGCTGAAGACCTCTCCGGCAGGTTCAGTCCTCCCCCTATTCGCCTCCCACGCCGTGCGCCAGTTCTGCCCGTCACCGGTGACGTCTTCCGAGATGCCCCACAAGGTGTCCCCCGACTCGACAGTGATCTCCTCGGTCACGGTCGGCGCCGGAGTGACAACACCGGCATCAGCAGGTGCCACCCCGGAAGCGTCCGGGGGCAGAACCAGCACCGTGCCCGGGGCGATCTTGTTGTCCGGGCCGACGTTGGCAGGGTTCAGCTGGACGATCTCCGGATAGCGCAGCGGGTCCCCGAGGTAGCGCTCGGCCAACGCCCACAACGTGTCTCGCCGGCGCACCTCGTACGTCGTCAACGGGGTGGGCGGAAGCTCCTCGTGCGCCGAGATGTCGGACACGGGGTGGATGGCTGGCGCGCTGACGGTCGGCCCTGCCAATGCCGGTACTGCGTCGAAGACGGCCGCGGCCGGCAGTGGAGGTCGGACGGTCGCGCCCTCGGACGATGCGCCGACAGTCGTCGGAGCGACCGTCAAGCCGACGACGACCGCCGCCACCAACGCGGCCACCGGCTGATGGAAGACGCGCAGTCCGGGCAACGCCGCTACAGGGCGAGCCCGGGTGAGCGCCACGACCTCCGCCACCGTCGAAGCGGTGAACAGCGCCCAGCAGACCCAGGCGCCCGCGCCGAGGACCACCTGCAGCAACTGTCCGTCGTCCGGAGAGGTCAGCACATCGCCGACCTGCTCCAGCGAGGGCAGTTCGTGCGGAACGAGGTGCAGGGCCGTGAGCAGCACCGGCACGATGACGATGACGAGGACGAGGAGGATGAGCGCGCCTACGGCCTTGAGCAGCCGGACGGCGGAGGTGGTCACGACACGCCCTCTCCGTGGGTGACGCCGACCTGCAGCTGCGCGGTGTGCGCGCGGGTCTGGCTGACCTGGACCCCGAGCAATGGGGTGGAGGCCGTCACGGTCACGCTGACCTGGATGAGTCCTGGGCCCAGCACGTTGACCGAGCCAGTGGCTCCTGCTTCCGCCAGGTACGAATTGGCGGCGCTCGTCGCCAGCTGGATGTCCGCGGCGCCGCCGGTGGGCACCGGGCCGACCGCGATGCTGGCTGCCCGTGCGGCCTCGGCCGAGTACGTGTCGGCACGATTGGCGGCTTGGATCGCGGTTCCGGCGTCGACGAGCGCAGTCACCAGGATGCCGGCGATGAGGACGATGAAGCAGAACAGCACGGCCACCGATCCACGGTCGTCCTCGCTGAGGAGGGCTTGGCGGCACCGCCGCCCGTTCACGACAGGTCCCGAGCGGGGTCGAGCGGACTGACGGCGGTGTCGCGCAGAGTCCGCGAGCCCGGGAACCCGGGGGCGCCGATGTCGGACA
Organism: Modestobacter muralis; assembly: GCF_010682105.1. Taxonomy (GTDB): domain Bacteria; phylum Actinomycetota; class Actinomycetes; order Mycobacteriales; family Geodermatophilaceae; genus Modestobacter; species Modestobacter muralis. The sequence continues at coordinate 46,451 of NZ_JAAGWH010000036.1, read as the reverse complement.
GGTCGACAGTGCACGTCACCACGACGGTGACCGATGCGGCGGTGCCTGGAGCACTCGCGAACCCGGCCGCGTCGACCGTCACCTGGACGTCGGCGCAGTGCAGGTCACGACTGGACAGTGCCTCGGTGGCGCTTGCGGTCGCGAGCTGCTGGGCGGCAGCGCTGGAGCGGGCCAGCGAGGCCTCTCGCGCGGCTATCCCGGCAACGCCGCTGATGCGGTCCCCGGCCAGCGCGATCCGGGCTCCGACCACGAGCATGGCCAGGACCAGGATCGCGACTGGTAGCAGGATGGCAAGTTCCACCGATTCGGAGCCGCGGTCATCCCTGGCTCGCTGGCCGGACCGACAGCGCGGTGGCAGAGCGCGGCGGCTCATGGCGAGTCCGGTGTGGTGAAGCGTTCCTTGCCACGCACCACCGTGACGTCCACGGTCGGACTGAAGCCGGGGAGCGGGATCACGTTGGGGACCTCCGCCACGATGTGCACCGAGACGGAGGTGGCTGTGGCCTCCTCGCTCACCGCGTAGCTGGTGATGGTCCCGGTGCCGAGCCGCGCCAGGTACGTGTCTGCCGCCTGCTGCCCCGCTCCCTGGGTCGCCTCGCTGACGCTGGCGGCCCGCGCTCCCGCCTGGGCTGCGGCTTCGGCGGCCTCGCGAGCGAAGTACCACATGGTGAGCTGGGGACCGGCGAGCAGCAGTACGACGATGATCGGGAACAAGATCGCGAACTCGACGCTGGACGAGCCGCGCTCGCCGTCGTCGCAGGATTCGACTGCGTCTGGGCGCATCACCAGACCAGACGACGGCGCGGCCGCCCGGTTGTGGACGCGTGGCACAGACATGGGCCGAACGGTCCCCGCTACTGGAAGAGAGCCGTCTTGCTGGCCACGAAGGTCACCGCTGCCGCGGTGACCGCACCGCCCAGCGCGATGGCCAGGATCACCATGAACGCCTTCTCCGAGGAGTCGGAGCCTCGGTCATCGACGACCTCTTCACCGCGGAGCCAGCTGACAGCGGCGAGAGCCAGCACGGACAACGTGGCCTGCACAGCCAGCATGCGACGGGGCGCGTGGCGACGGGCGTTGGACGGGGACATGGGACCTCCATGGGACGGGGCGATCACGGGGCGACCGAGAACATGCGGAGCAGGAATGGAACGAGGACGAACAGGGTCAGGCCGGTGACCAGCAGAGCCAGCGGGCGCGACATCCGCTCACTGATCTCGTTTGCCTCGCTGCGCGCGTCGGACAGCTCGGTGTGCCGCAGGGTCCGGGCGCTGGCCAGCAGGGTGTTGTAGACCGACGCGCCGTCAGCTGCCACCGCGGCGATGTCCGCGAGACTGCGCAGCTCGGCGACGTCGAGTTCGTCGCCGAGGTCGCGCAGGTCGGTCCACGGCTTGCGGCCGGACAGCGCGGCCCGCCGGATCGCGCGGTGCATGCGGAGGAAGGGCTCACTGCCCGACACCTCCGCGGCCTCCTCGAGCGCCTGCTCCACTGATCCGCGCGCCCGGCGTTCACCCGCCACGAGGGTCAGGAAGGACTCGAGATTGCTGCGGAACTCGGCCCGCGCGTGCCTCGCTGCTTCCCGCGCTTCGGCCGAGGGCAGCAGCCACCCGACCGCGGCGAGCGCCAGTCCGATGGCGCCGGGGAACACGAACGGCACGGGCACCCGGAGGAACACGAGGAGCAGACCGAGCAGGGCCGGGGCGAAGAGACCGGCCAGAGCCAGGGTCAGCTTGCGCACGGCGAGCTGGGTGCGTGTCCGCCCGATGATGTTCAGGTCCGCATCCGGGACGCCGAGGTGCTCTTCGAGCGCGCGGATCAGCGAGCTCGGCAGGATCTCCCACCAACCCGCCGTCCCGCCCAACGGCGGTCCTGCTGAAGTGGGCGCAGCGCGAGCAGCCGGGCTGGCCGCGAGCAGGTCGAGTGCTGCGGGCAGCGACGGGGGCGCGGGCCGCAACGCCCGGACCGCTAGGACGAGACCGAGCCCCACCAGCATGCCGGCCAGGGTGGCCGTCTGCAGGCCGGTCACCGGGCTACCGTGGCCAGGCCGGGGTCGACGAGCACTCGCGGACGCGACGGCGGGTCGGACAAGCGCCGCATCCACCGCAACGCTGTCCCGAAGACGACGACGTCCAGCAGCAGTGCCAGCTGTCCGAGGACGGTCGAGTACCCCGACAGGAACGTCCGGGCGAACAGCGTCATCCCGACCACCAGGATCAGCGTGGTCACGACGATCGTGCGCATGTTGGCCCGCGGCTTGGCCCGTTCGGCCTCCACCTCCCGCACCATCCGCGAACGCTCGTCCAGGTCCGCGGCCAGCGCGGTGAGCACCTCAGCGAGCCCCGGACCGCCGTTGCGCTCTCGCAGGATGAGGACCATGGCGATCTTGTCGGCGGCGGGATCGCCGACCTCATCGGCGAACTGCCGCAGCGCCGACTCCACACCCTGCGGTCCCATCCGGGTCACCAGGTTGCTCACCGCCGGGGCGATCGGTGCCGGCGCGGAGGTCAGCGAGCGGCGCAGTGCCTCCCGGGTCGATCCGGCCGCCCCGGAGCTGATCAGGTCGGCCAGCCGCCGCGTCCAGTCCGCCAGCGCCTCCGAAGTGGCGATCAGCTGCTTGGCCGCCCTGCCCCCGCCGAGCACCTTGGGGATGAACACCACGCCACCGACCGCGGCGAGGGCGGCCACAGGCCAGCCGGTGATCAGCAGGACCAGCACTCCGGTGGCCAGCGCACCGAGGTGCAGTGGGGTGGCCTGCCACCGGTGACGCAGCCGGGATGATGGTGTGCCAGCCGGAAGGAAGCTGACACCTCGGGCCGCCGCGACGCCGGCGACCAAGCCGGCTGAGACGAGCAACCCGGCGAGGGTCAGCAGCAGGACCCCGGCCGTCACGACGCCGTCTCCCGGGTGCCAGGGTCGGACGGCCAGTCCGAAGCGTCGGGGTGCAGCCAGTTGAGGTCGAAGCCCGCGGCGGTCAGCCGCTCGGCCAGGGCTTCGCTGAGCATCCCCGGTCCGGTGGCCTGCGCTCGCCCATCACCGTTCCGCGGCGCGAAGATGGGCCGGAGGTCCGGGCGGCCGGAGTCGCCGATCGCTCCGAGCTCGTAGATGCCGGACACGAATCGCGCGTAGCTGCGATCGCGCTCGACGTGGACGACGAGCCCGAGAGCGGCGAGCGATCGCAGCACCAGCTCCGACGACGGGGTTGGGTGCGCCTTCAGCGCGTTGATGAGCACCTTGTCGAAGACGCCCTCGGCCGAGGGCGAGTGGATCGTGCACATGACCGAGGCGATGCCGCTGGTCGCGGCCTCCAGCAGAGACGTCACGTAGGCCCCGCGGACCTCACCGACCAGCACCCAGGTCGGCGACGCCCGCAGTGCCAGGTGCAGCGCGTCGCCCATGTCGAAGCCACCGCGTCCCTCGGCGTTGGGCAGCCGCGACTCGAACGGTCGGCACACCGCGTGCCGCTTGACCAGCTGCTGCTGGACCGGGTCCCACCGTGGCAGGTGCAGGCCGAGCTCGCGCTCGTCCTCCACGGTGATGACGACGTTGTTCCAGGGGATGGCGTTGCCCAGGGCCCGCAGCAGAGTGGTCTTCCCGACGCCCGGCGCGCCGGTCACCAGCGGGGAGACGCCGGCCTCGATCGCCGCGCGCAGGAAGGCGCGGAGCGGGGAGTCGACCATGTTCATCCGGTGGAGGTCGTCCAGGTCCGGATCTCCGAAGCGGTGCACGCGGATCACCCCGGCCGGCCGGGGCAGCACGTCCATCGCCGCCTGAAGCCGGGCGCCCAGCTCGGTGACGCCCTGAAGCCGCACGTTGAGGATGGGGCTGGCCGAGGAGAACTCCCGGCTGGTCTGCCCGCCGTCCGAGCGTGACCCGATCGACCGCAGCAGCTGTTCGAGCTCCTCGTCGCTGGAGGCGATCGGCGGCCCAGGCACCAGCCGACCGTCCACCGTGCGCAGCACCGTCGTGTCGCAGCCCTCGAAGTGGATGTCCTCCACGTCGCTGCGGGCCAGCAGCGGTGCCAACCGCCCCAAGCCATCGAGCTCGGCCAGGACGGCGGCGAAGATCGTGTCCTCGGTGGTCACGGCCGGAGCCGCCCGGCCGCGGTTCGCCTCGTGCAGCAGCCACTGCTCGTACTCGTCGCCGATCAGCTTCCTGGTCAGCTCTCGACGCGGACCGGGCGCGTAGTTCCGGTCCTCCACCGTCAACCGCGTCGACACCCGGTCGCGCAGCTCGGCCACGACGCGGTACTCGGCGTCGGTGAGCTGTGCACCTTCCGCGGGCGCTGCGGCCGTGCGCGCCTGGCCTGCTGCCCAGGCTCCCGCCGTCGGTGACGACGGGGCCCGGAGGTCGGCGGTCATCCGGCCACCACCGCGGAGTGGGCGGAGCGCTCGGTGGAGGCAGCCAATCTGCCGGCGAGGGACGTCGCCGCGCGCATCAGCGCAGAGCGCTGCATCGCCTTGTAGCTCAATCGGGCACCGTCGGAGAGCACTGCTGCTGCTCGGTCCTCCGGCAGGACGCCAACGAGGGGCAGGCCCAGCGCCTTGGCCACCTCGCCCGCAGAGTAAGGGCCGGTGCCCACCACCAGTGCGGACACCGTCGCAAGGTCGCCGAGTTCCTGACGCAGTCGTTGGACGGCGTCCTGCGCCGCGTGCACCGATCGCACGCTGGGCCGCACCGTCAGCAGGACCTGGTCCGCAGCGCGCAGCACCGGCCAGCACCCTCGGTCGGTCACCAGACGCCCGGCGTCCACCATGGCGTCCCTGCCCGTGGAGGCCGCGGATCGACCCAGAGCTGCCGCGAGCCGCTCCCACGCGCGGTTGGTGAACGAGCTGCCCTGCGTAGTCGTCGCGAAGCCCGGGATCAGCGACAACTGCGGTTGCTCCGGCACCTGGACCGCGTGCTCGGCGAGCAGCGTCGCGGCTGCTGCCACCGGCAGGTCGTGGCGGGCCGCAGCAGACCAGGACAGCAACCCGCGGTCGACGCCGACCCGACCGGCCAGCATGCCGGGCGCCATGTCCCCGCCGGCCAGGTCGCAGTCGGCGACGAGCAGCGGCCGGGGCCAGGAGAGGGCCAGCGCCCAGGTGGACGTGGTCACGCCGGGCGCAGCCTTGCCCGAGGCCAGGACGGTGAGCACCGGATCAGCTCCCCGCCGGCAGCAGGATCAGCGCAAGGTTCCCGGTCGAGGCGAGCTGGGCGACCGTCGGGCCGTCATCCTCGCGGAGTCGCACATCGACCACCGTCACCTGCGTGGTCGGGTTGGCCGTCCCCACCTCGGCGACCGTTGCCTCGGTCGACGGCGGGGTGACTCCCCCACCGGCGCTGCTTCCGCCGCTGCCCGGAGTCGGAACGATCAGGACCCGCTGGCCGGTGGTCAGCCCACGAGCCGGGAACTGCCCCTCCTTCAACGGCAGCGCCACCAACAGCTCCCCCGCCGCCAGGCCGCTGTCCGCGCCGACCTGAGCACGCGTGAGCAGACCGCCTCGGACGAGCGGAACCTGGGCGACCATCCCGATGACCCGCGCCTGCTCCGTTGCCGGGATCGGCGATAGATGCGGGTCGGACGGAACGCTGGCGACCGTCAAGTCATCGGCGGTGATCGTCGAGCCCACCGCCACGTCCTGGGCGACCGCGAGCACCTCGGTGTGTGCGGTCAGCATCTGGCCGGCGGCGAAGGCGACGAGGCCGCCGAGCAGCACGACCAGAACACTGAGGACCAGGGACTTGTGGCTGACGCGTCGTCTCGCCGCAGCACTCCTCAGTGGTGGTGCTGTCGATGGTGGGGCTGCATCCGGCACCGGAGCCAGCTGTTCTGCTACCGGCCCCGCCGATGCCTCGCCTCGCACCGTCATCTGGTGACCACCGCTTCCGCCTCCGCGACTGCGAACGTTGCGCTCGTTGTCGTCGTCAGCTGGGGCAGCGTGCCGTTGGCCCCCGTGGACGACGTCCAGGCGACGGACCACCGGATGCCGTAGGTGGCCGTGACCTGTCGATCGGGCTGGTGGATGGACGAGTGCGGGTACCGGTAGTCGCAGCCGGCGGGGGACGGAGACCAGACGCCGTCGGTCGGCTGCCAGACCGCGCCAGGACCCGCGCAGGAGACGGCGTCGGCCCCGTCGCCGGGGACAAAGGTCAGGGCCGTCGGTGTGACCACCACCTCCGCCCACACATCACCCGCATCCGCTCTTGCCGACAGTGCGCGGAAGGCAGTGGGATCGGTCCAGAACCAGGTGTAGGCGTTGACCACCGTGAACGGTTGCCCGTCCCGCAGCGTCCCCGCCGGGTACCGCCCGGTCGTCGGTGTGGGGACCGTCAGGCTCCGCAGCGCCTGCTCGGCGAGAACAGCCGGGTCGACAGCGGCCGGCCCGGCCGGTGCGGTAGCCGCCCAGAACGAGAAGCCGTTGGTGCCGGGGAAGGAACGACCGCCGGTGTAATACGTGCACAGATAGATGGCGCCGTCGGTGTGCCCGCCCCAGACAGCCGAGTCCTTGGGAGGCTGTTCGGCCTCCTGCTCGGCGTAGCACTGCATGTTCTGCACCCACCAACCGTCATCGCTCTGACACGGGATGACAGCGCCCACGGGTGCGACCGTGCAGCTCAGCTCGGCTGAGCCACTCAGGTTCGGATCCGCAGCGACCGGCTGGGTCGTCGATCCAGCACCTGCACCCCCGGAGTCGGCTTGCACGACGCAGGTGCCGTGCGAGTCGTACTGCTGACACGCGACCGGGTCCGCCGAGGCGACTGCCGGGTGGAAGCAGCAGGCAGCGCCGCCGAGCAGCACCGCGGCCAGCACCCGGACTACCCGTCGCACGACTGCGCCTGTCGGTTGGGGGCCTGGCTGACGCGCCAGGAGGACGCGTCCGGATAGTCGATGTTGACGACCGTCAGCTGCTCGATGAGGTACCTCGGGCGGTCCGACGGGACGATCGGGTTGCCAGTCGAGTCAGTGGCCTGCACCTGGCTCACGTCGACGCATGCGGTGACGACGACGCTGGGATAGACCGGTGACGGGCTGGCGGCCGGGTCATTCGTCAGGTCCACCTCGCCGGCAGAGGCCGTCACCAGCTGTGACCGTCCGGCCTGTCGGTAGCCCTGGGAGCGGAACGTCCCGATGGCGGTGGCCTCAGCAGTCGCTTCGGGAGCGATCGAGACGTCATAGAGGTCGTCGAGGGACCGCGCCGGGTCCAGGTACAGATCATCGATGGTCTCGGTGTAGGTCGCGACGAGCGCGACCGCCTGCGCTTCCGCACTCTGCGTCGGGTCCGCGACGGCACCCGACGTGCTGGCGGTCGGCGCGCTCGATGTCGTCGATGGAGCTGTAGCGGAGGAGTCCGGCGAGGAAGACGAGCAGCTCGAGACGGCGAGGACGGCGATCACCGCGGCGCCACCGGTCAACACTCGGAGCACCGCCATACCGCCACACCTCCCCCTCGCCGTCATGTGGTGAGCGAGACTGCCTCGTCTGTTACTCACAGCTACAGCAACAGGCGCCGTTTCACCCGTTCGGGTGACAGGCATCGGTCGATTTCTCGCTGCACGCATGTGGACGGGTGTATCGCAAGGCAGTGTCAGGCGGCGACCTAGCCAGTCGTCGCTGCTCGTCTCGCGCTGGAGCGCGGGACGCTGCGACTCAGGCGGCACCCGGTCGGCGGCTGGAAGAGGACGGCGGGATGGGCGGCGGCTGGTTGTTCGTCGGGGCGCTCTCGGGAGCCCTGGTGAGCCCCCTGCTCGCCCATGCCGGCCTGGCGCATCTGGGCCGTCGCCATGAGGCCAGCGCACTGTTGTGGCTGACCAGCGCCCTCGCCGGCGGCCTGGCGGGAGCAGTGGCTGTCGCAACCTCGGACCGGGCGGACGTCTGGCAGCTGGCTCCCGCACTGACCGTCTGGGGGAGCTCACTCGTTGCGGCGGCCGCCTGCGACGCGGTGACTCAGCGCATCCCGACTCCGCTCGTCCGGCAGGCCACCGTTCTCAGCAGTCTGCTGCTGGGTGTTGCTCTGGTCGCGCACGGCGACTGGCGCGGCCTGGTCCTCAGCGGAGTCTGCTCGATCGCTGCAGGGCTGACGATGACGATGTGCTGGCGTTATGCCGGCGCCGGCTTCGGCGACGTCCGCCTCGCGTTCCTCGGCGGGCTGGGTCTCGGTCACGTGACCCATGAGGGACTTCAGCTGGGCCTCGCTACGGTGGCCGTGACGACCGCGGTGCTGGCAGCGGTCGCGCTCGCCCGTGGGGGCAGCCGGAAGACCATGATCCCCTACGGGCCTGCCCTCGTAGCTGGCTTCCTCGTCGCGGCAGCAGTCTGACTGTCAGCAGGGTCGCCGGACCTGAGCGCCCGAGGCGGCGGTAGGCGACAGGCAACGGTCTGCCTCATCAGTCCGGTATCCGCCGCCCCTCGACTCAGCTGGAGACGGGTGTCCCTGTCACCAGCTGGCTGTCCGCGGCGCCATGTTCCGAGGGACGGAGACGGCCGACCAGGCGGTCACCCAGACGTTGGGTGAGGAATGAGACATGAGTGACCCGCAGGTGCTGAGGGACGTGCTGGCCGACGACGCGCTGCTGGTGACACCCGAGGAGGCGGCAGCGTTGCTCAGGGTCGGCCGCACGACCGTGTACGCGCTCATGAAGTACGGGGACCTTCGTCCGGTCCACATCGGTCGCAGCTGTCGCCTGCCGCGAAGCGAGCTCAACCGCTACGTCGACGCCCTCACCTCTTCCAGATCTGAACAGCCGGACGATCTGCAGCCGGGCACGGAACAGAGTGGAATGCCCAACTCTGTCCACACCCTGCCGGGCGGTCGCTGACCTGTGCACCGCCCCCTTATTCGACCTCCTCCCGGCGCCACGCTGATCGCAGAACAAAGTCGAGCGATGGGCGGGACGTGACAGCTGCATGGGCGCCGCACCAAGAAGTCGCCGCATGACGCCGGCCAAGCGGCGCGGCAACAGCGAGGGCTCGACACCACGCCGCCGGGTCGACGGCAGATTCCAGGTCAACCTGCGCGTGACCGACGAGGACGGCCTCAGCCAGCGCTTCACCGTCTACGGCGCTACGCCGAAGGAAGCTCGCGACAAGGCCGCGGCGATCAGCGCCCGGGTGTTGGGCGGTCAGCCCGCCAGAGACCGTCGTCAGACCGTGCGGTCCTACGCCCTGCACTGGATCGACACGACTCTCCAGGCGTCCGAGCGGAAGCAGACGACGAAGAGCCTGTACGCCGGCGTCACCCGGTCACACGTGCTCGAGAGCACCCTCGGTCGCCTCAGCCTGGACAAGATCCGGCCGTCCCACGTCGAGGGCTGGGTCGTCCAGCTCCGGCGCAAGGGGCTGGCCGAGTCGACCATCCGGACGGCGTACACGGTGCTGCGGGCGATCCTGGACACAGCGGTCCGGGACGGGGCGATCGGCGTGAACGCCGCTGCGGCGGTCAAGCGGCCGAAGGTGACGAACAAGGAGGCCGCCCACCTGACTCCTGCCCAGGTCGCGGAGCTGCTCGAGGCGGCTGGTCGCACGCGGTACGCGCCCCTGTTCGAGTTCCTCGTCCACACCGGACTGCGCCGCGGTGAAGCGCTCGCGCTCCGGTGGACGGACGTCGACCGCGACCGGGGGATGCTGCGCGTCCGGGGCACCCTGGCCCGCATCGACGGCGCCCTGGTCGTCACCGAGCCCAAGACGGCCAAGTCCAACCGATTCGTGCCCATCTCGTCGCCCGCTGAACGCCTCCTCGATGACCTGCGGAGCGCCCAGGCCGCCGAGCGGCTGCACGCCGGCTCCGCGTGGCGCGAGACCGGCTTCGTCTTCACGACCGAGACCGGCGAGCCTTGCGATCCACGGAACGCCCTGCGGGCATTCAAGATCGCTGCCGCACGAGCCGGCCTGCCCGACGCCGGACTCCACACCCTGCGGCACTCCGCAGCCAGCGCCATGCTCAGCCACGGCGTGCCGCTCAAGGTGGTCTCCGACATCCTCGGCCACTCCTCCATCGCCATCACCGGCGACGTCTACGGCCACGTCTCCCCCGACGTCTCCCGGGACGCCGTGGCCACCCTCGGCGCCGTCCTGAGCGACTTACGGTCGGCTAGTGGTGGTCAAGAAGGTGGCCAAACCACCCGAAACAGCGGCAGGGGCCGCTCCCGGTCTTCCGGAAGCGGCCCCTGACCTGCGACTTCTTCTGTCGGGCTGACAGAATTTGAGCCTGCGATTCCTTGACCCCAGCTCAGGGCAACGCGTCCGCGGGCGTCCGCCGATATCGCGTTCATGCAGGTCACAAGGCGCGACCTTCGTGCCGGTCCACTCATGAACGCGAGCATTCGAACTGCATTGCAGTACCGGTTGCAGTTCTCCCCTGAGCGACTGTGGTTGCCGCCGAGCCGCGACGATTCCGTTGCCGTGTCACCGCTCCCCTGGAGCCGAGGGATGGCCCGTTCGGCTTGAGGCCCATTCGACCACGCTGATCGATGGCTTGACCGGACTGCCGCGAACTTCGCTGCCCGACCGTGGGTACGCCGCACACGGGGGAGGTCAGAAGGCGTGCACCCATCACTGAGGGCTCCGGCGTGGCCCTGCGGGGCAGCTGCGCGTGCATCTTGGGGGGCGCCGTAGACGCCTAGTTCTCGGCATGCACTGCCTCGATCACCGATGTGTTCGCCGCGTCGGTCACCGACCGGGCCCAAGGTGTCCGGGTGCGGTGCGCGTAGTACGCGCTCGGGGCGATCTGCAGCGCCTGGCAGATCGGCTCGACCCCGCACTCGTCCCGGTGGGCGTCGATGAAGTCGACGACCACCACTGTGGGCGGTCGAGCTCCGCCGGAAGAAGGTCAACGCAATGGTCACGATGTCGTTCACCCGGCGGAGCTCGCGTACCTCGCGTTCCAGCTCGGCCAGCCGCGTCGCGTCGTCGGTGCTGGTGGCCGGCCGGTGGCCTTCGTCGGTGTCGGCCCGGGTGACCCAGTTGCGTGGCAACTCGGGATCTGTGCCCAGGTGCTCAGTGATCCGCAGCAACGCCCCAGTGCGGGGTCGCCGGGCCCCGTCGCGCGTCGACCGCCAGCCGGACCGCCGCCCCGCAGCTCGTCGGGGTGTCTCCTTGGCGCCGCCTTGACTCTTCCTCACGTGGATCGAGAGCCTCCATCAGACCCGGGGCGGGACAGGTCCTCTCGCCCCGGGTCTGTACCCACGCACGACGACCAGTCAGATCTCGTACCGCCGGGCGGCCTTGCGATAGCCGGCGAGGAGATGTGCGCCCAGTTCCGTGAGTTCCTGCCGCAGCCACTCCTCCGATACGTCGGGTGGCGCAGCGATCAAGGCACCGGCCAGCGCCTGCAGCGTTGCGGCGCCCCAGACGGTCCCGAGTTCGTCGCCGTCGCCACCCAGCAGCATCGCCTGGACCTGCCCACGCATCCGGGTGCCCTTCTCCACGAGCCCCGGGCGGCCCATCGCTGTCGCGTCCCGGGTCAGGTACGCGGCTACCCGGCGGTGCCGGAGCAGGTAGTCCACGTAGCGGGCGACACCCGCGGCGTTTCCCCGCTGCGGACGCAACGCGGAGTCCGCCTCCGCCGCCAGGGCCAGCAGTTCGTCGAACGCCGGCTCGACGAGGGCGAGCAACAGGTCGTCCTTGGAACGGAAGTGGTAGTAGACGGCAGCCTTGGTGACGCCGAGCCGGTCGGCGATGTCCTGCAGGCTGGTGCCCTCGAACCCGTGCTCGCTGAACAGCCCCAGCGCCGCATCGAGCACCCGCTGCGCGCCGGCCGACCGGCCGCCGGACGCGAGCCCAGGAGAGGACGCCGTCGGCATGGTGGTCACGTCGCCAGAGTAGCCACCCGACGATGTCATGCCCTTCATCTGCCGCCTAGCCGATTGGCAAGTACCATCCTTGCCGATCGGCAAGGCGAGTGTCGCCGTCCCGAGCAACTGACCGACCGAGCAACCGACGTCATCAGAACCGGAGTCGCACCGTGGCAGTCTTCCTCCACCGTCTCGGACGCTGGGCGTTCCATCGCCGCAAGACCGTCCTGCTCGCCTGGCTCATCGCGCTGGTGGCCTTCGGTGGGCTCGCCGGAGCCTTCAGCCGCGACGCCGACGCCCAGCTGACCATCCCAGGCGTCGAGTCGGTCAACGCGCTGGAGACCCTGCAGGAGCGCTTCCCCGGCGGCGCGGCCGGTGGCGCCACCGCCCGGGTCGTCTTCGCCGCCCCCGAGGGCGCGGCCGTGACCGACCCCGAGCTCACCTCAGCGATCCAGCAGGCCCTCACCGAGGCGGCCGACGCCGAGCAGGTAGCCGCCGTCAGCGACCCGTTCCAGGCCCAGGCCGTCTCCCAGGACGGGTCGACCGCGTACGCCACCGTCAGCTACGACGTCCAGGTCAACGAGATCACCGACGACGCGCGCGCCGAGCTGCTCGCCATCGCCGACGGCGCTGAGGACGCCGGCCTGCAGGTCGAGTTCGGTGGCGAGGCCACCCAGGCCATCCCCGCCCAGGGCGCGGCGGAGGCGATCGGCGTCCTCGTCGCCCTTGTCGTCCTCGCAGTGACCTTCGGCTCGCTGCTGGCTGCCGGACTGCCCCTGCTGACGGCGCTCATCGGCGTCGGCGTCGGCATGGCAGGCGTGCTGGCCCTCTCCGCCGTCATCGACCTGACCAGCACCACCCCGACGCTGGGCCTGATGATCGGCCTGGCCGTCGGCATCGACTACGCGCTGTTCATCAGCATCCGGCACAAGGAGCAGCTGGCCGCTGGGGTGGACGCGCGGGAGTCCGCCGGCCGCGCCGTCGGGACCGCGGGCAGTGCTGTCGTCTTCGCCGGTCTCACCGTCATGATCGCGCTCGCCGGGTTGACGGTCGTCGGCATCCCGTTCCTGACCACGATGGGCCTGGTCGCCGCCGGCATGGTCGGTGTGGCCGTCCTCGTGGCACTGACCCTGGTGCCCGCACTGCTCGGCTTCGCCGGGAACCGGTTCGACCGCTGGAAGGTCCCGGGCCTGCGTCGCCGTCAGGCCGCACTGGCCACCAAGGAGTCGGCCGGCACCCGCTGGGCCGGCCTGGTCACCCGCCGTCCCCTGCCCGTCCTGCTGGTCGGGATCATCGGCCTGGGCATCATCGCCCTGCCCGCACTGGACCTGCGCCTCGGCCTGCCCACCGAGGGCGACCTCGGCGAGGAGACGACGCAGCGGCAGGCCTACGACCTGCTCTCCGAGGGCTTCGGACCCGGGTTCAACGGGCCGCTCACAGTGCTGGTCGACGCCGCCGATGCGGACGACCCGCAGACCGCGTTCACCGACACGGCCGCCGGCATCGGTGAGCTGGACGGTGTCGCCGCGGTCGCTCCGCCCATCCCGAACGAGACCGGCGAAACCGCCATCATCTCGGTCATCCCGGACGCTGGACCCGCCGACGCCGCCACCGAGAACCTCGTGCGCGACATCCGCACCCTGCGCCCCGACCTGACCGAGAGCACTGGCTCGGAGCTGGCGGTGACGGGCAACACGGCGCTCGGTATCGACATCTCCGAGAAGCTGGGCGACGCGCTCCCGGTGTTCCTCGTGGTCGTGGTCGGCTTGGCGTTCCTGCTGTTGCTGCTGGCGTTTCGGTCGATCCTGGTGCCGATCAAGGCGGTGCTCGGCTTCCTGCTCAGCCTCGCCGCCACGTTCGGCGCCCTGGTTGCCGTCTTCCAGTGGGGTTGGCTGGCGAGCGCGCTGGGCGTCGAGTCGACCGGGCCGGTGTTGAGCTTCCTGCCCATCCTGCTCATCGGGCTGCTGTTCGGGTTGGCCATGGACTACGAGGTGTTCCTGGTCAGCCGCATGCGGGAGGACCACGTGCACGGCGCCGAGCCCAAGGAGGCGGTGATCGGCGGCTTCCGCCACGGCGCCCGTGTCGTCACCGCAGCCGCGCTGATCATGGGTTCGGTCTTCGGCGGCTTCATCCTCGGCGACGACGCGACCATCAAGAGCATCGGGTTCGCGCTCGCCTTCGGCGTGCTCGTCGACGCCTTCATCGTTCGCATGGCGATCGTGCCCGCGGTCATGACCCTGCTCGGCAAGGCCGCCTGGTGGCTGCCCCGCTGGCTGGACCGCGCGCTGCCCGACGTGGACATCGAGGGCGCTGCCCTCGAGCGCCGCGAGCCCGCCCCCCGGCCCGACGTGGACCTCGTCTCCGCCGAGCGGTGACGAGGACGCCCGCCACCAGATGGTGGCGGGCCTCTTCGTCGGGGCGGAAGGACGTCGTCCCGGCCAACGTCTGAGGCGTCTCACCGCGCGTGGGACAAGAGGAAGGAACTGTTGGCCGCCACCACGTAGGCGAGCCCGACACGGCGCCCGGCGCTGAGACAACCGGATGGCGCTCAGTGCTGCCAGTCGGGGCCTTGACCAGCAAGGACGCCGCTCAGCGCGACCGGTCTCCCAGCAGCGGGCCCGCCATCTCCTTCTTCCCCCGCACGCCTGACGGCGTCGATCGGCGCCCGTCCGTCATACGAGGGATGGGCTTGCGCGGGGACGTCGCTTCCTGCGGTCCCCGCTCTGGACCCATGCCACCGGGCGCCGCGGCCACCACGCCCCTGGGTCCTCGGGTGTGAAGGTCTCGACGCCATCGATCATCCGGGCTCACCTGGCCCACCGTGGACCCCCTCACGAGGGCTGCTCTCAGGATCGCGGGATGAACTGGCGATCCGGATCGCCGCGAAGCCACTGCGCATCCCCGCCACGCCGTCCTTCTCGTCGAGGGGAGGAAGCGGCTCAGCCTGGTCGGGTCTCATCGCATCGAAGACCAGGGACGCGTACCGGCGCCGGTCCGCCGGCGACGCCGGGGGCGTGGAGAGACCGACGACGAGGATGCTGAGCACACGGGGGATGTCGTAGGGCTGCAGGTCGGCCCGGATCTCGTTGGCCTCCTGCGCGTGCCGCAGCAGAACGGCGAAGGGCTCCAGGAACTCCCCCAGCAGGTCGTCGGTCAGCACCGCGAAGTCCGCCGACGAGGCGATCAATCCGCGCTCCCGATCGAGCAGCTCCAGCAGCCGCTCGACGATCAGCAAGAACGACTGCCGGGCACTGCCTTGCCCGCACGAGTGCCGGAGAAGCGGCAGGAGCTCGTCTCGCATGATCGACCGGTACACCGCCCGGGTCAGGCTCTCCCGGCTGGAGAAGTGGCGGTACAGGGTGGCGACCCCGACACCGGCTTCGCCGGCGATCTCCTCCAGCGAACCCTGGCGACCCGAGGTGAAGACCTTTCGGGCAGCAGCGACCAGCCGCTCGCTGTTGGCCTGGGCGTCGCGCCGCCGCCCTCTTGCCGGCGAGGTCATCGCAGCACTCCCCTCACGCCGAGACGCGGCGGCACCCGTGGCGCGGCCCCGAGCCATCCTCTGCGTCCCAGGTTGCCCGCGCTTACGATAGCTGTCTCTCACTTCCGTCCCCCGCGAAGCCGGTATGGGCGCTGGGATGCAGTGACCGGCTCTGGGGGGCTGCGGTGTCGACGTTGCTGTACCGGGTGGGGCGCTGGACCTATAGGCACCCGTTCCGCGTGATCGGGGTGTGGGTGGCGCTCCTGGTAGCCCTCGTCGGCACCCTGGTCCTCAACCCTCCCAAGCTGAGCACGGAGTTCAGGATCGACGGGACCCCGGCGCAGGAGGTCATCGACGAACTGGCCCGGGAACTCCCAGAGGTATCCGGCGGTCAGGGGTCGCTGGTGTTCCAGGCGCCGGCCGGCGACCGACTGGACTCGGAGCGGTTGGCACCCGCGATCGCCGAGGCCGTGCAAGGGGTCTACTCCGTCGACCAGGTCGTCGATCCTGCCGAGTTGATGCAGGCCCAGCAGCCGCCCGGCGGGGCCCCGGCCACCCCGCCGGGGAGCACGCCGGAGGCCCCGGGGAACGCGCCCAGCGCCCCGCCGGGCACGCTGGTCGTCGCGGGCCAGCCGGTGCTGGGAGTGACGGTGTCCGAGGACGGCCGGGTGGCGCTGTTCCAGTTCCAGTTCGACGACCAGCTGTTCGAGCTTCCCCAGGGCACCGTCGCCGACACCGTCGCGGCGGCGGAGGCCCCGGCGGAAGAAGCGGGTGTGGCCGTGCTTCCGGGCGCGACCCTGCAGGAGATCCCAGAGATCATCGGCGTCGGGGAGATCGTCGGCCTCGCCGTGGCGGCCCTGGTGCTCGTCGTCACGCTCGGCTCCGTGGTCGCCGCTGGGCTGCCGCTGCTCACCGCCCTGGCCGGGGTCGGCGCGGGCATCGGCGGCGCCTTCGCGCTGGCGCACCTGTTCGAGCTGAACTCCCTCTCGGTCGTCCTGGCCCTGATGCTGGGCCTCGCCGTGGGGATCGACTACGCCCTGTTCATCGTCAACCGGCAGCGCTGGCTGATGCTCACCCGCGGTCTCGACGCCGGGGAAGCCGCTGGCCGCGCCGTGGGCACCGCCGGCAGCGCCGTGTTCTTCGCCGGCACGACGGTGGTCATCGCGCTCACCGCACTGCTGGTCGTGGGCATCGAACTGCTGACCGTCATGGCGCTCATCGCGGCCGCGACCGTCGCCATCGCCGTCCTGGTCGCCCTGACCCTGCTCCCGGCCCTGCTGGGCCTGGTGAAGGAGCGCATCTGCTCGCCCCGCGCCCGGGCACGCCAAAGGGGACACCACGACCGTTCCCGCACCCCGGCGCGACGCTGGGTCGGACTGGTCGTGCGGTACCGGTGGGCGGCCGTCGTCCTGGTCGCGGCCCTCGCCGCGCTGCTCGCCCTGCCGCTGTCGAGCATGCGGCTCGGGATGCCCTCGGCCGAGAGCTACGGCAGCGGTACCCCGCAGCGTGAGGGGTACGACCTGGTCGCCGAGGGCTTCGGCGAGGGCTTCAACGGGCCACTGGTCGTGGCGGCCCGGACGGCAGAGCCCGGCACGCCCATCGAGCCGCCTGCCCTGCAGGAACTCGTGGCCGACCTGAGCGCGCTCGACGGCGTCCAGAGCGCCATGCCGGCCGGCGTCAGCCAGGACGGCACCATCGCGGTGCTGCAGGTCGTCCCGACCACTGGCCCGACCGACGAGGCGACCGAGGACCTGGTCGCCGAGATCCGCGACCGCTCCGCGCAGTACGGGGACGACCTGGGGGTCACCCTCGGCGTCACCGGCCTGACAGCCATCGGCATCGACATGTCCCAGCGGCTGTCCGAGGTGCTGCCGATCTACCTGGCGGTGGTTCTCGGCCTGTCGCTGATCGTGCTGCTGCTGGTCTTCCGGTCCGTCCTCGTCCCGGTCAAGGCGACCCTCGGCTTCCTGCTCAGCATCCTCGCGACCTTCGGGGCCACGACCGCTGTGTTCCAGTGGGGCTGGCTCAACCAGGTGTTCGGGCTCGACAGCACCACCGTGGTGATGAGCGTGATCCCGATCATCGCCACCGGCGTGCTCTACGGGCTCGCCATGGACTACCAGATCTTCCTGGTCTCCTCCATTCGCGAGTCCCACGTCCACGGCCACCACGGGACCGACAGCGTCACCGACGGGTTCACGCAGGCCAGCCGCGTGGTGGTCGCCGCGGCGATCATCATGACCGCGGTCTTCGGCGGCTTCATCTTTAACGCCGACCCGATGGTCAAGCAGGTCGGCTTCGCGCTCGCCGTGGGCATCCTCATCGACGCGTTCCTGATCCGGCTCACCCTCGTACCGGCGGTGATGGCCATGTTCGGCGACCGGGCCTGGTGGCTGCCCGCATGGCTGGACCGACTCCTCCCCGACCTCGACGTCGAGGGTGACAAACTGGCCCAGCGGCTCAACGGCGAAACGGGCGGAACGCCCGCCGACACCGACCCACCGAGCCGGGAACCGGCGTCGGCCCGAGCGGGGTGATCACCAGGATGACCGGGGACCAGCGAATGACGCGACGTGCCGAGACCGGAGATGGACGCCTCGCACGGTGGGGACGGCGGATGATCGCCGGATCGGCCGTTGCATCGGCGACACTGCCCTGGCTCGCCGACTGGAACCACAGCCACACGTTCGGTCCCGAGTATGGCCCACACGCCCGGTGGCACGGAACCTCCGAGGTCGTCGGCGCGACCGCAGAGGGACTCCTCGCCCTGTGGCTGCTCCGCGCCGCCGGCGACGAGCAACGCCCGGACGAACGCCTGCTCACCGCCGCCGCCCTGCTGCCGATCGCCCGCTGGGCGCCGTTCAACCTCACCCTGCTGGTGCCCGGGACGTCTCCCTACGACCAGCACCGCATTCCGCAACGAGTATTCGGCATGCCGGCCGCTCTTCTCAGCCAGGACCTGATCGCGGCCACCGCTGCCGTCGGCCTGCTCCTGCGCCGTCTCGCCCGCGAACGGACGTAGCAACCCCGACCGGGCCACGCTCACGCCCTGGACACCGTCTCGGGCGTGCCAGGCGCCTCCGCCTTCTCGAGCGCATGCGCGAGCCTGGGATCCCCGACGGGCTAGTCGCTCCTCGGCCCCTCGCCCAGGTCGCCGAGCTGACGACGATGCACCGAGTTGCACGCCCCAGTCCTGACGTCGAGGTGGAACGACCCGCCACGAGACCCGCGGACCAGGCTCCCAGGGCTCGAGCCTGGCGGGTTCCGACCGCCGCAGCAACAGCCGGACCCGGCCAAGGTCACGCTGAGTCGGTCAGGGTTGCTCGCCGCTGCCCGCCGAAGGCTCGCTGTGACGTGCTCTTCTCGGTGGTGCCGCAACACCGCGGCGCGGATCGCCAGGATCCTGGGCCTCACCGATCACCGCACGGTCGTCGTCGACGACCGCCGTGCGCAGGCCCTCGGCCACCGCTTCGGCGTCGGAGCCGGGCTCCGCTGCCCCACCGCGCAGCGGACGCTCCTTGAGGAAGAGGATCACGACAAAGCCCAGCACGGCGAAGGGCACGGCCGCCAGGAACGTCGTCTGCAGAGCATCCGCGAACCCGCCGACCACCGCGCCGCGGACGGGTTCGGCCAGCGCGGCGATCTGGTCGGGGCTGCCGAGCGTCGGGGCTCCCCCACCGGCGGCCAGCTGCTCCGGCGGCACACCCGCTTCGGCGAGCCGACTGGGGATGGTGTCGTTGAGCCGGTGGGTGAGCAGTGCGCCGAAGACCGCCACACCGACGGCGCCGCCAAGCGAGCGGAAGAAGGTGGCACCGGACGTGGCCACGCCCAGCTCACTGCGGTCGACCGCGTTCTGCACCGCCAGCACGAGGACCTGCATGACCAGACCCAGCCCGACTCCGGTCACGAACATGTAGACCCCGGCCACGACGAGCGAGGTGTCGACGTCCAGCAGGCTGAGCAGGAACAGCCCGACGGCGGCCAGCAGCAACCCGATCACCGGGTAGATCTTGTACCGACCCGTCGCAGTGATGGCCCGACCGGAGCCGATCGAGGCCAGCAGCAGCCCGGCCACGAGGGGCAACGTCAGGAGGCCCGACGCAGTCGGGGACTCTCCCTTGACGATCTGCAGGTACTGCGGGAGGAAGATGATCGCGCCGAACATCGCGATGCCGACGATGAAGCCCGCCAGACTCGTGACCACGAAGGTGTGGTTGGCGAACAGGTGCGGCGGGAGGATCGGCTCCGAGGAGCGGCGCTCCTGCCAGATGGCCAGCGCCAACATGGCCAGCGAGAGCGCAGCGAGACCGTACGTCCAGCCCGAGTTCCAGTCGAACTCCTTGCCCCCCAGCGACAGCACGAGCAGCAGCGAGGCGACGGAGCCGACGATGAAGAAGGCCCCCAGCCAGTCGATCGTGTGCTTGGCGCGGGGGAAGGGCAGGTTGAGCACCCGCTCGGTGACCACCATGGCCGCGAGCCCGATCGGGATGCCGGCCCAGAAGGTCCACCGCCACGAAGCGTGCTCGACGAGGAAGCCGCCGACGAGTGGACCGCCGACCGTGGCGATGCCGAACACCGACCCGATGTAGCCCTGGTACCGGCCCCGCTCCCGGGGGGTGGTCACGTCGCCGAGGATCGCCTGGGAGAGGGCGATCAGCCCACCGCCGCCGATGCCCTGCACGGCGCGGAAGGCGATGAGCTGGGTCATGTTCTGGGAGAACCCCGACGCCAGCGACGCCAGGAGGAAGATAGCGATCGCCAGCTGGAACAGGACCTTGCGCCCGTAGATGTCAGAGAGCTTGCCCCACAGCGGCGTGGACGCCGTGGTGGTCAGCAGCGCGGCGGAGACCACCCAGGACAGCTGCTCCTGGCCGCCGAGTTCGCCGACGATGGTGGGCAGCGCCGTGGCGACGATCGTCTGCGACAGTGACGCGACGAGCATGCCCAGCATGAGGCCGACGAGGACGACCATGATCTGCCGGTGCGTCAGCACCGGCATGGACTCGGCTCCGGTCGAGTGGTCGGGGTCCCTGTCTCCGGACGGCGAGGGGGAAGTCATGGCAGCTGAGGACTCTCCGGGTGGAAATGAGTGGGCCCCTCGGCGGCAGACCAGCCAGGGGGTCGGGTCCCCCTCGCGGCGCCCGACTCATCGGCCAGCCGCTCCAGACCCTGGTTGAACTTCTCGAGCAGCGTTGCGAACTCATCGCGGTCCGAGTCGCTCCAGGACGTGAGCACGTCCCGGACGATGGCCTGTCGGGCCATCCGCGTAACAGTGAGCGATCGATGCCCTGCTTCGGTCAGGCGCAAACGGCACGCCCGCCGATCAGCGGGGTCCTGCTCGCGGACGACGAGGCCCTCCTCGGTGAGCACGGCGACGTGCCGGCTCACCGTGGACGGATCCAGGTGAAGCTCGCCCGCCAGGACACCGGATCGGAGTGGTCCGAGGTCGTGGAGCCGGCCGAGGATGGAATACTGCGCCCGCTCCAGCGGCCGGGAACCCTGCTCGGTGTGCAGGCGCACACGTTGCGTCCGCCGGGTGAACGCCGACAGTTGCTCCTCGATCCGCCCGTACTGCCCCGGGGGGCTCTCCGGCGGATGTGGTTGCACGGATCAACCATAGCGCGATCGGGGAAGCTCGTCACCCCGCTGTGCGCCACCACAGGTGGCACCAAAGGCGACAGTGAGCGGAGGCTCAGTCGGCGGTCGGCTTCTCTCCCTGCAGGTGGCGGCCGAAGAAGCCGAAGATCCGTCGCCAGGCGTCCTCCGCGGACGGATCGTGACAACCGAAGCCCCCCACCCGCTCGAGGACGGCGAGCGGCCCGTCGTTGTGCCGGTTCATGAAGGAGTGGCCGGCGTCGGGGTACTCCTTCACGTCGTGGTCGACACCGAGGCCGGTCAGGGCGCCGTCCAGTCGCTGGGCCGCCCCCGGGCAGCGCCCTGTCGCGGCCTCCGTAGCTGGCCACCACCGCGCAGGCGCCCTGCAGCACGCCTTCGAGATCTTCCGGGATCTGCCCGTAGTTGGGGGCCGAGGCGTCGAAGCCGCGGGTCGCCGCGACCAGGGCGAAGCCGCCGCCCATGCAGAAGCCGACGATCCCCACGCTGCCGGTGCCGTCCGGTTGCGCCACGAGCCAGGAGCGGCAACGTCCAGGTAATCGAAGGCCGCGCCTTCCTGGCGGGCCAGCGCCCGGAACGTCGAGCGCAGGCAGCGGACCGGCCCCCCGGCCGTGAACAGATCGGGCGCCAGGGCGAGGTAGCCCCCGGCAGCCAGCCGGTCGGCCTGCTGTCTGGTGTCGTTGGTCAGACCGAATGCCTCGTGCACCACCACGACGCAGGGCCAGGGGCCCGTGCCGACCGGAGGTACGGCGAGATCCGCCCGCAACTGCGGGGCGCTCGCTGCCCCGTCGATCGTCGTGTCCGGCATGAAGACTTCCCGTGTCAAGTGGCTCAGCGGTCAACTGTGGGGGTACCTGTGCGCCGACCTCACGCGGAGGCGCGCAGCTCCTCGGCAGCCGCCGCGAGCAGATCGGCCGCCTCGTCATCGAGCGCAGGCAGCCGCGAGGCCGCCTCCGCGGCTGTGGCGACCCGGTCCAGCAACGGGACGTCGGTGGTCGCGGCACGACCCAGCCGGCTCCAGGCCTCGGCACATCGGTCATAGGCCAGGCCCGCCAAAGCACTGCCCGAGCTCCCCTGCCGCCCCGCCACGTCGTGGCAGCAAGCCGCCTGCAGCCGGCGGAAGAGCCCACCGCCGGTGCCGGCCTTCTCGATGAAGACCGGGAGGGCGGCCACCGCCGCCTCCAGGGTCACGGTGTCCAAGACCTGCGGCCAAGAGCCAGGTCCTCGGCGAACTCCCGGATCCCGGCGAGCCCGCCGCGCTGATCGAGCCCGGCGGCAGGCCGGAGGAGTCCACGATTCCCGGACCGCCGTGGCGGATCCCGGCCGCCGCGGCGGCGAACGCGTCGGCAGCGGCAGACCTCAGATCCGGGAGCCGCTCGGCCACTCGACAGCGAACGTCGCGTGACGCGTCGACGCCGGGAACCCGGTCGAGCGGCGCGCACGGGCCAGCGCGGCGCAGGGCACCTCCTGGACGTCCTCGCGGTCGTTGTCCACGACGTAGGCGATCTGCCGCTCGTCGTCGTAGCCGACCACCACGACATCGTGCCGGCTCATCCGCAGCCGGACGCGCAGGTAGGGCAGCTCGGCGATGTCCGCCCACACCATGACCGGCCGGCCGGCGGTCAGCTCGTCACGCACCCACCGCCACCCCAGCGCCGAATTATCGGTCCGCCGGAGCTCCACGGTCGCATCGAGGCAGCAGGTCGACTCCATGTCCCCGCCCCGGCCGACCAGGTGGATCGGCGGGGCCAGGCCCGGCCCCCCAGATAGGAGAAGTCGAGCCCTGCACCGAGGCCGAAGACCAGTCCCTCCCCTCCCCAGTCGAGCCCCGCCCCGTCCAGCAGGTCCCGAAGGGCTCCGGACCCGCTGCGCCCGGCCATGCGATGGGGGACAGCTCTCCAGCAGCCGCCGCCCGCTCACGGTGCCACCGTCGCCGCGTCGCCACCGCCACGGGAGAAGTGCTCCAGACCGACGACGACGAAGAGTGCGGATGCCTCGACCACGACCGCTCCCCCCTCGTTGGTGCCCTGCGCCCGGACGAACAGCTTTCGGCCCTCCCGACGTTGCACACCCGCCTCCAGCAGGTACGAAGTCCCCAGCATCACCGGGGCCCGGTAACCGACCTCCAGGTGGCGGGTGACCGCAGGATCCCCGATCAGGTACAGCAGGAAACCGAACAGGTCGTCCAGCACCGTCGCCACCGCGCCACCGTGTGCGATTCCGGGCGCACCGACGTGCCGCTCGTCGAAGACGTGCCTGGCCCGGACGACGTCTCCCTCCCGCCAGACCTGCAGGTGGTGCCCGTGCGGGTTCTCCGGGCCGCACCCGAGGCACCGAGCATGGTGCGGCGGCAGGGGCCCGGCGTGGTTGTTGCCGGTGAACTTCTCCGCCCATTCCCCGATCACGGAATCCCCGTCGCTCACCCTGCCTCCTGCCGGGTATCGACTCCCGAAGGCACTGAGACTTGCACACGCCCTGGAACAGCAGCCCCTTGCCCTGCAAGAAGTCGATGACCGGCAGCGGGCAGGCCGCTCCCACGAGACGGCCAGCTCCGAGCGAGACAGCTCGAAGCCGTCGCACGCGCGCACCGCCATGAGCAACGCGGCAGGGTGTGGACCCCCAGGCCACCGATGTGGAACATCGGGCGCCACGGTCACGGTGACGTCGGTCTCCCGTTTCCGCAGGTGCGAGCTTGCCCCTGGCGCCGTGTCCATGGTGCTCGGCGTGGTCATCCTGCCCACCCACCCGCCGTCGACGGCAGAGCCGACCCTGCGGCGGATCGACCGCCTCGGCATCGTTCTCTCCAGCGCGACCCTGATCGGCGCGCTGCTGTTCCTTCGCTCCCTGGAGGCCGAGCCGGCCTGGTGGGCACTGGGCGTCGGGGGCGTCGCTGTCTTGCGTGTGGTCGAGGCACGCGTCGCCGAGCCCTTCCTCGACCTCCGGGCGCTGCGTTCCAGCCCTGACCTGGCGGGCATGTAGCTGCAGTACGCGCTGGTCAACCTGGTCTTCTGCGCGCTGTTCATCGGGGTGCCGAGCTTCCTGCAGGTGGCTAAGGGGGGCCGGGGACGAGGCCGGGCTGGCGATGCTGGCCGTGGCCGGCAACGGCGTGTTCACCAGCTCGATGGCGGCGCGACACATCGAACGGTTCGGCGTCCGGCCGGTCCCGATCATCGGAGCCGTTCCCCTCACCGCCGGCAGCCTGGGGCTCCAGCGGATCACCGCAGGTGCTGTCCACCGCGGCGACGGCAGCGCTGCTCACGGTGATCGGCGTCAGCGTCGGGTTCACCAACCTGGGGCTGCAGACGGCCTTGTACGACACGGCGCCGCCGGACGACGCCGGTGTCGCAGCGGGCCTGGTCCAGACCTCGCGCTCCCTGGGAACCGTCCTGTCGGCCAGCTTGCTGGGAGTGGTGTTCGGCGACGAGATCGACACCGCGAGCCTGCACCAACCGGCCTGGCGCCTGGCCGCCGTAAGTGCGCTCGTCCTGGCTCTGGACCTGCGTCCCCCGGTAGTCGAGCCGCTGGGTCTTCGCCCACTCATCATTGGCTCCAACAGCGTTCAGCCGGGGCCCGGGAGCCATGGCAGGGTGCTGGAGACGCGGAACCGAGCGGCGGAGGATCGAGATGCCCGAGCAGGCGATGGGAGCGCGGGAGACTGATGTCAGCGGCGTCCGTGTCCTGCTGACCGGCGGTACCAGCGGGCTGGGGCTGGGCATGGTGCGGGCTGTGGTGGCCGGTGGGGCCTCGGTGGTCCTGACCGGCCGGGACGCCAACCGCGCCCGTCGGGTCGCCGAGCGGGAGACGGCCGCCGGGCCGGGGGCGGCCACCGGAATCGCGATGGACGTGCGGGACGAGGCCTCCGTCGCCGACGGCGTGGCGGCCGCGCGCGCGTCCATGGGGGGCATCGACGTCCTGGTGAACAACGCCGGCATCGGCATGCGGACGGTCAATCCCCGGTTCCTGACCGAGCCACGACCGTTCTACGAAGTCACCCCGGCGGGCTTCACCGACCTGATGGCGACCAACGTGACCGGCTACTTCCTGGTCGCCCGCGCGGTCGTGCCGGACATGGTCGCGGCCGGGCGCGGCACCGTGGTGAACGTCAGCATCAACGAGGAGACGATGCGCCGCCGAGGCTTCATGCCCTACGGCCCGTCCCGAGCCGCTACCGACGCGATGTCGCACGTGATGGCTGCCGACCTGGCCGGCACGGGCGTCGACGTCCACCTGCTGCTGCCCGGTGGCGCCACGGTCACCGGCATGATCCCCGACGACCTGCCGGAGGAGGCCCGGGGCGGCCTCCTGGAGCCTACGGTGATGGGCCACGCCATCCGGTGGCTGTGCTCGTCCGCCTCCGCGGGCCGCACCGACCTCCGCGTGGTCGCGCGGGACTTCGTCCCGCCGGGGGACACGTCCCCCGCATGACCGGCCCGCGGTCCGCCGCGCCGCGGGCGCCGAGCCGCCCGAGTGTGCGGAGCAGTCGGCTCCGCCCCGTGGACGGAGCCGACTGCATCCGGAAATCGGTCAGCCGCGCAGTGCTTCGTCTGCTCCGCGACACCTCGGCGGCCCAGCCGTGACGCTCCGACTGCCGCAACCGACCGACCCCACGGGGTACGGGACCGCGTTTGGTGTGCCACCCCTGTTAGGGACCGCACGGTCGATGCTGGCCTTCGACGCTTCTCTGCTCTACGAGCCATTGCCGCAGGCGGCCCCCCTGACCGCCGCACTATGCGAGTGCCCAGTGCCGGGACCTCCTCCAGCGCCGCCACTCACGGCAGGGGACGAGCGGACGCGTGCGGGACCTCCTGGTGCCCACCGGGGGCCGGGTCCTCGGACAGGAGGAGGTCGCCGCCGAGCTGCACGTCAGCGTGCGGACCGTGCCCCGGATGCTCCAGGAAGAGGGAACCACCTTCCGCGCCATCGTGGAGCAGACGCGGGAACACCTGGCGGAGGAGCTGCTCGTGACCGCCGGTTTGAGCGTCGAGCAGGTCGCTGACGGCTCGGCTACACGGATGCTTCGACCTTCGTCCGTGCCTTTCGGCGGTGAAGGGCGTAAGCCCCGGCCGCTGGAGGGAGCGAGAACGCGGGCCCGGTCCGGCCGCGCATGAACGGTGGGGAGTCCCGGCCGCCGGCCGGGCGTGAGTGACGGCCGCGCCGGCCGAGCTGCGGATGGGGTCCGGCTCGCAGCGCCAGTGCCAAAGCCCCGGGCCGGGAGAGCCCGGCGCCGCCGACTCCCGAGCGTTCGCGCCTCCGTACGAGATCGCGCTCAGTCGGAGTTGTTGGGCCCTTCAGTTCGATCTCGCCCCGGCCGATCGGCCTCCGATGGGCAGCCGGCTCGTATCCACGATTCCATGGCGGCGACCCCGCGTGCCGCCTCGAGCGCGATCATGACGTGCTGGCGACCCGGTCGTCGCCAGGTCGGGGGCCCGGCCGCCAGCCAGTCGGTCAGCACCGCGGGACGTCCTGTCCACGCCGCGCCCATGGCCAGGCTGCCGGTCATCAGGCACCACAGCAGGAAGTGGGCCGCGCGCAGCAGCCACAAGGCAAGGGTGTAGAGGTACAGCCTGGTTCGGAGGAGGTGCTCCACTACCCCCCCTCTCTCCAGGGGTCTGACCGGTCATAGCCTCACACCGCCGCGGGTCACACCCGGCTGTTGCGAACCGCAACCATGGTCCCGCGGTGCAGTGCGAAAGGGAAGGGTTCCGTCTGCGGGCAGCACATGGGCGCTAGTGCTAGCCCCCGCCCCAGGAGATACAGGGTGGCCGGACCGGTCCGGTGGTCTCGCGACGACCGGCGGCAGAGGCCGCTATGGCTCCGCCTTCGCAAGTCGCGCAACGGCTGACCCACGAGCGTCGACAGCGATCCGGCTGGCGGCATCGTCCGGGCCATGCCCGAGATCGCAGTCCGGATCGACCGCCGTCTCGGAGGGCTCTGCGACGTTCTCCCCGGTGGTGTGCTCCTGCGCGTGCTCGCGCAGTGGGGTCTCCCGCAAGAACAGCAGCACGAGGAACCCGAGCAGAGCGAACGGCACGGCTGCGAGGAAAGTGGTCTGCAGCGCGTCGGCGAAGCCGGTGATGACGGCGGTCTGCACCGGTTCGGGCAGCGCTCCGATCTGTTCGGGGCTGCCCAGCGTCGGAGTCCCGCCGGCGATCCGGTCGGCCCGGACGCCGGCCTCGGCGAGGCGGGACGGGACGGTGTCGGCGAGGCGATGGGTGAGCAGGGCGCCGAACACCGCCACCCCCAAAGCGCCGCCCAGTGACCGGAAGAACGTCGCCGCGAAGGTGGCCACGCCCAGATCCTTCTGCTCGACGGCGTTCTGGGTGGCCAGCACCACCACCTGCATCACCAGGCCGATGCGACGCCCGTGACCAGCATGTACAGCCCGGCCACCACCAGGGAGGTGTCGACGGCGAGCCGGCTCATCAACCCCCGCCCGACCGCTGCGATCAGGAGGCCGACCACCGGGAAGATCTTGTACCGACCGGTGGCCGTGATCGCCCGCCAGGAGCCGATGGAGGCAGCGAGCAGGACCACCATGAGGAGGAGCTCATACGCGCGACCTCTCTTTGACCAGTCTTGTCCGCGGTTGCGGCTGACCGGTCCGTGTCGGTGCCGGTGGGCGACGGCGCGCCGCCGGCCGCTGCGTCGACGACCCTGCCGTCGAGACCTGCGTTCAACCGCTCCAGCAGCGCGGCGAACGTGTCCTGCTCGTCGATCGACCACCCGCCGATCAGCTCGCGCACGGCACTGCGCCGGACCTGACGTTTCCCAGCGACCGCGCGCCGCCCCGCGGATGTCAGCCGCGGCAGGAAGGCCGCCCGTTCTCGCGGTCCGCCTCGCGCTGGATCAGCCCGGCCTGCTGCAGGCCGCCCACGGGCCGGCTCACCGTCGAGGCGCCGGGGCGCCGGGGCGCAAGCGGGCCGCCAACGACCCGTTCCGCGTCGGTCCCTCGTCGTTGAGGAACCCCAAGATCCTGTATCCGCTCCACGCCAGGGGCTCCACGGGCCCATCGGTGTCGAGGTGGACGGGCTGGGCCCGGCGGCGGACCAGATGGGTCAGCTCACGTTCGAGGCGCCCCATGGACCCGGAGGCGACTCAGCCCGGTGCAATGGCATGTCAACCACGATGCGTTGCTGACGAAGGTTCCAGCCCCACCGCCGCCGGAGTGGGCTCCCCACGTGCCCAGCCGCCCTCCGGTCAGCCATCGGCGCTCGATCCCGCCTCGTCGCCTCCCGTCGACCCCGGCGACGACTGACCCAGCCACGACTCCAGGGCGGCGATGCCACGCGCCGCTTCCCGCTGCACCAGCTCATCGTCGAATCGCGGTGCCGGTGAGCCATCGACCGGCCCAGGCCGCGCCGGTGCAGCGTGGAGCATGTGCCGACCCGCGGCGTAAAGGCCGTAGCAGGACAAGGCCACGCCGCCCACGCAGAATGCCGCAAGCACTGTCCAGGTGAAGGCAAGTAACGCTTCCTCCAGCAGGCGCGACAGCGCTATCCATGTCCCCTGCCAGGCCCCTACCGAGGCGCCCATCAGTCGCCGCCAATCAACGTACGGCACCACAGCCTCCGGGCCAGGGCGCCCACGTGCGAGAACAGCAGCCTATGCCGTACCCGCTCGGAAGGGATGGTTGCACACCTCATCGTCCGATCCATCCCCAGCGAGACCCGCAACCGGGCCGAGGTCCGCGGCGGGCTCCACGACCAGGGTGCGAGTCCCCGCTGACCGGCATGCAGCTCGCGTACTCCGCCGCCGACGTGCTGGCCAAGGTCCGCTTCGGTGTGCTGATCCACAAGGTCGCCAAGCTGCGCACCGCCGAGGACGTGCACGCCGGTCAGGAGTCCCATCCCGAGGACGTGTGGATCAGCAGAGTGAAGAAGAGCGACGGCGTCCTGCCCGAGCTCAACAAGGTGTCCCCCTCGCTGATGACGCACTTCTCCGGCAACCACACCGAGCACGACGGGCACGCCCACCGCGAGCCCGTCCACGGCGGTCACGTCGTCGCCCGCCCGCGTGGTCGCCGACGGTGCCGGCAAGCACGACTGCTCGGCCACGCGTGACGACGCCACCGGACGGCCGGGCAACGCACGGGAGCTCTCCGCCGGGCAACGCACGGGAGCTCTCCGCCGGGCGGCTGGGCAGGCCGCTGCGCCGCTTCGCCGCTTCCCCGTCCAGGCTGCCCTGCCCACCGTGCCCGTGCTGCTCGCGATCGGGGTGCTGTGGTCGAACACCGACGGCTGGCTCGGCTTCGTCGCGACCGACATCCCCCTGCTCGCCGCGCTGACGCTGCCGCGCGCTCGTCGTCACCTGGCTGGACCGCCCGTCAGGAGCCGCGAAGCCGGCGTGACGGTGGGGCGGCGCGTACCGGGGCGACCGACGGGCGACCGAGCACCCGCGACCGATCGCCTGTTCCCGCACCGATCCTGGCGGGCGGGCTGAGACGAACCCGGCCGGGTAGGGAGCCGACGTGGAAGAACTCCTGGAAGACGTCGTCAACGCGCTGGTGTCGATCGTGGAGGCCTGCGGAGCGGCGGTCATCATCATCGGCGCGGTGTGGGCCTTCGCCCGGTTCGTGTGGGTCGGGCTGCGCCGGCGCGACACCAGTGCCTTCGTCCCCGTCCGCCTGACCCTGGGGCGGTTCCTGGCCCTGGGGCTGGAGTTCCAGCTGGCCAGCGACGTGCTCCGGACCGCCGTCGCCCCGAGCTTCCGCGAACTCGGGCAGCTGGCCGCGGTCGCCGCCATCCGGACGGCGCTGAACTACTTCCTGGGCAAGGAGATCGCCGAGGAGCGCCGGCAGGTCGCCGAGGAGACCAAGGGGGCGCGGACAGGCAGCGGATCGACATCAGCCCACGGATCGAGCGACCCTGCGTGACGGGCGTGCTCCTCGCCCTGCCCGGCCTCATGGCCCAGCTGCTGAGTGGCGCGGCACTGCTGGCCGGGGTGCTGACCCTCGCCACCACCAGGAAGCCGACCCTGGCGCTGTCGGTGTTCCTGGACCTGCTGACGGCGGCCGGGCTGTTGCGCCTGGTCGGGGATCCGAGCTGGCAGAGCATCGCCACCGCTGCCGTCATCGTCGCTCTGCGGCACCTCATCGGGTTCGGCCTGCGGATCGGCGCCCGCAACTGGACCACGAGCACCCAAGACGCAGGCCGGAGCGGACCGCGGCCCGGCATGGTCGTCGACCGGCTGCTCAGGCCCGCCTGGCGCCGCTGACCAGATCGAGCAGACGCCTCGGGGACCCTCGAGGCCGGGCCCAGCCGCTCGCCGGCGCGTCGGAACGCTCGGGCCGCAACTCAGACGAGGGGCGTACGGGGCTCGGGCACATCGCGGATCGACGTCGTGAGCAGTACGGGTCCGGAGTGAGGGTAGGAGCACGGCCACGGCGAATGGCGTGGCCGACAGCCGAGCCCCCGCCCGCCGCTCCGATGGAGGTCCCGCATGACCATGGCCGCACAGATGCTGACGACCTACCCGAAAGACCTCGGCGGCGTCGACCGGGACGCGATGATCGCCTGCATCGACGCCTGCCTGGAATGCGCCCAGGCGTGCACCGCGTGCGCCGACGCCTGCCTGGCCGAGGACATGGTGGCCGAGCTGACCGCCTGCATCCGGACCAACCTCGACTGCGCCGACGTCTGCGGCACCACCGGTCGGGTCCTCTCCCGGCACACCGGCTACGACGCCAACCTCACCCGAGCGGTCCTCGAGGCGTGCGCCGCAGCCTGCAAGGCGTGTGGCGACGAGTGCGGCAGCCACGCGGACATGCACGAGCACTGCCGGGTGTGCGCCGAGGCCTGCCGCCGCTGCGAGCAGGCGTGCCGGACCCTGCTCAGCTCGCTTGGCTGAGACTGAGCTGGGGCGGCGCGGTCTGGCCGGAAGGCGGCAGATCGCAGATCCAGCTCATCGCGCGTCCCGGCTCCCGGCTGGCGCTGGTCTCCTACTCCGGCGCCGCGGAGCCGCCGACCTTGGTGCGGGTGACCACGGCGACCGATCCCTAGGCCTCAGAGATCGCCAGGTGCACCTCGCTGATGTGCACGCTGCCGTGCTGGCGCAACATCTCGTCGAGGTCGCGTCGGTCAGGCCGCAGTGCCGCAGGCTCCGGCGGTCGATCCGCCCGGCGCGCACCAGGACCCGCAACGGCGGATCGACCAGGCGCTGGACTGGGGCCAGGAACCGCAGTCGGGTGACCGCGGCGTACGCCAGCAGCAGCGCCACCAGCGCGGCCGCACCCGTCAGCCACCCGGCATCGGCGGCGGTGACCGTCCGGCCGACGATCGCGTCCACCGCTACCGCGGCCACCCATAGGAGCGAACAAGCTCGGCCAGCGTTCGCCGCTCGGTGACCCGAAGGACGACCACCGCCGTGGCGAACAGCGCGACCGCCTTGAGGGCGGCGTAGGAGGCGCGGTGCCAGTCGCCGATCAGCCCGTCATGCAGCAAGGCCGTCAGTTGCCGCCGGCGATTGCCACCAGCCCGACGACCCCGACGGTGTAGAGCACCAGCACGAGCAGGGAGTCGATGCCCACGCACGCGATTCGCCGCCCGGGGAGGAAGAGCAGCGCGGACAGGTGGACAGTGCCAGCAGGACCGCCAGCGCGGTCAGGTCTCCCCCGACGTCTCCCGCGACGCCGTGGCCACCCTCGACGCCCTCCTAGGCAACTTAGGGTCGACTAATGGTGGTCAAAATGGTGGTCAAACCGTCCGGGAAAGCAGCAGAGGCCGCTCCTGGTCTCCCGGAAACGGCCCCTGACCTGCGACTTCTTCTGTCGGGCTGACAGGATTCGAACCTGCGACCCCTTGACCCCCAGTCAAGTGCGCTACCAAGCTGCGCTACAGCCCGAGCTCCGAACCCCCCGGCGGGAACCCGCCGGTGCGCTCGATCGCTGCCGGGAGAGATTACCGCACGCCCTCCCCGGCCCGAACTCCGGCCCTAGTTGCGCCGGCCGGTCTCCCGGCCCTCGCGGACCTTGACCGAGACGTCGATCGGCGTGCCGTGGAAGCCGAACTGCTCACGCAGCTTGCGCTCCAGGAACCGCCGGTAACCCGCCTCCAGGAACCCGGTGGAGAACACGACGAACCGCGGCGGCCGGATGTCGGCTTGGGTCACGTACTTGATCTTCGGCGCGCGACCGCCCCGGGCCGGCGGCGGGGTCTCCTGCACCAGCGTGCGGATGAAGGTGTTCAGCTCCGCGGTGGGCACCCGGGTCTCCCAGCCGGCCAGCGCCGACTTCAGGTGCCCGGCCAGCTTGTTCACCCCGCGGCCGGTGGTCGCCGAGATGTTGACCCGGCTCGCCCACTGGATGCGCGCCAGGTCGCGGTCGATCTCCTTCTCCAGCTGGGCGTGCCGGTCCTCGTCGACGTTGTCCCACTTGTTGAAGGCGATGACCAGCGCGCGGCCGGCGTCGATGACCTGGGTGATCACCCGCTGGTCCTGCTCGCTGATCACCTCGTCGGCGGCCAGCAGCACGACGGCGACCTCGGACGCCTCGATCGCGGCCTCGGTGCGCAGGCTGGCGTAGTACTCGGTGCCGCTGGCGGTGTTGACCCGCCGGCGCAGGCCTGCGGTGTCGACGAAGCGCCAGTCCTCGCCGTTGAGCCGCACGATGGAGTCGACCGGGTCGACGGTGGTGCCGGCCACGGAGTCGACGACCGAGCGCTCCTCCTTCGACAGCCGGTTGATCAGGCTGGACTTGCCCACGTTGGGCCGCCCGACCAGCGCGACGCGGCGCGGGCCGCCCAGGTTCTCGGTCTCCCGGGGTGCCTCGGGCATGGCGTCGAGGACCAGGTCGAGCAGGTCACCGCTCCCCCGGCCGTGCAGCGCGCTGACCGAGAAAGGCTCGCCCAGACCCAGCGACCACAGCTCGGCCGCGCCCGCCTCGGCGCGCTCGTCGTCGACCTTGTTGGCCACCACGATCACCGGGGTGGTGCTGCGGCGCAGCACGCGCGCGGCCGCGAGGTCGGTCTCGGTGACGCCCACGGAGGCGTCGACGACGAGCACGATCACGTCCGCGGTCTTCATCGCGTACTCGGCCTGCCGGGCGATCGAGGCGGCCATGCCGGTCGCCTTGGGCTCCCAGCCGCCGGTGTCGACGACGGTGAAGTTCTTGCCGTTCCACAGCGCCTGGTACGGGATGCGGTCGCGGGTCACGCCCGGGACGTCCTGCACCACCGCGGCCCGGCGGCCCAGGAACCGGTTCACCAACGTGGACTTGCCCACGTTGGGGCGTCCCACGATGGCCACCACCGGGAGGGGCCCGGTGGGCTCGTCGCTGATGGGGGCGTCGTTGTCGGTGCTCATGCCAGTTCTCCCACTGCAGTGCGCGCCAGGTCGAGCACACGCTCGACGACGGCGTCGCGGTCCAGCCCGGTGCTGTCGACGACCACGGCGTCGGCAGCTGGGCGCAGCGGGCTGTCGGCCCGGCTGCTGTCGTACTCGTCCCGGCGGCGCAGGTCGGCGGCGATCTCGGCGATCCGGGCCGCGTCGGTCACGCCGAGCTGGCCGGCCCGCCGTTGCGCCCGCGCCTCGGGGGCGGCGGTCAGGTAGATCTTCACGGTCGCGTCGGGCAGCACCACGGTGCCGATGTCCCGGCCTTCCACCACGACCGCGTCGGCGGCGGCGACGAGCGAGCGCTGCCGGTCCACCAGCAGCCGGCGCACGGCCGGGACGGCGGAGACCGGCGAGACGGTGCGGGTGACCTCGGCGCCACGGATCCGCTCGGCCACGTCGACGCCGTCCACGGTCACGGTCTCGGTGTCCGCCGTCGTCCCGACCTGGATGTCGGCGGCGCCGACGGCGCGGGCGATGCCCTCGGGGTCGTCGAGGTCCACCCCGGCGTCCAGGACCGCGACGGTCGCGGCGCGGTACATCGCGCCGGTGTCCAGGTAAGCGGCACCCAGCCGGGTCGCCACGTCGCGGGCGACGCTGGACTTGCCCGTGCCCGAGGGCCCGTCGAGGGTCACCTGACCGCGGAACTGCTCTGCACTCACGACGTCCACTCCACTCACTGTCCCTGGTGCCTGTTCTGTGCTCACTCGGTGCTCACTGCGCTGGGCCCCTGCGCAGCAGCCGTTCGCTCCGCGCCTCGCTCGCTGGCGCTCACTCGATGCTCACTCACTGCGCTGGGCCGCTGCGCAGCAGCCGTTCGCTCCGCGCCTCGCTCGCTGGCGCTCACTCGATGCTCACTCACTGCGCGATGTCGCGCCGCAGCGCGACGGCCCCGCGCAGGTAGACGTGCTGGACGTCGGCGCGGGGCAGGGGCGTGTCCACGTGTGCCATCAGCCGCAGCACCCGCGGCAGGGCGTGCGGAACGGCGATCTCGGTGGCGCACATCAGCGGCACGTCGCCCAGGCCCAGCTCGCGCGCGGCCAGCGCGGGGAACTCCGACACCAGGTCGGGGGTCGCGGTGAACAGGATGCTGATCAGGTCGGCGGGGTCGACCTGGTTGCGCTCCAGCACCGCGCTCACCAGCTCGCGGGTGGCGCCCAGCACCTCGTCGCGGTCGTCGGCGGCCACCTGCGTCGCACCCCGGATGGCTCGGACGGCCACAGCACTCTCCTCGATCGATGCGGTACCTGGATCGCCGGGCACCTCGGTCGAGTCTAAGGAGGCCGCGCCACCCCGCCGCGCCAGCAGGCGGGCACCCCGGCAGCCGGGCACCGCGGGAGGCCACGGGACGTCCTCGGTCCGGACGCACCGGTGCCCGGGTCCCAGCTCCTCGCGGAGGCCGGACCCGGGCACCGGGACGGCGGGCGTCAGCCCAGCGGGGCGATCCCCCACGCGGCCGTCGTCGACTCCCCCGGCTCGAGCCGCAGCACGGCCTCCCCGGTGGCCAGGGCGTTCGGCGGGCAGGTCATCGGCTCGACGGCCAGCCCCTCCCGACGCCGCGGCTCGGGCACCACGTCGCCGGTGAACAGCTGCAGGTAGCCGTAGGCCTCGTCCATCCACACCGCCACACCCCGGCCGTCGGGAGCGGTCAGCCGCACCCAGGCCAGGCCGTCGCCGTCCCGCTCGAGGTCGGTGAAGGCGTGGTCGATGAGCAGGTCGCCCACCTCCGCCCCCGACCGCAGGTCGTAGCGGGTGCCGACGACGTCGACCGCACCGGTCGGGATGGCCCGTTCGTCGGTCTCCAGCCGCGTGCGCCCGGGGGCGACCAGCGTGCAGTCGTCGACGTGCAGCCCGGCGCCGGCCGCCAGGTAGGGGTGGTGCCCCTCCCCGTACGGCAGCGCCCGGTCACCCTCGTTGGTGGCCGTGGTCTCCACCCGGAGCCCGGCCGCGGACAGCTCGTAGGCGACCCGCAGCCGCAGCGTCCACGGGTAGCCGGGCTGGGGGTGGAGCAGGTGCTCGAGCACGACCCGCTCGCTCGAGCGCTCCACCACCTGCCAGGCCACGAACCGCACGAGACCGTGGATGGCGTTGCCGGTCTCGTGCTCCGAGACCGGCGTCTCGTGCTCCTCGCCGTCCCAGGTGAAGCGGCCGTCGCGCAGCCGGTTGGGCCAGGGTGCCAGGACATGGCCCCGCGCATTGGGGGCCATGTCCTGCTCGCCGAACCCGTCGACCAGGTCCCGCCCACCGGCGCGGTAGCTCCGCAGGCCCCCGCCGACCTCGGTGACGACGGCCTCGGCGCCGGCCGAGCGCAGCGTGTACTGCTCGCCGGTGGGCAGCACCGTCACCCGAGGCGCTCGCCGCTGACCTGGTCGAACAGGTGCACGTGGCCCTGGCGGGGCAGGACCGACAGCCGGTCGCCCTTGGCCGGGGGACGACGCCCGTCCACGCGGGCGATGATCTGCTGCTCGCCGTTGCCGACCAGGGTGCGCCCGTAGATGTAGGCGTCGGCACCCAGCTCCTCGACGACGTCGACCTCGATCGGGAGGCCGTTGTCGGCGATGTCCAGGTCCTCGGGACGGATGCCGACGACGACCTCCTTGCCCGCGGCCTGGCCCAGCACGTCGCGGCCGACCGTGTGCACGGTGTTGCCGAAGGAGACGCCACCGTCGGTCTGGTCGAGGGTGAACAGGTTCATCGCCGGCGAGCCGATGAAGCCGGCCACGAACACGTTCTTCGGGTGGTCGTAGAGCTCACGCGGCTTGCCGACCTGCATGAGCAGCCCGTCCTTGAGCACCGCGACCCGGTCGCCCATGGTCATGGCCTCGACCTGGTCGTGCGTGACGTAGACCGTGGTGACGGCCAGGCGGCGCTGCAGCTGGGCGATCTGGGTGCGGGTCTGCACGCGCAGCTTGGCGTCGAGGTTCGACAGCGGCTCGTCCATCAGGAAGACCTGCGGGCTGCGGACGATCGCCCGGCCCATGGCCACGCGCTGGCGCTGGCCACCGGAGAGCGCCTTGGGCTTGCGGTCCAGGTAGGGCTCGAGGTCCAGCAGCTTGGCCGCGTCGCGGACCCGGGTGCTGATCTCGCTCTTGTTGACCCCGGCCATCCGCAGGCCGAAGCCCATGTTGTCGGCCACGGTCATGTGCGGGTACAGCGCGTAGTTCTGGAACACCATCGCGATGTCCCGGTCCTTGGCGGCGACGTCGGTGACGTCACGCCCACCGATGAGGATCGCGCCCTCGTCGATGTCCTCCAGGCCGGCCAGCATGCGCAGCGACGTGGACTTGCCACAGCCCGAGGGGCCGACGAGGACGAGGAACTCGCCGTCCTCGATCGTCAGGTCGAGCGCATCGACGGCAGCCCGGTCTGACCCGGGGTAACGACGAGTTGCGGAGTCGTAGGTGACAGACGCCATTGTGAAGTCCTCCTACCGGCAGGAACGTGCCGGACGATCCGAGTGGGTGGGACGGGGTGGTGCGGTGCTGATCATGCACGCTCGCGAGCGTCTGAGGTAGTGCAGGTCACACCCGGTCGGCGGTCATGTCGCGGACCTCGGCGTAGCGCTCCCGGACGAACGGGACCGGGTCGGCCTCGAACACCTCGATGCTGGTGGCCGGCCAGACCGGCGGCGTGCTGCCCCCGGCCAGGACCCAGGCCGCCTGGCGGGCGGCACCGTCGGCGACGTACTCCCCCGGCGGCGGGACGAGCACCGGCACGCCGAGGACGGCCGGCGCCAGCCGGCGCACCGCCTCTGAGCGCGCGCCGCCACCGACGAGGAACACCCGGCGGACCGGGTTGCCCAGCGCCGCGATGGCCTCCAGCCCGTCGGCCAGGCCGCACAGCAGCCCCTCGACCGCAGCGCGCGCGAGGTGCGCCGGGTCGGAGGTGGCCAACGTGAGCCCGTGCAGCGCGCCGGTGGACCGCGGGCGGTCCGGGGTGCGCTCACCCTCGAGGTAGGGCACGACGACGAGGCCGCCGGAACCGGCCGGCGCGGTGAGCGCCAACCGGGACAGCTCCTCGTGGTCGACCCCGAGCAGCCGCGCGGTGGCGTCGAGCACCCGGGCGGCGTTGAGCGTCACCACCAGCGGCAGGTAGTTGCCGGTGGCGTCGGCGAAGCCGGCGACGGTGCCGGAGGGGTCCGCGCTGGGCGTGCTCGACACCGTGGAGACCACACCGGAGGTGCCGATGGACAGCACCACGTCACCGGGCTCGGCGTTGATGCCCAGCGCGGCCGCGGCGTTGTCGCCGGTGCCCGGGCCCAGCAGCGCGCCACCGGCGGCGCCGAGGGCGCCGCCGGCGACCGTGCCGGCCTGCTCGGCCGGCCCGAGCACCCGCGGCAGCACCGGGGTGCGGCCGAACGCGCGCTCGAGCAGGTCGGGGCGGTACTCGTTCGTGTGGGTGGACCAGTAGCCGGTGCCGCTGGCGTCACCGCGGTCGGTGACCAGGGCATCGAGACCCGACGCCCCGGCCAGCTTCCAGGTGAGCCAGTCGTGCGGCAGGCACACCGCCGCGGTGCGCTCGGCGTTGGCCGGCTCGTGCTCGGCCAGCCAGCGCAGCTTGGTCACCGTGAACGACGCGACCGGCACGAGGCCGACCGCGTCGGCCCACGCACGGCGACCGGTCTCCCCCGGGCCGAGCTCGGCGATGAGGTCGGTGGCCGCCTGGGCCGAGCGGGTGTCGTTCCACAGCAGTGCAGGACGGACCACCTCGCCCTCGGCGTCCAGGCACACCATGCCGTGCTGCTGGCCGCCGACGGCGACCGCGGCGACGTCGGACAGGCCGCCCGCCGCGTCGATCGCCGTCTCCAGCGCAGCCGACCAGGCGGCCGGGTCGACCTCCGTGCCGTCGGGGTGCGACGCCCGGCCCTCCCGGACCAGGGCGCCGGTCTCGGCGTCGCGGATCACGACCTTGCACGACTGGGTCGACGAGTCGACCCCGGCCACCAGCGTCACGACAGACCTCTCCTCGCCCGAGCCCGACCCGACCTGATCAGCGAGCGCCGAGCAGGTGCTCGATCATCAGCTGGTCGAGGCGGACCACACCGGCGCCGCGCTTGGCGACGGCGTCGGCGTCGAAGTCCTCGAACGCCGAGCGGTCGTCGAGCAGCTCCTGGTAGCCACCCTCACCGAGGGTCGGCGTGCCCAGCTCGGCGACGCGGGCGGCGGCCATGGCCTCCTGGACCTCCGGGTCGGCGCGGAACGCGGCGGCCCGCTCCTTGAGCAGGAGGTAGGTGGTGATGTTGGCCTGGGCCGAACGCCACACGCCGTCCATGTCCTCGGTGCGCAGCGGCTTGTAGTCGAAGTGACGGGGGCCGGTGTAGGACGGGCCGCCGTTCAGGCCGCCGTTCTCCAGCAGGTCGACGGTGCTGAAGGCCTGCAGCAGGTCGCCGTGGCCGAAGACCAGGTCCTGGTCGAACTTGGGACCGTGCTGGCCGTTGAGGTCGATGTGGAAGAGCTTGCCCAGCCAGATCGCCTCGGCGATACCGTGGGTGAAGTTCAGGTTCGCCATCTGCTCGTGGCCGGTCTCGGGGTTGATCCCGACCAGGTGCGCGTGCTCCAGCTTGGAGATGAAGGCGATCGCGTGCCCGATGGTGGGCAGGAAGATGTCGCCGCGGGGCTCGTTCGGCTTGGGCTCCAGGGCGAACTTCAGGCCGTAGCCCTTGTCCTCGGAGTACTGGGCCAGGGTGTCGATGGACTCCGCGTAGCGGTCGAGCGCAGCCTGCAGGTCCTTGGCCATGTCGACCTCGGCGCCCTCGCGGCCACCCCACAGGACGTAGGTCTCGGCACCCATCTCGGCGGCGAGGTCCATGTTGCGCATGACCTTGCGCATCGCGTAGCGGCGGACCTCGCGGTCGTTGGCGGTGAGCCCGCCCTCCTTGAACACCGGGTGGGTGAACAGGTTGGTGGTCACCATGGGGACCTTGAGGCCGGT
The DNA here is from genome assembly GCF_010682105.1 of Modestobacter muralis. Classification (GTDB taxonomy): domain Bacteria; phylum Actinomycetota; class Actinomycetes; order Mycobacteriales; family Geodermatophilaceae; genus Modestobacter; species Modestobacter muralis. The sequence goes on along the minus strand of NZ_JAAGWH010000036.1, from coordinate 7,333 downwards.
CTCCTCCAGGGCGCCCTTGAAGCGCGCGATGACCGCGTCACGGGCCGCGGCCTCGCTGCCGAAGGGGATGACGTCGTCGTCGTGGAAGGTGACGCCGTAGGCACCCATCTCGGCGAGCTTGTGCACCGACTCGACCACGTCGACGGCGTCGCGGGTGGCGTCACCGAAGGGGTCGCGGGCCGTCCAGCCGATCGTCCAGAGGCCGAAGGTGAACTTGTCCTCGGGGGTGGCCTTGGGGGTCGTCATCAGGTGGTTCCTCTCACGTCGCGTGTGGTTCGGGAGCTCGATCAGGGTCGGACGAGGGTCACTTGCCGAAGCCGGCCGTCAGGCCGCCCAGCAGGTATCGCCGTCCGAAGAGGTAGACGAAGAAGATGGGCAGCAGGGACAGCGTGATGGCTGCGAGCAGTCCCGGCACGTTGGTGCCGAACTGGCTGGAGAACGTCTGCAGCCCCAAGGTGAGCGTGCGCTGCTCGCGGGACTGGGTCAGCACCAGGGGGAACAGGAAGCCGTTCCAGGCACCCATCGCGGTGAAGACCGACACCGTGGTGATCGCCGGCTTGGCCAGCGGGAGCACCAGGTTGCGCAGCGTCTGCAGCGGACCGGCCCCGTCGAGGGTCTGCGCCTCGTAGAGCTCGGCGGGGATGTCCCGCAGGCTGTTGGTCATCACCAGCATCGCCACCGGCAGCGCGAAGGCCGCCGTCGGCAGGATGATCGCCAGCAGGGTGTCGTAGAGCTGGAGCTGGTTGATCAGCAGGTACACCGGGATGATGACCGCCTGCGCGGGCACGGCCAGCCCGATCAGCATGAGCGAGAACCCGCGCTGGACCATCGGCGAGGCGTTCCGGGCGACCGCGTAGGCCGCCGGGACCACCAGCGCGACCACGATGGCGACCGTGCCCACCGTGACGATGATGTTGTTGAGGAAGTACCGGCCGAACCCACCGGTGAAGACCGACTCGTAGTTCTCCAGCGTCGGGGCGCTGGGCAGCTTCAGCGGGTTGTCGCGCAGGTACTCCTGCCGGGTGCGGAAGCTGCCGCTGACCATGAAGTACAGCGGTACGAGCACCAGGACGAGCCAGATCACCGACAGCACGCCGGCGAGGTAGTTGGGCTTCTCCCGGCCGACCTTGCGGCGCTTCGGGCCGATGACGGACGCCGCCGGGCCGGCAGAGGCCGGCGGCGTGGCCATCGGGGTGCCGGACTGGGTGATGCTCACGAGCCCTCCTGCTGGCTGGACATCTTGCGGAACCCGGTGAGCTGGGTGACCGCCAGGGACAGGCCGGCGCCGAAGACCAGCAGGACCACGGCGATGGCACTGGCGTAACCGAACTCGAAGCCGGTGAAGCCGGTGATGTACATGTACAGCGGCGCGATGCGGGTCGCCGTGCCGGGACCACCACCGGTGAGCAGCAGGATGGTGTCGAAGGTCGTCACCGACCCGACCAGCATCAGCACCGTCGAGGTGATCAGCGTGTAGCGCAGCAGCGGCAGCGTGATGCTGAAGAACTGCTTGTAGCGCCCGGCGCCGTCGATGGTCGCGGCCTCGTAGATCGAGACCGGGATCCCTCGCGCCGCGCTCTGGTACAGCAGCGTGTGGAACGGGACGTACTGCCAGGTCAGCACCCAGGCCACGGTGAAGATGACCAGCGTGCGGTCACCCAGGAAGCTGAACTGGTCCAGGAAGGGCAGTCGCTGGGTGAGACCGAAGTTGGGGTCCAGCACCGAGTTCCACAGCAGCGCGATGGCCGCGGTGGACAGCAGCACCGGCAGGAAGAAGATCGAGCTGAGGACGGCGCGGTTGCGCTGCCGCCCGGCCGCCCAGACCCCGATCATCATCGCGATCGGGGTCTGGACGACCCAGCCGAGGACCATGAACACCAGCGTCAAGACCAGCGAGCTCCGGACCTCACGGTCCTCGAGGATCCGGGACCAGTTGCCCCCTCCGGAGAGCGAGGGGAAACCGAAGCCGTCCCAGTCGGTGAAGCTCAGGTAGACGACCAGCACCATGGGCAGGATGGCGAAGACCCCGAAGAAGGTCATCACCGGCACCATGTACCAGCCGGAAGGACGCTCTCGTCCCTTGGCAGCCACGTCAGGTCCTCTGTGTAGTCAGCGTGCGGATGGGACGGTGGATCAGCCAGCCATGGCGGCGACGAAGCCCTCCGGGGTCTGCTGACCCAGGAAGAGGTTGCTGAGCTCGGTCAGCATCTTCGACGCCTCGTCGGCGGCCAGGTCCTGGTCCCAGGAGAGCTGGAAGTTCTTCGCGTCGCTGGTGAGGTCGTAGATCTCGGTGAGGTACTCACCGTTGTCGGCGGCCGCGAGCTGCTCGCGGGCACCGGCGATCGGCATGACGTCACCGGCCTTGATCAGGTCCGACACGTACGTCTCGTCGGTCAGCGCCGTCTTGACGTACTCCAGGGCCGCCTCCTTGTTCGGGGACGCGCTGGTCACCGAGTAGAAGTTCGACACGTTGCCGACCAGGTTCGACGGGTCACCCGCGCCACCCTGCACCGACGGGAAGGGCGCGTAGCCCAGGTTCCCCGCCTCGACGAAGTCGGGGTTGGTGCCCAGCTGGTTGGTGAACTCCCACGAGCCCATGAGGTGGAAGCCCGCGTCGCCGTTGGCCAGCAGCTGCGTGGTGCCACCGGCGTCGTAGCCGGTCGAGGAGAAGTCCTCGGCCGCACCGAAGGCACCGGCGTCGATGAGCTGCTTGAGCATGGTCATGGCCTCGAGGACCTTGGGGTCGTTCCAGCCCTGACCCTCACCGTCACGGATGGCCTGGAAGACCTCCGGGCCGGCGACGCGGTCGAGGAGGTACTCCGCCCACATGAGCTCGGTCCACGGCTGCGAACCGGCCAGCGCGATCGGCGTCTTGAGGCCGGCGCCCTTCAGGGTCGCGACGTCGGCGAGCAGGTCCTCCCAGGTCGCGGGCATCTCGTTGATGCCGTTGGCCTTGAGGACCTCGAGGTTGCCGAACATGAGGACGGGCTGGACACCGCGCATCGGCAGGCCGTACTGCTTGCCGTCGATCTCGGCACCGGCGAGCACGCTGGGGAGGAAGGCCTCCTTCAGCTCGGGGTTCTCGTCCAGCATCGGGGTGAGGTCCTCGATCTTGCCGGCGTCGACGTACTCCTTGAGGGAGCCACCGCCCCAGTTGAAGAAGACGTCGGGCGCCTGGGGCGAGTTGATCGCCGTGCGGAGCCGCTGCTTGTACGGGTCGTTGCCGAAGGTCGAGAGCTTCACAGAGCCCGGACCCTCGCCGTCGTTGTAGCGCTGGATCGAGGCTTCCTCGATCGGGTTGAGGGACGTGTCCTGCAGGGCCCACACGTCAGCCGTGCCGCCGCCTTCACCGCCACCGGAACCACCGGCGGTGTTGTCGGAGCCACAGGCTGCCATCGAGCCGAGCAGAGCAAGGGTGGTGGCCGACACGGCCACCTTGGTCAGACGCCGGGGGGACATCCCACCGCCACCTTCCTGTTTCGTCGTTGAAAACCGAAAGTTTCGAGCAGTTGCGAGAACGTAAGCCACGTCACCGGCCCCTGTCAACGGCGGCGCCAGGCTTGAGTTGACGTGTCCGAACCGTGACCTCCCGGCCACCGCATCAGCCCGCGGATCAGCCGCTTTCCGGGTGTGGAGACTATCCAAGTACCGAAAGTTTCGATAACGTCCGCGTCACGCCGACAGCGACGCCGGCCTGACCGCACCGGTCCTGCCGGGGGCAGGCTCGTGCGCCAGCCGCCACCGCAAACGGACCGGGAGGCCGTCCAGTGCCACCGCACCAGCTGGGCCGACCGACGTTGGCCTCCATCGCCGCAGCTGCCGGGGTCTCGCTGCCCACCGTGTCCAAGGTCGTCAACGGCAAGGCCGACGTCGCCCCCACCACCCGGGCCCACGTGCAGCAGCTGCTGGACCAGCACAACTACGTGCCGGTCACCCGCCGCCCCGCCGAGGACCTGCTGGTCGACGTCGTCTTCACCGCACTGGACAGCCCCTGGGCCGTGGAGATCCTGCGCGGGGTCACCGAGAGCGGCCTGGAGGTCGTCGTCTCCTCCCAGTCCCGGACGTCGGACGTCGACTGGGTGCAGGCACTGGTCGCCGGCGGACGGCGCGGCGCACTGGTCGTCACCTCCCGGCTCACCGCGGCCGACCAGCGCCGGCTGGGCCGGTCCCGGCTGCCGGTCGTGGTCATCGACCCGGTCGACATGCCCGGCCAGGACGTGCCCAGCGTCGGGGCGACCAACTGGGCCGGCGGGCTGGCGGCCACCGAGCACCTGGTCGAGCTGGGTCACCGCCGGATCGCCGTGGTCGGCGGGCCGCAGGCCTACCTGTGCAGCCGGGCCCGCATCGACGGGTACCGCGCGGCGCTGGAGCGGGCCGGCATCGCCGTGGACCCCGCCCTGGTGGTGCACGGCACCTTCCGTCACCAGGGCGGCTACGACCAGGCGCAGTCGCTGCTGGCCCTCCCCGACCCGCCGACGGCGATCTTCGCCGGCAGCGACGAGCAGGCCTTCGGCGTCATGGAGGCCGCCCGCCAGGCCGGGCTCTCCGTGCCCGACGACCTGAGTGTGGTCGGCTTCGACGACCTGCCGATGGCCCGCTGGTCCTCGCCGCCGCTGACCACCGTGTGCCAGCCGCTGGCCGACATGGGGCGGATGGCCGGCCGGATGCTGCACGACCTGATCGACGGCCGGGTGCTCGGCAGCCAGCGCATGGAGCTGGCCACCCACCTGGTCACCCGCGCCTCCACCGCTCCCCCGCGCCGCTGACCACCGTCCTCGTCCCCTCCCCTCCGGCGCCGACACCGGCGACCGGCCCGCGCCTCCTCCGGCGCCCGAACCGACTCCAGGAGCCCGTCCCGTGACCTCGTCACCGTCCCCGTCCGACCTCGACCCGGGCGCCCCCGCCGCCGAGGTGTGGGCCGACCCCGCGCGTCCGCTGCCCGAGCGCGTCCGCGCCCTGATGGACGTGATGACCCTCGAGGAGAAGGTCGCCCAGCTCTACGGCATCTGGACGACGATCTCCGACGGCGAGGAGGTGGCCCCGAACCAGCACGAGTTCTCCGAGCCGCTCCCGCCGTGGGAGGAGCTGACCCGGCCCGGCCTGGGCCAGCTGACCCGTGTCTTCGGCACCGGGCCGGTCGAGCCGCTCACCGGCGCCCGGGTGCTCGCCCAGACCCAGCGCGACCTGGTCGCCAACTCCCGGCTGGGCATCCCGGCCGTGGCGCACGAGGAGTGCCTGACCGGGTTCACCGCCTGGCAGGCCACCGTCTTCCCGACCCCGCTGGCCTGGGGCGCCTCCTTCGACACCGCCTCGGTGGAGACCATGGCCGCCGGGATCGGTGAGCTCATGCGCTCGGTCGGTGTCCACCAGGGGCTGTCCCCGGTGCTCGACGTCAGCTTCGACCACCGCTGGGGCCGCACCGAGGAGACCATCAGCGAGGACCCGTACCTGGTCGCCGTCCTGGGCTCGGCCTACACCCGCGGGCTGGAGAGCTCCGGGATCGTCGCCACCCTCAAGCACTTCGCCGGCTACTCCGGCTCGGGCTCGGGCCGCAACCACGCCCCGGTGCGGCTGGGCCCGCGCGACTTCGCCGACATCGTGCTGCCGCCGTTCGAGACCGCGCTGCGCGAGGGCGGTGCCCGCTCGGTGATGAACTCCTACGCCGCCGTCGACGGCCTCCCCCCGGCGGCGGACCCCGCACTCATGACCGGCCTGCTGCGGGAGACCCTGGGCTTCGACGGCGTCGTGGTCGCCGACTACTTCGCCGTCTCCATGCTCGAGACCACCCAGGGCGTGGCCTCCTCCCCCGGTGACGCCGCCGTGCAGGCGCTGCGGGCCGGCATCGACGTCGAGCTGCCCACCGTGCGCTGCTACGGCGAGCCGCTGCTGGAGCGCATCCGCTCCGGCGAGGTCGGCATGGACGTCATCGACCGGGCCCTGGAGCGGGTGCTGCTGCAGAAGGGCGAGCTGGGCCTGCTCGACGCCGGCTGGGACCCCGAGCCCGCGGCGCTGCGCGAGGGCGCGGAGACCCTGGACTTCGACCCGCCGCACATGCGGGCGCTGGCCCGCACGCTGGCCGAGCGCTCCGTCGTCCTGCTGGACAACCGCGCCTCGGTGCTGCCGCTGCGGGCCCCGCAGAAGCTCGCCGTCGTCGGCCCGGCCGCCGACGAGGTGCTGTCGCTGATGGGCTGCTACGCCTTCCCCAACCACGTCGGCGTGCAGCACCCGGACATGCCGCTGGGCATCGAGCTGCCCACGCTGCTCGACGCGGTGCGCACCGAGTTCCCCGACGCCGCGGTCACCACCGCCCGCGGTGTGCCGGTGCAGGAACTGGACCGCAGCGGCATCGACGAGGCGGTGCGCGTCGCCGGTGAGTCCGACGTCGTCCTCGCCGTCCTGGGTGACGTCGCGGGGCTGTTCGGCCGCGGCACCTCCGGTGAGGGCTGCGACGCCGACGACCTGCGCCTGCCGGGCCTGCAGGGTGAGCTGCTCGATGGGCTGCTGGACACCGGCAAGCCGGTCGTGGTCGTGCTGCTCACCGGCCGGCCCTACGCCCTGGGCGCGGTCGTCGACCGGGCCGCCGCGATCGTCCAGGCGTTCTTCCCGGGCGAGGAGGGCGCCGGCGCGGTGGCCGGTGTGCTCAGCGGCCGGGTCAACCCCTCCGGGCGCCTGCCGGTCTCGGTGCCGGCCACCCCGGGCGGGTCGCCGGCCACCTACCTGCACCCGATCCTGGGCGCGCAGAGCGGGATCAGCTCCGCGGACCCGACGCCGGCCTTCCCCTTCGGGCACGGCCTGTCGTACACGACCTTCGCGCTGATCGACCTGCAGGTCACCGGCGTCGACGGCGCGGTCACCGAGGAGCTGGCCACCGACGGCTCGGTCACGGTCTCGGCTACGGTGCGCAACACCGGTGAGCGGGACGGCGCCCAGGTCGTGCAGCTGTACCTGCACGACCCGGTCGCCAGCGTGGTCCGCCCGGTCACCCAGCTCGCCGGCTTCGCCCGGGTCGAGCTGGCCGCGGGTGCGGGCGCGCGGGTCTCCTTCGCGCTGCACGCCGACCGGACGTCGTTCACCGGCCGGGAGCTGACGCGCATCGTGGAGTCCGGTGACCTGGTGCTGCAGGTCGGCACCTCCAGCACGGACCTGCCGCTGCAGGCCACCGTCCGGGTCACCGGCCCGGACCGCGTCGTCGGCGTCGACCGCGTCCTCACCACCCCGGTCGAGGTCACCGCGCTCTGATCACCCCGCAACGCACACCGCCGGTGTCCCCTCCAGGGGACACCGGCGGTGTGCGTTCGGCCCCCTTCCGGGCCCCGCGGTGAGCTTGCTCAGC
>NZ_JAAGWH010000044.1 GCF_010682105.1 Modestobacter muralis | reverse complement strand
ACGCCGGTCCGGCTGCAGGAGCGCACCGCGGCCGCACTGATCGCCGTCGATGCTGCGGCGGCTGACCGGCGGCGCAAGAAGGCCGAACGCGCGGCTGACGTCCGGACACGACCGGCCGGGGACGGCATGTCAGAGCTCATCGCGGACCTGCCCACCCCGGTCGCTGCCGCGTGCCGGGAGACCGTGGACACCTACGCGCGGATGACCAAGAACGACGGGGACGAGCGGCCGATCGGGCAGCTGCGGGCGCTGGTGCTCAGCGACCTGATCCTGCGGCCGTGGGACACCAGCCGGCCGCCGGTGACCGCACACCTGCAGGTCATCGCGCCGCTGCCGGCCATCGGCGGGCGCCATGCCAGCGGATCGGTGCACGCCGCACCGGCAGGGGCGCCGAGCGACGAGGACGAGACCCGACCCCCGCCGGCGTGGGCGCCGAGCGATGAGGACGTCGCCACGGTCGACGGGTCCTCGATCACCCACCAGCAACTGCGGCACCTGCTCGAAGAACTGGACGCGCTGTGCCCCGGCGGGCTGCAGCCACCGACGGGCGGGTCCTCGGACATCTCACTGGCGGACCCGGTCACCGGCGCACTGCGGGCGACGGTGAGTCCTCGTGAGCTGCAGCGCCTGGTCCGCAACGGGTGTCAGCAACACCCGCCGCGTTCGCGCGACATCGCCGGGCGACGTCGACGGGGTGAGGGGGACGCCGCACTCGACGAGCCACTCTCGGCTGCCTGCGACTGCCCGGTGCTCGATCGCCCACCGCCCATCGACCGCTACACCCCGACTCCCGCGCACCGCCGGTTCGTCCACGCCCGTGATCGCACCTGCCGCCATCCCGGCTGCCGTCGTCCCGCCGCGCGCACCGACCTCGACCACGTGCACGCCCACGGCGACGGCGGCCCGACCGACTGCGCCAACCTCTGCTGTCTGTGCCGCCGGCACCACCGGCTCAAGACCCACGCCCCCGGCTGGCGGTTCACCATGACCAGCGACGGGATCCTGTCGGTGACCACCCCGAGCGGGGTCACCCGCACCACCCGTCCGCCGGGCCTGCGCGTGCTCGCCGGACAGCGAGGGCTGGCCGGCCTGCAGCTGAGCGGCAGCGGCGCCCCGCCGGACGACGATCCGCCACCGTTCTGACGCACGGGCCGACACGTCGATGAGCAGCGGACCCACGTGCTGGTGTCGCCGTGGCGACATGTCGCCCTGTGGCCATGGCGACGAGTCGGCCTGTCGCCGTGGCGACGAGTCGCCCATGGCGTCGTGTCGTCGTGGCGACGAGTCGACATGTCGAGCTGTTGACGCGGCCGGTCGGGCCGGCCGGGCCGCGTCGGGGTCAGCCGCCAGCCAGCAGGGCCCGTACGGCCTCGATGTCGTCGGCGTCCGCAGCGCCCTTGTCCGGCCGGTACCGCAGCACCCGGGCGAACCGCAGCGCGACCCCGCCCGGGTAGCGGCTGCTGCGCTGGGCGCCGTCCAGGGCGATCTCCACGACCAGTTCCGGCCGCAGCAGCACGCCCCACTCGTGGCTCTCCCGCACCAGCCCGGGGAACGTCGCCGTCTGCCACTCCAGCAGCTCGTCGGTCATCCCCTTGAACGTCTTGCCGACCATCACCGGGTCACCGCCGTCGGGGTCCCGCGCGCCCAGGTGGATGTTCGACAGCTTCCCCGACCGCCGCCCGTACCCCCACTCCGCACCGAGCACGACCAGGTCGAGGGTGTGCACCGGCTTGACCTTCTGCCACGCCTTGCCCCGTCGGCCGGCGGCGTACGGCGCGTCCAGCGCCTTGACCACCACGCCCTCGTGGCCACCGGACAGCGCGTCGTCCAGCACCTGCGCGGCCTGCTCGGTGCTCGGCGACCGCACGCCGGGCATCCGCAACGCCGCCTGCTCCTCACCGGCCAGCAGCCCGGCCAGCGCATCGAGTCGCGTCTCCAGCGGCTCGTCGAGCAGGTCGCGGCCGTCCAGGTGCAGCAGGTCGAAGAAGAACGGGCTCAGCAGCACCCCGGCGTCCGCGGCGTCGCTGCCGAAGCGGCTCATCGTGTCCTGGAACGCGCGCGGACGGCCGTCGTCGTCCAGGGCGAGGGTCTCCCCGTCGAGCACCGCGGTCGCGCACGGCAGCGCCCGCACCCGCTCGGCCAGCTCGGGCACCCCGTCGGTCACCTCGCGCAGCGTGCGCGTCCACACCCGGACGACGTCGCCGTCCTTGTGCACCTGGATGCGCGCACCGTCGAGCTTGAACTCCACGGTCACCTCGCCGCCCAGGTCGGTGAGCGCCGCGTCCAGCGACGACCCCGGGCTTGCCAGCATCGGCCGCACCGGCCGGCCCACCTCCAGCCGCACCGCCTCCAGCGCGGCCACGCCGCCCTCCAGCGCGGTCACCGCGGTCTCCGGGAGCCGGCCCGACAGCATGAACGCCCGGCGCACCGCCGTCGCCGGCACCTCCGCGGCCGACGCGATCGCGTCGAGCACCACGCCCTCGAGTGCCCCCTGGCGCAGCTCGCCGGTGAGCAGCCGCACCAGGAAGTGCTGCTCGTCGGCCGTGGCCGCCGACATCAGTGCCCCGACCGCCGCCTCCCGCCGGGCCGCCGACCCCGCCCCGGACGTCCCGGCCAGCTCGGTCAGCGCGGCGTCCACCGCGGCCGCGGTCAGCCCGGGCGCCGCCGCCGAGGTGTGCGCCCTGGCCGTCAGGCTGCGCCAGCCGACGCCGAGCCGGCCCTGTCGTGGCTCGCCGGCCAGCCATGCGGTGACCGCGCCGACCTCGCCGGGCTCCGCACGGCGCAGCAGCTCGCCGATCAGGCCGGCCTTCGCGGTCCGGGAGCGGGTGGCGGCGACAGCGGCCGACGCGGCGACGACCTCGGCGAGCAGCACCCCGTCATGATCCCAGCCGGACGGTGGCCGGGCCGGGCCGGTGCCCGGCGTCGACCCGCCGGCAGGGGAACGGCCGGTCACGCGGTCGGAACGGATCGAGCATCGGCCGTTATCCCCAATAAGCGCGCCGCGCCTCGCCGAGAGGACAAAAGCCCTCGACGACCCCGACGAGGGCTCCCGTGGTGGTGCGGACAGGGTGCCCCACCGGTCGGCGCGTGCAAGGGCGATGTCGGTCAACGCCGTCCACCCGACGACGACGAGCGCCCCAACGCGTACCGCTGCGAGCCGCCGCCAGCGATCTGCCGGAACAGAGCGGCCCGGGGCGGGGCAAGGCGGTGTCGGTCCCGTCCTGCGGGTCGTGCACGGCGGGGGAGCGGTCGGTGGCCTCGCCGTCACGCCGGCGGGTGGTCGCGGCGGTGGCCAGGCCGTCACGCCGGCCGGGCGGGTGGTCGCGGGCGGTGGCCTCACCGTCACGCCGGCAGTGCGGGTGGTCGCGGGCAGAGGCCCTCTCGTGCTCGGGGGTGCAGGTCCGGGGCGAGGGCGACGGTCGGGTCGCAGGTGTCCGGGCCGGCGGGCGTGCTGCGCGGGAACCGCGGTCAGAGCAGCCGGTCGAGGTCGTCCGGGCCCGGGCCGGTGCCGCCCTTGTCGACCAGCGGGGACGGCGCGGGGACCTCGTCCTCGGGGACGTCGTCCACGGGGGGCTCGGCCGCGACCGGGCCGGCGGCGTACAGGGTGCTGGGGTCCTTGGGGTCCATCTCGGGCATCCGCCCCGCCTACCCGGGACCGCGCCGCGGAACCCACCGGCATCGGGACGACGGCGGAGGCGGGTGGGCGACACTGTTCCCCGTGGACCGCCCCGACGCCCGCCGCCCCGCCCGCGACCGCTCGACCCACGACCGCCCGACCCGAGATCGCGCCGCCCGAGTCCGGGCCGTTGCGCGGGCCGGCCGATGACCCTCGACCTGTCGGCGCTGGTGCTGCCCGACCGCCACCCGGTGTCGACCTTCCTCGCCGACGTGCAGGAGGCCGAGCGCGCCGGGGTCCGCGCCGTGTGGACCTACGACCACCTCACCTGGCCGCTGCTGGCCGACGGCCCCTGGTACGGCGCCGTCCCGCTGCTGGCCGCCGCCGCGGTGGTCACCGACCGGGTCCGGCTGGGCACCCAGGTCGCCTCCCCGAACTTCCGCCACCCGGTGCCCT
>NZ_JAAGWH010000035.1 GCF_010682105.1 Modestobacter muralis | reverse complement strand
GTGGGGAGAAGGGGGTCCTCCTACATGCCGACGAGCTCGTGGAGGGCGCCGACCTCGGTGCGGGTGAGCTTGCGGATCGTGCCGGTGCGCATCCGGGCCAGCTCGACCGGCCCGATGGCGGTGCGGGTGAGCCGGGTGACCGGCAGGCCGACCTCGGCCAGCAGCCGGCGGACGATGTGCTTACGGCCCTCGTGCAGCACGACCTCGACCACCGACTGGCCGGCGTGGGCGTCGACGACGTGGAAGGAGTCGACCGCGACCGGCCCGTCCTCCAGCTCGATGCCCTTGCGCAGCGTGCGGTGCAGGTCGCGCGGCACCGAGCCGGTGACCTGGGCCAGGTAGGTCTTGGTCACCAGGTAGGAGGGGTGGGTGAGCCGGTGCGCGAGCTCGCCGTCGGTGGTGAGCAGCAGCAGGCCCTCGGTGTCCTGGTCGAGGCGACCGACGTGGGTGAGCCCGGTGGCGAGGTCGCCGATCATGTCCCCGACGGTGGGCCGGCCACGGTCGTCGCTCATCGAGGTGATGATCCCGACCGGCTTGTTCATCGCGTAGGTGACCTTGTCGTTGCGGATGTCGACCCGCCGCCCGTCGACCGCGATGACCGCGGTGTCGGGGTCCACGCGCATGCCCTGCACCCGCACGACCTGGCCGTTCACGCTGATCCGGCCGGCGTCGATCATGTCCTCGGAGACGCGCCGGGAGCCGACACCGGCCCGGGCCAGCACCTTCTGCAGCCGCTCGCCGGGGCTGTCGTCGTCGTGCTCGTTCTCCTCGACGTCACCGAGGCGGGTCGGTGCGAGCTCCATGTCCTCGGACCAGCCCTCACCGCCGGAGGTGGTGGGAGTGTCGTCTGCAGTCGTGTCCATCCCCTCCAGTCTCCCACCTGCGCGCCGGTGCTCCTACCGGCCCGCGCAGACCTCAGCTGTCGGGGTGCTCGTCGAGCAGGGTGCGGGTGTCGGGCAGCAGCGGGGCGAGCTCGGGCAGCTCGTCGAGGCCGGTGAGCCCGAGCCGTTCGAGGAACAGCGCGGTCGTGACGTACAGCCCGCCGCCGGTGTCCGGGTCTGCGCCGGCCTCGCGGATGAGGCCGCGGGCGGTGAGCGTGCGGACGACGGCGTCGACCCCGACCCCGCGGATGGCCGAGATGCGGGCGCGGGTGACCGGCTGCCGGTAGGCGATCACGGCCAGCGTCTCCAGCGCGGCCTGGGTGAGCCGGCTGCGCTGCCCCTCCAGCAGGTGCCGCTCCACGACCGCGGCGTGCTCCTCCCGGGTGTAGAGCCGCCACCCCTCCCCCACCCGGCGCAGCGTCGTCCCGGCCCGGCGGTCGTCGTACTCGGCGGCCAGTGCCACCAGCGTCGCCCGCACCCGGTGGACCGGCACCTGCAGCGCCGCGGCCAGCGACGGCTCGTCCAGCGGGGAGTCGGTGACGAACAGGAGTGCCTCCAGCCCGCCGCGCAGCGCGACGTCGTCCAGCGGGGTGAGGTCGAGCGGGAGCTCCTCCTGCACCGCGGCGACGGTCTCCTCGACCGGCGCCTCCGGCTCGGGGACGACGACCAGCTCGACCGGCGGATCGGCCGGCGCCCGGCCCAGCACGCGGGACGACGGGGCGCCGGCGGGGTCGCTGCGCGCCTCGGGCGGGCCGAACTCCGCGGCCAGCCGGGCGGCGACGGCGTCCCAGCCCTGCTCCCGGCTCGTGCCCTGCTCCTCACCCTCGGCCAGGCCGGCGGCCACCTCGGCGACGACGGCGTCCCAGGAGAACGGGCGCGGGACGGACTGCTCGTCGCTCACGACCCGTCCTCCGGAGCGGGCCCGTCCTCGTCGCCGTCCAGGTCCTCGTCGCCGTCCAGGTCCTCGTCGCCGTCCAGGTCCAGGTCGGCGGGCACGTGGAGGTCGAGATCCGCGGGCAGCCGGCCGTCGACGAGGGCCGGACCGGTCCAGCGCACGTGCAGCTCCCCCAGCGGCGTCGCCTGGTCGAAGGTGACCAGCTGCTGGCGGTACAGCTCCAGCAGCGCCAGGAAGCGGGCGACCACCTCGAGGGTGTGCGCGCAGTCGCGGCTCAGCGACCGGAAGGTCGCCGTCCCGGCCTCGGCGACCCGGCTGCGGACGATGACCAGCTGCTCGGTGACGCTGACCGCCGGGGCGTGCAGGTGGGTGACGCTGACCGTGGGCGGGGGCTTGGGCGTGAGCGCCTCGAACGCCAGCGCGGCGAACTGCTCGGGCGTCACGCCGAGGAGCACCTCAGGCAGCAGCTCGGCGAAGCGCGGCTCGAGGCCGGCGTCACGGGCGTACCGGCGGGCCGCCTCGGCCTCCCGGGTGCGCAGGAAGGCGGCGGCCTGCTTGTAGGCCCGGTACTGCAGCAGCCGGGCGAAGAGCAGGTCGCGGGCCTCCAGGACGTCGAGGTCGTCGGGGTCCTCGACGTCGGCGGCGGGCAGCAGCCGGGCGGCCTTGAGGTCCAGCAGCGTGGCGGCGACGACCAGGAACTCGCTGGCCTGGTCCAGGTGCAGCTCGTCGGACAGGTCGCGCAGGTGGGCGATGAACTCGTCGGTGACCACCGACAGGGCGATCTCGGTGACGTCGAGCTTGTGCTTGCCGATCAGCTGCAACAGCAGGTCGAACGGGCCCTCGAAGTTGGTCAGCCGGACGGTGAACCGCCCGGTCCCCACCTCCGGGACCGCTACCGTCGTCACCACTCCAGCCTAAGCGGCACCCCCGACAGTCCCGGCCCACACCGTGGTGTCCGGCCCCGCTTCAGGGCCCCGCGCCGCGCGGAGCGTGGTGTGGGGTCAGGCCCTGCTGCAGGGTCCCGCCGCGAGCGGAGCGAGTGGCGGGGGGCAGCAGGGTCCTTCGACCTTCACTTGCGCAGGCGGCGGACGAGGACGGAGTCCTCGCCGTGCACCTCGAGGTCGGCCAGCAGGACGGCGATCGCCTCGCGGACGATCCGGCCGCGGTCGGTGGCCACGCCGTGCTTGCCGCGCAGGGTGAGCCGCGCGGTCTCCAGGGCCAGCAGCTCGTCGGCCGAGCAGTAGACGGTGATCTTCTCCTCGTGCCGGGTGCGGTTCTTGTCCGCGGCACCCCGGGTCCGGTGGGCCGCGGCGGCCGGCAGCGTGGAGCGGTGGGCGGCCAGCTCGTCGACGACGATGCGCGGGGCCCCACCGTCGACCGCGGGCACCAGGGTCAGCGGCGGGGACCCGGCGGACTCGGCGTCCCGTGACGCGCTGCCGCGGAGCGCCGGGGAGGAGGTCGTGGCGGCCAGGTTCGGCAGCTCGGTGACCGGGGCCGGCGGGGGTGTCGCCGGGGTGTCGGTCCGGCGGAACAGTTCGGACGCACCCGGGAGCACAGGACGACGGGTCACAGTGCCAGGACCTCCTTGGCCAGGTCGCGGTAGGCGGCTGCGCCACCGGACGTCGGGGCCCACTGCGTGATCGGCTGCCCGGCGACGGTGGTCTCCGGGAAGCGCACGGTGCGGGCGATGACGGTCTGGAACACGGTGTCGCCGAAGGCCTCGACGACCCGGCTGAACACCTCGCGGCAGTGCACGGTCCGCGTGTCGTACATCGTGGCGAGGATGCCGGAGATCTCCAGCGACGGGTTGAGCCGCTCCTTGACCTTCTCGATGGTGTCGACCAGCAGCGCGACGCCGCGGAGGGAGAAGAACTCGCACTCCAGCGGGATGATCACGCCCTGGGCGGCGGTGAGCGCGTTGACCGTCAGCAGCCCCAGGGAGGGCTGGCAGTCGATGAGCACGTAGTCGTACTCGGCCCGGATCGGGGCGAGCACCCGCAGCAGGGTCTGCTCACGGGCGACCTCGCTGACCAGCTGCACCTCGGCGGCGGACAGGTCGATGTTGCTGGGCACCAGGTCCAGGCCCAGGATGCCGGTGGCGACGCGGACGTCGGCCAGGGTGGTGGACGGCTCCATCAGCGCGTTGTAGATGGTGCGGTCCAGACCCTGCGAGGGGATGCCGAGGCCGACCGACAGTGCGCCCTGCGGGTCCAGGTCGACCAGCAGGACCTTGCGGCCGTGCTCGGCCAGCGCAGCCCCGAGGTTGATGGTCGAGGTCGTCTTGCCGACCCCGCCCTTCTGGTTGCACATGGCGATGACCTGCGCCGGACCGTGCGAGGTCAGGCGCTTGGGCTCGGTCAGCTTCCGCTGCCGGGCACGGGCAGGGTCGACCCGTCCGGCCGGGGCACCCATCTCGGCTCCGCCGAACGGGAGCCCGACGGTGGCCGCCGCTGCCTCGGCTCGTGTCGACATCGCTCGTTCCTCTTCCCTGGACCGTTGCGTCCGTGGCCACCGGATGGCGGTCACGACAGGAGGACGCGGCTCCCCGGCGGGGGGAAGCCACCGGTCCGAACTCCTGCATCCCTCATCGGCAGGGTGTGGGCCGACCGTGACCTGAACGCGGGACGACTTGTCGACAAGTTGCCCGGGGGTGCTCCGGGTGGCTCAGCGCAGCGCGCGGGGGTGGCTGGTGGCGTAGACCTCACGCAGCCGTTCGACGGTGACCAGCGTGTAGACCTGGGTGGTGGTCACCGAGGCGTGGCCGAGCAGCTCCTGCACGACGCGGACGTCGGCGCCGCCGTCGAGCAGGTGGGTGGCGAAGGAGTGCCGCAGCGTGTGCGGGGAGAGCTCGGCGTCGATCCCGGCCCGCTCGGCGGCCTCACGCAGGATCGTCCAGGCGCTCTGCCGGGACAGCGGCCCGCCGCGGGCGTTGAGGAACAGCGCTCCTCCGCGCACCCCGGTGCGGGCCTTGGCCACCAGCGCCGGCCGGGCGCGCACCAGGTAGTCCTGCACGGCGCGGACGGCGTAGCTGCCCACCGGGACGACGCGGTCCTTGCCGCCCTTGCCGGCCAGCCGCACCGCCGCGGTGCTCGGGTCCGCGCTCAGCGACAGGTCGTCGACGGCCAGCCCCACGGCCTCGGAGATGCGGGCACCGGTGCCGTAGAGCAGCTCCAGCAGTGCCCGGTCGCGCAGCCCGCGGGGGCCCTCGACCGAGGCGGCGGCCTCCAGCAGCGCCACCACCTGCTCGACCGGGATGGCCTTGGGCAACCGGCGGGCCGGGGCCGGGGGCTTGACCTCGGCGGCGACGTCGTCGGTGATCAGCCCGTCGAGCAGCGCGAAGCGGTGCAGCCCGCGGACGGCGACGACCGCCCGCGCGGCCGAGGTGGCCGACAGCGGCGGGTGGTCGTCGTCCCCGTTGCGCAGGGCGACCAGGAACGCCGCGACGTCGGACTCCCCCACCTCGCCCAGCCCGCGCACCCCGGCGGCGGCGAGGAACTCCGCGTAGCGCCGCAGGTCGCGGCGGTAGGAGCTGATCGTGTTGGCCGCCAGCCCGCGCTCGACGGTGAGGTGGTCGAGGTAGCCGGTGACGGTCCGGGCGACGTCCGGTCCGGCCGACGTCGCACTGCTCAGCGTCGCGCCGGTCAGGACAGGACCTCCTGCCACGGCACCGACGGCAGCGCGTGCGCGTCGGCCACCCCGGCGTGCACCAGCCGGCCGGCGGCGACGTTGGCCCCGCGGGCCAGCGCCGGGTCGGCGGCCAGCGCGGCCGCGGTGCCCCGGTTCGCCAGCGCCATGACGTAGGGCAGCGTGACGTTGGTCAGCGCGTAGGTCGAGGTGTGCGGCACCGCGCCGGGCATGTTGGCCACGCAGTAGAAGACCGAGTCGGCGACGCCGAACGTCGGGTCGTCGTGGGTGGTGGGCCGGGTCGACTCGAAGCAGCCGCCCTGGTCCACGGCGATGTCGACCAGCACCGAGCCGGGCTTCATCCGGGACACCAGCTCGTCGCTGACCAGCACCGGCGCCTTGGCCCCGGCGACGAGGACGGCGCCGATGACCAGGTCGGCGTCCAGCACGGCGCGCTCGACCTCCAGGGCGTTGGAGGCCACGGTCTGCAGGTGCCCGCGGTAGAGCCGGTCGGCGGCGCGCAGCTTCTCCAGGTCGCGGTCGAGCACGGTCACCTGCGCCTGCATGCCCAGGGCGATGGTGGCGGCGTTCATGCCCGACACCCCCGCACCGAGGACGACGACCTTGGCCGCGTGCACCCCGGACACCCCGCCGAGCAGGACGCCGCGGCCGCCGGAGGCCCGCTCCAGGGTGTGCGCGCCCACCTGCGGGGCCATCCGGCCGGCGACCTCCGACATCGGGGCCAGCAGCGGCAGCGCCCCGCCGTCGGTCTGCACGGTCTCGTAGGCGATCGCGGTGGTGCCCGAGGCCAGCAGCGCGTCGGTGCACTCCCGCGACGCGGCCAGGTGGAGGTAGGTGAACAGCGTCTGCCCGGCGCGCAGCCGTGAGTGCTCCTCGGCGATCGGCTCCTTGACCTTGAGCAGCAGGTCGGCCGCACCCCACACGTCGTCGGCGGTGGGCACGATCCGCGCGCCGGCGGCGACGTAGTCGGCGTCCGGGATGGAGGACCCCGCCCCGGCGTCGGTCTCGACCAGCACCTCGTGCCCGGCCGCGACCAGCTCGGTGACCCCGGAGGGGGTCAGCGCGACCCGGTACTCACGGTTCTTGACCTCTCGGGCGACCCCGACGCGCATCGCAGCTCTCCACTGTCCCGGTGCGCGACCACCGGGGTGTCGGTGGCGCCACCGTGTCCGGGCGGCCCGGTCGGGGCCTGCCTCGGGCGGAGTCTAGGCACGACGCGTGTCCGGAGTGTGTCAGGGAGCACTCTCCGGCCGGTCGCGTGCGTCGTGCTCGGCACGGGCGGCCAGGACGTCGTCCATGTGGGTCTCGGCCCAGGTCCTCATCCCCCGCACCATCGTGTGCAGCGACAGGTCAGGCCGGCCGGACGACGGCGTACCGGACGACGACGAACTCGCCGTTGCGGCCGGCCTCCCGCACCGCCAGCTCCACCCGCCGCGGCAGCAGCGGAGCGCCGGCGCCGAGGGTGACCGGGGCGATCGACACCACCACCTCGTCGAGCAGCCCGCGGTCGGCGAACTGGCCGGCCAGGTCCCCGCCGCCGACGATCCACACGTCCCGGTCGCCGGCCGCGGCCACCATCGCGGCGTGCACCGCGGCGACGTCGTCGGCGGTGGGCCGCAGGTCGGCGCCCGGGATCAGCTCCAGCTCGCGGTGGGTGAACACCCAGGTGGGCCGTTCGGGCACCCACCCCGGGTCGTTGTCCCGCACCCAGCGGTAGGTGGTCGCCCCCATGGCCACCGCCCCTGTCCCGGCCAGGAAACCGTCGTAGCCCATCAGCCCGGCCGGGTCGTTCTCCCGGGACAGCAGCCAGTCCAGCGAGTGGTCGGGGGTGGCGATGAAGCCGTCCAGGGACGTGGCGGTGTAGTAGACGGTGCGGGTCACGAGGTCCTCCTCCTCAGCCAGTCGATCGGGTCGCCGGCGTCCACGTCGAGGCCGGCTGCGCGGAACCAGTGCCGGGCCAGCTGCCGGCGGTGGGCGCCGTAGGTGAGCACGTGCGCGACGACGCTGCCGAGCACGAACGACTCCGGCGGGTCGCAGAGGGCGTCGACCAGCCGGTCGCCCCAGGCGCCGCGGCGGGAGACCTCGCGGACGAACGCCAGCCAGCGGGGTGCGGCCTCGTCGTGCCGGGCCAGCAGGGACGCCGGGTCGTCGCGGCCACGCACCGGGTGGTCGGCGCCCTCGACGGCGGCCAGCCACATCTCGGTCGACCACACCTGGTGCTCCAGCACCGCGGCCAGCGACTCCTCCGGGCCGTCCCAGGCCAGCACCTGCTGGCCGGGGACGCGCACCCGCCGGTACTCCTCCTCGGGCAGGCCCGTCGCGGTCTCCAGCAGGGCGCGGGTGTCCTCGAGGTCGTGGTGCACGAGCAGTGCGGTGACCTCGTCGCCACCGCGCTGACCCGGCTGGCCGGCGACCCACAGCGAGGCGGGCGGGTGGAAGTGGATGCCGTTCGGCGCCGGCAGCCAGTGGGCGTCCCGCGCCGGCGCCGTGCCCCGCTGTCCCGGCGTCCGGCCGTGGGCGCGGGTGAACGCGCGACTGAAACCCTCCACCGACTCGTAGCCGGCGGCGAACGCGACGTCGGTGACGCTGCGGCCCTGACGCAGCTGCCAGGCCGCGCGCTCCAGCACGACCCGGCGGCGCAGCGCGACCGGTGCCTCCCCCGCGCCGCGGCTCACCTGGCGGCTGAAGTGCCACGGCGAGGCGAAGGCGTCGCCGGCCATCTCGCTCAGCGTGCGGTTGTCCTCGTCCAGGACGGCGTCCAGCAGCTCGCGCAGCCGGTCACGTCCGGCGGCCGGGGTGTCCTCGGGCATGCAGGGAGTCTGTCGCGCGCGGCCCCCGCGGCGCCCGACCGTTCGTGCGCACCCGGGATCGCCGTCCCGGCCGGGGTGCCGCACGATGCCGGGGACCCCTCGACACCCCCGCGGAGCTGCCCGATGCGCCTGTACGCCGACCGACCCGACCGACGCGCCCGGCAGGTGGCCGCCGACCTGGGCCTGGTGGCCTGGCTGGTGCTGTGGCTGCTGGTCGCCCGGGTGGTGCACCGGGCCGTGCTGGTGCTGGCCGAGCCCGGCCGGGCGCTGGCGGACCTGGGCCGGTCGATCTCGGACACCATGGGCAGCGCGGCCGGCGCCGCCGACGGCGTCCCGGTGGTCGGGGACGAGCTGGCCACGCCCTTCGACGCCCTCGGGGACGCCGGGGCGTCGGTCACCGGGGCCGGGCAGGGCGCGCAGGACGCCGTCTCCACGCTGGCCACGGTGCTGGCCGTGGTCCTGGTGCTGCTGCCGGTGGGCTGGCTGCTGCTGCGCTGGCTGCCGTGGCGGCTGGGCTGGCTGCGCGAGGCCCGGGCCACCGACCGGCTGCTGGGGCACGGCGCGCAGGGCCCGCCCGACCTCGAGCTGCTCGCGGCGCGGGCGCTGGCGACGGCGCCGCTGAGCCGGCTGGCCGCGCTGCCCGCCGGCACCGGTGCCGGGTGGCGGGCCGGCGACCCGGCCGCCGTCCGCGCGCTGGCCGGACTGGAGCTGCAGCGGCTCGGCCTGCACCTGCCTCCCGACGCGACCGGCGCGGCCCAGCCGGCTTGACCCGGACGGCGCAGGGTGGAGCCGCGTGCGCACGCGGCTTGACCCTGCCGGGCGCGGGTCGACCCGCACCGGGGCCCCCGCCGCCGACCGGGTCGACCCGCCTCAGCCGACGTCGAGCCGTGCCGTGGCGCGGCTCCAGGTCAGGTGGAGCGGCTCGACCCGCGCCGCGGCGTGGCCGGCCAGCGTGACGGCCGCCGTGCGTGACGCGGCCGTCCCTCAGGTCAGGCGGTTCAGACCGAGTCGAGCGGGCGGAGCCGGGGCGACGTGGCCCGCACCTGGGCGGCGGCGAGCACCCCGATCGCGGCGAGGGAGTTGCGGATCGTGCCGTCGAACACCCACTGCACGGCCTCGGCCAGCGGCACCCGCTCGACGGTCATGTCCAGCTCCTCGTGCTCGACCACGAAGCCCTCGGGCCGGTCGACCGGGGAGAGCACCTCGGCCAGGTACAGCAGCACCTTCTCGTCGCAGAAGCCCGGCGAGGGGTGGTGGGTGGTGAGCAGCGACCAGCGCTCCGCCGACAGCTGCACCTCCTCGGCCAGCTCGCGGCGGGCGGCGTCCACGGGGGCCTCGCCGTCGACGTCCAGCAGGCCGGCCGGCACCTCCCACATGTGCTCACCGACCGGGTGCCGGTACTGGCGCAGCATCACGACGCGGTCCTCGTCGTCCAGCGCGACGATGCCGACCGCGCCGCCGTGGTGCACGACCTCGCGGACACTCTCGCCGCCACCGGGCATGGCCACGGTGTCCTTGCGCAGCGAGATGACCCGGCCCTCGTAGACCCGCTCGGTACCGAGCACCTCGTAGTCGTGACTCACTGCTCGCCTCCGGACTCGTTCCGCTCCTCGGTCGCTGGCGCTCCCTGCGATGCTCGCTCGCCCGTCGTCCGCACGGCGCTCATCAGATGCCGACCGGCTCCTCGTCGGGCACCGGCAGCCGGGCGGCGTCCTGGTAGCCGATCGCGGCGCACACGAACGCGGCGAACAGCGGGTGCGGCCGGGTCGGGCGGCTCTTGAGCTCGGGGTGGGCCTGGGTGCCGACGAAGAAGGGGTGGACGTCGGCGGGCAGCTCGGCGAACTCGACCAGGGTGCCGTCGGGCGAGGTGCCGGAGAAGACCAGGCCGGCCTCGGTGAGCTGGTCGCGATAGGCGTTGGCGACCTCGTAGCGGTGCCGGTGCCGCTCGGTGATCTCGGTGGCGCCGTAGGCCGCGGCCGCGACCGAGCCCTTGGCCAGCACGGCCGGGTAGCTGCCCAGCCGCATGGTGCCGCCCATGTCGCCGCGGCCGGCGACGACGTCGAGCTGGGTGGCCATGGTGGAGATGACCGGGTCGGGGGTCTCCGGGTCGAACTCGGTGGAGTTGGCCCCGGCGATGCCGGCCAGGTTCCGCGCGGTCTCGATGACCATGCACTGCAGGCCCAGGCACAGCCCCAGGGTCGGGATGCCGTTCTCGCGGGCGTGCCGGATGGCGCCGAGCTTGCCCTCGATGCCGCGGACGCCGAACCCGCCGGGGATGCAGACGCCGTCGACGCCGGCCAGCGCGGTCCGGGCGCCCTCGGGGGTCTCGCAGTCGTCGGAGGGCACCCAGCGGATCTGCACCCGCGAGCGGTGGGCGAAGCCGCCGGCCCGCAGCGCCTCGGTGACCGACAGGTAGGCGTCGGGCAGGTCGATGTACTTGCCGACCAGGGCCACGGTGACGGTCAGCTTGGGGTCGTGGACCCGGTCCAGCAGGTCGCCCCACACGGTCCAGTCGACGTCCCGGAAGGGCAGGCCGAGGCGGCGGACGACGTAGGCGTCCAGGCCCTCGCGGTGCAGCACCCGCGGGATGTCGTAGATCGAGGGGGCGTCGGGGCAGGACACGACACCCTCGGCGTCCGTGTCGCACATCAGGCTGATCTTGCGCTTGAGGCCCTCGGTGATCGGCCGGTCTGAGCGGCAGACGATCGCGTCGGGCTGGATGCCGATGCTGCGCAGCTGGGCCACGGAGTGCTGGGTCGGCTTGGTCTTCAGCTCACCGGAGGGCGCGATGTAGGGGATCAGCGAGATGTGCAGGAAGAAGCAGTTGTCCCGGCCGATCTCGTGACGCACCTGGCGGGCGGCCTCCAGGAACGGCAGCGACTCGATGTCACCGACCGTGCCGCCGATCTCGGTGATCACCACGTCGACCCGCTCGGCGGAGTCCGCACCCGCCAGCATCCGGGCCTTGATCTCGTTGGTGATGTGCGGGATGACCTGCACGGTGTCGCCGAGGTACTCCCCGCGCCGCTCCCGGGCGATCACGTCGGAGTAGACCTGGCCGGTGGTCACGTTGGCCCGGCCGGTGAGGTCGGTGTCCAGGAACCGCTCGTAGTGCCCGATGTCCAGGTCGGTCTCGGCGCCGTCCTCGGTCACGAAGACCTCGCCGTGCTGGAACGGGTTCATCGTGCCGGGGTCCACGTTGAGGTACGGGTCCAGCTTCTGCATCGTGACCCGCAGCCCACGGCTGGAGAGCAGTGCCCCCAGCGAGCTCGCGGTCAGGCCCTTGCCCAGGGACGACACGACGCCGCCGGTGACGAAGACGAACTTCGTCGGCTGGGAGTTGGGGAGCGAACGGTTGCTGGACTCTGCCTGTCGACCCACGGACGCCGACGCTAACACGGGCACCCCCTGTGTCGTCACCGCCGGGCCAGCAGCTCGGTGTAGACGGCGACCAGCTGGGCCGCCGTCGCCGCCTCGTCCGGCCAGCCCGCCGCCTGCCGCGGTCCGGCCGCCGCCAGCTCCGCGCGCCGCGCCGGGTCGGTGAGCAGCCCGCCCAGCGCAGCGGCCAGCGCCACGGCGTCGCCGGCCGGGACGAGGACGGCGGCGTCCCCGACCAGCTCCGGGACGCCGCCCACGGCGGTGGCCACCAGCGGGACGCCGGCGCGCAGCGTCTCCTGCGCGGTGAGCGAGCGGGCCTCCCAGACCGAGGGCAGGACGACGACGTCGGCTGCGGCGAGCAGGTCGGCGACGTCGGTGCGGCGGCCCAGCAGGGTCACCGGCAGCGCCTCCGCGGTGAGGCGCGCCGCGAGCGCGTCGTGCAGCGGCCCGTCCCCGGCGACGGCGACCAGCGGGTCGCCGGCGACGCCCGCGGCCACGGCGTCCAGCAACACGTCGTACCCCTTCTGCGGGTGCAGCCGGCCCACGGCCAGCACCAGCGGCCGGGCGTCGTCCAGGCCGAGCTCGGCGCGCACCTGCTCCGGCGTGCGGGTGGCCGGCGGCAGCGGGGGCGCCGACACCGGCGCCGGCCGGACGTCGCGGGCGCCCAGCCGGGTGGCGTTGGCCGCGAGGTCGGCCGAGGCGGCCAGCACCACGTCGGCGGCGCGGACGGTGGCCCGCTCGGCGGCGTCCAGCACCCGGCGACGGAGCCCGCCGCCCGGTGGCGCGGCGTTGTGCAGGGTCAGCACCAGCGGACGGCGGGCCCCCAGCCGGCCGGCCAGCGCGGCGACCAGCCCGGCGCGCAGCCCGTGGGCGTGCACCAGGTCGCTGCCGGCGGCCGCCCGGCGCAGCGCCCGGACCGCGCGCAGGTCCGCCACCGGCGCCAACCCGGCGGAGATGCCGACCTCGCCGAAGTCCGCGCCGGTGGCGGTGAAGCCGAACAGCTCCTCGGTGGCCCGCGGGCCGCACACCCGCACGTCCGCGCCGGCGGCGAGCAGCGCGGGCAGCACCGAGCGCAGGTGGGTGCCGACACCGCCGGTGCTGGTGGCCAGCACCTCGGTGACGCGCCGGCCGGTCAGCTCAGCCACGGGTCGCCTCCTCCGGGGTGCGCAACCCGCGCAGCGCCGCGGTCAGCGGCCGGCGGGCCGTGGCCAGCAACACCGCACCGGCGACGACGAGCACGACTGCCCCGCTCACGACGCCGGTGCCGACCGCGCCGGACACCCCGCCCCGGGGCACCGGGTCGGCGCCCAGCGCGGCGGCGGTCACCAGCCCGGCGGCCCCGGCGAGCACCGCGGCCAGCACCGCGGGCACCCCGGTGCGCAGCACCCCGCTGAGCGCGCCCGGGCCGGCGACCCGGACGACGACGCCCAGCAGCGCCGCCCCGGCGACGGTGACCCCGAGGCTGTGCCCGGCGCCCAGGGCCAGCGCGCGGTCCGCAGGCGGCAGCGCGGCGGCGAGCACCAGGTCGGCGGCGACGGCGACCAGCCAGCCGCCGGTGAGGCAGGCCGTCGGTGCCCGCCACAGGCCGCGGGCGTACAGCGCCCGGGACAGCAGCGCCACCAGCGCATAGCCGACCAGCCCGGGCGCGAAGCCGAGGACGGCGGCCCGCAGCGCCGGCGCCGCGGCGGCGTCGCTGGCGGAGGCGAGGAAGAGCCGGGCGACCGGCCCGGCGACCGCGACCAGCCCGGCGGCGGCGACCGCGGCGGTGACCACGGTGAGCACCGCGGCCGGGGCCAGCGCCCGCCGGTAGCCGGCCTCGTCGCCGGCCGCCGCCCGCTCGCTCAGCGCCGGGTAGACCGAGGTGGCCAGGGGCACTGCGAGTGCCGCCCAGGGCAGCAGGAAGACCGTCATCGCCGCCACGAGCACGACCTGGGTGCCGTCGGGCGCGCCGGCGTTGGCCAGCCGGATCGCCACCAGGGTGACCAGTTGCTGCCCGGCCAGCGTGACCACCCCGGCCAGCGCGAGCCGGCGCACCCGCGGCGCGGCCCCGACCGGGAACCGCAAGGCCGGGCGCAGGCCCAGTCGCAGACCGCGCAGCGGACCGAGCAGCGACAGGCTCAGCGCGACCACGCCCAGCGTCGTCCCCACGCCCAGCACCAGCTCCGCCGCGGTGCCCAGCGAGGCGACGTCCCGGCCGCCGCCGATGGCGGCGAACAGCAGGTAGGCGCCGGCGACGACGAGCGAGGACAGCAGCGGGGCCAGCGCCGGCCCGGCGAAGCGGCGGTGGGCCTGCAGGACGCCGGTGAGCACGATGCCGACGCCGTAGAGCACGACCTGCGGCGCGAAGACCAGCAGCAGCCGCGCCGCCAGGTCGACCTGCCCGGGGTCGCCGCTGCCCAGCAGGCCGGCGGCGATCGGCCGGGCGAGCAGCGCCACGACCAGCGCGAGCGGGACCAGCAGCAGCAGGGTCCAGCCCAGCAGCGCCGAGGCGGTGCGCCGCACCTGCTCGCGGTTCCCGGCCGCGATCCCCCCGGCCAGCATCGGCACGACCAGGCTCGCCAGCGCACCGCCGGCGACGACCTCGAAGACGACGTTGGGGACGGTGTTGGCGGCCAGGTAGGTGTCGCCGGTGCTGCCGGCGCCCACGGTGTTGGTGAACACCACGGTGCGGCCGAACCCGGCGAGCCGGGACAGCACGGTGAGCACCGAGATCAGCAGCGCCGCACCGGCCGCGCCCTGCACCAGGGCCCGCCGGGTGGAGGGGCTCACGTGCGGCGGCGGCCGAGCTGGTCGAGCTCGCGCAGGCCGGGGGTCGACTCGATGACCCGGGTGAAGCTGACCTTCTCGCTGGCCAGCGTCAGTGCGGTGACGACGGCGAGCAGGCCGGCCCTGCCCGGGCGCCCGGGCAGGGCGGCCAGCCGCAGCCCGAGCAGCGCGCCGAGCGCGTTGGCACCGCAGTCGCCGAGCATCACCCGCTCGCCGAGGTCGGCCGGCAGCAGCCCGGCGGTCGCGCCCAGCGGCCCCGCGGACAGCCCGCCGGCCGGGCCGCCGAGGGTCGCCCCGGCCAGCAGCACCGCGGCCTTGCCGGCCCGCCCGGGGCGCAGGTCCAGCAGGTTGACCAGGTTCGCCGTCCCGGCGACCAGGCCGACGGTGAGGACGGCGTCGGCCGCGCTCCCCCGCCGGGTGAGGACGGCGGCGACCGAGGCGGCGGCACCGATCCCGACGACCTTGACCACGCCCGCGGACACCCGCCCGGCCCGCAGCGCGGCCAGGTGCCCGGCCAGCCCCTTGTCACCGGCCTGCTCCGGGCGGGCGCCGGCCAGGTCGTCGTAGCTGCCCACGAGCCCGGCGACCGTGCCCACCACCGCGGCGGCGGCCCGCTGCCCGGTCGGGGCGCCGAGCACGGCGGCACCGGTCGCGGCGGCGGCCAGCACCGGGCCGCCGAGCAGGCTCACCGGCCGGCCGGCGAAGTTGGTGCGCTGCCAGCGCGCCCCCGGGACGCGCCCGGCCACGGCCAGCCCAGCCCGGGCGCCCAGCACCCCGGCCGCGGCGGCCGTCAGACCCCGGTGGCCGGTCACGGCGCCGGCGGGACGGGCTGGGTGTCCTCGCCGCTCCCGTAGGCGCCGGTCGTGCCGCGGCTCTCGGCGGCCAGCGCGAGCACGGTGCTGATCCGCCCGGCGGGCACGGTCACGTTGTCCACGGTCGACACGACCGCGGAGACCGAGGTGTCGGCGCGCAGGGCCCGGAGGAGGCCGCCGTCCTCGATGGCGGTCGGGTCGCCGGCGGCGACGGCGCCGGAGCCGCGCCGGTCGAGTGCGGTCACCAGCTCCACGAGGGCCTCGGTGCGGCGCAGGGCGTTCTCGTCCGTGGGCACCCCGGCGGTCAGCAGCACCGCGTGGTCGGCCGGCGTCACCGAGGAGGTGTCCCGGCTGAGCACCCCGAGCTCCTCCAGCCCGGCCAGCACCGAGGAGGTGGCCGACGCCGGGACCGGGCCGGCGGTGCCGGCGTCGGCCGGGGGCACCATGAGCACCTCGGCGAGCAGGTCCGCGGCCAGGCCCGCGGGGTCGGTCCCCTCCGCCGGGGCCAGCCCCGCCGGCCGGCCGGGGCCGGAGACGTAGGCCTCCACGGCGGCGTCGTTGGCCGGGTCGCCGTAGCCGGGGGTGAGCCGGATGGTGCCGGTGACGGTCGCGCCCGCGCTGCCCAGCAGGGCCGTGAGCCCCTCGAGCACGTCGGGGGCCACGTCGTCGGAGCCGACGACCAGGACGACGCTGCGCTCGGCCAGGGTGCCCTCGACCAGCGCCGGGCCGACGGCCTCGTCGAAGCTGCCGACGTCGTCCAGCTGGGCCTGCAGCTCCCGGCTCTGGTCCTCCAGTGCCCGCTTGTCCGTCTGGAGTGCGGTGACCTGACCCTGCAGGTTCGTCAGCACCGGCCCGTTGAGCTGGGTGGTGCCGATGACGATCCCGAGCGCCACGGCCAGGAAGACCGCGATCAGCGAGACCAGGTGGTAGCGGAAGTCGATCACGTGAAGAGGTTCTCCAGCCAGAACACGAAGCTGTCCCATTGGTCGATCAACAGGTCGAAGTAGACCCGGCCGGCGGTAGACACGGCCAGGGCTGCGGCGATCGAGGCGAGCGCGGCGACCACCAGGAACACCAGCGCGAGGGTGGAGATGCGGCTGCGGTACAGCCGGCTGACCCCCTTGGCGTCGACGAGCTTGCCGCCCAGCCGCAGCCGGGTGAGGAACGTCGAGGCCATCCCGCCACGGCCCTTGTCCAGGAACTCCACGAGCGTGGCGTGCGTGCCGACGGCGACGATGAGCGAGGCGCCCTTCTCGTCGGCCAGCAGCATCGCGATGTCCTCGCTGGTCGCCGCGGCGGGGAAGGTGATCGCCGGGACGCCGAGGTCGGTGACCCGCTTCAGGCCGGGCGCCTGACCGTCGGGGTAGGCGTGCACGACCACCTCGGCCCCGCAGCGCAGCACCGCGTCGCTGACCGAGTCCATGTCCCCGATGATCATGTCCGGCTGGTAGCCGGCCTCCTTGAGCGCGTCGGCCCCGCCGTCGACGCCGATGAGCACCGGCCGGTAGTCGCGGATGTAGGGCCGCAGCGCCTGCAGGTCCTCCCGGTAGTCGTAGCCACGGACGACGATCAGCACGTGCCGGCCGTCGATCCGGGTGGTCACGTCGGGGACGCCGACGCCGTCCAGCAGCAGCGCGCGCTCGCGCTTCATGTACTCCATGGTGTTGGCCGCGAAGGCCTCCAGCTGCGCCGACAGCCCGGCCCGGGCCTCGACCATGGCCTCGGCCACGCTCTCGGGGGTCTGCTCGACGCCCCGGGCGACCAGGGTGTCCCCCGCGAACACCTGGTCGCCCTCCACCCGCAGCCGCGCGCCCTCCTTGATCCGGGTGAACAGCTCCTTGCCGACCCCGTCGACGAGCGGGATGCCCGCCTCCACCAGGACGCCGGGGCCCAGGTTGGGGTAGCGGCCGGAGGTGCTGGGTGCGGCGTTGACGACGGCGGCGACCTGGCAGGAGACGAGGGCGTCGGCGGCCACCCGGTCGACGTCGACGTGGTCGATGACCGCGATGTCGCCGGGACGCAGGCGCTTGGTGAGGTTCTTCGTCCGTCGGTCCAGGCGCGCCGGACCGCTCACGCCCGGCGCCGGGTCGGGCACTCGTCCGCGCCCCAGGGTGCCGATGCGCATGGCGGGATGCTCCCACGGGCGCCGTTCCTCATGATCCCGACGCGCATCAGCAAGCAACCGACCACGCACGGTGACGACACCGGTGTGGCCGCGACACGCCCGTGACCTGAGTGCGCGTCGCTGCAGCAGGACGGGACCGGCCCGTCACTAGCGTGACTGGTGTGACTGCAGGGGCCTCCGCGCGCCGGAGTACAGCGACTGTCGTGTTCGACGACCCCGCCGAGACCCCGGACGGCGCCGTGACCGTCGAGCCGGCGCCCCCGGAGGAGCAGCCCGGGACGCCCGCGGCCGTGGTGGAGCTGCGGTCCCGCCCACCGGTGCCCGAGCCCGCCGTCGCCCCCCAGGCCGATGCCCCCGCGCCGGCGGACGTCGAGCAGGCCGCGGCCGCGCCGGCCGACGTCGAGCCGAACACGACCGCGCCCCAGCCGGACGACGTCCCGGCCGCAGCCGAGGCCGCCGAGGGCGATGCAGTGCCCGCCGACGCCCCCGGCCCCGGACGCCGTGCGCGCCGCCGCGACCGGCGGGGACCCGACCTGCGGGAGCAGCGCCGCCAGCGCACCCGTGAGGCGATCGTCGACGCGGCCGCCGAGCTCTTCGTCGAGCGCGGCTTCGACGCCGTGACCGTCAGCGAGATCGCCCAGCGCGCGGGCGTGGTCGAGAAGACGGTGTTCAACCACTTCCCGGTCAAGGAGGGCCTGGTCTTCGAGTCCGACCCCCCGATGCGCGCGGCCCTGCTCGACGCCGTCCGCCGGCGTCCGGCCGGGGAGTCCGTGGCCGCGGCCGCCGGCGGGTTCGTCGTCGCCGCGGTGAGCCAGCTGGGCTCCCCCGTCGCGGCCGAGGGCATGACGGAGATGGCCCGGGTCATCCGGGGCAGCCGCACCCTGCAGGTGCGGGAGCGGGAGATCCTCGGCACGCTCACCGACTCGCTGGCCGAGCAGATCACCCTGGAGACCCGGGCCACGCCGGGCGAGCTGGAGCCGTGGCTGGCCGCCAACGCGGTGCTGGGGCTGTACTCGTCGCTGCTGGAACTGGCCCGCGACCGCGTGCTGGCCGGGGCCTCCGGGCCGGCGCTGGTGTCCGAGCTGCGCGCCCGCGGTCAGCGCGGGCTGGCGCTGCTGCAGTTCGGCCTGGCGGGGTACGCCAAGCGCCGCTGAGGACGGGCTCCGCCGCCTCGGGGGCCGGGGCCCGACCGGGCTCCCGTCGACCGGTCAGCCGAGGCCGCGGTGCGCCGTCCAGAGCTGGCCGGCCCGGTCGGCGGCCTCGGACAGCAAAGCCGCCAACTCCTCGCCGTCGGGCACGGGGAAGGAGACGTACCCGCCTCGCCCACCGGCGACCGGGCGGCCGTAGGCCTTGGTCGCCAGATGCCCGTCCGGCAGCAGCCGGACGTTGAGCGTGGTGAGCACGAACTGCTCCCCGCGCCGCGTGTCGGTCCACCGGAGGTGCTCCGGGATCGTCACGTTGATCGCCAGGGCGCTCACCTCGACCGCTGCGTCATGACCCACGCGCGGATCCTGGCACGACGCGCCGGCACGCCGCGCTCCGTCCGCGCCGCTCTGCTCGACCACGGCGCTCCTCGCCTCGCGCTGCCCCAGCTGACGAGCGACGCGCCGCTCCGGCGGGGGTCGCCTCGCGCTGCCCCGGCCGACGAGCGTCGAGCCGCGGCCGGGGTCGCCTCGCGCTGCCCCGGCCGACGAGCATCGAGCCGCCGCGGCCGGGGTCGCCTAGCGCTGCCTCGGCTGACGAGCGTCAGGCCGCCGGGGCGAGGGTGGCCCACTCCCGTCCCGCCCTCGAGGGCCGCGCGGGACGGAGCCGTTCCTACTGGCGCTCGGCGGCGACGGCGAGCAGCTCGCGGGCGTGGGCCTGGCCGGTGTCGCTGTCGGCCAGGCCGGACAGCATCCGGGCCAGCTCGCGCACGCGGTCCTCCCCGCGCACCGCGCGGATGTCGGTGGCGGTGACGCCGTGCGCGGTGTCCGGGGACTTGTCGACCACCAGGTGGGTGTCGGCGAAGGCGGCGACCTGGGCCAGGTGGGTGACCACCACGACCTGGTGCTCGGCGGCCAGCCGGGCCAGCCGCCGGCCGATCTCCCCGGCCGCGGAGCCACCGACCCCGGCGTCGACCTCGTCGAACACCATCACCGGCACCGGGTCGGCCCCGGCGAAGACGACCTCGATGGCCAGCATCACCCGGGAGAGCTCACCGCCGGAGGCGCCCTTGTGCACCGGACGGGCCGGTGCGCCGGGGTGCGGCGACATCAGCAGCACGACCTCGTCGACCCCCTCGGGGCCGGGGTGGGCGGGGTCGGAGTCGATCTGGAAGGACACCTTCGCGTTCTTCATCGCCAGGCCGGCGAGCTCGGTGCCGACCTCGGCGGCGAAGCCGTCAGCCGCGGCCCGCCGGCCGGCGGTGACCTGCGCCGAGAGCGCGTCGAGCTCGGTGCGGGCAGCGTCCCGCTGGGCCTGCAGTGCCTCGAGCGCCTCGTCGGAGACGTCGAGCTCGGACAGCCGGGACTCCGCGTCCGCAGCCCAGGCCAGCACCCCGGCCAGCCCCTCGCCCGCGTCGGCGTACTTGCGCACCAGCGCGGTGATCACCGCCCGCCGGTCCAGCACCTCGGCCAGCCGCGCCGGGTCGGCGTCCAGGTCGGCCACGTAGCCGGCCAGCTGGACCGCCACGTCGGACACCACGGCGACCGCATCGGCCAGGTCGCGGGCCAGCAGCACCAGCGCCGGGTCGTCGGAGCCGCCCAGCGCCCGCTCGGCGACCGCGAGGGCGGTGGAGGCGTCGCTCTCGGCGTCTCCTCCCCCACCCAGTTCCCCGGTGACGTCGCCGACCAGGGCGAACCGGGCCGTGTCGGCGGCCGACCGCAGCGCGTCGGCGTCACCGAGCCGGCGGGCCTGGGCGTCGAGCGCGTCGTCCTCGCCCTCCTCGGGTGCGACGGCGGCGATCTCCTCCAGGCCGTGACGCAGGACGTCGGCGGTCTGGACGAGCTCACGGGCCTGGCTGCGGCGGCGGTCCAGGTCCTCGGCCAGCGCGCGCCAGGCGGCGTGCGCGGTGCGGTGCTGCTCGAGCAGGCCCATGTGCGCGGGGCCGGCGTACCGGTCCAGCGCGCGACGCTGCTCGGCCGGGCGGGTCAACCGCAGCTGGTCGGTCTGGCCGTGCACGGCCACCAGCTGCTCGGCCAGCTCGGACACCACGCCGACGGGCACGCTGCGCCCGCCCAGGTGCGCCCGGGAGCGGCCGTCGGCGCTGAAGGTACGGGCCAGGATGAGGCTGCCGTCCTCGTCGGGCTCGGCCCCGGCCTCGGCCGCCCGCGCCCAGACCGGGGAGTCGCTGGGCAACACGAGCCGGCCCTCGACCCCGGCACGCACCCCGGCGCGGACCCGCCCCTGGTCGGCGCGGCCACCGAACAGCAGGGTCAGGCCGGTCACGACCATGGTCTTGCCGGCGCCGGTCTCCCCGGTCACCACGGTCAGGCCCGGGCCCAGCTCCAGCGTGACGTCGTCGATCGAGCCCAGCCCGTGCAGGTGCAGCTCGGACAGCGCCCCGTTGCGGGGCGCGCCGCCGGTCGGAGCGGTGTCGGTGGGGGCTGTGACGGGAGGTTCGGTGTCGGCGGGCGCGGCGGCCGTCTTCCGGGCCGTCGTCCGGTCAGGCCGTGCGGTGCGGGTGGCCACCGGCTGCCTCCTCGGTCGGGGCACCGGCGCCGGGCACGGTGCCGGGAGGCACGGTGCCGGCGGTGGCGATGCCGCGGGTGAGCACGTTCTGCGCGTAGACCGGGGCCTCGTGGCCGGGGCCGTGCGAGCGGGCGTCGCGGAAGCCGCGCACCGGCAGCCCGAACTTGGCCACCAGCTTGTCGCTGAACGTCGTCGGGTTGACCCGGGCGATGCGCACGGGGCGGGCGGAGCGGCGGACCTCGACCCGGCCGCCGTCGGGCACGTCGACGACGCGGCGGCTGTCGGCCGACACCCGGGCCCGGTTGCCGTCGGGCGGGATGGCGACGGTGAGCACCGAGGACGGGGACGCCACCAGCGGGCGGGCGAAGAGGGCGTGGGCGTTGGTGGGCACCACGAGCAGGGCGTCGACGTCGGGCCACACGACCGGACCGCCGGCGGAGAAGGCGTAGGCGGTGGAGCCGGTGGGGGTGGCGCACAGGACGCCGTCGCAGCCGAAGCTGGTCAGCGGCCGCCCGTCGACCTCCAGGACCACGTCGAGCACCCGGGTGCGCTCCACCTTCTCGATGGACACCTCGTTCATCGCCCAGGTATCGCCGACCTGCCGGCCCGCGGCGTCGAAGACGGTCGCGTCGAGGGTGAGCCGCTCCTCGACCTGGTACTCGCGGCGCTCGACGGCCCCGATCATCTCGTCGACGCCGTCCGGCTCGGTCTCGGCCAGGAAGCCGACCCGGCCGAGGTTGACCCCGGTGATGGCCGCGTCGCTGTTGTGGGCGAGCTCGGCCGCGCGCAGGAACGTGCCGTCACCGCCCAGGACCAGCACGAGCTCCACGTCGTCGGCCGCTCCAGGTCCGAACGGGCAGACCTCGGCACCGGGCACGGCCAGGTCCTCGGCCTCGTCCGCCAGCAGCCGAACGACGATGCCCGCGCGGGTCAGCCGGGCCGCGGCGGTGCGGGCGAGCTCGACGATGTCGGCCCGCCCGGTGTGCACGGCCAGGAGCACGCGGCGGGTGGTCTGACCGGCCGGAGCGACGGTGCTCTGGGTCACGGTGGTCCTTCCTGAACTGCTCGGTCGATGTCGGCCTGCTCCGGTGGTGGCGCGTCGCGGCGCAGCCACAGGAAGAACTCCACGTTGCCGGCGGGACCGGGCAGCGGGCTGGCCACGACCCCGGCGGTGCCCCAGCCCAGCTCGGCGGCGGCGCGCGCCACCGTCAGCACGGCGTCGGCCCGGTGCCCGAGGTCGCGGACGACGCCACCGGCGCCGATCCGTTCCCGCCCCACCTCGAACTGGGGCTTGACCATGGGCAGCAGGTCGGCGTCCGGGAGCGCGCAGCCGGTGAGGGCGGGCAGCACCAGGCGCAGGGAGATGAAGGAGAGGTCGGCGACGACCAGGTCGACCGGCCCGCCGATCGCTTCCGGGGTCAGCTCGCGCACGTTGGTGCGCTCGTGGACGGCGACCCGCTCGTCGGTGCGCAGCGACCAAGCGAGCTCGCCGTAGCCGACGTCGACGGCGACGACCTCACCGACGCCGCGGCGCAGCAGCACCTCGGTGAACCCGCCGGTGGAGGCCCCGGCGTCCAGCGCGCGCCGACCTTCGACGGCGACCGGGAAGGCCTCCAGCGCGCCGAGCAGCTTGTGCGCGCCGCGGGACACCCAGCTGGGCTGGTCGGGGTCGGTGCGGACGACGACGGGGGCGCCGGCCTCCACGCCGGTGGCTGGCTTGGTCGCGGCCTGCCCGCCCACGGTGACCCGGCCCTCGGCGATGAGGGTGACGGCGTGCTCGCGGGAGCGGGCCAGTCCGCGGCGGACGAGTTCGGCGTCGAGCCGGCTGCGGCGGGCCATCAGAGCTGGTCGATGGTGGCCAGCTCGCGCTGCAGCCGATCGTGTTCGGCCTCGAACACGGCGACGTGCTCGGCCACCGGGCGGTCGGTCAGCCCGACGAAGGGCGACGGGCCGGCCGGCGGTGCCGGGACGCTCGCAGCCGGGCCGGGGACGGACACCGGACTCGGGCCGGCCGACCCCGGGACGACAGCCGGACGCGGGCCGGCAGGACCCGGGACGACGGCCGGACGCTGGTCGAGAGGACCCGGCACGGCGCCAGGGCGCGCGACGGGCGGACCCGGGACGGGACCGGGGCGCGCGACGGCCGGACCGGGGACCGGGCGGGGCTGGTCGGGCTGGCTCACGCGCTCCTCCTCGTCCGTCTCTGCCGGGTCACCTGCTGCGGCACCGCAGGCCGGCCGCCGGGGGGCGGCGCGTCCCGAGGTTACCGGCCGGGACCGACGGGCGGCGGTGAGCGGCTGGGACGGTGGACACAGAGCCGCCCCGGCCCTCCCGACCTCGGTGGTGGGAGGGCACCGCCGGTAGCGTCGCGCCCCGGACCACCCGGCCGGACACCCGGCCGGACGGCACCGTCGGGCTCTCCGGCGGGGTCGACCCGGTCCCCTGCTCGAGGAGGAACGCCGCACGTGGCCACGCTGGAGCAGTGCACGACCGCCCTGGACCGCTTCGTCAGGAAGCTGGCCGCCTCCGAGGGTGCCCGGGACCTCGACCGCACCGTGTCCTGCCGGCTCACCGACCTCGGCCAGGTGGTGCAGGGCCGGCTGGCCCTCGGTCAGGTGCACGACATGACGGCGCTGCCCGACTCCCCGACCGTGCCCAAGGCCGACATCCGGCTGACCATGGCCAGCGACGACCTGATGGCGCTGACCTCCGGCGAGCTCGCGTTCGCCCCGGCCTGGGCCGCCGGCCGGGTGAAGCTGGAGGCCGGGCTGCGCGACATGCTGCGGCTGCGCTCCCTGCTCTGATCGCGCGGCGGCCCGCCGGCGGTGCCTGACCCGGCGGGCGCCCGGACGTCGGCGCGGACAGCCGGTCAGTCCCCGGTCAGCCCCCAGCTCCGGAGTGCCTCCGCGGCCGCGGCGTCACCGCTGCGGACCACGGCGGGCGCGCCGACGTCCGGGTGCTGCGCCCAGTGCGCGACGGCCAGTGCGCGCAGCCCGTCGAGCCCGTCGGCGGGCCCACCGTCCGCGTCGGCACCGCGCAGCGTGAGCACCCCGTCGGTCGCTGCGGCCTGCCACCCGCGGCAGCTCCAGCCGTCCGCGGCGGGCGTCACCGGCGGGTGAGCGGTGAGCAGCCCCGCAGCGTCGGGTGAGAGCAGGTCGGGCCGGTGGTCGGGCCCGGCGGCCAGCAGGTGGGTCGGGGTGGCGACGCCGGAGAGGACCAGCAGGCTGTCCGCACCGGCCCGCCGCGCGCCCTCGATGTCGGTGTCGAGGCGGTCACCGACGACCAGCGGCCGGCGGGCACCGGTGCGCCGCACGCACTCGGCGTGCATGGCCGGGTCCGGCTTGCCGGTGACCAGCGGCTGCTGCCCGGTGACCGCGCTGACCACGCCGACGAACGCCCCGTTGCCCGGCAGCACCCCGCGCGGGGACGGGATGGTCGCGTCGGTGTTGGTCGCGACGTGCCGCGCCCCGCCCCGGACGGCGACGACGGCCTCGGCCAGCTGCGCCCAGCCGACCGCCGGGCCGTAGCCCTGCACGACGGCGGCCGGGGAGTCCTCGGCGCGCTCGACGACGGTCAGCCCGGCGGCGGTCAGCGCGGTCGCGACCCCGGGACCGCCGACGGCCAGCACGCGGCCGCCCGCGCCGACCAGCTCGGCCACCACGGTGGCCGCCGCCTGCGAGCTGGTGATGACGTCGGCCGGCTCGGCCGGGACGCCGAGCTCGGTCAGGTGTGCGGCCACCTGCTCGGGGGGGCGGGCGGCGTTGTTGGTGACGAAGCCGAGCCGCATCCCGGCGGTGCGGGCGCCGGTGAGCGCCTCCGGCACCCCGGGGACGGCGGCCGGCCCGACGTAGACGACCCCGTCGAGGTCGAGCAGCGCCACGTCGTGCGTGCTGGTCGGCGGCGCGTCGGAGCCGGCGGACAGCGGGATGCGGTCGCCGCTCACCGTCGGGACCGCCGCACACGGGTGGACGGGTGGGTGCAGGTCATGGGAGCTCCTCCGCCAGGCCACGGCGGGCCCGGACCCCGCGCAGCGCGCGGGCGTAGTGGTCGAGGTCGGGGCGCATGGCCACGGCCAGGGCGAGGTGCTCGGCGGCCAGCTCAAGCTCGCCGGCCCGGCTGGCGGCCAGGCCGAGCCCGAACTGGGCGTAGTCGTCGGTGGGGTTGGCGGCGATGAGGTGGGTGAAGCTGTCGATCGCGTCGTGATAGCGACCGGCGTCGTACTGTGCCCGGGCCAGTGCCTCGCGCGCACTCCGGGAGGTGGGCTCGGCGGCGACGGCGCGCTCGAGCAGGGTGGCGGCCGCCGCGGGGTTGCGGTCCCCCAGCAGCTGCAGGCCACGCTGGTACCACTCATAGACCCCGCCGTCCGGCTGTCCTGGGTCGACCACCGCCGCTCCTCCCTGGCGCGCACCGGCAGCAGGAGCCCGCCGCGGCCGACGCCGCCGCGGGCCGTGTGCCGACGCGCTCCTACGATCGAGTCCGTGCCCTCGACGTCGGCGGACGCCCCGCCTCCTGACGAAGCGGGCCTCGACGTCCGGCCGTTCCGTGCCCTGCTCTACCGCGACCAGGACGCCGGGCACCTGGCGAGGGTGAGCTCGCCGGCCTACGACCTGGTGACCGCGGCGGGCCGCGAACGACTGGCCGCGGCCGATCCGCACAACATCGTCCGCCTGATCCTGCCGCACGTCGACCCGCTGGAGACCCCGGAGGGCACCCGTGCCGGCCGGGACCGCGCCTCGGCCACCGTCGCGGCGAGCACCCTGAGCGGCTGGCTGGCCGACGGCGTGCTGGTGCGCGACGAGGAGCCTGCGCTGTGGCGCTACGAGATGAGCGCCCCGGGCAGCGAGCCGACGACGGGCTGGCTGGGTGCGGTCACCGTGCCCCCGCCCGGGTCGGCGGCGGTGCTGCCGCACGAGGACACCTTCGCCCCCGCCGTGGCCGGGCGCGCCGCCCTGCTCGCCGCCACCCACACCGACCTGGAGCCGATCGTGCTGGCGCACGACGCGGACGCCGAGGTCGCCGAGCTGACCCGCCGGGTCGCCGCCGGCAGCCCACCCACCCTCGAGGTCGGTGACCCCGACGGGGTCGTGCACCGGCTGTGGCGGGTCACCGACCCCGACGTGCTGGAGCAGCTGACCCGGGCGCTGGCCGCCACCGGGGCGGTGATCGCCGACGGGCACCACCGCTTCGCCGC
This sequence comes from Modestobacter muralis, assembly GCF_010682105.1. Classification (GTDB taxonomy): domain Bacteria; phylum Actinomycetota; class Actinomycetes; order Mycobacteriales; family Geodermatophilaceae; genus Modestobacter; species Modestobacter muralis. Next base: position 4,004 of record NZ_JAAGWH010000035.1, on the reverse strand, counting down.
CGCTCGCGACCACCAGCACTCCATCGGTGGGCACGGCAGCGTGCTGGCGCTGCTGACGCCCATGGGCGCCGGCGGGCTGCGGCTGCAGGCCATCCACCGGGTCGTGCCCGACCTGACGTTCGACGCCGCGCTGGCCTCGGCCGCCGCCGGCTTCAGGGTGCGAGACCTCTCCCCCGCCGACGGTGACCTCCGCCGGGTGGTCGAGGACTGGTCCGCCCAGCGCGGTGGACCGGCGTTCCTGGTCACCGACGGCGTCCGCGTCGCCGAGCTGTCGGACCCCGCGCCGGAGATGCTCGCGGCCGTGCCGGCGGAGGCACCGGCGGCCTGGCGCCGGCTGGACGTCGTGCTGGCCCACGCCGCAGTGCTGTCGCGACTGTGGGACCGGCCGGACGACCCGGGGTCGGTGCTGATCGCCCACGACGTGGCCGAGGCGCTGCAGTCGGCGCAGGAGCGCGCCGGGGTGGCGCTGCTGCTGCGGTCCCCGTCGCCCTCGGACGTGGCCGCGGTCGCGCGGGCCGGCGCCCGCATGCCCCGCAAGTCGACCCTGTTCGTGCCCAAGCCCCGCACGGGCCTGGTGCTGCGACCGCACGAGGACTGACCGGTCAGTCGGGTCGAGCCGAGGCGCGGCTCACCTTGCGGCCGCGGCGGCAGTTGACCTCGTAGGCCACGGCCGTGCCGGTGGGCGTGCGCCAGAACCGGCGCTGCAGTGACCCCTCGACCTCGACGACGTCCTCGACGGTCCAGGCCGCGGCGTAGCGCTGCAGGGCGGGTGCGTAGCTGACGCAGGTGATCACGTCGGACCTCGGGCCGCGGGGCCGGGGGCTCTCCCGTCGTACGACGAGCTTGAACACCAGGAGCGTGTCACCGCTGGGCATGGGGCGCAGCTCCGGGGGCGCGCTCAGCCGCCCCCGGAGGACGACGTCGTTCCGATCGATCACGGCCAGGCTCATGCCGACGAGCCTGGCCGCCCGCTCCCCCACCGGCCAGCGTCGCGACGACACTGTGGACGACGCCGGCCGGTGTGGACGGAACAGGTCAGTTCGTCGGAGGCTGCTGCTCCGTCGCCTGCTGGAAGAGCCGGCTGTGGTCCCGCTCCACCGGCGGCGGGGGCACCTCACCGAGCAGCTCGGCGACCTCGGCCTCGATGTCGTCGTCGGCGACGTCGTCGAGCGCGTCCTCGTCGACGTCGTCCTCGTCGTCGTCCTCGTGGGCGTCGTCGTGGTCGTCGTCAGCGGCGACTGCGTCGGCCACGGCGGCCAGCACGGCCGGCGCGACGGCGGGCTCGTCGACCGAGGACCCGTCGGCGTCGGCACCGGGCAGGTCGTCGCCCTCGGCGTCGTCGTCGTCGTCCAGCACGGCACCGTCGAGCTCGGCCTCGAGCTCGTCGTCCTCGTCCTCCTCCTCGTCGTCGAGGAAGTGGTCGGAGACGCCGGTGAGGTCGTCGGGGTCGGCTGCGGCGATGGCGCCGTACCACTCCATGGCCAGCTCCTCCTCGCCGCGGGCAGCGAGGAGGTCGGCGTAGGCGGTGGCGAGCCGGAGCTGGCCGAGGTCGGGCTGCCCGAGACCGGCCGGGGTCGGCCGGCCGCCGAGCGCGGCCTCCAGGATCAGGGCTGCGGCCGGGAGCTCACCGAGGTCCTGCCGGGCGCCGGCCTCCACCAGTTGGAGCTCGACGAGCTCGGCCTCGTCGGGCTGCGCCTCGAGGGCCTCGGCCACGAGCCGCAGTGCGTTCTCCGGGCGGCCCAGGGCACGCTCGCAGTCGGCGAGCACGGCGCGGTAGCTCTGGTCGCCGCTCATCCGCGCGTAGGCGCGGATCTCGCGGGCGGCCTCGGCGAAGTCACCGGCGAGGTAGGCGGCGACGCCCACGGCCTCGCGCACCGGGGCGATGCGCGAGGCGCGGTCACGAGCGGCCCGGGCGTGCTGGAGGGCGAGCTCGGGCTCGTCGTCGACCAGGCCTCCGGCGGCGGCGAGGTGCTTGCCGACCAGCTCGGCGTTGCGGGAGTCCAGGCTGCGCAGCGCGGAGCGGACCGCCGGGTCCAGCTCACGGGGGTCGGCCCACTCGGGGATCGGCGGGCCGGCGGGCCGGCTGCCGCTCTCCTCGTCACGCCCGGCAGCCGGACGGCGCTCGGGACGGCGGTCCTGCCAGGAGGGGGTGTCACCGGAGGGGCGTCCACCAGCTGCCGGGCGGTCACCGCCGGCCGGCCGGTCGCCACCGGGACGACGGTCCTGCCATGCCGGGCGGTCGCCCGCCGGGCGGTCAGCGCGCGGTGCGCGGTCCCCGGAAGGACGACCGCCGGAGGGCCGGTCCTGACCCGGTCGGCTCTCCTGCCCGGGGCGACGGTCCTGCCACGAGGGCCGGTCACCCTGCGGGCGGTCACCGCGCGGCGCACGATCCTGGTACGCCGGGCGGTCACCCGAGGGGCGCCCACCGCCGGCGGGGCGGTCGCCACCGGGACGGCGGTCCTGCCACGCGGGACGGTCACCCGACGGGCGACCACCCGCAGGCCGGTCCCCACCGGGCCGGCGGTCCTGGCTGGGACGGCTGTCCTGTCCCGGGCGGCGGTCCTGCCATGCGGGACGGTCACCGGACGGGCGTCCACCGCCGGCGGGGCGGTCCCCACCGGGACGACGGTCCTGCCACGCGGGACGGTCACCGGACGGGCGTCCACCGCCGGCGGGGCGGTCCCCACCGGGACGACGGTCCTGCAACGCAGGGCGGTCACCCTGCGGACGTCCACCGCCGGCGGGGCGGTCGCCACCGGGACGGCGGTCCTGCCACGCGGGACGGTCACCCGACGGGCGACCACCCGCAGGCCGGTCCCCACCGGGCCGGCGGTCCTGGCCAGGACGGCTGTCCTGACCCGGGCGGCGGTCCTGCCACGCGGGGCGGTCGCCGGACGGACGACCACCGGTGGGGCGGTCGCCCGACGGGCGGCCAGCACCCTGCGGGCGGTCACCGCGAGGCGCGCGGTCCTGCCACGACGGACGATCGCCCGACGGGCGGCCACCGGCGGGACGGTCACCGGCGGGACGGCCACCACCTTGCGGGCGGTCTCCGCGGGGGGCGCGGTCCTGCCAGGACGGACGGTCACCCGACGGGCGGCCTGCCCCCGCGGGACGCCGGTCCTGCCACGACGGGCGGTCACCGGACGGGCGACCGCCACCGGACGGCCGACCACCAGCGGCCGGACGCCCAGCACCACCGGTGGGACGGTCCCCACGGGGGGCGCGGTCCTGCCATGACGGACGGTCACCCTGGGGGCGTCCGGCACCGGTCGGCCGGTCGGTGCGCGGGCCACGCTCCTGCGCGTCGCGCCGGGGGGCACCGTCACCCTGGGGCCGACCGCGCTGCGGACGTCCACCGGACGGGCGGGCTCCCCACTCGCCACCGGCTGCACCACCGCGTGCGCGGTAGGCATCGTCACGTGACGACCCGGAGCCGCCACCGGCACCTGCGCCGTAACCCGTCGGTCGGGAACCGCGGTGACCGGCGGGACGTGCCGGACGGCCGGCGCCGCCCTGTCGGGGCGCGCCACTTCCGCCGCCGCTGTTGCCTCGGCCTCGATCGGAGCCCGCGGGCCCGCGTCGCGGAGAAGTCATGGTGTGTACGTACCTCACTGGTGATCGGCGCACGCCCGGCGGGGGCACCTGAACGGCATCGCACCCGGCCCACCTCCGCTGTGCGGGGGGCTGGTCGGTCGACGAGAGCGGACAAACGCACGAAACGGGAGCCGGAGCATTAAGCTCCGACCCCCGTTTCGTTGAGTTGTGTCCGGCGGCGTCCTACTCTCCCACCCCGTCCCCGGGGCAGTACCATCGGCGCTGAAAGGCTTAGCTTCCGGGTTCGGAATGAGACCGGGCGTTTCCCTTTCGCCATGACCGCCGTAACGCTGTGAACTTGTCGGGCCCACCCCACACCACCCCGCTCCACACGAATATGTGGGGTGGGGTTGGGGGGTGGGTTCCGTACGTTCAGAACCACACAGTGGACGCGAGACATCTACAGC
>NZ_JAAGWH010000031.1 GCF_010682105.1 Modestobacter muralis | reverse complement strand
GTGGGCGACGATCTCCAGCCCGCCGGCCGGCTCCAGCAGCGGGAAGTAGAGCGGGAACAGGCCCCACAGCAGGTAGGCCGACAGCCCCGCCACGACCCCGGTGCGTCGTTCGTCCACCGGCGCACCGTACGCGCGCGCCCCGGGGCACGTGCCGTCAGCGGCGGCGGCGCAGCACCGCCAGCCCGGCGAGGCCGGCCGCCCCGGCCGCGGCGAGCGCACCGTGGTGCCGGCTGGCCCAGATCTGCGGGTCGCGGGTCCACTGCTGGTCACTGAACCGGCCCTCGGCACCGAAGTCCCGCCCGTCGGGGCCGTCGGCCGGCTCCCACAGGTTCGACGGGTCGTCGGGGCTCGCGTCGACGCCGGTGAGCTGGCCGTCCTTGCCGGTGCGGGCCAGGTACCAGTCCATGAACTGCGGCCACACCTCGTTGCCCAGCACCGTGTAGACCGTCGGGAGCCCGACCCACCAGGCCCGCCGGGTCGGGTGCTCGGCGGCGTGCACCAGCGCTGCGGCCATCAGCTCCGGCGCGTAGATCGGCGCCACCGGCTGCGGCGTCTTCGGCATCTTGTTCAGCACCCAGTCGAACTGCGGGGTGTTGACGCCGGGCAGGTCGACCCGGGTGACGTGCACGTTGCTGCTCTGGCCCTTGAGCTCGGTGTGCAGCGCCTCGGTGAACCCCTTCACGGCGTGCTTGGCCCCGCAGTAGGCGCTCTGCAGCGGCACGCCCCGGCGGCCCAGCGCCGAGCCGGTCTGCACGATCACGCCGCGGTCGCGCGGGCGCATCCGCGACAGCGCCGCCATCGTGCCGTGCACGACGCCCAGGTAGGTCACCTCGGTGACCCGGGCGTACTCCGCGGCGGTGATGTCGGCGAAGGGCGCGAAGACGGCGGTGAAGGCGACGTTGACCCAGACGTCGATCGGCCCGAGCTCGGCCTCGACCCGGTCGGCGGCGTCGTCGACCGCGGCGGCGTCGGCGACGTCGACCGGCAGCACCAGCGCCGTGCCACCGACCGCCCGGACCTCGTCCGCGGCCGCTGCGAGGCCCTTCTCCCCGCGCGCCAGCAGGGCGACCCGGTCACCCCGGCGGGCGAAGGCCACGGCCGTGGCCCGGCCGATCCCGCCACTGGCTCCGGTGACGACGACGACCTGACCGCTCACGGGACATTCACCTCTTCCGCCGACGGCCCACCGTGGGCCGGTCGCACCCCCGTTCTGCTCCATCGGCCCGCAGCAGCAAACATGGGGAGCACACAGCTGCACCGCGACCGCGGGGTGGACGGTCGGCACGAGGGGTGCACATGCACGGCGCGGAACTGCTGGGGTTGGCGCTCGCCGCGGTGGCGGTGACCGCGGTGGCGCGGCGGCTGGGCTGGCAGGCCCCGCTGCTGCTGGTGGTCGTGGGGCTGGCCGCCAGCGCCGTCCCGGGGATGCCGGACTTCGCCATCGACGGCGAGCTGCTGCTCGCCCTGGTCCTGCCCCCGCTGCTCTACTCCGCGGCGCTGGGCGTCAGCTACGCCGGCTTCCGGTCGCTGCTGCACCCGATCGTCCAGCTGGGCGTGGTCCTGGTCCTGGTGACCGCCGTCGTCGTCGCCCTGCTGGCCCGGCTCGTCGTGCCCGGCCTGCCGATGCCGGTCGCGCTGGTGCTCGGGGCGATCGTCGCGCCACCGGACGCCGTCTCGGCCGCCGCTGTCGGCCGCCGGCTCGGGCTCCCCCGCCCCATGATGACCGTGCTGTCCGGCGAGAGCCTGATCAACGACGCGGCGGCGCTGACGTTCTACAAGGTCGCGCTGGCCGCCGTGTTCGGCGCCGGCGGCGGGCTGCTCGGCCTGGACTGGGGGTCGGCCTCGGGCACGTTCGGGCTGGCCGTCGGCGTGGGCGTCGGGCTGGGCCTGGCGCTGGGCGTGGTCGTGCACCTCGTCCGGATGCGCCTGGACGACCCGGTGGTCGAGTCGGTGCTCGGGCTGATCGTGCCCTTCGCGGCCTACCTGCTGGCCGAGGAGCTGTCCGGATCCGGCGTCCTGGCCGTCGTGGCCGCCGGGCTCTACCTGGGGCACCGCGGCCCGGAGGCCGGCTACGCCACCCGGCTGCAGGAGATGCCGCTGTGGTCGTCGCTGGACCTGCTGCTGCAGGCCGTCGTGTTCGCCCTCATCGGGCTGCAGCTGCGCGCGGTCGTGGACGAGGTGGCCGACTCCGAGCGGTCCACCGGCCAGCTGCTGGTCGCCGCCGCGGTCGTGCTGGCCACCGTCATCGTCGTCCGGGCGGTGTTCGTCTTCGGCCTGGAGCTGGTCCGCCGGACGCCGCGGCCGGTCCCCGGCGGGCGCTGGGTCTCCCCCGCCCGGCCACCGTGGAGCTACCAGACGGTGATCTCCTGGACCGGCATGCGCGGGGTGGTCACCCTCGCGGTCGCCGCAGCGCTGCCCGAGCAGGTCAACGGCGCGCCGTTCGCCGACCGGGAGGCCGTCCAGTTCCTCGCCTACGCGGTCACCATCGGCACCCTGCTGCTGCAGGGGCTGACGCTGCCCCGGCTGATCCGGCGGCTGGGCGTCCGCGATCCCGAGCAGGACCGGCAGGACGCCGAGAGCGAGCTGCGCCTGCAGGAGCGGACCACCGCCGCGGCCCTGCAGCGCGCCGAGGAGCTGATCGCGGCGGCCCGGCCGCGGGTCGGGGACGAGCGAGCCGACCAGTGGGCGGAGCGGATCCGCGGCCCGCTGCAGGCGCGCACCCGCACGATGCGGCAGACGATCCGGGCCGACGAGGAGGAGGAACAGGCGCGGGGGCGCAAGCGGGCCGAGGGCTTCCGGTACCTGCGCCAGCAGGTCGTGCAGGCCCAGCGCCGCGCCCTGATGACCGAGCGCGACCGGGGCACCGTCGACGACGAGGTCGTGCGCGGCGTGCTCCAGGAGCTGGACTACGAGGAGGCGGCCAGCGCGCACAGCTGGACCACCCGGCTCTGACCGGCCTCCGGCGGTGCGCCGTCAGGACGCCTACCGTTGGCTGTGTGCACGCTGGACGACCGAACCCGGCCCAGTGGCTCTGGTACGCCTACGGCGGCGGGCTGCCCCGCTCGCTGTCGGACTGGGTGCTCGACGACACGACCCGGCGCAGCTGGGTGCTGCGGCACCTGCTGAGGGCGCTGGCCCAGCTCGCCCCGGTCGTGCTGCTGTGCCTGCTGGTCCCGCCGGTGCCCTTCGGCATCCGGCTCACCGCGGCCGGCGGCGGCCTGGTCATCGGCCTGCTCTTCTCCCTGGCCTACATGACCGAGACCACCGAGCACCGCGCGGTCAAGGCCGGCTGGCCGCCCGGCACGACGGCGCACCGCCGTGAGGAGCGCGCCGAGCGTGACCGCATCGAGCGCCGCGCCCGCTACCGCTCCAACGGGGCCGGCAGCTTCGACTGAGGAAGGACCCCCTCGCCCCCCACCACTCGCACGCTCGCGGCGGGACCCTGCGAGGGGGCCGGAGGCTGGCGAGGGGGCCGGGGCCTGGCGAGGGGGCCGAGGGCCTGACGGTCCGGGCTGGGACGATCGGGGGATGGACGCCTGCCTCTCCCGCCGGTCGCTGCTCGCTGCCGGGGGTGCCGGGCTGGGGGCGCTGGCGCTGGGTGCCTGCGCGGGCATCCCGGTCCCGGAGGTGGACGGCGTCGCCCCCGGCGGCCGGATCGCCGCCCTGGCCGACGTCCCGGTCGGCGGGGCGTACCAGCTGGCGGTCGACGGGCGGCGGGTGCTGATCGCCCAGCCCACCGCCGGCACCGTCGTCGCCTACGACGCCACCTGCCCGCACCAGGGCTGCACGGTGCGCGCCGGTGAGGACGGGGCGCTGGTCTGCCCCTGCCACGGGTCGGCGTTCGACCTGGCCACCGGCGACGTGCTGCAGGGGCCGGCGGTCGAGCCGCTGGCCCCCTTCGCGGTCACTGTCTCCGGCGCCGACGTCCTGCTGGCCTGAGGCCCCCCGTCCCGAGGCTCGTGCCGAGCTTGCGAGGCTTGAGGAGGACGGGGGTCCTTCGACTATTCGCCGTCCTCGACCCGGAAGCCGATCTTCATGGTGACCTGGAAGTGGGCGACGTCGCCGTCGACGACCTGGCCACGGATCTCACTGGTCTGGAACCACTCGATGTGCCGGACGGTCTCCGACGCCTTCTTCACGGCGGTGCGGATGGCGTCGTCGACGCTGGTGGTGGAGCTGCCGACGATCTCGCTCAGCCGGTACACGTGGTCGCTCACTGGTGCTCCTCCTCGGTGGCCGCCCGGCGGGCGGCGACTGCCCTCGACCCTGGCACACCGCGCCGCATGCCGCCCGGGCTGCTCCCCGCCGGCGGCTCAGCGCGGGCCGCGCCGCACCACCCGGCGGACCCCGGCGACGTCGAGCCGGTAGGGGCCCAGCCGGGTCAGCACCCACGTCGCGCCGGCGGCCTCCCACGGGGCGGGGTCCGCGTCGACGGGCAGCTCGACCACGACGTCGAAGCCGGCCAGGTCACCACCCCGGACGGCGGCGATCGTCTCCCGCACCCCGGCCAGGTCGTCGGGGCCGGGCAACGAGATCACGAAGGCCCCCTCGTGGCGGGCGGCCCGTCGCAGCGGTGCGGCGTTGGGCCAGCGCCCGCCGATCCAGAACGGGATGCCGCCGGGCCGGGTCGCCGGGGGCAGGAAGCGGACGTCGCGGGCGGTGAAGTGCTCCCCGTCGTGGTCGACCTGCTCCCCGGCCAGCAGCCGGCGCAGCAGGCCCAGTCCCTCGTCCAGCCGCGCGGCCCGGACCCGCGGCTGGAGCTCCTCGCCGAACCGGGACAGCTCCCCGACCCCGCCGTCGTCGCCGAGGCCGAAGCCGAGCACCAGCCGCCCACCGGACAGCCGGTCCAGCGTGGCGGCCTGCCGGGCGAGCACCTGCGGCCGCCGCCGGGTCAGCGGCGTCACCATCGGGCCGAACTGCAGCCGCGAGGTGCGGACGGCGATCGCGGCGCAGCAGGTCCACGGGTCGGCGATCTCGGTGACCGGCTCGGCGTAGAGCAGGTGGTCCCACAGGAACACGCCGTCCCAGCCGGCCTCCTCGGCCTCGACCGCGAGGTCGGCGAGCAGCACCGGGTCGGCCAGCGCGTCGAACGGCGGCAGGAACAGCCCCCGCCGGCTCATCGTGCCGCCGCCCGCACCAGGTCCATCGCCTCCGCGACCGCCAGCGACGACGTCCGCGCGGTGTGCCGCGGCGCCTCCGCACCGGCCAGGACGGCGCCGACGTGGCGCAGCGCCGCGGTGAACGAGTACTCGTCGCGGGTGGGCCGCTCGACCACGGTCTCCGCGCCCGGGCGGCGCAGCTCGAGGGCGCTGCCCGGAAGCGGGTGGTACGGGTCCTCCAGCCGGATGGTGCCCTCAGTGCCGCTGAGCACCGTCGTGGTGTCCGCGCTGCGCCGGAAGCCGCAGGACAGCAGCAGCCGGCGGTCCTCGGGGTAGTCGACCAGCGCGGCCAGCTCGACCTCGACCTCGGCGCCGCGCACCGCGGACGCGGCGGCGCTGAGCGCCGGGCCGCCGAACAGCTCAGCGGCCAGCCGCAGCGGGTAGCAGCCGACGTCGGCCAGCGCGCCGCCGGCCGTCGCCGCGGACAGCCGGATGTCCTCGGTGCGGCGGAGCAGGAAGTGGAAGGCGCCGGAGATCTCGCGCAGCTCGCCGATCGCACCCTCGGCCAGCAGCTCGACCAGCCGCTGGTGCTGGGCGGTGAACGGGAAGACGAACGCCTCCCACAGCGGCAGGGCGGCCCGCTCGGCCACCGCCAGCACCCGCCGGGCCTGGTCGGCGTCGACGCACAGCGGCTTCTCGCACAGCACCGCCTTGCCGGCCTCCAGCGCCGCGACCGCCCACTCGGCGTGCAGCGGGTTGGGCAGCGGCACGTAGACCGCCTGCACGGCCGGGTCGGCGAGCACCGCCTCGTAGCCGGCCACGCCGCGGGCGACGCCGTGCGCCTGCGCGAACTCGGCGGCGTGCGCGCCGTCCCGGCTGCCCACGACCACCGCCACACCGCCGGCCTCGGCCAGGGCGGGGAGGAAGCGGGAGCGGGCGATGCCGGCGGTGCCGAGCACGCCCCAGCGGGTCGGAGGTACGGGCATCAGCGGGCTGCCGGGATCTGCACGGGGGCATCCTGCCCTGCGCGACCCCGGAGGTGGAGCCCCATGTCCGGATTGAACGGACGACCTTCCGCTTACAAGGCGGGTGCTCTACCACTGAGCTAATGGGGCGGGCCGGACTGGGCAGCAGGTTACCGGCCGCCCGGGGCCCGGGCTGCCGGGTGCACGGTGTCCGGGTGAGGATCAGGACATGAGCAACTCGACGGTGGCGGTCCTCGGCACGGGGACGATGGGCGCCGGGATGGTCCGATCCCTGCGGCGCGAGGGCATCCCGGTACGGATGTGGAACCGCGACGGCAGCAAGGCCGCGGCGCTGACCGACACCGGCGCGGAGGCCTTCGGCACCGCGGCCGAGGCGGTGGCCGGCGCCGACGTCGTCCTCACCATGCTGTTCGACGCCGACTCGGCGATCGAGGTGGTCCGGGCCGCCGACGTCCCGGCCGGCACGGTGTGGCTGCAGACCTCCACGGTCGGGGTGGCGGGCATCGAGCAGGTGGCCGAGGTCGCCCGCGAGCTGGACCTGGTGCTCGTCGACTGCCCGGTGCTGGGCACGAAGGCCCCCGCCGAGCAGGGGCAGCTGGTGATGCTGGCGTCCGGTCCGGAGGAGCAGCGGACGGCGCTGGCCCCGCTGCTGGACGCGATGGGGCGCAAGACGATCTGGGCCGGGGAGGCGGGGGCGGGGAGCCGGCTGAAGATGGCGTGCAACGCCTGGCTGATCTCCATCAGCGTGGGCACCGCCCAGTCGATCGCGCTGGCCCGCGGGCTCGGGGTGGACCCGCAGCTGTTCCTCGACGCCGTGGACGGCGGCCCGATGGACACGCCCTACGCGCGGATGAAGGGCGCCAACATGATCGCCGGGGAGCACCCGGTGAGCTTCGGGCTGACCGGGGCCACCAAGGACGCGGTGCTGATCCAGGCCGCCCTGCAGGCCGCCGGCGTCTCCGACCGGTTCGACGCCGCGGCGGTGGAGACGATGCAGCTGGCCGTCGAGCGGCTGCCCGACCCGGGTGCCGTCGACCTCAGCGCGCTGATCGTCGGGCTCGAGCTCCGGGACTGACCGCGCGGCTGCCCGGTCCCGGCGGCCGGGCAGCCGCCGGGCTCAGGCGGCCTCGGACCCCGCGGCCGGGTCGCCGGAGACGTACTCGGCCGGGTCGCTGTCGGCCGTGGCGCCGCCCTCGAGCCAGCGGGCGAAACCCGCGGGGTCGCGCCGCTCCAGCTCGTCGAGGGCCTCCTGCCGGCGGCGGACCAGCTCCTGCCGGGTGAACGGGTCGCGGGCCGCGGCCAGCGCGGCGGAGCTGCGCACCCACTCCCGGCCCAGCTCCTGCACCGACAGCCCGTGCACCCAGCGCCCGTCGTCCCCGCCCACCAGGGACGTCCTGGTCGCCGGCGTCCGTGCGTCCACCCGGGCCGCCCGCGCCGCCCGCAGCCCCCACCGGGCCAGCAGCAGCCCCAGGACCGCGACCACCGCCAGCACGGCCACGGCGGACCCGGCGAGGACGACGCAGCCGCTGATCAGCAGCAGCCCGGCGACGGTGCCGGCGGCGGCGCGCAGGGCGGTGTCCGCGGGTGCCCGGCGCGGGTCGTCGCCCTCGCGGGCGATCCCCGCCCCCAGGCAGGCAGCCACGGCGCCGGACAGCGCCACGGCGAGCAGCCCGGCGCCACCGATGGCGATGCCGCCGACCGCGGCGAGCACGGCACCGAGGAGCACCAGCAGGGCGAGCCCGCAACGGGCGAGGAGCGGGCGCACGGGCACCGGGGCCTCCGGGGGACGGATCGGCGGGAGGGCGCCCCCCGCAGCTGGTCCTCCCTGCCCCGATCCAGACAAGATCACCCTCCGCCCCGGACCCGACACGCCAGGGCATGAGACGGCGCGTCCAGGGAACTCACAGCGCACCACCAGTCCCGGGCCAGTCCAGGACCGCACAGTGGGATCAGCACGGCAGGGAGGTCCTGCGGTGAGTGGGAGGGACGACCCGTGAGTGAGCACAACCGCCCGGCCGACGAGAACGGGCACGGCACGGACCCGAACGCCGGGGGCAGCTCCGCGTGGGCACCCCGGCCCGACGCCGCGACGTCCCCGCAGCAGCCCACCGGAGGCCAGGCGCCCTTCGTCGGCCAGCCGTCCTCCGCCCCGCAGTCGCCCTGGGGCGCGCAGGCCCCCTACGGGTCCCAGCACCCCTACGGCGCCGGGCCGCACGCCGCCGACGCCCGGCAGTTCCCACCGGCCGGCGGGGCACCGCAGCAGCCGACCCAGCAGTTCGCCTCCCCGGGGCAGCCCTGGCCGCCGGCCGGGTACGGGACCCCCGGCTACCACCAGGCGACGGCGCAGGCCGGCGGCCTCCCGCCCGCGTTCCAGTCCGGAGCACCGGCCAAGCCGGCCCGCAGCGGCCGCTGGAAGCTCGGGGCGGTCGGCCTGGTCGCCGCCGGCGCCCTGATCGGCGGTGGCGTGGGCGCCGGGGTGGTGGCCGTCGCCGACGACGACTCCGCGACCTCCGCGAACGCGCCCAGCGCGCAGACCGTCGTCATCAACGACCCGCAGAACGCCACCACCGCGACGGCGGCCGCCGGCAAGGCCTCCCCCAGCGTGGTGACCATCTACGTCAGCTCGGGCTCCGGGTCCGGCTCGGGGTCCGGCGTCATCATGACCGCCGACGGCTACGTGGTGACCAACAACCACGTCGTCACCCTCGACAGCGCCACCGACCAGGCGGCCGTCCAGGTGCGCACCGCCGACGGCACGCTCTACGCCGCCACCGTGGTGGGCACCGACCCGACCTCCGACCTCGCCGTGGTGAAGCTGACCGACGCCTCGGGGCTGACCCCGGCCACGTTCGCCGACTCCGACGCCGTCCAGGTGGGCGACGCCGCCGTGGCCATCGGCGCGCCGCTCGGGCTGTCGAACACCGTCACCGACGGGATCATCAGCGCCACCAACCGCGCGGTGCAGACCGGCTCGACCCAGGACGACAGCACGGTGATCGACGCGCTCCAGACCGACGCGGCGATCAACCCGGGCAACTCCGGGGGCGCGCTGGTCAACGGGGCCGGCGAGGTGGTCGGGATCAACACCGCCATCGCCACGGTCGCCGCCTCCGGCGCCGGCGGCCAGGAGTCCGGCCAGAGCGGCAACATCGGCGTCGGCTTCGCCATCCCGGCCAACAGCGCCCAGCGGATCGCCCAGGAGATCATCGACACCGGCAAGGCCAGCCACGCCCTGCTCGGGGTCAGCGCCAGCACGGCGTCCTCCGCCGGCTCGGCCGTCGGCAGCGGCGCCCAACTGGCCACGGTGTCCGACGGCTCCCCGGCCGCGGACGCGGGTCTGCAGGCCGGCGACGTGATCACCGCGGTCGGCGACCGGATCGTCACCACCTCCACCGAGCTGACCGCCGCCGTCCGCGGCTCTGCGCCCGGCGACACGGTGACCCTGACCATCCGCCGCGGCACGGCCAGCTCCACGGTCGACGTCACCCTCGACGCCGCCTCCGACTGAAGAAGGACCCTGCTGCCCCCCACCCCTCGCACGCTCGGGGCGGGTCCCTGCCGCAGGGCCGAACCGGGCCGGCGCACGGACCGACGACCCCGGAGCCGCCGCCCACGGCCCCGGGGTCGTCGCACGTCCGCACCACCTACGCTCGACCGGGTGCCGGCTCCTCTCCCGAACGTCCCGCTCACCGGCTCGCTGGACGACCCCGCCCGGGCCCGCGACCTGGCGAGGATGAAGCGCCTGGCGACCGGCCTGTTCGTGCTCGCCGCCGCGGTCTTCCTCGCCTGCGTCCTGTTCGGCGGGGACCGTACCTGGGTCGGCTACGTCCGGGCGACCGCCGAGGCCTCGATGATCGGCGCGCTGGCCGACTGGTTCGCCGTCACCGCACTGTTCCGGCACCCGATGGGGCTGCCGATCCCGCACACCGCCGTCATCCCGCGCAAGAAGGACCAGATCGGCACCAGCCTGGGCACCTTCGTCCAGGAGAACTTCCTGACCCGGCGCGTGGTCGAGGAGCGGCTGGACGGCGTCGACGTCCCCGGCCGGCTGGGGGCCTTCCTGGCCTCCCCCGGCCGGGCCGAGCGGCTGGCCGGGGACGCGGGCAAGGCGCTGGGCGCCCTCACCGACCTCATCGAGGACGACGAGGTGCAGCAGGCGGTGTCGGCGTTCGTCGACCGCAAGCTCCGCGACACCCCGGCCGCCCCCGGTCTGGCCCGCGTGCTGGAGCTGGCCGTCGACGGCGACCGTCACCAGGAGGTGCTGTCGGCGGGGCTGACCGGGCTGGCGGAGTTCCTCGCCGACAACCGGCTGGTGTTCCGCACCCGACTGGGCGACGCCTCCCCCGCGTGGGTGCCCGACTGGGTCGACGACCGGGTGTTCGACCGGGTCTTCGACCTGCTGCGCGGCTTCCTCGCCGAGGTGGGCGCCGACCCCGGGCACCCGGTGCGGCAGGTCTACGACCGGCGGCTGCGCCGCTACGTGCACGCCCTGCGCACCGACCCCGACGCCGCCGCCCGGGTCGAGCAGTTCAAGGCCGAGGTGCTCGAGCACCCGGCGGTGCGCACCTGGTCGGGGTCGCTGTGGAGCACCGCCAAGGACGGCGTGGTCACCGCCGCCGCCGACCCGGACTCCGAGCTGCGGGCGCGGACCGTGCGGCTGGTCCTGGCCGGTGCCCGGCTTCTGCAGAGCGACCCGACGATCCGCGAGCTGGTGCAGCGGCAGTTCCGCCGGGGTGCGGGCTGGGCCGTCGAGCGCTTCGCCGGCGACGCCGCGGACCTGGTCGGCACCACCGTCGCCCGCTGGGACACCGAGGAGACCAGCCGGCGGATCGAGCTGCAGGTGGGCCGGGACCTGCAGTGGATCCGGGTCAACGGCACCGTCGTCGGCGGGCTGGCCGGTCTGGTGATCTACACGGTGGCGCAGCTGCTGTCCTGAGCGGTCAGGACACCAGCTTGAGCCCGGCGACGCAGCCGACGATGCCCAGCAGCAGCAGGACGCGCACCACCGAGGCCTGCTCCTGCCCCGACGCCATGGCGTACCCGGCGGTCAGTGCGGCGCCGATGCCCACCCAGACGGCGTAGGCGGTACCGACCGGCAGGCCGCGGAGGGCGTAGGCCAGCCCGGCCATGCTCCCGGCCAGCGCGACCACGAAGACGACGACCGGGCCGGGCTTCGAGAAGCTCTCCGAGCGGTCCAGGGCGTTGGCCCAGACCGCCTCGAGGGCACCGGACAGGACGAGGACGAACCAGTACACGAGGGCTCCCACGGTCGCCGTCTTGTCGCTGTCCGGGTACGGCGCCGCTCGTCCGGGAGGCCCGCTCACCGGGCTCCCCTCCAGGGTCGCACGTCTCCGCGGGCTCCGCCCCGGGTCGCACAGCCGGGTCGCGCGCCACGGGCCGTACGACATCTGCGCTCTCGTGGCCTCCGGGCCCGCTGGGCCCCGAGAACGCAGATCTCGCGCACCGCCGGCCGCCCTCCAGGGAGACGGCCGGCGGTGGGCCTACAGCGAGCGGCGGGCGGAGGCTGCGGCGAACAGGGCGATGCCGGCCGCGACGCTGACGTTCAGCGACTCGGTGTCCTTGGTGATCGGGATGGACAGCACCACGTCGCAGCGCTCGCGCACCAGCCGGGACAGCCCGGCGCCCTCGGCCCCGACCACCAGGGCGATCGGGTCGGCGAAGCCGTCGTACTCGTGGATGCCCATCTCGCCGTCGGCGGCCAGGCCGACCGTCTGCAGGCCGGCGTCCTGGTACGAGCCGAGGGCACGGGCGAGGTTGACCGCCCGGGCCACCCGCAGCCGGGCCGCGGCACCGGCGCTGGTGCGCCAGGCCGAGCCGGTCATGCCCACCGCGCGGCGCTCAGGGACGACGAGCCCGTGGGCATCGAAGGCCGCGGCCGAGCGGATGATCGCGCCCAGGTTGCGCGGGTCGGTGACGCCGTCCAGCGCCACGATCAGCGGCGGACGGCCGGAGTCGCGGGCGATGTCGAGCAGGTCGTCGGGGTGGGCGTAGTCGTACGGCGGCACCATCAGGCCGATGCCCTGGTGCAGCGCGTGGTCGCTCATCCGGTCGAACTCGGCCTTGCCCACCTCGAGCAGCGGCAGCCCGCGGTCGGCGGCCAGCTGCACCGACTCCGCGATCCGCTCGTCGGTGCCACCGCGGGTGGTGTCGCCGGTGACCACGTAGAGCGCGGTCGCCGGGATCGCCGCCCGCAGCGCCTCGAGGACCGGGTTGCGGCCGAGCAGCAGCTCGGGGGCCTCGGCGTTGCGCCGCTGCACCCGCTGCCGGTTGTCCTGGCGGGCGGCGGCGGCCTTGGCCGCCCGGTACGCCGGGTGGTGCGGTCGGTCGGTGGCCTTGGGGGTCGCACCTCGCCCCGCCAGAGAGCGGCGGTTCTTGCCGCCGGTCCCGGCGGTGGCGGTCTTCTTGCCCGCACCTTCCGAGCGGCCGCGTCGTTGGCTGTTGCCGGCCATCAGGTCAGCTCCCATCGTGTGCCCTGGGGGGTGTCCTCGACCTGCACGCCCAGGGCGCCGAGCTGGTCACGGATGGCATCGGCGGCCGCGTAGTCCTTGCGGGCGCGCGCCGCAGCACGCTGGTCCAGCGCGAGCTGGACCAGGCCGTCGGTGGCCTGCGCCAGGCGGCGGTCGCCGCCGGCGTCGGCCCACTGCGGGTGGAGCGGGTCGAGGCCGAGGACGCCGAGCATGGCCCGGACGGCGCCCAGCGCCGCGGCCAGGCCCTCGGTGTCGTCGGCGGCGAGCGCGGTGTTGCCCCGGGTGACGACCTCGTGCACGACCGCGACGGCGGCCGGGGTGCTCAGGTCGTCGTCCAGCGCGGCGGTGAAGGCGGCGGGCAGCTCGGGGGTCCCGGCGTCGGAGCCGACGACCTCGGCGGCCCGGCGCACGAAGGACTCCAGCCGCTGGTAGGCGGTGGCGGCCTCGGCGAGCGCGGGCTCACTGAACTCGATCATGGAGCGGTAGTGCGGGGCCACCAGGTAGTAGCGCAGCTCGACCGGGCGCACCCGCTGGACGACCTCGTCGACCAGCAGCGTGTTGCCCAGCGACTTGCTCATCTTCTCCCCGCCCATGGTGACCCAGGCGTTGTGCAGCCAGTACCGGGCGAACCCGTGACCGGCGGCCTGGGACTGGGCGCGCTCGTTCTCGTGGTGCGGGAAGCGCAGGTCCAGCCCGCCGCCGTGCAGGTCGAAGTCCGGGCCGAGGTACTTCTCGGCCATCGCCGAGCACTCGAGGTGCCAGCCCGGGCGGCCGCGGCCCCAGGGGGTGGCCCACGAGGCGGTGCTGGGCTCGCCGTCCTTGACGCCCTTCCAGAGCGCGAAGTCGCGCGGGTCGTGCTTGCGCTCGTCGGTCTCGGTGTCGGCGGCCGCCTGCAGCTCACCGAGCTTCTGACCCGACAGCTCGCCGTAGGCCGGGAACGAGCGGACGTCGAAGTACACGTCGCCGTCGACGGCGTAGGCGTGCCCGCGGTCGATGAGCGCAGCGATCAGCTCGACCATCTCCGGCACGTGCCCGGTCGCCCGCGGCTCGTAGGTGGGCGGCAGGGTGCCCAGCACCTCGTAGGCGCGGGTGGCGGCCCGCTCGTTCTCGTACGCCCAGGCCCACCACGGCTCACCGGCCGCGGCGGACTTGGCGAGGATCTTGTCGTCGACGTCGGTGACGTTGCGGACGTAGGTGACCTCGTGGCCGGTGTGGGTCAGCCAGCGGCGCAGGACGTCGAACGCGAGGGCGAAGCGCACGTGCCCGATGTGCGGGGGCCCCTGCACGGTCAGGCCGCAGACGTACATGGAGACCTGTCCTGCACGCAGGGGCGTGAAGTCACGCACGGCACGTGCTGCCGTGTCGTACAGGCGGAGGCTCACGGCCGCGATCCTACGGTCGTGATCGATCCGCTCTCGACCACGAGCGCGGTCGCCAGCGCAGCCCGGCCCTCCCCGCGGCCGGTCAGCCCGAGGCCGTCGGTGGTGGTGGCGGTGACCGTCACCGGCGCCCCGAGGGCCGCGGACAGCGCGGCCTCGGCCTCGGCCCGCCGGGTGCTGAGCTTGGGGCTGTTGCCGACCAGCTGGACGACGGCGTTGCCGACCTGCCAGCCGGCCGCGGCCAGCACCTCGCGGACGTGCTCGAGGACGGCGACGCCGCGGGCGCCGGCCCAGCGCGGGTCGTCGGTGCCCAGCAGCCCGCCGATGTCGCCCAGCCCGGCGGCGGACAGCACCGCGTCGGTGAGCGCGTGCGCGACCACGTCGCCGTCGGAGTGCCCGGCGCAGCCGTCGACGCCGGGCCACTCGAGGCCGGCCAGCCAGCAGGCCCGGCCGGGCTCGACCGGGTGCACGTCGGTGCCGAGCCCGACCCGGGGCAGTGGCGCGGTCACGCGGGCGCCTGCGCCCGGGCGACCTGGAGCTCGGCCAGCGCGAGGTCGTGGGCCACGGTGATCTTGGCGGCGCGCTCGTCACCGGCCACGGTGTGCACCGGGATGCCGGCGGCCCGGACGACGGAGGCGTCGTCGGTGAACTCCGCGGCGGTGCCGTGGGCGCGCCCGTAGGCCTCGACGAGGGTGGCCCGGTCGAAGCCCTGCGGGGTCTGCACCCGGCGCAGCGGGGAGCGCGGGACGTCGGCGGTCACCACGCCGTCGGCGTCCACGACGACGGTGGTGTCGACGACGGGCAGCACCGGCACGACCGCGCGGGCACCGGCGGCCAGCGCGGCGAGCACCCGGGCGACCACTGCCGGCGGGGTGAGCGGGCGGGCGGCGTCGTGCACCAGCACCGCGTCGGCGTGCTCGCGGGCGGCGGCCAGCGCCGCGCGCACCGAGGCGGTGCGGGTGTCACCGCCCACGACGACGTGCACGTCAGCGGGGAGGACGGCGACGAAGGCGGCCCGCTGCGGCGCGGGGACGGCCACGACGACCTCGGCCACCCCGCCGGCACGCAGCGACTCCACCGCCCAGACGACCAAGGGCCGGCCGTCGAGCGGCACGAGCGCCTTGGGGATCTCCGCCCCCAGACGCAGACCACTCCCGGCCGCTGCGACGATGCCGACAGCGTGCACGGGAGTGGTCTGGGGAGCGCCGACGGGAAGACCGGCGCCCTGGTGCTCGGTGCTCAGGAAGCCAGGACCTCGTCGAGCAGGATCTCGGCCTTGTCCTCGTTGGTGCCCTCAGCGAGCGCGAGCTCGCTGACCAGGATCTGACGCGCCTTGGAGAGCATGCGCTTCTCCCCGGCGGACAGGCCGCGGTCCTTGTCGCGACGCCAGAGGTCACGCACGACCTCGGCGACCTTGTTCACGTCGCCGGAGGCCAGCTTCTCGAGGTTGGCCTTGTACCGCCGCGACCAGTTGGTCGGCTCCTCGGTGTGCGGCGCACGCAGGACCTCGAAGACCTTGTCCAGGCCCTCCTGTCCGACGACGTCACGGACACCGACGATCTCGGCGTTGTCCGCCGGCACCCGGACCGTGAGGTCGCCCTGGGCGACCTTCAGCACGAGGTAGGACTTCTCGACGCCCTTGATGGTGCGCTGCTCGATCGCCTCGATGAGCGCCGCGCCGTGGTGCGGGTAGACAACGGTCTCGCCAACAGTGAAGCCCATGTGTATGTGACCCCTTTCGCTCACCCCAGGTTACCACGGCAGAATGCCGTCCGGCTCGTCAGAGTCCGACAAAAGTGCTGGTCAGCGGCGTGATCGTGGTCAGTCGGGGGTTGACAGGAGCGTGGTCGGTGTGCAGTTGCACAGCGGAACGGGGAGTCCGGGGGCGCCCCGGACGGCCCTGGCGCTCGCCCGCGCGACGCACCTGGAGCCCACGCTGGCGGTCACGACCGTCGCCGTGCTGCTCGCCGTGGCCGCCGGTGTCCCGGCCGGGCGCACGGTGTTGGTCGGGGTGGCCGTCGGCGCAGGTCAGGCCGCCATCGGCTGGTGCAACGACTGGCTGGACGCCGACCGGGACCGCGCCGTCGGCCGCACCGACAAGCCGGTCGTGCAGGGCTCCGTCACCCCCGGCCAGCTGCGCACCGCGACGGTCGCGGCCGCCGTCGTCACGGTCGTCACCTCCCTCGCGCTGGGCGTCGTCCCCGGCCTGCTGCTGCTCGTGCTGGTGGCCAGCGGGCTGGCCTACGACGCCGGCCTCAAGCGCACCGCGCTCTCCCCGCTGCCCTACCTGACCGGCTTCGGCGCGCTGCCGGCCGGCGTGGTGGCCGTGGCGCCGGGGACGCCCGGGGCGCCGTGGTGGCTCGTCGCCGCCGGCGCCGCGCTCGGCGGGGCCGCCCACGTGGCCAACGTGGCCCCCGACGTCGCCGACGACCTGGCCACCGGGGTGCGCGGGCTGCCGCACCGGGTCGGCCCGGTGCCCTCGGCGGTCGCCGGGGCCCTGCTGCTGGGCGCCTCCGCGCTGCTGCTGGTGTTCGGCCCCGACGGCACGCCGGGGCTGCGCGGCTGGCTGGTCTGCGTGGTCGCCGTCCCGGCCGTGGTGGTCGCCGCGCTGGCCGGCAGCCCCCGCGGCCGGCGGCTGGCCTTCCCCGCCGTCCTGCTGCTGACGGTGCTCGACGTCCTCCTGCTGCTGTCCGGCGGGGCGGCGCTCACCTAGGGGGCGTCGGTGCCGCGCCGCCGCTCCTGGTCGACGACGAGGTCGAGGTCCTTGAGCCGGGTGAGACCGGTCAGCGGCTGGCGCATCCGCTGGTTGGCGGCCAGCCGCTCCCGGTTGCGCTCCAGGAAGGCCCAGTAGCCGGCGGTGAAGGGGCAGGCGTCCTCCCCCACCCGCTTCTTCGGGTCGTACCGGCAGCCGCCGCAGTAGTCGCTCATCCGGTCGATGTAGGCCCCGCCGGCGGCGTAGGGCTTGGTGGCCAGCACCCCACCGTCGGCGTGCTGGCTCATCCCCACCACGTTGGCGACCATCACCCAGTCGTAGCCGTCGAGGAACATGCGGTGGAACCAGTCGGTGATGGCCAGCGGCTCGATGCCGCGCTGCAGCGCGTAGTTGCCCAGCACCATCAGCCGCGGGATGTGGTGCACCCAGCCCCGCTCCCGGACGTCGGAGAGCACCGAGGACAGGCAGTTCGCGTCGACCGCCTCGGCCTCCAGCTCGCCCATCCAGCCCGGCACCTCCTCGTGGGCGTCGAGGGCGTTGCCGTGCCGGTACTCGCGGCCCAGTTGCCAGTACAGGTGCCAGATCCAGTCCCGCCAGCCCATGACCTGGCGGACGAAGCCCTCCACCGAGTTCAGCGGCAGCGGGTCCCCGGCGGCCACGGACTCCCGCCACGCGGCGTCCGCGCGGTGGACGACGTCGGCGGGGTCGACCAGCCCGAGGTTCAGCGACACCGACATCATCGAGTGGGCCAGCCAGGGGTCGCCGCTGAGCATCGCGTCCTCGTGCGGACCGAAGGCGCGCAGCCGGTGGGTGAGGAAGTCCTCCAGCCGTTCCTGGGTCTCGGCGTGGGTGACCGGGAACAGCCGCGGTCCGTCGGACCCGACGAAGGAGACGTCGCCGGCGGCCTCCCAGGCGTCGAGGTCGGCGCGCACCTGCGCGTCGATCTCGTCCTCGACCGGCATCCACGGCGCCGGGACGCCGACCCGGCCGTCGGCGGGCGGGGGCTGCCGGTTGTCGTGGTCGAGGTTCCAGGTGCCCCCGGCGGGCTGGTCGCCGTCCATCAGGACGTCGTGGACGCGGCGGGCCACCCGGTAGAAGTCGTCCATCAGCAGCCGCTGGCGCCCCCGGCCGCCCGCCCAGCGGCGGAAGTCCGCCTGCCGGGTGACGAACCCGCGCGCCTCCAGCACGGTCACGCCGGGACGGCGGAGGACGAAGTCGCGGGCCGGCCAGGTCGTGGGCGCGCACACCGACAACGGCTCGTGCACCTGGTCGAGGGCCTCGGCATAGCTGTCGGTCTGCAGGAAGACCGCCTGGTCCCCGAGCTCGGCCGCGCGGTGCCGGAGCGCCGACAGCAGCAGGTGCGCCTTCTGCCGGTGGAACCGCCGCCGCCGGAACACGCCCCTGGACTCGATCAGCAGGACCGGCTGGTCCGGCGCGTCGAGGAAGTGCGGCCCCAGCTGGTCGGCGAACAGCCAGCGCCTCGTGCCGGGCGCCTGAGCAGGGAACTCGCCCAGTGCCGGGTCACCGTCGCCGGGCATCGTGCTGTCGGTCCGTACCGCCATGTCCCTCACCTCCCAGCGGACATCCTGGGTGGACCGTTACGATCTGCGCGACTCGTGCCGCTCCTCCCCGGAGCGGACGGCACGTCCCTGGAGGTCGACGCTGTGATCCGCGCACCGCGCGCTGCTGCCATCGGTGCCCTGCTGCTCGCCCCCGTGGTGCTGTCGGCCTGCAGCGCCGGGCAGGTGACCCAGACGAACACCCAGGAGCAGAACTTCGGCGCCCAGATGGACGTCGGCCCGATCAGCCTCCGTGCCCTGGAGCTGCCCTACCCGACCGGCGGCACCTACCCCAGCGGCAGCGAGGCCCGCCTGCTGGGCGCGGTCGTCAGCACCGCCGACACCGAGGACACCCTCGTCGGCATCAGCGGCGAGTCCTTCGAGGACGTCGAGGTGGTCGACCCGAACGCCGAGGAGCCGGCCGACGGTGCCGCGCCCGCGGGCATCTCGCTGCCCGTGCCGGCCGACGGGACGCTGTTCCTCAGCAACGGCCAGGGCCCCGCGGTCACCCTCGTCGGGCTGTCCGAGGAGCTGCAGGTCGGCGACTACGTCGACGTGACCTTCTCCTTCACCGAGTCCGGTGACGTCACCGTGCCCGTGCCGGTGGGCGTGTCCCAGCGCGACCTGCCCCGCGGCGAGGCCTTCGACTTCCAGCCGGAGGAGGAAGAGGAGCAGCAGGGCGGCGGCAGCGCCCCGTGACCTCCGGGGCGACCCCGTCGCCTCATCCGGGGTCGCCCTCCCGGGAACTGTCGTACCCCGCTGACACCCTGACGGCGTGCCCGCTCCTGGTGTGAAGTCCCGCCCCGCCCACCGCTGCACCGAGTGCGGTTACTCCTCGGCCAAGTGGGTCGGCCGCTGCCCGGAGTGCCAGGCCTGGGGCACCGTCCAGGAGATCGGCGGTGTCGGCTCGTCCCCGCTGCGCGCGGTGGCGGCCGGCCCGGTCAGCTCCCGCGCCCTCCCCATCGGGCAGGTCGAGCTGGCCGGCGCCCACGCGGTGCCCACCGGCATCCCCGAGTTCGACCGCGTGCTGGGCGGTGGCCTGGTCCCCGGCGCGGTGCTGCTCGTCGCCGGTGAGCCCGGCGTGGGCAAGTCCACGCTGCTGCTGGAGGTCGCCCACCGGGTGGCTGCGGCCAACGGCCCCACGCTGGTCGTGTCCGGCGAGGAGTCCGCAGCCCAGGTCCGGCTGCGCGCCGAGCGGATCGGCGCCCTGCACGACGAGCTCTACCTCGCCGCGGAGACCGAGCTGTCCGCGGTCCTGTCCCATGTCGAGGACGTGAACCCCACGCTGCTGGTGCTCGACAGCGTCCAGACCGTCCGCTCCCCTGCGGTCGACGGCACCGACGGCGGCGCCACCCAGGTCCGCGCGGTCGCCAGCGCCCTCAGCGCCGTGGCCAAGGCGCGCAACATGACCACCATCCTGGTCGGCCACGTCACCAAGGACGGCGCCATCGCCGGGCCGCGGGCGCTGGAGCACCTGGTCGACGTGGTCATCTCCTTCGACGGCGAGCGGCACTCCACGCTGCGGCTGGTGCGGGCCACGAAGAACCGGTTCGGCCCGGCCGACGAGATCGGCTGCTTCGAGATCGGCGACGGCGGCGTCGTGGGCGTGCCCGACCCCTCGCACCTGTTCGTCTCCCGCCGTTCGGCCCCGGTGCCCGGCAGCTGCGTCACGGTGACCATGGAGGGCAGCCGCCCGCTGCTGGCCGAGGTGCAGGCGCTGGTGGCCACCTCGGGCGGCGGCGGGTCCCCGCGCCGGGCGGTGAGCGGCCTGGACTCCCAGCGGGTGGCCATGGTCAACGCCGTCGTCGAGCGGCGCGGTGGGGTCAAGCTGGCCGACGCCGACGTCTTCGCCGCCTCGGTGGGCGGCGTGCGCATCCTGGAGCCGGCCGCCGACCTCGCGCTGGCGCTGGCGATCGCCTCCGCAGCCAAGGACCGCCCGCTGCCCGCCGGCCTCGTGGCCATCGGCGAGGTCGGCCTCTCCGGGGAGATCCGCCGGGTCGGGGGCACCGCGCGACGGCTGGCCGAGGCGGCCCGGCAGGGCTACACCGCCGCCCTCGTGCCGGTCGACTCCGGCCCGGCGCCGCAGGGGATCCGGCTGATCGAGGTGGCCGACCTGGCCGGCGCCATCCACCGGCTCTGGTGACGTCCGCGGTCCCCCCGCCGGCCCCCGCTCGGCGGGCAGAGACCTGCGGTGATCCCCCGCCGCGCCCCACCCCGTAGAATCGGCCTCTGTTCCGCCCGACCGTCAGGAGCGCTCGTGCCCCCC
Organism: Modestobacter muralis; assembly: GCF_010682105.1. GTDB lineage: Bacteria > Actinomycetota > Actinomycetes > Mycobacteriales > Geodermatophilaceae > Modestobacter > Modestobacter muralis. The sequence continues at coordinate 14,768 of NZ_JAAGWH010000031.1, read as the reverse complement.
GCTGTGGACCCCGAGGCCGCGCTGCGGGACCTGTTGGGGCGCATCGCCCCCGGAACCGCCCTCCGGGACGGCCTGGAGCGGATCCTCGCCGGCCGCACCGGTGCGCTGATCGTGCTCGGCTACGACCGGGTGGTCGAGTCGCTGTGCACCGGCGGCTTCGCCCTCGACGTGGCGCTGTCGGCCACCCGCCTGCGCGAGCTGGCCAAGATGGACGGCGCGGTGATCGTCTCCTACGACGGCAGCCGCATCGTGCGGGCCGGGGTGCACCTCATGCCCGACCCGACCATCCCCACCGAGGAGTCGGGCACCCGGCACCGCACCGCCGAGCGCGTGGCCCTGCAGACCGACTTCCCGGTGATCTCGGTCAGCCAGTCGATGCACATCATCTCCGTCTACGTGGCCGGGCGGCGCTACACCCTGGAGCACCCCACGACGATCCTGGCCCGGGCCAACCAGGCGCTCGCCGCCCTGGAGCGGTACAAGCTCCGGCTCGACGAGGTCGCCAGCACCCTGTCGGCGCTGGAGATCGAGGACCTGGTCACGGTCCGGGACGCGATGAGCGTCAGCCAGCGGCTGGAGATGGTGCGGCGGATCGCCGACGAGATCGAGGGCTTCGTCGTCGAGCTGGGCACCGACGGGCGGCTGCTGGCCCTGCAGCTGGACGAGATGCTCGCCGGGGTCGAGGAGGACCGCGGCCTGCTGGTGCGCGACTACCTGCCCAGCGGTCGCCGCAACCGCACCGGCGAGGAGGTCCTCACCGACCTCCGGGCGCTGACCGCCACCGAGCTGCTCGACCTCTCCGCGGTCGCCCGCTGCTACGGCCTGCCCACCTCACCCGACGCGCTCGACTCCCCGGTCAGCCCGCGCGGCTACCGGCTGCTCGCCCGGGTCCCCCGGCTGCCGGCCAGCATCATCGACCGCCTGGTCACCCACTTCGGCGGGCTGCAGAAGCTGCTGGCCGCGACCATCGAGGACCTCCTGGCCGTCGAGGGCGTCGGCGAGGCCCGGGCGCGCGGCATCCGCGAGGGCCTGTCCCGCCTGGCCGAGACCTCGATCCTCGACCGCTACAGCTGAGGGAGGACCCGGTCCCCCTCACCCCTCGCTCGCTCGGGGCGAGCCTCAGGACGGGGCCGTAGCGGCTCCGGCCCCCTTCAGGGTCGTGACGCGAGCCGTGGGCGGTGAGGAGGTCCGTCCTCAGGTGAGGGTGAAGGTGGCGTCCGGGCTGACCTTGGTGTCCAGCCGGCCGCGCAGCACGTAGGTGCCGGCGGGCGGGTTGGTGCGGCCCGCAGCGCAGCCCGGCTCGCTGGTCAGCCCGCTCCAGGGCACGGGGAAGCCCACGGTCTCCCCCGGCTGCAGGGTCCGCTGCTCCACGGTGGTCTCCGGGAAGCAGTCGTTGCTGCCCCAGACCCGGTCGCCGGCTCCGTCGATCAGGATGATCTCCTGCAGCGCCGCGTCCACCGCGCGCACGCAGGCGGCCGGCGAGACGTTGGTGACCACGAGCTGGAACGTCGGCTTGCTGCCCACCGGGGCGCTGGCCGGGTCGGGCCGCACCTCGACGCCGAGCGCGTCGTCGCCGCACGGTCCGCCCGCCGTCGGGCCCGCGGGCACCTCGGCCGCCGGGGCCTCGGACGTCGCCGGGGCCGACGACGGCGCCGCGGTCGGCACCTGTACCGCGGCCAGCGAGGGGACCACCTGCTCCAGCCCCGGCGTCGTGCGCGCGGCGTCGTTCGAGGGGGCGGCCACCGTGGCGTCGCCGTCCGGGCTCCCGGAGGCGAGGGCGGCGCCCAGCCAGCCACCACCGCCCAGGACGCCCACGGCGCAGCCGAGCGCCAGCAGACGCCGCCGCCAGTAGACGGCGGCGGGCAGGGGGCCGACCGGGTGCAGCACGCTGCGACGCTAACCGGCGCCTCGGATCGCGCTGCAGGCGCCACGCCACTATCGCCGAGGGTGCGCCTCCGCGGGCGGCGCCGCCGACACTCCGTCCCGGCGAGGCGTGACGGTGCGTGCTGACGCGCGCAGTCCGATGACCCCGTTCGGGACGTCGTCCGGGCCGGGCACACTGGACGCTCGTGAGCACCCTCCCCGCCCCGCCCACCGGCTCCTCGGGTGACCCGGTCGGCGAGGTGATCGTCGACTGGTACGCCGGTGCGGCCCGCGACCTGCCGTGGCGCGCTCCCGGGACCGACCCGTGGGCGGTGCTGGTCAGCGAGGTGATGCTGCAGCAGACCCCGGTGGCGCGGGTGGAGCCCGTCTGGCGCGAGTGGCTGGCCCGCTGGCCCACCCCGGCGGCCATGGCCCAGGCCAGCCCGGCCGAGGTGATCCGCGCGTGGGGGAAGCTCGGCTACCCCCGCCGTGCCCTGCGGCTGCGTGAGGCGGCCGTGGCCGTCACCGAGCGGCACGGCGGGCTGGTGCCGGCCGAGGTCGAGGAGCTGGAGGCGCTGCCCGGGGTGGGCACGTACACAGCGCGGGCGGTGTCCTGCTTCGGCCACCACCGCCGCCAGCCCGTCGTGGACACCAACGTGCGGCGGGTCGTGGCCCGGCTGGTGCACGCGCAGGCCGAGGCGGCCCCGGCGCGGGCCGCCGACCTGACCGACATCGCCGCGCTGGCCCCGGAGGACCACGACCGCGCGGTGCGGTTCTCCGTCGCCGTCATGGAGCTCGGCGCCCTGGTCTGCGTCGCCGGGACGCCGCGCTGCCCGGCGTGCCCGGTCCGGGACCGTTGCGCCTGGCGGCTGGCCGGGTCCCCCGCGTACGACGGGCCACCACGCCGGGTACAGGGCTTCGCCGGCACCGACCGGCAGGTGCGTGGCCGGCTGCTCGACGTGCTGCGGGCGGCGTCCGAGCCGGTGCCGGCCGAGGCCCTGACGCCGGTCTGGGACGACGCCGTCCAGCGGTCCCGCTGCCTGGACTCGCTGCTGGTCGACGGGCTGGTCGCGCAGACCGAGGACGGCCGGTTCACCCTCCCCGACTGACGACCCCGTGGCGTGCCGTCCGCCTCGGCCCGACACGACCCTCAGGGACGAGGCTCGTCGGCCCCCGGGTCGCTCGGCCGGGGGTGGCGGGGCTGGACACCGCGGGGGCGGCGAGGGGGCGTGCGGTCCCGCAGGGTGAGCAGCGCGCCCAGCACCATGGCCACCACGGCCACGGCGAGCAGGAGGGTCCGCAGCCAGCCCGGCCAGCTGGTGGCCTGCTGCACCAGCACCGTCGCCCCGACCATCGCGGCGGCGATCAGCAGCCCGCCGTAGGCCGGCGTCCGCATCGGGTGGTCACCGCGGGCCATGGGTCCCCCTGTCCTGGCTCACCGTGCGTGCTCCTGGCTCAGCGCACGGGGTGAGCCAGGAGCACGCACGATCAGCTCTCCTGATCCCGGGGCAGGCCGGGAACGACAGAGGCCGCCCGTGCTCCGGAGAGCAGGGACGGCCTCGTCGGTTCCGCCCCTGCCTCCCGTAGCGAGCTACGGGGGGCAGGGGTCCTCGGTCACTCGGCGGCGAGGGCCTGCGGGCCTTCGTCGTCGCCGTCGGCGGCCGCGAGGGCCACCGGCGGGGTGTCGGGGAGGTCGACCGGCTTGGTCTCCGACCGGAAGGTGAACTTCGACAGCACCGTGTCGGCGTTCTCCTCCACGTCCACCACGATGATCTCGCCGGAGGCGATCTCGCCGTAGAGGATCTTCTCGCTCAGCGCGTCCTCGATCTCGCGCTGGATGGTCCGACGCAGCGGACGGGCACCCAGCACCGGGTCGAACCCGCGGGCCGCCAGCAGCTTCTTGGCTGCCGGTGTGACCTCGAGCGACATGTCCTTGTTCGCCAGCTGCGTCTCGACCCGGGCGAGCATCAGGTCGACGATGTGGACGATCTCGTCCTCGGTCAGCTGGTGGAACACGACGATGTCGTCGATGCGGTTGAGGAACTCCGGCCGGAAGTGCTGCTTGAGCTCCTCGTTGACCTTGAGCTTCATCCGCTCGTAGTTGCTCGAGGTGTCGTTCCCGGACTGGAAGCCCAGGCCGACGGCCTTGGAGATGTCCCGGGTACCGAGGTTCGTGGTCAGGATCAGGAGCGTGTTCTTGAAGTCCACGATCCGGCCCTGGCCGTCGGTGAGCCGGCCGTCCTCGAGCACCTGCAGCAGCGTGTTGAAGACGTCGGCGTGCGCCTTCTCGATCTCGTCGAAGAGGACCACCGAGAACGGCTTGCGCCGCACCTTCTCGGTCAGCTGGCCACCCTCGTCGTACCCGACGTAGCCGGGAGGGGCACCCACGAGCCGCGACACGGTGAACTTGTCGTGGAACTCGCCCATGTCGATCTGGATGAGGGCGTCGTCCTCGCCGAAGAGGAACTGCGCGAGCGCCTTGGCCAGCTCGGTCTTACCGACACCCGAGGGGCCGGCGAAGATGAACGAGCCACCGGGACGACGGGGGTCCTTGAGGCCCGCCCGCGTGCGCCGGATCGCCTGGGAGACGCTCTTGATGGCCTCTTCCTGGCCGATGATCCGCTTGTGGAGCTCGTCCTCCATGCGGAGCAGGCGCGAGGTCTCCTCCTCGGTCAGCTTGAAGACCGGGATGCCGGTCCAGTTCGCCAGGACCTCGGCGATCTGCTCGTCGTCGACCTCGGCGACGACGTCCATGTCGCCGGCCTTCCACTGCTTCTCGCGCTCGGACTTCTCGCCCAGCAGCTGCTTCTCCTTGTCGCGGAGAGAGGCGGCCTTCTCGAAGTCCTGGGCGTCGATCGCCGACTCCTTCTCGCGGCGGATGCCGGAGATGCGGTCGTCGAACTCGCGGAGGTCCGGCGGGGCGGTCATCCGCTTGATGCGCATCCGGGCGCCGGCCTCGTCGATCAGGTCGATCGCCTTGTCGGGCAGGAAGCGGTCGGAGATGTACCGGTCGGCCAGCGTCGCGGCAGCCACGAGCGCGCTGTCGGTGATGCTGATCCGGTGGTGCGCCTCGTAGCGGTCGCGCAGGCCCTTGAGGATCTCGATCGTGTGGGCGAGCGTCGGCTCCTCCACCTGGATCGGCTGGAAGCGGCGCTCGAGAGCGGCGTCCTTCTCCAGGTGCTTGCGGTACTCGTCGAGCGTGGTGGCACCGATGGTCTGCAGCTCACCACGGGCCAGCATCGGCTTGAGGATGCTCGCCGCGTCGATCGCGCCCTCAGCGGCACCGGCCCCGACGAGGGTGTGGATCTCGTCGATGAACAGGATGATGTCGCCGCGGGTGCGGATCTCCTTGAGGACCTTCTTGAGCCGCTCCTCGAAGTCACCGCGGTAGCGGGAACCGGCGACGAGGGCACCGAGGTCGAGGGTGTAGAGCTGCTTGTCCTTCAGCGTCTCGGGCACCTCGCCCTTGACGATGGCCTGGGCCAGGCCCTCGACCGCAGCGGTCTTCCCGACACCGGGCTCGCCGATGAGGACGGGGTTGTTCTTGGTGCGGCGGGACAGCACCTGCATGACCCGCTCGATCTCCTTGGCCCGGCCGATGACCGGGTCGAGCTTGCCGTCACGGGCGGCCTGGGTCAGGTTGCGGCCGAACTGGTCGAGGACCAGCGAGGTCGACGGGGTGCCCTCGGCAGGGCCGCCGGCAGCGGCCGGCTCCTTGCCCTGGTAGCCCGACAGCAGCTGGATGACCTGCTGGCGGACGCGGTTGAGGTCTGCACCCAGCTTGACCAGGACCTGGGCGGCGACACCCTCGCCCTCGCGGATCAGGCCGAGCAGGATGTGCTCGGTGCCGATGTAGTTGTGGCCGAGCTGCAGCGCCTCGCGCAGCGACAGCTCGAGGACCTTCTTGGCACGCGGGGTGAAGGGGATGTGACCGGAGGGCGCCTGCTGGCCCTGCCCGATGATCTCCTCGACCTGCTGACGCACGCCCTCCAGCGAGATGCCGAGGGACTCCAGCGCCTTGGCAGCGACGCCCTCACCCTCGTGGATCAGACCCAGGAGGATGTGCTCGGTGCCGATGTAGTTGTGGTTGAGCATCCGGGCCTCTTCTTGCGCCAGGACGACCACCCGACGGGCTCGGTCGGTGAACCGTTCGAACATCTGCTGTTTCCCCTCTGACCGGCTGGACCTGCTGTGCTCGTGACCCCTGGCGGGACCGTGGACACCCGACGTGCGTCGGCGCGCTGGGCACCGGTCGTTCCACTGTAGTTCGCGCCACCCACCCAGCGTCGGGATGAGGCCGTCGTGCGTCGTGCGGGTGGCTCGATGGAGACAACTGTCGTCCCAGGAACGGTGTTCCGCCCCCTTTACGCCGACAGCGGACGCCTGCCGCGGGACGGACCGGCCCCGGACGCACGACGACCCGGCACCTCGAGGAGGCGCCGGGTCGTCGTACTGCCGCGGACGGCGGGTGTTGCGCGTGTGCGCAGGTTCAGTGTGCGGCCTCGTAGGCCTCGACGACGCTGCCGGGGATGCGGCCGCGGTCGCTGACCTCGTGGCCGTTCTTGCGGGCCCAGTCGCGGATCGCGCCGGCCTGCTCGCGGTCCATCCGGCCACCGCCGCCGGCCGGGGCGGCGCCACCGGTCGCGCGGGAACGGCCGGCACCGGAGGACCGGGTCCCGCGGCTGCTCACCTTGCGGGCGGCGTCGACGTACTTCGCGAAGACGTCGCGCATCTCCGAGGCGTTCTTGTCCGACAGGTCGATCTCGTACGTCGTCCCGTCGAGGGAGAACGTGACCGTCTCGTCAGCGGCGATGCTGTCGTCGAGGTCGTCGCTCAGGATCACCTGGACCTTGCGTGCCATTTGTGTTCTCGCTCTCGTTGTTGCGCCGGTGCGATTGGCCCCCGCGTTCGCGAGGCCATTGCACCACGTTCACGACGCAAGAGCACAATCCCCTTCACACATTCCGGTGACATCGGCCCGGAAAATGCGGGTCATTGATGGAGCGGCCGCACCAATGGGAACAGGATCGTCTCCCGGATACCGAGGCCGGTCAGCGTCATCATGAGCCGGTCGATGCCCAGCCCGACACCGGCGGTGGGCGGCATGCCGTACTCGAGTGCCTCGAGGAAGTCCTCGTCCAGCGCCATCGCCTCGGCGTCACCGGCCGCGCCCAGCAGCGACTGCTGGGTGAGCCGCTCGCGCTGGACGACCGGGTCGACGAGCTCGGAGTAGCCGGTGCCACGCTCGATGCCGCCGATGTAGAGGTCCCACTTCTCGGCCACACCGGGGTCGGTGCGGTGCGCGCGGGTCAGCGGCGAGGTGTCCACGGGGTAGTCGATGACGAAGGTCGGCGACTGCAGCGTGTGCTGGACCAGGGCCTCGAACAGCTCCTCGACGACCTTTCCCGGGAGCCAGGCGGGGTCGACGCCGATCTCATGGGTCTCGGCCAGTTCCCGCAGCCGCTCGATCGGCGTCTGCGGGGTGACCTCCTCGCCGACCGCTTCCGAGACCACCGAGTACAGCTTGACCTGTGGCCATTCTCCGGAGAGGTCGATCTCGGTGCCGTCGTGGTGCCGGGCGACCTGGTCGCCGAACAACGCCGTGCAGCATTCCTGGATCAGTTCCCGGGTGATGCGTGCACCGTCGGTGTAATCACCGTAGGCGGCGTAGAACTCCAGCATCGCGAACTCCGGCGAGTGCGAGGAGTCCGCGCCCTCGTTCCGGAAGTTGCGGTTGATCTCGAAGACGCGGTCGAGCCCACCGACGATGCACCGCTTGAGGAACAGCTCGGGTGCGATGCGCAGGTACAGGTCGAGGTCGAAGGCGTTCATGTGCGTGCGGAACGGCCGCGCGGTGGCACCGCCGTGCACCGTCTGCAGCATGGGGGTCTCGACCTCGAGGAAGTCGCGGGCGGCCAGCCCGGCGCGCAGCGCGGTCATCACCGCGGCGCGCTGCCGGACGGTGCGGCGGGCCTCGTCGCGGACGATCAGGTCGACGTAGCGGCGGCGGACCCGCAGCTCCTCGCTCATCGGCTTGTGCGCCACCGGCAGCGGGCGCAGCGACTTGGCCGCCATCTCCCACGTGTCGGCGAAGACCGACAGCTCGCCGCGCCGCGACGTCCCGACCTCGCCGGTGACCAGCACGTGGTCACCGAGGTCGACGTCGGCCTTCCAGGCGGCCAGCGCCTCGGGGCCCACCCGGTCGACCGAGAGCATGACCTGCAGTTCTGTGTCGCCCTCGCGCAGCGTCGCGAAGCAGAGCTTGCCGGTGTTGCGGGAGAAGATGACCCGGCCGGTGACACCGACCTGCTGACCGGTCATGGTGTCCGACTCGAGGTCGGGGTGCGCGGCGCGCACGTCGGCCAGCGACGTCGTGCGGGCGACGGTGACCGGGTAGGGGTCGGTGCCCGACTCGCGCATCCGGTCGAGCTTGGCCCGACGGACGCGCAGCTGCTCGGGCAGCTCGTCGTCGGGCAGGCCGGCGGTGGGGTCGGACTCCGCGCCCCGGACCGCTCCCCGCTCGTCGCTCGTCGCGATGGTCTCGGTGCGGTCGTCGGACGGGGGCTGCTCACTCACGGCCACGAGACTACGGGCGCCGGGACGCCGTCCCGCCACCGCTGGCCTGATCGCGCTCGAACGCCAGGCGCAGGCCGTGCACGGTGAGATCGGGCTCACGCGCCCCGACCGTCCGGCAGCTGTCGGCCACCAGGGAGTGCAGCCCCCCGGTGGCGACCACGACCGGCGCGGTGCCGAACTGGGCGACCAGCTCCGCGGCGATCCGGCCCACCAGTCCGTCGACCAGACCGGCGAAGCCGAGCACCAGGCCGGACTGCAGCGCGGCCACCGTGTTCTTGCCGATCGCCTGCGGGGGCACGCGCAGCTCCACCGAGCGCAGCTGCGCGGCCCGGGCGGCCAGCGCGTCCAGGCTGACCTCGACCCCGGGGGCCAGCGCGCCGCCCAGGAACTGCCCGTCGGGGCCGACGGCGTCGACGTTGGTCGAGGTGCCGAAGTCCACGACCACCACCGGACGCCCCTGCCCGTCGGGCGCGCTGCCGTACAGCTCGTGCGCGGCGAGCGCGGTGACCACCCGGTCCGCGCCCACCTCGCGCGGGTTGTCGACGTGCAGCGGGACGCCGGTGCGCACCCCCGGCCCGATGAGGGTGACCGGGACGGCCAGGGAGCCCAGCAGCTCGCGCAGCGCCGGCAGCAGCGCGGGGACGGTGGAGCAGGCCGCGACCCCGGTCAGCTCGGTGCCGGCCAGCAACCCGCGCCAGAGCAGCCGCAGCTCGTCGGCGGTGGAGTGCGCGTGCGTGGTGACCCGCCAGCCACCGACCCGCCGGTCGCCGTCGAAGGTGGCCAGCACGGTCTGGCTGTTGCCCACGTCGACGGTGAGCAGCACCGCTCAGCCCACCCGCAGGTCGAGGGCCAGGTCCAGGATCGGCGAGGAGTGGGTCAGCGCGCCCACGGACAGGAAGTCGACCCCGGTCTCGGCGTACTCCCGCGCGACCGCCAGGGTCAGCCCGCCGGTGGCCTCGAGCTCGACGTCACGGTCGCCCACGGCCGCGACGGCCTGCCGCAGCTGGTCGGGGGTCATGTTGTCCAGCAGCAGGAAGTCCGCGCCGGCCTCCACCGCCTCGGTGACCTGGGCGACGGTGTCGCACTCCACCTGCACCGGCACCCGCGGGGCGCGCTCGCGCACCATCGCGACGGCGGCGGCGACCGAGCCCGCGGCGGTCACGTGGTTGTCCTTGACCATGGCCACGTCGTACAGGCCCATCCGCTTGTTCGACCCGCCCCCGCAGCGCACCGCGTACTTCTCCAGCGGGCGCAGCCCGGGGGTGGTCTTGCGGGTGTCGAGCACCGTGGCCCCGGTGCCGGCGATCGCGTCGGCCCAGGCCCGGGTGTGGGTGGCGATGCCGCTGGCCCGGCTGGCGATGTTCAGCGCGCTGCGCTCGGCCGCCAGCAGCGCCCGCACCGGCCCGCGCACGGTCAGCAGCACGTCGCCTCGGCGGACCCGGTCGCCGTCGGTGGCCGAGGCGGTGAGGGTCGCGCCGGGGGCCAGCCGGCGGAAGACCCGTGCGGCCACCGGGAGACCGGCGAGGACGCCGTCCGCGCGGGCGACCAGGTCCGCCGTCCCGAACTGCGTGCCGGGCACGGTGGCGGCGCTGGTGACGTCGTAGCCCACCGCGACGTCGGGCGCGCTGGGCAGCGGCGGGCCGCCGGTGAGGTCCTCGGTGAGCGTGCGCTCGACCAGCTCGTCGACCCAGGCCGCGCTCAGCCCGGTGCCGGTCAGGTCCGTGGGGTGGCTGGTCACGCCGTCCATCCTGCCGGTCACCGCCACTGCGTTCCTGCTCCCCGCCCGCTCACCACCGGACGGCGACGGGCTCGCCTACCCGGCGGCGGGCCAGGGTGACCCGCCCGCCGTCGTCCAGCCGGACGTCGAGGTGCACCCGCCACGCGTCGGCGGCGTCGGAGTGGTCCTCCCGCCAGTGGCAGCCGCGGGTCTCCTCGCGGGCGGCGGCCGCGGCGGTGATCGCGGTCGCCACGGTCAGCAGGTCGGTGGCCTCCCAGCCGGGCACGCCGGGGACGGCGGTGGTGCGCTCCTCCAGCCCGGCCAGCTCCCCGGCCGCCCTCGCCAGCCCCGGTCCGGTGCGCAGCGCGCCGACCAGGGCGGACATGGTGGCCGTGAGCGGGCCGCGGGCCGCCGCGTCGACCAGCCCCTGCGGGCGCGGGTCGACCGGTGCGGGGGCGGCCGGGACCGGCAGCTCGCGGGCCAGCGCCTCCCCGATCCGGCCGGCGAACACCAGCCCCTCGAGCAGCGAGTTCGACGCCAGCCGGTTGGCCCCGTGCACGCCGGTGCAGGCGACCTCGCCGCAGGCGTAGAGCCCGGGCACGGTGGTGCGCCCGTGCAGGTCGGTGGCCAGCCCGCCGGAGGCGTAGTGCGCGGCGGGGGTGACCGGGACCAGGTCGGTGACCGGGTCGACGCCGGCCTCCCGGCAGCGGGCGACGATGGTCGGGAACCGCTCGGCCAGGCCGGGGATGCCGCGGGCGTCGAGCCACACGTGGTCGACGCCGTCGCGCAGCTGCACCCGGGTGATGGCCTTGGCCACGACGTCCCGGGGTGCCAGCTCGGCGAGCTCGTGCGCGCCGACCATGAACCGCTCCCCCGCGTCGTCGCGCAGCACCGCGCCCTCGCCGCGCAGCGCCTCGGAGACCAGCGGCTGCTGCCCGCGGGAGTCCGGGCCGAGGTAGAGCGCCGTGGGGTGGAACTGGACGAACTCCAGGTCGGTGGCGACCGCGCCGGCCCGCAGGCCCAGCGCGACGCCGTCGCCGGTGGACACCGAGGGGTTGGTGGTGGCGGCGTAGACCTGGCCCATGCCGCCGGTGGCCAGCACCACGGCCCGGGCGCGCACGGCCCCGACGCCGTCGGCGCTGCCCTCACCGAGCACGTGTAGGGTCACCCCGGCGGCCCGGCCCGCGACGTCGGTGAGCAGGTCCAGCACCATTGCGTGCTCGACCAGCGTGATGCCCGGGTCGGCGGAGACGGCGTCGTGCAGCGCCCGCTGCACCTCCGCGCCGGTGGCGTCCCCGCCGGCGTGGACGATCCGGTCGGTGGAGTGCCCGCCCTCGCGGGTGAGCAGCAGGTGGCCGGCGGCGTCGCGGTCGAAGGCGGCGCCCCAGCTGATCAGCTCCTGCAGCCGCTCCGGGCCCTCGGTGACCAGCGCCCGGACGGCGTCGTCGTCGCAGAGCCCGACGCCGGCGACCTCGGTGTCCCGGGCGTGCGCGCCGGGGGTGTCGGTCGCGGACAGCACGGCGGCGATCCCGCCCTGCGCCCAGCGGGTCGAGCCGTCGTCCACCTCGACCTTGGTGACGACGGCGACGGACAGCCCGGAGGCGCGGGCGTGCAGCGCCACGCACAGGCCGGCGACGCCGGAGCCCACCACGCAGACGTCGGCGGTGAGCTCCCACCCGGGCTCGGGCGCGCTCAGCCGCGACGGCAGACCGGTCATCGGACCGGTACGCCCTGGGGGCTCCGCTGCTGGTCCGCAGCCCCCGGGACGGGGGCGGAGGGGTCCGCGCCGAGCTCGACGACCCGGTTGGCGGCGTCGACGTGCACCACGCGCGGCAGGAACGACTTGGCCTCGGTCTCGTCCATGAGGCCGTAGGTGATCAGGATGACCAGGTCGCCGGGGTGCACCAGGTGCGCGGCGGCACCGTTGATGCCCAGCACGCCGCTGCCGCGCTCGCCGGGGATCACGTAGGTCTCCAGCCGGGCGCCGTTGGTGACGTCGACGATGGCCACCTGCTCGCCGGCCAGCAGGTCGGCGGCGTCCATCAGGTCCTCGTCGACGGTCACCGAGCCGACGTAGTGGAGGTCGGCCTGGGTCACCGTCGCGCGGTGGACCTTGCTCTTGAGCATCGTGCGCATCATCGGGGGCTCCCCAGTTCCAGTGCGAGATTGTCGATCAGCCGGGTGCTGCCGGCGCGGGCGGCGACCAGCAGGCGGGCGGGTCCGGCGGCCGGGGGCGGCCCCAGCTCCGGCGAGGTGAGCTCCAGGTAGTCCGGGACCAGCCCCGGCGCCCCGGCGAGCACCGCCCCCGCCGCGGCGAGGACGGCGTCGGCGCCCCGCGGCCCGGCCGCCGCACCGGCGCGCAGCGCGGCGGACAACGCCGCGGCGGCCGCCCGCTGTTCCGCGGACAGGTAGCGGTTGCGGCTGGACAGCGCGAGGCCGTCGTCCTCCCGCACGGTGGGGACGCCGACGACGTCGACGCCCAGCGCGAGCTCGCGGGCCATCGCCCGGATCAGGGTGAGCTGCTGGTAGTCCTTCTCGCCGAAGACGGCGACGTCCGGGCGGACCAGCCCGAACAGCTTCGCCACCACCGTGAGCACGCCGGCGAAGTGACCGGGGCGGACGGCGCCCTCCAGCACGTCGCCCAGCGGACCGGGGTGCACGGTCACCCCGGCGGCACCGGGCGGGTACACCTCGTCGACCGGCGGGTGGAAGACCAGGTCGGCGCCCTCGGCGGCCAGCGCGGCGAGGTCGGCGTCCCAGGTGCGCGGGTAGCGGTCGAAGTCCTCCCCCGGCCCGAACTGCGTCGGGTTGACGAAGACCGAGACCACGACGCTGCCGCCGCGCTCGCGGGCGGCGCGCACCAGGGTGCGGTGGCCCTCGTGCAGCGCGCCCATGGTCGGCACCAGCACGACCGGCCCGGGCAGGGCGGCCCGCAGCCGGCGGAGCTCCGCGGTCGTCTCGGCGACGGTCGGGGTGGCGGGCCCGCTCATCGGGTGGCCTCCTCGGTCGAGCCGCGCAACAGCTCCAGCAGCGGGGCGCCCTCGTGGGGGCGGAGCCGGCCGGCGGCCAGGGCACGCTCGGTGGTGCGCCGGGCCAGCGCGACGTAGGCGTCGACCGCCGCCGGTGCCCGCTCGCCCAGCGTCTGCAGGTGGCCGGTGACGGTGCCCACGTCCCCGCGGCTGACCGGGCCCGTGAGGGAGCGGTCGCCGCGGCGCAGGGCGCCCTCGAGAGCGGCGGTGAGCAGCGGGGTGAGCACGCGGGCAGGGTCCTCGACGCCGGCGGCGCGCAGCAGGTCGGCGGCCTCGGCGACCAGCGTGACCAGGTGGTTGGCGCTGCCGGCCAGGGCCGCGTGGTAGAGCCCGCGGTCGGCCTCGGCGACCCAGGTGGGCTCCCCGCCCATCTCCAGCACGAGGGCCTCGGCGACCGGGCGGTGCTCGGGACGGCTGGTCACGCCGAAGGGCACGGCGACCAGCCGGTGCACGTCCTCGGGGGCGCCGGTGAAGGTCATCGCCGGGTGCAGGGCCAGCGGCAGCACGCCGGCGTCCTCGGCGGGGGCGAGCACGCCGATGCCGGCCGCCCCGGAGGTGTGGAAGGCCAGCTGGCCGCGGCGCCAGGCGCCGGTCTCGGCGAGCCCGGTGACCAGGCCGGCGAGGGTGTCGTCGGGGACGGCCAGCACGACGAGGTCGCTGGCGGCGACCACCTGGTCGGCGCGCAGCAGCGGCACCCCGGGCAGCAGCCGGGCGGCGCGCGCGCGGGAGGCGGCGGACAGTCCCGAGGCGGCGACCACCTCGTGGCCGGCGGTGGCGAGCGCGGCGCCGAGGACGGCGCCGACCCGGCCGGCGCCGATCACGCCCACGCGCAGGCGGGCGGGGGCCTCGGCGGCCGGGGGCAGCCCGGCGGCGGGTACGGCAGCGGGCGCAGCGGCGGTCGCGCGCGGACGGACGGACATCCCGTGCACCTCTCGTTCCAGTCCCGTGCGGGTACCGGACTCAGGTCGCGTCGGCCCACGTCGTCGTGGACCGCTGGGTGGTGCGGGTCGAGCGGGTGCTCGTCGAGCGACGGGGCCACCTGCTGCAACCACCCTCGGCGGGTGTGTCACACACGTGAACCGTCTGAGCCGAGTGTGTTACCGGCCGGGCGGCGCGGCAACGTCCCTCCGGTGTGTGCTGGCTCACCGACCGGTGGGCGGTCAGTCGCGGCCCAGCACCCGGGCCAGCACGTCGTCGCCGTCCTCCTGGCCCTCCTCGCGATAGCGGCGCCGCCCCGACCGGCCGCCGCTGGGCGCCGCGACGCCGCTCTCGGCCAGGATCTGCTCCAGCCGTGCGTGGCCGGCGGGCGCGGGCGGTGCACCGGGGGCGTTCGGCGCTGGAGCACTGTGGGTCTCGTCGTCGGGCACGCCTGCGCCGTCGGACGACGCCCAGGCGGTGCTGCCGGTGCCCGCACCCCGGTCCAGCCAGGACGGCGGCTCGTAGGCAGCGCCCTCGTCGGAGGGGTGCACGTCCGAGCGGCTCTCGTCCGCAGCGCCCTCGTACACAGCACTCCGGTAGGACGGGCTCTCGTAGGACGGGCTCTCGAAGGACGGCGCCCCGTAGGTCGTCGGCTCGTACGACGA
>NZ_JAAGWH010000030.1 GCF_010682105.1 Modestobacter muralis | reverse complement strand
GACGGCGGCTCGTATGACGGCGGCTCGTATGACGGCGGCTCGTAGGACGTCGCCCCGTACGTCATCGGCTCGGACGACGGCGGCTCGGACGTCGAGGGCTCGGCCACCGGTGTCCCGGACGTCGAGGGGCCGTCGGACGGGCCCGGGTACGACGAGCTCCCGTACGGACGGGCCGCGGCCGAGGAACTGCCGTACGCCGGGGCCCAGGAGGACGGCGGCTCGCCCGGCCCGGTGCCACGGAGGCGGTCGGTCCAGGAGACGAGGTCGTCGTCCTCGTCGGGCTCGGCGGCGCGGCGGTGCCGGCGCGGGGTCTCCGGGGCCGGCGACCAGGCGGCCGTCGACGGACGGTCGGGCTGCCCGGCGACCGGCAGCTCGCCGGTCGGGTCGCCCGCGCCGACCAGCGACTGCTGGTCCAGCCACGCACGCGGGGACTGCGGCGCCGCCTCGACCGGGGGCTCCACCAACGACTCGCCCACCAGCCACTCGACCGGCGAGGGCGGCCGGTGCGGGGACACCTGCTCCTCGTCGACCACCGCGAAGGTGCGCGTCGGCTCGGCGGGCGGGACGAGCGTCCACGAGGTGGGGCCGCCGTCGTCCGCGGGCGTGCCGGCCTCGATCCGGGTGGTGGTCCAGGAGTCGACGTCCCAGCCGCCGGGACGCAGCGACGGTTCCGCCGGCCAGTCGGGGCTGCCCTCCAGCGTCCGGCCGTTCCCGACAGCGAAGGAGTCGGTGCCCTGCGCGGGCCCGCGCACCGACTGGGCACGCATGACCGTGCGCTCGACCATCACCTCGCCGGACAGCTGCTCGCCGACCTCGCTGCGCAGCCGCCCGAGCTCGGCCCGCAGGTCGCCGACGCCGGCGAGCTGGGTCCGCAGCTGGGCCAACCCGGCGAGCTCGCCGCGCAGCTCCCCCAGGGCGTCGAGCTGCGCGGACAGCCCGGTCAGGGCGTGGAGGTCGGCGCGCAGCCGGCCGACCGCGGCGAGGTCGTCCTGCAGGCGGTCGAGGGCGCCGAGCTGGGTGCGCAGCTGCCGCAGCTCCTCGCGCATCGTCTCCTCGGCCTCCCGCCGCAGCCGGCCCTCCAGCGCGGCCTCGTGGGCGTGCCGGGCGGCGACCTCGCGCTCGAGCTCCAGGTCGTAGGCGGCCCGCAATTCGGCCTCCCGGGCGGCGGCGACCACCCGGTCGCCGTCGCGGCTGCCCCCGAGGAACGCTGCGACGACGAAGGCCCAGCAGACCGCGAGCAGCACGATCCGCAGCACCAGCGGGTTGTCGGTGAGGAAGACCGCGGCGGTCGCGACGGCGGCCAGCACCAGCCCGACGGCCAGCCAGACCCGCCGGGCAGGGTTCGCGGAGTCCGCGACCGCACGGGGCCGCACCTCACGGGGTGCCGCCGCGGCCTGCTCGACCGCGGACGGCGGGACCACGGCCGGCGCAGCCACGGCCGGCGCGACGACGGCCGGCGTGGGGCGAGGACGCGGCGGGGCCGGGCGCGGCGGCAGCGCGGGCAGGGCGGTGCGGGCAGGCACGTCGTCCCGGCGACCTCCCATGCCGTCACTCTACGGTCTGAAGAGGTTCCGGCGAGTGGTTGCCGGTCGTGCCGCGCCCGCCGTCCCCGCGCCCGGTGACAGGGTGGTGCGGTGACGCTCACCCTGCTCGACTGGCGACGACGCGTCGCCACCCTGTACGCCGACGTCCGGGCGGCCGAGGACCCCGAGTCCGGCTGGGCCCTGTGGCGCACCGGCCGGGACGCCCTGCTGGGCAGCCACCCGGACTCCCCGCTGGACGCCGCGGCCCGGTCCGGCTTCACCGGGGTGCCGATGGCCCCCTACGACCCCGCGCTGCGCTTCGACGCTCCCGTGGACACCGACGTCGAGCCGCTCCAGCTCGGGGTGCCGACCGGCGAGGGCGGTCTCGTGCTGCACCGGATCGGTCGGGTCACCCTCGGCGACGTCGGCCGGCTCGACGTGTGGTGGACGGGCGGCTACGGCGGCGGGGTGTTCCTGCCGCTGCGCGACGGCAGCGCCGGCACGACGACCTACGGCGGCGGCCGCTACCTGCTCGACACCGTGAAGAGCGCCGACCTGGGCGGCACCGGGGGGCGGCTCGTGGTCGACCTCAACTTCGCCTACCACCCCTCGTGCACCTACGACCCGCAGTGGACCTGCCCGCTGGCCCCGGAGGGCAACCGGGTGCCCACCGTGGTCACCGCCGGCGAGCAGCTGCCCGCCAGCGGCAGCTGGTACTGACACGACGAAGGCCCGCCCCCGGACAGGGAGCGGGCCTTCGTCGTTCGGCCTCCTTGCAGGGGCCCGCCGCGAGCTTGCGAGTGGCGGGGGGCAGGGAGGTCCTTCGTCAGCCTTGGGCGAGGGCGCCGTCGGAGCTGAAGACGAGGCCCATGGCCACGTCACCCTGCTGGATGGCGGCCTTGGTCAGCGGGCCACCGGCGTCGTACTCGCTGAAGCCGGAGAAGGTGAGCCCGTAGGTCTCCTCCAGGCCGAGCTGGCACTGCGGCCGGGTCGGGCACTCGCCCGGGCCGCCGAGGCTCAGCGAGCCGTCGCCGCACTTCTCGGCCAGCTCGGAGAGGGTGGTGACCCCGAGGCCCTCGGCGAACGCGGTGGTGACGGCGAAGGCGTTCTGGTCGGTCGCCTCGGCCGGGGTGCCGAAGACCAGCCCGTACTGCTGGGCGATCGGCTCGAGCGCGGTCAGCGTCTCGTCGGCGTCGCTGGTGGCGATGCCGGTGGAGGCCGGGTCGACGTTCTTGGCGATGATGTCGGCGACGGTGGCCAGGTACTCCGGGAAGACCTGGATCTCACCGCTCTTGAGCGCCGGCAGGTACAGCTCGCGGTTGCCCACGGTCTGCACGGTGGCCTCGAAGCCGGCCGCGTTCAGGGCCTGGGCGTAGACGTTGGCCAGCACCTGGGACTCGCTGAAGTCCGCCGCACCCACGACGACCGGGCCGCTGCCGCCGGTGACGCCGGCGCCGAGGTCGTTCTCCGTGGCGTAGGCGGCGGCCACGTCGGTGGCGGTCTGCCGGTCGATGTCGACGGCCTTGTTCATCCCGATCAGGTCGTCCTCGGTCAGTGCTGCGGAGACCGTGTCCAGCGCCTGGACGAGGGCGGGGCTGGCCGCGGCGGCCTCGGCGTTGACCGCCGGGACGACGTTGTCGGCGTTCTGCAGGCCCTTGTCGTCCTCGAGGACGACGAGCTGGTCACCGGCGACCGGCGCGCAGGCCTCGCCCGAGGCGGACCCGGTGGCGGCGGCCTGGCCGCCGGTGGCCGAGGTGCCCGAGGAACCCGACTCACCGCACGCGGCGGTGGCGAGGACGGCCGCGATGGCGGCGAGGGGGAGGATGGTCTGGAAACGGGGACGCGTGCGCATCAGCTCCGCCTTCTGTGTCCCGTGTCGTCCACTGCTGGACGGCCACGCGTGTCTGGCGGGGGGTGCCCCGCGTCGACCACTCAACTCCTGCAGGGGCCCCGAGGGCAAGTCCGTCGTGCCCAACCGTTACCCGGAGGTGACCTCGACCCCGGTCAGGGGGTGGCCGCCACCGTCCCCGCACCCACCTGCCGGGTGCGCACCCGGCCGAACGCCAGCCGCCGCGGGCCCGGGGTGACCGCCCAGCTGACCACGGCCAGCAGCAGCTCGGTGGCCACCGCCAGCAGCGCGACGAGCAGGGCGCCGGCCAGCACGGCGCCGTAGTCCTGCTGGCGGAAGCCGAGGGTGATGATCCGGCCCAGGCCGCCGCCGGCGACCAGCGCGGCCAGGGTCGCGGTGGCGACCACCTGCACCGCGGCCGTGCGGACCCCGGTCATCAGCAGCGGCACGGCGAGCGGCAGCTCCGCGCGCAGCAGCACCTGCCGCTCGCTCATCCCCATGGCCCGGGCGGCCTCGACGACGTCCCGGTCGACGCCGCGGAACCCGACGTAGGTGTTGGTGAGCACCGGGGGCAGGGCGAACAGGGCGAGCGCGATGGTGGTCGCCGTGGGCCCGAAGCCGATCGGGGTGACCGCGAAGACCGTCAGCAGGGCCAGCGTCGGGACCGCGCGGGAGACGTTGGACAGCGCGACGGTGAAGGCGCCGCCCCGGCCGATGTGGCCGAGCAGCGCACCGATCGGGACGCCGACGGCCACCGCGACGGCGACGGCGATCACCGAGATCCGCAGGTGCTGCAGCAGGAGGTCGATGATCCCGTTGGTGCGCGACCAGTTGAGCGGGTCGTTGAGGTAGCGGAGGGCCGCCTCGAGCTGGTTCATGCCCGCGCCCGCCGGGCCCAGGGGGTCAGCGCCCGCTCGGCGCCGGCCAGCAGCAGGTCCGCGACGAGCGCCAGCAGCACACAGCCGACCGCGCCGGTGACGATCTCGGCCCGGTAGAAGTTGGCGTTGAACCCGCCGGTGATCAGCTGGCCCAGCCCGCCGTGGCCGACGATCACCCCGACGGTGACCAGCGCGACGGTGGAGACGGTGGCGACGCGGATGCCGGCCATGAACGACGGCAGCGCCAGGGGCAGCTCGACCTGCCAGAACATCCGGACCGGGCCGTAGCCCATGCCGCGGGCCGCCTCCTGGACGTCGGCGGGGACCGACTGCAGGCCGGCGAGGAAGTTCCGCACCAGGACGACCAACGAGTAGAGCACCAGGCCGATCAGCACCGTCGTCGCGGACAGCCCGGTGATCGGCGCCACGAAGGCGAACATCGCCAGCGACGGGATCGTGTAGACCAGCGTGGAGAGCCCGAGCACCGGCCCGGCCAGCCAGCGGCTGCGCCGGGCGAGCAGCGCCAGCGGCAGCGCGATCAACGCGCCGAGGAGCACCGCTGCGACGGTGAGCCGCACGTGCTCGCCCAGGTAGGCGAGGATGGTGCTCCAGTTCGACGTCACGTAGGAGGGGTCGAACCAGGGGTTCGGCGCCGCATCGGCAGCGAACACCGCACCGCTCGACGCGCTCAGCACCGCAGCGCCCGTCAGGAAGGCCACTCGTGGACGTTAGCGCTCGCCCGCCCCAGACCGCAGCCTCCCCCGCCCAGGCCATCCGGCTGGAGGGGGTCAGCAAGACCTACCCCGACGGCAGCGTCGGCGTCCGCGCGCTGGACCTGACCTTCGCCGCGGGCGAGCTCACCGTGTTGGTCGGGCCCTCGGGCTGCGGCAAGACGACCACGATGAAGATGATCAACCGGATCATCGAGCCGACCACCGGCCGCATCCTGCTCGGCGACGACGACGTCACCCGGGTCGACCCGGTGGAGCTGCGCCGGCGGATCGGCTACGTCATCCAGAACGTCGGGCTCTTCCCGCACCAGACCGTCCGGCGCAACGTCGGTACCGTCCCGCGGCTGCTGGGCTGGGACAAGCGGCGCACCGCCGACCGGGTGGAGGAGCTGCTGGAGCTGGTCGGGCTGGACCCGGCGTCCTTCGGGAACCGCTACCCGCACCAGCTCTCCGGTGGGCAGCGCCAGCGCGCCGGGGTGGCCCGCGCGCTGGCCGCCGACCCCGCCGTCCTCCTGATGGACGAGCCGTTCTCCGCCGTCGACCCGATCGTGCGGGAGCGGCTGCAGACGGAGTTCCTCCGGCTCCAGGACGCGGTGCGCAAGACGATCGTCTTCGTCACCCACGACATCGAGGAGGCCGTGCGTCTCGGTGACCGGATCGCGGTGATGAGCACCGGCGGCAGGGTCGAGCAGTTCGCCGCCCCCGCCGAGCTGCTCGGCTCCCCCGCCACCCCGTTCGTGGCCGACTTCGTCGGCGCCGACCGCGGGCTCAAGCGGCTGGCGGTCACCGGCATCGACATGGCCGACCTCGAGCAGCCGCCGGTGGTGCACGTGGACGACGGCCTGGCCGACGCACGGGCCGCGATGGTGCGGGCCGGTGCCCGCTGGGCGGTCGTGCTCGACGACCACCAGGCGCTGCACGGCTGGATCTCCGCCGAGCGGGCCACCGGCGCGGGCACGGTGCGCGAGGCGGGGAAGCGGATGGAGGCCTGGGTGCCGATCGACGCCACGCTGAAGACGGCGTTCTCCACCATGCTGCAGCTGGAGGCCGGCTGGGTCGCGGTGCTCGACGGCGACCGGTTCTGCGGCGTCCTCACCCCCGAGTCGCTGCACGCGGCCCTGCGCCGCTCCGTCGAGGGCACCGTCCCGGAGACCGCCGGCGCCGTCTAGCGGGAGGGTCTCGTCCTGAGGGTGCAGGGACGGGTTGCTCCGACTACGCCCGGGCGCCGGTCGGCCGGTCGTCGTCGTCCAGCGGGATCTCGGCGACGTGCTCCAGCCACAGCGCCGCGACGGTCAGCGCGACGGCGAGCAGGACGCCGAGCACTCCGGTGCCGGTGTCGCCGCGGGCGGCGGTGAGCCGGTCGAGCGCCGGCACGGTGTGCAGCAGCACCCCGGCCCAGCAGCCGGCGAGGACAGCGCCGACGTAGGCGCTGGCCTGGGCGAGCACCACCAGCCGGGCGACCAGCAGCGGCTCGACCGGCCCGCTCCCCGGGATCGGACGCCGGTCGCGCTGGGCCCGCAGCCGGGCGCCCAGCGTGCGGGCGGCGCCGGCCTCGGCGAGGGCGAGCAGCCCGACGGGGACCGGCAGCCACCACCGCAGCGCCGGGATCTCCCCGTAGGCGGCCCGGACGACGAGCCAGCTGGCGACGGCCAGGCCGAGGGCGAGGGCGACCAGGTCGCGGCGGCTGACCGGCTTCACGCCGGGACCACGGCGGCCACGTCCGCGGGCGGCAGCGCCGCGACCAGCTGGGCGACCGGGCCGTGCCCGGGCAGCGTGGCCGCCGGGTCGAGGGCCAGCCACGGCACCAGGACGAAGGCCCGCTCGGCGGCCCGCGGGTGCGGCAGCAGCAGCTCCGGGTCGTCGGAGCGCACCGGCGTGCCGTCGTCCGCGGTGACCGTGACGACGTCGACGTCCAGGGTGCGCGCGCCCCAGCGCACCTCCCGGGTGCGCCCGGCCGCCTGCTCCAGCTCGCGGGCCAGGCCCAGCCAGCCGGCGGCGTCCCGGTCGGCGGTCAGGACGGCGACCGCGTTGAGATAGGGCGGCTGCTCGACCGGCCCCCACGGCGGCGTCTCGTAGAGCCCGGAGGCGGCGACCAGGCCGTGGCCGGTCAGCGCGGCCAGCGCCGTGCGCAGCGTCGCCGCCCGGTCACCGAGGTTGCCGCCGAGGGAGAGGACGGCGGTGCTCAATGGCCGCGGCCCTGCGGCCCGCGGCGGACGGTCGGGTCGTGCGGCAGGACGGGTGCCCGCTGCCGCCGGATCGCCACCGTGACGTCGTCGGCGGGTACGCCGAGGTCGGCGTCGGGCTTGTGCACGGTGATCTCCACGGCCTGCACGAGCGGGTCGGCCAGGCACAGGTCGGCCAGCCGCTGGGCGAGGGTCTCCAGCAGGTCGACCGGTTCCCCGACCAGCACCGCGTGCAGCGACTGGGCCAGCTCGGCGTAGTTGACGGTGCGGGCCAGGTCGTCGGTGGCCGCGGCCGGCGCGGTGTCCAGCTCCAGCGCAGCGTCGACGCGGAACGTCTGGCCGTGCTCCCGCTCGGCCGGGTAGACGCCGTGGAAGCCGTGGCCGGTGAGCCCGTGCACGGTGATCCGGTCGGGGGTGGGTCCTACGTCAGCCACGGGTTGCTCCTGCGGTTCGGGCGGCGCGCACGGCGTCGACGGTGGCGATGGCGTCCAGCGACTGGACCGGGTCGTGCACGCGCACGCCCCAGGCCCCGGCCTGCGCGGCGAGCACCGAGATCGCCACGGTCGCGGCCTCCCGGCCCTCGACCGGGCGCGCCGTGCCGTCGGGGTCGGCCAGCAGCCGCCCGAGGAAGGTCTTGCGGGAGGCACCGACGAGCACCGGCAGCCCCAGCCCGACGAGCCGGTCCAGTCCGGCCAGCAGCGCCCAGTTGTGCTCGGCGTTCTTGGCGAAGCCCAGCCCCGGGTCCAGCACCAGCTGCGCGGGGTCGACCCCGGCGGCCACGACGTCCTCCACCCGGGCGGTGAGCTCCGCAGCGACCTCGGTGACCACGTCGCCGTAGCGGGCCGCGGCCTGCATCTCCCGGCTGTGGCCGCGCCAGTGCATGAGGACCCACGGCACGCCCGTCTCGGCGACCAGTCGGGCCATGCCCTCGTCGGCCAGCCCGCCGCTGACGTCGTTGACCAGCGCCGCACCGGCCTCCAGCGCGGCGCCGGCCACCTCCGCGCGGGTGGTGTCGACGCTGACCCGCACCCCGGCGGCCACCAGCTCACGGACCACCGGCACGACGCGACGGCACTCCTCGTCGACGTCCACCCGGTCGGCACCGGGCCGGGTCGACTCCCCGCCCACGTCGACGTAGTCGGCACCGGCGGCGTGCATCCGCAGCCCGTGCTCGACCGCGACGGCCGGGTCGGCGAACGTGCCGCCGTCGGAGAAGGAGTCCGGGGTGACGTTCAGGACGCCCATCACCAGGCAGCGCTGCGGGCGCGGCAGCGAGATCGGTCCGGTCACCGGCCCAGGATGAGGCTCATCGCCTCGCCACGGGTCACCGCGTTGTCCCGGAAGGCGCCGCGCACCGCGGAGGTCATCGTGGTCGTGCCGGGCTTGCGCACGCCGCGCATCGCCATGCACAGGTGCTCGGCCTCGACCACCACGATGACGCCCATCGGCTTGAGCACGTCGAACAGCGAGTCGGCGATCTCCCGGGTCATCCGCTCCTGCACCTGGGGGCGTCGGGCGTAGACCTCGACGAGCCGGGCCAGCTTCGACAGGCCGGTCACCCGGCCGTCGGCGCCGGGGATGTAGCCGACGTGCGCCTTGCCGTGAAAGGGCACCAGGTGGTGCTCGCAGGTCGAGTAGACCGGGATGTCGCGCACCAGCACGAGCTCGTCGTGACCCTCGTCGAAGGTGGTGGCGAGCACGTCGACCGGGTCCTGCGACAGGCCGGCGAAGGTCTCCGCGTAGGCCCGGGCGACCCGGCCCGGGGTGTCGACCAGCCCCGGGCGGTCGGGGTCCTCACCGATCGCGAGCAGGATCTCGCGGACGGCGGCCTCGATCCGGGGCGCGTCGAAGCGGGCGTCGGTCAGGTCGGCGACCGGGTCACCGGTCACCGGGTCCAGACCGAGGCCGTGGAGCGGCGGCGTGCCGCCCTGACCTGCTCCCCCGGGTCCGGCGGTCACCGGCCGGGCGCCGGGCTGCCGACGTCCCCGGTCGGGGACGCCGCAACGCCGTGGCCGTTGGACGAGACGGCCGTGGCGCCGTTGAGGCCGGACACCTCGGCCGGGGTGAGCACCGGCGGGCGCTGCGACGGAGTGCGCTTGCCGAACCCGTTGTACGGGGCCATCGACGGGCGCTTCACCACCCCGGCACAGATCCGGTCCATGTCCTCGCGGGTCAGCGTCTCCTTGTCCAGCAGCTCCAGCACGAGCTGGTCCAGGGTGTCCCGGTACTCGACCAGGATCTCCCACGCCTCGTCGTGCGCGGTCTCGATCAGCGCACGCACCTCGCCGTCGATGTCGGCGGCGACGGCGTTGGAGTAGTCGGGCCGCGCGCCCATGTCCCGGCCCAGGAAGGGCTCGGAGTCGGTGTTGCCGTACTTGACCGCACCCAGCTTGGCGCTCATGCCGTACTGGGTGACCATCGCCTTGGCCACGGACGTGGCCTTCTCGATGTCATTGCCGGCGCCGGTCGTGGGCTCGTGGAAGACGAGCTCCTCGGCGGCGCGGCCACCCAGCATGTAGGCCAGCTGGTCGATCATCTCCGAGCGCGTCTGGGTGTACTTGTCCTCGGTGGGCAACACCAGCGTGTGCCCCAGCGAGCGACCGCGCGGCAGGATCGTCACCTTGTGCACCGGGTCGGTGTTCGGCAGTGCGTGCGCCACCAGGGCGTGGCCGCCCTCGTGGTAGGCGGTGACCTTCTTCTCCTTCTCGCTCATCCCCCGGGTCTTGCGCTCCGGGCCGGAGAGCACGCGGTCGATCGCCTCCTCGAGGGTGGCGTCGGTGATCTGGGTGCCGCCGTTGCGGGCGGTGAGCAGCGCGGCCTCGTTGAGCACGTTGGCCAGGTCGGCTCCGGTGAAGCCGGGGGTGCGACGGGCGAGCGTCGTCAGGTCGACGTCGCTGGCCAGCGGCTTGCCCGTGGCGTGCACCTTGAGCACGGCCACCCGGCCGAGGAGGTCGGGGCGGTCGACGGCGATCTGCCGGTCGAAGCGGCCCGGGCGCAGCAGCGCCGGGTCCAGGACGTCGGGCCGGTTGGTGGCGGCGATCATGATCACGCCGCCCTTGACGTCAAAGCCGTCCATCTCCACGAGCATCTGGTTCAGCGTCTGCTCGCGCTCGTCGTGCCCGCCGCCCATGCCGGCACCGCGCTGGCGGCCGACGGCGTCGATCTCGTCGATGAAGATGATCGCCGGGGCGTTCTCCTTGGCCTGGTTGAACAGGTCGCGGACGCGGCTGGCGCCGACACCCACGAACATCTCGACGAAGTCCGAGCCGGAGATCGAGTAGAACGGCACCCCGGCCTCGCCGGCGACGGCACGCGCGAGCAGGGTCTTGCCGGTCCCGGGCGGGCCGAACAGCAGCACGCCCTTGGGGATCTTCGCGCCGATGGCCTGGTACTTGACCGGGTTCTGCAGGAAGTCCTTGATCTCGTACAGCTCCTCGATGGCCTCGTCCGCGCCGGCGACGTCGGCGAACGTGGTCTTCGGGGAGTCCTTGCTGACCATCTTCGCCTTGGACTTGCCGAAGGCGGCGACGCCCCGGCCACCACCCTGCATGGAGTTGAACAGCCAGAACAGCAGCAGCAGGAGCAGGACGAACGGCAGGAAGCTCACCAGCAGGCTGACCAGGAGGTTGTCCTGGCTGACCTCGGTGTCGAAGTCGACCGGGCCGTCGCCGTCGGAGGCCTCGCGGACGGCGGTGAAGACGTCGTCGGCGGCCTCGGCCGGGTAGGAGGCGGTGACCTGGGACGTGCCGTTGAGGGGGTCGCGCAGATCGAGCTCGAGCGTCTGCTCGCGGTCGTTGATCGTCGCCTTGGTGACGTTGCCCTCGGAGAGCTGGGTCAGCGCGGTGGACGTGGGGACCTCGTCGTACTCGGCATCGCCACGGAAGAAGCTGGAGCCCACGAGGGCCAGCAGGAGGACGATGGCGATCCAGAACCAGACGCTCCGGACGATCTTCTTACGTTCCATACACCGTGTCCGGGCACCGGGGCGAGCCCGGCACTGCCCGTCGACCCTCCTGATCGTCGCAGGACGCCGCCCGCGACCGGCGGGAGGCACCCCGCGGCAGGGCGACGTCGTTGGGTCGACGGTACACCGCGTGACCTGTGGAACAGCTGCGTGCGCGCTGCTCCCGGCCCGGCCGCGAGGACCCGCGGCGCGCGGAGCGCGTCGTGGGGAGCGGCCAGGTCCTGCCGTTCAGCTGGAGTAGACCTCGGGCTTGAGCGTGGCGATGTAGGGCAGGTCGCGGTAGCGCTCGGCGTAGTCCAGGCCGTAGCCGACGACGAACTCGTTGGGGATGTCGAAGCCGACGTAGCGCACCGGGACGTCGACCTTGACCGCGTCGGGCTTGCGCAGCAGCGTGCAGACCTCCAGGCTGGCCGGCCCGCGGCCGCCCAGGTTCTTGAGCAGCCAGGACAGCGTCAGCCCGGAGTCGATGATGTCCTCGAGCACCAGCACGTGCTTGCCGGTGATGTCCCGGTCGAGGTCCTTGAGGATCCGGACGACGCCGGAGGAGCTCGTCGAGCTGCCGTAGGAGGAGACCGCCATGAACTCCATCTGCGTGGGCAGCTGCAGCGTGCGGGCGAAGTCGGACATGAAGAGCACCGCGCCCTTGAGGACGCCGACGAGCAGCACCTCGCGGCCGGCGTAGTCCACGGCCACCTGGGCGGCGAGCTCGGTGATCTTCTCCTGGATCTGCGCCTCGCTGAGCAGCACGTGGTCGATGTCCGGCCCGTAGCCGTGGTCGTGGCCCAGTGGTCCGGCGGCCTGCGCTGCGGGGGTGGCGGGCTCGGTCACGGGCTCAGGGCTCCTCAGGGGGGACGGCGGTGGGTCGCGCGGTGCGTCGCCCGGTCCGGGGACCGGGGGCGGCGCCGCGCTGCACCACCAGCCTGCCAGACGTCCTGACCACCCCCGTACCGCCCGGCAGGTCCGCCTGCCCCTGCCCCCTCCACCGGGTGAGCAGGGCGTCGACCGCGGCCAGGTGGACCGCCTGCAGGTCCCGGACGCCGGACCGGTGCAGCCAGCTGCGCAGCACCCTCCGGCGCACGGCGGCGGGCAGCTCGGCCAGCGGCCCGGCCGGCAGCGCGCCGTCCGGGCCCTGCAGGGCGTCCAGCTCGGCGGCGGCCAGGGAGTCGAGGGCGTCGAGGTCCTCCCGCAGCATCGCCGCGGTGCGGCCCAGTGCCGGGGCGACCCCGCCGCCGAGCACCTCCTCCAGCAGCGGCAGGACCTCGGTGCGCAGCCGCACCCGGGTGTAGGCCGGGTCGGTGTTCCAGGGGTCGTCCCACACCGGCAGCTGCTGGGCGGCGCAGGCGGCCCGGGTCGTCTCCCGGCGCAGGCCCAGCAGCGGGCGCCAGAACGGCGGGCGGTGCTCGACCATGCCGGCCACCGACCGGGGCCCGGACCCCCGGGCGAGCCCGAGCAGCACCGTCTCGGCCTGGTCGTCGAGGGTGTGGCCGAGGGCGACCGTCGCCCCGTGCTCCCGGGCCGCTGCGGACAGGGCCGCCGCCCGGGCGTCCCGGGCGGCGCCCTCGGGGCCGCCCGCGGCGCCGACGGTCACCGGCACGACGAGCACCGGCGACAGCCGCAGCGACCGGAGCAGCTCCGCGGTGCGCCGCGCCTGGTCGGCCG
The DNA here is from genome assembly GCF_010682105.1 of Modestobacter muralis. Taxonomy (GTDB): domain Bacteria; phylum Actinomycetota; class Actinomycetes; order Mycobacteriales; family Geodermatophilaceae; genus Modestobacter; species Modestobacter muralis. The sequence continues at coordinate 12,904 of NZ_JAAGWH010000030.1, read as the reverse complement.
AGCCGGCCTGCAGCCCGTGGTCGACGGTCACCGCGCCGACCACCCGCCCGGCGCGGGGGGCCTCGAAGGCCAGCGCCGCGGCCAGCGCGACGGAGTCCGCTCCCCCGCTGCAGGCCACCAGGACCGGGCCGGTGGTGGCGGCGAGGCCCGGCCGCACGGCGCTGCGCAGCGCGGCGACGGCGGGGTCGGGGCCGGCCATGACGTCGGGGTGCGGGTCAGCCCGGGAAGGCCGGCCGGGTCTCCAGCACCCGGGTGACCCAGCGGGCCGGCTCCAGGAGCTCGTCGCGGTGCGGGAGGTTTTCCGGGGAGGCCCACACCTGGTTGAACCCGTCCATGCCGACCAGGTCGACCACGCCGGCGACGAACACCCGGCCGTCGGCGTACTGCTGCATCTTCTGCTCCAGGCCCAGCAGCCTGCGCAGCACCCGGTCGAGCGGGCTGCGGCCCTTGCGTCGCTGGGCGAAGCGCTTGCGCAGCACCCGCACCGACGGGACGACGTCCGGTCCGACGTTGTCCATCACGTACTCGGCGTGCCCCTCGACCAGGCTCATCACCGCGGTGATCCGGTCGAGCACGGCACGCTGCTCGGGGTGCGTGACCAGCGCCATCAGCCCCTGCGGCGCGTCGGTGTCGACCTCGCTGCCGCGGAGGGCGCCGACGACGCTGCGCAGGACCTCCTGCAGCCGGTCCAGCAGGACGTCGGAGTCCAGGTCGGTGGACTCGACGAAGAGCGTCATCTGCTCCTCGAGGTGGCCGCGCAGCCACGGGACGGCGGTGAACTGCAACTGGTGGGTGGCCTCGTGCAGACAGACCCAGAGCCGGAAGTCGGTGGGGTCGACGCCGAGGCGACGCTCGGTCTCGACGATGTTGGGGGCCACCAGCAGCAGCCGGCCGCCGCTGCCGAACACCTCGTACTGGCCGAGCACGCGGGTGCACAGGAAGGCCAGGACGCCGCCGGCCTGGACGCCGGTGACCCGGGAGCCGACCGCGGTGGCCAGGGCGCCGGGCGCCTTGCCGGTGGCGGCCTGGAGGCCGGCGGCCAGCGGGTCGAGCAGGGCGCTCATGCCGGCGGTGTTGGCGTCGACCCAGCCGGGGCGGTCGACGACGGCGACGGTCGGCTGCGGGCCGCCGGGCACGGGGCGGAGGCCGGTCAGCTCCTCGACGTGCGCGACGGCGGTGGCGGCGGCCCGGTGGAGCTCCGCGACGACCGCGGTGGCCTCTTCCCGGGAGGTCGGCGGACCGGGCTTCACCAGGCGGCGGGCGGTGCGCCCGGCGAGGTCCCAGTCGACCAAGGACGAGGGGCGGCTCATGGTCCGACCGTACCCACCGGAGCTGTGTCCGGCGCCTCGTCAGCGGCAGCCGCAGCCGGCCAGGGCGGCCGCCACCCGGTCCAGGGCCGTCTCGCTGGCGACCAGCCCGCCGGTCGTGCCGTCGGCGAGGACGGCGAAGGCGAGCAGCCGGCCGTCGGCGGTCAGCACGGTGCCGGCGAGGTCGTTGACGCCGCCGAGGGTGCCGGTCTTGGCGCGCACCGCGGCGGGTGAGCCCGCACCGTCGGCCCAGCGCTCGGCCAGGGTGCCGTCGTAGCCGGCGACCGGCAGTCCGGACAGCAGGGCGTCGACGCCGGGGATGCTGCCGTCGGCGGCACCGCGGAGGACGTCGACCAGCAGCCGGGCCGGCACGCGGTCGTCGCCGGAGAGCCCGCTGCCGTCGGCCAGCGACACCCCGGTCGTGTCCAGGCCCGCCTCGGCGAGCGCGGTGGTGACGGCCTGGGCGGCGCCGTCGAAGCTGGCCGGCAGGCCACGGCGCAGCGCCACCTGGCGGGCGAGCGTCTCGGCGAGCAGGTTGTCCGAGGCGGTCAGGGCCTGCTCGACCAGCCGGGAGACCGGGGCGGACTCCACCCGGCCCAGCGTGCGGGCGCCGGCCGGCGCGGTGCCGGGCTCGACCGGCACGTCCGGGGCGCCCAGTGCCTCGGCCAGCGCCGAGCCGGCGTCGGTGGCCGGCTCGCCGCTGCGCGGGTCACGACCGGGGCGGACCCGGGCACCGTCGACGGCCACGGCGGTGACCGGTGCGGCGTAGGTGGAGGGGGCGTCGCCGGGACCCCAGCCCGGGGCGGTCTCCGGGCCGGTGAACAGCGAGGTGTCGACGACGACGCGGGTGACCGGGGCGCCGCCGAGCGCGGTCTGCACCTGCTCGGCGAGGTCGGCGAGGGTCGCCGCGCCCGGGTAGTCGGTCGAGGGCGCGGTGGTCGACAACGTGGGGTCGCCGCCGCCGACCAGCACGACCTCACCGGGGGCGCTGCCGGCCACGACGGTGGTCGGGACCGTGTCGGTGGGCTCCAGCGTGGTCAGCGCGGCCAGTGAGGTGAGCAGCTTGTTGGTCGACGCGGGGGTGCCCGGGTCGGTGGCGTCCCGGTCGAGGAGCACCTGGCCGGTGGCGACGTCCACGACCTGCGCGGACAGCCCGCTGCCGAGCGCCGAGGCGTCCAGCAGCGGCGACAGGGTGGCCGCCACGGCTGCCGGGTCGGGCACCGGCGCGGTGCTGGCGAGGGCGGCGAGGACCGGCTGGGGCCCGGTCAGCTCGGGCAGGACGGCGTCGGGCACCTGCTCGGCCTGCGGGGTCACGGGGTCACCGCCCCGGACGCCGGTCAGGTCCAGCGCCAGCAGCACACCGGCCGCCACCAGGACGGCGGCGAGCAGCGCGGCGACCAGGACCTTGACCCGCCGCCCGCCGCGGCCCCCCGCCGACGACGCCCCGGCCCGGCGACGCCCCCGGACCGGTGCTGCGGTCGCCCCGCGCTCCGCCCGCGGCGCCGGTGCGGACCGGGCGGACTCCCGCGCCTTCCGGGCGGCGGCCCGCCCGGTCGCGGCCCGCTCGGCCGCCGCCTGCTCGAGCGCTGCCTGCTCGAGCGCTGCCTTCTCCGTTGCTGCCTGCTCAGCCGCTGCCCGTTCCGTTGCTGCCTGCTCGGCCGCTGCCCGTTCCGCTGCAGCCTGCTCGGCTCCTGCCCGTTCCGCTGCTGCCCGTTCCGTCGCTGCCTGTTCGGCTGCTGCTTCCGCCTGGGCCGCTCGCTGGGCGACGAGCTGCTCGGCGGCGACCCGGTCGGCGGTCTCCCGCTCGAGGTCCGCCTGCTCCGCAGCCGCCAGGGCGCGCAGGTACGCGGCCCGCTGCGCGGCGGCCCGGTCCTCGGCGAGGCGGTCGACCTCGGCCTGCTCGGCGGCAGACTGCTCCTCCGCGGCCTGCGCGGCCGCGGCCCGGTCCTCGGCGTCACGCTCGGCCGTCCGCCGGGCCGCCTCGATCCGCTCGACCGCGGCGCGCTCGGCTGCCGCCTGCTGGGTCGCGGCCTGCTCCTCGGCCGCGCGCTGGGCAGCCCACTCCCGGACGGCGGCCAGGTCTGCAGCGGCCTGGGCCGCGGCGCGGCGCGCGAGCTCGGCCTCGTCGGGAACGGCCTCGTCCACGTCGGGTTGCTCCGCGGCGGCGGCCTGAGCAGCGGCGCGGCGGGCTGCCCACTCCTTGACCGCGGCGAGGTCGGCGGCGGCCTGGGCCGCGGCGGCGGCGCGGCGAGCGGCCTCCTCGGGGTCCTCCGGCGGGACGGCGTCGACAGCCAGGGGGGTGTCCTCGGCGGCCGGTGCGACCGCCTCGTGCTCGACGGACCCCCGCCCGACCGGCGTGTGCTCGACCGTCGCGTGCTCTACCGGCGCGGAGCTGCCGTGGTCGAGATCGTCCTGGGCAGAGCCGTCAAGGCCAGGACCGTTGAATTCGGAGTCACTGGCGTCGTCGTCGTGGCCAGAGCCGTCGTGGCCAAGGTCGGGATCGCCGGAGCCACCGCCGTCCTCGCCTTGGTCGGACACGACCGGCGCGACCTCAGGCTGGAGCTGGACGACCTCGATCGGCTCGGAGTCGGCGGTCACCCGCTCGTCCTCGGACACCAGCATCTCGACGGGACCGGCGTCGGTCGCCGCTTCCTGGGCGGCTGCGGGACCGGCAGACGGGTCCTGGTCAGCAGCAGGCTCATCCGGCACCGGAGCAGGAACGACGTCCTCGGACGGAGCGGCGGGGTCGGTGAGCACGGCCGCGTCGTCCTCCGGGACGTCGTCGACGCGCACGTCCTGGTCCGACACGTCCGTGACGGGCACGTCCTGCTCCGGCACGTCCGTGGCGGACACGTCCGTGGCGGGCAGGTCCTGGTCCCGCACGTCCTGGGCATGCACGTCCTGGTCCTGCACGTCCTGGGCGAGCAGGTTCTCGACGCGGGCACCCGGTACGTCGTGTCCGGGCGCCTCGTCGGCGAGCGGCTCGTCGGCGAGCGGCTCGTCGGCGAGCGGCTCCTCGGCAAGCGGCTCCTCGGCGCCGGCGTCGTCCGCGATCTCCTCGTCGGAGGGTGCGCGTTCGTCCGGCACCTCACCTGCGGGCAGTTCAGCGCTCGGAACGTCGCCGGCGGGCGCATCGTGGGCAGGCGCGTCGGCGGCAGGCGCGCTGGCGCCGCCGGGCTCCTCGGCACGGGCGTCCACGGGCTCGCTGGTCGGCGGCTCGTCAGCCATGGGCTCGTCGGGCGCGCCAGGGTCGTCCACCGGCTGCGACACGCTGGCGACGGACGCCGGTCCAGCGGCCGTCGCCCCGGTGGGCAGCGCCGCGTCCGCAGCGGGGGTGCCGCCGTCCTCCGGACCGGGGTCCACCGGCGCGGCGACCTCGGCGGGGAGCGTCACGGCGGACTCGGGAACGGTCCCATCCGCACCCGTCCGGGCGACCTCCGCGGGCTCATCACGCGGGCCTGACGAGATCTCTTCCACCCCCTGGGGTGACCTCCGCCCACACGACGGCCGGTCGTAGGTCACACTATCGGCGTGCAGTTCGACGTGACGGTAGAGATCCCCAAGGGCCAGCGGAACAAGTACGAGCTGGACCATGCCACCGGACGCATCCGCCTCGACCGGATGCTGTTCACCTCGACCCGGTACCCCGCGGACTACGGGTACATCGAGGAGACGCTCGGGATGGACGGTGACCCCCTGGACGCGCTCGTCCTGCTGGAGGAGCCGACCTTCCCTGGGTGCCTCATCACCTGCCGGGCCATCGGGATGTTCCGGATGACCGACGAGGCGGGTGGGGACGACAAGGTGCTCACCGTGCCGGCGACGGACCCGCGGGTGGCCCACCTGCAGGACATCACGGACGTCTCCGAGTTCGACCGGCTGGAGATCCAGCACTTCTTCGAGACCTACAAGGACCTCGAGCCGGGCAAGTCCGTCGAGGGTGCCGAGTGGGTCGGCCGGGCCGAGGCCGAGGCCGAGATCGAGGCCTCCCGCAAGCGCGCGCTCGACGCCGGCTACTGACCTCTCGGCGGACCCTCCGCCGAACGCGCACCGACCAGACGGCGGCGCACCCCACCGAGGTGCGCCGCCGTTCCGCATCTGCGGGTCCGATGCGTGCGACAGATCTCCGACGTCGCACGACCCGCACGGTGGACGCCGCCCGGGCGGCCAGCCGACGTCCCGCACCCGGCCGCGGGCGCGGGTGACGTCTATTACTCTCTGCGGCTCACCCGGAGCGGCGAGGAGTTCCCATGCGCGCGATGCTGACCAGCTTCAAGAACTTCGCCTTCTCGGGGAGCTTGATCGACCTCGCCGTGGGGCTCGCCATCGGCGCCGCCTTCGCGGCCGTCGTGGAGTCCCTGGTCGGGGACGTCATCCTCCCGCTGGTCGCCGCCGTGTTCGGGACGCCGGACTTCGACGCCCTGGTGCTGACGGTCAACGGCTCCGCGATCCGTTACGGGTCGTTCCTGACGGCGTTCGTCTCGTTCCTGCTGCTGGCCTTCACGATCATGCTGCTGGTGCAGGCGGTCCGTCGCGCGACCGGACGTGAGGCGGCAGGCGCGCAGGGCAGCCGCGAGTGCGACCACTGCAAGAGCTTCATCCCGGTCGACGCCTCGGTGTGCATGTTCTGCACCCGCGACGTCGAGCCCATCGTCCCCTGACCGCACCGGCTGCCCGGCACTGGGCAGATGCTCAGCACACGCCGTGGTCGAGCCACCGGACTCGTCCACCTGACGCCCGCCGGATGCCGTGCCACACAGGCTCCCGGGCGACGGCGGCGAGGGGATCTGCCGCGCGGCGAACAGCAGCAGCGCGGTCAGCGATCCGGGACCAGCCGGCCCCGGGACGAACTGACGCGGAACTCCACCTGCCGCTGAGGACTCAGCTCCCCGTCACTGCCATGCCGGTGCCGCACCGGGTGGACCCCGGCGACGACGCCGCACAGGCCGTCCCGCGAGCAGGCACGTCGGCCAGCCAACGATCGGCTGACCGTGCACCCCGCAACCGCACCACGGGCACGCCGCGCGCTGCGGCACCGGCGAGCTCCTCGCGCACGGCCGCCCGCACGCGCCACCATCGGGGCGACCAGACCATCCACAGAGCGTGCTTGCGGTCCAGACAACCGCGGAAGGTCTCGGTGGCGGTGCCGAACGCCGGTGTGCCCGTCAGCACCCTCCTGGCCGTGCGTCGCACGACACGAACGGCGGCCAGCGACCAGGGGCAGTCCAGCCACACCACCACGTCCGCAGTTGCGAGCAGCCGCTGCGTCACCTCGCCGTACTGGAGCTCGGTGCACCAGTTCCCTGCGGCCAGCAACGCATCGACGTCGGCTTCGAACTCCGGCCGGACCACCCAGTCGGAGTCGAAGCGCAGCGCGTCCATCTCGGCACACGGCAGGCCGAGCCTGGCGGCCAGGGCACGGGCCATGGTCGTCTTGCCGGCCGCGTTGCCGCCCGCGACCGCGACACGCTGCACACCTGCCGGTAGCCGGGCTGGAGGTACGGGCACCCCGGCATCGTGGCAGCTGATCGCGAGCTGCCCGGGCACGATGGACCGCGGTCGACGCCTTGCCGCGTGTCGCCGCACAGCGTGACCGGTGTCGCCCGGACCCGTCGCCGTGACTGCGCCGATCTAAGCGAGACGCGAAGCTGCCGACAGGTCGGACGAGACCCTGTGGGATCGGTCGCGGGGCCGGTGGCACGCACGCCATCCGACGATGCGTGCGCCTGCGGGTCCCTGGAGGAACGGAGCCGCCTGTCGGAATCGAACCGACGACCTTCTCATTACGAGTGAGACGCTCTACCGACTGAGCTAAGGCGGCGGACTGCGCGGGTGAGCTTACGGCACCGTCCCGGCCCCGCTGCGACGCCCCCGTCGGACCGGGTGTGCCTCAGCTGGGCAGCCGCAACGCCACGGTGAGCGCCTCGACCGCGATCTGCGGCTTCACGTTCTGCTCCAGCGCGGTGCGGGCGGCCAGGACGGCGTCGATCCGGCGCAGTGCTCCGTCCGCGCCGATCCGGCGGGCCAGCTCGACGGCGTCGGCGCGCCGGTCGGGGTGGGCCAGCGGCACGGTCAGCTCGGCCGAGGCCGCCGTCGCCGAGCTGACGACCAGGGCGTCGCGGTACATCGCCGCCAGGTCGACCAGCGCCCGGTCCAGGGAGTCGCGGCCGATCCGGGTGGCCCGGGACTTCTGCCGCTTCTCCAGCTCCTTGAGCTGCCCGGCGCCGCGGCTGGCCGCGGCCACCCCGGGTCCGCGGGCGCCCATGCCCAGGCTCGCCTTGACCGCCTCGGTCTCCGGGACGTCGACCTCGGACACGGCCTTGTCGGTCTCCTCCTTGGCCGTGCCGACCAGGTCGTCGGCGGCGTTGAGGCAGGCGGCCAGCGAGACCAGCGACAGCGGGATGTCCAGCACCGCCTTGCGGGCCAGCCGGGCGGACTCGTCGCGGGCAAGGTGTCGGGCCCGCCCGACGTGACCGGCGGCGGCAGCTGCAGCCCAGGACGCCAGTGCGGGGTCGACGCCGTCCCGGCGGACCAGCACCTCGGTGACCGCCTCGATCGTCGGGGTGCGCAGGGGCACGACCCGGCAGCGGGACCGGATGGTGACCGAGACGTCGTCGGGGTGCAGCGAGGGCGCGCAGAGCAGGATCACCGCGCGCGCCGGCGGCTCCTCCAGGGTCTTGAGGACCGCGTTCGAGGCCGCTTCGGTCATCCGGTCGGCGTCCTCGACGAGCACGATCTGCCAGCGCCCCCGCGACGGTGCCCGAGCGGCCGTGCCGACGATCGCGCGCACCTCGGCCGCGCTGATCGACAGCCCCTCGGGGACGATCCGGTGGACGTCGGCGTGGCTTCCGGCCAGCACCGTGCGGCACTCGTGGCAGGTGCCGTCGCCGCCGTTGGGGCACTGGAGGGCGGCGGCGAAGGCGCGGGCGGCCACCGAGCGGCCCGAGCCGGGCGGACCGGTGAACAGCCAGGCGTGCGTCATCGCCGACGGCGAGGCCACCGCGGCCTGCAACTCGGCCACCACCGCCGGCTGGCCGACCACGTCGGCCCACACCCCAGTCGCAGTCACGCCCTCATCGTCCCTCAGCCGGGTCCGGCCCCGTCCCGAGGCCCGTCCCGAGGCCCGTCCCGAGGCTCGCCCCGAGCCCGCGAGGGGTGAGGAGGACGGGGTCCTTCACGGGTGCAGCTGCGGGGTCGTGCCGGTCTGGACGCCGTGGTCGGCGTGCCGGCGGCTGGAGGGCACCGGGGCGTCGGCCGGGAGCTGCTGCAGCGGCAGCCCCTCCAGCAGGGTGCTGACCCGCACCCGGATGGCCGCGGCCAGCTCCTCGAGGGTCTGCCGGGCGTCGAGCACCAGGTAGCGGTCGGGCTCGGCCTCGGCCAGGGCGTGGAAGGTGTGGCGCACCCTCAGGTGGAAGTCCAGCGACTCCGACTCCAACCGGTCGGCGGTGGCGCGCCCGCGGGCGCGGGCCAGTCCGATCTCCGGGGGCAGGTCCAGCAGCACGGTGAGGTCGGGCCGCAGGCCCTGGGTGGCCCAGCGGGAGATGGACCGGACGTCGTCCATCGGGATGGTGCGGCCGGCGCCCTGGTAGGCCAGCGAGCTGTCGACGAACCGGTCGGTGATGACCACCTCGCCGGCGTCGAGGGCCGGGCGCAGCACCTCGTGCACGTGCTGGGCGCGGTCGGCGGCGTACATCAGCGCCTCGGCGCGCGGGGAGATCCCGGTGCTGGCCGGGTCCAGCAGCATGGCGCGGATCTTGCCGCCCAGCGCCGTCCCGCCCGGTTCGCGGGTGGTGCGGGCGACCAGGCCCTCCTCGGTCAGCCACTCCTGCAGCCGGCGGACCTGGGTGGACTTGCCCGCGCCCTCGCCGCCCTCGAAGGCGATGAAGACCCCACCGCCGGCGAGGCGGCGGCGGGCGGTGGTGTCCCGGCGCAGGGCGGTCATCACGTCGGCGACCAGCGGCACCGGCCGGCCGTCGTCCATCTGCCGGTAGGCCAGCAGGCCGACCAGCACCGCCAGCAGCCCGGCCAGGAGCAGCATCACCCGCTCCCCCGTCACCGGGACGGTGAACGCTCCCAGGTCGAGCCGGTGCTGGCCGATGAGACCGACGCAGATGGGCGTGAGCCCCAGGGAGACGATCAGCGCCGCCCGCACGAGGGACTGGACGAGGGCGAAGGTGCGGCCCCGGATCGCGTCCTCGATCTCGGTGCCGAGCAGGGTGAAGCCGGACAGGTACGCGACCCCGGCGAAGAAGCCGGTCAGCACCACCAGCAGCAGGGCGACCCACAGCGCGACGGCGGCGCCCAGGAGCAGCAGCGAGGCCCCGGCACCGACGATGGCGATGCCGAACAGCCGCTCGCGGGAGAGGTCGCGGGCCACGCTCGGGCCCAGGGCGATGCCCAGCCCCAGCCCGACGAAGACCGCACCGAACAGGACGCCGTAGGCCGCCTGCCCGCCGCCGAGGGCGTTGACGAAGGCCTGACCGGTGGCGATGACGACGCCGGCGGCGACGAACGCGCCGGTGATGCCCACGACCAGGCCGCGCACCAGGGGGCTGTGGCCGGCGAAGGAGAAGCCCTCCTTGAGCGAGCTGAGGAAGCCCTCGCCGGTGACCTGGACACCGGCCGCGCGCCGCCCGCTGATCGAGGGCAGGTTCCAGATCACCACAGCAGCGACCAGGAAGGTCAGCGCGTTCAGGTACAGCGCCAGGTCGACCTCGTCGACGCCGGGCAGCGCGTCGCTGAGCCCCCCGCCCAGCGAGGCGAGGAGGGCGAACACGGCGGCGGCCGCGACCGGCGTCAGCCCGTAGGTGGTGACCAGCGACAGCTGGTTGGCCGGCTCCAGCTGGTCCTTGCGGAGCATGTTCGGGACGGCGGCCTCCTTGGCCGGGATCCAGAACAGGCTGATCGCCTCGATGAGGAACTGGGCGATGAACAGCCACACCAGGTCGTCGACGATCGGGATCGAGGCGAACAGCCCGAAGCGCAGGACGTCGGAGACCACCATCGTGCGGCGGCGGTCGAAGCGGTCGGCGAAGGCACCGGCCAGCGGCCCGAGCACGATCGCCGGGAGCAGCCGGAAGAGCAGGACGCCGCCGAGGGCGAAGTTGGCCGCGGCGAAGCCCTCGACCAGCGAGGTCGCGGTCGCGGTGATCGCCAGCAGGCCGAGCCAGTCGCCGAAGCTCGACAGCGTCATCGACAGCCACAGCCGGCGGAAGTCGCGCACCCGCAGGACGGCGCGGACCTTGGCCGCCAGGCCGACCGCGACCGCGTCGTGCGGCTCCTCGCCACCGGTGCGGCCCGGCTCCGCGGGGGCGGCGCCGGAACGGTCGGGCGCCGGTGCACCGCCGTCGAGCAGGCCGGCCAGCGGGACGCCGGCACCGTCGGGCGTGGGCGTGCCGGCCGGCGGCAGCCCGTCGGTGGGCACGGCGCCGGACGAGGAGGGCTGCGAGGCCGAGGCAGGACCGGCGACCCCACCGGAGCCGGCACCGGGCATGGCGCCGCCGGCAGCGGGGCCGGCGGCGGACGGGCCGTCAGCCTGGTCGGAGCTGATCGAGACCCCCCGGGGTGTGGGTGGCGCAGGGGCGCGCTGCGCCCGGCCTGGTCCCGGCCGGACCCGGTCACCGTACCGGCCGGGTCGGACCGGACGGGGCCGTCGCGACCCGGGGCGGGACGCGTCCAGCAGCCGCCCCACCCGGACACGGGCCGTTAACCTCCCTCGGTGGACAGCGGATGGGACCCGACCACCTACCTGCGCTTCGCCGACGAGCGGGCCCGGCCCTTCGCCGACCTGCTGGCCCGGATCGGGGCGGAGGACCCCGACGTGGTGGTGGACCTCGGCTGCGGGGACGGCTCGGCCACCGCGACCCTGGCCCAGCGCTGGCCCGACGCCCGGGTGAGCGGGGTCGACAGCTCCCCCGCGATGCTCGCCGCCGCGGCGGCCCTCGCGGTGCCCGGGCGGCTGGAGTTCGCCAGCGCCGACGTCCGGGACTGGCGGCCGGCTGCGCCGGTCGACGTCCTGGTCAGCAACGCGGTGCTGCACTGGGTGCCCGGGCACCCGGAGCTGCTGCGCCGCTGGGCGGAGGACCTCGCCCCGGGCGGTTGGCTGGCGGTGCAGGTGCCCGGCAACCAGGCCGCCCCCACCCACGCGCTGCTGGCCGACCTGGTGGCGGCACCCCGGTGGGCCGCCCGACTGGCCCCCGGCGAGGACACCGCGCTCGACCCGCACGCCGTCCTGGCCCCGGTCGGCTACCTCGACGTCCTCACCGCTGCCGGGCTGGCCGCCGACGCGTGGGAGACCACCTACCTGCACGTGCTGACCGGCACCGACCCGGTGCTGCGCTGGGTGTCGGGGACCGTGCTCCGGCCGGTCCTGACCCGGCTGTCGGGCGGTGACGCCGACGAGTTCACCGCCGAGTACGCCGACGCCCTGCGGGCGGCCTACCCGGCGCGCCCCGACGGGACGACGGTGCTGCCGTTCCGCCGGGTGTTCGCCGTCGGCCACCGGCCGGACTGAGGCTCAGAGACCGCGGAACGCCCGGAGGTAGCGCCGGCGGTACCAGCGCTGGGCGACCAGCAGCGCCGGGAACACCGGCCGCCACACGCCCGGGGAGGGCCGGGTGAGCGAGCGGAGGGTCAGCGACACGGTGCCGTCGGCCGTGCGGTGGACGACGAACGCCTCCTCGCCCGACACCGGGTGCCCGGGCAGCGTGCCGTAGGCGAAGCCGCAGCGGTCGGGCCCGTCGACGACGGCGACGACGCGCACCGGTTCGCGGACGCGGAGCGGGCCGACCGAGGCGACCAGCCACGGCTCGGCGTCCAGCGCGACGCGGCGGCTGCCCCCGGCGGGGTCGACGGCGAACCCGCTGCGGGTCTTCACGCCCCACTCGAGCACCTCGGCCGAGACCGCGGCCCAGTGCGCGGCGCCGGAGCCGGTGACCGCCGTGCGCTCGTACCCGCGCCAGCCCGGGGGCGGGGTCCACTGCGCGTCGGCGGGCCGGGTGGACCCTGCGGGTGGGCCGGTGAGCGGCGGGGTCACCGGAGGGTGAGCCGGTACGCCCGGGTCGTGTAAGGCAGGTCCAGCCGCTCCCGGTCCCGGGTGTCGGGATGGGTGGCCAGCAGCTCGTGCACCCGGCCGAGGAACTCCACGCGGTCGGCGGCGTCCTTGACCGCGACGTAGCTGCGCGTGCCGATGCCGCCCACGACCTGCTCCGGCGTCAGCGACTGGACGACGGCGGAGTCCAGCACCTCGACGTCGGCCGGCAGCACGGCGGCGAACCGCTCGACCACGCCCTGGTCGGCCTCGTGCCCGCGCGCCTCCTCGACGATCAGCTCACCGAGGGCCCGCACCCAGGGCACCCGCTCGTCGCGGGTGTTCCAGACCAGGCCGACGACGCCGCCGGGCCCCAGCACCCGGTGCAGCTCGGCGGCGGCCGGCTCGACGTCGAACCAGTGGGCGGCCTGCCCGGCGACGACCGCGTCGACGGAGCCGTCGGCCAGCGGGACGGCCTCGGCTCCCCCGACCTCGACCCGCACCTGCGGCAGCCGGGCGCGCAGCTGGTCGAGCATGCCGCCCGAGACGTCGACGGCGACCACCTCGT
>NZ_JAAGWH010000029.1 GCF_010682105.1 Modestobacter muralis | reverse complement strand
GGCCGGCCTCGAGCAGCCGGTCGGTGAGCAGCCCCGTGCCGGCGCCCAGGTCGAGCACCCGGCGCGGTGCCGGGCCGAGCAGGAACGGCACCACGTCGGCCGGGTAGCCCGGCCGGAGCGCGGCGTACTCGGCCGCGACCCCGCCGAACGAGGTGCGCAACTCCTGCCAGCCGGCCACCGTCGTCAGCTCGCGGCGACCGGCTCGGTGACCGCCGCGACGGTGGTCTTCTTGGTGGCCGTCGCCTTCTTCGTCGTCGTCTTCTTCGCCGTGGTGGTCTTCTTGGCGGCCGCCTTCTTGGCCGGGGCCTTCTTCGCCACGGTCTTCTTGGCCGCCTTCTTCACCGGCGCCCGCTCGCGCCGGTCGGCCAGCAGCTCGGCCGCACGCTCCAGGGTCAGCGTCTCGATCTCGTCGCCCTTGCGCAGGCTGGCGTTGTGCTCGCCGTCGGTGACGTAGGGGCCGAACCGACCCTCGCGCACCGTGACCTGCCCCTGGCTGACCGGGTCGGGGCCGAGCTCCTTGAGCGGGGGCTTCGCGGCCGCGCGACCCCGCTGCTTGGGCTGGGCGAAGATCGCCAGCGCCGCGTCGAGGGTGACGGTGAACAGCGCCTCCTCGCTCTCCAGCGAGCGGGAGTCGGTGCCCTTCTTGATGTAGGGCCCGTACCGGCCGTTGAGCGCCTGGATCTCCTCGCCGTCGGCGTCGTTGCCGATCGTGCGGGGCAGGGTCAGCAGCTGCAGGGCCTGCTCCAGCGTCACCGTCTCCGGAGTCATGGTCTTGAACAGACTGCCGGTGCGCGGGGCCTCCTTGCTGCCCTCGGGCACCACGGTGGTGACGTAGGGGCCGTAGCGGCCGGCCTTGACCGCCACCGGGAACCCGGACTCCGGGTCGGTGCCCAGCTCCCGGTCCGAGGACGGGGCGTCGAGCAGCTCGGTGACCTTCTCGCTGGTCAGCTCGTCGGGGGCGATGTCGTCGGGGATGCTGATCCGCGCGCCGTCCTCACCGCCGGCCTGCAGGTAGGGCCCGTAGCGGCCGACCCGGACGACGACCGGCTCGCCGTTGGGCGTGACCGCCCGCAGCGGGATGGAGTTCACCCCGCGGGCGTCGATCTCCTCCAGTCGCTGGCCGACCACGGACTTGAGGCCACCGGAGGCGCCGATGCCGCCGGCGTGCCCGCCCGCGCCGCCGAAGTAGAACTCGGTGAGCCAGTCGACCCGCTGGAGCTGCCCGGCGGCGATCTCGTCGAGCTCGCGCTCCAGCAGGGCGGTGAAGTCGTAGTCGACCAGGGCGGCGAAGTGCTGCTCCAGCAGGTTGACCACGGCGAAGGCGATGAAGGTCGGCACCAGCGCCGACCCCTTCTTCCAGACGTACCCGCGGTCCTGGATGGTCTGCATGATCGACGCGTAGGTCGACGGGCGGCCGATCTCCAGCTCCTGCAGCCGGGCGGTGAGGCTCGGCTCGGTGTAGCGCGCCGGCGGGCTGGTCGTGTGGCCCTTGGGGTCCAGCTCGCGGGTGTCGAGGGTCTGACCGCGCTCGACCCGCGGCAGCCGGCGCTCGCTGTCGTCGGTCTCGGCGTCGTCGGTGTGGTCGTCGTCCTTGCCCTCGACGTAGGCGCGGAGGAAACCGGGGAAGGTGATCGTGCGGCCCGAGGCGGTGAACTCCACGGCCTCGCCGGTGCTGGAGCGCCCCGCCAGCCGGATGCTCAGCGTCTTGCCCACGGCGTTGGCCATCTGGGAGGCGATGGTGCGCTGCCAGATCAGCTCGTAGAGCCGGAACTCGTCGCGCGCCAGCTGGGAGGCCAGCTGCCCGGGGGTGCGGAAGGAGTCACCGGCGGGGCGGATCGCCTCGTGCGCCTCCTGCGCGCCCTTGGTCTTCTTGTCGTAGCGGCGCGGCTCGGTGGGCACGTAGGCGTCGCCGTAGAGCTCGGCGGCCTGGCGGCGGGCGGCGGTGATCGCCTCGTTCGACAGGTTCGTCGAGTCGGTGCGCATGTAGGTGATGTGGCCGTTCTCGTACAGCCGCTGGGCCACGCGCATCACCTGGGCGGAGGACCAGCCGAACTTGCGCCCGGCCTCCATCTGCAGGCTCGAGGTGATGAAGGGGGCGTAGGGCTTGCGCGTGTA
Source organism: Modestobacter muralis (assembly GCF_010682105.1). GTDB lineage: Bacteria > Actinomycetota > Actinomycetes > Mycobacteriales > Geodermatophilaceae > Modestobacter > Modestobacter muralis. Next base: position 41,951 of record NZ_JAAGWH010000029.1, on the reverse strand, counting down.
GTCGCGCTCGTCGACGCGGCTGACGGTGACCGCGCGGCCCTCGAGCCGGGCGGCCAGGCCGCGGGCGCCGGCCTCGTCGAGGTGCACCACGTTGCTGGTGACCGTGCCGGTGTCGGCGTCGAAGTCCTTACCGGTGGCGACCCGGCTGTCGTCGACGCTGACCAGCCGGGCGCGCAGGGTGGTCGGCTCACCGGCGCCGGCGCCGGCGCGCTGCTGGGCGACCTCGAACAGGCCGTCGAGGCTCCAGTAGTCGGCGGCGGTGAAGCGCATCCGGGCACGCTCGCGCTCGACGACGATCCGGGTGGCCACCGACTGCACGCGGCCGGCCGACAGCTTCGGCAGGACCTTCTTCCACAGCACCGGGCTGACCTCGTAGCCGTAGAGCCGGTCGAGGATGCGGCGGGTCTCCTGGGCGTCGACCAGGGCGGTGTCGAGCTCGCGCGGGTTGGCCACCGCGCGGGCGATCGCCTCGCGGGTGATCTCGTGGAAGACCATCCGGCGGATCGGCACGGTCGGCTTGAGGGCGTCGATCAGGTGCCAGGCGATGGCCTCGCCCTCGCGGTCCTCATCGGTCGCGAGGTAGATCTCGCTGGCCTCCTTCACCAGCTGCTTCAGCCGGGCGACCTGCTGCCTGCGGTCGGGGCTGACCACGTAGAGCGGGGCGAAGCCGTGGTCGACGTCGACACCGAGCCGGGCCCAGGACTCGCCCTTGTGGGCGGCCGGCACGTCGGCGGCGTTGCGCGGCAGGTCGCGGATGTGGCCGACGCTGGCCTCGACGACGTAGTCGCTGCCCAGGAACCCCGCGATCTTCGTCGCCTTGGTGGGCGACTCGACGATGACGAGGGGCTTGCCCCCGGTGGCGGCGGCGCGCTTGCGCGGCGTCGCGGTACCGGTGGTGGCGGCGGACTTCGCGGTCTTGGTGGGCGGCACGGTGCTCCTGTCGGGGTGCTGGTGCAGACGCCGGGAGGACCCGGGCGCACACGGGGCAGTGCGAACTGCACCCGTTCGGCGAGGCCACGGTAGGCCACCGCCCGTAGAAGAGCCCGGGCGGCGACGTCCACCGGGCGCGCCGCTGCCTGTCCAACGGACGGCGGCGGCAGCTGTTCCCGGGTCCTCGCCGGGCCTCATCACCACGGGCGGGTACCGGCGACGACCTGGCCGATCGCGGCCAGCGTGGGGCGGTCGCGGTCGTAGTACTGGGTGTGGCCCTGCGTGGGCTCGGTGGGCAGGCCGACGTCACCGAAGCTCGGGTCGAACGGCGTGGGGCCGTACCGGCGCATCTGGGAGACGACGTCGACGGGCGTCCAGGCGCCGTGGACCTCGTCGACCTCCAGGTCGTCGGCCCGCCCGGCGGGCACCCCGGGACTGCCCAGCAGGACGACGGCGTCGGCGGCCAGCCGCCCGGGGGCCTGCACCGCCCGTCCGGTGACCACCGTCCCGTAGCTGTGCGCCAGCACGGTCGTCCGCGGCAGTGCCGGGGAGCCCGTCGTCCGTGCCGCGGTGGCCCGGGAGGCGGCGAGGCCGTCGAGCGCACGGTCGAGTGCCGGCCCGCCGCGGTCGGCCGCGCCCGAGGACCAGGCCGTGCGCCAGCCCGGCGTCCGGTAGCCCAGCCAGGCCACGGTCGCGACCGCCAACCCGGGTGCGGCGGCCGCCGCGGCGGCCGCGACGTCCCGCGCGTCGCCCACCAGACCGCCGAGGTCGTCGGCCGGGGTCGTCTCGATGCCGGGGACCAGCACGCCCACCGCGCCCGCGGTGTCGACGTCGCCCACCGACAGGGCCACCAGGTCCGCGACCGGGTCGAACTGCAGCAGCTGGGCGACCGCGCCGGCCGCCTCCACCGCGGCGAGCTGGGCCTGCACGACGGAGGCGGTCGACCAGCCGGCCGACCCCGGTGGGAGGTGCTGCAGCGCCGCCGCGAGGCCGAGCCGGTTCGCCTCGTCCCGGGCCCAGCCGGGCAGCCCGTCGAGCGCGCCGACCGCGCCGGGCTCCGCCGTGATCACCGCCCGCTGCTCGCCCGCCGTGAGCGCCGACCACCAGCCCGCCACCGCCTCCGGGACACCGCCGACCGGCACCGAGGGCGCTGGGGCGTCGGGCAGCCGGGCCACCAGCTCGGCGAAGGCGACCGGCCCGGGCACCCCGAGCACGCCCAGCGGCTCGGCCGCCGACCGCGCGCACTCCCCGGCCCGGGCCGCGGCGGCGGAGGCGTCCTCGGCGGCTGCCTGGGCCGACGCCGCCGCGCGGGCGGCGGCCGCGACGTCGGCGGCCTGGTCGGGCGACATCAACGGGTGCAGGAGCGGCACCCCGACGACCCGGCCCCCGTCGTCGAGCGCGACGCCGGCCGAGACGGCCAGTGCACGCGCCCGCTCGGCCAGCTCCTGGGCCTCGGCCGCGGCGGCACCGAGCCCCTGCAGGTCCTGCAGCGAGCTCGTGAGGGAACCGGTGACCCCGCTGGCCGCCGAGGACAGCTCGACGAGCGCCGCGGCCGCCGCCGTCCCGGCCGGTCCCGACCAGCACTCGGCGTCCCCGATCCGGCGGCCCAGGTCGTCGAGCCGGTACCGCCAGGGCAGCAGCCGCTCCGCGACCAGGTCCAGCGTGCCCACGGCGCCGCGCAGCAGCGGCACGTCCCAACCGGCGACCACCGGCAGCGGGACGGCGGTCACCGGGGCACCGGCACCCGGCCGGCCCAGCCCGGGTCGAGCTGCCCGGCGATCCCCGCGTCGGCGGTCCGGTAGGTGGCGACGGCGGCCTCGAGGGACGCGGCGACCGCCAGGGTCCGGGCGGCCAACGCGGTGACCAGCCCGGTCCACCCGGCACCGGCGGCACCGGCGTCGGCGCCGACCGGGCCGTCGAGAGCGGCGGCCAGCGAGCGCCCGGTGGACGCACAGAGCTCGCCCTCCTGCTCGAGTTCGACGCCCAGCGCGGACAGCTCCGCCAGCAGCGCCGTCAGGGCGTCGAGCTGGACGGAGATCAGATGGGACACGGGGCCTCCCGGCGCAGCAACGGCCCCTGGAGGGGACCGACGACGGGGACGCTAGGAACACACCGGGGCCGCTCGGGCGCCGTCGTCCACACCCGGGACCGCTCTCCACAGCGCCCTGCCGGGCCGCCCCGCGGGGTCTGCGCTGTGATCTCGTCGACAGCGGGCGGGCATCTGCCCGAGACTGCCGTGCCGGGGGTTGCGCGGCGGTGTGAGAGTGGTGGGGTGACGTCCCTGCGCCCTGCCGGCCCGGGCGCCGACGCCGACCCGGCGCAGGCCCCGGCCGCCCTCCCCGGCACCGAGCTGCTGGACGCCCTGCTCGCCGGCATCGACCCCGACGACGACCCGGTCACCCACGTCCACCGGCTGCCCGCACGCCCGAGCCGTACGGCGGAGTGGCCGTCCTGGGTGTCCGCGCCGCTGCGGGAGAAGCTGGCCGAGCGCGGGGTGCTGGCGCCCTTCAGCCACCAGGTCGGCGCCGCCGAGCTCGCCCGCGCCGGGCAGCACGTCGTGGTCGCGACCGGGACGGCGTCGGGCAAGTCGCTGGCCTACCAGCTGCCCGCGCTCACCTCGCTGGCCGAGGACCCGCGGGCCTGCGTGCTCTACCTGGCGCCCACCAAGGCGCTGGCCCGCGACCAGCTCGCCTCGGTGGCGGCGCTGGCCGACCCGTCGGTGCGCCCGGCGGCCTACGACGGCGACACCCCGCAGGAGGAACGAGAGTGGGTGCGGCGACACTCGCGCTGGATCGTCACCAACCCCGACATGCTGCACCGCGGGATCCTGCCGGCCCACCAGAGGTGGTCCAGCACGCTGCGCCGGGTGGCCTACGTGGTCATCGACGAGTGCCACGCCTACCGCGGCGTCTTCGGCTCCCACGTCGGGCACGTGCTGCGCCGGCTGCGGCGGATCTGCCGGCGCTACGGCGCCGAACCGGTGTTCGTGCTGGCCTCGGCGACCGTGGCCGACCCGGCGCTGGCGGCCGGCCGGCTGGTGGGCGCACCCGTCACGGCGGTGACCGACGACGGCTCGCCGCGGCCGGGGGCGACGTTCGCGCTGTGGGAGCCGCCGCTGACGGAGAAGACCGGTGAGCACGGAGCGCCGCTGCGCCGCTCGGCCGCCGCGGACGCCGCGGGCCTGCTGGCCGACCTGGTCGAGCAGAACGCCCGCACGCTGGCCTTCGTACGGTCCCGACGGGGCGCGGAGTCGGTCGCCGGACAGGCGCGGACCATCCTGCGGTCCCGCGGCCGCGCGGACCTGGTGTCCCGGGTCGACTCCTACCGCGGCGGCTACCTGCCCGAGGAGCGGCGGGAGCTCGAGCGGTCGCTGTCGACCGGGAAGCTGCTGGGCGTCGCGACGACCAACGCCCTGGAGCTCGGCATCGACATCGCCGGGCTGGACGCCGTGGTGCTCGCCGGCTATCCCGGCACGCTGGCCTCGCTGTGGCAGCAGGCCGGGCGGGCCGGGCGGGCGCAGACGGAGTCGCTGGTCGTCTTCGTGGCCCGCGACGACCCGCTGGACCACTACCTGGCCCACCACCCGCGCGCGGTGTTCGGCCGCCCGGTCGAGGCGACGGTGACCGACCCGGCCAACCCCTACGTCCTCGGCCCGCAGCTGTGCTGCGCGGCCGCCGAGCTGCCGCTGGTGCCCGCCGACCTGGCCGACTTCGGCGGCGAGGTGGCCGCCGCACAGATCGAGGAACTGGTCGCCGACGGGCTGCTGCGCGCGCGCCCGGCCGGCTGGTACTGGGCCGGCCGGGGCCGCCCGGACGTCGACATCCGGGGCAGCGGCGGGGCCGCGGTCTCGATCATCGAGGGCGCGACCGGCCGGCTGCTGGGAACCGTGGACGGCGACGCCTCGCACGCCACCGTGCACACCGGGGCCCTCTACGTGCACCGCGGCGAGACCTACGTCGTCGACGAGTTCGACGTCGAGGACGCCTGCGCCGTCGTGCACCCGGAGAGCCCGGAGTGGACGACGGTCGCCCGCGACACCGTCGACCTGTCCATCGTGTCCACCGACCGCACCCGCCGGCTGGGGGCGGTCACCGCGCACACCGGCGTGGTCGACGTGACCAACCAGGTCGTGGCCTACCAGCGGCGGCGGCTGGGGACCGGCGAGGTGCTCGCGGAGTTCCCGCTGGACCTGCCCGCCCGCCAGTTGCGCACCCGCGCGGTGTGGCTGACCCTCGACGACCGGGCCGTGGCCCGGGCCGACGTGGACGACGTCGCGCTGCCCGGCTCGCTGCACGCCGCCGAGCACGCCTCGATCGGCATCCTGCCGCTGCTGGCCACCTGCGACCGCTGGGACCTCGGCGGGGTCTCGACCGCACTGCACCCGGACACCGGCGCGGCGACGATCGTGGTCTACGACGGCCACCCCGGTGGTGCGGGCTTCGCCGAGCGCGGCTACGCGGTGCTGCGGGACTGGCTGCAGGCCACCCGGGCCACGGTGGCCAGCTGCGAGTGCGAGTCCGGCTGCCCGTCGTGCGTGCAGTCGCCCAAGTGCGGCAACGGCAACGACCCGCTGGACAAGGCCGGCGCGGTGCGGGTGCTGGACGTCGTGCTCGACGAGCTCGCGCGCGCCCCGGAGCTGACACCCGAGGAGGCGGCGATGACCCGCCCCCCGGCGCCGCGCTCGGGGCTGTTCGGCACCTCCGGCCCGGCCGCCCCGGCAGCCGACACCGTCGACGACCCCGGTGCGGCCGACAACGTCGCCCCCGAGCCCGAGCCGCAGCCCGACCCCGAGGACCTCGTCTTCTGAGCCCACCGGCCCCGCGCCGGGCGCCTCGAGCCCGGCGCCCGGCGTCGGGGGGCCGCCGCCGGCCGGTCCTGGGCCAGTGTCCGGCGGAGCCGGGCCGGTGTCCGGCGGAGCCGGGCCGGTGTCCGGCGGAGCCAGGTCGGCGTCCGGCGGTGCCAGGTCGGCGTCCGGCGGGGCCAGGTCGGCGTCCGGCGGGGCCAGGCCGAGGTCCGGCGGTGCCGGGCCCGCCCGGGCGCGGGCCCGGGCGTCGAGCACCCCGAGCGGGCCCAGCCGGACCGGGGCGTGCACGTGCAGCTCGACCACCGCACCGGCGGTGACCGTGCAGGCATCGAGCACGGCCGCGTTGGCCGAGGCGACGTCGCCGGCGACCGCGCAGGCGCCGGGGTCGCCCTGGACGGCGGCTCCCGCGGCGGCGAGGGCGGCCAGGTCGGCGGCCGACGCCGCCCGGTGCCGGGCGACGACCGCCGCGCCGACCAGCACCACGGCCGCGCCGACGAGCGCCAGGACGGCGGCCAGCGCGACGGTCCAGACGGTCGCCGAGCCGCGCTCCGCGTCCTCCCTCCCGGCCGGCCCGGGCTCGCCTCCCGAGCCGGACCCGGCGGCGGCGCTCACGGCCGGGCCGCCGGTTCGAGCACGCCGGTCGCGGTGGCGGCGACCTCCAGGTGCCAGGGCAGCGGGCCGAGCGGGGACACCGTCGCCGACACGGTGACCTGCACGGTCTCCCCCGCCGTCGTCACGCCGGTGACTGCGCCCTCGGGTGCCACCCGGCCGGCGACCTCGGTGACCACGCCGGCCGGCTCGCCGCGGGCGGCCGCCCGAGCCCCCTCCCGGGCGGCGTCGACGCACCGCAGCTGGGCACCGATCACGACCACCCCGGCGACGGCACCGGCCAGCACCATCAGCAGGACGGGGAGGACGACCGCCGTCTCGGCGGTGACCATCCCGGCCTCCCGGTCGCGGTCGCTGCGTGTCGACATGACGACAGGTCGACTCAGGCCAGCGTGCTCAGCGCCGACTCGACCAGGTCGCCGAGTGCTGCGACCACCGAGCCACCGGTGACCACCTGGTAGAGCACCGCGGCGAAGGCGCACGCCGCGACCGTGCCGACCGCGTACTCCGCGGTGCTCATGCCCTCCTCGTCGGTGGCCCGCGCCTGCGCCCAGCGCCGCGCCAGCGCGGCCCGCAGCGACGTCGTCCCGGTCCGTCGTCCCTCGTCCATATCCCCACCTCCCGCGGACCGCCTGCCGGTCCGTCGCCTTCGACCCTGCTGCGGTCCGGAGCGGCGCTCCAGGGGCCGGCCGGGACTGTGGACGCAGGCCACGGTTGTGGACGGCGGCCAGCAGGTTCAGAACACGTCGGCGGCGATGCCGAGCACCAGCGGCACGACGCCCAGGCAGAGGAACGCCGGGAGGAAGCACAGCCCCAGCGGCGCCAGCACCCACACCCCGGCCTGGCGCACCGCGGCCTCGGTGCGGCTGCGCGCCGAGCCGCGCAGGTCGGCGGCCAGCCGCATCAGCGCCGGCACCACCGACGACCCGGACTCCCCCGCCCGCACCACCGTGCGGGCCAGCGCGTCCACCGGCGGCGGCACCCCGGCCCAGGCCCGCTGCGGAGAGGCCCCCAGCCGGTACAGCCCGCCGACCCCGGCCAGCCGCTCCCCGAGCGGACCGGGCACCGAGTCGGCGACCGCGGCCACCGCAGCGCCCACCGGGGTGCCCGCCTGCAGGCACACGGCGAGCAGGTCGCAGGCCACCGGCAGGTCGCCGGCCAGCAGCTCGCCGTCCTCCGGGGGCGCCCCGGACCGCCGCAGCAGCCGTTCGAGCCCGGCGACCACCCCGGCGGCCACCAGCGCCGCGGGCAGTCCGCCGCCGAGCAGCAGGAAGGCGGCCAGCCCGCCGGCGACCGCCTCGGCCCAACGCCGCCCAGGGCCCGGCGGCGCACCCGAGGTACGGCGCGGACGGTCGACCGCGGGGGCGGGCAGCAGGGCGCGCAGCCGGTCCCGGCGGGCCGTCGCCGCGGACGGCCAGGCCAGCAGGGCCGCGGCGAGCGCGGACGCAGCCCAGGCGCTCACGGTGCCGTGTCCACGGCGGCGCTCACGCGGTGACCGCGCGCCGGACGAGCCGGCCCGTCCAGGTGACGCCGGCCAGCTCCAGCGCCACGCCGAGCACCAGCAGCACCGTGCCCGGGCCGGTGGTGGTCAGGACCCGCCACGGGTCGGCACCGACCCCGCTGCCCATCAGCAGCCCGAGCACCGGGAGACCGGCGAGCACGGTCGCGCTGGCCCGCGGCCCGGCCACGGCTGAGCGCAGTTCCTCCTCGGCGCGCAGCCGGGCCCGCAGGTCGTCCTCCATGGCCGCGGCCACCCCCGCCAGCGAGCAGCCGGTGCGGGCGCTGAGCCGCACCGCCGCAGCGATCCGTACGAGGGTGGCTCCCGCTCCCGGGGGCGGCTCGCCGAGCCGCAGCACCGGACCCAGCTCACCTGCGATCCGCGGATCGGGGCAGCCGTCGACGGCGGTGGCGGTGGCGTCGACGAGCGGACGGCCGGCCCGCAGCTCGGCGACCAGGACGCCCAGGGCCTCGACCAGCGCCCGGGTGCCGCGCTCGATGGCGGCGGCCCGGGCGCGCTGCTGCACCGCACGCCCGGCCACCGCGGCGCAGCCGGCGGCCAGCCCGGCGACGACCGGGGTCGACAGCACCAGCCCGGCGACCGCGGCACCCAGCGCGGGCAGCAGCAGGCCGGCGCGCCCGGTGAGCAGCCCCGCGGCGTCCAGGCGACGACCCGCTGCGGGGACGAGCCGACGCGGCCGGCCGCGCCCGCCCGCCGGCCACACCAGCAGCGCGCCGACGAGGCACAGCAGCACCGTGGTCACGTCGGCACCCGGGCGCCGAGCAGGGCGGCGAGCCCGTCGCGCGCGGGGCAGTCCCCGCCGTCGGCCCGCCAGCCGGCCGCCACCTCGATCAGCTCGCCCCGGCGCCGCACCACGCCGAGCTCGGCCACGTGCCGGCCGGCGTCCGTGCGTTGCAGGTGGACCACCAGCGACAGCGCGGCCGCTGCCTGGCTGTGCACGGCCGCACGCCCCAGCCCCGCGGCACCGCCGAGCGCCTCGAGCCGGGCGGGCAGGTCGGCGGGCCGGTTGACGTGCACGGTGCCGCAGCCGCCGTCGTGCCCGGTGTTCAGCGCGGCGAGCAGGTCGACGACCTCTGCACCGCGGACCTCTCCGACCACCAGCCGGTCCGGGCGCATCCGCAACGCCTGCCGAACCAGGTCGCGCAGGGTCACCGCACCGGCGGCCTCGACGTTGGGCGGGCGGGTGAGCAGCCGGACGACGTGCGGGTGCCGCGGCGTGAGCTCGGGGGCGTCCTCGCACAGCAGCAGCCGCTCGGCGGGGTCGGCCAGCCCGAGCAGCGCCGACAGCACCGTGGTCTTGCCGGTGCCCGTGCCGCCGGTGACCAGGAAGGCCAGCCGGGCGCGAACCGCCTGCCGCAGCAGGTCCGCGGCGGCCCCGGGCAGCGCCCCGCGGGCGGCCAGGTCGGCGAAGGACAGCTCGGCCCGGGTCAGCACCCGCAGCGACAGGCAGGTGCCCGAGCCGGAGACCGGCGGGAGGACCGCGTGCAGCCGGGTGCCGTCGGGCAGGCCGGCGTCCACCCAGGGTGCCGCGTCGTCCAGCCGGCGTCCGGCCGCGGCGGCCAGCCGGACGGCGAGCCGGCGGACGGCACCCTCGTCGGGGAAGCGCACGTCGACCGGCTCCAGTCCGCCGCCCCGGTCGATCCACACCGAGGCCGGCCCGTTGACCAGCACGTCGGTGACCCCGGGCAGCCGCAGCAGCGGTTCGAGGACCCCGGCCCCGGCCAGCTCGTCGGTGGCGGCGCGGACGGCGGCGAGCACCGCCCGGTCGCCCAGCAGCCCGCCGGACTCCTCCCGCACGAGTGCGGCGACCGCAACTGGACTGGGTGCGCCGGCCGACGCGGCGAGCCGGGCGCGGACCCGCTCCACCAGCGGGGACGCCGACTCCCCGGTCATGCCGCCCGCCCGGCCAGCTGGGCCAGGAGCTGACGGCACAGCACACCCAGCGGGGAGCGGGCCGCGACCGAGGGCGGCTCCCCGCGCTCGCTGCGGGCGAGCGCGGACCGGTCGGCGCCGAGCTCGGCGAACACCGGCCGGCCGAGCAGTGCGGCGACGTCACCGCGGGCCAGCCCGCCGGGCACCGGCCGGACGACCACGAGGGCCGGCGCCCACGGCCGGGACCCCTCCAGCAGGGCGCGCGCCGCGGCGACCGCCCGCAGCCGGGCCGGGACGACGAGCACCGCCAGCTCGGCCTCGGCCAGCAGCGGCTCGGCAGCCACGCTGCGCGCCGGCAGGTCGACGACCACGCCGCAGCCGCTGTCCCGGGCGCCGGCCCCGACGGCTAGGAGCGCCTCGGTGGGCACCTCCTGCGGGTGCTCACGGGAGGCCGACAGCACCGCGACGCCGGCGGCCTCGGGCAGCGCCGCGGCGAGCGTCGGGCCGGACACCCGGCCGCTGGTGCCGGCCAGCTCGGGCCAGCGCAGACCCGGCGACTGCTCGGCGCCCAGCAGCAGGTCCAGCCCACCGGCCCACCCGTCGCCGTCGACCAGCAGCACGTCGCCCTGCTCACCGGCGCGGGCGGCCAGCGCGAGCGCGGTGGCCACGGTGCTCGCCCCGGAGCCGCCGCACGCGCCGCCGACCACGGCCAGCCAACCCGGCGAGGACGGGGCGCGAACCGCGGCCGCGACCCGCTCGACCAGCCAGGTCTCGTCCCGGGGCAGCACCACGACGCGCTCGGCACCCAGCTCGACTGCGGCCGGCCAGACCTCGGCGGGCGGCTCGGCGGAGGCGACGACCAGCAGGCCGGGACGGCGCGGCAGCGCGCGCACCGGCGCGCTGCCCACGACCTCGGCGCCGAGGAGGACCAGTGGCGCGTTGCGGTGGGCCCGGCGCAGCGGACCGCCGCCGGAGGTGAGCTCCCCGGTGCTGCCCGCGGCGGCCAGCAGCCGGAGCAGGTCGTCGAGCAGCACCGGGTCGGTGCTGACCACGAGGGGGCGGGCGGGGGCGACCGCCCCGGGGACGGAGGCGCGGGAGGCAGCAGACACGTCCCCCAGCGCAGCGGCCGGCGGCGAGTGCCGGAAGGTCGCCGGCGGATCTGTGGACGACCCGTCCGGGTGTGGACGGCGGTGCGCGTCACCTCCCCGTCACCCGGTCCGCTTACCGTGTGAGCCGTGACCCGCGCTGCGGCGTTCTTCGACCTGGACAAGACGGTCATCGCGAAGTCCAGCACCCTGGCCTTCGGACGACCGTTCTTCCAGGGTGGGCTGATCAACCGTCGGGCGGCGCTCAAGGGCGCCTACGCCCAGTTCGTGTTCTCGCTGGCCGGCGCCGACGCCGTCCAGATGGAGCGCATGCGGAGCCAGATCACCGCGATGACCACCGGCTGGGACATCGCCGTGGTCCACGAGATCGTGCGGGAGACCCTGCACGGGATCGTCGACCCGCTGGTCTACGCCGAGGCCGCCGACCTCATCGAGGCGCACCGTGCGGCCGGCCGGGTGATCGTCATCGTCTCCAGCAGCGGTGCCGAGGTGGTCGAGCCGATCGGGGAGATGCTGGGCGTCGACCGGGTGGTGGCCACCCGGATGGTGGTGCGCGACGGCGTCTACACCGGCGAGATGGACTTCTACGCCTACGGGGAGAACAAGGCCGCGGCCATGCGCGAGATGGCCGCGGACGAGGGGTGGGACCTCGACGACTGCTGGGCCTACAGCGACTCGGTCACCGACCTGCCGATGCTGGACGCCGTCGGGCACCCGACCGCGGTCAACCCCGACCGCGGGCTGCGGAAGGTCGCGGTCGAGCGGGGCTGGCCGGTGCTGGCGTTCTCCCGGCCGGTCTCGATGCGCGCCCGGTTCACCGGCAGCCGGCCACCCGTGGTCGTCGGCGCCGCGCTGAGCGCGGCCCTGGTCGGGCTGGCCTGGTACGTGCGCCGGCGGGCGGTGCAGCCGCCCCCGGTCGTGATCGCACCGGCCCCAGTCGCCCTCCTGCGCCGCCGGGCCTGACCTCCGGGTCGCCACCCCACTCACGCGGCGCGACCGGGACAGCCGCGCCGCCGGGCCCGACCGCCGGTCCGCCGGGCCCGACGGTCAGCGGGTCAGATGCCCAGCCGGCTGCGCAGCCGGTCGGCCTGCTCCCGGACCGTGTCCCCGGCCGTACGCACGGCGGACGCCGGGGTGAACGCCCGGGCCGCTGCGGTGAGCGCGGTCCGCTCGCCCTCGGTCAGGACCAGGTCGGCCGCCGCGACGTTGGACTCCAGCTGCTCGACGCTGGACGCGCCGGGGATCACCACGACCTGGGGCTGGCTGATCAGCCAGGCCAGCGCCACCTGCGCGGGCTTGGCGTCGTGGGCCTCGGCGACCTCACGGAGCACCGCGAGCAGCGGCTCGACGCGGCGCAGGTTCTCGGCGCCGAACAGCGGGTTGGTCGCCCGGACCCCGCCGGGGCGGTGGTCGACGGAGTAGCGGCCACCGAGCAGCCCCTGGGCGAGCGGGCTGTAGGCGATGACCATGCGCCCCTCCCGTTCGGCGAAGGGCACCAGGTCGTCCAGCGGACCGGCCGTGGCGAGGGAGAACCGCACCTGGTTGCTGACCACCGGCCGGCCGAGCGCGGCGTCAGCGGCCCGCCAGCGGTCCAGCGAGTAGTTGGAGACGCCCACAGCGCCGATCCGCCCCTCGTCGAGCAGGCTGCGCAGCCCGGGCATGATCACCGAGTCCGGCACCAGCGGGTTGGGCCAGTGGACCTGGTACAGCGGGATGCGGTCCAGCTGCAGCCGCCGGGCGCTGCCCTCGGCGCGGTTTCGGACGACGGCGGGCAGCGGCGCCACCGGGAAGAACTTGCTGGCCACGACCACCGAGGCCCGGTCCTCGCCGAGCGCCTCGCCGAGGATCCGCTCGCTCTTGCCGGTGCCGTAGACCTCCGCGGTGTCGAAGAGGGTGACGCCCAGCTCACGGGCGCGGCGCACGATGTCCCTCGCACCGCCGGAGGCGTAGGTGTCGCCGTAGCCCCACTCCCGGGAGCCGAACTGCCAGGTGCCCAGGCCCACCCGGCTGACCTGACCGAGACCGTCCACATCGAGGAAGCGCATCGCCCCAGTGTCGGGGCTCCCGGCCAGGGGCGCTGGCTCGACCACCTACGCTGCGGGGACGATGCCCGCACCGCTGACCCTCCTGATCGTCCGGCACGGCCAGAGCGAGTGGAACGCCGCCGGGCGCATGCAGGGCCAGACGGCCGGCATCCCGCTCACCGAGCTGGGCCACCAGCAGGCAGCGGCCGCCGCGGCCGAGCTGACCGCGCTCACCCGCGACGGCGCCGGCCCCGGGGCGCTGGTCTCCAGCGACCTGCTGCGGGCCGTGCAGACCGCCGAGCACTGCGCGGCCGCCACCGGCCTGACCCTCACCACCACCCCCGAACTGCGCGAGCAGGGCTACGGGGTGCTGGAGGGCCGTCCGTCCCGCGAGCTGTGGGACGTCGTCGACTGGACCGACGTGCACTGGTCGGCCGAGGGCGGGGAGAGCCTGGCGCAGCTGCACGCCCGGGTCGCCGGCTACCTGACCCGGCTGCAGGCCGAGCCGCCGGCCGAGGTGGTCGCCCTGGTCACCCACGGGGACACGATCCGCGCCGTCCAGGCGGTCGTCGCCGGGCTCGGGCCCGACGCGATGCCCGCGGTCACCCCCCACAACGGCACGGTCACCCGGCTGGAGCTGGCATGAGCACCGTGACGGCGACGGGCCAGCCGGGAACGCCGGCGACGGAGGAGCGGGCCGAGTCCGAGGACCAGCCGTGAGCAGGGTGCTGGTCCTGGGCGGCTCGCGGTCGGGGAAGTCGGCGCACGCCGAGCAGCTGCTGGAGGGCTGGGACGAGGTCACCTACCTGGCCACCTCCCAGGTCGACGCCGCCGACGCCGAGTGGGCCGCCCGGGTCGCCACCCACCGCGCCCGCCGCCCGGCGCACTGGACGACGGTCGAGACCACCGCGCCCTCGGAGCTGGTGCGGGGCGGTGCGGTGCTGGTCGACAGCGTGACCACCTGGGTCGCCGCGCTCATGGACGAGACCGGCATCTGGGACGTCGCCGACGACGCCGGGGCGCACGCCGCCGACCGCTCCCCCGCCGACGCCGTCGCCGCGCGCGAACGGCTGGCCGAGCGCTGCGACGCCCTGGTCAGCAACTGGGTGATGACCCCGGCGCACGTGGTGGCCGTCAGCGACGAGGTGGGGCTGGGCGTGGTGCCCGAGACACGCGCCGGCCGCCTGTTCCGGGACACCCTGGGCACCGTCAACCAGCGGCTGGCCGCGACCGCCGACGAGGTCTGGTTCGTGGTCGCCGGCCTCCCCCAACGCCTGCGATGACACCGAGCGGGACGCGCCGCCCCTGGACCGGGCCGGCGGAGTCGTTCGCGATGCTGTCCATCGCCCGGGTGCCGGCGGCCGAGACCGCCCGCGGCGTGCTCCCCTGGGCGCCCCTGGTCGGCCTGGTGCTGGGCGCGGCCGCGACCGCGGTCGGCTGGCTCGCCGCCCGGTACGGCGAGCCGCTGATCGGGGCGGTGCTGGCCGTCGCCGTCCTGGCCGCGCTGACCCGGGGCCTGCACCTCGACGGGCTGGCCGACACCGCCGACGGGCTGGGCCCCCTGCGTGGCCCGGAGAAGGCGCTCGCGGTGATGCGCGCCGGCGACGTCGGCCCCTTCGGGGTCGTCACCCTCGTCCTCGCCCTGTTGCTGCAGGTCGCCTGCCTGGCCCCACTGCTCACCGTGGACGGCGGCTGGGCGGCCCTGCCCGCGGCCACGGTGGCCGCCCGGGTCGCGATGACCCGCACCGGCCTGACCGGCACCGCGATCGCCGCCGGCTCGTCGCTGGGCCAGGCCGTGGCCGGCACGGTCTCCCGCCGCTGGCTCGCCGCCGTCGCACTGCTCACCCTGGCCGCAGCAGCTGGAGCCGACCCCCGGTTCGCGGTCGCCGTCGTCCTGGGCTGGGGGGCCGCCGAGCTGCTCCGCCGGCGGGCCAGCGCCCGGCTGGGCGGGGTGAACGGCGACGTGATGGGCGCGCTCGGCGAGGTCACCGCCACGGTCACCCTGCTGGTCGCCGCCCTGCTGCTGCCCTGAGGCCGGCGACGACCAGGGGATCGTCAGGCGCGGTCGTGGACGGTGACGGCGTAGCCGTCGGGGTCGGCGAAGGTGAAGGTGCGGCCGAACGGCCCGTCGACGGGCGCGGCCAGGATCGGCACCGCGGCACCGGCCAGGGAGTCGTGGAGCTCCTGGGCGTCGTCGGCGTGCAGCCACACCGCGACGCCCACACCGGGCCGCGGCAGGGCGGCGTCCAGGTCGACGCCGGGCAGCGGCTCGCGCACGGCGAAGGCGATCGGCGTCGTGGCGAACACGACCCCGTGCGGCGGGCTCACCGGGGCGCGGCGCAGCCCCAGCCGCTGCTCGTAGAAGGCGGCCGACGCCGCCAGGTCGCGCACCTGCAGGGCGATGAAGTCGGGTCCGGTCACAGCGGCCATGAGGTCTCCTCGGGTACATGTCAGGTTCCTGACATGTGTCAGCCTATGTCAGACTCCTGACATGGCGCAACGAGAGGTCGACCTGGACTCCTCCGTCGGCTACGCCCTCAAGCAGGCGGCGACCGCCCTGCGGGCGGCGATGGAGGCCGCGCTCGAGCCGCTCTCGCTCACCGTCACCCAGTACTCCTGCCTGGAGCTGCTGGGCCAGCGCCCGGGCCTGTCCGCCGCCGAGCTGGCCCGCGGGGTGTTCGTCACCCGGCAGTCGATGCAGTCGGTGCTGCAGGGCCTGCAGGACCGCGGCCTGCTGAGCCGTTCCACCGCCCCCCAGGGGCGCGCGCTGCCCACCCAGCTGACCCCGGCGGGCACCGACCTGCTCGGCCGCGCCAGCCGTGCGATCGCCGGGGTCGAGAGCCGCATGCTGCAGGACCGCTCCGCCGCCGAGGTGGCCCGCCTGCGGGCGGACCTCGCCGCCTGCGTCACCGCACTGGAGGGCCGACAGCCCTGAGGGCCGGGTCAGCCGCCGGCGACGGACTGCACGACCATCACCTCGACCCCGGCCGGTACCTCGGTGGCCAGCCCGGACAGCCGGCGCACCTCGTCCCCGCCGACGTAGACGTTCACGAAGCGGCGCAGCGCACCGGTCTCGTCCCGCACCCGCCGGTCGAACACCGGGTGGTCGGCGGCCAGGGCGTCCAGCAGTGCACCGACGGTGACCGGCGCGGGCAGGTCCAGCGACATCGACGTCCGGCCGCCGCTGACGTCGGCCAGCATGCGGGACAGCCGCACCGGCACGATCACGGTCCCACCTCGGCAGGCGCGGTCACGGGAGCACCGCGGCCCGCACGCACAGCACGTCGGGCAGGTGCCCGGCGACGTGGGTGAACGACTCCCCCTCGTCCGCGCTGGCGTACACGTCCCCGCCACGGGTGCCCAGGTAGACCCCGGCCGGGTCGCTGCCGTCCACGCACGCAGCGTCGCGGAGCACCGCGTTGAACTCCACGTCGGGCAGCCCGGTGCGCAGCTCCCGCCAGGTCGCCCCGGCGTCGTCGCTGCGGTGCACGGCGAGCCGGCCGCCCGGCGGCACCCGCTCACCGTCGGCGACCAGTGGCACCACCCAGATCGTGCCGCCGCGGGAGGGGTGGGCCAGCATGACGAAGCCGAAGTCCGAGGGCAGACCGTCGGCGATCGAGGTCCAGGAGTCGCCGTCGTCGTCGGAGCGGTACACGCCGTGGTGGTTCTGGGCGTACAGCCGGCGCGGGTCGGCGGCGTCCCGGGCGATCTTGTGCACGCACTGGCCGAACTCCGGCGCCGGGCCGGGCATGAAGTAGGCGCCGATGCCGGCGTTGCGCGGCTGCCAGGAGCTCCCGCCGTCCGTCGTCCGGTAGACGCCACCGGTGCTCATCGCCACGTGCACGGTGCCGTTCAGCCCGGGGACGACGGAGTGCGCGGCCGCCCCGCCGTAGCCGGCACCCCACTCGGTGCGGTGCGGGTGGTCCCACAGCCCGCGGTCGAGGGCGAAGGAGGTGCCGCCGTCCTCAGACCGCCACACCGAGATCGGCTCGCAGCCGGCCCACACGACGCCGGGGCGGTCGGCGGAGTCCGGCTGCAGCTGCCAGATCCGCTCGACCGCGGCGCCGGTGTCGGCCGGGAACCGGACGGCCCCTCCGGCCGGCTCGTCCCAGGTGACGCCGAGGTCGTCGGAGTGCACGACGGTGGGCCCGAAGTGCTCCGAGCGCACCCCGACCATCAGCCGGGCGCGGCCGGAGCGGACGTCGATGCCCACGCTGGGCACCTCGGTCATCAGGAAGTGCGGCGAGGAGAGCGACCAGGTGCGCCGGTCCTCACTCGTCGCGAGCCAGAGCCCCTTGCGGGTGCCGATCGCCAGCAGCGTGGTCGTCATGCAGCAGGAGACCGCCGGGGCGGGCGGAAGTCATCGCTGCCCGCCCCGGCTCAGCGCCGGTGCTCCTGGCTCACCGCGCACCGTGAGCCAGGAGCAGCCGGGATCAGGTCACCTGATCCCGGCTGGGAGCAGCGTCAGCGGTCGGCCTCGCGGTCGGCCGGCCCCTGCTCGTGGTAGTCCTCCTCGACGTTGACGTCCCACACGTCGTGGTGCGTCCCGTCGGCGATGTTCTGCACGGTCAGCTGCGCGGTGAGCATCGAGTGGTCCTGGTTGTTGTAGCGGAACATGCCGTTGCGCCCGACCGGGTGCAGGTTGGGCGTGTTCGCCTCGATCCACTGCCGGATGACCTCGACGTTGGCCTTGTAGCCGGCGTCGTAGAACGGGTAGGCCTTCGGCATCCGGACGACGAAGCCGCGCTCGACGTCGGCGGCCTTCGCCAGCCCGAGGTGCTCGAGCTCCCGGCCGCCCTGGGCGATGAGGTCGGTGTCGGAGCGGTTCCAGGTGTCGTCGCCGACGTTGACGAAGTACTCCATGCCCAGGCAGGTGCGGCCGTCCTTGACCAGGTACGGCGACCACGACCCGAAGTTCTGGATCCGGCCGACCTCGACCTCCGGGGAGTGGATGTAGATCCAGTTGTCCGGGAAGCCGGCTTCGACCGGCAGCACCACGGCGACGGTGAGGAAGTCGCGGTACTTCAGCCCGTCGGCGGCGGCGAGGACCTCGGCCGGCGGGGCCGGGTCGAGTGCGCGGACCAGGGAGGAGAACGGCATCGAGGAGATGACGTGGTCGGCCGGGTAGTCCTTGTGCGCGCCGATGTCGGTGCGGGTGGCCTCCGGCGCGCCCGCGCCCGGGCCGTACCCGCCGGTGACGACGGAGGTCAGGCCGGTGACGCCACGGCCGGGCTCCCAGTGGACGGTCTGGATCTTCTCCTCCAGGACCACGGTGCCACCGCCGGCGGTGACCTTCTCCGCGGCGGCCTCCCACATCATCCCGGGGCCGTACTTGGGGTACTGGAACTCCTCGATCAGCGAGGTGATCGCGGTCTGCTTGCGCTTGGGCGTCAGCGCGTTGATCACCGCACCGGTGAGCGAGAGGTTCTTGATCCGCTGGGCGGCGAAGTCGGCCGGCAGCTTGTCGACCGGGACGCCCCAGAGCTTCTCGTTGTAGGTCTTGAAGAAGTGCTCGTAGAGCCGCCGGCCGAAGCGCGCGACGATCCAGCCCTCGAGGGTGTCCTCCTTCGGCGGGCGGACCTTCGCGGCCAGGTAGGAGGCCACCGAGCGCACGGCCTCCACCGGGCCCAGGTTGCGCAGGGCGTTGGAGGCCTTGAGCGGGTAGTCGTAGAGCTTGCCGTCGTAGAAGATGCGGCTCATCCGCGGCCGGAGCAGGAAGTCCTCGTCGGGGAGGATCTCGTGCCACAGCGCCTCGACCTCGGGCACCTTGGTGAAGAAGCGGTGCCCGCCGATGTCGAAGCGCCAGCCCTCCCGCTCCGCGGTGCGGCTGATCCCGCCGACCATCGCGTCGCCCTCGACGACCGTCACCGGCACGTGGCGCTTGGTGAGCTCGTACGCGGCGGTGAGGCCAGCCGGGCCCGCCCCGATCACCACCACGTTCATCGGATCGGCCTGCTCCATGCGTTGCGTTCCCCTCGGTAGTGCGGACTGGGTGCGACCCACCCGGTCCTGCCCGGTTCCCCCGGGCGACGGTGTCCAACGTAGCGATGACGGCGCCGCGACCCTCCGCGGACGCGTCGGTGGGGCACGCAGCGTGGATCAGGTCACCTGATCACCATCTGTCCCCCCGCACCAACGTTGGTACAGGGGGCCAGTTCCTGATCAGGGGACCTGATCCACGTACGGACCCCGGTCAGGTGCGGGCGCCCGCCTGGGCGGGGGTGTCCCCGCCCTCCAGGTCGCCCTCGGTGTCCAGGTAGGCCTGCTGGAGCTCGGCCAGCAGCGCCGGGTCCGGCTCGGCCCAGAGCTTCCGGTCGACGGCCTCCAGCAGCCGCTCGGCGATGCCGTGCAGCGCCCACGGGTTCGACTTCTCCATGAACTCCCGGTTCTCCGGGTCGAGCACGTAGGTCTGCGCGAGCTTCTCGTACATCCAGTCGGCGACCACACCGGTGGTGGCGTCGTAGCCGAACAGGTAGTCCACCGTCGCGGCCATCTCGAAGGCGCCCTTGTAGCCGTGCCGGCGCATCGCGGCCAGCCACTTGGGGTTGACCACCCGGGCCCGGAACACCCGCGAGGTCTCCTCGACCAGCGAGCGGGTGCGCACGTGCTCGGGTCGCGTGGAGTCCCCGATGTAGGCCTTCGGCGAGGTGCCGGTCAGCGCGCGGACGGTGGCCACCATGCCGCCGTGGTACTGGAAGTAGTCGTCGGAGTCGGCGATGTCGTGCTCGCGGGTGTCGATGTTCTTCGCCGCGACCGCGATCCGCCGGTAGGAGGTCTCCATGTCACCCCGCGCCGCGACGCCGTCCAGGCCGCGGCCGTAGGCGTAGCCGCCCCACACTGCGTAGACCTCGGCCAGGTCGGCGTCGGTGCGCCAGTCCCGGCTGTCGATCAGCGACAGCAGGCCGGCCCCGTAGGCGCCGGGCTTGGAGCCGAACACCCGGGTGGTGGCCCGCCGGCGGTCGCCGTGCTCGGCGACGTCGGCGTCCACGTGCGCCTTGACGAAGTTCTGCTCCGGCGTCTCGTCCAGGCCGGCGGCCAGGGTGACGGCGTCGTCGAGCATGGTCACCACGTGCGGGAAGGCGTCCCGGAAGAACCCGGAGATGCGCACCGTGACGTCGATCCGTGGCCGGCCCAGCTCACCGAGCGGGATGGGCTCCAGCTTCGTGACCCGGCGGGACGCCTCGTCCCAGACCGGCCGGACGCCGAGCAGCGCCAGCACCTGCGCGACGTCGTCCCCGGACGTGCGCATCGCCGACGTCCCCCAGACCGACAGGCCCACAGATGCCGGGAACGAACCGGTCTCGGAGACGTAGCGCTCGACGAGGGACTCGGCCAGCCCCTGCCCGGTCTCCCAGGCCAGCCGGGAGGGCACCGCGCGCGGGTCGACGGAGTAGAAGTTGCGCCCGGTCGGCAGCACGTTGACCAGCCCGCGCAGCGGTGAGCCCGAGGGCCCCGCGGGCACGTAGCCGCCGTCCAGGGCGTGCAGCGCCATGTCGATCTCGTCGGTGGTCCTGGCCAGCCGCGGCACGACCTCGGCGACCGCGAAGTCCAGCACCCGGCTGACCTCGGCGTGCGGGCCGCCCAGCACCTCGGCCACGGTGGGCTCGACGGCGTCGGCGGTCCAGCCGGCCGCCTCCATCGCGGTCACCAGGGCCAGCGCGCGGGCCTCGACCTCGTCGGTCTCGTGCAGCCCGGCCGAGCCGTCCTCGACCAGGCCGAGCGCCTCGCGCAGGCCCGGCATGGCGACCGAGCCGCCCCAGATCTGCCGGGCGCGCAGGATCGCCAGCACCAGGCCGACGCGGGCGTCGCCCTCCGGCGGGGAGCCGAAGACGTGCAGGCCGTCGCGGATCTGGCTGTCCTTGATGGCGCACAGCCAGCCGTCGACGTGCAGGATCATCTCGTCGAACTCGGCGTCGTGCGGCCGGTCGTCCAGGCCCAGGTCGTGGTCGAGCTTGGCGGCCTGGATCAGCGTCCAGATCTGCTGCCGCACGGCGGGCAGCTTCGGCGGGTCCATCGCGGCGATGTTGGCGTGCTCGTCCAGCAGCTGCTCGAGCCGGGCGATGTCGCCGTAGGTCTCGGCGCGGGCCATCGGCGGCACCATGTGGTCGATGAGCACCGCGTGCGCCCGGCGCTTGGCCTGGCTGCCCTCGCCCGGGTCGTTGACCAGGAACGGGTAGACCATCGGCAGGTCGCCCAGCGCCGCGTCCGGCGCGCAGGACGCCGACAGGCCCACGGTCTTGCCCGGCATCCACTCGAGGTTGCCGTGCTTGCCCATGTGCACCACCGCGTGCGCGCCGAAGGACGAGCGGAGCCAGTGGTAGGCGGCCAGGTAGTGGTGACTGGGCGGCAGGTCGGGGTCGTGGTAGATCGCGATCGGGTTCTCCCCGAACCCGCGCGGGGGCTGCACCATCACCACGACGTTGCCGGCGCGCAGGGCGGCGAACACGATGCAGTCGTCGGTGGGGTCGACGAACAGCTCACCGGGCGGCGGCCCCCAGTGCTCGACCATCCGGTCGGCCAGCTCGGCGGGCAGGGTGTCGAAGAACCGGCGGTACTCGGCGGCCGGGATGCGCACCGGGTTGCCCGACAGCTGCTCGGCCGTCAGCCAGTCGGGGTCCTGGCCGCCGGCCTCGATCAGGGCGTGCACCAGCGCGTCGCCGTCCAGGTCGACGACGCCGGGCAGCGAGCCCTCGCCGTCGAAGGGCCCGATGTCGTAGCCCTGCCCGGCCATCGCGGCCAGCAGCCGGACCGTCGAGGCGGGGGTGTCCAGGCCGACCGCGTTGCCGATCCGCGAGTGCTTGGTCGGGTAGGCGCTCAGCATGATCACGATCCGCCGGTCGGCGGGGGCGGTGTGCCGCAGCCGGGCGTGCGCGACGGCGGTGCCGGCCACCCGGGCGGCCCGCTCGGGGTCGGCGACGTAGGAGGTCAGGCCGTCGGCGTCGACCTCCTTGAAGGAGAACGGGACACTGATGATCCGGCCGTCGAACTCCGGGATGGCGACCTGGTTGCCCACGTCCAGCGGGGACAGCCCGTCGTCGTTGGCCGCCCAGGTCGCCCGCGGGGTGCCCAGCACCAGGCCCTGGATCACCGGGACGTCGAGGCGGGCCAGCTCGCCGACGTCCCAGGCGCCGTCGTCCCCGCCGGCCGACGCCGTGGCGGGCCGGGTGCCGCCGGCTGCGAGCACCGTGACCACCATGGCGTCGACCGTGCGCAGGACGTCGAGCATCTCCGGCGCCACCGACCGCAGCGAGGCGGTGTAGACCGGCACCGGCACGCCGCCGGCGCCCTCGATCGCCTCGCAGAGGGCGTGCACGAACGCGGTGTTCCCGGCCAGGTGGTGCGCCCGGTAGTACAGGACGGCGACCCGCGGTCCGGTGGCCATGCCCTCGCCGCCGTTCCGGGCTCGCTCCGCTCCTCGGTCGCTGGCGCTCCCTGCGATGCTCACTCCCCCGTCACCGGCGGGCGCAGGCCGCTCCAGCAGGCCCCAGTCCGGGGCGACGGCCGGGGCGTCGAAGCCCTCGCCGTCCAGCAGCACGGTGTCGGCCAGGAAGCGGTGCAGCTGCACGATGTTGTCCGGGCCGCCCTGGGCCAGGTAGGCGTGCGCCTCGGTGGCCACGCCGATCGGCACGGTGGAGAGCTCCATCAGCTCGGCGTCGGGCAGCTGCTCGCCCCCGAGCACGACGACGGGGACGCCCAGGGCCAGCAGCGGCGCGACCATGTCCTCGTACTTCCGGCGCGACCCCAGGATGCGGACCACGACCAGGTCGGTCCCGGCGGCGAACGCGGCGAGGTCGCCGGCGCGGTAGGGGTTGCCCAGCTTCCAGGACGAGCCGCTGGCGCGGGCCGACAGCAGGTCGGTGTCGGAGGTGGACAGCAGGGTGAAGGTGCGTGCGCTCACGAGGTGGTGCCTCCCTCGGGGTCCGCGCCCCGGGTCGTCGGACACGGCAGCCGAGGTGTCTGGCTCCCTCCGGCGAGGAGGTCACAGTGGCGGGACCGCGCCGGTGTCGCACCGGCTTCCCTGCTGCACTGCCGTGGTTGCTCCAGACGCTACCCGGCGGCGTCCTCAGACCCCGATCGGTGACAGGGCGCTGACCATCCCGAGGAGGTCCTTGGGGTCCTCCGGCTCGGCCACCAGGTCGATGCGGGAGACCCAGGGCGTGCCGCGGACGGCGTCGCGGACGTACCGCAGGGCGGAGAAGTCCTCGATGGCGAAGCCGACGGAGTCGAAGACGGTCACCTGCTCCGGGGACGTGCGCCCCGGTGCCCGCCCGGTGAGCACCTCCCACAGCGCGGTGACCGGGGAGTCGGCCGGCAGCGCCTGGATCTCGCCCTCGACCCGGGTCTGCGGCTCGAACTCCACGAACACGTCGGCCGCGAGCAGGATCGCCGGGTCCAGCTCGGTCTTGCCCGGACAGTCGCCGCCGATCGCGTTGACGTGCGTGCCCGGCTCGAGCCACCCGTCCTCGAGCACCCGCGCCCGGGTCTTGTCCGCGGTGCAGGTGGTGACGACGTCGGCGCCGCGCACGGCGTCCCGGCCGGAGGAGGCGACCCGGACGTCGAAGCCCAGCGGGGTGAGGTTGCGCGCCAGCTTGGCCATCGCCGCGGGGTCGGTGTCCCAGACGCTGACCTGCTCGATGCCCAGCGCGCCGCGCATCGCCAGGGCCTGGAACTCCGACTGGCTGCCGGCGCCGATGAGGGCGAGCCGCCGGGAGTCCGGGCGGGCCAGCGCGCGGGCCGCGACCGCCGAGGTGGCCGCGGTGCGCAGCGCGGTCAGCAGGGTCATCTCGGCCAGGAACACCGGGTAGCCGTTGTGCACCTCGGCCAGCGCGCCGAACGCGGTCACGGTCTGGAAGCCGCGGGCCGGGTTGTCCGGGTGGCCGTTGACGAACTTGAAGGCGTACAGCTCACCGTCGCTGGTGGGCATCAGCTCGATCACGCCGAAGGGCGTGTGGCTGGCCACCCGCGGGGTCTTGTCGAAGGACTCCCAGCGGCGGAAGTCGTCGGCCACGTACCGGGCGATCCCGGCGACGACCTGCTCGGCTCCGGTGGCGGCGACCCACCGGACCATGCTGCGCACGTCCACGAACTCCGTCATGGCGCAACGCTAAGGAGCGGGACGGGGGGCCGTCGATGGGCGGACCGCGCGTTTCGCGGCACCGGACCGGCCACCCTGCGCAACCCGTCTCTACCTTCTGCTCATGACGCTGCTGACCGAGCTGGACCGCCGGCTCCTGGCGGTCCTCCGCGAGGACGGCCGCGCCCCGGTGGCCGAGCTCGCGCGGCGCCTCGGGGTCACCCGCGCCACGGTCACCGCCCGGCTGGACCGGCTGGTCGCCGCCGGGGTGATCGTCGGGTTCACCGTCCGGGTGCGCGAGGACGCCACGACCGGCGGGGTGCGCGCGATCTCGCTGATCGAGGTGGCGGGCCGCTCGACCGACTCCGTCATCACCGCGCTGGGCGGGTTCCCCGAGATCGAGTCGCTGCACTCCACCAACGGCGCCTGGGACCTCGTCGCCGAGGTCCGGGCCCCCGACCTCGCCGCCTTTGACGCCCTGCTGGCCCGCATCCGGTCGGTGCCCGGGGTGGCCAACAGCGAGACGAGCCTGCTGCTGACCTCCGTGCTGCGCTGAGGGTCAGCCGGCCGAGACCAGGTCGATGACGAAGATGAGCGTCGCGTCGCCGGGGATGGGGCCCTGCCCGGCCGGGCCGTAGCCGAGCTCGCTGGGGATGGTGACCATCCGTCGGCCGCCGACCTTCATGCCCTCGATGCCCTGGTCGAAGCCGGGGATGACCCGGCCGGCGCCCACGGTGACCGGGAGGGTCTCGTCGTCCCCGCGGGACCACGAGGAGTCGAACTCCTCGGCCTGCTCGTAGAAGGCGCCGACGTACTTCACGGCGGTGTCGGTGCCCGCGACGGCCTCGGCACCGGTGCCGACGACGACGTCGCTGACGACCAGCTCGGTGGGGGCCGCGGCGGAGTAGCAGGGCGCCTCGGGCTTCACCGTCAGGTCGGTGGACACCCCGGCCGGCGCCTCCGTGGTGGGGGCCTCGGCCAGGCAGTCCCCGGCCGCGGCGGCGGTGGTCTCCGGCACCTGCGGGGCGGCCGAGTCGGTCCCGCCGCAGGCGGCCAGGGAGAGGGCTGCGGCGGCGGTGAGGAGCAGGCGGGGGGCGGTGCGGCGGGTCATGGTGGGTCTCCTGGCCGAGCGGGCTCGAGTGCTGGGGCGGTCCCCCCAGCACACCACAGCCGCCGACGGCGGACCGTCGGCGGCTGTGGTGTGCACGGGTGGACCCCGCTCAGGCGGGCGTCAGGAGACGTCCACCGCGTCGATCTCGGCGTAGAACGTGCCGCGGGTCAGCGTGACGGTGTTCCAGCCCTTCTCCAGCTGGACCTGGTGCTCGATCGTCGTCCAGTTCTCCCAGCGGGTGTAGGGGAAGGTGACCGTGCCGGCCGCCTGCCCGTTCACCGTGACGGTGTCGGTCGACTCGACGGGGTAGCCGCCGCGGTCGGACCCGTTGGCGAACCGGATGGCCAGCGTGGCCGGGCCGCCGCGCTCGGCGTACACCTGCAGCGACACCGAGCTGTCGGCGAAGTCCATGCCGCCGACCTTGGCGCCGCCGGACGCGCTGCCGTCACCGACCACGCGGGCGTGGGTGACCGTGCCCTGCTCCGCCTCGTACCGGGTGGTCGTCGGACCCGCGGGCGGGCCCTTCGGGTCCGGGACGTGGCTGGCGTCGTAGACGTCGAACGCGTCGATCTCGGCGAAGAACGTGGCCTTGGTCAGGGTGATGGTGTTCGTCCCCTTCTTCAGCTGCACCTGCGTCTCGACCATGCGCCAGTTGCCCCAGGTGGTGTGGGCGAAGGTGACCGTGCCGGCGCTGCGCCCGTTGACCGTGAGGGTGTCGGTCGCCGTCACCGGGACGCCGCCGTCGATGGAGCCGTTCGTGTAGCGGATGCCCAGCGTCGCCGGGCCGGACTTCTCCGCCTGCACCGTGATGGTCACCGAGCTGTTCGTGTCGTCGAGCCCGCCGACCTTCTCCAGCCCGGAGGCCGCAGGGTCGCCGACCACGCGGGCGTTGGCGAGGACGCCGTCCTCGGCCTGGTAGCGGACCGCGGCCTCCTCGACCACGGGGACGCCGTCGGTCCAGTTCAGGTCGCTGACGTACATCGCGCGGTAGGAGTACGTCGGGTCCCAGCCGTGGAAGATGATCGAGGTGCCGCCGTCGGGGTTGGTCACGACGTCCTGGCCGCCGTAGCCCAGCACGTGGTCCTGGAACATCTCGCTGGTGACCAGCTCGGTCGTGGACTTCGTGTACGGCCCGGTGATGCTCGTCGAGGTCGCGTACCCGGTGCGGTAGCCACCGCCGCCGAAGTCGTTGGAGGAGTAGAAGAGGTAGTAGGTGCCGTCCTTCTTCACCAGCGTCGGTGCCTCGACGACGTTGCCCTCCCAGGGCAGGTCGCGGCGGATCAGCTCGACCGGGTCGCCGGTGAGCGTCGTCCCGTCGGCCGACAGCGGCTGGATGAAGATGATCGCCGTCTTGCCGGCGCAGCAGTTGCCGTCGGCCTTCCACAGCAGGTAGAGCTGGCCGTTCTCGGAGTAGGTGGCCGCGTCGATCGCGCCGCCGAGGTCGGTCGTGCCGTTCTCCCCGTTCGGGCAGACCAGCGGCTCGGTGCCCACGGGCACGAACGGGCCGTCGGGTGAGGCGGACGTCGAGACACCGATGCACTGGCGGGGCGAGGTGGCGTCGCGCGCGGTGTAGTAGAGCGCGTAACCGCCGGCGACCGCGGTGACCTCGGGGGCCCAGACGCAGTTGTCGGTGGCCCCGCCCGGGGCGAAGCTGCACTCGCCGACCCAGGCGCCCAGGGTCGGGGCCGCGTCGGGCTGCGGCGTCCAGTTCACGAGGTCGGTCGACGTCTGGTGTTGGACGTTCTGACCGTCGTTGTTGGTCGCGTAGGCGTGGTAGACGCCGTCGACCAGCAGGACGTCGGGGTCGGCGAAGTTGGCGTCGATGACCGGCTCGATCATCGAGGTGGAGCCCGCGCCCGGCGGCGGGGTGCCGGGCTGGCCCGGTGCTGCGGACGCGGTGCCGGCCAGGGCGGGTGCGCACAGGGTGAGGACCAGGAAGGCCCCTCCTGCCGCGAGGCGGCGGAACGATGTGGGTGACGACACTGTGACCCTCTCGGAGATCGTGCAGTTGTTGTGCGCGGAAGCGTGCACTCCTGTGCGTTCTGCGGTCAATCAGTGAGCGCAAATGTCCGGTTCGGGCAGCGTGTCGTCCGCGGGGCCCGCCGGGGCCCGCCGGGGGCGGACCCGACGCCGGCACCCACCGGCTGCCGGGCGGCCTCGCGCCGCCTCGCGCCGCCTCGCCGAGGCGGGTCTCGTAGTCGGCCACCCCACCTCGACGAGGCGCCCACCTGCTGCGTCCGGCCTCGTCCCGATGGCGCAGACGGTCGAGCGCTGCCCCCGAGTGGGGGCAGGGCTCGACCGTCTGCGGGTGTGCGGTGGGGTCAGGCGACGCCGAGGGCGTCGGCCACCCGGTGGTGCGCGACGGCCTCGGGCGCCCGGCTCTGCCGCTCCAGCGTGCGGGCCAGCGCGCGGCGGGCCCAGCCGTTGGCCGGGGCGAGCTCGACCAGCCGGGTGAGGGTCTCCTCGGCGCGGGTCAGCTGCGCGGAGCGGAAGTAGCTGCGGGCCAGCAGCTCGAGCGCGGCCTGGTTCGCCGGCTCCGCCTCGACCAGCGGGGCGAGGACCCTGGCGGCCTCGACGGGCTGGTCGACGGCGAGGAACAGGTCGGCGCGCAGGTACTCCGAGTGCAGGTCGACGGGGCGGTGCTGGGGCGTGGGGTTGGTCATGACGCTCCTTCCACCGGCCCCCAACAGCGCGGGACCCGTCGCCCTTCCCGACCGCCGACCACACAGCGCACTCGTTCCACCACGCAACGACAATTTTCTGGCGCGTCGTCGAGTTGTGTGCCATCTAACTGGGTAGGGACCGCCCGCCGACGCCGACCGGCCCGGCGCCCGCTCCTCCCCCGGAGTCCGTGATGACCCACACCCTGCACCTGCCGAAGTGGTCCTCCCCCGCCGAGGAGAGGACCCGCGTCACCGTCGTCCACCGGATCGGTGCCCTCGTCGTCGCCGCGGTGATCGCCGCGTTCGGCGTCCTCGGGCTGCTCGACGGCCTCGACTACTTCTCCACCGACGGCGAGCGCATCGCCGGCCTGTCGTCCAACGGCCTGCTGTCGACCATCTCGCTGCTCACCGCAGCGGTGCTGGTGGTCGCCGCCGTCCGCGGCTCGCGCACCGCCTCGACGATCATGCTGGTCATCGGCGCCCTGTTCATCGCCTCGGCCCTGATCAACCTGGCGCTGCTGGAGACCGACTGGAACTTCCTGGCCTTCTCCGTCGCCAACGTCATCTTCTCCATCTGTGCCGGGCTGGTCCTGCTGACCCTGGGTGCCTACGGCCGGGTCAGCGGCAACCTCCCCGACGACAGCCCCTACCGCGGTGCCCAGGATGCCGGCGAGGAGGTCATGGAGAGCCCGGAGCTGCCCGAGACCCCGGCCGAGGAGGCCGCGGAGCGCGCCATGCGCGCGGCCGAGCTCGCCGTCGTCGAGCACCGCGCCACCGCCGACCAGCTCGCCCGCGTGCAGGCGATGGCCAAGGTCCGCAGCCGCTCCGCCCGCCGCACGGTGTGGATGTCCTACGACCGGCCGATGGTCGGCTGAGACCCCCGACCGCCCACGGGGCGGCGGCGGGGTGGCGGGGTGGACGTAACCTCGCGGGCGCCATGTCCTCCCTCCAGCCCCCCGCCTCCGCGCCCGTGCGCGACCGGGTCGACGCCTGCCCCGGGGCGCTGCAGACCCACTCGGCCGCCGACGGCGAGCTGGCCCGGGTCCGCGTCCCCGGCGGGGTGCTGACCGCACTCCAGCTGCGCGTCCTCGCCGCCGCGGCCCGCGAGCTGGGCGACGGGCACCTGGAGCTGACCAGCCGCGGCAACCTGCAGCTGCGCGGCCTGCAGCAGGGCACCCAGGACCAGCTCGGCGCCCGGCTCGCCGACGCCGGGCTGCTGCCCAGCGACACCCACGAGCGCGCCCGCAACGTCCTGGCCAGCACCCTCTCCGGCCGGGACGGCGAGGGGCACGCCGACGCCGGCCGCTGGGTGACCCTCTTCGACGCCGGCCTGCGCGCCGACCCCTCGCTCGCCGAGCTGCCCGGGCGCTTCCTGGCCACCTTCGACGACGGCCGCGGTGACGTCGCCGGGTTCGCCGGGGACGTCGGCCTGCTGGCGCTGGCCCCCGACCGGGTCGCCCTGCTCGTCGGCGGCACCGACTCCGGCCTGCGCGCCACCGGCGACGACGCCGTCCTGCTCGCCCTGGCCGCCGCCCGCGCCTTCCTCGCCGAGCGGGCCGCGCAGGGCTCGACCGCCTGGCGGGTCACCGAGCTCACCGACGGCCCCGCCCGGGTCGCCGCCCGCCTCGACGGGCCGCGCGAGGCGCCGGTCGCCGTCCCGCCCGCGCCGGTCATGGGCCCGGTGGGCGCCGCCAGCCAGGTCGACGGCCGCACGGCGCTGATCGGCGTCCTGCCGCTGGGCCGGCTCACCGCCGCGCAGGCCGAGCTGCTGGCCGACCGCACCGGGCAGGTGCAGCTGACCCCGTGGCGCAGCGTCGTCGTCCCCGACCTCGCCGAGGACGCCGTCGACGACACCGCCGTCGACCTGTTCCGCACCGGCATGGTGTTCGACGAGGCCAGCCCCTGGCTGCGGGTCACCACCTGCGCGGGCCGGGGGTGCGCCAGGTCGCTGGCCGACGTCCGCGCCGACGCCGTCGCCGCCGTCGGCTCCCGCGCACTGCCCGCCGGCGGCGCCCGTCAGCACTGGGTCGGGTGCGAGCGCCGGTGCGGACGGCCCCAGGGCGACGTGGTCGACGTCGTCGCCACCGCGAGCGGTTACCGGATCGAAGAGGGCTGATGTACGAGTACGAGCACGACGGCGCCGAGATCTACCGCCGCTCCTTCGCCACCATCCGGGCCGAGGCCGACCTGTCGCGCTTCCCCGAGGACGTCGCCCAGGTGGCCGTGCGGATGATCCACGCCTGCGGCCAGGTCGACCTGACCACCGACATCGACTTCTCCCCCGACGTCGTCACCCGCGCCCGGGAGGCGCTGGACGCCGGCGCCCCGGTGCTGTGCGACGCGCAGATGGTGGCCTCCGGGGTGACCCGCAAGCGGCTGCCCAAGGACAACGACGTCGTCTGCACCCTCAACGACCCCCGCACCCCGGCACTCGCCCGCGAGCTGGGCACCACCCGCACCGCCGCGGCGATGCACCTGTGGGGCGACCGGCTCGACGGCGCCGTGGTGGCGATCGGCAACGCGCCCACCGCGCTGTTCCACCTGCTGGAGATGGTCCGCGACGGCGCCCCGCGGCCGGCCGCCGTGGTCGGCATCCCCGTCGGCTTCATCGGCGCGGTCGAGTCCAAGGACGCCCTGGCCGAGGCCGACCTGGAGTTCCTCGTCGTCCGCGGCCGCCGCGGGGGCAGCGCGATCACCGCTGCCGCCGTCAACGCGATCGCGAGCACCGTCGAATGACCGGCCATGTTGGCCGACATGGCCCGTCGGGGCGGCTGTACGGGGTCGGGCTGGGGCCCGGTGACCCGGAGCTGGTGACGGTCAAGGCCGCCCGGCTGATCGGGGCCGCCGACGTCGTGGCCTTCCACGCGGCGCAGCACGGTCGCTCGGTCGCCCGCGCGCTGGCCGCGCCGTACCTGCGCGAGGGCCAGGTCGAGGAGCTGCTGGTCTACCCGGTCACCACCGAGACCACCGACCACCCCGGCGGCTACCAGGGCGCGATCGACGAGTTCTACGAGGCCGCCGCCGCCCGGCTGGCCGCACACCTGGACGCCGGGCGGGACGTCGTGGTGCTGGCCGAGGGCGACCCGTTCTTCTACGGCTCGTACATGCACATGCACAAGCGGCTCGCGCACCGGTACCCGACCGAGGTGGTGCCCGGCGTGACCAGCGTCAGCGGCGCCGCCGCGGTGCTGGGCCGGCCGCTGGTGGAGCGCGACGAGGTGCTCACCGTGCTGCCCGGCACGCTGCCCCCCGACGAGCTCGCCGAGTGGCTGGCCACCACCGACTCCGCGGCGGTGATGAAGCTGGGCCGCACGTTCCGCGGCGTGCGCGAGGCCTTCGACGCCGCCGGCGTGCTCGACCGGGCCTTCTACGTGGAGCGGGCCACCACCGACCGGCAGCGCATCCTGCCGCTGGCCGAGGTCGACCCGGACACCGTGCCCTACTTCTCCCTGGCGCTGCTGCCCAGCGAGCTGACCGGCCCGGGCAACGACCCGGAGCGCACCGAGGACGCCGAGCCGCGCGTCGGCGAGGTCGTCGTCGTCGGGCTGGGCCCCGGGCAGCGCAGCTGGACCACACCTGAGGCGGCCGAGGCCCTCGCCGGCGCCGACGACCTGGTCGGCTACGGCCCCTACCTGGACCGGGTGCCGGCCAACCCGCGGCAGACCCGGTACCCCAGCGACAACCGGGTCGAGGCCGAGCGGGCCGCGCACGCGCTGCAGCTGGCGCAGTCCGGACGGCGGGTGGCGGTGGTCTCCAGCGGCGACCCGGGCGTCTTCGCGATGGCGGCGGCCGTGCTCGAGGTCGCCGCTCAGCCGGAGTACGCCGACGTCGAGGTGCGGGTGCTGCCCGGGCTGACCGCGGCGCAGGCGGTGGCCTCCCGCGTCGGGGCGCCGCTCGGCCACGACTTCGCGGTCATCTCGCTGTCCGACGTCCTCAAGCCCTGGGACGTCGTCCTGGACCGGCTGCGCGCCGCGGCGTCGGCCGACCTGGTGCTGGCGCTGTACAACCCGCGGTCCAAGGCCCGCCCGCACCAGCTGGGCGAGGCGCACCAGGCGCTGCTGGAGGTCAGGAAGCCCGAGACCGTGGTCGTCGTCGGCCGGGACGTCGGCGGGCCCGAGGAGCGGGTCACCGTCACCACCCTCGGCGAGTTCGACCCCGCGACGGTCGACATGCGCTGCCTGGTGATGATCGGCTCGACGCAGACCCAGGTCACCGCCACCGGCCGGGTCTTCACCTCCCGCCGCTACCCCGGCTGAGCGCCTCCCGGGCGGCCGCGTCGGCGGACATGGCCGCCCGAGGGGAACAGGCTCGACTCGTCGGGCCTTGCACCGGGTCGTGCCCCGTCGTGAGCTCGGTCGTCCTGCTGCCTTCTGGACGGTCGCCGTCCTGCTCGTCCTGGTGCTGGCCGCGTCGGGGGTGCCGTCGCCGCTGTACCGGGTGTACGCCGAGCGGTTCGGCTTCGGCTCCGGGGTGATCACCGTCGTCTTCGCCGTGTACGTCTTCGCGCTGCTGCTGTCGCTGCTGGTCGTGGGCGGGCTCTCCGACCACGTGGGACGGCGGCCGGTGCTGGCTGCAGCGCTGGTGCTCGAGGCGGTGTCGATGGTGCTCTTCCTCGCCGCCGACGGGGTCGGCTGGCTGCTGGCCGCCCGGGTCGTGCAGGGCCTGGCGACCGGGGCGATGACCGGCGCGTTCGGGGCCGCGCTGCTGGACCTGCAGCGCGGCGAGAAGCCGCTGGGCCCGCTGGTGAACTCCGCGGCCCCCGGCTTCGGGCTGTCGCTCGGCGCGGTGGGCGCCGGCGCGGCCGTCGAGTGGTTGCCGGCCCCCACCGAGTGGGTGTTCGGCGCCCTGACCGTGCTGTGCCTGGTCGCGGCGGTCGGTGTGCTGGTGTTCCTGCCCGAGACGTCGCCGCAGCTGCCCGGCGCGCGGTCCTCGCTGCGGCCGAGCGTGCACGTGCTGCCGGCCCAGCGCCGTGCGTTCGTCGTCGTGCTGCCCTGCCTGGTCGCCACCTGGGCACTGGGCGGGCTGTACGCCTCGCTCGGCCCCTCGCTGGTGTCCGGTGTCTACGGCGTCCAGGACCACCTGGTCGGCAGCCTCGTCGTGCTCGCGCTCAACGGCACCGGGCTCGTGGGCTCGCTGGCCGTGCGTGGTGTCGCCCCGGCGCGGGCGATGGTCGTCGGCGCGCT
The DNA here is from genome assembly GCF_010682105.1 of Modestobacter muralis. Lineage (GTDB taxonomy): Bacteria > Actinomycetota > Actinomycetes > Mycobacteriales > Geodermatophilaceae > Modestobacter > Modestobacter muralis. Next base: position 9,056 of record NZ_JAAGWH010000029.1, on the reverse strand, counting down.
GGTGTTCGCCGCCGGGGTGGCAGGCACGATCGTCGCGCTGGCCGTCGGCTCGCTGGCGCTGTTCTTCACCGCCGCGGTGGTCTCCGGCCTCGGCTTCGGCAGCGCCTTCCTCGGCGCGATGGCCACCGTCACCCACGGGGTCGCCCCTGATGCCCGGGCCGGGCTGCTGGCCGCGGTGTTCACCGCCAGCTACCTGGGCTTCAGCCTGCCGGCGATCGCGGCGGGCATCGCCGCCGGTCACATCGGCCTGGAGCGGACGGCGCAGGTCTACGGCGCCGGGGTCATCGTGCTGGCGCTGCTGGCCGTGGCCGGGCTGCTGCTGCACGCCCGGCGCCCGGCCGCCGACCCCGAGCCGGCGCGGATCCCGGTCGCCGCCGGCCGAGGGCCCGCGGCCCGGGACTGACCTCTCCGCGCTGGTGCTCTGCTCCCTCCCAGGGAGCAGAGCACGAGCGTCCGCAGGGGGACCTGTCCGCTGGTCGCGCCGGGCTCGTCCCCCGCCGATCGGATCGCAGACGGCGGCGAGCGGCGCCGGTCGCCACCCGGGGCGCCTGGGACGCCGTCCAGCAGCACCTCGGCCAGCGAGCGCAGCCCCGTGCCGCCTGACCCAGCGCCGGCCCGCGCTGACCCCGCTCAGCTGCCGGCGCGGGTGACCGCGGCGCAGAACCGGCCGTGGTCGGCGCGGGCCGAGCTGAGCGGCTCGACCACCTGCGCCTCGGCCACCTCCCCGACCCGGTCCAGCAGCCGGCGGCGCACCTGCCGCGCCCGGCGTCTGGCGCCCATCGCGACCAGCGGTCTGGCCACCAGCGCCAGCAGCAACCCGGCCAGGAGCCCGCCGACCAGCAGCAGCGTGGGCAGCGGGATGCCCTCGACCCGGGGCAGCGGGACGACGTCGTCCAGCTGCAGCAGGCCCAGCCCGACCAGGCCGAGCAGCCACAGCGCCCCGGCCAACGCGATGATCAGCAGCACCCACTGCAGCCCACCGACGGCGCGCTGCCACAGCGGGGTGCGGTCCGAGCCGAGGTCGGTGCCGGCGACGGCGCGGTCGAGGTCGTCGGCCAGCCGGTCCTCGGACACCTCCGCGGTGCGGCGCAGCTCGTCCCGCCACGCCTGCGGCAGCCCGTCCCCGGCGCCGTCGCGGGCCCGGCGCAGCGCCGAGCTCATCGTGGCCTGCTGCACCGCCCCGGCCTGGGGCAGCGACGTCCGGGAGTCCTCGTTGCCCAGGTGCAGCCGGTGGACCGGGTCGGCCCGCAGCTTCGCCGTCCAGCGCAGCACCGGCCAGCCCGTGTGCGCCACGCCCCGGCGCTGGGTCGAGCGCTCGACCGCGCTGACCACCGCCGGCACCCCGGCGGCGTTCGCGAGCGCCTCGGTGAGGCCCTCGCGCTCGTCCCGGTCGAGGCTGCGATCCGGTCCCAGTCCGGGTGCGCAGTGCGCGGACAACGCCTCGGCGGCGCTGCGGGCGTCGGCGGCCAGCCGGTCGGTGGCCGCGCGGCGGGCGGAGACCCGGCGGGCCAGCTCCGCGCGCAGCTCCGGGAGCCCGGCGCCGGTGCGGCCGGCCGTCGCCAGCAGGGTCGTGGCCCCCAGGCCCTCGCGGTCGAGCAGCCCGCGCAGGTCGGCCAGGCAGGCCCGGGCCGCGGCGTCGTCCAGGCGGTCGACCTGGTTCAGCACGACGACCAGCACACCGGAGTGCCCGGCCAGCGGGGCCAGGTAGCGGGAGTGCACCGCGGCGTCGGCGTACTTCTGCGGGTCGAGCACCCAGACCAGGACGTCGACCAGCTCCACCAGCCGGTCGACCTCCAGCCGGTTCTCCAGCCGCACGCTGTCGTGGTCGGGCAGGTCGAGCAGCACCAGCCCGTCCAGGGCCGGGTCGCCGGCCTCGACGCGGTTGCGGCGGGGCACCTGCAGCCAGTCCAGCAGCCGGTCGGAGCCGTGCTCGCCCCACACGCTGGCGTGCGCGATCCCGGTGGTCGGACGGCGGACGCCGGGCGTGCTCACCTCGCTGCCGCTCAACGCGTTGAACAGCGTGGACTTGCCGCTGCCGGTCGCCCCGGCCAGCGCCACGACGGTGGCGTCACCGAGCGCCTCGCGGGCACCGGCCTTGGCCAGCAGCGCCCGGGCCTGGCCGACCTCGGGCACCTCCAGCCGCCCGTCGGCGACCTCGACCGCCTCGCGCAGCGCCGCCAGCCGGTCGGTCAGCGACAGCTGCTCGCGCTTGCCGACCCTCATGCGCCGGCCTTGCGGGCCGCGGCGAGGCCGGCGACGGCGGCGCGCAGCTCGTCGTCGGCACCCGGGACCGGGGCGGCGTCGTCCAGCAGCTGGTCGAAGCGGCTCTGCTCGGCCGCGAGCAGGCGGGCGGCCCGCTCGTCGAGGTCGGCGCGCGCCGTCTGGGCCAGCTGCCGGACCGCGGCGTCACCGAACACGGCCTCCAGCAGCCGCTGCCCGACCGCCGTCGTCCCGCCGGCGATGGCGAACTCCGCGCCGGAGACCCCGGCGGTGGAGGCGAAGACGGCGATCATGAGCGCGGCGCCGGCGCCGTTGACGCCCCAGGAGAGCAACCGCGCCTGCGAGCGCTTGCCCGCGCCCTCCTCGCGCACGAGGTCGAGCACGAAGCCCTGCCAGCCACGCACCTCGTCGGCGGAGGCACCGGCGAAGGCCGGGGAGACGCCGTCCAGCTCGGTCTCGCGGCCGTCGATCAGGTCGATGCCGCCGGGCAGCGAGCGCCAGCTGGTCACGGTCTTCTCCGCGGCCCGGTCGGCCTCGACCCGCAGCAGCGTCTCCACCCCCGACTCCAGCGCGCCCGCCAGGTCGTCGGCGGGGTTGGGGCGCCCGGTGAGCGCCGCGGTCAGCCGGTCACGCAGCCGCCCGACCTGCCCCTGCAGGCTGCGCATCCACTCGCCGGTGCCGACGAACTCCTGCCAGCGGGCGAGGACCTCACCACGCAGCAGGCTGCCGTTGCCGACCGCGTCGTCGATGCCGGCCCGCGCCCGGGCGTAGGCGGCGTCGGCAGCCGCCCACAGCGCCTCGGCCGCGGTCTCCTGCTCCTGGACCCCGGCGACGACCACGTCGACCCGGTCGCCCAGGCTCTCCAGCGCACCGGCCAGGGTCTGCCGGACGACGGCGGCCCGCTGCTCGGCGTCGGCGGCCAGCCCGTGCAGCCAACCACGCAGCGGCGCCACCTGGTCCTCGGGCAGGAAGCCGTCGACCAGCGGGCGCTCCTCGATCACGAACAGCCGGGCGCTGGACAACCGCGCCTTGGTCAGCATGGTGGCGAGGTCGTCGGCCACCTCGCGCACGGCCTCCGGCGGCACGCGGTCGAGCACCACGGCCAGCGCGGTGCCGCGCTCCTGCGCGGTGCGCAGCAGGTCCCACGGGACGGCGTCGGCGTAGCGGGCCGCGGTGGTCACGAACACCCACAGGTCGGCGGCGGCCAGCAGCTGCCCGGCCAGGTCACGGTTGGCCTCGACCACCGAGTCGACGTCCGGGGCGTCGATGAGCGCGAGACCGGCCGGCAGGCCCTCGTGCACGACCAGCTGCAGCCCGCCCGGGCCGGCCTCGCCGCCGGTGGTGCGCGCCAGGCCCGGCAGCACGCGGTCACCGGCGAACGAGGCCTGGTCGGCCGGCGCGCAGACCAGGACCGGCGCCCGCGTCGTCGGCCGGAGCACGCCGGGGGTGGTGACCCGCGCCTGCAGCACGCTGTTGACCAACGTGGACTTGCCGGCGCCGGTGGAACCGCCGACCACGGTCAGCAGCGGGGCGTCGAGGTCGCGCAGCCGGGGCAGCAGGTAGTCGTCGACCTGGTCGACGACGGCGCGGGCGGTGCGGGCGGCCTCGTCGCGGTTGTGGGTGGCCAGGCCGAGCGGCGCGGCGGCGACCCGGTCACGCAACAGCTGCAGGGCATCGGGCAGCCGTGTCTCGGCCGAGCTGGTCATCCGTCGATCTTGCCCAGAAGGACCCCCGCTCACCCGTCGGGCGCGACGTGCGCTCAGTCGCGCTGCGGCCAGGCGACGACAGGACCCAGCAGGGGGCCGTCGTGCGGCAGGCCCTCGCCGTCGCGGACGACCTCGTGGTGCTCGTGACTGCCCGCGGCGTGGGCCAGCGCGGCCAGCAACAGGGTCAGTTCGTCGCGGTCGAGGCCGGCGGTGAGGTCGGCCAGGTCGACCGGCTGCCCCTCGGCCAGGCTCGCTGCGACACGGAGCAGCCGGCGCTCGCCACCGGTGCCGCTGATCCGGCCCGAGCGCAACGCGCCGTCGAGGTCGCCCCACTGGACCGCGGCCCACGGGCCGCCGTCGACCGCGTCGCCGTCCAGCGCGATCGACACCAGCCCGGCGGCCTGGAGCCGGGGCAGCCAATGACCGGAGTCGGCCAGCAGCAGCACCGCCGCCTCGGCCGCGTAGTCACCGACCGCGGCGCGCAGCAGGGCGCTCTCCAGGTCCAGCAGGTCGAGGTCGACCGCCTGCGGGTCACCGAGCACGGGTGCACCTCCTGTCGTCGACGTCCACTGTGCACCCGGGGTACGACAGTCCGCCGCGGTCAGGGCAGCACGGTGAGCGGCACGGTCAGCCAGTCCGTGTCGCCGGCGGTCACGAGGGCCGCCCCCGGCACCGCCTGGGCAGGCACCGGGACGGTGATGCTGCCCGCGAAGCCGTCCCCGCGGCCGGCCACCCGAGCCAGCGGGACCCGGGTCCCGCCCTGGACGAACGACACGGGCACCTCGGTCAGCGGACGGTCCTCGTCCGACCCGTCGTCGCCGCTGCAGCTCTCCTGCAGCCGGGCCATCGTGACGACGACCTGGTCGCCGACGCGCGCCTGCGAGGGCGCCACCGACATCTCCGGGGCGGCGCAGGACGCCTGCGCGCCGGTGCAGCCCGGGAGCAGGGCGAGGACGACCACCGCGAGGACCCATCCGGCCGGAGAGCGCATGGGGAGCAGGGTGGCCGGAGGGGCGGTGCGCGTCCAGGGGCGAGACCGGATCGTCACCCTCAGGTGCGAGCGAGCGCCGCCGGGACCTCGGCCGGGCTCGCCACCACGGCCACCGCACCCGCCGCCGCCAGCTCCCCGGGCGGCGCGGGGCCCCAGCCGGCGCCGATGCAGGGCACCCCGTGGACCCGGGCGCCCAGCACGTCGTGCAGCCGGTCGCCGACGAGCACCGGCCGGACGCCGTCCGGGTGCGCGGCCAGCGCCGCGGCGACGACCTGTTCCTTGTGCCGGACGGCGCCGTCCAGCGTCGCGCCGTGGACGGTGGCGAAGGCGGTCAGCAGTCCCACGTGCTCGAGGATGCGGACGGCGAACGGCTCGGGCTTGCTGGTCGCCACGGCGAGGACCGCACCGCCGGCGCGCAGGTCGGCGAGCAGGTCGGGGACCTCCGGGTACACGGTGGCGTCCAACATCGCGCCGGCCGTGTAGTGCTCCCGGTAGACCAGGACAGCCCGGTCGACGTCCGCGCCGGTGAGCCCGAAGGCGCCGGCGAAGCCCTCCTCCAGTGGAGGCCCGACCATCGACCGCAGCTGCTCGGGAGTGGGCTCGGGCAGGCCGAGCCGGGCGGCGGCCACCCGGATCGAGGCCCAGATGCCCGGGGTCGAGTCGACCAGCGTGCCGTCGAGGTCGAACAGCACCAGCCGGCCGGCCACGTCCCCGGCGATGTCGGAGCTGGTTGTATGAAGTTTCAAGTAGTTCTCCTCGAAGGGACTCCGATGACCCGGACCGCACCCACCCCCACCCGGAGCACCGGCACGATCCGGGCCGTCCAGGCCGGCGCCGCGCTGTCGGTGGTCGTGCTGCTGTTCCAGTTCGTCACGGCCGGTCAGGTGCTCGCCGACAGCAGCGGGGCGCGCGACGGCCACGGCGCCGGCGCGATCGCCCTGCACGTCGTCGGGCTGCTGCTCGTTGTGGCCACCCTGCGGCACGCGCGAGCCGGGGGCGCGCGGTGGCCGGTGGTCGTGTCCGCCGCCGTCTTCGTGGCCGGGTTCGTGCAGGCGGCCCTCGGCGACAGCGGGAACATGGCCGCGCACGTGCCCGGCTCGCTGGTGCTGTCCATCGGCACGGTCTGGGTCACCGCCTGGGCGTTCACCCGTCAGCCGGTGGCCTGAGCCCGCAGCCAGGCGAGCGCGTCGGCCACCGTCGCCACCGTCTCCACGCCCGGGGGCAGCGGTGGCCGGCGCACCAGCACGACGGGCAGGCCCAGCTCGCGGGCGGCGACCAGCTTGGCCTCGGTGAGGTGACCCCCGGAGTCCTTGGTGACCACGACGTCGACGGTGTGCTCGCGCATCAGCGCCAGCTCGTCGGCGACGCTGAACGGCCCGCGGTCCAGCAGCAGCGTCGCGCCGGCGGGCAGCGGTTGGTCGGGCGGGTCGACCGAGCGCACCAGCACCCGGCCGGGCAGCCCGGCGAACGCGGCGACGCCCTGCCTGCCGGTGGTGAGGAAGACGCTCGCGTACCCCGCGACCGCCTCGGCGGCGGCGGCCAGCGAGTCGACGTACCTCCAGGTGTCCCCCGGCCCGGGCGTCCACCCGGGGCGCTGCAGCCGCAGCAGCGGCGTGCCGTGGGCGGCGGCCGCGGTGGCCGCCGAGGCGGTGATCTGCGCGGCGAACGGGTGGGTCGCGTCGACGACCGCCCGCGGGCGGTGCTCGGCCAGCCAGCCGGCCAGGCCCTCCGCGCCGCCGAACCCGCCGACCCGCACCGGACCTTCGGGCAGCACCGGGTCGGCGGTGCGCCCGGCCAGGCTGGAGAGCACGTCCACGCCACCGGCCACCAGGGCCGCAGCCAGGGCCCGCGCCTCGCCGGTGCCGCCCAGCACCAACACCTGCCCGGTCACGCGTGCACCATGTGTTCGTGAGCAGGGACGGCAGCGCGGGGCTGCGGCACGGCTGGACGACGGGCGCCTGCGCGACCGCGGCCACCACCGCGGCCTACACGGCGCTGCTCACCGGCGAGTTCCCCGACCCGGTCAGCATCGACCTGCCCCACGACAAGCACCCGGCGTTCGCCCTGGCCCGAGAGACCCTGGCCGCGCGCGAGGCCACCGTCGGCATCGTCAAGGACGCCGGCGACGACCCCGACGTCACCCACGGCGCGCTCGTCTCGGCGCGGGTCGTGCTGGGCGAGCCGGGCAGCGGCGTGCAGTTCCGCGCCGGCGAGGGTGTGGGCACGGTGACCAAGCCCGGCCTGCCGCTGGCCGTGGGCGAGCCGGCGATCAACCCGGTCCCCCGCCGGCTGATGACCGAGCACGTCGCCGCCGTCGCGGCGCGCTTCGGGGGCACCGGCGACGTGGTCGTCGAGGTGTCGGTGGAGAACGGTGCCGAGCTGGCACGGAAGACCTGGAACCCGCGGCTGGGCATCCTCGGCGGGCTGTCCATCCTCGGCACGACCGGGGTCGTCGTCCCGTACTCCTGCTCGTCGTGGATCGACTCGATCCGCCGCGGCATCGACGTCGCCCGGGCCGCGGGGCGCGAGCACGTGGCCGGGTGCACCGGGTCGACCAGCGAGCGGGTCGCCCAGGAGCTGTACGACCTGCCCGAGGACGCGCTGCTGGACATGGGCGACTTCGCCGGCGCGGTGCTGAAGTACCTGCGCCGGCACCCGGTGCCGCGGCTGACCGTGGCCGGCGGCATCGGCAAGCTGGCCAAGCTTTCCGAGGGCCACCTCGACCTGCACTCCGGCCGCTCGCAGGTGTCCTTCGCGGTGCTGGCCGACCTCGTCGCCGGCGCCGGCGGGGACGCCGCGCTGGTCGAGGGCGTGCGCGGGGCCAACACCGCCCTCGACGCGCTGCGGCAGAGCCAGGCCGCCGGCCTCCCGCTGGGCGACCTGGTCGCCGCCGGCGCCCGCCGGACCGCCGAGGGCGTGCTGCTCGGCGCCCCGGTCGAGGTCGACGTCGTGGTCATCGACCGCGCCGGCGTCATCGTGGGCCGCGCGTAGGCGGAGTGGATGCGTCGCGCTCACGCCGACGGATCCACTCCACCCGGGCGCTCCCGGGTGGTCGAGTAGAGGTGGCTGTCGGGGAACTCGCCGGCGGTGAGCACCCGGCCGACGATCACGATCGCCGTCCGCCGGACGCCGGCCTCGGCCACCTGCGCGGCGATGTCGGCGAGCGTGCCGCGCAGCACCAGCTCGTCGTCCCGGCTGGCCTTCGCGACCACCGCGACCGGGCAGTCCTCGCCGTAGTGCGCGGCGAGCTCGGGGGCCAGCACGTCCAGGCGCTGCACGGCCAGGTGCAGCACCAGCGTCGCCCCGGTCGCGGCGTAGCCGGCCAGCGCCTCCCCCGGCGGCATCGGCGTCGAGCGCGCCGACGTCCGGGTGAGGACGACGGTCTGCGCCACCCCCGGCACGGTCAGCTCGCGCTTGAGCGAGGCGGCCGCGGCGGCGAACGACGGCACCCCCGGGACGACGTCGTAGGGCACCCCGGCGGCGTCGAGCCGACGCATCTGCTCGGCCATCGCGCTGTACACCGACGGGTCGCCGGAGTGCAGCCGGGCGACGTCCAGCCCGGCGGCGTGCGCGGCGACGAGCTCGGCGGTGATCTGGTCGAGGTCGAGGTCGGCGGTGTCGACCAGCCGGGCGCCGGCCGGGGCGCTGTCGAGCAGCTCGCGCGGCACCAGCGCACCGGCGTAGAGGCAGACCGGGGACGACGCGATCAGCCGGGCCGCCCGCACGGTGACCAGGTCGGCGGCGCCGGGGCCGGCGCCGATGAAGTGGACGGTCACCGGGTCACGCTCCAGATCGTCACGGGCATGGCCGGCTTCCACCCGGTGAAGCCGCCGACCGGTGCGGCCGTGGCGACCTGGAGCCGGGTCAGCGAACCGCCGACCCGCTGCCGCCACTGCGCGAGCACCGCCTCGCTCTCCACGGTGACCGCGTTCACCACCAGCCGGCCACCCGGGGGCAGGGCGTCCCAGCAGTTCTCCAGCACGCCCGGCACCGTCGCCCCGCCGCCGACGAAGACCGCGTCCGGGGCGGGCAGGTCGCCCAGCGCCTCCGGCGCCCGGCCGCGCACCACCTGCAGGCCGGGGACGCCGAGCCGGGCGGCGTTCTGCCCGACCCGGTGCGCGCGCTCGGGGTCGGACTCC
>NZ_JAAGWH010000028.1 GCF_010682105.1 Modestobacter muralis | reverse complement strand
ACGGCGACCGCCCGGCAGGAGGGGTGCACCCGCATCCACTCGATGCCGATCGAGCCCGCACCGGCACCGACGTCCCAGAGCAGCTGCCCGGGCAGCGGGACCAGCCGGGACAGCGTCACCGCACGGACGTCGCGCTTGGTCAGCTGCCCGTCGTTGCGGTAGGCGTCGTCGGGCAGCCCGGGCGCGGTGGACAGCGGCACGGTCCCGGGGTCGGCGACCGCCTCGACGGCGGTGATCGTCAGCGGGTCGGTCTCCGCGTGCGGCCAGTCCGCCGCCGTCCCGGTGGACCGCTGCTCCGTCGGGCCGCCGAGCTGGGACAGCGCGGTGAGCCGGCTGGCGCCGTACCCCCAGCCGGTGAGCCGGCGGGCGACCTCCGCGGGGGTGCTGCCGTCGGCCCCGAGCACGAGCAGCCGGCGTCCCGGGGACACCTGCGCGGCCAGCAGCTCGACCGGCTTCCAGACCACCGAGACGACGGTGGTCTCCTCGACCGACCAGCCCATCCGCGAGCAGGCCCAGGTCACCGACGAGGGGTGCGGGACGACGTCGACGGCGGCGGCGCCGAACCAGCGCACCAGGGTCGTGCCGATCCCCGAGTACATCGGGTCACCGCTGGCCAGGACGACGACGCGGCGGCCGGGGTGGGCGTCGGGCAGCTCGCGCACCGCCAGCGCCATCGGTGAGGGCCACGGCACCCGCTCGGCGGGGACCCCGTCGGGCACCAGGGACAGCTGACGGCTGCTGCCGCGCAGCACCTGTGCCGCCTCGACCGCCCGCCGGGCCGCCGGGGACAGCCCGTCCCAACCGTCGGCGCCGATGCCGACGACGGTGACCGTCCACCCCTCGGGCGCGCTCATGCCCCGGTCCGGATGCGCGGACGGGCCTCGGCCCTCACGCGGGCAGCTCGCCCTCGGGGCCGGCGGCCTCGGCCAGCAGCAGTTCGCGCTGCTCGGCGGGCAGCAGGTCGACGTAGACGGTGCCGTCGAGGTGGTCGACCTCGTGCTGCAGGCAGCGGGCCGCCATGCCGGTCGCCTCGATCGACACCGGGTCACCGTGCACGTCGACGCCGTCCACTCGGGCGCGGAAGGCCCGCTCCAGCTCGGCGTAGGGCCCGGGCACCGACAGGCAGCCCTCGTCGGTGACCTCGACCGCGGGCTCACCGTCGGCCGGCTCGAGCACGGTGAGCACCGGGTTCACCACGACCCCGACGACGTCCTCCCCGTCGGCGTCCGGGCAGTCGATGACGAAGACGCGGGCGTCGACACCGATCTGGTTGGCCGCCAGCCCCACGCCGTCGGCGGCGGCCATGCTGGCGAACATGTCCAGCACCAGGTGCCGCAGCTCCTTGTCGAAGGCGGTCACCGGCGCGCAGGGGTGGTGCAGCACGGGGTTGCTGCCGTAGGTGACGATCGGGCGGGCGACACCGTCGTAACGGCCGGGCAGGCGCATGACCGCTGATCCTAGGGTCGCGGCGCTGCCCTACCGTGGCCGCCGATGTCCCTCACCGCCGCTCGAGCCCTGCCCCCCACCGGGGGCAGCCCTCGACGTCGCGCCGGGAGGGCTGCCCGATGAGCCGCGCGACCGCCGCCGGGCTGGCCCTCGGCGCCGCCGCCGACCTGCTGTTCGCCGACCCCCGGCGTGGCCACCCGGTCGCCGGGTTCGGGCAGGCCGCCGCCGCCCTGGAGCGGCGGATGTGGCGGGACTCCCGCGCCGCCGGCGTCGCGTACGCCGGCCTCTGCGTCGGAACGGCGGTCGGGACGGGGACGGCGGCGTCCCGGCTGACCGCGCACCACCCGGCAGCCCGGACGGCGGCGACCGCCCTGGCCACCTGGGCGGTGCTCGGCGGCACCTCGCTGGGCCGGGCCGCGGACACGATGGAACGGCACCTGGCCGCCGGTGACCTGCCCGCCGCCCGGGCGCACCTGTCGACCCTGGCCGGCCGCGACCCCAGCGGGCTGGGCGAGCCGGAGCTGGTCCGGGCCACCGTGGAGTCGGTCGCGGAGAACACCTCCGACGCCGCGGTCGCCCCGCTGTTCTGGGGCGCCGTCGCCGGCCTGCCCGGGCTGCTGGGCTACCGGGCGGCCAACACCCTCGACGCGATGGTGGGGTACCGGTCGCCGCGGTACGCCCGCTTCGGCTGGGCCGCCGCCCGGTTCGACGACGTCGTCAACTGGGCGCCCGCCCGCCTCACCGCCGTCCTCACCGTGCTCACCGCGCCACTGGCCGGCGGGTCGCCGTCGGGCGCGTGGCGGGTGTGGCGGCGGGACGGCGCCGCCCACCCCAGCCCGAACGCCGGCCGGTGCGAGGCCTCGCTGGCCGGCGCGCTCGACCTGCGGCTGGGCGGGCGCAACGTCTACGGCACCCGGGTCGAGGAACGACCCGTGCTCGGCGACGGCCGGCCGCCGGTGCGCGCCGACGTCGCCCGGGCCGTCCGGCTGTCCCGGGCGGTCTGGGTCGCGGCGGCGGTGCTGGCGGCGACCGGCCGACTCCGCCGCTGACCCGACTCGCATCCCTGGACGGTCGGTGATCGCGCGCACACGGAGCGACAGGCCGTGCGCGCCCGACGTGCCCGCTCCCGACTCACGTGCGTACGCCCGGATCCGGCGGTAACTTGCTGGGGACTGGAGCGGTCGACCCCGAGGGGCCGATGGGTCGTCATGGTCGAGCGCACGGCTCGGCGGCCCCACCCGAGACGAAGGTGCGTCAGCAGAGATCGGTCGAACTCGATGTCCACCACCGCGGCACTGCCCCTCCACGCCGAACCGGGCTCCCGCCGGGTCCACCGGGCGGCCTCCCCCCAGACCGCCGCCACCCGGGTGGCCGGTCGCTTCCGCGGCGACCTGACCACCGGGACGTGGTGGTGGTCGCCGGAGCTGCACGACCTGCTCCGGGTCCCCGCCGGCACGGTGCAGCCCACCGTCCAGCTGCTGCTGTCCCACGTGCACGCCGACGACCGTCCCGCCCTGCAGGAGGCGCTGGCCGTCGCGGGCACCTCCGGCGCGCCCTTCGCCCGCGAGCACCGCGTCCGGCGCGGCGACGGCGCCGACCGCACGCTGCTGGTCGTCTGCGAGCCGGAGCTCGACCCGGCCGGCGCGGTCCTGGCGCTGGCCGGCCTGGCCGTCGACGTCACCGACGGGCGTCCGGCGGGCAGCGACGACGTCGTGCGCCACCTGCAGACCGAGGTGGAGCAGCTCCGCAGCGCGATGGCCAGCCGAGCGGCCATCGAGCAGGCCAAGGGGGTCCTCATGGTGCTGATGAGCTGCGGCGACCAGGTGGCCTTCGATCTGCTGGCGCACATCTCCAGCCACACCCACCGCAAGGTGCGCGACGTCGCCGTCCTGATCATCGACTCGGCCAGCGGACGCAACCCGCTGCCCGACGACGTCCGCGCGATCCTGCACGACGCCTCGCCGCCGCCCCACCCGGCCTGACCCCGCTCCCCCGCCCGTCCCGGTCCCGCGCGCGTCGGGCAGGATCGTCCGAACCCCGCACCGGTGCGGGAGCGGGACGGGACGGGAGACGACGGCGCGGTGTTCTACCTGCTGGTGCGTTTCGTGTTGCGGCCGCTGGTCTTCGTGGTCTTCCGGCCCACGGTGGTCGGCCGCGAGAACGTGCCGCTCACCGGCCCGGTCATCCTCGCCAGCAACCACCTGTCCTTCATCGACAGCATCGGCATCCCGCTGGTCGCGCCGCGCCGGGTCGCCTACCTGGCCAAGGCCGAGTACTGGCGGGGTACGGGTTTCAGCGGCTGGGTGTCCCGCACGCTGTTCACCGCGCTGGGCGCACTCCCGGTCGAACGGCAGGACCACCGCGCCGCCCAGGCCGCCCTCGACACCGCGATGGGCCTGCTCCGGTCCGGCGGTGCGTTCGGCATCTACCCCGAGGGCACCCGCTCCCGCGACGGCCGGCTGGCCCGCGGCAAGACCGGCGTCGCCTGGCTGGCGCTCACCGCCGACTGCCCGGTCGTGCCGGTCGCCGTCATCGGCACCGACCGGGTCCAGCCGATCGGCGCCCGCTGGCCGCGCCCGCACAAGGTGTCGGTGACCTTCGGCGAGCCGCTGACCTTCCCCGAGCACCGCGGCCAGGCCAGCAGCAACCGGGCCCGGCGCGAGGTCACCGACCGGGTGATGGAGTCGATCGCCGCCCTGTCCGGGCAGGAGAGGGCAGGCTGGGGCGCCAAGCCCGACGCGGCGTGACCGCGCCGGGACCACTGGTCGCCGAGGCGATCCCCATGTACACGACCGCCGGGGCGCCTCGATGAGCGGCGCGCTGCTCGTCGCCGGCACCACCTCCGACGCCGGGAAGTCGGTCGTCACCGCCGGCATCTGCCGCTGGCTGGCCCGCGAGGGTGTGCGGGTCGCGCCGTTCAAGGCGCAGAACATGAGCAACAACTCCATGGTCACCGCCGACGGCGCCGAGATCGGCCGCGCCCAGGTGATGCAGGCCGCCGCCGCCCGGGTCGAGCCGGAGGCCGCGATGAACCCGGTGCTGCTCAAGCCCGGCGGGGACAACGCCAGCCAGGTCGTCGTCCTGGGCAAGGCGGTCGCCGACGTCACGGCGCTGAGCTACCGGCCGATGAAGGCCGCGCTGCTGGAGCAGGCGCTGGCCTGCCTGGCCGACCTGCGCTCCCGGTTCGACGTCGTGGTCTGCGAGGGCGCCGGCTCCCCCACCGAGATCAACCTGCGCGCCGACGACATCGCCAACATGGGCCTGGCCACCGCCGCGCACCTGCCCGTGGTCGTGGTCGGCGACATCGACCGCGGCGGGGTCTTCGCCGCCCTCTACGGCACGGTCGCGCTGATGCCGCCGGGCGACCAGGCGCTGGTGGCCGGGTTCCTGGTCAACAAGTTCCGCGGCGACGTGCGCCTGCTCGCCCCGGGCCTGGACCAGCTGGCCGCGCTCACCGGCCGGCCGACCCTCGGCGTGCTCCCCTGGCAGACCGGCCTGCACCTCGACGTCGAGGACTCCCTCGGGGTCGGCGTCGCCGAGCCGGCCGGGCCCCCGCACGGGGAGGACGTGCTGCGGGTGTCGGTCGTCCGGCTGCCGCGGCTGTCCAACTTCACCGACCTCGACGCGCTGGCCGTCGAGCCGGGCGTGCTGGTGCGCTACGCCACCCGCCCGGAGGAGCTCGCCGACGCCGACCTGGTGGTGCTGCCCGGCACCCGGTCCACGGTCGCCGACCTGCGGTGGCTGCGGGAGACCGGCCTGGCCGACGCCGTGGCCCGCCAGGCCGCCGAGGGCCGCGCGGTGCTGGGCATCTGCGGCGGCCACCAGATGCTCGCCCGCACGATCACCGACGACGTGGAGTCCCGGGCCGGCGCCGTCCCGGGGCTGGGGCTGCTGCCCACCGACGTCCGGTTCGCCCCGGACAAGACCCTGGGACGCCCGCTCGGGGCGGCGCTGGGCCACCCGGTGCGCGGGTACGAGATCCACCACGGCGTGGTGACCGTCGACGGTTCCGCGGAACCGTTCCTGGACGGCGCCCGGGCCGGCGCGGTCTTCGGGACGACGTGGCACGGCGCGCTGGAGAACGACGGGTTCCGCCGGGCCTTCCTCGCCGAGGTCGCCGGGATCGCCGGCCGCCGCTTCACCGCCGCCCCCGACACCGACTTCGCCGCGGTCCGCGAGGCCGGGCTGGACGCCCTGGGCGACCTGGTCGTCGAGCACGCCGACACCGACGCCCTGTGGCGACTGGTCGAGGAGGGCCCGCCGGCCGGGCTGCCGGTGATCGGCCCGCACTGACGTCTGCGATCCGGTGGTCCCCGACGCCACGGGAACGCAGCTGTCAGCCCTGCAGCAGCGCCCGCACGTGCTCCGGCCACGGGATCGGCAGCCCGTCGGCCACCGCCACGTACGTCGTCCGCACCACGCAGCAGACGCGCTCCCCCACCCGCACGGTGAGCGCCACGGTGAAGCTGGAGCTGCCCATCCGGTCGAGCTCGGCGTCGACGGTGACCGTGTCACCCCAGCGGGCCGAGGAGCGCCACTCCAGCGTGGCGGCCTTGATCCGCTGGTCCAGACCCGTGTGGGCGAAGGGCAGCCCGAGCGCGGTCCACCACGCCTCCACCGCCTCGTGGGCCCAGGTCAGGTAGTGGCCGTTGAAGACCACCCCGCCCTGGTCGCACTCGGCGAAACGGACGGGGGCACTCCAGACCTCACGCACGGAGGGGCACGCTACCGTCGCGGGGTGGACGACTCGACGGTGCTCGCCTCCTACCGCCCGCCCTCGCAACTGGTGCAGGACAAGGAGATCGACCGCATCGACGCCCACTGCGCGGCGTTCATCGGCCTGTCCCCCTTCGCGATGCTCTCCACGGCCAGTCCCGACGGGTGGCCGGAGATCTCCCCGCGCGGCGGCGGGCGGGGCTTCGTGCACGTGCTGGACGAGCACCGGCTCGCCATGCCCGACCGCACCGGCAACAACCGGCTCGACAGCCTGCGCAACCTGGCGGGCAACCCGCGTGTGGCGCTGCAGTTCTTCGTACCCGGCTTCGAGGAGACGCTGAAGGTCTTCGGGACGACGACGCTCGTCGAGCCCGACGCCCTGGAGGTCGACCTGACCGAGTTCGGCAAGCCGCCGCGCTCGGTGCTGGTCGTGCAGGTGACCAGCGCGTACTTCCACTGCGCCAAGGCGGTCATGCGGGCGGGCCTGTGGGACGCCGACGCGCAGGTCGACCGCGCGACGTTCGCCCCGTTCGGCCAGGTCCTGCGCGACCACTGCGCGCTGGAGACCCCGCTGCCCGACGACGCGACCATCCGCGCCGACCTCGCCCAGGAGCTGTGAGGCCCCCTCTCAGGGTCCCGCTCCGGGCGGAGCGAGGGGGCTCCTAGGAGCTGGCCTGCTGCTCGCGTTCGGCCTTGCGCTCGGCGACCGCGCGCTGGGCGAGGACCCGCCTGCGCTCGTCGCGGCGACGCCGGTCCGGAGCCCGGTACCGGGCGTCCTCCACCAGCTGGAACGCCGCGAGCGCGCTCGCGCGGACCGCTGGCTGCGCCAGCGCCGTCACCGGCACGTGGACCGGGACGACTGGCTGCACTGTGGTCATCGTTCGACCCTCTCCCCCGAAGCGCCGCCGTGATGGGGGCCGTCGGCAGGAGTGTGGCCCGCCACGCTCCCGCTCAACCGCGGGTGTGACCAGGTCCTCTCGTACCGAGACCGTCCACGGCGAGGATCACACGCGTGTGGTTCCGCAGGTCATCGACTCGCGAGAGGCTGCGGCGCGGCGGCGGCGTGTCGATGGCGGCACGCCGCCGTCCTCGGGTGGGCTATACCGTGACGGCCGTGGCGGGCAGCAACTGGAGAGCACAGCTGGGACGACTGGCCGTGGCCGTCGTCCGCGAGGGCGTACGGACCCTGAGCCGCGGCGGGGGGCACAGCGACGGCGGGCGCAGCGACGGGGGGCGCAGCGACGGGCCGGCTCCCTCGAGGGCCCCGCTCCCGGCGCCCGGTCCCATCGCCGCCCGGCCCGGCCCGGTCACCGACCACGCCGGCCCGGTGCGGCTGGAGTACGCCCCCGCCGACGACGGCGCACCCGACCCCGGGGAGATCGTCTGGGCGTGGGTCCCGTTCGAGGAGAACGACGGCCGCGGCAAGGACCGGCCGGTGCTGGTGATCGGCCGGGACGGCGGCGCGCTGCTCGGGCTGATGCTCAGCAGCCAGGACCACGACCGCGACGCCGCCGACGAGGCGCGGCACGGCCGCCACTGGGTGGACATCGGCACCGGCTCCTGGGACAGGCAGGGTCGGCCCAGCGAGGCGCGGGTGGACCGGGTGCTGCGGATCGAGCCCGGCGACGTCCGCCGCGAGGGGGCGACCCTCAGCCGCGCCCGCTTCGACGAGGTGGCCGCCGAGGTGCGCCGCCACCGCTGACGAGGGACCCCGTGGCCCCGTCCCGGGCTCGCGAGGAGTGAGGAGGACGGGGTCCTCCGACTCGCCGGCGGTGGGGACGTCCCTCAGCCGCCGTGCCGGGTGCGCAGGTGGTAGACCCCGGCCGAGTCGTTCAGCGGCTGCAGGTCGTAGCGGTGCACGACCTTGGGGCCGTCGTGCAGGTGCACGTGGGTGACCGTCGGCAGCGGGTCACCGTGCCGGGCGGCGCGGACCTCGACCCGACCGTCCAGCGGTCCGCCCACGAAGAGGAGCACGGAGTCGGTCGCGTCCGTGGTGCTCACGGCGTCCTCGGACAGCGGTACCTCCTCGATCGGCTGGTCGCGCACCCGGACCAGGGTAGGCGCGGACCCGCCGATCCGGGAGTACCGCTCAGCTCCGTCGTGGACGCAGCAGCCGGGCGAGCAGCGGGGCGGAGAAGAGCATGACGAACAGCCGCAGCACCTGGACGGCGAGCACGAAGGTCGCGTCGGCGCCGCTGCCCCGGGCGGTGGCCAGCACCGCGTACAGCCCGCCGGGGGTGGTGGCGAGGTAGCCGTCGAGCGGGCTCACCCCCGTCGTCCGGGCCAGCACCGCCCCGAGCCCGGCGCAGGCGACGACGGCCCCGACGATGAGCGCCAGCGCCAGCGGCAGCGCGCGGCCGACCAGCCGCAGGCTCGCCCGGGTGAAGCCCAGCCCCACCTGCAGGCCGATCGCCAGGAACCCGGCGGCCTCCAGCGGCCCGGGCAGCGTCGCGCCCCGGGAGGCCCCGGTCAGGTCGAGGACGGCGGCGACCGCCATCGGGCCGAGCAGCGCCCCCACCGGCAGTCGGCCGACCCGGCCGAGCGCCACCCCGACCACCACGCAGACGACGGTGAACAGCAGCCCGGCCGGCCAGCCGGGACCGTCCTCGGCCGGCGCCGGCCCGCGGCCGCCGGACGCGCCGTAGACGGTGGTCGCCGCGATCGGCATCGCCACGACGATGAGCAGCACCCGCAGGTACTGCAGGACGGCGACCACCTGCTCGTCGGCGCCCAGGTCGCGGGCCATCGCGGTGATGCCCGAGGCCCCGCCGGCGATCATCGAGAACGCCCCGGTGACCGGGCTGATCCCGCGCTGCAGGCGCATGAGCTGGCCGGCGACCAGGCTGACCAGCAGCGTCGCGACGGTGACCAGCAGGACCGGCAGCCAGTTCGCACCGATCGTGCGCAGCGTGTCGGTCTCGATCAGCGCACCGATCGAGACCCCGATGACCGCCTGCGCCGCGGTGCCCGCCTGCGTCGGCAGCGCCAGCCGGCTGTGGCCCAGCAGCGCCCGGGCCAGGCCGGCGACCAGGCCGCCGAACAGCGCAGCCGACGGCACCCCGAGCAGGTCCAGCAGCAGTCCGGCCCCGACCCCGACGGTGACCACCAGCGCCCAGTCCAGCAGCCGCCGTCGCCGTCCGTCGTCCATCGCCGACCACTCTGCCGCACGTGGCGGGTCGTCCTTCAGAGCCCTTCGGTGATCCGGCGGAGCTCGGCGACGTGGGCGGCGAAGGCGGCCCGGCCGGCCTTGGTCAGCGACAGCGAGGTGCGCTGCCGGGAGGCGATCGTCGCCTTGCCGACCTTGACGTAGCCGGCCT
>NZ_JAAGWH010000027.1 GCF_010682105.1 Modestobacter muralis | reverse complement strand
CCTCGAGCTGCTTGACGTGCTTGGACAGCACCGAGTCGCTGACCCCGATGGTGTCCCGGACGGCGGCGAAGTCCATGGTGTCGACGGCGGCGAGCAGCCCGCAGATCTGCAGCCGGGGCGGGGCGTGGACGACCGCGTCGAAGCGCGGCTGGACGGCGGTCACAGACCAGCCCGCAGCCCGGCGACGTAGAGCCGGGTGACGTGGCGGGACAGCAGGCCGGCCATGGTGCCGAGGACGGCGCCCACCACGACCATCGTCCCGCGCAGGTCGAGCAGGTACTCCGCCGCGCAGCCCAGCGCCAGCAGGGTCAGGTAGCCGGCCAGCCACCAGCGCATCATCCGGCGGACCCGCTCCTGGACCGGTCCGACCCTCCGGGCGTCCCACCAGGTGCCGCTCAGCCTCTTGTAGGCCGCCATCAGTGCGCCGAACCCGGCGAGGACGACGACGAGCACCGCGAGGGTCACCCGGGTGTCGTGGAACGAGTAGCTGGCCAGGAGCGCGAACAGCCCCAGCCCCAGGGACGCGTCCCACCACCAGGGCTGCACGAGCCGGTCGGCGAGCCGGGCGCGGTCGGCCTGCAGTCCGGCGAGCTGGGCGGCCGCCGCGTCCCGGTCCACCACCACCCCGTCGTCCGCGCCGCCGGACAGGCCCCCGGTCACAGGGCGCCCCGCAGCTCGGCGACGTGGATCCGGGACCACCACCGGCTGATGAACGCCAGCGCGATGCCCAGCACCGCGCCCGCGACGGCCATCACCCAGTGCTGCCCGTACCCGAGGTGCAGCACGAACGCCGGGACGACGACGAGCACGTACAGGACCAGCCACACGGCGATCGCCTTCCGCGTCCGCCCCTTGCGGAACCCGCTCACCCAGGTGCCGGTGAGCCGCTGGTAGGTCCTGACCAGCCAGCTCAGCCCGGCGACCCCGAGCAGACAGCCGACGACCGTGACGACCGGGTCGTCGAACGCCTGGGCCCCCAGCAGGACGAAGACGCACGAGCCGAGCAGCGCGTCGTACCACCACGGCTGCATCGAGCGGTCGGCCAGCGCCGCGCGGTCGGCCTGCAGGACGGCGAGCTGGGCCGCGGCGTCGTCCCGGTCGAGCCTGTTGCTTTCCATGTCGGAAAGAGTGGCGCATGACTTTCCACTTCGTCAAGAGATCCCGCCCCTGTCCTGCGCCGTGTCGCCATGGTCTGATGGACGCGATCTGCGACGGCAGTGGAGGAAGCCCGGTGGAACTCCGGCGCGGTCCCGCCACTGTGAGCCGGCTCCCGAGCCGGTGAGTCAGGAACTCCCGCCGTCGCCTCCTGCCACCTCCGGGCGTGGACACCCGGGGAGAGGACCTGTGCTCTCTTGACCTACCCCTTCGGTGCCGTCGTCGGCATGGACGACCTGCGCCTGGCCCTGCTGCTCAACGCCGTCTCCCCCGCCGTGGGCGGCGTGCTGGTGCGCGGTGAGAAGGGGACGGCGAAGTCGACGACGGTCCGCGCCCTGGCCGCCGTCCTGCCACCGGTGGACGTCGTCGCCGGCTGCCGCTTCGCCTGCGACCCCGCCGCCCCCGACGCCGAGTGCCCCGACGGCCCGCACCCGTCCGACTCCCCGGCGGTCACCCGGCCGGCGCGGCTGGTCGAGCTGCCGGTCGGGGCGTCGGAGGACCGCCTGGTCGGCTCGCTGGACCTCGAGCGCGCGCTCACCGAGGGCGTGAAGAGCTTCGAGCCCGGGCTGCTGGCCGGCGCCAACCGCGGCGTGCTCTACGTCGACGAGGTCAACCTGCTCCACGACCACCTGGTCGACCTGCTGCTCGACGCCGCCGCACTCGGCCGGGCCTACGTCGAGCGCGAGGGCGTCTCGGTGCGGCACGCCGCCCGGTTCCTACTGGTGGGCACCATGAACCCCGAGGAGGGCGAGCTGCGCCCGCAGCTGCTCGACCGGTTCGGGCTCACCGTCGAGGTCGCCGCACCGCGGGACCCCGACCTGCGCGCCGAGGTCGTCCGCCGCCGGTTCGGCTACGACGCCGACCCGGCCGCCTTCGCCGCCGCCTGGGCGGAGTCGGAGACCGAGCTCGCCGTCCAGATCGCCACCGCCCGCGCCCTGCTCCCCCGCGTGGTGCTCAGCGATGCCGCGCTGCGCCAGGTCACCAGCGTCTGCGCCGCCTTCGACGTCGACGGCCTGCGCGCCGATCTCGTCACCGCCCGCGCCGCCATCGCGCACGCCGCGTGGTCCGGGCGCACCGACGTCACCGAGGACGACGTCCGCACCGCCGCCCGCCTGGCGCTGCCGCACCGCCGCCGGCGCAACCCCTTCGACGCCCCCGGTCTGGACGAGGAGACGCTGGAGCAGGCACTGGCCGACTCCCGCCCCGAGGACTCCCCGCCGGACGACGACCCGACCCCGCCCGAGGGCACCGACCCCACCGACGGCGGCCCCGACGGCGACGGCGGCGGCACCCCTCCGCCGTCCGGCGACCCAGGCAAAGGAACCAATACCGGTGGATCTGAGCCGGATACGCAGGGAAAGGAACCAATGCCTGGGGACGACGGGCCGACAACCGCGCCGCGGGGTGAGGGCGGCGGGCACACCGACGCCGCACCCGCGCCGGAGCAGGCCGCCGTCGCCCCGGACGCACCGTTCCGCGTACAGCGGCTCGAGGTGCCCGGCATCGGCGCGGGCGCGTCGGGCCGGCGGTCCAAGGCGCGCAGCGAGCGCGGGCGGGTGGTCGGCTCCCGGCGTCCCGAGCACGCGGTCACCAAGCTGCACCTGGTCGACACCGTGCTGGCCGCCGCCCCGCACCAGCGGGCCCGCGGCCGCAGCGGCACCGGGCTGCTGGTCGAGCGCACCGACCTGCGCCAGGCAACGCTCGAGGGCCGCGAGGGCAACCTCGTGCTGTTCGTCGTCGACGCCAGCGGCTCGATGGGCGCCCGCTCGCGGATGGCCGCGGTCAAGGGCGCCGTCCTCTCCCTGCTGATGGACGCCTACCAGCGACGGGACAAGGTCGGGCTGATCACCTTCCGCGGCGGCGAGGCCGAGCTGACCCTGCCCCCGACCTGGTCGGTGGAGGCGGCGGCCGCCCGGCTCACCAGCCTGCCCACCGGCGGGCGCACCCCGCTGGCGGCCGGGCTGCTGCGGGCGCACGAGACGCTGCGGCTGGAGCGGGTCCGCGACCCCCAGCGCCGGCCGCTCGTCGTCCTGGTCACCGACGGCCGGGCCACCGGCGCGCGCGGCACCGACTCCCTCGGCGAGTCCCGGCGCGCAGCCGCGCTGCTGGCCTCGACCGGGGTGGCCAGCGTCGTCGTCGACTGCGAGTCCGGGCCGGTGCGGCTGGGCCTGGCCGCGACGCTGGGCGCGGTGCTCGGCGCGCAGACGATGCGGCTGGAGCAGCTGGGCGCCGAGCAGCTGGTCGCCACCGTCCGAGAGGCGGCCTAGTGAGCGAGCGTGCGAGCTCACCGATGAGCCCAGCGCCAGGCAGTGTTCCGACGAGCGCCAGCGAGGAGGACCAGTGCCCCAGGGACAGGTGACCGCGGTCCCGGTCGACGGGCTGACCACCCGCCAGCGCCGGAACCGGCCGCTGCTGGCGGTGCACACCGGGGAGATGAAGGGCAAGTCCACCGCGGCGTTCGGCATGGCCCTCCGCGCCTGGAACCAGGGCTGGTCGATCGCGGTCTACCAGTTCGTCAAGAGCGCCAAGTGGAAGGTCGGCGAGGAGAACGTGCTCGCCGTCCTGGGCCGGGTGCACGAGGAGACCGGCGAGGGCGGCCCGGTCGTCTGGCACAAGATGGGCTCGGGCTGGTCGTGGTCGCGCAAGTCCGGCGACGAGACCGACCACGCCGCCGACGCCGCCGAGGGCTGGGCGCAGATCAAGCGCGACCTGGCCGCCGAGGCGCACCGCTTCTACGTGCTCGACGAGTTCACCTACCCGATGAAGTGGGGCTGGGTGGACATCGAGGACGTGGTCGAGACCCTCAAGAACCGGCCGGGCAACCAGCACGTCGTCATCACCGGGCGCGACGCCCACCCGGCGCTGATCGAGGCCGCCGACCTGGTCGTGGAGATGACCAAGGTCAAGCACCCGATGGACGCCGGCCAGAAGGGCCAGCGGGGGATCGAGTGGTGACCCCTCCCCCGGCCATGTCGGCGAACATGGGCCTTTCCCCGGCGCCGCACGTCACCCCCCGACCGGCCATGTTCGCCAACATGGCCCCTCTGGGAGTGGCCCGGTGAACGTCCCGCGGATCGTGGTGGCGGCGCCGTCGTCGAACGCCGGCAAGACGTCGATCACCACCGGGTTGATCGCGGCGCTGACCAACCGCGGGCTGACCGTGAGCCCGCACAAGGTCGGCCCGGACTACATCGACCCCGGCTACCACGGCCTGGCCGCCGGGCGCCCGGGCCGCAACCTGGACAAGTGGCTGGTCGGCGACCACCGGATCACCCCGCTGTTCCTGCACGGCGCCCGCGGCGCGGACGTCGCGGTCGTCGAGGGCGTGATGGGCCTGTTCGACGGTGCCGCGCACGCCAGCGTCGAGCCCGGCTACGGCTCCACCGCGCAGATCGCGACCCACCTGCAGGCCCCGGTCGTGCTGGTCGTCGACGCCGCCTCGCAGGCCCGCAGCGTCGCCGCCCTCGTGCACGGGTTCGCCACCTTCGACCCGACGGTGCGGATCGGCGGCGTCGTCCTCAACCGGGTCGGCAGCGACCGGCACGAGGCGATCCTGCGCGAGGCACTCGGGTCGGCCGGCGTCCCGGTGCTGGGTGCGGTCCGCCGGATCGCGGAGCTGCAGACGCCGTCCCGGCACCTCGGGCTGGTCCCGGCGGCCGAGCGGTCGGCGGAGGCGGTGCGCACGGTGCGGGCCCTGGGCGCGGTGGTCGAGTCGAGCATCGACCTGGACGCCCTCCTGCGGCTGGCCCGCACCGCCCCCGACCTGGCCGGCGAGCCCTGGGACCCGGCCGCCGAGGTGACGCGCGTCGAGAGCCGCCCGGTCGTCGCCGTCGCCGGTGGGCCGGCGTTCACCTTCGGCTACGCGGAGACAGCCGAGCTGCTCGCCGCAGCCGGCGCCGACGTGGTCACCGTCGACCCGCTCCGGGACGACGCCCTGCCACCCGGCACCCGCGCACTGGTCGTCGGCGGCGGCTTCCCCGAGGTGCACGCCAGCGCGCTGGCCGCCAACGTCGGGCTGCGGACGGCGATCGCCGCGCTGGCCGCCGCCGGTGGCCCCATCGCCGCCGAGTGCGCCGGGCTGCTCTACCTGTCCCAGGAGCTGGACGGCGAGCCGATGTGCGGCGTGCTGCCCACCACGACGGCGATGCACCCGAAGCTGACGCTGGGCTACCGCTCGGCGGTCGCGCTCACCGACAGCGTGCTCGCCCCGGCCGGCACCCGGGTGCGCGGGCACGAGTTCCACCGCACCACCGCGGGCCCCGCCGCGGGCGCGACCCCGGCCTGGCAGTGGAACGCCGACGGCCCGGAGGGGTTCGTCACGGCCAACGTGCACGCCAGCTACCTGCACCTGAACTGGGCCGGGTCCCCGACGATGGCCTCCCGCTTCGTCGCCGCGGCCGCCCGGGTGGAGGTGCCGAGTGCACATCGCTGAGGGGTTCCTGCCCGCCCCGCACGCGCTGGGCTGGACGCTCGTCGCCGCCCCGTTCGTCGTCCACGGCGCCCGCTGCGTGGTCAAGGAGGTGCGCGAGCACCCCGAGTCGACGCTGCTGCTGGGCGCGGCCGGCGCGTTCACCTTCGTGCTGAGCGCGATCAAGCTGCCCTCCGTCACCGGCAGCTCCAGCCACCCCACCGGCACCGGGCTGGGCGCGGTGCTGTTCCGGCCACCGGTGATGGCCCTGCTGGGCACGATCGTGCTGCTGTTCCAGGCGCTGCTGCTGGCCCACGGCGGCCTCACCACGCTCGGCGCCAACGCCTTCTCCATGGCCGTCGTCGGCCCGTGGGTCGGCTACGGCGCCTACCGGCTGGTGAAGCGCTGCGGCGGCGGGCTGCTGCCCGCGGTGTTCGGCGCCATGGCGCTGTCGGACCTGGCCACCTACGTCACGACGGCGCTGCAGCTGGCGCTGGCCTTCCCCGACGCCGAGAGCGGGTTCCTCGGCGCGGCGGCGAAGTTCCTCGGCGTCTTCGCGGTCACCCAGGTACCGCTGGCGATCGGTGAGGGGCTGCTCGGCGTCCTGCTGTTCCGGGTGCTCACGGTCAACGCCCGCCCCGAGCTCGTGCGGCTCGGCGTCCTGCGCCCCGATCCCGAGCGGGCCGAGCCGTGAGGCGGCACCTGGTCACCGTGCTGCTGGTGCTCGCGGTGGTCGCGCTGTTCGCCGTCCCGCTGCTGGCCGGCGGCGACAGCGAGTACGCCGGCACCGACAGCCAGGCCACCGAGCTGATCGAGGAGTCCCGGCCGGACTACCAGCCGTGGTTCGAGTCGGTGTTCTCCCCCGGGTCCAGCGAGGTCGAGTCCGGGCTGTTCGCGCTGCAGGCCGGCGTCGGCGGCGTGGTGCTGGGCTATGTGTTGGGCCGGCTGCGCGGCCGCCGGCTGGCCGAGCGCACCCCCGCTCCCCCGCCGGTGGAGACGTGACCGGGCTGGCCGTCGACGACGCCGCCTGGGTCAGTGCCTGGCGGCTGCGCTCCCCCGCCGACAAGCTGCTGCTGTCGGTCGGCCTGGTGCTCTGCGCGCTGCTGCTCCCCGTCTGGCCGGGCAGTCTGCTGGTCGGGCTGACCGCCGTCGTCCTGGCGCTCGGCCCGGCGCGGGTGCCGGCGCGCACCTTCGGTCGCGCGGTGCGGGTGCCGCTGGCGTTCATCGCCCTCGGCGCGCTCACCACGGTGGTCCAGGTCGGCTCCGGCGGCTTCGGCTGGGCGCCGGACGCCGCCGCCCGGGCCGGCGGGCTGGTCGGCCACGCGGTCGCCGGCAGCGCCGCCGTCCTGCTGCTGGCCACCACCACCCCGATGTCGGACCTGCTGCCCGCGCTGGCCCGGTTGCGGGTGCCGGCTGCGGTGATCGAGGTGGCGTCGGTGACCTACCGGATGCTGTTCGTGCTGCTCACCAGCCTGTCGACCATCCGCGAGGCGCAGACCGCGCGGATGGGGCACTCCGGCGTCCGCGCCTCCTACCGCTCCTCGGGGATGCTGGCCGCCGCGGTGCTGACCCGTTCCTGGGACCGGGCCCGCCGGCTGCAGGACGGGCTGGCCGGCCGCGGCATGGAGGCCGGGCTGCGGGTGCTGCCCGAGGCGCTGCCGTCGTCCCGCCGGTTCGTGGCCGGCACGGTCGCCGGGCTGGCCGCCCTGGCCGCAGTGAGCGTGGTGGCGTGAGCCACCTGCCCCTCGCCGCCGAGTCGCTGGTCGCCGGGTACGAGCGCGGTGCGCGGGTGCTGGACGGCGCCACGCTCACCGTGCCCGCCGGACGCCGGCTGGCGCTGCTGGGCGCCAACGGCTCGGGCAAGACGACGCTGCTGCGCTGCCTGTCCGGCGCCCTGGAGCCCACCCGCGGCCGGGTCACCCTCGACGGTGCCGAGCTGCGGCACACCCGTGCGGGCCTGCGGGCGCACCGGCAGGAGGTGCAGCTGGTGCTCCAGGACCCCGACGACCAGCTGTTCAGCGCCTCCGTCGCCCAGGACGTCTCCTTCGGCCCGATGAACCTCGGCCTGACCGAGGACGAGGTGCGCGCCCGGGTCGCCGAGGCGCTCGACCTCCTCGCCGTCACCCACCTGGCCGGGCGCCCCACCCACCAGCTGTCCTACGGCGAGCGCAAGCGGGTCGCCATCGCCGGCGCGGTGGCCATGCGGCCCTGCGTGCTGCTGCTCGACGAACCGACCGCCGGGCTCGACCCGACCGCGGTCGGCGAGGCGCTGGCGGCGCTGCACCGGCTGCAGCAGGCCGACTCCACCGTGGTGATGAGCACCCACGACGTCGACCTGGCGCTGCGCTGGGCCGACGAGGTCGCCGTGGTCGTCGACGGCGGCGTGGTGCAGGGCGCTCCGGACGTCGTCCTGGGCGACGACGCCCTGCTCGCCCGGGCCCGGCTGGACCGGCCGTGGGCGCTCACCGTCGGCGCCCGGCTGCAGACACTCGGGCTCCTCCCCGACGGCGCCCTCCCCCGCGACGCGGACGCGCTGGTCGCCGCGCTGCCCGACCGGCCGGGGGTGCGGACCTGATCGTCGTGGGCGTCGGCGCGCGCACCGGGGTGCGCGCCGAGGAGGTGCTCGCCGCCGTCGACGCCGTGCTGCCGCCCAGGTCCGGGCCGGTCCGGCTGGCCACCCTCGACACCCGGGCGGCCGAGCCGGGGCTGCGGGAGGCGGCGGCGAGCCGGGGCTGGCCGCTCAGCGGGCACCCCGCCGCCGCGCTGGTCACCGTCCCGGTGCCCACGCCGTCGGACCGGGTCGCGGCCGCGGTCGGCACCGCCTCGGTCGCCGAGGCGGCCGCGCTGCTCACCGGCGGCCGGCTGCTGGTCGCCAAGACGGTGCACGGCCGGGTGACCGTCGCCGTCGCCGAGGACGCCGACCAGCCCCATCTGGACGCCGACCCGGACCACCCGGACGCCGACCCGGACCACCCCGACACTGACCGGGACCACGACGTCGACCTCCGGCACCACGGCGACGTCGAGGCGACCGAGGGCCTGGTCGACCTGGCCGTCAACGTGCGGGCGGGCACCCCGCCGGCCTGGCTGCGCACCGTGCTGCACG
Source organism: Modestobacter muralis (assembly GCF_010682105.1). Lineage (GTDB taxonomy): Bacteria > Actinomycetota > Actinomycetes > Mycobacteriales > Geodermatophilaceae > Modestobacter > Modestobacter muralis. The sequence goes on along the minus strand of NZ_JAAGWH010000027.1, from coordinate 30,088 downwards.
ACGCCGTCGACGCGAGCGCGGCCTACCCCGACCCCCGGGCGGCCCGCGCCGCGGTCGCCGCCGCGCACGGCCGCCCCGAGGCCGAGGTGCTGCTGACCGCCGGCGCCGCGGAGACGTTCACCCTGCTGGCCCGGGCGCTCCGCCCGCGCCGGGCGGTCGTCGTGCACCCGTCCTTCACCGAGCCCGAGGCCGCGCTGCGCGCCGCCGGCCACGCCGTCGAGCGGGTGCTGCTGGCCCCGCCGTCCTACCGGCTCGGCGACGTCCCCACCGACGCCGACCTGGTGGTGCTGGGCAACCCGACCAACCCCACGTCGGTGCTGCACGCTGCTGCCGACGTCGCGGCGCTGGCCCGGCCCGGCCGGGTGCTGGTCGTGGACGAGGCCTTCGCCGACACCGCGCCCGGTGAGCCGGAGTCGCTGGCCGGCCGCACCGACCTGCCCGGGCTGCTCGTGGTGCGGAGCCTGACCAAGACCTGGGGCCTGGCCGGGTTGCGGGTCGGCTACGCCCTCGGCCCGGCCGACCTGGTCGCCGCGCTGGCCGCCCAGCAGCCGCACTGGCCGGTCTCCGCGCCCGCGCTCGCCGCCCTGGTCGCCTGCACCACCCCCGCCGCCCGCGCCGAGGCCGAGGCCGCCGCCGTGGCGCTGGAGGCGGACCGGGCGGCCCTGCTGGCGGCCCTCCCGCCCGGCGTCGAGGTCGTGGGAACACCGCGGGCGTCGTTCGTGCTGCTGCGGGTGCCGGGCGCCGCCCGGGTGCGTGCGCAGCTGCGGGACCGGGGCTGGGCGGTCCGCCGCGGGGACACCTTCCCGGGGCTGTCGGCCGACCACCTGCGGGTCGCGGTCCGGGACCCGGACACCTCCCGTGCGTTCGCCACCGCCCTGGCTGAGATCCTGGTGACCGGTCCGCAGCGTCGCGATCCGCACCCCCGTCCGCCCGGCACCGCCCCGACCCCCGACGAGACGAGCTGATGACCGCACCCGCAGACCCCGGCGCCGTCTACCCGGTCGGCCTGCGCCTGGCCGGACGGCGCGTCGTCGTCGTCGGCGGCGGCCAGGTCGCCCACCGCCGCGTCGCCGGCCTGCTGGAGGCCCGGGCGCTGGTCACCGTGGTCAGCCCGGAGGTCACCCCGGCCTTGGAGGCGCTCGTGGCCCCCGGGTCGGTCACCTGGCACCAGCGTGGCTGGGCCGAGGGCGACCTGGCCGGCGCCTGGTACGCCGTGGCCGCCACCGACGACCCCGCGGTCAACGCCGCCGTCGCCGCCGAGGCCGAGCGCGACCGGGTGTTCTGCGCCCGCGCCGACGACCGGGGGCTGTCCAGCGCCTGGACCCCCGCGGTCGGCCGGCAGGGCGACCTGGTGGTCGGCGTGCACGGCGGCGGTGACCCGCAGCGGGCCGTCGGCGTCCGCGACGCGGTGCTCACCGGGCTGACCGACGGCTCGATCGCCGACCGCGCCTCCCGCACCGCGTCGGTGGCGCCCGGCAGCGTCGTCCTCGTCGGCGGCGGGCCCGGCGACCCCGGGCTGGTCACCGTGCGCGGCCGGCAGGCGGTGGCCACCGCCGACGTCGTCGTCGCCGACCACCTCGCGCCGCAGGCGCTGCTGGCCTCGCTGCCGGCCGACGTCGAGGTCATCGACGCCTCGAAGCTGCCCCGCGGGCGCTCGATGGCCCAGGAGCAGATCAACGAGCTGCTGGTCTCCCGGGCCCTGGCCGGCAAGCGCGTGGTGCGGCTCAAGGGCGGCGACTCGTTCGTCTTCGGCCGTGGCTACGAGGAGGTCGAGGCCTGCGTCGCCGCCGGTGTGCCGGTCGAGGTCGTCCCCGGGGTCACCAGCGCGATCGGCGTCCCGGAGCTGGCGGGCATCCCGGTCACCCACCGCGGGATGACCCACGAGTTCGTCGTCGTCTCCGGCCACGTCCCCCCGGGCCACCCGGCGTCGCTGGTCGACTGGGCAGCCCTGGGCCGGCTGCGCGGGACGATCGTGGTGCTGATGGGCGTGGACACCGCACCGGCCATCGCCGCGGCGCTGGTCGAGCACGGGCGGGCCGCCGACACCCCGGTCGCCGTCGTCACCGACGGCGCCACCCCGGCCCAGCGGACGCTGCGCACCACGCTGACCGGGCTCGCCGCGACCATCACCGACGAGGGCGTGCGGCCCCCGGCCGTGTGGGTGGTCGGCGACGTGGTCTCGCTGGGGGCCTGAGCCGCGCCCGCGGTGCAGCCTGCACCACCCCCGGTGTCGGGCTGGCGGGATCGTCCGGAGCTGCGCCGGGACCGAGGCTGGAGGAGTCCGCACACCACCTCCGTCCCGAGGAGCTCCCGCCCGTGACCGGTACCCGTGCACTCCCCTCCCGCCTCCAGGCCGCCCGTCGGCCCCGCCGGGGCTCACTGCTGGCCTCCGGCGCCGCGCTGGCCGCCCTGCTCGGCACCGGGCTGCTCGCCCCAGCGACCGCCGCCGCGACCCCGTCGCACGCCCCGGCGGCCACCGCCTCCGTGCAGCGCGACCTCGACTCCCTGGTCAACGAGGGACGCTTCCCCGCCGTCCTGGCCTCGGTGACCGACGGGCGGGGCCGGACCAGGGACCTGGCCGCCGGGGTCCGCGACGTGACCACCGGTGGGCCCGCGCCGGTCAACGGCCGGATCCGGATGGCCAGCAACACCAAGACCTTCACCGCGACCGTGGTGCTCCAGCTGGTCGCCGAGCGCAGGATCGGCCTCGACCAGCCGATCGAGCGGTACCTGCCCGGGCTGGTGCGCGGGCCGGGCGGTGACGGCCGGGAGATCACCGTGCGCGAGCTGCTGCAGCACACCAGCGGCCTGCCCGACTACGACGACGTCGTCTAGCCCTCGGCCTCGAGGAAGGCGACGGTCTTGGCGACGGCCTGCTCGGTGATGCCCAGCTCGCGCGCCAGGGCCGACGCGGTGTCCGCGCCGCCGATGATCGAGTGCAGCGCGAGGTCGTGCACCGGGCGGATGCGCTCGTACACGCGCGACACGATGACCCAGGTCGCGGCCGACGTCACCGCGGTCAGGCCCCGAGCTCCTCGCCGCCACGCTCCTGGACTTCTACCCCCGGCTGGCCTGACCCCCGGGCCCCGGGACGGTCAGGTGGCCCAGGACCGCCCGGTGGTGAGCGGGACCCGCACCGCAGAGGCCGTGGCTGAATCCTCCAGCAGCACCTGGCGCTCGAACGGCGTCCGGTGCGGGCACGAGGTGCAGCGCACCTCGTGCGGCACCCGGTCGAGCAGGCAGCACGAGGCCCGGCGGGTGAACCGGGTGCCGCACACGTCGACGTAGCGGGGCGCGGGCAGCGGCTCGCCGACCGCGGCGGCCAGCGGCCCGGCCAGCGCCGTCACCGCGTCGACGTCGCCGACCGCCCGGCCCAGCGCGAGCAGCCGGTTGGCCAGCGAGTCGGTGGCGATCGCCCACAGCGGCCGCTCCCGCATCCCGCCCGCCTCGGCGACGGCGGTCACGACCGCGGCCACCGAGCCACGCAGCTCGTCGGCGAGGTCGGTCCCGGAGCCGGCCGTGGCCGTCGCCGCGATCGGGGTGTGCCCGGCCAGCAGGTGGACCGAGGTGTCGGCCAGCCGCGCCGACAGCCGCACGCCGGTGACCAGCCCGGCGAGCACCGGGGTCAGCAGCACGCTGGAGGCCGAGTACCACCACAGCGTCGCCAGGACCCGGCGGTCGGTGGTGCGCTGCCGCCGCGCCCGGTCCCCGAGCACCTGCGCCGTCCAGTCGGGGTCGGCCAGCCGGACGGCGGGGACTGCGAGGGCGCCGGGCGGGGCCAGCAGGCCGAGGGTGGCGGCGCCCCGGAGACGGGCCACGACCGTGCGCTGGGCCCCGTCGGTGGTCACTGCGACAGTCTGCCGTCCACCGCCGCGCGGTCCGGCCTGACGGGAGGGTGACGGGGGCCATAGGTTGTCCCCGAGGCAGCGCCGCCCGGACCGTGAGGTGGCGCCCGGACCCGGAGGTGCGCGTGAGCGAGACGACCGACGAGCAGACCCCGTCCAGCGAGCAGAGCCCGTCCAGCGAGCAGAGCCTGTCCAGCCGCGTGCCGGCCGGGGGCTTCCCGCCCCCGACCGACTTCGCCGCGACGGCGAACGTCGGCCCGGAGGTCTACGAGCGGGCCGCCGCCGACCGACTGGGCTTCTGGGCCGAGGCAGCCGCCCGGCTGGACTGGGCCGAGCCCTGGACCGAGGTCCTGGACTGGAGCAACCCGCCGTTCGCGAAGTGGTTCGTCGGCGGGAAGCTCAACGTCGCGGTCAACTGCGTCGACCGGCACGTCGACGCCGGCCACGGCGAGAAGGTCGCCTACCACTGGATCGGCGAGCCCGGTGACACCCGCACGATCACCTACGCCCAGCTCAAGGACGAGGTGTGCCGCACGGCCAACGCCCTCACCTCACTCGGCGTGACCGCCGGTGACCGGGTCGCCATCTACATGCCGATGATCCCGGAGACGGTGTTCGCGATGCTGGCCTGCGCCCGCATCGGCGCGGTCCACATGGTCGTCTTCGGTGGCTTCTCCCCCGAGGCGCTGGCCAGCCGGATCTCCGACGCCGACGCCGAGGTCGTCATCACCGCGGACGGCGGCTACCGGCGCGGGGCACCGAGCGCGCTCAAGCCCAACGTCGACGAGGCGCTGACCAAGGTCGAGGGCGTGCGGAGCGTCCTCGTGGTGAAGCGCACCGAGACCGACGTCGAGTGGACCGAGGGCCGCGACGTCTGGTGGCACGAGCTGGTCGCGAGCCAGTCGACCGAGCACGAGGCGCAGGCCTTCGACGCCGAGCACCCGCTCTACATCATGTACACGTCCGGGACGACGGCGAAGCCCAAGGGCATCCTGCACACCACGGGCGGCTACCTGACCCAGATCGCCTACACGCACTGGGCGACGTTCGACCTCAAGCCCGACACCGACGTCTTCTGGACCGCCGCCGACGTCGGCTGGGTCACCGGCCACAGCTACATCGTCTACGGCCCGCTGGCCAACCGGACGACGTCGGTGATGTACGAGGGGACGCCGGACACCCCGCACCAGGGCCGCTGGTGGGACATCGTCCAGGAGTACGGCGTGACGATCCTGTACACGGCGCCCACCACGATCCGCACGTTCATGAAGTGGGGCGCGGAGGTCCCGGCCGCGGCCGACCTGTCCTCGCTGCGGCTGCTGGGCTCGGTGGGTGAGCCGATCAACCCCGAGGCGTGGCTCTGGTACCACGAGAACATCGGCGGCGGCCGCTGCCCGATCGTGGACACCTGGTGGCAGACCGAGACCGGTGGCCACATGATCACCCCGCTGCCCGGCGCGACCTCGCTCAAGCCCGGTTCGGCGCAGCGGGCGTTCCCCGGGATCGGCGCGGCGGTGGTCGACGAGGAGGGCAACCCGATCGAGCCCGGCGCCACCGGCTACCTGGTGCTGACCGAGCCGTGGCCGGCGATGCTGCGCACCGTCTGGGGCGACGACGAGCGGTACAAGGACACCTACTGGAGCCGGTACGGCGAGGGCGTCTACTTCGCCGGCGACGGCGCCAAGCTCGACGAGGACGGCGACATCTGGCTGCTCGGCCGGGTCGACGACGTCATGAACGTCTCCGGGCACCGGATCTCGACCACCGAGGTCGAGTCGGCGCTGGTCAGCCACCCGACCGTCGCCGAGGCGGCGGTGGTGGGCGCCACCGACCCGACCACCGGCCAGGGCATCGTCGCGTTCGTCATCCTGCGCGGGGACGCCGTCGACTCCGGCGAGGACCTGGTGAAGGTGCTGCGCCAGCACGTCCGCAAGGAGATCGGCCCGATCGCCAGCCCACGACAGATCATGGTCGTGGCCGAGCTGCCCAAGACCCGTTCGGGCAAGATCATGCGCCGGCTGCTGCGCGACATCGCGGAGAACCGGGAGCTCGGTGACGTCTCGACGCTGACCGACTCCTCGGTGATGGACCTGATCAGCGCCAAGCTCCCCGCCACCTCCAGCGAGGACTGACGAGGGCCCCGGCCGACCGCGCGGCACCTGCACGTGGCGACGCTTGTGCTCTGCTCCCTCCCAGGGAGCAGAGCACAAGCGTCCGGGGACACACATCCGTCGGGGGACCCACGTCCCGAGTGGCTCCCCTGTCCACAGGGACGGACCGGGACGCCCGGCCCGGGGTGGCGGGACAGCAGGATCTGCTCGTGGCCGAGCAGAAGCCTGACGGTGCAGCGCTGGTGGGCGCGCTGCTCCGACGTGTCCGCCGCGCAGCCGACCTCTCCCAACGGGAGCTGGCCCGGCGCCTCGGCCTGAGTCCCACCACCGTGGCCCAGGTGGAGACCGGCCGGCGGGACCTGCCGGTGACGGCGCTGATACGAGCAGCCGAGCTCGCCGACCTCCGGATCGCCCTCGTGGACGGTGACGGGCAGGAGGTGACCGGCATGGCCACCGACGCCGTACGGGACCGCGGCGGGCGCCACTTCCCGGCCCACCTGGACACCCGCCACGGCGACCAGGACTGGTGGCACGGCAGCGAGCGGTACAGCCGGACGCGCCCCTGGTACACCTACGACCGCGACCGCGGAGCCCGAGACCGCCTCCGGGCCGATCTCGGCACACCTGCGGACCACCAGCCCCCGCAGCCGGGTGACGGGCCGGAGGCCAGGGCGCGCTCTCGCCAGGACGCCGCCTGGGCAGCACGCGCCGCCGAGCGCCGGCGCTGGACCGAGGAGCGGGCGCGACGCGGCTTCCCCGGAGTCTGGGCGCCGACGTGCACCTGCCCACCTGGCTGTGACGACCTGCTGTTCCCGTCGGCAGCCCTGTCGGCGCGGCAGAACGCCGTCCCGCACGTGGACGACTGCGGGTGCCGGTGCGACGTCAGCTGACCCGGTGAACGCGAGATGCGCCACGAGCGGGTGATCCGGTCCGGCGGCTGCGGCGATCATGCGGCACGATCACCGGAGGAACGCGTCGGACCCGGCGCAGATCAGAGAGGAGCCACCCGTGGCCCACAGTGTCTCGACGACCCAACTGGCGGGTCGGCCCACGGGCCCGGCCGAGCCCTCGGTCGGCACGCTCGCCAAGAGCGCGGCAGCCGACGTGTCCACGCTCATCCGCGCGGAGATCGAACTCGCCAAGACCGAGCTGACCACCTCGGCCAAGCGCGGCGGCATCGGCGCGGCTGCCTTCGCCGCGGCCGGCGTGATGCTCGCCTTCGCCGCCTTCTTCTTCTTCTTCTTCGTGGCCGAGCTGCTGGCGGAATGGCTCCCCCGCTGGGCCGCCTTCCTGATCGTCTTCGGCCTGCTGGTCGTGCTGGCCGTCGTCGTGGCCCTCATCGGCTACCTCCAGGTCAAGAAGATCAAGAAGCCGGAGAAGACCCTGGAGACGCTGCACGACCTGCCCGACCTGGCCCGCCGCGAGGCCCCCGGCCAGCGTCAGCACGACCTGCCGACCGTGCGCAACGGCAAGGTCGTCGTGGCCGACCCGCACGCGCCGCTGCGCTGAGCACCACCCCCGCGCGACCGTGACCGACCCAGGGGCCGGGCAGCCCGACGCCACCAGCGTCCTGCTGCCCGGCCCCTGGGCGCACCGGGACGTGTCCGCCAACGGCGTCCGGCTGCACGCCGCCGAGGCCGGCAGCGGCCCACTGGTCCTGCTCCTGCACGGCTTCCCCGAGTTCTGGTGGACCTGGCGGCACCAGCTGATCGGGCTGGCCGACGCCGGGTTCCGCGTCGTCGCCACCGACCTGCGTGGCTTCGGCGCCAGCGACAAGCCCCCGCGCGGGTACGACCTGCCCACCGCCGCCGCGGACGCCGCCGCCGTGATCCGCGCGCTGGGTGAGACCGAGGCCGTCGTCGTCGGCTCGGACTGGGGCGGGCTGGTGGCCTGGACGATGGCCGCCCTGCACCCGCGCAGCGTCCGCCGGCTGGTCGTCGTCTCCGCCGCGCACCCACGCCGGCTGCGGTCCTCGATCACCGACCCCCGGCAGCGGCGGGCCCTGGCCTACGCGCTGCACTTCCAGCTCCCCCGGCTGCCCGAACGTCGGCTCACCCGCGCCGACGACGACCCGGTTGCCGACCTGATGCGCCGCTGGGCGGGGCCGGCCTGGGCCGGCACCACCGACTTCGCCGAGGCCGTCGAGCGGTACCGCTCGGCCTCCCGCATCCCGCAGGCCGCCTACGGCGCCATGGAGTACTACCGCTGGGCCGGCCGGTCACAGCTGCGCCCCGACGGCCTGCGCTACGCCCGCCGGATGGCCGCCCCGATCACCGCCCCGACGCTGCAGCTGCACGGCGCCGCCGACCGCTACGTGCTCCCCTCGACGGCCGCCGGCTCGGGCCGCTACGTCGCCGGCGCCTACGAGTGGCGCGAGCTCCCCGGCATCGGCCACTTCCCGCACGAGGAGTCCCCCACCGAGGTCACCGCCGCCATCGCCGACTGGGCCAGGGGCTGACCACGGCCCTCGTGCCGGGGCCGGGCCCGCGACCGTGACGTGCTGGAGCGGCCCCCGTGCAGGGTCCCGGCCCGAGCGGAGCGAGGGCTGGGGGGCACGGGGGGTCCTTCTACTCGCAGGAGCCGGTGTCCACCTGTGCGCTGGAGCCGGCCCCGGTGGTCGCCGCCGTCATCACCTGGGCGATGGTGAGGGCGTAGCCGGTGTCGGGGTCGTCGATCGCGGAGGCGAAGACGACGCCGAGCACGGTGCCGTCGGGGGCGATGAGCGGGCCACCGGAGTTACCGGCCCGCACCTGGCCGAACAGGGCGTAGACGTCGCGCTGGACGGTGCCGGTGGAGCGGAAGTCCGGACCGCTGATCTCGCCGCGGTCACGCACGCGGGCCGGCCCGACGTAGAAGGGCCCGCCGCCGGGGTAGCCCATGACGATCGCGTCGGCCCCGGTGTCGACCGCGGTCGTGGCGAACTTCAGCGGCACCTGGGGCAGGCCGGGGACGGCGAGCACCGCGACGTCGGTGGCCTCGTCGACGTAGACGGCGGTCGCGTCGTACTCCTGCCCCTCGGCGGTCACCTGCGGGTCGGTCACCCCCGCGAGCACGTGCGCGTTGGTCATCACCCGCTGGTCGGCGTAGACGAAGCCCGAGCCGTCGATCTGCTTGGAGCACGAGGTCGCGATCCCGCGGATCTGCACCACCGACCCCTGCACCGCCGCGACGACCGGGCTGGCCAGCAGGGCCTGGTCCGGCGCCGGCACGTCCCGGGCCTCGGTCGGCGTCAGCGGGTCCAGCACGTCGGGCAGGCCGTTGCGGTCGATCGCCTGCCGCAGCGAGTCGTAGAGCGACCGCACCTGGGTGGGCACGGTGTGGTCGACCGCCTGCACCAGCGTCGACTGCCGCACCTGACCGGCGACCCCGGGCAGCGGGGAGCTGGCCAGCGGGGTGGCCACCATCCAGGCCACCAGCAGGACGGCGACCGCCGAGACCACCGCGCCGGCGACGGCGTCGACCAGCTTCGCCGGCTCCCAGGTGACCCGCGTGCGCACCGCCCGGCCGACCATCCCGGCCAGCAGCTGACCCAGCAGCGCCCCGGCGAGGACGACGACCAGCGCGACGAACACGCGGGTCACCGAGGACGTGGCCAGCTCCTCGGAGACCGGCCCGGACAGCTGCGCCCCGACGACCGCACCGCCGAAGAAGCCCACGAACGACGTGGCGGAGACGATGACCCCCTGCCGGAAACCGGAGAGCGCGAAGACCAGTGCCAGCGCGATCAGGACCAGGTCGACGACCGACACCTCAGCGCGCTCCTGTCCTGGCCCCCGGCAGTCCTCGGACGAGGGTCACGGGGCGCTCACCGTCATGGTGCCGACCTGGCCCAGCGCGAGGTGGAAACTGCACTCGAAGGGGTAGTCGCCCGGCGCGCCGGCGGTGAACTCGATCGTCTTGCTGTCGCCAGGGCCGAGGAAGGGGATCTGCTCGACGATCTGCGCCGGCCCCTTCCCCTCGGTGAACAGGAAGTTGTGGGTGAGCTGCTCAGCCGTGTTGCGCACGGTCAGCCGCACCGGCCCCGGCGCGACGGTGAACGCAGCCGGCGTGAACGCGTAGTCGTCCCCGGTCTCCAGGGTGATCTCCTGGACGCCGTCCGGCGCGGTCTGCACCACCCCGGCGTCCGCGGACGTCGCCCGGGTCACCTCGGGCAGCGTCGGCTCGGAGTTCGAGCACCCGGTCAGCACCGCGAGCACCAGCGCACCGCTGAGCAGGGCGGCTGCCGGGCCCCGGCGCGGGGTGGTCCGGCGCGCCCCTCGGGTGCGGTCTGCAGCGACGTTCATGGCCCCGGAACCGTACGCGTGGCGACCCCGGGGGCCGCGTCGTCGCCGTCCGTCGGCGCGGCGGCCCGGGAGCGTGCCGGCTCGGGTCCGCCAGCCGGCGTGGCGAGCGGGCGGACGTCGGTGGTGTCCCAGGGACGGTCCAGCCCGGCCGCGACCAGCACCGAGTCCAGCAGCCCGGCGGTGAAGCCCCACACGACCATGCCGGCGACGCCGAAGGCGGGGCCGACGTAGCCGGTGGAGATGCGCACCCGGAAGCGGTTGGCGGGGTCGACCAGGTCGGCGAGGGGCACCCGCGCGACGCGGGCGACCTCGCGGGGGTCGCCGGTGCGCACCTCGCGCGGGTCGTCCCACCAGCCGACGACCGGCACGACGAGGTTGTCCGAGTGCCCCAGGAACAGCTCGGGCAGCACGGCGAGCACGCGGACGCCGTCGGGCTCCACCCCCGCCTCCTCGTGGGCCTCGCGCAGCGCGGTCCCCACGGGGAACTCCTCGCCCGGGTCGGCGCCGCCGCCGGGGAAGGCCGGCTGTCCGGCGTGGCTGCGCAGGTGCGGTGACTTCTCGATCAGCAGCACGTCCGGTCCGGCCGGGCCCTCGCCGAACAGGATGAGCACCGCCGAGCGCCGGGCGGTCGCCGAGGGCCGCTCGGTGCGCATCCGCGGCAGCCGCCCGGCGTTGGTGACCAGGCGCTGCACGTGCTCGGGCAGCCCGGCGAGGTCGGCGGCCGGCACGGTCACAGCTGCACCCCGAGGTGGGTGGCCACGAGCTCCTCGAACTCCCCGAGCGAGCGCACGGGCCCGACCTTGACGAAGGCGACCGAGCCGTCGGCGGCCAGGAAGGCCGTGGCCGGCAGACCGACCAGCCCCATCCCGGTCATCACCGACCCGTCGCCGTCGAACGCGCCGGGGAAGGTGATGCCCGCGTCGGCGGCGAACGAGGTCGCCTGCGGCATGCCGTCCTTGCTGACCACCCCGACCACCCGCACCTGCTCCCCCGCGGCGTCGGCGAGCTGCTGCACCAGCGGCAGCTCCTCGCGGCAGGGCGTGCACCAGCTGGCCCAGAGGTTGAGCACGGTGGGCACCCCGGGCGCCCTCGTCAGGTCCAGGGTCCCGCCGCCGATGCAGTCGATCGAGACCGCCGGCAGGTCGCTGTCGGCGGCTGCGGTGTCCGGCTGCGCCGGGCAGGGGGCGAGGTCGGCAGCCACGTCGGCGGCGGGCTGGGCGGGCAGGTCGGTCTGCTCGTCGGAGCCGCACCCGGTGAGCAGCGCCGACCCGACCGCCAGGGCGGCGACCAGGGCGCGCGGGCCGCGGCTCACTCGGTGTCCGAGGCGGCGGGGGTCTTGACCAGCTTCGCGGCCACCTCGGGGTCCAGCGGGCCGATGCCGTAGGACGGGCACCAGGCCGCCAGCCCGCACGCCCCGCAGGCCGGCTTCTTGGCGTGGCAGACCCGTCGGCCGTGGAAGATCACCCGGTGGGAGAAGTCGGTCCACTCCTTCTTCGGCACGATCTCGGCGATCTCGGTCTCGACCTTGACCGGGTCCTCCTCGGCCGTCCAGCCGAAGCGCCGCACCAGCCGGCCGAAGTGGGTGTCGACGGTCAGCCCGGGGACGCCGAAGGCGTTGCCCAGCACCACGTTGGCGGTCTTGCGCCCGGCGCCGGGCAGCGTGACCAGGTCGGCCATCCGGCCGGGGACGACGCCGTCGAAGCGCTCCACGAGGGCCTGCCCCAGCCCGATGACGGAGTTGGCCTTGGCCCGGAAGAACCCGGTGGGCTTCAGGATCTCCTCCAGCTCGGCCCGGTCGGCGCCTGCGTAGGCCGCGGCGTCGGGGTAGCGGGCGAACAGCCTCGGCGTCACCTTGTTGACCGTCTTGTCCGTCGTCTGCGCCGACAGGACGGTGGCCACCAGCAGCTCCAGCGGGGTGGTGAAGTCCAGCTCGCAGTGCGCGTCGGGGTGGAGGACGGCCAGCTCGCGGGCCATCCGGCGGGCCCGGCGGGTACGCGCCAGCGGGCTCTCCTGCGGGTCGAACGGCGAGACCCCCAGCCGCGCGACCGGACCGGGACGACGGGCCTTGGCAGGCCGGCTGTAGACGGACGGGTCGGCTGCGGACTCGGCGGACTGGCTGGCGGGCGAGGGGACGGGCCGGGACACGCGTGTGAGGGTAGGCGTCGGGCCTGAGCGCCGGCGCCCGTCATACTCGGTGCTGGTGCGTGCTCCGCCACCCGGCCGGAGCGCCCCTGACCGCACGACGACGTCGCCCCTCCCGGGCCCTGCCGCCCGGGACGCGTCACACCCCGAGGAGGTGCCCGTGGTCGCCCTCATCGTCATCCTGTTCCCGCCGTTGCTGATCGCCTTCCTGCTCGTCATGGAGCGGGTGGAGGAGCCGCTGCGGCGCCCCACGTCCCAGCGCGAGGTCGAGGACTTCCTCGGCAGCGCCACCGACGCCGAGGTCAGCACGCTGGCCCACTCCGGCATCCGCCGGGCGATGAGCCGCTGGCGCACCCGCCGTCGCAGCCGCCCCCGCACGACCCCGCGCCCGGTGCTCACCGAGCGGGCCTCCGAGCGGGCCCCCGAGCAGGCGACCGAACGGGGTCGGCGCGCCGGGTGATCCCGGCCCGGTCACCCAGGAGATGTACGTCTCGATGTTCGGCTGCCACTCAGAGTGGGCAGTCCGGTGACTGAGTGCACAGGTGAGGCGGGCCACAGGCCCTAGACTCATCACGACGCGGGTCGCCATCGCACCCGTGAGGACGTTGCGAGAGGTGAGCGTGGACGAGGTCCTTGCCCAGTCGGGTCTGTTCCAGGGGCTGTCGGAGGAGGCTGCCGAGCCGGTGGCCAGCGCCCTCGAGACGGTGACGCTCCCCCGTGGCCGGGTGGTCTTCAGCGAGGGCGAGTCGGGCGACAGCCTCTACGTCGTCCTCTCCGGCAAGATCAAGCTGTCCCGGCGTGCGCCGGACGGCCGCGAGAACGTGCTGGCCGTCATGGGGCCCTCCGACCAGTTCGGTGAGCTCTCGGTGTTCGACCCGGGTCCGCGCACGGCGACCGCCACGGCCGTCACCGACGTGCGCCTGGCGAAGATGCCCAACCACATGCTGCGGCCGTGGATCACCGCCCACCCGGAGATCGGCGAGCAGCTGCTGCGCGTGCTGGCCCGCCGGCTGCGCCGCACCAACGACTCGGTCGCCGACCTGATCTTCACCGACGTCCCCGGCCGCGTGGCCAAGGCGCTGCTACAGATGGCCGACCGCTTCGGCAGCCGCGAGAGCGACGGCCTGCGCGTCAAGCACGACCTGACGCAGGAGGAGCTGGCCCAGCTGGTGGGCGCCTCCCGCGAGACGGTGAACAAGGCGCTGGCCGACTTCGTGCACCGTGGCTGGATCCAGCTGCAGGGCAAGTCCGTCGTCGTCCTGGACGAGGAACGGCTCCGCCGCCGCGCGCGCTGAGACCCCCGAACCGCCAGAAGGCCCCGCTCCGGACCCGGAGCGGGGCCTTCTGGCGTTCCGTGCCGGGCCGCTCCGGGATCAGCTGAGCTCACCGCCCGTGCTCCTGGCTCAGCGCAGGAGGTGAGCCAGGAGCAACGACGATCAGGTCACCTGATCCCGGGTGCACCTGCGGGACCGGCCGCCATCGCTCGCAGGTTCGCGGCGGGACCCCACGAGGGGGCTGAACGCGAGAGGCCCAGGACCGGCACGGTCCTGGGCCTCTCGCGTTCAGCCGTCCCGATCGGGACGGCGGGTTCAGCGGAGCTCGACGGTGAGCTCCACCTCGACGGGGGCGTTCATGGGCAGCTCGGCGACGCCGACGGCGGAGCGGGCGTGCTGCCCGGCCTCGCCGAAGACCCGGCCGAGGAACTCGCTGGCCCCGTTGACCACCCGCGGCTGGCCGCTGAAGCCCTCGGCGCTGGCGACGTAGCCGACGACCCGGATCACCCGGGCGACGGCGTCCAGCCCGACCAGGTCGTCGATGGCGGCCAGGGCGTTGAGGGCGCAGACCTTGGCGTCGGCGGCGGCGTCCTCGATGTCGACGGCACCGCCGACCTTGCCGGTGCGCCGCAGCCCGCCCTCGACGAAGGGCAGCTGGCCGGAGGTGAAGACCAGCTGGCCGGTGCGGACGGCCGGCACGTAGGCGGCGACGGGGGCGGCCACCGGGGGCAGCCGGACCCCGAGCTCGGCCAGCCGGGCGAGCCAGCTGGTGGGCTGGTCGGGGGCGCTCATCAGTTCGTCGGGCGCTTCAGGTAGGCCACGAGCTGGGTGCCGGAGTCGCCGCTGGGCAGCACCTGCACCAGCTCCCACCCGTCGACGCCCCAGGAGTCCAGGATCGCCTTGGTGTTGTGGATCAGCAGCGGGATGGTGGCGTACTCCCAGGTACGGCGGGACGGTTCGCTCATGCCGCGACGCTAGCGCAGCCTCAGGCAGGCCGGACCCGGCCACCGCTCGTACTCTCCTGGGGGTGACCTCCCAGCCTGCGCCCGTGCGGTGCCACGTCGTGACCGGCAAGGGCGGCACCGGGAAGACCACGGTCGCCGCAGCGCTGGCGCTCTCCCTGGCCGCCGACGGCGGGCACGTGCTGCTGGTGGAGACCGAGGGCCGCCAGGGCATCGCCCAGCTCTTCGACACCCCGCCGCTGCCCTACGAGGAGCGCCGGGTCGCCGTCGCCCGCGGCGGCGGTGAGGTCAAGGCGCTGGCGATCGACGTCGAGGCGGCCTTCCTCGAGTACCTGGACATGTTCTACAACCTCAAGCGCGCCGGCTACGCCCTGCGGAAGATGGGCGCCGTCGACTTCGCCACCGCGATCGCCCCGGGTCTGCGCGACGTGCTGCTCACCGGCAAGATCAAGGAGGCGGTGACCCGCCGCGGCAAGGACGGCCGTCCGGTCTACGACGCCGTCGTGGTCGACGCCCCGCCGACGGGGCGGATCTCCCGGTTCCTCAACGTCACCGGTGAGGTGGCCGGCCTGGCCCGCTCCGGCCCGATCAAGAGCCAGAGCGACGGCGTGATGGCCGTGTTCCGGTCGCCGCAGACCGCGGTGCACCTGGTGACCCTGCTGGAGGACATGCCC
Organism: Modestobacter muralis; assembly: GCF_010682105.1. GTDB lineage: Bacteria > Actinomycetota > Actinomycetes > Mycobacteriales > Geodermatophilaceae > Modestobacter > Modestobacter muralis. Next base: position 14,797 of record NZ_JAAGWH010000027.1, on the reverse strand, counting down.
GTGCAGGAGACCGCCGACGCCATCGCCGAGCTCACCGCGCTGCAGCTGCCGGTGGGGTCGGTGATCGTCAACATGGCCACCGAGCCGCTGCTGCCCCCCGCCTCCCTGGCCGCCGTCGCCGCCGGGGAGCTGACCGGCGAGGACCTGCTGCCCGCGCTCACCGCGGCGCGGGTGTCCGGTGGCGCCGAGGTGGCCGGGGCCCTGGTCGCCGAGGCGGTCGAGCACGCCCGGCGCTGGCAGTCCCAGGACGCGCTGCGCGGGGAGGTCGAGGCGCTGGGCCGCCCGGTGCTCGAGTTGCCGCTGTCCTCCTCACCCATCGACCTCGGCTGCCTGTTCGAGCTGGCCGAGCGCCTCCGCGACCTGCAGCCGGCGGTGGCCGCATGACCGCCGCCCAGCCGCGCCGGGCGTCCCTCGCCCCGGCCCTCGACCTCGCCGCCCTGGTCTCGGACCCGGACACCCGGATCATCGTCTGCTGCGGCTCCGGCGGCGTGGGCAAGACGACGACGTCGGCGGCGCTGGCCCTGGCCGCCGCGGAGGCCGGCCGCGAGGTCGTCGTCCTCACCATCGACCCGGCCCGCCGGCTGGCGCAGTCCCTCGGCCTGGTCGAGCTGGACAACGAGCCACGGCTGGTCGAGACGCCGGGGGCCAGCGGTGAGCTGCACGCGATGATGCTGGACATGAAGCGGACGTTCGACGACGTCGTGTCCGCGCACGCGACGCCCGAGCGGGCGCAGGTGATCTTCGACAACCCCTTCTACCAGGCGCTGTCGTCCTCCTTCGGGGGCACGCAGGAGTACATGGCCATGGAGAAGCTGGGCCAGCTGCGCGCCAGCGAGCGCTGGGACCTCGTCATCGTCGACACCCCGCCGTCGCGCTCGGCGCTGGACTTCCTGGACGCCCCGAACCGGCTGTCCCGTTTCCTCGACGGCACGATGATCCGGCTGCTCACCGCTCCCGCACGGGCCGGGGGACGGGCCGGCGTCCGGCTGGTCGGGGCGGGCTTCGCCCTCTTCAGCCGGATCATCAGCAAGATCCTGGGCGGCCAGCTGCTCAACGACATCTCCGCCTTCGTCTCCGCGCTGGACACGATGTTCGGCGGCTTCCGGGAGCGCGCCGACGCCACCTACCAGCTGCTCCGCCAGCCCGGGACGGCGTTCGTGGTCGTCGCCGCACCCGAGCCCGACGCGCTGCGAGAGGCCTCGTACTTCGTCGACCGGCTCTCCAGCGAGGGCATGCCGCTGGCCGGCCTGGTCGTCAACCGCACCCACCCGCCGGCGACGACGGGGCTGTCGGCCACCCGCGCCGAGGCCGCGGCCGAGGCGGTCGCCGAGGCCGGCGGTCCCGGCGCCGAGCTGGCCGCGGGGGCGCTGCGGGTGCACGCCGAGCGGATGACCGTGGCCACCCGGGAGCAGCGGCTGGCCGACCGGTTCAGCAGCGCGCACCCCGAGGTCGCGATCCGCACCGTGCCGGCCGCGGCCGGTGACGTGCACGACCTGGACGGCCTGCGGGTGATGGGCCGGGCCCTGCTGGCCGACGAGGACGACACCGGCACCGGCACCCCGCGCAGCCGGGTCCTCCCCGTGCGCCCCGCGACCGCCTGACCCACCCCGGGCGGCGTCCTCCCCACGGCGCCGCCCGGGACACGGGAGTGACGGGTGGTGCGCCTGGCGACCCGCCGTCACCCGATCGTGTCCCGCCGTGCGGCGGGTCTGGACCGCGCTCGTCACGCACCGTTAGCGTCCGCCCGACCTGTTCCGTCGGAGGGATGACACCCGCATGAGCACTGCCCCCCAGATCGACGCCCCGCCCGGCGACACGACCACGACCGCACCCCCGCTCGGCCTGTTCGGGACCGGCACGGTGCCCGCGGCCGCGGACCTGCCGGTCGAGATCCCGGTCGACCTGACCGGCATGGACGACGACGACCGGGCGCGCACCAAGGTCATCACCTCGGCGATCCGGCAGCGCTCGCAGGAGCTGCGGCGCGACCACCCGGTGCTGCGGCACCAGGACGCGCTCGGGCTCGCCGCCTTCTCCGTGGCCCTGCTCGGCTTCGTCGGCAGCGGCGCGCTGTACCTGACCGGCGTCCTGCCCTGGTACGTCACGGTCCTGGTGTCGGCCGCCTTCGCCGCGATCGGCCACGAGGTCGAGCACGACCTCATCCACGCCCTCTACTTCCGCCGTCGCAAGGCCGTGCGCTACGCGCTGCTCTACGCCGTCTGGGCGTTCCGGCCCTACACGATCAACCCGGTGTACCGGATCCGGCTGCACCTGCGGCACCACGCGTACTCGGGCCTGCCGGACGACATCGAGGAGGTGTCGATCACCAACGGCAAGCCGTGGGGCCTGGTCCGGCTGTACAGCCTGCTCGACCCCTACGTCCCGGCGATGACCCGGATCCTGTTCACCAAGCCGGTGGACGCCGAGGACGCACTGTGGCGGCGCACCATCCTCAAGGCCAGCATCGGGCTCACCCCGGTCGCGATCACCATCTGGTACGGCTTCCTCCTCCTCCACCTGGCCTCGTGGCTGGGCGCAGCCGTGCCCGCCGGCCTCCTGCACGCCCTCACCGTGCTCACGGTCGTCTGGGTCGGCCCGAACGTGTGGCGCGGCTTCTGCCTGCACTTCATCAGCAGCAACATGCACTACCAGGGTGACGTGGAGCAGGGGAACGTCCTGCAGCAGACCCAGGTGTTCAACAAGTGGTACCTGGCGCCGTTCCAGGTGTTCTGCGCCAACTTCGGCAGCACCCACCCGATCCACCACTTCTACGTGGCCGACCCGTTCTACGTGCGCCAGCTGATGGAGCGCGACATCCACCCGGTGCTGGCGGCCAACGGCGTCCGGTTCAACGACATGGGCACCTTCGCCCGGGCCAACCGGTACGCGAAGGACTGACCGGCACCGACGACGACGGGGGCGCTCCCGGGACCGGGCTGTGCGCGCCCCGGCGCGTCGCCCGGCGGGCCCGCGCGTCGGGTCCCGAGCCGGACACGGGAGGCCCCCGGACAGGTACCTTGGCCTGCGATGTCCGAGTCTGCTCCCTCCCGTGTCGGCGCCCTCGCGAAGCTCCTGGTCGCCCTGGTCGTCGCCGGTGGCCTGGTCGCCGCCGTGCTGTTGCCCTTCGTCGGCGGGGCGGGCCTCGTCGCCCGCAACTCGACGACCCTGCTCGACGCCCTGCCGGTCGAGCTGACCGACAAGACGCCGAACGGGAACACGAAGGTGCTGGCCGCCAACGGCGAGCTGATCACCGAGTTCTACGAGAACAACCGGACGCCGGCGACGCCGGACCAGATCGCGCCGATCATGAAGCAGGCGATCGTCGACATCGAGGACTCGCGCTTCTACGAGCACAAGGGCGTCGACGCCCAGGGCACCCTGCGCGCGCTGGCCAAGAACCTGGCCGCCGGCGGGGTCCAGGAGGGCGGGTCGACGCTCACCCAGCAACTGGTGAAGCAGACCCTGCTGCAGACGGCCCCCACCGCGGCCGAGGCCCGGGCGGCGACCGAGCAGTCGGTGGGCCGCAAGCTCAAGGAGGCCCGGCTCGCCCTCGCCCTGGAGCAGACCTACTCCAAGGACGAGATCCTCACCCGCTACCTGAACATCGCCTACTTCGGGCACGGGGCCTATGGCATCGAGGCCGCCGCGCGCACCTACTTCAGCGTGGGCGCCGCCGAACTGACCCTGCCGCAGGCTGCGGTGCTGGCCGGCCTGGTGCAGAGCCCCACGAACGACGACCCGCTGCTCTACCCCGAGGCTGCCCAGACCCGGCGCAACCAGGTGCTGCAGCGCATGCACGACCTCGGCCACGGCGGGGGCGGGCAGGTCGACCAGCCGATGACCGACCAGGAGCTGGCCGACCTGTCGGCCACCCCGGTCCAGACCGCCGGGGGTGCCAAGCCCCCGAACGGATGCGCCAACGCGACCATCGGCGGCTACTTCTGCGACTTCGTGAAGGGCCAGCTCAACGCGCTGGGCCTGGACGACCAGGAGCTCGCCAACGGCGGCTACACCATCCAGACCACGCTCGACGCCGACCTGCAGCGGTCCGGCGACGCCGCCGTGCTGAACACCCTGGCCATGGGCGACGACCTGGCCGGCACGTTCACCGCGGTCGAGCCGGGCACCGGGAAGCTCCTCGCGATGAGCGTCAACCGGCGCTTCGGATGCGACGGCAACGTCGACCCCGCCTGCGAGTCGGTCAACCTGAACGTCAGCGCCAGCAAGGGCGCCGGCTCCACGTACAAGGTGTTCACCGCGGCCGCGGCGCTCATCGAGGGCTACGGCGCCAACTACACCCAGACGACCCCCGAGCCCTACATCTCCAAGCTCTTCAAGGACACCGACCCCGACACCGGTCGGCTGCGGCCCTGGCCGGTGCAGAACGTCGGCAACAACTACCCGCCGACCCTGAGCATGCGTGACGCCCTGGTGCGGTCGTCGAACACCTACTTCGTCGCCCTCGAGGACAAGCTCGGCAGCGTCGAGAAGCCGGTGCGGACGGCGCAGGCGATGGGCCTGAAGTCCCTCGACCCGATCGCCGACGAGGTCATCGCCCAGAACCGCGGGTCCTTCACCCTCGGCCCGGATGCCACCAGCCCGCTGTACCTGGCCAGCGCCTACTCCACGCTCGGCGGCAACGGCACGCAGTGCGACCCCATCGCGGTGACCCAGGTGCTCACCTCGGCCGGTCAGCCGCTCACCGGGGACGACGGCCAGCCGCTGGTCAAGAACGACAACTGCACGCCGGAGGCCATCCCGCCGGGTGTGGCGACCACGCTCAACCAGATCCTGATCGGTGACACCGAGAGCCCGTTCGGCACCGCCAAGACCGCAGCCATCCCCGGTCACCAGATCGCCGGCAAGACCGGTACCGCCCAGGACAACATCTCGGTGACCTTCGTCGGCTACACCCCGAAGTACGCGGCCAGCGTCATGGTCTTCAACCCGACCGGGAACCAGGACGTCGGTGGTTTCGGTGGCGGCAAGGGCGCGACCATCTGGCGCGACGCCATGGCGCCGATCCTGGCCAACCAGGCGCCGGTCCCGTTCCCGGCGGCCGACCCGGTCGTCTCCGCGGGCAACCGTCCGGTGGTCCCCGGGTGCAGCAGCGCGAGTGCGTGCGAGGAGACGCTGCGTCAGGCGGGCTTCCGGCCGGTCACCTCCCGGGTGAGCAGCTCCCAGCCCGTCGGCAGCCTGCTGGGCACCAGCCCGGCCGCCGGCGCGGAGGCCGAGGCCGGCCAGGTCGTCACCATCCGCGTGAGCGACGGGACGGGTGCCCGCACCCGGGCGCCCCGCCCGTCCGCGCCGGCCCCCAGCCCGGCTCCCGCTCCGGCACCGGCGCCCGCACCCGAGCCGGCGCCTGCCCCGGACCCGGCCCCGGTGCCGACCGAGCCCACCAACTGACCGTCGACTCCGGCTGATCCACCCACGGACGACGACGGCTCCCCGGTCACCGACCGGGGAGCCGTCGTCGTCCGTGCCCTCGCGGGCCCGGCTCAGCCGAGCTGGCGACGCACCTCGGCGGCGACGCGACCACCCTCGGCCCGGCCGGCGACCCGGCCGGTGACCGCGCCCATCACCTTGCCCATGTCCTTCATCCCGGTGGCCCCGGTGGTGGTGACGACGTCGGCGACCAGCGCGGTGAGGTCGGCGTCGGTGAGCTGGGCGGGCAGGTAGGCGGCGACCACGCCCTCCTCGGCGCGCTCCCGCTCGGCCTGCTCGGCGCGGCCGGCGCCGGCGAAGGCCTCAGCCGCCTCACGGCGCTTCTTCGCCTCCCGGCGCAGCACCGCCTGCACCTCCTCGTCGGACAGCTGACGGGCCTCCTTGCCGGACACCTCCTCGGCGGTCACGGCGGAGAGCACCATGCGCAGGGTCGCGGTGGTCAGCTCGTCGCGGCCCTTCATGGCAGTGGTCAGGTCGGTACGCAGTCGGTCCTTCAGCTCGCTCACGCTCCGCAGCCTGCCACCTCACCCGGCGGTGGGACGACGCAGTTCCTGCGCCGCCCTACGCTGCGTGCATGCGCACCACGACCGCCGTCCCCGCTGCCGTGCTGGCCACCGGAGCCGCCACGGTGGCCTACGCGAGCCTGGTCGAGCGGACGCGGTGGACGCTGCGGCGCTTCGACGTCCCGGTGCTGCCACCGGGCTCGGCACCGCTGCGGGTGCTGCAGCTGTCGGACCTGCACATGACCGCCGGGCAGACGAGCAAGCAGCGCTGGGTGGCTGGGCTGGCCGCGCTGGAGCCCGACCTGGTGGTCACCACCGGCGACAACCTGGCCGGGGCGGACGCCGTCCCACCGACGCTGCGTGCGCTGGAGCCGCTGCTCGACCTCCCCGGGGCCTTCGTGCTGTCCAGCAACGACTACTACGGTCCGACGCCGAAGAACCCGCTGACGTACTTCAAGAAGGACCACCGGAGGGTGTTCGGTGAGCCGCTGCCCTGGCAGGAGCTCCGCGACGGCATGACCGCGCGCGGCTGGCTGGACCTGACCAACAGCACCGGCCGGCTCACCGTCGCGGGGGTGCCGATCGCCTTCGCCGGCCTCGACGACCCGCACCTGCGACTGGACCGGTACGAGGAGATCGCCGGCCCGGCCGACCCGGACGCCGACGTGCGGCTGGGGCTGGTCCACTCCCCCGAGCCCCGGGTGCTCGACCGGTTCGCCGGCGACGGCTACGACCTGCTGCTGTGCGGGCACACCCACGGCGGCCAGCTGCGCATCCCCTTCTACGGCGCACTGGTCACCAACTGCGGCATCGACCGGCAGCACGTCCGCTGGCTGCACCGGTGGGCACAGCCGACGCCGGCGCACCCGAACGGCACCTGGCTGCACGTCTCGGCCGGGCTGGGCACCAGCCCCTATGCGCCCTACCGGCTGGCCTGTCCGCCGGAGGCCACCCTGCTCACGCTGACCGCCCGGGCGTAGGAGAGAGACCCCCTCCCCCGGCCCCGTCCCGAGCTCGCGGGGGACGAGGAGGACGGGTCCTCCCACCCGTGCCGGGCCCCTGCGAGGGGGCCCGCGGGCGTCGGTTACAGTTGTCGACGCACCTCGGGGTGTGGCGCAGCTTGGTAGCGCGCGTCGTTCGGGACGACGAGGCCGCAGGTTCAAATCCTGTCACCCCGACTCGCCACTCAGGGACCGCCTCCGGGCGGTCCCTGAGTCGTTCCCGGCCCAGTTTCTGCACCGGCCCCAGTGGGCACAGTGCGCGCTGATGACCGAATGGCTGCTCCTCCTCGCGGCTGTGCTGTTGACCGCGCTCACCGGGTTCTTCGTCGCAGCCGAGTTCTCCTTCACCTCCGTCGACCGCGGCCAGGCCGAGCGGGCCGCAGCGGCCGGCGAGAAGGGCGCCGACGGCGTCCTGAAGGCACTGCGCGGCCTGTCCACCGAGTTGTCCGCCGCACAGCTCGGGATCACGCTGACCACGCTGCTCGTGGGCTTCCTGGCCGAGCCGGCGCTGGGCGGGCTGCTGGAGCCGGTGCTCACCGGCCTAGGCCTGCCCGAGGGCGCGGTCGCACCCATCGCGGTCGCCCTGGGCATCGCGCTGGCGACGTTCCTGCAGATGATCCTGGGCGAGTTGGGGCCGAAGAACCTGGCCATCGCCCGGCCGCTGGGCACCGCCGTCCTCGTCGCCCCGGGCATGCGCCTGTTCACGACGATCACCGGCCCGCTGGTGCGCCTCCTGCAGCGGCTGGCCAACGCGATCGTGCGCCGGTTGGGCTTCGAGCCCAAGGAGGAGCTCGACGACACCCGCGGCGCCGAGGAGCTGGCCGCGGTCGCCCGCCGCTCGGCCGAGGAGGGCGACCTCTCCCCCGTCGCCGCCCGGCTGCTGGGCCGCTCGCTGGGCCTGCGCGACAAGTTCGCCACCGACGTGATGACCCCGCGCACCCGGCTGTGGACGCTCAGCTCCTCGGCCACGGCGGCCGACGTCATCGACGCCGCCATCCGCTCGGGCAACTCCCGCTTCCCCGTCTACGGCGCCGACCTCGACGAGGTCACCGGCGTCGTGCACGTCAAGAACGCCGTCGCCGTCCCGGAGGAGGACCGGCTGCAGCGCACCGCCCGGGAGCTGGCGGCACCGGTGCTCGCCGTCCCCTCGTCGCTGCGGCTGGACCCGCTGCTGGACCTGCTCCGCGAGCAGGGCCTGCAGTTGGCCCTCGTCGTCGACGAGTGGGGCGCCACCCACGGCATCGTGACGCTGGAGGACATCGTCGAGGAACTGGTCGGTGAGATCACCGACGAGACCGACCGCCCGCTGCGCCAGTTGCGCCGGGACGGCGAGGACTGGGTGCTCTCCGGCCTGCTGCGTCCCGACGAGGTGCGCGAGCGCACCGACATCCCCGTCCCCGAGGGCCGCTACGAGACCATCGCCGGGTTCGTGGTGGAGCGGCTGCGCCGGCTGCCCGAGGTGGGCGAGCAGGTGGCGATCGAGGGCTGGATGCTCACCGTGGCCGAGGTCGACGGGCGTCGGCTGTCCCGACTGCGCGCCACCCCGGTGCCGGTCGAGGACGACCCCGACCTCACCGACGAGTCGCGCCACTCCGGTGCGACCGCCAGCCGTGAGCGAGAGGTGGCGCAGGCGTGAGCGACGTCGTGAGCCTGCTCGTCCTGGTGGCACTGCTGCTGGGCAACGCGTTCTTCGTCGCCTCGGAGTTCGCCCTGGTGTCGGCCCGCGCCGACCAGATCGAGCCGCGCGCCGAGGCCGGGTCGGTCCGGGCGCAGAAGACGCTGGCCGCGATGCGCAACGTGTCGCAGATGATGGCCGGCGCCCAGCTGGGCATCACGCTGTGCTCGCTGGGTCTGGGCGCGGTCGGTGAGCCGGCCGTGGCCCACCTGATCGAGCCCGTGCTGCACGCCCTGCACGTGCCGGAGGGCCTGCTGCACCCGATCGCACTGGTGATCGCGCTGTCGCTGGTGACCGTGCTGCACATGGTGCTCGGCGAGATGGTGCCCAAGAACATCACCATCGCCGGCCCGACCAACGCCGCGATCGTGCTGGGTCCGCCGCTGGCGTTCATGGTGCGGGTGCTCAAGCCGTTCATCTGGTTCTTCAACGTCGTGGCCAACGCCTTCGTGCGGCTGTTCGGCGTCACGCCCACCGACGAGATCGCGGCCAGCTTCGACCGGACGGAGATCCAGTCGATGATCACCCAGTCCCGCGAGGAGGGGCTGCTGGGCACCGAGGTCAGCGAGCTGGCCGCCGGTGCGCTCACCTTCGAGCAGCACGACGTCGGCTCGGTGCTCCTGCCCGTTGACTCCCTGGTCACCGTGCCCCGCGACTCCACGCCCCGGCAGCTGGAGGCCGTCGTCGCCCAGCACGGCTACAGCCGCTACCCGGTGCGCGGCGCGGACGGCGAGCTGACCGGCTACGTGCACGTCAAGGACATCCTGGGGTCCGGGCCGAGCATGCGGGACCACACGGTGCCCGACCAGGCGGTGAAGGCCTTCGTCGAGCTGACCCCCGCCGAGCCGCTGCCCGAGGTGCTGCAGGAGATGCGCCGGTCCGGCTCGCACCTGGGGCGGGTCGTCGAGGACGGTCGGACCATCGGCCTGGTCGCCCTGGAGGACGTGCTGGAGCAGCTGATCGGCGACGTCCGCAGCGCCGACGTCGTCGTCCCGCCGAAGCCGAAGGCCCGGCGGAACGCCGCGCAGGCCGGGGCGGGTGCCGGGGGGAGGTGACCTCCCCGCGGGACGCGGCGGGATGGACGTGGACCGCCCGCCGCGACCGGCCGGCGCTGCGCTCTCACCCGGGGTGCCGGGCGTCGAGGTCCGCAGGCACCGCCGCCGGGCCACGGGGGAGGATGCAGCGGTGACCGCTGAGCCGACCGTGCCCTCCTCCGCCCAGCCCGTCCCCGCCCCGGCGCTTCCTGCAGAGGTGACCGCCCGCTGGCAGGCCCGCTTCCGCGCCCCGCGGGTCAGCCTGCCGGACTGGGCAGAGGACGCCCCGCACCGCAACGTCTACTCCTCCGACGTCACCGGCGTGGTCGAGCAGTACGTCTGGGACCGCGACACCGACGTCCACCGGCAGGTCACCGACCGCGCCAACGGCACGCTTGCCGCCACGCTGAGCCCGGACGGTGAGGCCGTCTGGTGGTTCGCCGACACCGACGGTGACGAGTTCGGCGTCTGGATGACCCAGCCCTTCGCCGGCGGCCCCGACACCGTCGCGCTGCCCGAGGTGGGCCCCGCCTACCCGGCCGGGCTGGAGCTGGGGCGCCGGTACCTGGCCGTGGGGCGCTCCACCGACGACGGCAGCGAGCTGTGGCTCGGCCCGGTGGGCGGCAGCCCGGCGGTGTTCTACACGACCCCCGACACCGCCGGTGTCGACGCGCTGTCCCGCGACGACACCCTGCTGGTCTTCTCCCACTCCGAGCACGGCGACCCCCGCTACCCCGCCCTCCGGGTGCTGCGCACCGGGGACCTGTCGCTGGTGGCCGACACGTGGGACGGCGAGGGCCGCGGCCTGCACGCGCTGAGCTTCTCCCCCGTCGAGGGCGACCAGCGACTGCTCGTGGGCCACGAGCGCCGCGGCCGCGAGGAGCTGCTGATCTGGGACGTCGCCAGCGGCGAGGAGACCGAGCTGGTGCTCGACCTGCCCGGTGACGTCACCGCCGGCTGGTACCCCGACGGCTCGGCGCTGCTGGTGGGCCACGACCACGCCGCCCGCAGCGAGCTGTACCGCTACGACCTCACCGCCGGCACGCTGGAGCAGCTGGAGACCCCGCGCGGCGTCGTCCGGGGCGCCAGTGCCCGCCCCGACGGCAGCGTCGAGCTGGCCTGGTCGAACGCCGAGAAGCCGCCGGTGATCCGCCGCGCCGACGGCCCCGTCGTCCTCGCCGCCCCCGGCGAGGAGCCGCCGGCTGCCTACCCGGTCGAGGACCGCTGGGTGCCGGGCCCCGGCGGCGACGTGCACGCACTGCTGGTGCGCCCGGCCGGCGAGGGCCCGTACGCGACCGCCTTCCTGGTGCACGGCGGCCCGGAGTCCCAGGACGACGACTCCTACCGGGCCCGGCGCGCGGCCTACGTCGACGCCGGCTACGCGGTGGTGCACGTCAACTACCGCGGATCCACCGGCTACGGCAGCGAGTGGCGCGACGCGCTCACCGGCCGGCCCGGGCTCACCGAGCTCGAGGACGTCGCCGCCGTGTACGACGCGCTGGTCGCCGAGGGCGTCGTCGACCCGGCCCGCACGATCCTCACCGGGGGCTCGTGGGGCGGCTTCCTGACCCTGCTCGGCCTAGGCACCCAGCCGGAGCGGTGGACGGCGGGCATCGCCGAGGTCCCGGTGGCCGACTACCTGGCCGCCTACGAGGACGAGATGGAGGGCCTGCGCGCCTACGACCGTGCGCTGTTCGGCGGCTCGCCGGCCGAGGTCCACGACGTCTACGTGCGCAGCTCGCCGCTCACCTACGTCGACGCCGTGGCGGCACCGGTGCTCGTGGTCGCCGGGGCCAACGACCCGCGGTGTCCGATCCGGCAGATCGACAACTACCTCGCGGCCCTGGACGAGCGGGGCAAGCCACACGAGGTGTACCGCTTCGACGCCGGCCACGGCTCGCTGGTGATCGAGGAGACGATCCGCCAGGTCGAGGTGGCGTTGTCCTTCGCGCTGCGGCACGTCACCCCCTGACCGGAGGGCCTCACCCGCCCCTGGAGGGCCATGTCCGCGGACATGGCCCTCCAGGGGCCGTCGGGAGCACCGGCGCCCCCGTGGTCAGCGGACGGCGAGGACGTCGTCGGGAGCTGGGGCCGCGGCCGGCGTGCGCACGGCCGCCCGCACCGGCAGGACCAGCAGCAGCACGACCATGAACAGCACGTAGGTCTCCTCGCCGAGCGCCCCGAGCAGCCCGGTCTGGTGCGGCTGGTTCCTCCCCGGGTCGCCGTAGAACCACAGCGTGCCGATGCCCAGCGACGTGGTCACCAGCACGGCACCGACGCCGGCCAGCCGGGCGGCGACGCGTGGCCGCCCACCGAGCGCGCGGCCGGCCACGGGCGCGCCGGCGGCGACGTCGACCAGGACGGCGACCGCAGGGACCAGCCAGTACAGGTGGTGGGTCCACGACACCGGGCTCGCCAGGCAGCTGACCAGGCCGACCAGCGTGACGCCGGTGAGGAGGTCGCCCGCGCGGTGGGCGCGCACCGCCCGCTGCATGCCGACCACCACCGCTGCCAGCACCAGCACCGCCCACAGCACCCGGTCCGGCTCGCCAGGGTGGGCCAGCCGGGCCACCGTGCCCATCAGCGACTGGTTGGAGATCTGGTCGAGCTCACCGACCCGGCCGGTCTCCCACAGCGTCGTCCCCCAGAACTGCACCGAGGTCTGCGGCGAGACGACGAAGGCCAGCAGGGCGGTGAGGACGGCGGTGCCGGTGGCCACCCCGGCGGCCCGCCACTGCCGGGTGAGCACCAGGTACAGCACGAACACAGCCGGGGTCAGCTTGACCGCGATCGCCAGCCCGGTGCCCACGCCGGCCCACCGCCACCCGCGACGCAGCGCCAGGACGTCGGCGGCGACCAGCCCGCCGAGCAGCAGGTTGACCTGGCCGAAGCCGATCGTCTCGCGCACCGGCTCCATGAGCAGCACCACCGGGACGGCGAGCGCGACGGCCAGCCACGGCGTCCAGCCGCGGCGGCGGGCCAGCGGCACGACGAAGGCGGCGGTGAGCAGCGCGACCAGGGTGACGTTGACCGTCGTGTAGACGGCCGCCGCCTGGGCGTAGGTGAGCGCCGCGAGCGGGGTCATCAGCAGGGCGGCGAACGGCGGGTAGGTGAAGCCGTAACCGGTGCGGTCCAGGTCGAAGGCGTAGAGCGGCTGCCCGTCGAGCCACCAGCCGACGGCGCCCTGGTACACCCGCAGGTCGAACCAGTCCTTGTAGGACGGGTACGGGACGTGGTGAGACACCACCCAGACCGCGAGGCCGACCGCGGCGGCCAGCGCCAGCCGGGCGACGGTGTCCCGCGGCCGGGCCGGGACGCCCAGGAGCTCCCGCGCCTGCCCTCCCCCGCGCACGCGGGGAGGGGCAGCAGCGGGACGGCGGTCGGCCGGACCGCCGAGTCGACCGGTCAGCGTCGGGCGAGCAGCAGTTCGGCGATCTGCACGGTGTTCAGCGCCGCACCCTTGCGCAGGTTGTCGTTGCTGATGAACAGCGCCAGACCGCGGCCGTCGTCGACGCCCTCGTCCTGCCGGATCCGGCCGACGTAGCTGGGGTCGGTGCCGGCGGCCTGCAGCGGGGTGGGCACGCCGGTGAGCTGGACACCGGGCGCCTGTTCGAGCAGCTCGGTCGCCCGCTCAGGCGACAGCGGCCGGGCGAACTCCACGTTCAGCGACAGCGAGTGCCCGGTGAAGACGGGCACCCGGACGCAGGTGCCGGACACCCGCAGCTCCGGGATGCCGAGGATCTTGCGGCTCTCGTTGCGGAGCTTCTGCTCCTCGTCGGTCTCGAAGCTGCCGTCGTCGACGATCGAGCCGGCCAGCGGGATCACATTGTAGGCGATGGGGCGGACGAACGTGACCGGCTCGGGACCGGTGACCGCGGACCCGTCGTGGGTGTACTCCGCCGCCTTGTCCACCACGGCCTTGACCTGGCCGTCCAGCTCCTCGACGCCGGCCAGCCCGGCACCGGAGACCGCCTGGTAGGTGCTGGCGACCAGGCGGACGAGGCCGGCCTCGTCGTGCAGCGGCCGCAGCACCGGCATCGCGGCCATGGTGGTGCAGTTCGGGTTGGCGATGATCCCCTTGGGGATCGAGTCCAGGGCGTGCGGGTTGACCTCGCTGACGACCAGCGGGACGTCGGGGTCGCGGCGCCAGGCGGAGCTGTTGTCGATGACGGTGACCCCGGCGGCCGCGAACCGCGGCGCCTGCTCCTTGGAGGTCGCGCCACCGGCGGAGAAGATCGCGATGTCCAGCCCCGTGGGGTCGGCGGCCGCGGCGTCCTCGACGGTGATCTCGCCACCGGCCCAGGGCAGCGTGCTGCCCGCGGAGCGGGCGGAGGCGAAGAAGCGCAGCTCGGCAAGGGGGAAGGCCCGCTCGGCCAGCAGCCGGCGCACGACGGCGCCGACCTGCCCGGTGGCGCCGACGACGCCGACCCGCAGGCCATCAGGCGTGAACGCGCTCATCGTCCGGTCCCCCCGTAGACCACGGCCTCGACGTCGGAGCCGAGGTCGAACGCGTCGTGCACCGCGCGGACGGCGACGTCGACCTCGGTGTCCCGGCACACCACCGAGATGCGAATCTCGGAGGTGCTGATCAGCTCGAGGTTGACCCCGGCGTCGGCCAGAGCGCCGAAGAACTTGGCGGAGACCCCCGGGTGCGAGCGCATCCCGGCGCCCACCAGGGAGACCTTGCCGATGTGCTGGTCGAAGCTGACGCCGGTGTAGCCGACGGTGTGCTTGACCCGCTCCAGCGCCGCGAGGGCGGCCGGACCGTCGCTCTTGGGCAGGGTGAAGGAGATGTCGGTCAGCTTCGCCTCGGTCGAGACGTTCTGCACGATCATGTCGATGTTGATCTCGGCGTCGGCCAGCACGCGGAAGATCTGGGCCGCCTCGCCCGGGCGGTCGGGGACGCCGGAGACGGTGATCTTCCCTTCGCTGCGGTCGTGCGCGACGCCGGTGATGATCGCCTGTTCCACGGTGAGGTCCTCCATCGAGCCGGCCACGATCGTGCCGGGGAGCTGTGAGTAGGAGCTGCGGACGTGCACCGGGATGCCGTACCGGCGGGCGTACTCGACGCAGCGGAGCATGAGGACCTTGGCGCCCGAGGCCGCCATCTCCAGCATCTCCTCGTAGGTGATGGTGTCC
>NZ_JAAGWH010000026.1 GCF_010682105.1 Modestobacter muralis | reverse complement strand
GGCCACCGCGACGGCGGTGGTGTCCGAGCCGCCGCGGCCCAGGGTGGTGACGTCCTTGGTGTCCTGGCTGACGCCCTGGAAGCCGGCGACGATGACGATCGAGCCCTCGTCCAGCGCGCTGCGCAGCCGGCCCGGCGTGACGTCGATGATCCGCGCCTTGCCGTGGCTGGAGGTGGTGATCACCCCGGCCTGGGAGCCGGTGAAGGAGCGCGCCTCGTAGCCGTGCACGGAGATCGCGATGGCCAGCAGCGCCATCGAGATCCGCTCGCCGGCGGTGAGCAGCATGTCCAGCTCGCGACCCGGAGGGTCGGCGGTGATCTGGCTCGCCTGGTCGAGGAGCTCGTCGGTGGTGTCGCCCATGGCGGAGACGACGACGACCACGTCGTCGCCGTTCTTCTTCGCCTCGACGACCCGCTCCGCGACGCGCTTGACACGCTCGGGGCTGGCGACGGAGGAACCGCCGTACTTCTGCACGACCAGGGCCACGGCCCCAGGCTACCGGCGCGGACCAGCCCGTCCCACCAGCGGCGGTCCCGCGCTCACCTGGTGGGACGCCGTCCGGGCCCGTGCGGGTGAGACGCCGTTCCCCTGCGGGCGCCGACACGGTTGGATCACCGCGTGACCGACCCCGAGGACTGGCTGCTGACCGGTGCCGAACGCGACAACCCGGACACCGTCATCCCCGCGTGGACGGCCGGGAACCTCGCCGAGCCGCTGGTGCACGGCGCGGCCTACTTCGACCGACTGGTCACCGCGGTGCAGGGCCTCGAGTCCGGCGACCACCTGTTCTTCACCGACTGGCGCGGCGACCCCGACGAGCGGCTGCGCGACGACGGCCCGACCGTGGGCGAGCTGTTCGCCGACGCCGCTCGCCGCGGCGTGGTGGTCCGCGGGCTGCTCTGGCGCTCGCACTGGGACGGGCTCAGCTTCAGCAAGGAGGAGAACGCCTCCCTGGACGCCGCGATCGAGGAGGCCGGCGGCGTCGTCGTCCTCGACGAGCGGGTGCGCCGGATGGGCAGCCACCACCAGAAGTTCGTCGTCCTGCGGCACGTCGGCCGGCCCGAGCGCGACGTCGCCTTCGCCGGTGGGATCGACCTGTGCCACTCCCGCCGGGACGACGGCGAGCACCTCGGCGACCCGCAGCCGCAGTCGATGTCCTCGGCCTACGGGGAGCGGCCGCCCTGGCACGACGTCCAGCTGCAGCTGCGCGGGCCGGCCGTGGGGGTGCTGGACACCGTGTTCCGCGAGCGCTGGGACGACCCCACCAGCCCGGACTCGGAGAACCCGGTCGCCTGGGTGCACGACAAGATCCTCGCGCTGCGCGGGAAGTCGCACATGGACCCGACGCCGCTGCCCGACCAGCCCCCGCCGCCACCGGAGTGCGGGCCGCACGCGGTGCAGACGCTGCGCACCTACCCCAAGGTCTGGCCGGCCTTCGACTTCGCGACCCAGGGCGAGCGGTCGGTGGCCCGCGGGTACTCGAAGGCGATCCGCCGGGCCCGCCGGCTGGTCTACCTGGAGGACCAGTACCTGTGGTCGCGGGAGGTGGCCGAGCTGTTCGCCACGGCGCTGCGGGACAACCCCGCCCTGCAGCTGGTCGTCGTGGTGCCGCGGGTGCCCGACCAGGAGGGTGCGGTCTCCGAGCGCCCCCAGTACGTGGGCCGCCAGCAGGCGCTGGACACCGTGCTCGCGGCCGGCCCGGGCCGGGTGCACGTGTTCGACCCGGAGAACCACGACGGGACGCCGGTCTACGTGCACGCCAAGGTCTGCGTGGTCGACGACGTCTGGGTCAGCGTGGGCAGCGACAACTTCAACCGGCGGTCCTGGACCCACGACAGCGAGCTGTCCAGCGCCGTCCTGGACACGACCCCTGACGAGCGCGAGCCCCGCGACCCGGCCGGGCACGGGGACGCCGCCCGGCGCCTCGCCCGTGACCTGCGGCTGGAGCTGGCCCGGGAGCACCTGGACCGGGCGACCGACGGCTCGGAGGACGCCGACCTGCTGGACCCCGACGACTTCGTCGCCGCCGTCGAGGCCTCGGCCGCCGCGCTGCAGGCCTGGTACGACGGCGGGCAGGTGGGCCCCCGGCCGCCGGGCCGGCTGCTCCCGCACCGCAACGCGGAACTGTCCTTCGCCACCCGGCTCTGGGCGACCCCGCTCTACCGGCTGGTCGACGACCCCGACGGCCGCCCGCTCCGGCTGCGGCGCTCCGGCGGGTTCTGACCGCTCAGTCGCGGGGCGGCTCGCCGGCGAGGGCATCGAGCAGCGCGTCGAGCCGCTCGTCGTCGGCGTAGGCGAGGTCGGTGAGGTCGGCCTCCTGGAAGCCGTGGGTCTCCACGTGCTCGCTGAACCGCATCATGGCCCCGGGTCCGAAGGTCGTGTCGACCTGGTCCTGCAGGTGCTGGACCGCCGGGTCGAGCCGGGCTGTGTCCATGGCCGCCTCGACCACCAGCCAGGCCCGCACCAGGCCGGCGTGCCGGCGATGCGGTGACTGGCGTTCGAAGCGGGCCAGCTGCTCCTCGAACTCCGGGTCGCCCGGGGCGTGGGCGGACCAGAAGAAGTCGCCGCTGTCGGGGTCGAGGTGCACCAGCGGGTCCGGGCAGGGGTGGTTCGTCGTCAGGTCCAGCGTGTCGTCCTCCAGCACGAAGCGGTGCGGCGTGCGGTCGATGCCCTCCAGCGCGGCGTCGAAGCTCGTCAGCAGCGCGTCGCGGGCGCGGGCAGCCTCCGCGCCGTCCGGCCACCCGGCCTGCAGCAGTCCCGCGTCGTGCGCCAGGGCGGCGGCCAGCTCCCCGGCGTCCAGGCGCAGCCGGTACGGCGGGTCGAGCGGGTCGCCGCGGTGGGCGCTGACCAGCCACTCCACCGGCGGGACGCCGGGCTCGCCGTCGTCCTGTCCGGGCGTCACGGGTCCGGTGACCACCGTCCCGGTCCGGCGCAGGTCGTCGAGGAACGCGGTCATGACCTGCTGGTCGCCGTCAGGGCTGCGCGGGGCGTCGTCCACGCAGGCGATGCTGGCGCAGCCCGGGCGCCGGTCGGTGTCGACACGCGCGTCCAGGGGCGCCGCTGCTACCGTGACCCGGTGCGCGGCCTCCTGCTTATCAGCCGCGGCGAGGCCCTCTCCTAGGTCGGCTCCCTCGCCGCGGTGATCGCGCGTCCCCGGACGCCAGCTGACCGCACCAGGAGCTGTTCGCAGCCCGCCAGAGGAGCCCCCCATGACCGAGTCCCACCCGCACGCCCGCAACCCCCAGCGCGCCTCGGCGATGCCGATCGGCAAGTACGCGCCGTTCACCCCCGTGCCGCTGCCGGACCGCACCTGGCCGGAGAAGACCACCACCGTCGCCCCGCGCTGGTGCGCGGTCGACCTGCGCGACGGCAACCAGGCGCTGATCGACCCGATGACGCCGGACCGCAAGCGCCGCATGTTCGAGCTGCTGGTGCGGATGGGCTACAAGGAGATCGAGGTCGGCTTCCCGGCGGCCAGCCAGACCGACTTCGACTTCATCCGGCTGCTGGTCGACGAGGACCTCATCCCCGACGACGTCACGGTCCAGGTGCTGACCCAGGCCCGCGACGAGCTGATCGAGCGCACCTTCGAGTCCCTGCGCGGGGCGAAGCAGGCGATCGTGCACCTGTACAACTCGACGTCCACGCTGCAGCGCCGGGTCGTGTTCGCCCAGGACCGCGCCGGCATCGTCGACATCGCCGTCCACGGCGCGCGGCTGGTGCGCAAGCTGGCCGAGCAGGCCGGCGACACCGAGATCCGCTACGAGTACTCCCCCGAGTCCTTCACCGGCACCGAGCTGGACTTCGCCGTCGAGGTCTGCAACGCCGTCACCGACGTGTGGGATCCGACACCGGACCGGCCGGTGATCCTGAACCTGCCGGCGACGGTGGAGATGGCCGAGCCGACCGTCTACGCCGACCAGATCGAGTACATGCACCGGCACCTGGCGCGCCGGGACTCCGTCGTCCTGTCCCTGCACCCGCACAACGACCGCGGCACCGCCGTGGCCGCGGCCGAGCTGGGCTACCGGGCGGGTGCCGACCGCATCGAGGGCTGCCTGTTCGGCAACGGCGAGCGCACCGGCAACGTCGACCTGGTGACCCTGGGCCTGAACCTGTTCAGCCAGGGCATCGACCCGCAGATCGACTTCTCCGACATCGACGAGATCCGCCGCACCGTCGAGCACTGCAACCAGCTGGGCGTGCACGAGCGGCACCCCTACGGCGGCGACCTGGTCTACACCGCGTTCTCCGGCAGCCACCAGGACGCCATCAACAAGGGCTTCGCCGCCATGAAGGTCGACGCCGAGGCCGCCGGGGTCGGTGTGGACGACATCCCGTGGGCCGTGCCGTACCTGCCGATCGACCCCAAGGACGTCGGCCGCAGCTACGAGGCCGTGATCCGGGTGAACAGCCAGTCCGGCAAGGGCGGCGTCGCCTACATCATGAAGACCGAGAACTCCCTGGACCTCCCGCGCCGGCTGCAGATCGAGTTCAGCGCCGTCGTCCAGCGGCACACGGAGAACGAGGGCGGCGAGGTGACCGCGGCTCAGATGTGGGCGGCGTTCTCCTCCGAGTACCTGCCCGACCCGGCCGCGCCGTGGGGCCGGTTCTCCCTCGCCGGGCACGAGCACACTGCCTCCGGCAACGGCCCGGACCAGCTCAGCGTCGAGCTGGTCGACCGCGGGGTGCCGGTGACCGTGACCGGCCACGGCAACGGGCCGATCGCGGCCTTCGTCGACGCGCTGCGCAGCGTGGACGTCGACGTGCGGGTCCTCGACTACGCCGAGCACGCCCTGGCCGCCGGCGGTGACGCCCGGGCGGCGTCCTACGTCGAGTGCGCCGTCGGCGAGCGGGTGCTGTGGGGCGTCGGGATCGACGAGAACATCCTGACCGCCTCGTTGCGCGCCATCGTCTCGGCCGTCAACCGCGCCGAGCGCTGACGGGTCGGCCCCGGTGCAGGCGCCCGCGGCGAACGTGCGCGCCGTGGGGGCACCGGGGCCGCCCCCTGCCGGACCGGGTCGGCCGGCACCGGCTCAGGCCGTGCCGGCCACCACCGCGGCCGCGACCGCGTCGACGGTCCGCGTCAGCTCGTCCCAGGAGCGTGCTCGACGCATCGGCCAGCACCACCACCACCCGCCCGTCGGGGAGGACTCCCGCGGAGTGCAGCTGACGCCGGTCCGCGACGCAGCACATCCAGCCCTGCTCGACCGCCGTCCCCGGCACCGCACCCCCGGCCAGCAGGCCGAAGCGCTGGTCGAACCCGTCGCTGGCCAGCGGGGCCGCCGCGCGCATCCACCCCAGCACCGGGGCCGCCCCGGGGGCGTCCGGGTCCTCGGCCAGCGTGGCCAGGAAGCGGGCCAGGTCGGTCGCGGTGGTCGTCGACTCGCCCCACTGCCCGACCCGGTCCGGGGCCGCGGTGCCGGTCAGCCCGAAGCTCGCCGCAGCGGTCGCGACGAGGTCCGCCCCGTCGTAGGCGTCCCACAGCAGGTTCATCGCAGGGTCGTCGGAGACGGTGACCGCCCGTTCCAGCAGCCCGCCGTCCGCCGGCCCGAGCCCGAGCACGCCGACGGCCTGGCGGGCCAGCACCTGCTGGACGACGAGCAGCTCGACCAGGGACGCGGTGTAGACCGGTCGGTCCGCCGCCGCGGTCGCCAGCACGGTCCGGCCGGCCGCGTCGACCACCACCACCCGGCCCCGCCGCCACGAGCTCAGCCCTCGGCGACCTCAGTCGCGGCCAGCCAGTCGTTCTCGACCTGCTCCTTCTCCGCCTGCACCGCCCGCAGCTGGGCGTCCAGCTCCGCGGACCGGGCGAAGTCGGTGGCCGCGTCGGCCAGCTGCTGGTGCAGCTTCTTCTCGTCGCCGTCCAGCTTGAGCATCCGCCGCTCCAGCCGGGAGACCTCCTTGCGGGCCGCCCGCGCGTCGGCGGCACTGACCACCGGCGCCGATGAGCTGCCCACCGCCGCGGTGGAGGCCCCGGGCAGCGTCGCCTCACCGGCGGCACGACGCCGCAGGTACTCCTCGACCCCGCCGGGCAGTGCCGCCAGGGACCCGTTGCCCATCAGCGCCACGACCGAGTCGCAGACCCGGTCGACGAAGTACCGGTCGTGGCTGACCACCAGCACCGTGCCGGGGAACCCGTCGAGCAGGTCCTCCAGCGCGGTGAGGGTGTCGATGTCCAGGTCGTTGGTCGGCTCGTCGAGGATCAGCACGTTCGGCTCGCCCATCAGCAGCCGGAGCAGCTGCAGCCGCCGCCGCTCACCACCGGAGAGGTCGCCGACCGGCGTCCACTGACGGTTGGCGGCGAAGCCGAAGCGCTCGGCCAACGTGGACGCGGAGATCTCCTGGTTGCCGATGCGGGCGATCCGGGCGACGTCCTGCACGGCCTCGAGCACCCGCTGCTTCGGGTTCAGCTCGGTGACGTGCTGGGACAGGTACGCCGCGGACACCGTCTGGCCCACGACGATGTCGCCGGAGTCGGGCTGCGTCTCCCCGACCAGCATCTTCAGCAGCGAGGTCTTGCCCGCGCCGTTGACGCCGACGATGCCGATCCGGTCACCTGGACCCACGTGCCAGGTCAGGTCGCGGAACAGCGTCCGCTCCGCCGGGGGGTTCGGGTCCGCAGGACCGGCCGGGTCGTCGCGGTCGTCGACCGGGCCCCGGCCGCGGACGGTGAAGGTGACGCCCTCGACGTCGTACACGGTCTTGCCCAGCCGCTTGGCGGCGAAGTTGGCCAGCGACATCTTGTCCCGGGCCGGCGGCTCGTCGGCGATCAGCGCCTGCGCGGCATCGATCCGGAACTTCGGCTTGCTGGTGCGGGCCGGCGGGCCACGGCGCAGCCAGGCCAGCTCCTTGCGCACCAGGTTCATCCGGCGGTCCTCGACCACCGAGGAGATCCGTGCCCGCTCGGCCCGGGCCAGCGTGTAGGCGGAGTAACCACCCTCGTAGGCGTGCACCTGGCCGTCGGCGACCTCCCACGTGGTCGTCGAGACCTCGTCGAGGAACCACCGGTCGTGGGTGACGACCACCAGCCCGCCGGCGCGGGCCCGTACGTAGCCGGCCAGCCAGGCGACGCCCTCGACGTCGAGGTGGTTGGTGGGCTCGTCGAGCACCAGCAGGTCCAGCGGGCGGATCAGCTGCGCGGCCAGTGCGACGCGGCGCCGCTCGCCACCGGACATCGGCGCGACCGGGGAGTCCAGGCCCATCCGGTCCAGCTCGAGCCCGGTGAGCACCGAGCGGACGGCGGGGTCGGCGGCCCACTCGTGCTCGTGGGCGAACCGGGACGTGGGGAGGACGACGTCACGCACCGTGGTGCCGGCGGGCAGGGTGCCGGTCTGGTCCAGCACGCCCATGGCGAGGTCGCCGCGGCGGGTGACCCGGCCGGAGTCGGGCTCCTGGGTGCCGGTGAGCACGCCCAGCAGGGTGGACTTCCCGCCACCGTTGCGACCCACCACGCCGATCCGTTCACCGGCGGCGATGCCCAGGGAGACGTCGTCGAGGATGACGGTCGTGCCGTGTGCCTTGTGCACCCGCTCGATGTTGACCAGGTTCAGCGGAGCGCTCATCACCTCCATCCTCCCTCATGGTGCGGACGCCCGGCACAGCGACCCGTGGGCCCCGCCCGCCCCGCGCGCACCACCGGGCCCGCCCGTCACGTACTTGTTCGTTCCGCGGCGCGACACGCCCGGGAACCCAGACCGGACCAGCGAGTCCGGGAGCAACATCTCGCCTCGATCCCGCCGATCGACGGCGGAAGACGACCAGAGGTGTCGCCATGTTCCGCTCCACGTTGGCTGATCTCGTCAAGCCGAACGCCACTCGCACGGCAAGTCTGACGATGGGCCTGGTGGCACTGTCCGCCGCTGTGGCGCCCGCCGCCCTGGCCGAGGAGGCACCGGCCACCGACCTCCCCACCTCGACCACCGAGGCGACGACCGCGGACGCCGCGCTGACGCTCCTCCCCCCGGTGACCCAGACGGTCGACGCCACCGGTGCGCACTTCGGCACCGGAAAGCTCGTCCCCTCGCTCACCGCCGTCGACGGCGCACCGGCCGGCCAGGTGATCGACTCCACCGGCGCGGAGGTGACGGTGCACTTCACCCACCTCGACGGCGTCGACGCCGACGTGACCGGCACCTGCATCGTCACCGGCAGCGACTGGTGCGACCTGACCGCGGGCAGCCCTCTCCCGGCCTCGAACACGCCGCTGGGGATGCAGGCCGTCCTGCCCGCCAACTCGACCTTCACCCTCACGCTGACCGGCGCACCGGACAGCGGGCAGGTGCTGCTCGCCGGCGCGCCCCCGGTGGCCGGCTACACCGACACGACCGCCTCGGCAAACCCGAACCCCTTCGGACCAGGCCCGACGACGGTGCCCCTCCCCGCGCACGGCGCCTACCGCACCCTCGCCGTCCAGCTGAACGGACCGGGACCGCTGGCCGGGAACACGTTCGCGCTCGCCACGCCTCTCGACGCCCCGTCCGACGCCGACCTCGACGACGTCGAGCTCGCGGTGACGCCGGCCGTCCCGGCCACCATCACCGCCCTCACCGACGCCTCGGGCCGGGCGACCTTCCCGGGCTCCTACCTGCCGGGCGACTACCAGGTCCTCCAGACCGGCGCCCCGGCCGGCGGCACGGTCGACCCGACCGAACGGACGCTGACCGTCGCGGCCGTCACCACCGTCGCGGCGCGCGACGAGGTCGCCCTGCTGCAGATCGGTGACCCGGTGACTCCGCCGGCTCCGACCCCGCAGCCCTCGACCGTCCCGGTCGCGGTGCCCCCGGCCCCGGCCCCGGCCCCGGCTCCGGCCCCGGCCGCCCCGGCCACCTCGACGCCGACCGCACCCCGCGTCGACGTCGCGAAGCCGACCCTGGTGGCGGGTGCGCAGCAGACGATCTCGCTGGGCGGCTTCCTGCCGTTCGAGGTCGTCCACGGCGTCCTGCACTCGACCCCGGTCGACCTCGGCACCGTGACCGCCGACGCGGACGGCGTGGCCACCTTCGTCTTCACGGTGCCCGCGGGCTTCGAGGTCGGCGTCCACACCGTGTCGATGACCGGGGCCACCGGCACCCTCGTCGAGGCGACCTTCACCGTCACCGCCGCGACAGCCGGACCGGGGCTGGCCTACACAGGCGTGGACGTCCTCCCGGTCGCCGGTCTGGGCGGTGGGCTGCTCCTGGTGGGTGGCGCGGCACTGCTGCTCCTCCGCCGCCGCCGCGCGGCATGACGACGCCCGGCGCCAGGACCCCGCCGGCGGGCTTCTGGTGCGCCCGTCACCCGGCGCCGGACGGCGGTCGCACCCTGGTGGGTGTGGCCGGGACCTCCTTCCCCGACGGCACCGTCGTCGAGCTGCCCGGCCCGGCGGTCCGCCCGGCGGGCTGGCAGTTCGAGGCGCACGCCACGACTCCCGGCCGACCGCCGTCCCGGGTGGTGGTGTCCGCGGACGCCGCGGCCGGGGCCCCGCACCTGTGGGTGGTGTTGATGCAGGCCGCCGACGGCAGCGGGACCGACCTGGTCGCCTTCTCCACCCCCACCCGGCCCGACGGCACGGTCGTCGGGCCGGGCGAGGTCCCCGCGCTCGGCGTGCGCTGGGGTGAGCAGTCGGGCGCCGTCCGCTGGTCGCCGTCCACCGGGGTGGTCAGCCAGGTCTACGTGGCGCCGGCACACCGCCGCCGCCGGGTGGCCACCAAGTTGCTGCTGATGGCCGGCGGGGTGCAGGGGCTGACCGGGACGGCGCGGCTGCGCGGCGACGGCCGGCTCACCGACCTCGGCGACGCCTGGCTGAGCCGGCAGCCGGACTGGTGGCGACAGCGGGTGCCCACCCGGACCGAGCACCTACCGCCGATGACCCCGCCCAGCGACACCGCCGGCGTCCCGCTGCGCAACCTGGAGCCGGACGCCTGACGTCAGGCCAGCCGGGTCACCTCGACGGTGACCTTCGACCCCTCGCTCTTCGGGCCGGAGAAGATGCCCTTGAGCGGTGGGACGTCGGAGTAGTCGCGGCCGCGGGCCAGCGTGACGTGCCGCGGGCCGATCTCCACCGAGTTCGTCGGGTCGTAGCCGGACCAGCCGCCGTCCCACCACTCCACCCACGCGTGGCTCTCCCCGGTGACCGCCTGCCCGATCGCCGCGGCCGGCCACGGGTGCAGGTAGCCGGAGACGTAACGGGCCGGCAGACCCAGCGCTCGCAGCAGCCCGACCGACACGTGCGAGATGTCCTGGCAGACGCCGGCACCGGTCGTCCAGGCCTGCATGGCGGTGGACTTCACGTTCGTCGCGCCGGTCAGGTACTCCAGGTGGTCGTGCACGAACGCGCACACCCGGTGCGCGGCCTCCCGCGGGCCGGCGTCCCCGACGACCTCGCGGACGGCCTGCACGACCGGGTCGTCCATCGCGGTCAGCGGCGTCGGGCGCAGGAACTCCCCGTAGGCGTCCAGCACGTCCGGGACGGCGAGCCCGGCCCAGTCGAGCGGGTCGGGCACGTGCGCCTCGGGGCCGGCCTCGACCACCGACGTCGCCTGCACCACCAGCTCGGTGTGCGGCCCGTGGGTGTCGAAGGCGGTGACCGTGGAGCCCCAGTAGTCGCGGTAGGCGTGCACGGTGGCCGCCGGCTCGATCTCCACCCGCGAGCGCAGCGTCGTCTGCCGGGTGCTGTTCTCCGGCGTCATCCGGGCCTCGTTGTAGGACGAGCGCACCGGCCCGCCGTAGCGGAACGCGCTGCGGTGCACGATCTGCAGCCGCCAGCGGTCCCCCGGCGCGCGCACCGGGGAGCTCTGCGACTGCATGTGCGACTGGACGGTGCGGGTCCGGGACTGGGACTGCCGGGACTGGCCCAGCGACTGGCCCTGCGACTGGTGCACGCTCACACCGCGCCTTCCGGCACCCAGATCTGGGGCGCCTGCTCGGTGAAGAACCGGTTGGTGACCGCCTCGCTGGCCGCCGAGCAGGTGCGCTGCAGCTCGTCGAGGCGGGTGGGCAGACCGGCCAGGATCTCGTCGGTCTGCATGAACTCCAGCATCGTGCGGGCTCGGCCCACGATCCGGTGCGCCTCGCCGGCCACCCCGATCCGGTGGCCCTCGCGGACGTTGGCCCGCTCGAGCTCGGCCAGGCACCCCTCGGCCTGCTCCAGGGCGGCGAACACCGACCGCGGGAAGAGCCGGTCCAGCAGCAGGAACTCCGCGGCCCGGCTGGAGTTCACCGCCCCGCGGTAGGTGCGCAGGTAGGGCTCGTAGGCGCCGGTCGAGCGCAGCACCAGCGTCCAGGACGGCGCGGCGTCGCCGGCCAGCACGCGGGTGGACAGCATCCGGGAGGTCATGTCCACCCGCTCCAGCGAGCGGCCCAGGATGAGGAACAGCCAGCTCTCGTCGCGGCTCATCGTGGCGTCGGCCAGCCCGAACACCATCGCCGAGCGCTCGCGCACGAACCGGAACAGCGAGTGCGGCCCGTAGCGGCGGGCCATGGTGCGCTGCTGGGGCAGCGCGTTGTGGGTGACGTTGAGCGACTCCCAGATCTCCGCCGACAGCACCTCGCGGGCGCCGCGGGCGTTCTCCCGCGCCGCCGACAGCGCGCCGGTGATCGAGCCGGGACTGGTCCGGTCGAACGCGAGGGTGGCCAGCACCCGCTCCGTGTCGGCCTCGGCCGGGTCGCACGGTGCGCCCATCAGCGCCAGCAGGTTGGCGCAGGCGCGCTGCTCGTCGATCCACGGGTCCTCGACCAGCCGCTGGGTGTGCACGTCGAGGATCCGCGCGGTGTCGTCGGCCCGCTCCACGTAGCGGCCGATCCAGAACAGCGACTCCGCGATCCGGCTCAGCACCGCACACCACCGCCATCGACGTCCGTCGACTCCGTCCAGAGGCTCGCCCCGAGCTCGCGAGGGGTGAGGAGGACGGGGTCCTTCGACTGCTGCTGCTGCTGGGACTGGGCGAGGGCGTTGTCGTTGGGCGGGCCGGGGTCCTGCGCGGGTGACTCGGCGGGCAGGTCGGCGGTGGTGAACTCGATGCGGGTGACGTCGTGCTCGGGCCCGGGCTCGACGGCCGGCCGGGGCGGGCTGATGACCCAGGTGTCCTTGGAGCCACCGCCCTGGCTGGAGTTGACCACCAGCTCCCCCTCCGGCAGCGCCACCCGGGTCAGGCCGCCGGGCAGGACCCAGACGTCGCTGCCGTCGTTGACCGCGAAGGGCCGCAGGTCGACGTGCCGCGGGGCGATCCGGCCGTTGATCAGCGTGGGGGACGTCGACAGCCCGATCGGCGCCTGCGCGATCCAGTCCCGCGGCGAGGCGCGCACCTTCACCGCCAGCTCCTCGAGCGTGCGCTGGTCGGCGCGCGGGCCGATCACGATCCCCTTGCCGCCGGACCCGTCGACCGGCTTGAGCACCAGCTGGTCGAGGGAGGCCAGCACCCACTCGACGGTGTCGGGCTCGTCGAGCCGGTAGGTGTCGGCGTTCGCCAGGATCGGTTCCTCACCCAGGTGGTAGCGGATCAGGTCCGGCACCCAGGTGTAGAGCAGCTTGTCGTCGGCGACGCCGTTGCCCACGGCGTTGGCGATGGTGACCCGGCCGGCGCGCGCGGCGTTGACCACCCCGGCACAGCCGATCACCGAGTCCGAGCGGAAGTGCACCGGGTCGAGGAACTCGTCGTCGATGCGGCGGTAGATCACGTCGACGCGCTGCTGGCCGTCCGTCGTCCGCATGCTGACCTGCCCGCCCGAGCAGACCAGGTCGCGCCCCTCGACCAGCTCCACGCCCATCTGCCGGGCGAGCAGGGCGTGCTCGAAGTAGGCGGAGTTGTAGACGCCCGGGGTGAGCAGGACGACGGTGGGGTCGACGACGCCGGCGGGTGCGGAGGCCTTGAGCGCGGCCAGCAGCCGGCCGGGGTACTCCGCGACCGGCTGCACCCGGTGATCGCCGAACAGCTCCGGGAGCACCGAGCTCATCGCCGCGCGGTTGGTGATGACGTAGCTGACACCCGACGGCGAGCGGAGGTTGTCCTCCAGGACGCGGAAGTCGCCGGCCTCGTCACGCACCAGGTCGATGCCGGACACGTGCACCCGGACGCCGTTGGGCGGCACCAGCCCGTGCGCGGCCCGGTGGAAGTGCGCACTGGTGGTCACCACGCTGCGCGGCACGACCCGGTCGGCGAACACCTCGCCCGCCCCGTAGACGTCCGCCAGGAACGCCTCGAGCGCCCGGACCCGCTGGGCGACGCCGCGCTCGATGACCGCCCACTCCTCGTGACCGATCACCCGCGGCACGATGTCGAGCGGGAAGGGCTGCTCCTCCCCGGCGTGGGCGAAGGTGACCCCGGCGTCGCGGTAGGTCTGGGACAGCACGTCGGCGCGGGCGGACAGCTCCTCGCCCGACATCGACTGCAGCGAGCTGAACAACCCGGTGTAGGGCGTGCGGGGTCGGCCGGGGGCCGAGAACATCTCGTCCCACTGCTGCCCGAGCGGGTAGCCGTCGAAGAGGTCCGCCATGCGACGAACCTAGACACGACGTGTGTCCCCCGCGTTTCGACGACACGCCCGGCGCCCTGCCCCTCGCAGCGGGGCCCCTCGCAGCCGGGCCCCTCGCAGCGGGCGAGGCTCCGTTCAGGCGGAGGCGCGCCTGACCAGCCGGGTCGGGCAGACCCGGGTCTGGACGTCGTCGGTCGTCCGGTCGACCTGGGCGAGCAGCAGCTCGATCATGACCTGGGTCATCTCCTCCAGCGGCTGGGTGACCGTGGTCAGCGGCGGGTCGCTGCGCAGGGCCACCGGTGCGTCGTCGAAGCCGACCACCGCGACGTCACCGGGGACGTCGCGGCCGGCCGCGCGGAGCACCCGCAGCGCGCCCACGGCCATCGGGTCCGAGGCGACGAACACCGCGTCCAGCTCGGGCGCGCGGACCAGCAGCTCTTCCATCGCCCGGGCGCCGCCGCCCTCGGTGAAGTCCCCCTCCACGACCAGGCGCGGGTCGGCCGCGTGCCCGGCGTCGGCCAGCGCGTCCCGGTACCCGGCGAGCCGGTCGAGGCCGGCGACCATGTCGCGCGGGCCGGAGATGGTCGCGACGGTGCGGCGCCCACCGGCCAGCAGGTGCTCGGTGGCCAGCCGGGCGCCGCCGGCGTTGTCGGCGTCGACCCAGGCGACGGGCCGGTCGTCCAGCGGGCGCCCGCACAGCACCAGTGGCATGCCGGCGGCGATGAGCTGGGCGGGCAGCACGTCGTGGCTGTGCAGCGACATCAGGATCACGCCGTCCACGTGCCCCTGGCGCACGAACCGGCCGGCCTTCTCCTGCTCCCGCTCGTCGCGGGCGGTCAGCAGTACCAGGTTGATGTCCGTGCTGGCCAGCGCGCCGTTGAGCCCGCGCACGATGCTGGCGAAGAAGGGGTCGGAGAAGATCCGCGCGTCGGGTTCGGAGAGCACCAGCGCGATCGTGTCGGTGCGCCGGGTGACCAGGCTGCGGGCCATCCGGTTGGGGACGTAGCTCAGCGCCGCGACGGCCGCCCGGACCGCCTCACGGGCCTCCGGGCTGACCCGCGGGGAGTCGTTGACGACGCGGGAGACCGTCGCGCGGGAGACGCCGGCGAGCACGGCGACCTCGTCCAGGGTCGGCGAGGAGACGCGAGTGCTGGTTCCGGTCACGGGGCTCCTGGGTCGGGCGGCGGCGTCCCATTGTGGGCACACGCCCTCCTCGGCACCAGCTGCCGCCACGTTGCCGAACTGTTACTTGACACTCCGATGTGGCGCGGACCACTCTCTCGGTCACGGCCGTGAGAGCGTTCTCACGCCCCCGGCGGACGGTGCATCGGAGCACGGTCCCGGGGCCACCCAGGAGGTCAGTGTTGATCCATCCCAACAGGGGCAAGGCAGTGCTCGGAGCGGCTCTGGCCGCAGTGCTGCTCACCGCAGGCTGCGGCGGCTCGGACGGTGACGGCGACGCCGCCGCCGACGCCGCCGCCTACGACCCGAACGCGCCGGTCACCCTGACCGTCGGGACGTTCGGCACCATGGACTTCGACAACGCCGGTCTCTACGACGAGTACATGAAGCTCCACCCGAACGTGACGATCAAGCAGAACAACATCGCCCAGTCCGCGGCGTACTACAAGTCGCTGCAGACGCGCCTGGCCGCCGGTTCCGGCCTCGACGACATCCAGGGCCTGGAGATCGGCTTCATCGCCGACGTCGTGCAGAACCACGCCGACGCCTTCGTCGACTTCGCCGCCGAGGACAACGCCGCCGAGCTGGAGGCCAACTTCTACGACTGGAAGTGGGGTCAGGCCTCCACCGAGGACGGCAAGACCATCGGCCTGGGCACCGACACCGGCCCGCAGGCCATGTGCTTCCGCAAGGACCTCTTCGAGGCCGCCGGCCTGCCCACCGACCGCGAGCAGGTCGGGCAGCTGTGGCCGACCTGGGAGGCGTACCTGGACGTCGCCCGCCAGTACCAGACCAAGTCCACGAACAAGTTCCTGGACAGCCCGGCCAGCATCTTCTCCTCCTCGGTCTACCAGGGCGAGACCGCCTACAACGACGCCGAGGGCAACCCCATCCCCGAGGAGAGCGACGGCGTCAAGACCGCCTGGGGCTACGCCAGCACCGCGGCCAGCGAGGGCCTGACGGCCAACCTGTCCCAGTTCGGTGACGAGTGGAACGCCGCCTTCTCCAACGGCGCCTTCGCCACCATCGCCTGCCCGGCCTGGATGCTCGGCTACATCTCCTCCCAGATGGGTGAGGGCGGCGCCGGCAAGTGGGACGTCGCTCCGCTGCCCGGCTCGAGCGAGGCGGCCAGCAACTGGGGCGGTTCCTACCTGGGCGTGCCCAAGGACGGCCCGAACGTCGAGGCCGCCAAGGACCTCGCCGAGTGGCTCACCGCCCCTGAGCAGCAGGTCAAGACCTTCGTGGAGGCGGCGCACTTCCCGTCCAGCCCGAAGGCGGCCGAGGACCCGCAGGTCGTCGACTTCAGCGACCCGTACTTCAGCGACGCACCGATCGGCCAGATCTTCGGTGAGTCCGCGGACAACATCCAGCGCACCCCGATCGGGGCGTACGACACCCAGATCCAGGAGGCGTTCACCACCGCGCTGACCGACATCGCCTCGAACGGGACGGCGCCCGACGCGGCGTTCGGCAACGCGCTCAAGGTCGCGGAGCAGGTCATCGGCGGCTGAGCCACCCCGCTCGGCACGCACCCCCCGGACACGGTGCCCGGGAGCGGACCCCTGCTCCCGGGCACCGGCTCGGCACCGCACACCCCGCCGTCCCAGCCCGTCCCCGACGACCTCGAGGCCCCGCATGACCATCGCGAGCCAGACCCCCCGGCAGGCCCTCCGCGGCGCCACCCGGGCCGCTCCCCCGACCGCCTCCACCGGCGACCGCCCTCCGGCCCGCCGCCGGACGTCGCTCACCCGCAACCGCTGGGGCTACGCCTACGTGGCCCCGTTCTTCCTGCTCTTCGCCGCCTTCAGCCTCTACCCGTTCCTGTACACGGCGTGGATCTCGCTGCACAAGACGAGCCTGTCCAACATCGACGGCGGCACGTGGGTCGGCCTGGACAACTACCGCAACCTGCTGCAGAGCGAGTTCTTCTGGAACGCCGCCCGCAACACCCTGACCATCGGGGTGCTGGCCACGGTCCCCCAGCTGTGCATGGCCCTGGGCCTCGCCCACCTGCTGAACTACAAGATCCGCAACCGCACCTTCTTCCGCACCGTGATGCTGATGCCCTACGCGACCAGCATCGCCGCCGCCACCCTCGTGTTCGCCCAGCTGTTCGGCCGCGACTACGGCCTGATCAACACCGTGCTGCAGGCGTTCGGCATGGACCGGATCGACTGGGAGGCCGGCACGCTGAGCAGCCAGGTCGCCATCGCCGCGATCGTCACCTGGCGCTGGACCGGCTACAACGCGCTGATCTACCTGGCCGCCATGCAGTCGATCCCCGGTGAGCTCTACGAGGCCGCGGAGATCGACGGCGCCAACAAGTGGAAGCAGTTCCTGCACGTGACGATCCCGTCGCTGCGCCCGACGATCCTGTTCACCGTCGTCGTCTCCACGATCGGGGCGGTGCAGCTGTTCGGCGAGCCGCTCCTCTTCGCCGGCAACGGCACGACCTCCGGTGGCTCCTCGGGGCAGTACCAGACCCTCGGCCTGCTGATGTACCAGCAGGGCTGGAGCAACTTCCACATCGGCCAGGCCGCCACCACCGCCTGGGCCATGTTCATGATCATCCTGCTCGTCGTGGGGGTCAACGCCGTCATCGGCCGCCTCCGCAACCGGGCCGACCGGTAGGAGCCGGCAATGACCGCCAGGAGCACCCAGTGACCACCGCTCTCCCCGGCACCCAGACCACCTCGGTGCAGCCGGTCGACCGGCCCGTCACCCGCAAGAGCGGCAAGGGCAACCGGGTGGGCAAGCCCGGCCCGGTCACCTACACCCTGCTGACCCTGACCGCGCTGGTGTCGATCTTCCCGCTCTACTGGACCCTCGTCGCCGGTTCGCACACCAACGCCGAGATCGCGGCCACCCCGCCGCCGTTCCTGCCCAACGCCACCCTGTTCGACAACTTCAAGCTGGCCCTGGAGCAGGCGCCGATCGGCAAGGCGATCCTGAACTCGGTCCTGGTCGCCGGCAGCATCACCGTGGGCACCGTCTTCTTCTGCACGCTGGCCGGGTTCGCCTTCGCCAAGCTGCAGTTCAAGGGCCGCGGCCTGCTGCTGGGCCTGGTGATCGGCACGATGATGGTGCCCACCCAGCTCGCGGTGATCCCGCTGTTCATGATGATCGCCGACCTGCAGTGGGTGAACCAGCTGCAAGCGGTCATCTTCCCGACCCTGGTCAGCGCCTTCGGCGTGTTCTTCATGCGCCAGTACCTGATCTCGTCGCTGCCCAACGAGCTGCTGGAGGCCGGCAAGGTCGACGGTGCGTCGACCTTCCGGATCTTCTGGTCGATCGTCGTCCCGGTGGCCCGCCCGGCCATGGCCGTGCTGGCGATGCTGACGTTCCTCACCGCCTGGAACGAGTTCTTCTGGCCGCTGATCGCGCTGACCAACGCCAACCCCACGGTGCAGGTCGCGCTCGCCGGCCTGGGCTCGGGCTACGTCCCGCAGCAGTCGGTGATCATGGCCGGCACCCTGCTGGGCACCCTGCCGGTGCTCATCGTCTTCACGATCCTGGGCAAGCAGATCGTCGGCGGCATCATGCAGGGCGCGGTCAAGGGGTGACCGCCCCGGTCCCCCGACCGGCCCGGACCTGCTGATCGACGTTCGACAGGGCAATCTGCAGAGGTCGGCCCGCGCACCAGCAGCGCGCCGACCTCAGGACTCCACCCCGATCACTCCGGCACGGCCACCCATCGGCGTGCTGCCCCACCGACCCACCAGCGAGGAGCTCCACCACATGACCTCCACCGACGTGCGCTCCGCGCCCTCCGGCCTCTCCCTCCCGCCCGGCTTCGCCCTCGGCGCGGCCACCGCGGCGTACCAGATCGAGGGCGCCCACGACGTCGACGGCCGCGGCCCGTCGATCTGGGACACCTACAGCCACACCCCGGGCAAGACCTTCAACGGCGACACCGGTGACGTCGCCGTCGAGCACTACACGCGCTACCCGGCCGACGTCGCCCTGATGAAGGACCTGGGCCTGGACGCCTACCGCTTCTCCGTCTCCTGGCCGCGCATCCTGCCCGCGGGCAAGGGCGCGATCGAGCAGCGCGGGCTGGACTTCTACCGCCGGCTGGTCGACACGATCTCCGAGGCCGGGATCGCCCCGTGGCTGACGCTGTACCACTGGGACCTGCCGCAGGCCCTGGAGGACGAGGGCGGCTGGACCAACCGGGACACCGCCCAGCGCTTCGCCGACTACGCCGGGATCGTCTACGACGCCCTCGGTGACCGGGTGCCGCACTGGTCGACGCTGAACGAGCCGATGTGCAGCTCGCTGCTGGGCTACCAGGCCGGCGCGCACGCCCCCGGCCACACGGACTCCGCCGAGGCCGCCAAGGCCGTGCACCACCTGCTGCTGGGCCACGGCCTGGCCACCCAGGTGATGCGCGACAAGGGCGCCGACCACCTGGGCATCACGCTGAACTTCACGCCGATGTCCCCGGCCAGCGACTCCGCCGTCGACGTCGACGCCGCCCGCCGCCAGGACGGCCAGCAGAACCGGATGTTCATCACCCCGATCGTCACCGGCGAGTACCCGGCCGACGTCGTCGAGGACCTGGCGAAGGCCGGTGCCCCGCTGCCCATCCAGGACGGCGACCTCGAGGTCATCTCCACCCCGGTCGACTGGCTGGGCGTGAACTACTACTACGCCGCGGTCGTCAGCGGTGGCCACGAGCCGAAGAGCCCCTCGACGTTCATCGGCTGCGAGGACGTGCGCGAGGAGGAGCAGGACGGCCCGACCACGACCATGGGCTGGAGCGTCAACCCCGACAGCTTCACCGAGCTGCTCGGCCGGCTGAGCGCGATCGCGCCGGGGCTGCCCATGTTCATCACCGAGAACGGCTCCGCGTGGCCGGACCAGGTCGCCGAGGACGGCCAGGTCCACGACCAGCAGCGGGTCGACTACCTGCACGCCCACCTGGCGGCCATGGTCACCGCGATCGAGGCCGGCGCCGACGTCCGCGGCTACTTCGCCTGGTCGCTGCTGGACAACTACGAGTGGGCCCGCGGCTACGAGCAGCGCTTCGGCCTGGTGCACGTGGACTACGAGACCCAGGTCCGCACCCCCAAGGACAGCGCCCACGCGTACGCCGAGGTCATCCGGCAGTACAAGGCCGGCGCGTGACGGAGGTCGACCTGACCGGCCGCCGGGTCCTGCTCACCGGCGCCTCACGGGGCGTCGGGCGGGCGGTGGCCCGGCGGCTGGTCGCCGCCGGTGCCGACGTCCTGGGCACCGCCCGGGACGCCGCACTGCTGGACGAGGTGGCTGCCGAGGTCAGCGGCCCGGGCACGTTCGTCCCGGTGGTGGCCGACCTGACCGCCCCGGGCACCCCGGCCCGGCTGGCCGCCGAGGTCGCGGCCCGGTGGGGCGCCCTCGACGTCCTGTTCAGCAACGCCGGGGTGATGCTGTCCCACGCCGACCGGTTCGAGGACGAGCCGGCCGGCACGCTGGAGGCGACCCTCGAGGTCAACCTGCTGGCACCGCACCGACTGGTGATCGCACTGCTGCCCGCACTGCGGGCGGGCAGTGAGCCGCGGGTCGTGCACGTGGGCTCCGGCGCCGGCACGCTTCTCGGGGCGGCCGAGCCGGGCATCGCCAGCTACCGGGTGAGCAAGTACGCGCTCAACGGGCTGATCCTCGTGCAGGCCGCCCAGCTGCGCGGCGAGGTGGCCGTCAACGGGCTGGACCCGGGCTGGGTGAAGACCGACCTGGGCGGTGACCAGGCGCCGGGCACGGTCGAGGAGAGCGCGGACGGCGCGATGGCGCTGCTGGCCGAGCCCGCGTCGGTGACCGGCCGGTTCTTCAAGGACGGCGCCGAGATCCCGTTCTGACCATGGCCCCAGGTACACCGCACCCGCTGCTGGACGACGACGTCCGGCAGCGGGTGCTCCTGTGTCTGCTCCTCATGCAGCGGCACTCCTGGGACCAGGGGGTGACGGCCGCCGCGCTCGGGGACGCCGGCGCGACCGACCTGCTGCGCGTGCTGGCCGACGACGCCGTGGCCCGGCAGCTGCCCGACGGGCGGCTGGCCGAGCTGGACCCGGTCTGCGCGGTGAACAGCGGTGCGGTCGGCGAGCTGGTCGCGCTGCTCGCCGCGCGCACCGGCGACGCGGGCCTGGCCGCGGCCACCGGGCGTCAGCGTGGCTGGCTGCTGACCGGGGCACCGCGCGCAGCCGACGGCACGCTCTTCCACCTGACCGTCTCCCGCCAGGTGTGGGCCGACAGCGTGTTCATGGTCGTGCCGTTCCTGGCCGCGGTCGGTGAGCCGGCCGTTGCGCTGGCCCAGTTCCGCGGGCACCGGTCCCGGCTCCGCGACCCGGCCACCGGGCTGTGGGCGGCACGCTGGGACGAGGACGCCGGCGCCCTCGCCGACCCGCGCGCCTGGGGCACCGGCAACGGCTGGGTGGCGGCGGGCGCGGCCCGGGCGGTGCGCCGCCTGCCGGGGGCGCCCGGCGCCGAGCTGGCCGCCGAGGTGCGGGCGTTGCTGGCCGCCTGCCGCCCGCTGCGCCGTCCCGACGGGCTGTTCGGGGACGTGCTCGACGACCCCGACGGCCCCGCCGACACGAACGTGGCCGCGATGCTCGGCTACGCCGCGCTCACCGGCGCCGCCGAGGGCTGGCTGACACCGGCGGACGGCGCGCTCGGCGAGTCACTGCTGGGCTCCGTGGTCGACCGCCTCGACGAGCTCGGCCGGGTGCAGGGCGCCAGCGCGGCCCCGCACTTCGACCGCCCCGGGCACTCCCCGGAGGCCCAGGCCTTCCTCCTGTTGGCGCACTCTGCTGCGCTGCGGTGGCGGGCCTCGACGCACCGGGGCGCCGCGTCGTCGTGACGCGGCGCCCCGGGCCGTTCGGTGGTGGTGCTGTCGGTCAGCGCAGGGCAGGCACCGCCAGCTGGGCCAGCTCGAGGGCCTGCTGCGGGAACCAGGCACCGGCGGCGGGGTCGGCGATGCCGCCCCACTCCGGGTCGGTGGTGCTGCCGGCGATCCCGCGGTTGCACTCACCGTCGGACTGCCCCGGGGTCTTCACCCAGAGGTAGGCGTCGAGCAGCGGGAAGTCGGCGTCGGGCTGGGCCTGCGGGGTGGCACCCAGGCCGCGGCCGGGCGGGTTGCACCAGGTCTGCGGGTCCGGGTAGGTGACGCCCGCGTCCGGGGCCCACGGACCCTGACCGTTGCGGCTGGTGTCGATCACGAAGTGCTCGGTCGGCACGGTGCCACCCAGCAGAGCGTCGAACCGCTGGTTGATGCCCAGGGTGTTCGCCGTCGGGTCGGTGGCGGTGTCGCTCCACTCCTTCATCGGGTCCAGTGCCACGCCGGTGTAGTTGTTGGCGGGGCCGCCGTTCCAGTACTGGTTGGGGCAGGGGTCCGCGTCCACCTCGTGCGTGTAGTCGTCGGGCAGGATCGCGAGGCACTGGGAGATCCAGGTGCCGTACTGGGTCAGGTTGGCCGTGTACTGGTAGTTCGAGGTGTTCAGCGAGAAGCCCTGGAACTGCTCGACCCCGGCGTCCTGCAGCCGGTCGGAGATGCTGCCGACGTTGTGCCAGCCGGTGTGCCCGGCGTCCAGGTAGACCAGGGCGGCGGGGTTGGCGCGCTCGATGGCCTCCCCGATGTACCTGATGTCGGCCAGACGGCCCTCGTCGGTCGGCACGAACGCGGCGTCGTCGTACGTGCCGTCCGGGCAGTCGCCGGGCATGAGCGGCAGCCCGTCCGGCTCGATGATCACGGTCACGGTGCCGGCCTTGGTCAGCCCGGCGGCGAAGCCGTCGGCCCAGGCGCGGTAGGCCGCATCGTCAGCGGCTCCACCGGAGGAGTACTGCGAACAGTCCCGGCCGGGGACGTTGTAGGCGACCAGCGTGGGCACCGTCTTGTGCGCCCGCGCCTGGGTGACCGTGCGGTGCACCTCCTTCTGGACCTCCTTCGGGGTCCCGCCGGTGAACCAGACCGCCTGCGGGGTGTCGATCACGCCCTGGATCAGGGCGGCGTCAGCGGTCCGGCCCTGGCTCTCCAGGTCCGCGATCTGCTGCGTCGCGCCGGGGTCGGGCTGCGGTGTGTAGAAGCGCGTGTCGGCCGGGAGGACGGCCGCCTCGGGTGCGGTGAGCGAGGGCGCCGGGGCGGGGGCCGGCTTGGCCGAGGCGGGCGAGCTCATCGCCAGCTGGCCGACCGCCACGGCGGCCGAGACGGCCAGGATCGCGGCGCGCCTGCGCGGAAGGGGATTCGAGAACATCGTCGTCCTGTCGTCAGGGGACCCACAGGACCGCGTTGCCCTGTGGGAGCGCTCTCACGCCGCTGCGCGGCAACCCCGTGATGAAGGAGTGTGGGAGCCGTCACAGCTTCTCCCGAGACGTCGCCGATGGCAAGACCAGGTTCCGGAACTCTCCGTCGGGGCCGGACGGCGATCGGCACGGGACCACCCGGCCGTCCCGTGACGGGCTCGCCGTCCGGGTCAGAAGCCCCCGCCGGCGCCACGCCGCCCGCGGCTGCCCGAGCCACCGAAGCTGCCGCTGGACCCCCGGCGCCCGCCACCACCGCCGAACCCCCCGCCGAGTCCACCGCCCCCGAAGCCGCCACCCAGGCCGCCCCCGCCGAAACCGCCGCCGCGCCGGGAGCCCCCGCCTCCGAGCAGGATGCCGCCGAGCACCAGGCTGCCCAGGTCGACGCCGGGACGACCGCCATAGCCGGGCTGCACCGGGCCCTGGCCGTACCCCGGCCCGCCGCCGTAGCCGCCGCCGGACCACTGGTCGACGTCCGTGCGGGCCAGGTCGAGGGCGTGCTGAGCCAGGGTCGCGGCCTGCTGGGCCTCCGCCAGCGCGGCCACCGGGTCGGCCGGACCGGTGGTGACGGCGGCGTCCAGCCGGCGCTGCGCCTCGGCGAGCCGGGTGCGCGCCTCCGGTCCGACGGCGCCCCGCCGGGTGCTGATGAAGTCACCGGCCGCGGCGACCGCCGACCGGGCGGTGAGCAGGGTCTGGTCCAGGGCGGCCGCGGCCCGGCGGGACTGGGTGGCGGCGTCCCGGGCGGCGCCGAGCGACCGGTCCAGGGCGATGTCGGCCTCCTCCAGCTGCCGGAGCGTGGCCAGCGGGTCGGTGCGCCGGCCTGCCGCGCCTGCATCGGCCGCGACCAGCGCCGCCTCGGCGCGGGCGACGAGCCCCGGGAGGTCGCCGCTGCCGGCACCGTTCCCGGAGAGCAGGCTGCGCGCCTCGGCGAGGTCCTGCTGGACCTCCGCCCGGACCGCGGCCAACCGGCCTGGTGCCGCGTCGAGGTCGCTGGCCAGCCGGCCGATGGCGTCGAGCAGGGTGCGGGTCTGCGCGACGGCGTCCTCGGCGGTGCGCACCGAGGCGACCGCCTTGCCGGCGGTGCCGGCGCCGAGCAGGTCGCGGGCGTCGGCCATCTCGGCACCGGCGGCGGTCAGCAGCGCCCGCGCCTGCGCGGGGTTGCCGGCCACCGGTGCCACGGCGCTGTCGGCGTACCGGCCGCGCAGGTCGGCCAGCCGCTGCTCCTCCGCCGGGAGCCGCTGCTCCAGCTCGGCGACCTGCGGGGTGAGCCGGTCCAGCGCCTGCGGTGCGTTCCGCTCCAGGTCGCGCAGCCGGTCGAAGGCCTCGGCCTGGGCGTCGAGCCGCTCGTCGGCCGCGCCGGTCAGCCGCAGGATCTCGGCGAGCATGCGGCGCTTCGTCGGCTCGTCCTCGGGGACCTCGTCGTCCAGCTGCTGGCGGAGCGTGAACGCCTGCTGCAGCTCGGTCTGCGACTGCGCCAGCGCCTCGGCGAACCCGGCCACCGACTCGTCGCCGTACTGGGCGCGAGCGAAGTCCAGCTCCAGGGACGACGTGCGGGCCGCCTCGTCCAGCTCCAGCAGCGCGCCGCTGGCCCGGAAGGTGAGCTGCTCGGTGGTCTCGTCGGGGAACGGGTCCGCGGCCCGAGCGGCCGCCACCTCCTGCTCCTGCGCCTGACCGCGGCGACGCCGGTTGCGGACCAGCAGGTAGCCGCCGCCGCCCACCACCGCGACGCCCGCGGCCACGGCCAGCGCCCCTCCCCCGCCGCCGCCGCTGGTGCTGCTGGCGCCGGCTGACCCGGTGCCCGTGGCGGAGCCGCCACCGGCCAGCCCGTCGGCCAGCGCGACCACGGCGCCGGACCAGTCACTGTCCGACAGCGCCGGCTGGACGTCGGAGCTGAGCACGTCGCGCAGCCGGGCGTCGGAGACCGGGGAGCGCTGGTCGACCGACACCGCGTAGGAGCGGACGGCGGGGTCGACGGCCACCGCGAAGACGATGCCGTCGGCGCCCAGGCCGGAGCGCTCGGCGGTGCTGTCGGCCCAGTCCTGCCGGTCGAGGCCGTCGAAGGTGTCGACGAAGACGGCGTAGAGCCGGATGCCCTCCTGGGTGCGCAGCCGCTCGATGGCGTCCTCCGCCGCGGCGGCACCACCGCCCAGGACCCCGGCGGGGTCGGTCACCGGCTGGGTGAGCCGGCCGGGCTGCTCGGCGTGCGCGGTACCGGTCGTGAGCAGGGCGGCGGCCAGCGCGAACAGGACGGCGAGCAGTCGGGCGAGGCGGGACATGTGCCCATCGTCGCCGATCCGGCGTCCGCGGGCGCGATCATGCCCGCCAGGCCACGCGCGCGACCATCGTGTTGTCCACGACCGATCTGCGTCTGACGGCGTCGCGGCGGGGGTAGGCCCGGGGCTCACCCCGACCTGGAGGCCCCCGTGCCGAAGCCCCATCACGTCCCCGCTGCCGAACTGCCGCCCGGCGCCGTCCGTCCGGCCGGCCCGTGGGCCGTGGTCAACGCCGACGGCCGGCTGTCCGCCGTGTCCCGCCGCTGCCGGCACCAGCTCGCCGACCTGTCGGAGGGCAGCCTGGACGCCGACGGCTGCCTGGTCTGCCCCTGGCACCAGGCCCGCTACGACCTGCACACCGGCGAGATGGTCTCCGGCCCGCGCGGGTTCCTCGGCTACCACGGCCCGACGCCTGGCTACACCGGCCTGGTCAAGCGACTCGGTCAGGTGGTGCGCCTGCGCGTGCGCCGCGCCCACCGCCAGGGAACCGACGTCGTCGTCGACTGAGGGAGGACCTCCTCCTCGGCCCCTCTGCAGGGTCCCGCCGCGAGCGTGCGAGTGGCGGGGGGGTAGAGGGGTCCTTCCGCTACCGGAACTCGACAGGCTCGTCGACGCCGCCGATCATGGTGTCCACGGGCTGGTCGGCGCCGGTCGAGCCGACCGACACCCCCTGGGTGGCGGCGACCTCGTCGGCCGACTTCGGCAGCAGCCGCCCGTCGCGGATGTCCTCGGCCCAGTGGCAGCTGACGAGATGGAGCGGCGCGAGCTCGCGCAGCGTCGGCACCTCGTCGTCGCACCGGGTCTCCTGCCGCCAGGGACAGCGGGTGTGGAACCGGCAGCCCGAGGGCGGGTCGGCGGGTGAGGGCAGGTCACCGGAGAGCAGGATCCGCTCACGGGAGTCCTCGAGCACCGGGTCCGGCACCGGCACGGCGCTCATCAGGGCCCGCGTGTACGGGTGCAGCGGCGTCTCGTAGAGCGCGTCGGCGGGCGCCTGCTCCACCAGCGAGCCGAGGTACATGACCCCGACGACGTCGCTGATGTGCCGGACGACGGCCAGGTCGTGGGCGATGACCAGGTAGGTGAGCCCGAGCCGCTCCTGCAGCTCCTCGAGCAGGTTGAGCACCTGGGCCTGCACCGACACGTCCAGGGCCGACACCGGCTCGTCGGCGATCAGCAGGTCGGGCTCGACGGTGATCGCCCGGGCGATGCCGATGCGCTGCCGCTGGCCGCCGGAGAACTCGTGCGGGTAGCGGCGCAGCGCGGCCTCGGGCAGGCCGACGGCGTCCAGCAGCTCGCGCAGCCGCCGGGCGATGGCCTGCTTGTCCCCGCCCAGGCCGTGGGCGTGCAGCGGCTCGGCGAGCAGCGACTCGACGTCCTGGCGGGGGTCCAGGGAGCCCAGCGGGTCCTGGAAGACCATCTGCATGCGCCGGCGCATGTGCCGCATCGGCTCGGGCTTGAGCGAGGCGACGTCGGTGCCGTCGAAGAGCACCTTGCCCGCGGTGGGCTCGGTGAGCCGCAGGATGGCCCGGCCCAGCGTCGACTTGCCGCAGCCGGACTCCCCGACCAGGCCGTACGTCGTCCCGCGGTCGATGGACAGGTCGACGCCGTCCACGGCACGCACGTGCCCGACGGTGCGGTCGACGAGGAGACCGCGGCGGATCGGGAAGTGCACCTTGAGACCCTGGACCTGCAGCAGCGGTCCGGACGCCGGACTCAGGGACTCGGCGGTCATCGGTCGGCTCCCGGGGTGGTCGGCGACCCGGCGAGGGGCGGCACGGTCAGGGGATGGCGGCAGCGCAGCTCGCGGCCGGTGCCGTCGGACTCCAGCGGCACGGTGCTGCCGGCCACCTCGGTGAGGCAGTCGTCGCGGCCGGAGTCGCAGCGCGGGGCGAAGG
>NZ_JAAGWH010000025.1 GCF_010682105.1 Modestobacter muralis | reverse complement strand
CGCAGCCCTGGGCCCACGGGATGGCGTCGCGGGCGGACCCGCGGATCGGGGTCAGCGGGGTGCCGCGGGTGGTGTCCAGCCGCGGCACCGAGGCCAGCAGGCCGCCGGTGTAGGGGTGCCGCGGGCGGGCGAAGAGGTCGCCGCGGTCGGCGGTCTCGATGATCCGGCCGGCGTACATGACGTGGACGCGGTCGCACAGCCCGGCGACGACGCCCAGGTCGTGGGTGATCATCACCAGCGCCGTCCCGGAGCCCTGCACGAGCTCGCGGAGCAGCTCCAGGATCTGGGCCTGGATCGTGACGTCGAGGGCGGTGGTCGGCTCGTCGGCGATGAGCAGCCGCGGCGAGCAGGCCAGCGCCATCGCGATCAGCGCGCGCTGGCGCATGCCGCCGGAGAGCTGGTGCGGGTACTCCCCCAGCCGCCGGCGCGGGTCGGGGATGCCGACCCGGTCCAGCAGGTCGACGGCCTCCTCGGTGGCCTCCTTGCCGCGCATCCCGCGGTGCTCCTTGAGCACCTCGGTCACCTGGACGCCGATGGTGACCGTCGGGTTCAGCGAGGACAGCGGGTCCTGGAAGACCATCGCCATGTCCGCGCCGCGCAGCTTGCGCAGCGCGCGGTCACCGGCGCCGAGCAGCTCCTGTCCGTCGAGCCGGACCGAGCCGTCGACCTGCACGCCGCGCTTGGGCAGCAGGCCCATCACCGCCAGCGAGGTCACCGACTTGCCGCAGCCGGACTCCCCGACCAGGCCGATGGTCTCCCCGGGGGCGACGGAGAAGCTGACCCCGTCGACGGCCTGGGTGCCGGCCTCACCGCGGCGGGTGAACCGGACCGAGAGGTCCTCGACCTCGAGGACCGGGGTCGTGGAGGCAGCGTGCCGAGGCGCCGCCGAGAACGCCGTGGAGCCGTTCATGGTCACCTCCGGAACTTCGGGTCGAGGGCCTCGCGCAGTGACTCCCCGAGCAGGGTGAAACCGAGCGCGACCACGATGATGCACAGCGCCGGGTAGACGGCCAGCTGCGGTGCGAAGGACAGCACGGCCTGGGCGCTGGAGAGCATCGCGCCCCACTCCGGCCGGCTGATGTCGGGGTCGCCCAGGCCCAGGAAGCTCAGCGCCGCGGCCTCGATGATCGCCGTGGCCAGCGAGAGGGTGGCCTGCACGATCACCGGCGACAGCGAGTTGGGCAGCACGTGCCCGAGCACGATCCGGCTGCGCTTGACCCCCAGCGCCTTGGCCGCGAGGGCGTAGTCGCTGTCCCGCTGGGACAGCATCGACCCGCGCAACAGGCGGGCGAACACCGGCACCTGGGTGACGGCGATGGCGATCATCAGCGCGTACTGGTTCTGGCCCAGCAGCACCGAGATGCTGATGGCCATCAGCAGGCCGGGGATCGACAGCAGGATGTCGACGAAGCGCATGACCACGGTGTCCACCCAGCCGCCGAAGGCGCCGGCGAGCACGCCCAGGGCCATGCCGACGACCGCGCCCAGCACCGTGGAGACCACACCGATCAGCAGCGACTGGCGCGAGCCGTAGATCAGCCGGGACAGCACGTCCCGGCCGAGCTGGTCGACCCCGAGCGGGAAGCCGTCGCGGGAGCCGGGGATGGAGCCCTGTCGGACCTCCGACAGCAGCGCCTGCTCCAGTGGGTCGCGCGGGGCCAGCGACGGCGCCAGAGCGGCGACCAGGAGGAAGGCGACGACGATGACCGCACCGAGGATGGCCACCGGGTTGCGGCGGAGCCGGCGGAAGGCGCTGCGGGCCAGCGAGACCCCGCCCCCGCCCTCGGGCACCTGACCGGCGCGGGCGGCCAGCTCGTCGATCTTGTCGCGGCGGGTGCTGCCCAGAGCCGCGCTCATCGGCTCTGCACCCCCGCCGATCCGCGAGCTCATCGGACGCGCACCCGGGGGTCGAGCAGCCCGTAGGAGATGTCCACCAACAGGTTCACCAGCACGTAGACCACCGCCAGGATGAGGATGAAGCCCTGCAGCAGGGCGTAGTCCCGGTTCGCGATGGCGTCGCGCAGCGCGCTGCCGACACCGCCGAAGGCGAACACGGTCTCGGTCAACACTGCACCGGACAGCAGCAGACCGGTCTGCAGGCCGATCGTGGTGGACACCGGGAGCAGGGCGTTGCGGATGATGTGCCGCCGCCGCACGG
Source organism: Modestobacter muralis (assembly GCF_010682105.1). GTDB lineage: Bacteria > Actinomycetota > Actinomycetes > Mycobacteriales > Geodermatophilaceae > Modestobacter > Modestobacter muralis. The sequence continues at coordinate 23,123 of NZ_JAAGWH010000025.1, read as the reverse complement.
TGGCGGTGGCCAGGCCCTTCGCGTTCGCCGTCCGGACGTAGTCCTCGTTCACCACGTCCAGGACCGAGGCGCGGGTGATCCGCACGATGATGGCCAGCGGGATCGTGCCGAGCGCGATGCCGGGCAGCACCAGGTGCAGGAGGGCGTCCCAGGCGGCGTCGAACTCCCGGGTCAGCAGCCCGTCGAGCACGAAGAAGTTGGTGATGTGCGTGGCGTCGATGCGCACGTCCTGCCGGCCCGAGCCGGGCAGCCACCCGAGCTGGACGGCGAACAGCAGCCGCAGCAGGTAGGCCAGGAAGAAGACCGGGATGGCCACGCCCAGCAGCGAGCCGATGACGGAGCTGGAGTCGATCCAGCTGCCGTGCCGGCGGGCGGCGAGGTAGCCGACCGGGATGCCGACGCCGATGGCGAAGACCATCGCGAAGACCGTCAGCTCGAGGGTGCCGGGGAAGCGCTCGAGGAACTCGGTCGTGACGGCCTGGCCGGTCCGGGACGACGTCCCGAAGTCCAGCTGGAGGGCGCGGCCGAGGAACTTGCCGTACTGGACGAGCACCGGCTGGTCCAGACCGAACGTCTCGTTGTAGCGGGCGATGTCGTCGGGGGTGGCGCGCTCACCGAGCGCTGCCTGGGCCGGTCCGCCGGGCAGGGCGCGCAGCCAGGCGAAGAGCAGGACCGAGAGGCCCAGCAGGATCGGGATGAGTTGCAGGAGCCGCCGGACGATGAAGCGGAGCACGCTGGCTGGTCAGCCTTCCTGGATCGACGACCGGGGGTGGACACGCCACCGGGGCGACCCGTCAGGGCCGCCCCGGTGGAGTGCGATCACTCGCTGATCGTGACCGTGGAGAAGTCCTCGGCCGACAGCGGGCTGGGGACCAGGCCCGACACGTTCTCGGCGACGACGATCGCGTTCGGGGCGTGGGAGATCGGGACCGCCGGGAGGAAGTCCATGATCGCCTTGTTGGCCGCCTCGTACAGCGGGCCACGGGCCTCGACGTCGGCCTCGCTGTCACCGGCGGCCAGCGTGGAGAAGACCTCGGGGGCGCTCCAGCCACCGAACTCGGCCTTCATCTTGCCGCCACCGGCGTCGGCGAAGAACGTGCCGATGAAGTTGTAAGCGTCGTTGTAGTCACCGGTCCAGCCCAGCAGGTGGATGTCCGCCTGCCCGGCCTGCACGGCGTCGAGGTAGTCCGGGTTCCACGGAAGGGAGGTCGGCTCGACGGTGAACCCGGCGTCGGTCAGGTTCTTGCTGATGACCTCGTACATGGCGGCCGGGTCCGGCAGGTAGGGCCGGCTGACGTCCGTCGGGTAGTAGAAGCGCAGCTTCGTGCCGGTCGCGCCGGCCTCGGCCAGCAGCGACTTGGACTTCGCCGGGTCGTAGGCGTACTGCGTGACGTCCTGGGTCCAGCCGTCGACGGCCGGGGGCACGAACTCGATCGCGGCCTCGGCGCCCTCGGGGAGCAGCGAGCTCACGATGGTGTCACGGTCGATGGCGTGCGCGATGGCCTGGCGGACGCGGGGGTCCTGCAGGGCCGGGTTCGCGCTGGTGCCCTCGACGCCGCCGCCGTTGATGCCCAGGTAGAGGACGTTGAACGGGTCGCGGGGCAGGACCTGGAAGCCGCCCTGCTCGAGGGTCTGGTAGTCGGCCGGGGCGACGAGGTCGTAGCCGTCGATGGAGCCGGCCTGCAGCTCCTGGCGGCGGGTGTTGCCGTCGGCGATGGAGCGGAAGACGATCTCGTCGACGCCGGGGGGCTCGCCCCAGTAGTCGTCGTTCTTGACGATGCTGACCGTCTTGTTGCCCCGGTCCCAGCTGCCGAACTTGAACGGGCCGGTGCCGGTCGGGTGCGTGGTGGCGTACTCGGAGTAGGTCAGCGCGTCGCCGTTGCCGCCCAGCTCGTCGGCCTTGTACTGCTCCAGCGCGGCCGGGCTCTGGATGGCGAAGCTCGGCAGGGCCAGCACGGCCGGGAAGCGGCTCGTGGTCTCGGTCAGCTTGATGACGGCGGTGGCGGCGTCGGTGGCCTCGCACCCGGCGTACAGGCTGGGGACGTCGGGGGTGTCGGCGAACCCGCCGAAGTTGTTCTGCCAGTACTCCGAGGCCGCGGGGCTGGCGGCCAGGCCGGTGAAGTTGTACTGCCGGTCGAAGTTGAAGCAGACGGCCTCGGCGTTGAAGTCGGTGCCGTCGTGGAACTTGACGCCCTCGCGCAGCGCGAAGGTGTAGGTCAGGCCGTCCTCGGAGACGTCGTAGCTCTCCGCGAGCGCCGGCTCCAGGTCTGCGGTGCCGGGCGCGTTGGTCAGCAGGCCCTCGTAGATCTGGCGGGTGACACGGAAGGACTCACCGTCGGTGGCCAGGGCCGGGTCGAACATGGTCGGGTCACCGGCGGCACCGAAGACGAAGGTGCCGCCTCCGCCGCCGCTGCCGCTGCTCTCGCCTGCGGCGGTCCCGGACTCGTCCCGGTCGCTGGAGGCGCAACCAGCCAGCGCGAGGGCGGACAGCGCGGCCGCGGAGGCGGCCAGTGCGCGGGTGGGGCGACGATGCATCGCGGAGGACCTGCCTTCTCGGCCGTGCACGGCCGGATGATCTGGAGCCTGACCGCCCGCAGACCGGAAGGTCTGGGGCACGGGCAGGGACATTAAGTGCGCTTTGTGACGCACATGTGTCTGTGCACCGCATCGTCACCGGATCGAGACCTCGCGTGCACCGGCCCCTCACCCTGCCGTGCCGACGCCCTCACGCACCGTCCGCGGCCGCGCCGGCGGCCGGCTCACGGGACCCCCGGCCCCGTCGCAGGGTCCCGCCCTGAGCCTGCCAAGGGCGGGGGGCGACGGGGTCCTTCGTCTAGGCGTCGATGCGGCGGCGGCCCTCGAAAGCGCGGCCCAGGGTGACCTCGTCGGCGTACTCGAGGTCACCACCGACGGGCAGACCGCTGGCCAGCCGGGAGACGGCCATCCCGAGCGGCCCGACCAACCGGGCCAGGTAGGCAGCGGTGGCCTCGCCCTCGAGGTTGGGGTCGGTGGCGATGATCAGCTCGGTGACCTGGCCGTCCATCAGCCGGGTCATCAGCTCCTTCACCCGCAGGTCGTCGGGGCCGATGCCCTCGATCGGGCTGATCGCCCCACCGAGCACGTGGTAGCGGCCCTTGAACTCACGGGTGCGCTCGATCGCCACGACGTCCTTGGGCTCCTCGACGACGCAGATGACGTCGAGGGCGCGACGGGGGTCGCGGCAGATGCGGCACTGCTCGCCCTCGGCGACGTTGAAGCAGGTCACGCAGAAGCGGACCTCGGCCTGCACCCGCTGCAGCGCCGCGACCAGCCGGACGACGTCAGCTGACTCTGCGGCCAGCAGGTGGAAGGCGATGCGCTGCGCGCTCTTGGGACCGACCCCGGGCAGCCGCCCGAGCTCGTCGATCAGGTCCTGGACAGCGCCCTCGTACACGGTTCTCCTCGTCTGGGTGGGGTGCGCGGGCAGTGGTGCCGCGCCTGCGCACCCCGGTGGGTCAGAAGCCGGGCAGACCCAGGCCGCCGCCGAGACCGCCGGTCAGCGGGCCCATCGTGCTGGCGGCGAGCTCGTTGACGGCGCGCTGCGCGTCACGGACGGCAGCGACCACCAGGTCCTGCAGCGTCTCGACGTCGTCGGGGTCGACGGCCGCCGGGGCGATGGTCAGCGCGGTGATGTCGCCGTCGCCGGTCATGGTGACCGTGACCAGCTCACCGCCGGCCGAGCCGGTCACCTCCGTGGCGGCCAGCTCCTGCTGCGCGGCGGCGAGCGCCTGCTGCATCTGCTGCGCCTGCGCGAGCAGGGCCGACATGTCGGGCTGTCCTCCGGATCCCATGGCACCGAGAGTAGGTGCTGCCACCGACAGTGCGCGGCGGCCGGCCGCGCGGGTCGTCCCCGACCCCCGCGACCACCCGCTCGGGGACCCGCCGCGCGCGGAGCGTGTGGTGGGGGGCGAGGGTCGGGCCCCCGCGCAGGGTCCCGCCGCGCGCGGGGCGTGTGGTGGGGGCGAGGGGGTCCTTCTTCAGTCCTCGATCGGGCGGGCGCCGAGCTGGGTGCGCAGCAGCAGCAGGGCGGCGGCGTGCGGGTCCTGCTCGGGGGCGTCCGCGCTGCCGGGGGCGGGCTCGGCGGCCCGCTCGGCCATCAGCTCGTCGGCCTCGGCGGTCTCGGCCGCCTGGACGGCGGCCCGGACGTCCTCGGGGGTCGCCGCCGGGCCTGCCGGCGCCTGCCCGGGGACGTCGACGATCGTCTGGACCTTCCAGCGGACGCCGAGCAGCTCCTCGACCGACTGCCGGAGGACCTCCCGGTTCAGGTCCTCGCCCATCATCTTGGCCAGCGCCGGGGAGGTGAACGACAGCGTGAGCGTGCCGTTGGCCAGGTCGTGCACCTGGGCGCTCTTCATCAGGCCCTCGGTCGTGCGCTTGTGCCGCTTCACCACCGCCTGCAGCTCCGGCCAGATCCGCCGGACGTCGACGGTGGTCAGCTCGGTGTCACCGCCCACGGGCTCGGGCGGGGTGGCCGACACCAGCGGCGTGGGCTCGCCGCCACGGGGTGAGGGGGCGGACTCCGCGGCGGCCCGCGGTGCCGGTGCCGTGGTGGCGGCCGGCCGGGCCGGCTCGCTGGTGGCCGGGGTGGCCGACGCGGACGCAACGGGAGCGGGAGCGGGGACCCGGGCGGGCTGCGGCCAGTCCTCGTCGTCGGTGGGCTCCGGCGGCAGCGGGACGTCGGGCTCGGAGTCGGCCACCGCCGGGCGGGACCGCGGCTCGGGAGCGGCCGGCGGGCTCGGCGCGGCAGCCGGCGCCGGGGCGGGCGCGGACGCCGCCATCGCCCCCGGGCGCGCGGTGACCGGCCAGCCGTCGTCCCCCTCGGGGGCGGGTGCCGCGGGGCCGGCCGCCGGTGCGGTTGGAGCGGTCCGGGCCTGCGACGGCCGGACGTAGGCCGGCCGGCCGGGCGCCGCAGCAGCAACTGCGGCCGGGACCGGGGCCGTTACCGGCGCCGCGGCGGGTGCCGCTGCGGCGGCTGGTGCAGCGGGCGCCGGCTCGGGGACCCGGGCAGCCACCGGGGCCGGCCGGGCCGCCTCCCGCACGGGCTCGCGGACCGGGGCCACCGCGGCGACCTCGGGGCGACCGGCGTGCTCACCGGCGATCGACATCCGCCGCTCGAGCCGCTCCAGGCGCTGCAGGGTGGCCGCACCGGAGCCGTCGGTGGCGGGCAGCAGCATCCGGGCGCAGACGAGCTCGAGCAGCAGCCGGGGCGCCGTCGTCCCGCGCATCTCGCTCAGGCCCTCGTGCACGGTGTCGGCCAGCCGGGACAACGTCGCGGCACCCAGCGCCTGGGCCTGGCGGGTCATCAGGTCCAGGCGGTCGGGCGGGCAGTCCAGCAGCCCGTTGCCGCTGGCCTCGGGCACGGCCTCCAGCACGATCAGGTCGCGCAGCCGGTCGAGCAGGTCGGTGGCGAACCGGCGCGGGTCGTGGCCGGCCTCGACCACCCGATCGACGGCCTGGAAGACCCCGGGTGCGTCTGAGGCGGCGAGCGCGTCGACGGCCTCGTCGAGCAGCGCCTCGTCGGTGACGCCGAGCAGGCCGACCGCCGAGCGGTAGGTGACGCCCTCGGGCCCGGCGCCGGCCAGCAGCTGGTCCAGGATCGACAGCGAGTCGCGCACCGAACCGCCACCGGCGCGCACCACGAGCGGGAACACGGTCGGCTCGACCGTGACGCCCTCGGCGGTGCACGTCCGCTCCAGCAGGCCGCGCAGCGTGCTCGGGGGCACCAGCCGGAACGGGTAGTGGTGGGTGCGCGAGCGGATGGTCGGGAGGACCTTCTCCGGCTCGGTCGTGGCGAAGACGAAGACCAGGAACTCCGGCGGCTCCTCGACCACCTTGAGCAGGGCGTTGAAGCCCTGCGAGGAGACCATGTGCGCCTCGTCGACGATGTAGACCTTGTACCGGCTGTGCACGGGGGCGAAGAACGCCTTCTCGCGCAGGTCGCGGGCGTCGTCGACGCCGCCGTGGCTGGCCGCGTCGATCTCCATGACGTCGATCGACCCGGGGCCGTCGGGCGCCAGCGAGATGCACGAGCCGCAGACACCGCACGGGGTCGACGTCGGGCCCTGCTCGCAGTTCAGCGAGCGGGCCAGGATGCGCGCCGAGGACGTCTTCCCACAGCCGCGTGGGCCGCTGAACAGGTAGGCGTGGTTGATGCGACCGCTGTCGATGGCGTTCATCAGGGGCGTGGTGACGTGCTCCTGACCGACCACCTCGGCAAAGGTCGCCGGGCGGTACTTGCGGTAGAGCGCCAGAGCCACGACCTGAATCTACGTGGCCGCGCCGACGGTCCGGCCGCACCTCGCCCGTCGGTACCGGTGCGTCACCGCCTCGGCACGGACGGGCGCAGCGCTACTCCGTCAGGTGCAGGAAGAACTCGACCTGTCCCTGGTCGTCCACCCGCACGAAGCCCAGGTTCGGCGCCTCGATGCCGTAGTCGCCGAAGAGGACCGGCACCGCGCCGGAGACGTCGACCCCGTCGGCGGTGCGCACGGCGGAGATCTCGGTCTGCACCGGCCGCGTCACGCCGGCGAGGGTGAGCTCCCCGGTCACCGGCACGGTCACCGGTGTGCCGGTGAGCTCGGGCAGGTCGGCGGTCTCGGTGACCGAGAAGACCGCCGTGGGGTTGGTCGCGACGTCCATCACGTTGTCCTGGAAGTAGCCGTCCCGACGAGCCGTGTCGGTGGTGATCGAGGCGACGTCGACGGTCACGTCGGCGTCGGCGAGGTCGCCGCCGGTGATGACCACGGAGCCGGTGACCTGGTCGGTCGTGCCGGCGACGGTGACGTCGGCGCCGTTGAGGACCTCGTCGACGCGGTAGCCCGCCGAGGAGTCGGCCGCGATGGTCCACGTCCCGTCGAGCGCGGCCACGTCGGGCGTGGGCGCGACGGCGCTGGTCGGCGCCCCCGAGGAGGGCGCACTGCCGGAGGACGTCGCGGCATCGGGCTGGACCTGCACGGTCCGCGCCGGCGCGGCGTCCTCCTCGAGCGCGGCGTAGACCAGCGGCCCGCCGATCGCCCCGGCGGCGACGACCGCCACGACCCCACCGGTGATCCACCAGACGCGACGACCGGTCATGTCCACTCCCGAGGTTGACGGTTCATGGATCGAACCGCACGAAGCTGTCAGGAGGCTGTGTGCCAGGGCATGAAGGGACCCCTCGCACACCCGTCAGAGCCCGCTTATCCTTGCTGCCTTCCGGCCCTGGGGAGGTTCACAGGGTGACGCCGCACGAGGGGTCGCCGACCACTGTAGTGGACGCCCGGCCCGCGGGGGGAGCCAGGGGGCGGCCGCCGCGAGGCGGCCCGTTGCGGAGGATGGGAGATTCGAACTCCCGAGGGCTTGCACCCAACCCGCTTTCCAAGCGAGCGCCATAGGCCACTAGGCGAATCCTCCAACTGCGTGGGCAACTGTACCGGGCAGCTCCCCGGACGCGCGCCGCTCCCCCCTCGCCCGGAGCGCCCGCGGGCCCCAGGGGTGGTTGAGTGATCGCCGACAGCCGGCGACCGCCGCGCAGCGCGACACCCGGAGGGACTGGACATGAGCAGTACCGAGCAGGTGCGGCCCGAGGTGGTCGCCGCCATCGTCACCGCACTGGAGAACACCGACCCCAGCGACCTCCCGGCCGACGCCACCCGCGCGGAGAAGGACGCCGCCCGGGACGAGTACTTCGCCGGCATGCTGGCCGAGCGGGCGCAGCGCGACCGGCAGACCCGGGCGTGGGAGCTCCTGCTCACCCGGGGTCACGACGAGCCGCCGAGCTGGGAGTCGCTGTTCGACGAGCTGCCGGAGAGCTCGCTGGGCGAGCTGGCCGAGCTCTTCGACGCGCTGCCCGAGGGGGCACAGGCGGAGTACGCACGCCGTTACGGCGCTCCGGCCGCCACCTGACCGGCGGACCGGCGGGCGTGCGGGCAGGGCAGCGGTGACGGCGCCGGGTTCCCGGGTGGCCGGGCGCTACCTCGTGCGCTCCCGGCTCGGCGGCGGGGCGATGGGGGCGGTCTGGCTCGCCCGGGACGAGCTGCTGGGCCGCGACGTCGCGGTCAAGCAGGTGCTCATCCCGGTCGGCAGCGACCCCGAGGCCACCGCGGGGCACCGCGAGGCGGCGATGCGCGAGGGGCGGATCGCCGCCCGGCTGACCCACCCGCACGCGGTCTCCGTCTACGACATGGTCGACGACGGCGGGACGCCGTGGCTGGTGATGGAGTACCTGCCCTCGCGCAGCCTGGCCCAGGTGCTGGCCGAGCAGGGCACGCTGCCGGTGCAGCAGGTCGCGCAGGTCGGCGCACAGGTGGCCGACGCGCTGGTCGCCACGCACGCCGCCGGCGTCGTGCACCGGGACGTGAAGCCGGGCAACATCCTGATCGGTGAGGGCGGCCGCGCCGAGGGCCTGGTGAAGATCACCGACTTCGGCATCTCCCGTGCCCGCGGCGACGTCTCGCTCACCCAGACCGGGGTGGTCAAGGGGACGCCGGCCTACCTCGCCCCGGAGGTCGCCCGTGGCCAGGAGCCCGACGAGGCCAGCGACGTCTACTCCCTGGGCGCGACCCTCTTCGCCTGCCTGGAGGGGACGCCACCCTTCGGCATGACCGAGAACCCGCTGGAGATGCTCTACCGGGTCGCCGGCGGTGACTTCAACCGACCGCGCAACGCCGGTGCGCTGACCCGCCCGCTGATGCGGATGCTCAACTCCGACCCGGGCAAGCGGCCGTCGATGACCCAGGTCCGCGACCAGCTGGCCGGCCTCGCAGCCGGCCGGGACCGCGACGTCACCGACGTCCTCACCGCGCGCACCCCGATCGCCACGACGCTGACCGACATCCGCCCGGTGGGCAGCCGGGCGGTGCCGGCGCCGGCCGAGCAGTCGGTCGTCGCGCCGGTCCCGGACCCGGCTCCCCCGCTGGTCCCGACGCCGGACGGACCGCCCGCGGCGGCGCCCGCGGACGCCGGCCCCAGCGCGACCCCCGCCCGCACCGGGGGGCCGACGATCGCTCCCCCGGCCGCGCCGCCTGCCCGCCCGCGCGGCCGGCGCCGGGGAGCGGTGCTGCTCGCTGCACTGGCCGCCTTCCTGGTCGGGGTCGGCGTCCTGCTGTTCCTGCTCGGCCAGGACAGCGACCGCACCGAGGCCGCGGCCCAGACCGGCACCGCCACGCCGTCGTCCACCCCGCCGGCGCCCCGCACGTCGAGCTCCCCCACGCCGTCGGAGACCACGGCGCCGAGCACCTCGGCCGCCCCGACGCCGACCACGACCGCCCCGACCACCACCGCGCCCGCCACGACCGCCCCGGCGGAGACGACCGCGGCACCGCCGCCCTCGACGCCCGCCGGACCCGCGCCCGGCTCGGCAGCCGAGGTGCAGCAGACGCTGACCAGCTACTACGCGCTGCTGCCCGGCGACCCGGCGGCCGCCTGGGAGCGGACCGGGCCGACGCTGCGCTCGGCGATCTCCCGGGCCAACTACGTCCGCTTCTGGAACCGGTTCAGCTCGGTGACGCTGGGGCCGGTCTCGGCCTCCGACGGCTCGCTGACCGCCACCGCACCGGTCACCTTCGTGGAGAACGGCGCCCGGGAGCCCGAGCAGCACACGTTCACCTTCGTCCGCGGGGACGACGGCCGGCTGCTCGTGGACTCCGACCGGGCACAGTGACACCCGCCGGGCGACCGGCCCCGGACGCGACGACGGCGGCGCCTGGTCCGGGTGGACCGGGCACCGCCGTCAGGTGCGGTGGCGGTGGGATTTGAACCCACGGAGGCTGTGAACCTCACACGCTTTCGAGGCGTGCTCCTTCGGCCGCTCGGACACGCCACCGCCGGAGAGACTACAGGCCCCGCTTCGCGCGGAAGAAGGCACGTAGCAGCGCGCCGGACTCCTCGGCCCGGACCCCGTTCACGACCTCGGGCCGGTGGTTGAGCCGGCGGTCCCGGACGACGTCCCACAGCGACCCGGCCGCACCCGCCTTCGGGTCGTCGGCGGCGTAGACGACCCGGGCCACCCGGGCCAGCACGCTCGCCCCGGCGCACATGGTGCAGGGCTCGAGGGTGACCACCAGCGTGGCGCCGGTCAGCCGCCAGCCGTCGCCGTGCACCCGGGCCGCCTCGCGCAGCGCCAGCACCTCGGCGTGCGCGGTCGGGTCGCCGCGCCGCTCTCGCTCGTTGGCGGCCTCGGCGAGCACCTCGCCGCCCGGCCCCAGGACCACGGCGCCGATGGGCGTGTCGCCCCACTCCTGGGCCGCGGCGGCCAGCTCGAGCGCCCGCAGCATCGCCTCGTCGTCGGTCACGGGGACATCCTGCGCACAGTCGAGTCCTGCCCCCGGGTGGGGGCAGGGCTCGACCGTCCGCGGACCCCTCAGGCGGCGGCCGCGGCCCGGAGCTCGTCGGCGAAGCCGATCCGCCCGGCGATGGCCAGCACCAGCTCGTCGGCCCACATCTCGTCGGAGTCCAGCAGCGCGGTGAGCTCCTCGGCGGGGAGGCCGGCATCGGCCAGGACGGCGAGGTCACCGCCGGGCCAGCCCTGCTCGTCGTCGTCGAAGGCGTCCTCGATGGTGTTCCCGGCCTCGACCGGGATGCCGTAGCGCTCGACCACCTCGGCGGCCAGCAGCCACTCCTGGAACGTCGCGTCGGAGATCAGCGCGCGCACCATGCCGCCGGGCCCGTGCCGGAGGACGACGAAGTACAGCCGGCTGTCGACGACGATCACGAACGGCCCGGGCCAGCCCGGCGACCCGGGTTCGCCCAGTGCCTGCTCCAGCACCGGGAGCTCGCTGTCGGCGTCGGCGGCCAGCAGCTCGCACCGCCAGTGCCCGTCCAGGCGGGCGACCCGGACGGCGAAGCTGGGCCGCAGCGCGGTGCCGGGGTCCGGCAGGGTGGTCATAGCCTGTAGATCATGGCCGACCCCGCTCCCGACGACAGCAGGACGCCGGGCGCCGCGAGCGCCTTCCCCGTGCCGACGATGCCCGTGCCGCCGGTGTCGGTGGTCGGGCTCGGTCAGCTCGGCGGGTCCCTCGCCGCGGCGCTGGTCGCGAACGGCCGCCCCGTGTCGGGCTGGGACGTCGACCCGAGAGCCCGCGCGGCCGCCGAGGACCAGGGCGTCCGGGTCACCCGGGAGCTGACCGGGGTCGTCGTCCTCGCCGTCCCGCTGCCGGTGATGGCCACCGCGCTCGACGGGCTGCGGATCGACCCGGGCGCGACGGTCACCGACCTGGGCTCGGTCAAGGTCCCGGTGCTCGACGCGCTGGGCGCAGCGCACGGCGAGCGGTTCGTCGGCGGGCACCCGATGTGCGGGACGGAACGGTCCGGCCCGGACGCCGTCGACCCCGCGCTGTTCACCGGTGCCCGGTGGGCGCTGTGCCTGGAGCCGGACACCGACCTGCGCCGCTGGCTGCGGGTCGCGGAGATCGCGCTCGCCGTGGGTGCGGAGGTGGTGCCGGTGACCGCCGCTGAGCACGACGACGCGGTGGCCGCGATCAGCGCCGTCCCGCACCTGCTCGCCGCCGCGCTGGCCGCCGCCGCGGGACAGGCCGGGCCGCTCGCGCTGAGCCTGGCGGCCGGCAGCTTCCGGGACGCCACCCGCGTCATCGCCAGCGACCCGGCGTTCGTCACCGCCCTGGTCGAGGGCAACGCCGCACCCGCGGCCGCCGCCCTCGCCCGGGTGCGCGCCCAGCTGGACCGCCCGTGGCCCGAGCTGGTCGCCGACGGCCACGCGGTGCGTACTGCGGCCGCCGGGCGCCGTCCGGTGCGGGTGCCACTGGAGCGCTCGGCGCTGCTGTCGCTGGGCCGGTCGGGGGGCGCGGTGACCCGGCGGCTGGCCGCCTTCGTCGAGGGCTGGGTCCCCGAGCGCCCCGAGCCGCAGGCATGACCTCGTCCCCGAGGGGGCAAGCTGGGCGCATGGCAGACGACGACAAGGACATCCACGCCCAGATCGAGGCGCTGGTCGAGGAGGAGCACGCGCTCCGCAACGCGACCGAGCACACCGAGGAGCAGCGCGCCCGCCTCCGCTCCATCGAGGAGGAGCGCGACCAGCTGTGGGACCTGGTCCGCCAGCGTGACGCCAAGCGCCAGTACGGGGAGGACCCCGACGAGGCGCAGGCGCGTCCCGAGCCGCAGGTCGAGAACTACCTGCAGTAGCCGGTCGGACGGCGGCCGCCGCGGTGGCCGCCGTCCCCCGATCGGAGGGTCCTGCCGACCCGGGGACACTTCGGCCCCGAAGCGTGTGCGAAGTTGACGTCCCGGGCACTCAGTGCGGTGCACGCCGCGCGGTCCGGTGCGCGGGTGCGGCAGACAGGAGCTCGTCGATGGCAGTCCAGGGTGCAGAGCAGGCGCGCGAGGTCCGCCGGGCGGTGGTGACCGGCGGGGCCGGCTTCCTGGGCTCGCACCTGTGCGAGCAGCTGCTCGAGCGCGGCGTCGAGGTGGTCTGCCTGGACAACTTCCTCACCGGCTCGCCGGAGAACGTGCAGCACCTGATGGAGCACCCCGGCTTCCGCCTGGTCCGCTGCGACATCACCGACTACGTGCACGTCCCCGGCCCGGTCGACCTGGTGCTGCACTTCGCCTCCCCGGCCAGCCCGCTGGACTACCTGAAGATGCCGATCGAGACCCTCAAGGTCGGCAGCCTGGGCACCCTGCACGCGCTGGGCCTGGCCAAGGAGAAGGGCGCCCGCTTCCTGCTGGCCTCCACCTCGGAGGTCTACGGCGACCCGCTGCAGCACCCGCAGCGCGAGGACTACTGGGGCAACGTCAACCCGGTCGGCCCGCGCGGGGTCTACGACGAGGCCAAGCGGTTCAGCGAGGCGCTGACCACCGCCTACCGCACGTCGGAGGGCACCGACACCGCGATCGTGCGCATCTTCAACACCTACGGCCCGCGGATGCGCGCCGACGACGGCCGCGCCATCCCCGCCTTCGTGGGCCAGGCGCTGTCCGGCCGGCCGTTGACCGTGGCCGGCGACGGGTCCCAGACCCGGTCGATCTGCTACGTCGACGACACGGTGCGCGGCATCCTCGCCCTCGCCTTCTCCACCGAGACCGGCCCGATGAACATCGGCAACCCCGACGAGCTGTCCATGCTCGCGCTCGCCCGCTGGATCGTGGAGCTGACCGGCTCGGACTCCGAGATCGGCTTCATCGACCTGCCCGTCGACGACCCCAAGGTGCGCCGGCCCGACACGACGCTGGCCACCGAGGCCCTCGGCTGGACGCCCACGGTCACCTCCGAGGTGGGCCTGCGCCGCACGGTCGAGTGGTTCACCACCCAGCGCGAGGCGGCCCTCGCCCAGGTCGGCTGACCACCCGGTCGCCTCCCTGCCGGCCCGGCCGGACGGGGACCGGGAGCCCGGACGGGCGGCGCTCGCGGGCCCGGACGGGTGGCCCGGATGGGTACAGTGGCGCACCGACCGATGGCCGCACGCCCACTGGGGCGCCGGGCGCCCCAGTGCGCCTGCGAACACGACCGGAGAACACCAGATGGGGCGCCACGCCCACACCCGCGCCCGGACCGACCGCCGCACCCGTCCCGCCCTGCTCGCGGGCCTGGCCGCGCTCGTCGTGGCCGTGGTCGTGGCCGGGCTGGTCTGGTGGACCTCCGGCGACGACGAGACCGCCCCGGCCGCCGCCGACTCCGGCGCGTGCACCGACCGCCGCACCGTGCCGGTGACCGTGGCCCCCGAGCTCGGCGCGCTGGCCGGGCAGCTGCTCGCCCAGCCCCTCGACCTGGACAGCGGCGCCTGCGCCGTCGCCGAGGTGACCGCCACCGAGCCGCTGCAGACGCTGGCCGACCTGGGCTCGCTGGCCCCCGACGCCCTCCCGCAGGTCTGGGTGCCCGACTCCTCGCTGTGGGCCGCCCGCGCCGGCGGCAGCGGGCTGGAGGCGGCCGGCTCGGTCGCCACCTCACCGCTCGTGCTGGCCACCAGCCGCGCCGCCGCCGAGGACCTGGGCTGGACGACGACGCCGCCGACCTGGGGCGAGGCGCTGACCACCGACCGCCCGCTCGCCGTACCCGACCTGGCCGCGAGCGCCGAGGGCGTCTCGGTCCTGGCCGCCGTCCGGCAGTCCCTCGGTGGTGGGGAGGCCGCCGACAACGCCGTCGTCGAGGCCGTGCTGGCCGCCGGCCGCGGCGGAGTCCCGACCGTCGCCGACGCCCTCGCCGCCGGTACCGCGGGCGGGGCCGACGCGCCGCTGGTCCCGGTGAGCGAGCAGGAGGTGCTCGCCGCCAACCAGGCCGCCGGCTCCGACGCCCTGGTCGCGGTCTACCCCCGTGAGGGCTCCCCGTCGCTGGACTACCCGGTGCTGCGGCTGCCGGTCGGCGACGACGTGCAGCGCCGCGCGGTCGACGCCGTCGTCCAGGCGCTGACCGCCGGCCCGGTCGGCGAGCAGGCGCGCGCCGCCGGCTTCCGCGACCAGCAGGGCGGGTCCCCGGCCGGCGCCGGCGTGGGCACCGGCGTGCAGTCGCAGACGCCCGAGCAGGTCGTGCTCGACCCGGCCGCGGTGCAGGCGCTGCTCGGCCGGCTGTCCAGCCTGGCCACGCCGTCCCGGCTGCTCACCGTCATGGACGTCTCCACCTCGATGGAGGCCGCGGCCGGCGACGGCACCCGGGCGACGCTGGCCCGCGACGCCGGCAAGAGCGCGCTGACCCTGCTGCCGGACTCCTACTCCGGCGGCGTCTGGGCCTTCGCCCACCGGCTCGACGGCGACCGCGACTGGGTCGAGCTGGCCCCGCTGCGCACCTTCGGCGCCGACGCCGGGGACGGGAAGACGCAGCGCCAGCTGATCACCGAGCAGTTCGACACCCTGCCCTCGATCCTCTCCCCGGGCGGCACCGGCCTGTACGACACGACGCTGGCCGCGGTGCGGGCCGCCCGCGAGGCGCACGACCCGAAGTCGGTCAACACCGTCGTGCTGATCACCGACGGCGAGGACGACGACGACGAGGCCGGCGTCGACCTGCCGGCGCTGCTGGACACGCTGCGGGCCGAGGCCGACCCGGCGCGCCCGGTCAAGGTGGTCGGGATCGCGCTGGGCCCGGACGCCGACCTGAGCGCACTGCAGCAGATCGGCGACGCGACCGGGGGCGCGGCCTACCCCTGCCTGGACCCCGAGGACCTGCAGGGCGTGCTCTTCGACGCCATCCGCCGCCGCAGCTGACGGTGATGGAGTCCCAGCGCTCGCTCCCTGACGCGCTGGGACTCCATCAGAGCAGGGCGTCGAGGGCGGCGGTGACCTCGGCGACGGTGACCCGGGCGAGGGCCGGGTCCAGGTCGGTGCCCCACGGGTCGCCGGTGCCGTCGCCGTGCCAGAGCACGACGTGCTGCGCACGCGGCGGCGGACCCCACAGCGCGGGTGGGACCGGGCCGAACAGCACCACCGAGGGACGCCGGTAGGCCGTGGCGAGGTGGGCCACCCCGGTGTCACCGCAGACGACGACGGACGCGGCGGCGACCACGGCGGCCAGCTCGAGGGACGTGGTCCGCCCGGCCAGCACCGCGCCGTCCCCCAGCCCGGCCCCGGCGGCGACCGCCCGGGCGAGCTCGACCTCGGCCGGGCCGCCGGTGACCCGCACGTCGTGCCCCTGCGCGCGCAGGTGCCGGGCCACGGCGGCGAAGCGGTCGACCGGCCAGCGCCGGCCGGGGAACGCCGCCCCCGGGTGGACCACGGCGGCGCCGCGCACCGGCGGCTCGACGTCGGGGACGCGCAGGTCCAGGGCGTCGGGGTCGCAGGTGACGCCCAGCCCCTCGTCGACCAGCCGGCACCAGCGCCGCACCTCGTGCTCGTCGGCGTACCAGATGGGGCCGGGATAGCCGGGGCTGTCGAAGGTCAGCAGCCGCTGCGGGTGCAGCCCGGCGACGACCACGTGCGAGGCGGGGCCCTTGCCGTGCAGGTCGACGGCGAGCTCCGGCGGCGGGCCGGACCAGCCCAGCGGCTCGAGCTCGACGGCGGGCAGCACCTCGTCCACGGCGTCGATCAGCGCGGCGAGCGGCGCCAGGGCCCGCGTCGTCGCCAGCACCAGCCGGTGCCCGGGCACCGCAGCCCGGACCCCCCGGATCGCCGGCACCCCGGTGAGCAGGTCACCGAGCCCCAGCGGCCGCAGCACCACCGCCGTGGGCTGTTCGGTCACGGCCCCGTTCCGGGGCCCGCGGCGAGCCTGCGAGTCGTGGGGAGAACGGGGTCCTTCGTGCGGGAGCGCTCGACCAGGGCGGTGGTCGAGTGGCCGTCCAGGTAGGGCAGGACGACGGCCTGACCGCCCCAGGTGCGCAGCACCGCGGCCTCGGGGAGGTCCGCGCCGGCGTAGTCGCCGCCCTTGGCCCACACGTCGGGCCGGAGGCGCTCCAGCACGGTCGCGGGGGTGTCCTCGCCGAAGACGACGACGGCGTCGACGAACTCCAACGCCTCCAGCACCCGGGCCCGGTCGGGGGCGCTGACCAGCGGGCGGGTGGGGCCCTTGAGCCGGCGCACCGAGTCGTCGGAGTTGATGCAGACGACCAGGCAGTCACCGAGCCCGCGGGCGGCCCGCAGGGTGGCGACGTGGCCGGCGTGCAGCAGGTCGAAGCAGCCGCCGGTGGCCACGACGGTCCCGCCCGCGGCGCGCACCCGGGCCAGCAGCGCGTCGACGTCGGGCTCGGTGGGCTCGGCGGCGGCCGGGGCGGCGTCCCAGGCGGTGGCCCCGCCCCGGCCGACGAAAGCACCGGCGGCCGCGACGGCGGCGGTGACGGCCTCACCGGTGACCGCACCCCCGGCGAGGGCGACGGTGACCGCGGCGGCGAAGGAGTCACCGGCGCCGCACGGGTCGCCGCCGGTGACCGGGGTGGCCGGCACGACCATCGGCGCGCCCTCCCCGTAGGACAGCAGCGCGCCACGGGCGCCGAGGGTCACCGCGACCGCGCCGACGCCCCACTGCCGGATGAGCGCCTCGGCGCGGGCACCGACCGCGGCCAGGCCGGTGCCGGTGACGTCGGGGACGACGCGGGCCGCCTCGGAGCCGTTGGGGGTGACCAGCCGGGTGGAGGGCACCGGGTCCGCACCGCGCGGGTGCGGGTCCCAGACCACCGGGCCGCGGGCGGCGGACAGCGCGGCACGCACGTCAGGGGCCGACGTCGTCCCGCGGCCGTAGTCGGCGACGAGCACGGCGGACGCGGTCGCGATCGCCTCGGCCGCGGCGGCCGGCAGGGCGCCGAAGGTCGTCGTCGCTCCCCCGGTGTCGAGCCGGGCGACGGAGTGGTCGCCGACCCGGATGCGCTGCTTCACCGCGGTCGGGCTGCTGGCCGGGATCTCGATCAGCTGCACCCGGCCGGCGAGCAGCGCCCGCAGCCGGTCGGCGCCGTCGTCGTCGCCGAGCGGGGCCACCAGGGTGACCTCCTCGCCGGAGGAGGCGGCCAGGACGGCGGCGAGCGCGGCGCCACCGGGACGCTCGTGGGTCACGGCGTCGTCGATCACCGGTACCGGCGCGTCCGGGGTGAGCCGGGAGGCGGTGCCGACCAGGTCGACGTCGAGCAGAGCGTCACCGACGACGACGATCACTGGACCACCTCGACGTGGTTGGTGGTGAACACCCGCGGCGACTCGGCCAGCACCGCCGCGTCGAAGGCGGCGCAGAGCAGGTGCAGGGCGACCAGGTGGCACTCCTGCACGGTGGCGGTCCACTCCGAGTCGATGCAGACGGCGTCGTCGGCGGCCGCGGCCAGCGGGTTCGGGCCCGGCCCGGTCATCGCGAGCACGGTGACGCCGCAGTCGCGGGCCCGGCGGGCGGCGGCGACGGCGTTGGGGCTGCGGCCCGACGTCGACAGCAGCACCAGCACGTCGCCGGGGCGGCCGTGCGCCTCGACCTGGCGGGCGAACAGCTCGTCGGCCGCGTAGTCGTTGGCGATCGCGGTCAGCGAGGACGTCTCGGCGGTCAGGCAGATCGCGGAGAACGGCGGGCGGTCGGCGCGGTACCGGCCGACCAGCTCGGCGGTGAGGTGCTGGGCCTGGGCGGCGCTGCCGCCGTTGCCGGCCGCGAGCAGCCGGCCGCGGCCCTCGCCGGTGAGCACGTCGGCCAGCAGCCGGCCCCAGCGGTCGAGGACCTCGACCTGCGCGGTGAGGCTGCCCAGCGCGGCGGTCAGCGAGGCGACGTGGTCGTGCCCGGTGAGGTGCGTGCAGGTGTCCGGCGACACCACCTCGCTGGAGCGGGACGGGGTGACGGTCATCGAGCGACCTCCAGAGGGGAGCGGACAGCCAGGACCTGGCGGTAGACGGCGTCGGTGTCGGCCACGACGCGGGACCAGCGGTAACGGGTGCGGGCGCGCCGTACGCCGGCGGCGCCGTAGGCGGCCCGGCGCTGGTCGTCGGCGAGCAGCGCCGCCAGCGTCGCGCCGAGGGCGGCGGGGTCGCGCGGCGGGACCAGGTCGCCGGTGACGCCGTCGGCGACGGAGTCGGCCAGCCCGCCGACGGCGGTGGCGACCACCGGGCGGCCGCAGGCCATCGCCTCCAGCGGGGTGATGCCGAACGGCTCGTACCAGGGCACGGCGAGCACCACGTCGGCGGAGCGGATCCAGCCCGGGACGTCGGCCCGCGACACCGCGCCGGTGAACACCAGCCGGTCGGCGACCCCCAGCTCGTCGGCGATCGCGCGCAGCCGCTGCACCTCGGGGTCGGTGTCGAGCAGGTGGGACTGCGGCCCGCCGACGACGACCAGCTCGGCGCCGGGGACCGCGGGGAGCGCCCGGACGGCGTCCTCCTGGCCCTTGCGCTCGACCAGCCGGCCCAGCACGAGCAGCCGCGGCCGGCCGGAGCGCTCGGCGACCGGCCCGCGCGGGGTGAACTCGGCGGTGTCGACGCCGCAGGGCACGATCGAGACCCGGTCGTCGGCCAGGCCCAGCAGACCCAGCTCGACGACCTCGTCGGTGCAGGTGGCCACGACGTGGTCGACGTCGGCGCACAGCCCGCGCTCGAGCTCGATGCGCTGCTCCGGCGAGGTGTCGGCGTCGCCCTGGTGCCGGCGCTTGACCGAGCCGAGGGCGTGGAAGGTCTGCAGCACCGGGATGCCCAGCCCCGCGGCGGCCTGCACCGAGGCCAGGCCGCTCATCCAGAAGTGGGCGTGCACGAGGTCCGGCGGTTGCAGCACCCAGGCGGCCCGCAGCACGTCGGCGAAGGTGCCCATGTGCTGCAGCAGGTCGTCCTTGGGCAGCACGGCCGGGGGCCCTGCGGTCACGTGCACGACGTCGTAGCCGTCGGCGGTGCGCACCCGCTCGGGCAGCGCGGCGTCGTCCCGGCGGGTGTGGACGGTGACCTCGTGGCCGCGGGTGGCCAGGCCCGCGGCGAGGGCCGCGACGTGCACGTTCTGCCCGCCGGCGTCGACCCCGCCGATCGCGGCGAGCGGGCTGGCGTGCTCGCTGACCAGGCTGATCCTCAGCCGGTAGGCGTCGACCAGGTCGGCGGTCACCGGGTCACCTCGGCCAGCAGGGCGTCCCAGTCGGTGAGGAAGCGGTCCAGCCCGTAGCGGCCGAGCGCAGCGGCGCGGGCGGCCTTGCCGGCCAGCCGGGCGGCGTCCGGCTCGTGGACGAAGCGCTCCAGTGCGCGGGCCAGCACCTCGGGGTTCGTCGACAGCACGCCGGCCTCGGCCGGGACCGCCTCGACGGCCTCGGTGGTGGCCAGCCCGACCACCGGCATGCCCAGGTGCATGGCCTCCAGCAGCGACAGCCCGAGCGACGTCCAGCGCACCGGGTGCACGTAGACCCGGCGGCGGGCGAGCTCGTCGTGCATCGCCGCCTGCGGCGGGTCGTCGTACAGCCCGACCCGCGCGGGGTCGAGGTCGTAGCGCTCGTGGAGACCGGTCAGGCCCATGCCGAAGACGTCGAGCGGAGCGGCCCGGCTCAGCAGCGGCAGCAGGTCGCCGCCGGTGTACCGGCCGCGGCGGACCGGCTCGTTGACCACGACGCCGGCCCGGGCGAGCTCGCCGGTGTAGCGCTCGCCGGGGTCGACGATGCCGTGCTCGATCACCCTGGTCGGCGCCGAGCCGTTGTCGTAGAACAGCTGGTTGAAGTACGTGACGTGCGCGATCGGGATCTCGCGCTGGTCGGCCAGCGGGTGCCGGGTGTTCGGCACCGAGCCGTCGGGCGCGTTGTGCTCGAGGAACACCGCGGGCAGGTCGCGGCCCGGCTCGCGGCCCAGCCACTCGCGGACCAGCTCCAGGTCGCGGGTGCGCTGCAGGACGACGACGTCCGGCTGCTCCTCGCGCAGCTGCTCGGGCGTCACCTCGCGCACCGACGCCGGCCAGTCCCAGGTGCGGGCGCGGCCCAGCCCGTCGGGACCCCGGTCGGGGACGACCGGCAGCAGGTACTCGTGCGCGCCCTGGACGAACGACGTCGTCCACGAGCCGTGCACGTGCCAGAGCAGGACCTTCACGCGGCCACCAACTTCTCGACGGCGGCGACGACGTCGGCCGCGGTGACGGAGGACAGGCAGGGGTGCCCCGGCACCGGGCACTCGCGGGCCCGGGTGTCGCGGCAGGGTGCGGACTGGTCGCCCAGCAGCACGGTCGGGACGCCATAGGGCGCCCACCGCACGGCCGGGACGACCGGGGAGAACAGCGAGACGACGGGCGTGCCGACGGCGGCGGCCAGGTGCGCGGGGCCGGTGTTGCCCACGACCACCGCGGCGGCGCCGTCGAGCAGGGCGGCCATCTCGGCCAGCGTCGTGGCCCCGCCGAGGTCGACCCCGCGGGTGCCGGCGACGGCGGCGGTCAGCGCCCGTTCCCCCGGCCCGCCGGTGACCAGGACGCGGTACCCGGCGTCGGCCAGCGCCTCGACGGCCTCGGTGCAGCGCTCCACGGGCCAGGCGCGCGCCGGCACGCTGGCGCCGGGGTGCAGCACCACGTAGCCCGGCTCGTGGGCGACCGCGGGCAGTGGACGTCGCACGGCGAGCCGGCCGTCGTCGCCGTCGGGCAGCTCGAACCCGGCCGCGCGGGCCAGGGACAGCGCGCGCTCGGGCTCCGGCATGTCGTCGTCCACCTTGTGCCGGACGTCGAGCAGCGAGCCGGGGTAGTCGACGCTGATCGCGCTGATCCGGGCCACGCCGGCGGTGCGCAGGACCAGGGCCAGCGGGAGCGGGGACTGGTGGAACGACGTGGAGACGACGGCCTCCGTGACCCCCGCGGCGCGCACCCGGTCCGCGAGCGCGGCGAGGTCCGCGGCGTCGACGGGCTGCGGGTGCCCGTCGATCCACGGGCAGTGCCAGGTCAGCACCTCGTCGACGCCGGGCAGCAGCTCGGCGGCGGCGGTGCCCTGCGGGCTGGCCAGGAAGACCACCCGGTCGGCACCGGCCGCGACCGCTCGCACCAGCGGGCCCTGCAGCAGCACGTCGCCGGCGTTGTCCAGCCGGGCGACCAGGACGGTGCGGCTGGGGGTCGTGCCGCTGGGTGAGCTCGCCAGCCCGCTCACCAGGCCCCTGCCAGCACGTCCTCGACCGCTTCGGTGAGCGTGGGTGCCCGGTGCCGGGCGGCGGTGACCTCGGCCGGCAGCGTGACCGGCGTGGGCACCAGGATGCCGCGTGCACCGGCGGCGGCCGCGGCACCGAGGTCGGCGGCGATGTCGCCGACGACGACGCAGCGGGCCGGGTCGACGCCGAGCTCGGCGCAGGCGGCGGTGACCATGCCGGGCGCGGGCTTGCGGCAGTGGCAGCC
The DNA here is from genome assembly GCF_010682105.1 of Modestobacter muralis. Taxonomy (GTDB): domain Bacteria; phylum Actinomycetota; class Actinomycetes; order Mycobacteriales; family Geodermatophilaceae; genus Modestobacter; species Modestobacter muralis. Next base: position 1,447 of record NZ_JAAGWH010000025.1, on the reverse strand, counting down.
GTCCTCGGGGGCGTGCGGGCAGACCTGCACGGTGTCGAAGGGGCCCAGCAGCTCGGCGACCCGGGCGTTGACGGCGTCGGCCTGGGCCCGGGTGATCAGCCCGCGGCCGACCCCGGACTGGTTGGTGACCAGCCCGATCCGCACGCCGCGGGCGCGCAGGGAGTCCAGCGCCTCGCGGGCGCCGTCGACGGGGGCGACCAGCGCCGGGTCGCCGTTGTAGGGGACGTCGTGGACGAGCGTGCCGTCGCGGTCGAAGAGCACCAGGTCGGGCAGCCCGCGCCAGGCCGGGACGTCGCGGTGCACGACCGCGCCGCGCAGGACGTGCCAGGTGGCCAGCGGCGGGATGACTGCGCTGGTCAGGGCCATGGTGGCGACCTCGGCGCGGTCGCGCGGGCCGGGTGCGATGCGGGCCCAGGCGAACTCCGCCGTCCCGGCGAGCCAGCCGAGCGCGGCGAGCCCGGCGGCCCGCGGCCTCCCGACGGCGAGCAGCCCGACGGCGGCCAGCGCGGCGCCGGTGACCGCGAGGTGCCGGGGACGGCGGCCGACGGCGGCGTCGGCGCGGTCACGCCAGGTGGGGCCGTGCAGCCGGCGCATCAGCACGTCGTCGGCGTTGCCGGCCTGCACGCGGGCGGAGACCCAGCGGTCGACCGGGCGCACCGGGTGGGTGATCCAGCGCTCGCCGCGGGTCAGCGTGGAGCCGGTGTCCATGACCCGCAGGGCGAGGTCGGAGTCCTCGCGGAAGGCGCGCGGGAAGCGCTCGTCGAACCCGCCCACCGCGGCGAGGGCGGACCGGCGGTAGGCGAGGTCGGCGGTGATCCAGCTGCTGGTGGCCAACCCCGCGGTGCCGCGCTCCCAGTCGGTGGGCCGACGGTCGGTCGGCAGCGGGACCCGCACCCGGCCCTGCGTGCCCGCGACGTCGTCCGGCAGCGCGGCCAGGTCGGCGGCGAGGCGGTCGTACCAGTCGGGGTCGGGCACGACGTCGTCGTCGAGGAAGGCGATCCACTCGGTGTGCGCGGTGCGCCAGCCCAGGTTGCGGGCGCGGGCCGGGCCACCGCCGCCGGTGCGCACCACCCGGACCGGGGGCAGGCCGGGGCGCTCGGGCCGCAGCGGCTCGCCCGTGGGCCGGTCGTCGACCAGCACCAGCTCGGCCGGGCGCGGCCCGGTGCTGTTCGCCAGCGCGTCGAGCAGGACGTCGAGCGACGGGCGGCCGATGGTCGGCACGACCACCGTGCAGCTGCTCAGGTAGCCCGTCATGCCCTCACGATCCCCTGCAGCTCCACCGGAGAAACACTACGGGCTTTAAGTTTTCGCCGGGCAGGCGGCGGATTACCCCGTTCGAGGGACGCTCACGCGTCGGATCCCCCGCGATCACCCCTCACGACCGTCGATCCCGGTCCCGGATCCCCAGGCATAGGTACCTATACACCCGACTGTGGGCCCTAGACCG
>NZ_JAAGWH010000024.1 GCF_010682105.1 Modestobacter muralis | reverse complement strand
ACGGCGGACGGCGGACGGCGGACGGCGGACGGCGGACGGCGGACGCTACGAGCGGGGGCGGCGGGTGGCCGCGGAGACGCGCGCCAGGGCGTCGGTGACCACGGGGGCGTCGTCGCCGAGCATGGTGAGCAGGTGGGCCACCAGGTCGTCGTGGGTGGCCGTCGCGGCGCGCACCCGCTCCCGGCCGGAGTCGGTGAGCCGGGCGTGCAGCAGCCGCCGGTCCTCCCCCAGCCGCTCGCGGGTGACCAGGCCGTCGTCCACGAGCCGGTTGACGGTGCTGGTGATGCCCGGGCGGCTCAGCCCGACCGCCTCGGCCAGGTCGCCCATCGACGCCCACTCCTCCGGCGACTCCGCCACCCGGCGCAGCACCTCGAACCCGGTCAGCGACAGCCCGTGCTGGCGGTGCAGGGCAGAGTCCACGCGGTGGGTGATGCGGTCGTGCACCTGCACGATGCGCAGCCAGGTCTCGGTGGCGCTGGGCCCGGCCGCAGCGAGGCCGCGCACGTCACGGGGCACGCCTCGGGGCGGCGCGCCGTCGTGCAGGCGGTCCATGTGCTGGTCCATGAGCGGGTCCACGTCTCCGTCGGGGTGTCGGTGCGGGATGTCGGTACGGATCATCCGGCCGGTGTGGCCGGGGTGGCCCGGCGGCTCAGCGGTCGGCGTCGGCGTGCCGGCCGCGGGAGCGCCGCGCGCTCATCAACCCGAGCGTCCCCGCCGCACCGACCAGCGCCAGTCCGGCGGCGACCGCAGCCGGTGAGCCGGTGCTCTCCGGTACCACCCCGTCGCGGGCGGCCACGTCGAGGTCCAGCCCGGCGGTCGCGGCCGAGTCGCTGCCGGTGAACTGCACCGTGGTCGAGCCCAGGGCCGCGCCGCGCGGGATCTGGACGACGGTCTCCACGCTGCCGTCGGCGGCTGCGGTGACGGTGGTCAGCGGCTCGTCGACGCCGGGGATCGTCACGGCCACCGGCTCGCCGGCAGTAAAACCGGTGGCCCGGACGGTCACCACACCGCCCGGGGAGACGGCGGCCGCGGAGCTGCTCGCGGCCGGGACACTGCTGGCCGGGCCGCTCGCGGTGCCGGGGCTGCTGGTACGCGGTGGGGCACTCGTGTCCGGCGTCCCCGTCGGCGTCCCACCGGTGGGCCCGGGCGTGGTGCCGGACGTGCTGCCGGGCGTCGTCCCGGGGGCGGAGGTCGCCGGGTCGGACGACGGCGAGCTGCCCGGCCCCGTGGTGGCCGGTACGCCCGGGGAGCCCGGTGCGCCGGTGGTCGGCGGGGTGGTCTCCGGCCCCGCGCTGGTGACGGGCCCGGGCTCCGCCGAGGTGGCCGGCGGGGCGGTGCCGGTCGCGGACGGGGGCGCGGCCACCAGCGCACAGTCCTCGGCGCTCGGCCGGGTGTAGGTCTCCAGGTCCAGCGGGGTCTCCGGCGTCCCGTCGCCGGCCGTGACGGCGACCTGGACGTCGACGGTCTCGCCCCAGCCGATCGGCTCGCTGACCAGCTCGACCTGCTGACCGGCGGCGAGCACCGCGGAGGCCTGCTCGTCGCCACCGTTCACCACGAGCGCGACCCGGTGCGGCTGGGTGCCGTTGGTGACCAGCGCGCGGACGACGTCGGGGCCGCAGCTGGGGCCGTGGGTGACCGTGGCGGTGGGCCGGCGCGCGTCCTCCATCGCGGCGGCGGGGGTGGCGAGGGCGACCCCGCCGGCGACCAGCGAGAGGACGGCGACGACCAGGACACGCGGGTACGACGTCGGCACCGCGGACCCCCGATCTCGCCAGCCGGAGGGCGACTGCCCCGACACCCTGGCTGCACTGCCCCGATCATCTCCGCTGCATGCGCTCAGTTGCCGCTCCGTCACTCCAGTCACTTCCGTGTCGCGCGCGTGTCGCGACGGGCGTGTCGCACCGTCAGGTGCATGAGGGCCCGCGAGACCCACGTCACTACGGTGGTCCCGTGAGCTCAGCGGCCGGGACGGGACGGCGACGGCAGGACGCGGTCTACCGGGCCGGCGTGTACGGCCACACCCCGCGCGTGCCCACCAGCTACCGCGCCCTGGCCCGCGAGGCGCGACGCCGGCTGGGCGCCCGTGCCCACGACTACGTCGCCGGTGGCGCCGGCGACGAGGACACCCAGCGCGCCGACCGGGCGGCCTTCGACCGCTGGTCGGTGGTGCCCCGGGTGCTGCGCGACGTCAGCTCCCGGGACACCTCGGTCGAGCTGTTCGGACGGCGACTGCCCGCACCCGTGCTGCTCGGTCCGGTGGGCGCCCTGGAGCTCGTGCACCCCGAGGCCGACCTGGCCGTGGCCCGGGCCGCCGCCCAGCTGGGCGTGCCGATGGTCTTCTCCAACCAGGCCTCGGTGCCGATGGAGACCACCGCCGCGGCGATGGGCGACGCGCCGCGCTGGATGCAGCTGTACTGGTCGAGCTCCGACGAGCTGGTCGCCAGCCTGCTGGGCCGGGCGGAGGCCAGCGGCTGCGAGGCCGTCGTCGTCACCCTCGACACCACGATGCTCGGCTGGCGCCCGCGCGACCTGGACCTCGGCCACCTGCCCTTCGCCCTGGGCAAGGGGATCGCGCAGTACACCTCCGACCCGGTGTTCCGCGGGCTGGTCGTCGAGCGGGTCGCCGCCTCGGCCAGCACCCCGCGGGACCCGCAGCCCCGGCCCACCCCGGCCGCGGTGCGCGCACTGGTCGGCATGGCCCGCGCCTGGCCCGGCCCGCTGCTGGAGAACCTGCGCTCCCCGCTCCCCCGGGTCGCGGTGGAGACCTTCCTGGCTCTCTACTCCCGGCCCTCGATCACCTGGGACGACCTGGCCTTCCTGCGGGAGCACACCCGGCTGCCGATCGTGCTCAAGGGCGTCCTGCACCCCGACGACGCCCGGCGCGCGGTCGACGAGGGCGTCGACGGCTTGGTGGTCAGCACCCACGGCGGACGCCAGGTCGACCGGTCGATCGCCGCACTGGACGCCCTGCCCGACGTGGTCGACGCCGTCGCCGACCGGGTGCCGGTGCTGCTGGACAGCGGAGTGCGCAGCGGCGCCGACGTGCTGGTCGCCGTCGCGCTCGGCGCCCGCGCGGTGCTGCTGGGCCGCCCGTTCGTCTGGGGCCTGGGGCTGGCCGGGGAGGACGGCGTCCGGCAGGTGGTGGACGACGTGCTCGCCGAGTTCGACCTGACCCTGGGGTTGACCGGCCACACCGCGGTCGACCAGCTCTCCCGTGAGGTGCTGCGACGCCGGTCCTGAGCCGCCCGGTGGCTCCCCGGCGCCCGCCGGGAGAGGCTGGGGACACCCCGCTGCCGAGGAGGCCACGATGACCGTCCTGCTGGGCTGGGAGGCCGCCGAGCACGGCGGCGGGGACGACGCCGCGCTGCGGCTGGCCGTGCGGCTGGCCCGCGCCGAGCAGTCGTCGGTCGTGGTCACCACGGTCGTGCCGCCGGACCCGGCCACCCCGGTCGCGTCCCGGCTGGACCGGGAGTACCTGCAGTGGCGCGCAGCGCTGACCGCGACCCGGCAGGCCGAGGCGCTCACCGCGCTGCGGGCGGCCGGGGTCGACGACGTCCGGACGGCGGTGGTGCCGGCGTCCTCGGTGCCCGCGGGGCTGGTCGAGGCGGCGTCCACCTACCGGGCGCGGCTGCTGGTGCTGGGCGCGGCGGCGGAGGCCCCGGCCGGGCGCTTCGCGGCGGGGTCGGTGGCCGAGCGGCTGCTGCACAGCTCGCCGGTGCCGCTGGCGCTGGCGCCGCGCGCCTGGTCGGCCGACGCCGCACCGGCCCGGCTGACCTGTGCGTGGGCCGGGACGGCGCGGTCGGCGGAGGCGCTGGCGGCGACCCTGGGGTTCGCCGACAGGTGGCGGGTGCCGGTCCGGCTGGTCACCTTCGTGCCCGAGCGGGCGGCGCTGCTGCCCTCCGGCGGCGGGGACCGGCTGGAGCACGTGGTCAGCGAGGAGTGGGCCGGGCAGGTGCAGGGCGCGCTGGACGAGGTGGTGGCGGACTGGCCCGGGCCGGGTCCGGCGCCGAGGACGCTGCTGGCCCGCGGCGCCGGCTGGGCCGGGGCGGTGGCCGAGGTGCCCTGGGCTCCGGGCGACGTGCTGGTGGTCGGTTCCTCGCGCCTCGGACCACCTGGCCGGGTGTTCGTGGGGTCGACCGCGACGAAGGTCCTGCGGGCGGCGACGGTGCCGCTGCTCGTCGTCCCGCGCGGCACGCCGACGACCCCTTGACTCGTACGTGTGCCGTGGGTCACAGTGAGGTGCGGGTGGGGGAAGCCGGTACACATGGCCATCCAGTTCCTGGGGATGGACCGACCAACGCGGCCAGACCGTCAGGGCCGGCCCCCCGCCCGCCACACACCTCCCTGACGCACACTCAGTTCGTGCCCGAGGTGGAGTTCGACGTCCGCTGGCCGGACGGGTCGCAGCAGTGGGTCTACTCGCCCTCGACCGTGGTCGAGGACGTCTTCACGGCCGGGGTGGCGTACCCGGTGGGCGAGTTCGTCGCACTCACCCGCGAGGCGATGGGCGAGGCCAGCCGCCGCGTGCAGGAGCGCTGGGGCTTCCCGTGCTCGCGCGCCGCCGCCACGCTCGCCTCGGTCGAGGCCACTGCGGCCCGGTTCCCGACCGGCGAGGTACAGGTCGCCGGCTTCCGCCGCTGAGGGCACGGCCCGACAACACGAACGGCCCCGCTCCTCACGAAGAGGTACGGGGCCGTTCGCTGTCTCAACCAGACGTGCACCCGAAGGGACTCGAACCCCTAACCTTCTGATCCGTAGTCAGATGCTCTATCCGTTGAGCTACGGGTGCGTGTTCAGTTGTTGCGCGGAGGCTCCGGGATTTGAACCCGGGATGGTTTTACCCAAACCGCATTAGCAGTGCGGCGCCATAGGCCACTAGGCGAAGCCTCCCGGGGCCCGGGTCTCCCCGGAACCACCGAGAAGGAAGGCTACCAGTGCCCGGCGCCCGGGTTCCACGGGGGTGGCCGACCGGGCGCCGGGGCACCGACTCAGGCATGGACGACGTCCCGCCGGGGCGCTGCCGGCAGGCTCGGACCCCGCCCGGGGACCAGCGTCACCGCCACCGCGACGGCTGCGGCGACGGTGGCCATGACGAGGGCGCCGGCCACGCCCCAGCGGCCCTCGATGAGCGCACCGCCCACCGCGGCGCCGATCGCCGAGGCCCCGAAGGCGACCGTGGACAACCAGGTGAACGCCTCGGTGACCGCGGACGCCGGGGCGATCGAGCCCACCAGCGAGCTCTGCACGGTCAGCGTCGGCGCGATCGCCGTCCCGCCGAGGAAGAGCAGCGCACCCAGGACCCACGGGCTGGACACCGCGGCGAGCGGGGCCAGGCCGATGGTGACGCCGAGCAGGCCCCAGCGGTACTGGCGCGGCAGCGAGGCGCTGAGCACGCGGGCGCCGAACCAGAGCCCGCCGAAGGTGGACCCCAGTGCCCAGACGGCCAGCAGCAGACCGGAGATCCCCGGTGTGCCGGCGGCGTCGGCGAAGGCCGGGACGGCGACCTCGAGACCGCCGACGGCGAGCATCAGCGCCGTCCCGCTGAGCAGGACGCGCGGCATGCCGGGCAGGGTCACGGTGGCGAGGAGCCGGCGACGGGGGGCGGCCACCGGCCGCCAGGCCCGCATCGGCGCGCTGGTGGCGACACCGAGCGCGCCGGCGATCCCGAGCACGCCGGCGACGGCCAGCGCGACGGCCGGGCTCAGCAGGAAGGTGAGGGTGGCCACCAGCGTGGGGCCGGCGACGAAGACCAGCTCGGTGAGCGTGGCGTCGAGGGCGTAGGCGGTGGGGCGGACCTCCGGGGCGACCCGGGACCAGAGCGCGCGCACGGTGCCCGAGACCAGCGGGGTGCTCATCCCCACGGCGGCGGCCGCGGCGAACATCGCCGGGACCGGGGCGTCGCGCAGGACGACGACGGCCACGGTGGTCAGCAGCAGCGGGTAGGCCAGTGCCTGCAGGAGCAGGACCGGGCGCGGGCTGCGGCGGTCGGCGAGCCGACCCAGCACGGGCGCGACCATCGCGGTGGCGATGCCGAAGGTGGCGGAGATGCCGCCGGCGATCGCGTAGGAGCCCGTCTGTTCCTGCACCATGAGCAGCAGTGCCAGGGGCACCATCGCAGACGGCAGTCGCCCGGCGAAGGCGGACAGCAGCAGCACCGGAGCAGACGGCAGCTGCCACACGGCGAGGTAGGAACGCATGAACGGACTCACTTCAGCACAGTCGAGACGGGGAATCGTAGGGGTCCAACACCGGTTGACCCCCTACAGCATCCCGACGGTAGCACGAGGGTAGGGAGTCAAATGGACTACGACACCTACGGGTCGAACGCCGTCGAGCTGGCCATCGACCTGGCGAACGTCGACCGGGCCGATCCGACCTGGGTGCACACGTTCCTGGTCGCCCACGACGAGTGGTGGACCGAGGGCACGGCCCTGGAGCTGACCAGTGCCGAGGACGAGGCGGTGGGGCAGACGTCGGCCCTCGTGCGCGAGGTCGCCCTGGCCGGGAGTCAGCCCGAGGTGATGACCCGGCTGAACGCCCTGCTGGCCCTGGCCTCCCCCAGGCCCTACGCCACCGACCACGACGGCGAGCTGCACCTGCACTACGCCCGGCCCGACGCCGGGGCGGTCGAGCAGCTGACGACCACGGTGGCCATGGGCCTGTCGCAGGTGGTCGTGCAGCACGGCTGGCAGCGGCTGGGGGTCTGCTCGGCCGAGGGCTGCGGCAACGTCTACGTCGACACCTCGCGCAACGCCAGCCGCCGGTACTGCTCCAACACCTGCTCCAGCCGCTCGACCGTCGCCGCCTACCGGGCCCGCCAGCGCACATGACCCCTCGGGGTGTGGAGTCCCAGCGCTCGCATCCCGTCGCGCTGGGACTCCACTAGCGTCCGCGCATGGCCTCACCCCGCCGCTGGGACGCGATGCTGCTCGAGCGCGTCGGCCGACTGCCCACCACGCGGGTCGACCGCTGGCTGCGCCGGCTGTCCACCTTCGCCGACCACGGCAAGCTCTGGCTGGTCCTCGCCCTGGCGCTCGGGCTCCAGCGCGGTCAGCAGCGGCGCGGCGCCGTCCGGGGACTGGGGTCGCTGGCCTTCTCCAGCGCGCTGGTCAACGTCGTCCTGAAGCGGGTCTTCGGCCGGGTACGGCCGGACCTGACCACCGTGGCGACCGACCGGTCGCTGCGCCGCGCGCCGCACACCCTCTCCTTCCCCAGCGGCCACTCGGCGTCGGCGGCGGCCTTCGCCACCGGCGTGGCGATGGAGAGCCCGCTGGCCGGTGCGCTGATCGCGCCGGTGGCGCTGGGCGTCGGCTACTCCCGGGTGCACGTCGGCGTGCACTACCCGGGCGACGTGCTCGCCGGCATGGCGGTCGGCGGCGCGGTGGCCGCTGCCACGCAGCACTGGTGGCGGGTGCGCCCGACCGACCCGGCCCGGGTCCGGACGGCGTGGGACGCCCCGGCACTGCCCGAGGGCGAGGGGCTGGTGATCGCAGTGAACCCGCGGTCCGGGCGCGAGGACTACTCCCCCGCCGCCGACATCGCCGAGCTGCTGCCGCGGGCCGAGGTGCTCGAGCTGACCGAGGACGCCGGCGTGCGCGAGCTGCTGGGCGAGGCGGTGCGGTCGGGGCGGGCCAGGGCGCTGGGCGTGGCCGGTGGCGACGGCAGCGTCGCGGCCGCCGCGGCGGTGGCGCTGGAGGCCGGGCTCCCGCTGGCCGTGGTGCCGGCCGGGACGCTCAACCACTTCGCCCGCGACCTCGGGGTGGCCACGCCGCGGGAGGCAGCGGCCGCGGTGGTGCACGGCTCGGCCGTGCAGGTGGACGTCGCCGAGGTCAACGGCGTCCCGTTCCTCAACACCGCCTCGATCGGCTCGTACCCGGAGATGGTCGAGCGCCGCGATGCGCTGTCGGGGCGACTGGGCAAGTGGACTGCGCTGAGCGTCGCCGCGGCGCAGGTGCTGCGGCACGGGTCGCCGGTGGAGCTGCAGGTCGACGGCAAGCGGATCTCCGCCTGGATCCTGTTCGTCGGCAACGGCGTCTACGTGCCCCGCGGCATGTCACCGGCCTGGCGTCCGCGGCTCGAGGACGGACTGCTGGACGTGCAGTACCTGCGTGCCGACCTCCACTTCGGCCGCACCCGGGCGGTGCTGGCCACGTTGTTCGGGGTGAGCGAGCACAGCCGCACGTACGCGCAGTTCCAGGTCGCGGAGCTGCGGGTGCGGTCACTGTCGGGACCGCAGCAGGTGGCCTACGACGGGGAGACCGGCGACTTCGCGACCGAGTTCGTGTTCCGCAAGCGCCAGCGGCTGACCGTCTACTGCGAGCGCTGACAGCAGAGCCCTGCCCCCCACCGGGGGCAGGACTCGACTGTCCACAGTTCGGCCTTTCGGGCGACGCGGACAGGGCGCTGAGCTGCGTAGTGTCCGGTGGACTTTCTGGACGTACGGGAGGACGACGGATGCGGTGGGGGCGAACGGCTGCAGCGACAGCCGTGGCGATCGCGGTGCTCACGAGCTGTTCGAGCGGAGAGACGGCGAACGAGACCCTGCCCCCGGTGTCGTCGTCAGCTGCCCCGACGAGCGACACCCTCCAGCCGCTGGGTCCCCCTGACCTTCCTATGCCTATGGAAGCAAGACAGCAGAGCGAAGCTGGCGCACAAGCTTTCCTCCGCTACTACATGCAGCTCTACAGCGCCGCACAGGCCTCTATGAATGCTGATTACCTAGATCAGTTCAGCCAAGATTGCGCCACTTGCGACCGGATCATCGAGGAGATTCGACAGGATGCCGCAACTGGCTACTCATATCGCGGTGGCCAAATCTCAGTCGACTACCTGGATAGCAGTCCTGTTAAGGGCTCAGTAGTTGAGGCTGTCCTATCGATCAGACAATCACCGCTCACAGTTATCGACTCCACGGGCCAACCGATTCCAAGCTTGATCTTTGATGAGCGGACCAGCTCCGGTTCCGGAGCACTGCTTGGATGGGACGAGACCACCAACAGCTGGGTGTTGAATCAGTGGGACGTCAACTAGGGCATCGAGCCGCCGCGCCACTGGCGGTGGTCGCTCTCATCCTTGGATTCATGGCGTGGGCCACAGCGCCCGCCATTGCGGATTGCCGAGGCCTCTCCTGCACTCCTGAGACTGGACTCAGTGGTGGCGCCGTCAACCTGACAGCCGGAGACATCGTTGGCCCCGACGAGTCGGGAAATTACAGCGCCCAACGCGCTGTGGCGACCGGGCCAGTCCTATATACCTGGCGACTCCGCACACCTTGCGAGGTTGACGACCTAGCACTGGGCGGTTGCCAGCCTGGCGGCGAAACGTGCCCAGTCGCCGAAGGACGCGTCATCACCTACTACGTTGTCCAGCGTCAAAGACTGGTGCAGCCGGGAGCTCAGCCTGAGGATGCACCGCCACCGCCACCCGATGCCGAAGTCGGGTCGGCTTATGGTGCGTGGCTACCTTTCGCGACAGCCTGCGTCGACATCACCGACCTCAACCCGCCGCCGTCGCCGGACGAGGTGTTCCGCTACTTCCAGACCCTCCCCCTGCCGCAGCTGACCACCCGCCAGCAGCCGCCCGGGGAGGCGCTCGTCGGGCTGCCGGTCATCTTCTTCACCGACAGCCCCACGACGCAGGTGTTCACCGTCGACATCCGCGGCTTCGCCGTCACGATCACCGCTCGGGCGACGTCCTTCGCCTGGACCACCGGCGACGGCACCACGCTGATCACCACCGACGCCGGTGCGCCCTACCCCGACCAGACGATCACGCACGACTACGCCGCCGGCACGTACACCGCCGGCCTCACCACCACGTGGGGCGGCACGTTCTCCGTCGACGGCGGCGCGGCAGCCGACGTCCCGGGCACGACCACCACGGACGGCGCCCCGGCGACCTTCACCGTCCGCGAGGCACGCGCCGTGCTGACCAACCCCTACGACTGACCGGATCGACCCACCAGCAAGAACTGTGCCACCTGGTCGATCGGGCGGTGGAGCGACCACGTCACACCCCAAGACGCAGCACAGACTTTGGCATGACTTGCCGGACGATCGTGCATCGGACCGCAACCCTGGACGACTAGACAGGACACGTGGTCATCGCCGTCATCTCCGCCGTCTGGGTCACCGCCTCCGCCGGGCTCGCGCTGGTGGTCGGGCGGGGCATCCGCACGGCCGACGCGCGTGCGCCGTTCACCGACCACCTCATCGGCCTCCCGGTGGAGCTGACCGTCGCCGCCGTCCTCGGCGCGCGGACCGCCCAGCCCAGCCTCTGACGGTCCGTCGTCCGCCGGCCCGACCCCGACGGCGGCAGCAGCGCCCGACGCTCGCCCAGCGATGATCGTCACTTCTCACTACGGTCACTCAGCAGGAGGTTGTCCCGGTCAGCACCGGGGAACCGCACTGCAGACGTCACCGATGGGAAGAGGTATCTCCATGTTGGTCCGCCGGATCGCCCGGCCCTTGATCGCCGGCACGTTCCTCTACGGGGGCATCGACACCCTCCGGCACCCGCAGAGCCGCGTGCCCGGTGCTGCCCCGATCGTCGAGCAGCTCACCGAGATCGCCGACAAGCAGCTCCCCGTCCAGGTCACCCACGACGTCGAGCAGTGGGTGAAGTTCAACGCCGCCGCCCAGGTCGGCGCCGGCTCCCTGTTCGCGCTGGGCCGCTTCCCGCGCTTCTCCGCCCTCGTGCTGGCCACCTCGCTGGTGCCCACCACGCTGGCCGGTCACCGCTTCTGGGAGCACACGGACCCGAAGGAGCGCTTCGGGCAGACCAGCAACTTCCTGAAGAACACCTCGATGCTCGGCGGATTGCTGCTCGCCGCCGTCGACACCGAGGGCAAGCCGTCGGTCGGCTGGTGGGCCCGTCGCAGCGCCACCGCCGCCGCCGCTGCCGCCGAGGCCAGCTACACCAAGGCCTCCAAGAAGGCCGCCAAGGCGCAGAAGCGGGCCAGCAAGCAGGTCAAGAAGGTCGGCCGCTGAGCACTGCACCACTGCCGCCCGCGGGCGCGCTCCGGAGGATCGCCTTCCTCCTGGAGCGCGCCCGCGAGCCGTCGTACCGGGTGAACGCCTTCCGCACCGCGGCAGCCGTGGTCGCCGGCCTGGACGACGCCGAGCTCGACCGGCGGGTCCGCACGAAGACGCTGACCGAGCTCAAGGGCATCGGCGACAAGACGGCCGCGGTGGTCGTCGAGGCGCACCGCGGTGAGCTGCCGGCCTACCTCCGCGGGCTGGAGGAGACGTACGCCGAACTCGCCCCGCTGGCCGACGAGGCCGCAGCCCTGCGCGCCGCGCTCAAGGGCGACCTGCACGCGCACTCGGACTGGTCCGACGGCGGCAGTCCGATCCGCGACATGGCCGAGGCGGCCCTCTCCATCGGGCACGAGTACCTCGCCCTCACCGACCACTCCCCCCGGCTGACCGTCGCCAACGGGCTGAGCCCGCAGCGGCTGGAGCAGCAGCTGGACGTCGTCGCGGCGCTGAACGCCGAACTGGCGCCCTTCCGCGTCCTCACCGGCATCGAGTGCGACATCAACGTCGACGGCAGCCTCGACCAGGTCGACGAGCTGCTCGGCCGCCTCGACGTCGTCGTCGCCAGTGTGCACTCCGACCTGCGCGCGGCCAGCGCCCAGATGACCGAGCGCATGCTCGCCGCCGTCGAGAACCCGCACACCGACGTCCTCGGGCACTGCACCGGCCGGCTGGTCATCGGCCGCCGGCAGCGCAACGGCAGCCAGAAGCCCCGGCCCGAGAGCCAGTTCGACGCCGACGCCGTCTTCCGGGCCTGCGTCGAGCACGGGACCGTGGTGGAGATCAACTCCCGCCCCGAGCGGCTGGACCCGCCGCGGCGCCTCCTCACCCAGGCCGTGGAACTGGGCTGCGACTTCGCCATCGACACCGACGCGCACGCCCCCGGTCAGCTGGACTGGCAGGACAACGGCTGCACCCGGGCCGTCGAGTGCGGCGTCCCGGCCGACCGGGTGGTCAACACCCTGTCAGCGGACGCCCTGCTGGCGCGCACGCACGGCTGACCGCGCCGGCAACCGCCACCACCGGCCCAGCTGCTCGTCGAGCACCGGGTCGAAGGCGTCGAGCCCGCCACCGGGGTAGGGCGTGAGCTCGCCGAACCACACCTCACCGTCGACGTCGAACAGGTCGACGCGCACGAAGTCGAAGGCCGCGCCCAGTGCCTCGGCCACCTTGGTCATCTCCGCCAGCCCGGCCGGCGGCGCGGTGACCGGCCCGGCGGCGACGGTCTCGGTCACCGTCACGGGCCGCCAGTCGGGGCCGTAGAGCCGCCGCTGGTGGGACCCGAACCGGCCGGTGTCCACCTGGACGAGGCGCACCCGGCCACCGAAGACGAGGAACTTGTGGTCGGCGGGCACGGCGCCGTCCGCGCCGATGAACTCCTCGACCAGCAGCAGGCGGCGCGCCTGGCTGTAGACCCACTCGCCGCGGTCGCGGAACAGCGGCTCGTCCAGCCAGCCGGCCGTGAGGCGCCGCAGCTCGCCGACGTCGGGCGTCCCGGTGCCGATGTGCACCCGCATGGTGCCGTGGTTGGACTTGAGCACCCAGCGCTCGGGCAGCGCGGCGTCGGCCAGCGTGGCGAGGTCGGTGCCGGTCCACAGCACGCGCGGCACCTGCACGGCCGGCACCACCTCGGCGGCGTAGGCCTTCATCGCCAGCTTGTCGCCCAGCTGCCCGATCAGCGGCCGGCGGTCGTGCACCACCCGCCAGTTGACCTTCTCGGTGAACGTTCGCGGTGGACGGCCCGGCCAGCGGCCGTGCGCCCGCCGGTAGAGCACGGCCCGCTTGGCGCGCAGCGGCAGCCGGACGAGGACGGCGTCCGGCAACGACGCGGCGATCGGACGCACACCACCAGTCTGCCGGGGCGCACCGCGGGCCCTCCTTCTAGGGTGCAGCCGTGACCTCCGGAGGCCTGCGCTGAACACCACGTCGGACCCCCGCCCCGGGATCGGCTTCCTCGCCAAGGACCCGTGGAACCCCGCGATCCGTCGCGAGCACATGATCGCCGCCCAGCTGGTCCGCCGCGGCATGCCCGTGCGCTTCGTCCAGGCCCCCAGCGACTGGCGCCGGCTCACCACCGACCCGGGCAACTGGACCCGGCACGTCGGGCGCGGCCACTTCCTCCCCGTCGCCCCCGGCATCGAGGTCTCCGAACGCTCCACCCTGCGGCCGGGACTGCGCGGCCCGGTCGCCGAGCGGGTCGACGCGGCCCTCTACAACCGGTTCCTGCGCCGGTCGGACTGGGCCGAGCAGCTGACCGTCGTCATGTTCCCGTGGGAGTGGCGGGCCACCCGCGGCCTGAGCGGCCGGGTGGTCTTCGACTGCACCGACGACTGGGCGCGACTGCTCCCCCAGGCCCGCGGACTGCGCGACCAGCTCCGCCGGATCGCCGACGAGGCCGACGAGGTCGTGGTGGTCAACCAGGTGCTCGCCGACCTCTTCCCCGGCCGCACGCCGGTCGTCGTCCCCAACGGCACCGACGAGCAGCTGCTCACCGCCCCCCGCACGGTCCAGCGGGTGCCGCGGTCGGCGGTCTACGTGGGCAGCATCGCCGAGCGGTTCGACGTCGACCTGGTGCGGTCGGTGCTCACCGCCCTGCCGGACTGGACGCTCACCGTGCACGGCCAGCTGGTGTTCCCGCTGCGCGCGCAGGCTGCGGCCGAGGAGTTCCTCGGGCTGGAGCGCGAGTTCCCCGGCCGGTTCCGCTACGCCGGGTTGCTCTCCCGCGACCGGCTCCCCGAGGTGCTGGACGCCGCGGCCGTCGGGCTGATCCCCGACGTGGCCAGCCGCGCCCTGGGCCAGTCGTCGATGAAGACCTACGACTACTGCTCGCGCGGCGTCCCGGTGGTCGCCACCGCCGGCCACCTCGAGCACAGCAGCGACGTCCCGCCGCACACCTACGTGGTGGACGGCGCCGCCGCCATGGCCGAGGCCGTGCAGGCCGCCGCCGACGAGCCGGCCGGCTGGGTCGCGGACCGGATCGGCTGGGCAGGCGCGCGCACCTGGGACCGCCGCACGGACGCCTGGCTGGACGCCACGCTGGGAGATCGTCCGCCCGCTGTGACAGGAGTGCACCCGTCACCATCTCGTAACGCCGAGTGACCGAGTGTCGCCGGTGCAGGACGGCGCCGCGGCCATAGCGTGCCGCCATGACGAGCACCGCGCCCGCCCCGGTCGACCCCGCACTCGCGCTGGCCGACGCCCTGCAGTCCGGTTTCGCCGCACAGCGCGCGGGTCACCAGCGCGTGAAGCTGCCGGTGAGCCGACCGGCGACCCGCTGACCCCTGACTGACCGGTCCCGGGCTGCGGGTCCGGCGCTCAGTCGGACGTCGTCCGACCCGCGCTGAGGCCGCGTCCGTCGGCCGGTGACTGCTCGTCCACGGCGGGTCCGGCAGCTGCTCCGTCCGGCTCGCCGCCCGCCGGACGAGGCTGGCCGGCTGCCGGACGGCGGGTCACGCGGGCGGCGGCGAGGTACCACAGCGGCAGCACCGTCGCGTACGTCGCGGCGATGCCCCAGGCGACGCCCTCGGCGCCCCCGAGCGCCAGTCCGGTGAGCCCGAAGACCACGAGGAGCACGGACACGAGGGCGTTGATCCGCATGGCGACCGCCGTGGCACCGGTGGAGTAGACGACGTAGGTGGCGCCGGAGTAGCTGATGTTGATCAGCTGCCCGACGACCGTGGCGAGCAGCACCGCGCGCACCCCGGGCCAGGAGTCACCCAGGAGAGCGACCCCGGCCACGTCGGGCAGCAGCAGGACGACGGCGCCCCAGGCGAGTGCGACCACGGCGAGCACGCCGCTGATGCCGACGCCGGCGAGGAGCCTGGTCCGCCCGGGCAGGTGCGCACGACGGGCGAGCTCGGGCACCGCGAACGCCGTGGCGCTCATGCCCAGCAGCGACACCGGCCCGACGACCACGTTGGCCCCGCGGATGGCCGCCACGTCGCTCAGCGCGCCGAACGCGCCGATGAGCAGCAGCATGCCCTGGAAGGCGCCCTGCACCAGCAGCGACTCCAGGACGAGGAACCGGGTGAGCTGCCAGTTCTCCCGGACCCACGACCGGGTCTGGGTGACCAGCGGGCGCGTGCCCCCGCGGACGGCGCCCAGCACCGCGGCCGCGGCAGCCGCCAGACCCCAGGCCAGCAGGTAGGGAGCCGGGGAGCCCGCGCCGGCGGCGGTCAACGCGGCCACGGCGCTGAGCTGGAGGGCGATCCACACCGCGCTGACGAGGGCGGCCCGTTCGGCGTGGCCACCGGCGAGGAACGCGACCCGCCAGGCGTCCTGCACCAGCAGGCCGGGCAGCACCAGGGCGACCGCCCCCAGCGCCGTCCCGACGGGCCCGCCGATCAGCACCCCGACCAGCAGCACGACCAGCCCCACGGCGATGCCCACCACGACAGCTGCGCCGGTGGACCTGCCCGACGCGACCCGGTAGGTGGCCGGGTCGGCCCCGGCGAAGGTGATGGTCAGCGGCTGGCTCACCAGCGCCCGGGACACCAGGACGGCGACGGAGTAGACGGCGAAGGAGACGGTGAAGGCACCGAAGGCGTGCGCGTCCACCGCGCGGGCGACCATCACCGACAGCAGCAGGCTCCCGAGACTGGACAGGGCCTGGTCGACCACGCTCCAGCCCGCCCGGCGGGCCAGCCGCAGGATGCCGCTCTGCCGGCGGGTCACCGGCGCGTCGTCCTCGTCGGCACGGTGGCGGCCACTCAGGAGCAGGGTCCGGGCAGCGGCCCAGGCACCGGAACTCCCTCCATGGCCTCACCGTAGCGGCCCTCACCCACACGGGTGACAGCTCCGACGTCCGGAGGCGTGCGACCGGCCACACGGCCGCCGGCTGCCGATACGCTCCGCCGGCCGGGTGAGTCGGCTCACCGGCGCGGAGAACGGAGGCTCCACCCCATGACCTTGCCGGTCCTGTTCCGATCACACGGTGGTGAGAACCAGAAGGGCCGCCCGGACTGGTTCAGCAAGCTGGTGTGCCTGCTGTCCGCCGTCCGCGCCGCCGAGGCCGCGGACACCGAGCTCGTGTTCGTGAACAACGGGCCCATCCCCGAGCCCCGGCTCGAGGTGATGCGCCGTGCGGGCGGGGAGATCGTCGACCTGCCCAACCTGGGCATCCGGCAGTCCTACCTCGCGGCCCTGGAGCTGGCGACGTCCGGCCGCTGGGACGACGACCAGGTGGTCTGGTTCAGCGAGGACGACTACCTGTACCAGCCGGACTCCTTCCGCCGGCTCCAGGACGCCGTGCCGGCCCTGCCCGACGCGCAGTACTTCGGCCTCTACGGCAGCAACCCGGAGAACCCGCACCCGCGCCCCGAGCCCCTGCCGCACCGGCCGCGGGGCTGGCAGGACCTGGGGCCGCGAGAGGTGGACGGGCACAGCTGGGTGCGTCTGTACAGCACGACGGCGACCTTCGGCGGCCGCGTGGGCCCGCTGCGCGAGGACCTGCCGATCTTCCGGTTCGCCACCGTCCCGCACAAGAACATGTTCCGCGACCACGACACCTGCCTGATGTACCAGGGCTTCGAGACCTACTCCTACGGCCGCATCGCCCGCGACGCACTCGGACTGCACCCCGGCACGCCCAAGGAGCGGCTCCGCGAGGTCGTGATGTCGCCGTTCTACCTCGCGACCAACCTGCGCTCCCACCGGCGGGCGTCCCGGCGCCGGCTGCTGGTGTCCGCCGAGCCCAGCCTCGCCACGCACGTGGAGCTCGGCTACATCGCGCCCGGCACCGACTGGGCGGCCACCGCGGCCGAGACGATGGCCTGGGCCGAGGACCGGGACCTGCTCGCCCACGACCTGCCGGCCTGAGCCGGCCCGCGGTGCGCCGCGGGGCGCACAGCGGGGCCGGTCAGCAGCGGGTCAGCCCGCCCACCGGCGCTGGTAGGCCGCCGCGGACTCCGGCATCTTCGTGGCGCCGTAGAGCAGGAAGTTGCCGTCGTAGTCCTCGTTGTCGACGTCGAACAGGATCTCGTACAGCACCTGCCCGGGCCCGGTGCCGCCGTGCTGGGCGAAGTAGTCGTTCATCGACTCGACGAACACCGGCGAGTCGCCCTGGTCGGCGACACCCGACCACTCCGGCACGGCGAGGGGCAGGCCGACGGACGCGGCGAAGTCCGCGTAGCCCTGCAGGCCCTTCGGGGCGCCGTACCGGTCGGTGGCCAGGAGCGACTCCTGCCACTCCTCGGCGGTGTCGACGTAGGGGTAGTGGTTGTAGTAGTCCACCCCGAGGACGTCGACGTACTCCGCGCCCGGGAAGGACTCGCGCCAGTCGAACCCGGTCTCCACCGACTCGCGGTTCAGGCAGAACACCAGTTCGGCCTCCGGCATGACCGCCTGCTGGAGCTCCCGGAAGTGCCGCCACGCCGCGATGAAGTCGTCCTTCTCGCTGGCGTCGACCGCCCAGGGGTACCAGTTGCCGTTGGACTCGTGCGCGAACCGGAGGTACAGCTGCCCCTCCCGGCCGGCCCAGACCTCGCGCGCCTCCTCGAGGGTGGCGGTCCACCGGGCGTCATAGGCGCCCGCGGCGGCCTCTGCCCAGGTCTCGCCCTCACCGATCGCCCCGATGGCCAGGTCCATCGGCTTCTGCCAGTCGGCGTACTCGGCGCCGGGCTGGAGCTGCCACAGCTCGGTCATCGCCTCGGTGTTGTCCGACCAGGTCCCGGCGATCTCCACCGGCGACCCACGCCACTCCGCGAAGTCGCCCTCCACGACGCCCGGCCCCGAGGCACCCGACATCCAGTCACCACCGACCGAGGCGCCCGGGACGGCGGTCGTGGGCGGGGCGCCGCCGTCCGGGTCGCGGGTCACCAGCACCGACGTGCCGACCACGACCGCCACCAGCGACAGCCCCGCAGCGCCGACCAGCCGCCGTCGCCGCCACCAGGGATCGGCCGTCTCGGCGGGGTGGTCCTGCGGGGGCGGCGTGCTGGACGAGCTGGTCACATGGTCCCCAAGGGTCGGTCCTCGACGCGTCGGTCAGCGGGCGTCGCGGCAGGCCGAGGCCGGCCACGATCGGAGCACGGGCACACGACGACCGCTGCTGGCGCGAGCACGCGGTCCACCCCAGAACGGGCGTGACGCGGCCGCCGTTCCCGGGATTCGCAGGGAGCGCGGTGATCGGCTTGCGAACGGACAGCCGGACGACGGACGCGCCGTGGGCTCTGACACTGTGTCGCCGGTCGGGCACGCAACGCCGACCGGGGCGCGCGACGAGGCGCCGGTGGAGTGGTCAAGAGCACCCTCGATGCGGCTGCCCACATCACCCGTCCGTGTGGTCGACGACCCCGTCAGACGGGTGGGTTCCAGTACCCTGGCCCCCGTGACGACGACCAGTGAGCAGCCGAGTTCACCGAGGTCGACGCGCCTCACGAGCCTGATCCTGGGAGTCTCCGCTGACTGACATCCGCACGCCGACGACGCCTGGGGACCAGTCCGACGACCAGTCCCGCCCCGTCCGGCAGAGCATCGCAGACGCCGGGGGCGAGACCCCCCGCACCACACCGGGAGGCGCGGCCTCGAACGGCAGCAGCGCCCTCGCCCGTGCCGCACAGCCGGTCGAGCCGCTCCCCGCCGACCGCGCGCAGCCGGTCGAGCCGCTCCCCGCCGACCGCGCGCAGCCGGTCGAGCCGCTCCCCGCTGACCGCCCGCAGACTCCCCCCGCTGACGCTCCGCGGCGCACGGTCGGTCCCCGGCCGACCGACCGGTTCCGCCGCAAGGCAGCAGCGGTCATCGTCGGGACGACCCTGCTCGGCGCCGTGGCCGGCGCCCTGGGCAGCAGCGCCGCCGGCCCCACGTACACCAGTGAGGCCGACGTCCTCTACGACCCGACGACCGTGCAGCTGGCCGACGCACCGGCCACCGACCCGAACCTGCTCGACCGCCAGGTCGCCGACCAGGCCGACGTCGTCACGTCCGACGCGGTCCTGGGGGCCGCGGCCGGCGTCCTCGGCACCACGACCGAGGACCTGCGCGAGATCGTGTCCGTGGACGTCGGCGACGGCAGCAGCCTGCTCACCATCGCCTCCACCGGCGACACCGCCGAGGCGGCCAACGGGGTCACCCGCTCGGTCACCGACGCCTACCTCGCCTACGTCAAGGGCAACAGCGTCGCGGCGATCACCCAGCGGGCCGACATCCTGCAGGGCACGATCGACCGCCAGAACGCCCAGCTCGCCGGGCTCAACCAGCAGCTGACCGACCTGACCAACCGGCTGGGTGGGCTGAGCCCCACCGGGGCCGCCTACGGCGTCGTCCAGGGCCAGCTCGACCGGCTGGCCGACCAGGTGGCACAGCTGTCCGCGCGCAACTCCGACCTGGTCGAGCAGCAGGAGAGCCTGCGGTCCTCCGCGGCCGCCTACCCCGGCGCGGCGTTCGTGCTCCGGCAGCCCTCGCAGCCCGAGGGCCCGTCGTCCCTGTCGCCGGCGACCTCGGCGATGGTCGGTGGCGTCCTCGGCGCCATCCTGGGCGCCTGCCTCGTCGGACTGGCGCGCGCACGCCGTCGTCCTCCGGCGGCCGGGGGGACCGGCTCCTCGACCAGCCGGTGACCCAGCTGGCGACGCAGCCCGCTCTGCGGCCGCTGCGGGCCGACCGCAGCAGCGCCCCGTGCTCGATGGCGCTGCTGCTGGTCAGCATCTTCCTGCAGCGGCTCGCGATCCCGCTGGGTGCCGACCAGATCCCGCTGGGCGTGCCGCTCGCGCTCGGCATCATCGTCGTGGGCCTCGCGACCGGTGAGTTCCGCATCGACTCCTCCAAGGTCCGCGTGCTCCTGGTGATCTGGTTCACCGCGACCGCGTGCACCCTCTTCCAGGTCGCCTCGGGCAACCTGCCGTCGCTGCTGTCCCTGTGCCTGCTGCTCGCGCTGTACCCGCTCATCGGCCTGGCCGCCGACCTGTCGGCCGGCGGTGTGGCCAAGGTCGAGGACCTGTTCATCCGGGTGATGACCGTCTTCTCGCTGGTGTCCCTCGGCCAGATGGCCATCCAGTTCGTGGGCGTCGCGTACGAGGACTACCTGCTGCGGATCGTCCCCGAGGCCTTCCTGCTCGTCGGGTACAACACCGGCGACCCCATCGCCTACGGCGACCCGCTGTACCGCTCCAACGGCATCGTCTTCCTGGAGCCCTCGTTCGTCTCGCTGTTCCTCGGCTTCGCCGTGGCGCTCGCGCTCTTCCGGCACCGGTCGTGGTTCCGGGTGACCATCCTGCTGGCCGGGATGATCCCGCCGCTGGCCGGCAGTGGCTTCGTCGTCCTGGGGCCCGCGCTCATCGCGCTGGCCCTGGGGCGCCACCGGGGCCGGCTGCTGTCCGCGCTGCCGGCGCTGCTCATCGCGATCGTCGTGGCCCTGGTGACCCCGCTCGGTGAGCGGTACCTGGACCGGTCGCTGGAGGCGTCGAACACGAACACCAGCTCGAGCGCGCGCCTGGTCCAGCCCTACGGGGCCCTCATCCCGCCGGCGCTGGACGACCCGCTCGGCGCCGCGTTCGGCCATGGCGCCGGCTCGGCCGACGACTACCTGCTGACCGTCGGCAAGGACCAGGTCACCGGCCCGGTCATCCCCAAGGTCCTGTACGAGTACGGCCTCGTGGGAGCACTCGGCATCCTGGCGGCCCTGATCGCCTTCCTCGGCGGCCAGGTGCGCACCCGGCCGTGGACGGTCGGCCTGCTGGTGGCCTACGTCTACGTGAACGCCTCGTTCCTGCAGAACACCCTGGTCCTGGTGACCCTGTTCTGGATCAGCCTGATGCCGGCGCGGCCGGCGCCCGACGACGCCGGGGAGCTGCTCGCGGCTCCGGTCGACGAGGAACAGGACACCACCCGGACCTGAGTCCGCAGCGCTCCTGCTCCGGGCGACCGGCGTGCGCAGCTGCGGGCCGTCGAGCTCCGGCCGCAGGTGACCCGCCTCGCGCGGCACAGGGCGCCCGGTCGGGCTCCGCGACCGCCGAGGCGTGCGAGGCCCCCCGCCTGACGACGTCGGGGTCGGGTCACCCCACCGACGGCGGAACGGCGGCCCGGCACGGAGCCGGACCGCCGCAACGGGGGTGAGCCGTCAGAACGCCTGCTGGTACGCGGCGGCCGAGCTGGTCAGCCGGCCGTTGCCCATCAGCTGGAAGTTGCCCTTGTAGTCGCCGTTGTCGACGTCGAAGAGGATCTCGTAGAGCAGCTGACCGGCGCCGCTGCCGGAGTGCTCGCTGAAGAACTGGTGCATGCGCTCGACGTACACGGCGGAGTCACCGTGGTCGGCGACGCTGGACCACTCGGGGACGGCCAGCGGGAGCCCGACGCTCTTCGCGAAGTCCAGGTGCTGCTGCAGGCCCTTCGGGGCGCCGAACTCGTCGGTCTGCGTCACGCTCTCGTTCCACGTGCGGTCGTCGGCGACGAAGGGGTACTGGTTGTAGTAGTCCACGGCCATCACGTCGACGTACTCGGCGCCCGGGAACGACTGACGCCAGTCGAAGCCGGTGCCCACCGACTCCCGGTTGACGCAGAAGACGAGCTGGGCCGCCGGGAAGATCTCCTCCTGGAGGGCGCGGAAGCGCCGCCACGCCTGGACGAAGTCGTCCTTCTCGGAGGCGTCGACCGACCAGGGGTACCAGTTGCTGTTGGACTCGTGGGCGAACCGGATGTACAGCGTCCCCGCGCGGCCGGCCCAGACGTCCTTGAGCTCGGTCAGGGACTCGCGCCACCGGGCGTCGTAGGCACCCGCCCGGGCACTCGACCACGTCTCACCCGGACCGATGGCGCCGATGGCGACGTCCATCGGCTTCTGCCAGGAGCCGTACTCGGCCCCGCGCTGCAGCTGCCAGACGTTCACCATGGCCGTGTTGTTGTCCGACCAGGTGCCTGCGATGTCCACGTCCCGGCCGCGCCATTCCCCGAAGGCACCGTCCACGATGCCCGGACCCGAGGCGCCGGAGAGCCAGGAGCCCGCCGGGAGCGAGGGACCGGCAGGGGCCGATGGTGCGGGGGCCGGGGGCTTCACCGGGGACGGCGCAGGAGCGACCGGCTTCGGCGCCACCGGCTTGGCGGCGGTGGGCTTGGACGCCGACGACGTGGACGTCGAGGGCTTGGCGGTCGCAGCGGTCGACGACTTCGCGGTCGAGGGAGCAGTCGTGGCGGTCGACCGGGCGTCCTGCACCGTCGCGCCCTCGGGCACGGCCACCGACGCGCTCGGGAGGTCAGCCGGACCGGACGTCGCCGCGGCGGACCCCCGGCCGGCGCGGGACGCCGCCGTGGACCCGGCCGCGTCACCGGCCGCCGGGGACGGGGCTGCACCGGTCGGTTCGGCGAAGCTGGTCTGCGTGCCCTCCGTCTGGCTGCCGGCGCCGGCGAGCTGGCCCAGCAGGCCACTGCACGCGGTGGCGATGACCATCACCGACGTCGACACGGTCAGGATGACGCGACCATTCCGCCTCAAGGACAAACCCCACAATCGAGGCGGCTCCGCAGCC
The DNA here is from genome assembly GCF_010682105.1 of Modestobacter muralis. GTDB lineage: Bacteria > Actinomycetota > Actinomycetes > Mycobacteriales > Geodermatophilaceae > Modestobacter > Modestobacter muralis. The sequence goes on along the minus strand of NZ_JAAGWH010000024.1, from coordinate 18,138 downwards.
GCCCATCCGATCCGTCAACAACGGAACGGAACTCTCACATGGACGCACAGCAACGTCCAGATCACGCTGGGTCCTCAACCGCCCCACGAGTCACATCGGTGTCATTCGCCTGCGTGTTCGGCCGTCCGACGCGGCCTGACTGCCCGATGACCTGCACGAACAGAGTTGAGTCGAGACAAACGTGACCCTGCTCACTCCTCGGCATGTCGTCGGCGGACGCGCCCATGAGGGCGGACGGGACGGTCCGTCTCCGAGCGGGTCGCGGGCCGGACAGCAGGGAGCCCCCACCGGCGACCAGCCGGTGGGGGCTCCGTGTCTTACTGCCTCAGCCTCGGGGTGCGGGACCCCCGACGGCCGGCTGTGCCGCGCTGCCGAAGAACATCGTGTCCTGTTCGGCGCGCAACCGGTCGACCAGCCGGCCGGCGGGCAGCTCGACGTCCGCGTAGCCGATGACCTCGTCCTTGCCGACGTCGCGCAGCAGGCGGGCGCCCTCCGCCAGCCCGACCGGCAGCAGACCGTCCCGGTGGGTCACGTCGGCCCGCTCGGCCTCGCCGTAGTAGTGGTAGCCACCGGGGCGGTCGAGCTCGGTGCCCGCGCTCAGGTCGGTCTTGGCCACCGTCACGACGTCGACCTGCGGCGCACCCATCGGCCGGATCGTCGCATCGCCGAGCAGCGCCGCCCGGGCGACGGTGATCGGCACCTCGAAGTGGCACAGGTGGTAGGGCGTGTAGAAGCTGTACAGCGGCCCGGTGCCCAGCTTGTAGAGCTCCAGGTAGTGCTGCTGCTTCGGGTCGTCGTGCTCGGCGAGGACGTAGACGCCCGGCCCCGGCTTGGACCCCACCACGTAGTCGACGGCGCCGCCGAGCTCGCGCAGCACCTCGACGTCGTAGACGCCGGTCAGCTCGTCGACGTGACCGTGGTGGTCCTGACCCAGCATCCCGCGACGGTGCACGGTGAGCCCGGCGGCGTTGGCCACCAGTGCCTGCTCGACGCTGACCTTGGTGCCGTCGGCGAAGCTCGTGACCATCCACGGGTCCTGACCCCACCGCTTGGCGAAGCCCTCCTGGGTGGTCGGGTTGCGGTAGGGGTCCTGCAGCCCCTTGATGTTGCCCGCCACCCGAGGGGTCAGCCCGAGCTGGCGGACGAACCGGATGAGGTTCATCTGCACGCCCGGCTGGTCGCCGTCGACCCCGGTGTAGACGACCCCGGCGGCGTCGGCCCTGGTGACCAGCAGCGGCCCCAGCGTGGCGTCGACCTCGGCGTTGAGCAGCGCCAGGTGCTTGCCCGCGGCGAACGTGGCCAGGGCGAGCTCGGCGCCGAAGGCGACCGCACCGGTGGCGTCCACCGCGACGTCGACCCGGTCGCTGGCCAGCAGCACGGTGATGTCGTCGGTGACGGCGACGTCCCCGGCGCCGGCGATCCGGTCGACGTCGGCGCCCGTCCCGGCGGACACGGCGGTCGCACCGGCCGTGGTGATCGCCTCGGCCGCCTTGCCCGGCGTCCGGTTGCAGACCACGACGACCTGCATGCCCGGCGTGCTGTTGACGATCTGGTTGATCAGCCCGCGGGCCATGAACCCGGCGCCGACCAGGCCCACGCCCACCGGCCGGCCCTCGGTCTGGCGCTGCCGCAGCAGCGCGTCGACGATCGTCACGCGGGGGCACCCCCGGCGAACGCGGCCCGGTTGGCCTCGGGGTCGAAGTCCGGCCAGGACATGTCCTTGTCCGAGACCATCGAGACCGGCACCGGCCAGGAGATGCCGAAGGCGGGGTCGTCGTGCCGGAACCCGGTCTCCGCGCCCGGCGCGTACGGGACGCTGACCATGTAGAGCACCTCGGTGTCGTCGGTCAGCGTCTGGTACGCGTGCGCCAGGTGCGGGGGCAGGTAGAGCGCGTGCCTGTTCTCGGCGGTCAGCTCGACCTGGACGTGCTGCAGGTAGGTCGGGGAGTCCGGCCGGACGTCGACGGCGACGTCGACGATCGCGCCCCGCGTGCAGCGGATGAACTTCGACTCGGGGTGACCCGGCAGCGACAGGTGGAGTCCGCGGACGGTCCCGGCACGGTGGTTGAACGAGACGTTGCACTGCGCCACCTCCGGGCGCATGCCGTGCTCGGTGAACCCCGTGGTGTCGAAGGACCGGGCGAAGAAGCCCCGGTCGTCGGAGAAGGGCTCCATCTCCACGAGGTGGACGCCGTCCACCCCCAGCGGCGTGTACCTCACCGCTTGGCCCAGTAGAGCTGGCTGTCGACCTGCTCGGTGCGCATCAGGTGCTCGATCTGCTTGAGCCGGGTGTGCCCGCGGCCGGTGAACGTGGCGTCGTCCATGGCGATCGACTGGAAGACCCCGTGCAGCTGGGCGGCGCCGGCCTTGGCGTCCCAGTCGGTCTCGTAGCCGGGGAGGACCTGCCGGATCCGGTCGAAGGCGACCCGGTAGCTGCGGTTGTCGGCGCTGGGGTCGCCGAAGGTGAGCTGGCAGCCGGGGAACTCGGCCGCCACGATCTCGGCGATGTCGCGGACCCGGTAGTTGTTCGACTCGCTGCCGACGTTGAAGATCTTGCCGTGCACCCGCTCCCGGGGGCTCTCCAGGGTCATGCGGATGGCCTTGGCGATGTCGAGGGCGTGCACCAGCGGCCGCCACGGCGACCCGTCGCTGGTCATCGCGATCTCCCCCGTCGTCCAGGCCAACCCGGAGAGGTTGTTCAGCACGATGTCGAAGCGCATCCGGGGGCTCGCCCCAAAGGCCGTGGCGTTGCGCAGGAACGTCGGGGAGAAGTCGTCGGTGGCCATGGCCGAGACGTCCCGCTCCACCAGCGCCTTGCAGCGGGCGTAGGCCGTCTGCGGGTCGACCGGGCTGGACTCGTCGACGACGCCCTCCGCGACGCCGTAGACGCTGCACGAGGACATGTAGACGAACCGCTGGACGCCGGCTGCGCGGGCGACCTTGGCCAGGTGGACCGAGCCGTGGTGGTTGATGTCGTAGGTGACGTCGCCGATCAGGTCACCGATCGGGTCGTTGCTCAGCTCCGCCATGTGCACGATCGCCTCGACGCCCTCGAGGTGCTCGGGACCCAGCTTGCGGATGTCCAGCGCCAGCGTCTCCGGCACCAGGTCCAGGCCCGGGTAGAGCCAGCCGTTCTTGTAGTAGCCGGTGTCGACACCGACGACGTCGTGTCCGGCCCGCAACAGCTCCTGCGCGGTGAGGCACCCGAGGTACCCCTCTGTGCCCGTGACCAGTACTCGCACGCTCGCCCCTTGATCGTCGTCGTGGAGAACGGAGGTTACCGGGCGCAGTGCGACGGAGGTCACGGAAAGTGACCGCGATTAGACCGAACGGGTGACCCGGCCGCGGGCGGGCTCCGCACCGTCACAGCCCCCGCCGGCGGCCGGACGACGGCTGCGCGGGTCCCCCGGCGACGTCCCGGGACGGGACCGGGGGCGAGGCAGGGAGGGCCCGGCCCGAGGTGGGCTCGCGCTAGTGTTCGCGGCGCGCAGGTCGGCCGGGCGTCCCCGGTCGACCCCACGGAGCGGCGGTGCGGCAGCCCGCGGACTGAGGAGGTCAGACTCGTGCCGGGTGCCCGCGCACAGAACGGGCCGGAGCAGGACCCCTCGACCGGGACGGCGCTGCCCGAGGTGAGCGTGGTGGTGCCCGCCCGCGACGAGGCGGCCACCATCGGCGCCTGTCTGGACTCGGTCCTGGGTCAGCAGGGCGTCCTGATGGAGGTCCTGGTCGTCGACAACGGGTCGACCGACGGCACCGCGGACGTGCTGCGGGCCCGGGCCGCCCAGGACCCCCGCGTACGCGTGCTGAGCAACCCCGTCCCCTCCATCCCGGCCAGCCTGAACACCGCGCTCGCGGCGTGCCGGGGCCGGTGGCTCGTGCGGGTCGACGCGCACTCGACCATCCCGCCGGGCTACCTCGCCCGGGCGGTCAGCCGTCTCGCCGACGGGCCGTGGGTCGGCGTGGGCGGCCGGAAGACAGCAGTCGGGCGCACCCCGACGGGCCGCGCCGTGGCCGCGGTGCTGAACTCGCCGCTGGCCGTGGGCGGGTCGACGTACCACTACGGGACGACCGAGCAGGTCGTCGACCACGTCCCGTTCGGGGCCTACCCCGTCGAGCTGGCGCGGGAGCTCGGCGGCTGGGACGAGGACATCGCCAACAACGAGGACTTCGAGTTCGACCAGCGGCTCCGGGAGCACGGCGAGCTGCTCTTCGACCCGGCACTGGAGATCGCCTGGAACGCCCGGGAGTCCGTGGGGCAGCTGTTCACCCAGTACCGCCGGTACGGCCGCGGCAAGCCCCCGGTCGCCCTGCGGCACCCGGGCAGCGTGCGCGTGCGACACCTGGCGCCACCGGCCCTGGTCGCCTGGCTGGCCCTCGCCGCGGTGACCGCCTCCCGACGGCCGGGCGTCGCGCTGGTCTGCCTCGCGCCCTACGCGCTGACGGTGGCGGGCGCCGGTGCGGTCATCGCCCGGCAGACGCCTGCGGACACCGCCCGGCCGGTCGTGCCGGCCGCGCTCGTCGCCATGCAGGTCGGCTGGGGACTGGGCTTCTGGGAGGGCGCACTGGACGTGGCCCGCGAGCGCTCCCGCCGGTGGCGCGCCCGCCGGTGACGGAGGCACCACCGGCGGACGGGCCCGGGAGGCCCCGGTCCCTCAGTTCTCCCAGACCCGCCACTCGGCCACGCCGTCGTCCCAGAGGCTGTTGAGCTCCTTCCAGTCCCGGAAGGTGTCCATCCCCATCCAGAAGCCCTCGTGGCGGTGGACCCCGAGCTGGCCGTCGCGGGCCAGCCGCTGCAGCGGCGCGTGCTCGAGCATCTCCTCCGTGGCGTCGGCGTCCAGGTAGCGGTCGACGAACTCGCGCTCGAAGAAGAAGAACCCACCGTTCACGTAGCCGGTCTGGGACTGCTTCTCGTTGAACTGGGTGACGGTGTCGCCCTCCAGCACCATCTCGCCGTAGCGGCCGCTGGGGTGCACGCCGGTCAGGGTGCCGAGCCGGCCCGAGGCGACGTGGTCCTTGAGCACGGCCGGCAGGTCGACCGCCCCGATGCCGTCGCCGTAGGTCAACGCGAAGCGGGGTGCGTCGAGGTACTGGCCGACCCGGGCGATGCGGGCGCCGGTCGCCGTCGTCAGCCCGGTCTCGGCGAAGGTGATCTCCCAGTCCTCGTCGGCGACGTTGGTGTGGAACTCCAGCTCGTGCTCACCGCGCAGCCGCAGGGTGAAGTCGTTCATCCGCGTGCGGTGGTCGATGAAGTAGTCCTTGATCATGTCGCCCTTGTAGCCCAGGCAGAGGACGAAGCGACGGAAGCCGAAGTGGCTGTAGGTCTTCATGATGTGCCAGAGCACCGGCCGGCCACCGATGTCGACGAGGCCCTTCGGGAGCTGCTCGCTGGCCTCCCGCAACCGGGTCCCCATGCCGCCGCACAGGATGACGACGGGGATGTCCGCCGGGTCGACGTCAGGACGGTCGGTCATGAGCTCCTCCTCGGCGACGTGGCGGTCCCACGTCCTCGCCGGACCATAGGTCGCCCCGTCCTGGATGCGGAACCCCTTCGACCACGACCGGGTGACACGGACGACGCACGGGGCGGCCGTTCAGCGGCCGGGGCGACCGCCCACGACCATGCTCGGGTCCAGCTGGTCGACCGACGCCGCGCCGGCGACCGCGAGCACATGGGTCAGGTCCGCGGTCAGCCCGTCGAGCGCCGCGGTGACCGCCGCAGCCCCGCCGGACGCCAGCGCCCACAGCACCGGCCGGCCGACCAGCACGGCCGAGGCGCCCAGGGCCAGCGCGACGAGCGCGTCGGTGCCGCTGCGGATGCCCCCGTCGGCCAGCACCGGCACCCGGTCGCCCACCGCCTCGACGACCTCGCGCAGGGCCAGCGCACTGGGCACCGCCCGGTCCAGCTGGCGGCCACCGTGGTTGGAGACGATCACGCCTGCGGCGCCGGCCTCGACGCAGCGGCGCGCCTCGTCCCCCCGCAGGACCCCCTTGACCAGGACGGGCAGCCCGCTCACCTCGGCGAGCTCGCCGATGACGGCCGTCGTCAGTGACGGGTCCTGCTCGGCCGCCTCGCGGCCCACCGTCCCCGGCAGCAGGTGCTGGGCCAGGTTGACCAGGAACTCGTCGTCGGGGACCTGGATCCGCGTGCCGCTGACCCGCCCCTTCCTGCCGACGTAGGGCGTGTCGACGGTGAGCACCACGGCCGAGGCACCGGCCTCGGCCGCGCGGCGGGTGAGGCCGTGGGTCAGGCGGCGGTCACGCATGCCGTAGGCCTGGAACCACCAGGGGGCGGTCGCCGCCGCGGCCACGTCCTCGATGCGCCGGGAGGAGCGCGTCGACAGCACCCCCAGCGCCCCGGCCGCACCGCTGCCGGCGAACGTGGCGCACTCGCCGTCCGGGTGGGCCAGTCCGTGGAAGGCCATCGGCGCGACGACGAACGGTGTGACGAGCCGGTCACCCAGCAGCTCGACGCCGACGTCGACCGCCGAGACGTCGTAGAGCACCCGGGGCCGCAGCCGGAACGTGCGCCAGGCCGCCTCGGCCTCCCCGACGGTGACCTCCTCGCCGGAGCCGGCGGCGTAGTAGTCGTACACGGCGGGGCCGAGCTGCCGCCGGGCCTCCTCGTGCTGGTCGGAGAGCAGAGTGAGCATCGGGTTTCCTCCCACCGGTCGCGCGTCGGCGCACCCTACCGGGCCGGTCCGCCGTCGCCGCGTCCGCGCGGATCGGTCACAGGACGGCGCCAGACCCCCGGGAACGGCGGTCCGATGCGAGACTCGGCGCATGCAGCGCACTCCCGGCGACCTGATCAGCCGGTCGGCGACCGGTACGGGCACCCGTCGGCCGCACCTCCACCTCTTCTCCCGCCAGGGCGACGCCCCCTTCGGCAACGGCTCGCTCTATGTGTGCCGGTGCGGGGTCGTCCGTCCCGCGATGTGACGCCGCCGGCACCCCCGCCGGGCCCCCCGCCCCGCCCGACACCGGACGTTGCGAGACTGCGGTCATGGCCCCGACCCGCGTACGCCTGACCGACCTCGAGGTCGCCGCGCTCGCCCGCTCCGCGTTCGGTCTCACCGGTCCCCCGGCCCTGGACCTGCCCGACGGGGCGACGGTCGCGGAGTTCGAGGACGCCCAGGGCGTGCTGGTCGCCACCCTGGGTCCCGCCGGGCTGGAGGTGCACCAGGTCCCGCGCTGGCGGTCCCCGGACGCCGTCCGCGCGGAGCTGGACCGGCGCGGCTGGTCGGAGCCGGATGCCTGGGTGGGCGCTCCGCCGGAGCACACCGACGGGCTGCCCGCGCAGCTGCTGGTGCTCCTGCCGGCCGCCGGCACGGCACCGGACTCGGCGGTCGTCTCGCTGGCCGCCGCCGCCTGGGCCGGGTCCGGGGCGGAACTGCTCCTCGTGCCCGTACCGGTCACCGCCGCGGACCCCGAGGTCAGCTGGCCGGACCTGGCCCGCGCCTACGGCGCCGGGCCGGTGGCCAGCCGGGTGGACCCCACGACACCGTCGACCGGCGGCCGGGCCGTCATGTTCACCGGGCTGTCCGGGGCGGGCAAGTCCACCATCGCCGGCCGGTTGGTCGAGCTGCTGCAGGAGGCCGGCCGCACGGTCACGCTGCTCGACGGTGACGAGGTGCGGACCCACCTGTCCGCCGAGCTCGGCTTCTCCAAGGCCGGGCGGGACGCGAACGTCCGCCGGATCGGCTGGGTCGCCGCGCAGATCGCCAAGCACGGCGGGCTGGCCGTCTGCGCCCCGATCGCGCCCTACGCCGCCACGCGCGCGGACGCCCGGCGGCTGGTGGAGGAGCAGGCCGGGCCCGGCTCCTTCGTGCTGGTGCACGTGGCCACCTCGCTGGCCGACTGCGAGGCGCGGGACCGCAAGGGGCTCTACGCCCGGGCGCGCCGCGGGGAGATCGCCGAGTTCACCGGGATCAGCGACCCGTACGAGGAGCCCACGGACGCGGAGCTGACGATCGACACCCGGTCGACCAGCGCCGAGGAGTCAGCGCGACGGGTGCTGGCCCATCTGCTCGGCGATCGCTGACAGCAGCCCGTCGGCGAGCTCGGGACGACAGACCACCAGGTCGGGCAGGTACGGGTCGGGCCGGTTGTAGCGCAGCGGTGAGCCGTCCAGCCTGCTCGTGTGCAGGCCGGCGGCGCGGGCGACGGCCACGGGCGCGGCCGAGTCCCACTCGAACTGGCCTCCACCGTGGACGTAGGCGTCGGTCTCCCCCCGGACGACCGACATCGCCTTCACTCCGGCCGAGCCCATCGGCACCAGCTGGGCACCCAGCCGCACGGACAACGCCTGCACCAGGGACGGCGGCCGGCTGCGGCTGACCGCCAGCCGTACCGGGCCGTCGGCCCGGGCCGGCACCCGGTGACCGTCGCCGGTGCCCAGCGTCAGCCCCACCGCCGGCAGCGCCACGGCACCGGCGACCAGCTCGCCGCGCTCCCACAGCGCCACATGCACCGCCCAGTCGGCGCGCCCGGGCTCGGAGAACTCGCGGGTGCCGTCGAGCGGGTCGACGATCCAGACCCGGTCGCTGACCAGCCGCACCGGGTCGTCGGCGCCCTCCTCGGACAGCACGGCGTCCCCGGGTCGCAGCTGGGTGAGCCGGGCGACGAGGAACCGGTGCGCCTCCGCGTCTCCGGCGGCCTTGCGCGCGTCGGCGTCGTCGAAGTGCCGGGCGCGGACGGCGAGGAGCAGCTCGCCGGCGGCGGTGGCCAGCGAGGCTGCGGTCGAGTGGTCGGGAGAGGTCACGGGCGGTCTTCCGTCGGGGGAGGTGGCCGCCCATCCTCGCCGCCCGGCCGGACCGGCTGCCCACCCGGGACCGACGACACGGGCCGGCCGGCTGCCCGGCCGGGCCCGCGGGTCGGTCAGTAGGCGCCGGAGCCGCGGAGGACCGCGCCGAGGGTCTTCCACAGGATCATCAGGTCGAAGGCGAGCGACCAGTTCTCCACGTACCGGACGTCGATGCGCACCGAGTCGTCCCAGGAGAGGTTGGACCGGCCGCTGACCTGCCACAGGCCGGTGATGCCCGGCTTGACCAGGAGGCGGCGGCGCATGTCGAAGCCGTACTGCTCGACCTCGCGGGTCACGTGCGGCCGGGGGCCGACCAGCGACATGGTGCCGAGGAGGACGTTGAACAGCTGGGGCAGCTCGTCGAGGGAGTAGCGCCGCATGACGGCGCCCACGCGGGTGACCCGGGGATCGCGCTTCATCTTGAACTGGACGGCGTTGCCCTCGTTCTGCGCCATGAGCTCGGCGATCAGCGCGTCCGAGTTCGGCTTCATGCTGCGGAACTTGAACACGCGGAAGGGGACGCCGGCCCGGCCGATGCGCTCGTGCATGAAGAACACCGGCCCACGGCTGGTGGTCTTCACCGCGATGGCCAGGCCCAGCAGGACCGGCAGCAGCACGATGACGGCGACGAGCGCGACGGTGCGGTCGAAGACGTCCTTGGTCACGCGGCGCAGGCCACGGAACTCGGGACGCTCGAGGTGCAGCAGCGGCAGGCCGTTGACCGGCCGAATGGCGACCCGGGGGCCGGCGAACTCGGTGACGGCCGGGGCGAGCAGCAGCTCGGCCTCGGTGGTCTCGAGGTCCCAGCCGAGGCGGCGCAGGGCGGCACCGTCGAGCTCCGGGGAGGGCAGCACGGCGACGGTGTCGACCTCGTACCGGCGGACCACGTCGGCGATGGCGGTGAAGTCGCCCAGCACCGGGAGGCCGTCGAAGACGGTGCCCTCGGGCTCCGCGGAGGGGAGGCAGACGCCGACGACGCGCAGGCCGTGCCGGGCCTGACGGACGAGCTGGGCGTGCAGCTCGGCGGTGCCGTTGCGGTGGCCGACCAGGATGGCGGTCTGCTGGAAGCGGCCGTGCTCGCGCTGCTTGTGCAGCCACACCCGCTGGGCGTAGCGCTGGGCGAGCGTCAGGACCGCGGCCAGCGGCAGTGCGACGACGACGAAGCTGCGGGCCACCTCGAGCTTGAAGGCCCAGGAGATGGTGCCGACCGCGGCCAGCAGCAGGATCGAGGCGGTGAACACCCGGCGGAACTCCTCCGGGCCCACCCAGAGGAAGCGCTCCTCGTACGAACGGGCCACGGTCATCGCGGCCAGCCACACGAGGGGCAGGGCCAGGACGAGCCACGGCGAGCCGTTGGTGGCCAGCGGGCCGTAGTCCACCCCCAGCCGGCCGACCAGGGCACCGATGACCGCGACCAGGACGTCGCCCAGCACGATGCGGCGGACGTAGGCGCTCCGCCAGGAGCGGCGGGCGGCCGTGCCCTCGCCACGCAACCGGGTCGCCGACCAGAACCGGCGCCGCGTCGCAGCATCCGCCGACGGGGTGACGGTGACCTCATCAGGAGAGTCGAGAAGTGACACTGAGTAGCCCCCGGTGTGCTCGGCGGAGACCGCGCGGCACACGCGGTCTGACTGCGCCGGAAAACGTCTTTGTTCGACCGACCAGCGTGAACGTAGCGGAGATGGGGCGGTTCTTGCTGCCCCAGCGCCCTGGCGCCAGGAGGCCACACGCGACCCGCGCTTACCCGTCCGGGCGAACGACGTGGCAGGGGGGGCTCGGACGATCACCATGCGTCACGACTCGCGGCCCGGTGGGGCGGACTGCCCAGCGAGTCCCAGGAATCGGCTGTGTGTCGTGAGGTGACTCACGGCGAGGGAGGACAGCGGGTCGATCTACAGGTACACCCGATCGGGGTAACCGGTGCGGTGCACGGAGCGACCGCCGCGAGGCCTGGTGTGGCGTCGGCGCTGGAGTCGACCCGCAACGGAGCCGGCTCGAGTCGGCCGCGGGCTCGCCTCACCGGGTGAGACGGCCGGTCCGGACCCGTGCTCACGGCTCGGCGCGGGCTACGTTGCCGGGGATCCCCGCTCCTGAGCTGAAGGTGTGCCCGTGCGCAGCGTCGTCGTCGCCAAGTTCGTCCCCACCCCTCCCAACAGCGGTGACAAGCGCCGGACGCTGGGGATCGTCCGTGCGCTGCGCGAGCTCGGGCCGGTCACCCTGTGCGCCTTCGCCGGTCCCGACGAGGACGTCGCCGCGCTGACCGCCGAGGGCATCGACGTGCGCGCCGTCCCGCTGCGCCGTCGCCCGGCCGACCTGGCCGGCGGGCTGGCCCGCAGCCGCTCGCTCACCGCCGCCCGCTTCTGGGACGGCGAGCTGGCCCGCCAGGTCGCCGAGGCGGTCGAGGAGGACACCGACGTGCTGCTCGTCGAGCACGTGCAGCTGCTGCCCTACGCGCGCGGGCTCCGCGCCGGGCACCGGGTGCTCGACATGCACAACATCGAGTCCTCCCTGACGGCCCGCACGGCGCGCACCTCCTCCGGCCTGCGCCGGGTCGTGCTCGCCGCGGAGGCGCGGGCCCTCCGTGCGATGGAGCGCCGGGTGACCGACGTCGACGTCATCGCCGTCGTCAGCGACGGTGACCGCACCGCGCTGCAGGAGCTGGTCTCGCACCCCCGTGTCGTGGTGGTCCCCAACGCCTGGGACGCCTCCCGCCCGCTCCCGGCGGCCGAGGGTCCGGTCGCGAGCTTCGTGGCCCTGCTGTCGTGGACGCCCAACGTCCAGGCGGCGGTGTGGTTCTGCACCGAGGTGTGGCCGCGAGTCGTCGCCGACGTGCCCGACGCGCGCCTGCAGCTGGTGGGCCGCAACCCGACCGACGAGGTGCGCGCCCTGGCCGGTGCCTCCGTCGAGGTCACCGGGACGGTGCCGGACCTGGACCCCTGGTACGCCCGCACCCGGGTCGCGCTCGCCCCGCTGCTGGCCGGCGGTGGTTCCCGGTTGAAGATCCTGGAGGCGCTCGCCGCCGGCCGCCCGGTCGTGTCGACGGCCATCGGGGTCGAGGGCCTCGAGGACCTCGTCGGCCGCGGCGTCGTCGTCGCCGACGACCCGGCGCAGATGGCCCGCGAGGTGGCTGCGCTGCTCACCGACCCGGCGCGCAGTGAGCGGCTCGGCCTGCAGGGGGCGGAGGCGGTCGACGCCGACCACAGCTGGCGCGCGGCCGTGCAGCCGCTGCTGGCCCAGCTGCAGGGCGGCACCCCGGCCTGACCGGCCCGCCGCCGGGGTCGCGGGGCGGCCCGGCCGCCCGAGTGGACAGGCGGCGGGGCCGCCCGGGTCAGGAGGCGGCGGGGCGGCCGGCGTCGGTGGCGGTGTCCCGGGCCAGCGTGGCCCAGGCCGCGTCGTCCGTCACCTGGGCCAGCTCCATGTGCACGGCCAGGTCCTCGGTCGGCGCGAGGAGCACGCGCTCCCGGGCCACCCGCCGGCTCACCACGTTCAGCACCGAGCGCATCACCGGCTTGGCCACCACCTTCGCCGACCCGCGCAGGCCCGGCGTCCGGTCGACGTCGTCCAGCACGTGCGCCCACGGGAAGGGCTGCCAGCCCTGCAGGGCGTGCCAGGTCGCCATGTCGAAGGGCGCGCCCACCCGGCTGCCCAGGTCCATCAGCCAGCGGTCCTCGCGCAGGGCGGCGGCCCGGACGCCGAAGGTGGACGTCGTCTTGCCGATCCGCTGCCAGGTGGCGCTCCCGGCCTGCACCGGTCCGCCGGCGAGCGACGGGGGCTGCGGGTCCGGCTGGCTGGGGTGCGTGGCGTGCCAGGCCGCGTCGTCGGGCGTGTGCAGCGTGAGGTAGTCGGCCGAGGGGACGGCCGCTGCGGCCGCCAGCAGGCTGCTCATCGCCTCGGGCCGGTAGAGGTAGTCGTCCTCGGCCAGCCAGAAGAGCGTGTCCTCCGGCGCCCGGTCGGCCAGCTGCCCGGCCAGCGTCAGGGCGCGCCGGAAGGACGACGAGGCCTGCCCGCCGCGCACCGTCACCTGCTCGACCGAGCGCAACGGGGCGACCAGCTCCGGCGGCAGGCTCCCGTCGACGACGGCGGTGACGGTCACGTCGGGTACCTGCGCCAGGCTCGCGCACAGCGACTCCCAGGCGGTGCGACGGTCGAACCAGGAGGGGCGCGGCTTGCTGTTGGACCCGGCGTGGGTCCGGTACAGGACGTGGACGTGCATCAGGCGACCCTAGTGAGGGCGGGGCACCGGGCGCTCACGTGCGCCGGACCGGGACGGCCGCAGCCGGCCGCCGGCCCGGGGCGACGTCGCCTCAGCGGTGGCTCGCCGCGGCCGCCGTACGGCCCGCGGTGATCTTCGTCCCACGGGCACCGGCGAAGCGCACGAAGCCCGCGATCAGGCCGGCGCCCCAGGACAGGTGGACGATCGCGGGCACGCACGCGCCCCGCAGCGGCGAGGCACCGTCCGCGGCGGCGGCCCGGGCGCCCGCGGCTCCGGCGACGAGGAGGTAGGCGGCGGTGACCACCGCTCCCAGTGCCGGCCTGGCGATCAGCGCGACGGCCAGCGCGACGACCACCGCCGGGGGGACCAGCTGGCGCAGTCGCAGGGAGTCCGGGTGCACGTGCAGGGTCAGGCCCTTGTAGTGGCCGTACCGCCACATCTGCTTGGCCAGCGCGGCCGGTGAGGTGCGGACGTACCAGGTGGACCGGGCAGCCGGGTGGAGCCAGAGGGTGCCCCCGGTCTCGGCCACCCGAAGGTCGGCCTCGAAGTCCTCGTTGGCGATGAACCGCTCGTCCCAGCCACCGGCACGGAGCAGGACCTCGCGCCGGTAGCACCCGGAGAACACGTGCTGGATGGGGCCGGCCTCGCCGCCCACCCGGTGCCGGGCACCACCGAGCCCGAAGGGACGGGACAGCGTGGCCGCGATCGCGGTGCCCCAGGGCCCGCGCCCGGCGGTCGCCATCGCACCGCCCACCGCGTCCACCTCGGGGTGGGCGCGGAGGAAGCCGACGACCTGCTCGAGGTAGTCGGGCTGGTAGTCGGCGTGGGTGTCCATCCGCGCGACGATGTCGCCGGTGGCCGCCTCCAGGGCACGGTTGAGCCCCGCGGGGACGATGCGGTCGGGGTTGTCGACGACGCGCACCGGGATGCCGCCGGCCTCGGCGGCGGCGAGGAGCTCACGGCTGCCGTCGGTGGACATGCCGTCGGCGATGACCAGCTCGTCGGGCCGGAGGGTCTGCGCGGCGATCATCGCCAGCACGCGGGGCAGGTTGTGGACCTCGTCACGTGAGGGGACGATCACCGAGACGCGCTCGGACCCTGCCGCGACTGTGGTCAGGGGCGGTGTGCCGGACATCGAATCGCTGCTCACGACGACGTAGCGTAATCGGGACCCTGCTGGATGGAGGCGGTCCGTCGCGGCTTCACCCGTCTGAGGGACCGTCCGACCACCCGGTCGGGGATACTCACCGTCATGTCCTCCCCGACCCCCGCGCGATCCGGAGTCCACCCGCGCCGGGTCACCCGACGGCCCCGGCGCTGGGCGAGCGCCTCGATCGCCGCGCTCGCCCTCGTCCTGACCGCGTGCAGCGGGTCCGAGACGACCTCGGCGCCCGCGCCGTCCTCACCGTCCTCGCCGTCGACGGAGCTGGGCGCCACGGCGCCGGCAGCCGGTGAGCTGGTCGGGACGGCGATGGGCTGGAGCGCCGACGCGGTGCCCGGGGTCGAGCAGTCGGTCATCGGCACCTGGATGGCCCGGGACTCCTGGGAGAACCTGGCCCTGGGCCAGTGGCTGACCGACAACCCGACCTACGTCGCCTACGTCGCCGAGCACCCCGACGGCGCGGCCGACATCGGGGTGCCGCTGGTGCCGCACGACTCCGACACCCCCTTCGACGACCTGCTCCGCGAAGCCGCCTCGGGCGCCCGGGACGCCGACTACCGCTCGATGGGCACCCGGCTCGCCGCGGCCTCACCGGCGACCGTCTACGCCCGGGTGTGGTGGGAGATGAACCTGCGCCCGATGTCCGACGGGATCGACCGGGAGCTGTTCAAGGCCGCCTGGGCCCACGCCGTGCCGCTGATCCGCGAGGGCTTCGCCGCCGGCGCCCGGCCCGGTCAGACGCTGTCCGTCGTCTTCTCACCGAACGCCGACGGCGCGGACTACGAGGAGTTCTACCCCGGCGACGACCTCGTCGACCTGATGGCCCTGGACGCCTACGGGCAGCGCTGGGGCAGCTCGACGCCCAGCGACGCCGAGCTGCTCGCGCTGCTCGGCCAGCAGCTGGACCGGTTCACCCAGTTCGCCCGGTCCCACGGCAAGGGCGTGGCGATGGCCGAGTGGGGCAACGTCGCCGACAAGGCCGACGGCGGCGACGAGCAGATGCAGGGCCTGGGCGACTTCCCGCCCTACGTGGCCCTGGTGTTGGACTGGGCGGCCCGTGAGGAGGCCGAGTACCTCGTCTACTTCAACTCCCCCGACGCCGGCGTTGGTCAGACCCTGCAGGACACCCCCCAGTCGCTGTCGATGCTGCAGGGGGCCTGGTCCTCCGCCGTCCGGTGACCCGTTCGGGTGCATCGGCGCCCGTTCCCCGCTGGTCGCAGCTACCGTCGGTCACCGGACAGGGCGCCCGCACAACGGCCGCCGCACAGGTACAGCAGGGAGTCCGGTGACCACACGTGAGAACGGGGCGGCCGCGAGCCGCACCGCACGCGACCCCGCCTCCCCCGGCCAGGAGAACCCGGCGACCGCACCCGAGGGCCGGTCGTCGACCCGGTCACGGGCGTTCTGGGTGATCGCCGACCAGGCCGTGTCGAGCCTGGCCAACGCCGGCCTGACCATCGTCCTGGCGCGGACCATCTCCCCCACCGACTACGGCGCGTTCGCCCTCGCCTTCACCATCTACAGCCTGGTGCTGTCGCTGTCCCAGTCGGTGAACGGCGAGGTCGTCGTGATCCGGTACTCGGGCAGCCGGCGGTCGGAGCACGTGCGGGCCAGCTCGGCCGCCGCGGGCGGGGCCGTGCTGGTCGGTCTCGTCTGCGCGCTCGTGGCCGTCGCGGTGGCGCTGACCTCCGACGAGCCCCTGCGCGCGGTGCTGCTGACCGTGGGCGTGCTCCTGCCGGGCTTCGTGCTGCAGGACTGCTGGCGCACGGTGTTCATCAGCCGCGGCACCCCGGTGCAGGCGTTCCTCAACGACACGTCGTGGATCGTGCTGCAGGCCGTCGGCATCGGCACGCTGCTGCTGCTGGGCGTGGACACGGTGCTGCCCTTCGTGGCGGTCTGGGGCGGCGCGGCCGTCCTCTCCGCGCTGGTGGGCGTGGCGCAGAACCGTTCCGCCCCGACGCTGCGCACCGCCCGCTGGTGGTTCACCGGGCACCGCGAGGTCAGCACGCCGTCGCTGGCCAACTCCCTGGCCACCATGGGCAGCACCCAGATCGCCTTCGTCCTGATCGCGGCGCTGGGGGCGGTCGAGGACGTCGGGGCGATGCGAGCGGCCCAGACGCTGCTCGGACCGCTCAACATCATCGGCTTCGCGGCGAGCGCCTTCGCAGTGCCCGAGATCGTGCGCCGGCGCCTGTCCCCCGGCGGGCTGGTCCGCGCAGCGGCGGGCATCAGCCTGCTGCTCGTCGTCGTGGACCTCTGCTGGGGCGCGGTGCTCCTGCTGCTGCCCGAGCGCGCGGGCGTCTTCCTGCTGGGCGAGACCTGGCCGAGCGCCCGCGCCGTGCTGCCCTGGTTGATCGCCTTCATCTGCCTCGTCAGCGCGGCGACCGGTGCCGGCGCGGTGATGCGTGCGCTGAACAGGTCGAACCTGCTGCTGCGGGCCAGCATCGTGCTGGGCCCGCTGATCGTGGGGCTGGCCGCGGCCGGCGTCCTGCTCGACGGCGCCACCGGCGCGGCCATCGGGTTCGCCGTCGCCGCCGGGCTGGTCATCCCGGTGACCTGGCTGCTCATGGTGCAGGCGATCCGGCTGGGCCGCCGGGAGGTCGACGCCGAGCCGCCCTCGACCGCGGACCTGGACCACACCGCCGCGGGCGGGGGCTCCACACGGGTCCCCGCGCGGTGAGCACCGTCAGACGGTGACCCGGCTCCCTGCGTGCTCGCGGAACAGCCGGTCGTAGCCGTCGACCATCCGGTCGGGGGTGAACGCCCGGGCCGTCTCCCGGCCCCGGGTGCCGATCCGCACCCGGACGTCGTCGTCGGTCACCAGCTGCACCAGCGCCGCGCCCAGGTGCTCGGCGGTGGCGGGGACGACGCGGGCGTCGACGCCGTCGGTGAGGTGGTCGGCCGCGAAGCCCACCGGAGAGGTGACCGCGGCGAGCCCGAAGGACATCGCCTCGGGCAGGGCGAGCCCGAACCCCTCCGACAGCGAGGGGAACAGGAAGACCTGGCTCTGGTTCATCAGCTGCATCTGCTCGGCCCGGCTGACCCGGGGCAGCACGGTGATCGCGTCCCGGTCGGGGGGGTCGAAGTGCGCGGCGAGGTCGGCGTGGCTCCTGCCCGTCCCGCCGATGACCAGCCGGGCAGCCGGGACGGCCTCGCGGAGCCGACGGAACGCGCGCGGCACGTACCAGGCGCCCTTGCGTGACTCCCAGGTGCCGAACCACAGCACCTGACCCGGGACGCGCTGGTCCAGCGGGGTGATGACCGCACTGCCGGCGAGCAGCTCGGGGTGCACCGCCGCCGGGACGTGGACGACGGTGCCCCGGGACCGCAGCTGGTCCAGGTCCCGCAGGTTCTGCACCACCGTGACGTCGGCGGCCGCCACCCCGCGGTACTCCCACCAGTCGGAGAACGGGGCGGAGGCGGCACGGTAGGCCGCCGAGGCGGGGAAGTGGCCCAGCCGCGCCTCGCCGAGGTTGGCGATCCGGTCGTAGACCGACATGCCATGGGCGTGGCTCACCAGCAGCGGGCGGCGTCCGCCGGCGGTCCGCAACCGCCGGAACAGCGGGTACGTGGTCCCGCCAGAGGCCATCACCACGTCGTGCTCCTCCGGCAGCGCGCTGCGCGCCGACCGGCTGATCCACTGCGGCAGGGCCACCCGCTCGACGAGCAGCCGCGGGAGCCGCCCGGCCGGCAGGCCGTAGTCCTCCTGGTGCCGCACCTCGACGTCGTGCCCGCGAGCCCGCAGACCCGCCGAGAGGACGTGGTAGATCCGCGACGCCCCACCGTCCGGGTCGTTCGGTGAGTGGGACAGCAGCAGGATGCGCATGACGACTCCCTCGTCGACGAACGGGGCTGGACCACGGGACGGCGCGTCGACCCGGGTGCGAGCGGCAGCCGGCCGGCGTCCCCGCACGGGAGCGGGGACGCCGGCCGGGGTCCCGGTCAGGCCGGCGAGAGCGCGGC
>NZ_JAAGWH010000034.1 GCF_010682105.1 Modestobacter muralis | reverse complement strand
TCGAGGCCGCGGCGGCGGATGAGCTCGCGCACCTCGCCGTCGACGAGATCGACGACGTTGCTGGCGACCGGCACGACACCCCCGTTGAGCAGCCATCCGACAGTTGAGTGCAGCGACTGTAAGAGGAAGTGCGGCCCGTTCGGGGAGCGCTTGTGGACAACGGGTGACAATTCCGGCCCGAGATCACCCGGTCCGGTGAACGGCTGCCGGACCGGCCCCGGTCAACCGACCAGGACGTCCTCCGAACCGGTGGTGCGGTCGACCTCCAGCCCTGCCTTTGCGACGGCGGCACGGACGGCGGCCGCAGTGGGGGCAGCGTCGATCGCGGCGGCCAGGGCCTCGTAGGCGGCGATCTGCTCGGCGACGTCCGCACTCCGGGCGGTGTCCATCGCCAGCACAGCCCGCTGCTCGGCCCGGCTCAGCTGGTCGATCTCGGCCGCCACCGGCACCAGGGTGGCGCCCTGCGCGGCCGACAGCTCCTGGACGGCGTCGTTGCGCTGCTCCTGCGCCGCGGCGGCCGCGGCGGCCTCACCCGACGAGCACCCGGTCAGACCGAGGGACACCGCGACGGCGGCGGTGGCGAGGACGAGGGCGGCGGGGCGGGTGCGCATGAGGTCTCCAGTGCAGCGGCGAGGACGGTCGACCGCTCACTGCCCGTGGTCGGTTGGGTACAATCCGACAGCGCGCACTCCTCACCCGTCCGGGGCGGTCGACCCCCGGCCACAGGCCTGCCTACAGACCCTGAAGCCTCCCGCGAAGCCCGTCGTCCGGGCAGGATCGCCGGCATGGTCCTCGACGGGCTGGTGCCCACGGTGCGCGCCGCCCTCCGTGAGGCCGGCGACCCTGACCGGGCCCGCGGCATGCAGGCCTACCTGAAGACGACGGAACCCTGCCTCGGCGTGCGACTGCCCGAGGTCCGCCGGCTCACCGCCGCGGCAGCCACGGCGTCCCCGCCCGCCACGGTGGACGAGTTGGAGGAGGCGTCCGCCGTGCTCTGGCGCAGCGCCGTCCACCGCGAGGAGCGCTACGCGGCGGTCGCGTTGACCGGCCTACCGCTGGCCCGCAAGCAGCTGGCCCTGCTCCCGTTGTACGAGGAGATGATCACCACCGGCGCCTGGTGGGACCTGGTGGACGGTGTCCAGCCGCGCGTCCGCGACCTGCTGCTGACCCACCCGGCGACGATGCACCCGGTGCTGCGCGACTGGGCCCGCTCCCCCGACCGCTGGCTGCGCCGCAGCGCCGTCATCGCCCAGCTCGGCGCCCGCGACCGCACCGACACCGCGCTGCTGGCCGAGGTGGTCGAGGTCAACGCCGCCGACGGTGAGTTCTTCGTCCGCAAGGCGATCGGCTGGGCGCTGCGCGACCTGACCAAGACCGACCCCGACTGGGTCCGCCGCTTCCTCGACGAGCAAGAGCTCAGCCCGCTCTCCCGCCGCGAGGCCGCCAAGCACCTGAGCTGAGCACGTGCCGTGACCGGCTCGACCCGCGCCGGGCAGGGTCGAGCCGCGGGCGCACGCGGCTCGACCCCGCCGCACGGGGGTCGAGCCGCGCGCGATCAGCGACCCGTCAGAACGTGACGACCAGGCGACCGCGGACGCCACCGGCCTCGAGCCGGCGGTGGGCCTCGGCGGCCTGATCGGCGGGGAAGGTGTCGGCCACCCGCAGGGTGACCACGCCCTTCTCCACCGCGACCCGCAGGTCGTCCAGCTTCTCCTGCTCCTCGGCGTACGTGCCGACGAACACGGGGAAGAACCGCAGCCCGCGCTCGCCGTTGCCGGCGTACCCGCGGACGGTGACCACCGCGCCGCCGTCCTTGACCGCCGGCAGGGCCACGTCGTCCTGGACCGCGCCGTCGGCCAGGCCGTCGACGCCGTCGGGGAACTGCGCGCGGATCGCGGCGGCGACGTCGTCCCCGCGTGGGACGACCATGTCGGCACCGAAGGAGCGGACGAGCTCGGTGTCCTCGGGCTTGGCGTCGGCGACGACGGTGAGCCCGGCGGCCTTGGCCAGCTGGATCGTGTAGCCACCGAACGCGCCGGCGGCGCCGGTGACGGCCAGCACCTGGCCGGGCTGCAGCTGCATGGAGTCCAGCGCGAGGACGGCGGTGAGGCCGTTCATCGGCAGGGTCGAGGCGGCGACGTCGTCGACGCCGGCGGGCACCCGGGCGATCGACCGGGCGGGCAGCACGAGGTCCTCGCGGTAGGCGCCGTGCGCACCGGTCGGGACGACGACCGCCATCACGTGGTCGCCGACGGCCAGGTCGGTGTCGACGCCCTCCCCGATCTCGACGAGCACACCGGCGGCGTCCATGCCGGGCACGAACGGGGGCTGCTTCACCGCGTCGCGCTCGGCGTAGAAGCCGGAGCGGAGGTTGGTGTCGGTGGGGCTCACCGCGAAGGCGGTCACCCGCACGCGCACCTGGCCGGGGCCGGCGTGCTCCTCGGGCAGGTCGATCACGTGCAGGGCCTCGGGCCCACCGAACTCAGTGACTGCGACGGCTCTCATGCCACCTGGCAGCGTGTTGCCCGAGCCAACTGTTCCGTCGTCCCGGACACACCGCGCCGGTCAGTTGAGCAGGTCGGGGACCACCAGCACCGCGACCAGGACGGCGGCGTTGGCCAGCGCGATGAGGCACAGGCCGGACTGCCAGACGCCGTAGCTCTTGAGGTTGACCCACGGCAGGGCCCACACCCTGTTCCGCCAGGCCATGCGGTCCCGGCGCGCGGCCGAACGGGTGGGCGCCCAGCCGATCGTGCCGTGGGACTCGATCTGGTCGACCCGGTGGGCGATCGGCGGCAGGTCGAGCACCCGCTCGAGACGGCGCAGCTCTGCCTGGTCGAGCTCGTAGTACCAGTGTTGCTTGGCCATGAGCTGCATGGACATGAAGCCGATCGCCATGCCCAGCACGCTGACCACGATCCGGACCGGCCGGATGGTGTCCTCCCCGAGGGAGAGCGTCAGCAGGAACGCCTGGGCGGCCAGGGCGAGGCTGGGGGTCTGCCAGAGCAGCCCGTTCGTCCCCGTCCCGCGCTGCACGAGCATCTGGTAGGCGAACTGCTCGCGCTCGACCTCCGCCCAGGCCCGCGTCGGCCCGGTCGGGACCGGGGCAGCCACCATGGGGTCGTGGTCGATCGACATGCCGGTGATGCTGGCCGCGTGGCGAGCCGGCCCAGCAGCACCGCCGCGGGACCGTCGCGCGTGTCGACCCCCTGCGCCCCAGTGGTCCACAGCTGCCCCGTCGGCACGGCACGGCTCGCGCCCGGGCCTCAGCGGCCGGTGACCGGCAGGCCTCCCGTCCGCGCCCGGGGCACCTGCCGCGGGGCGAGGCGCAGCAGCGCGCGGCGGCGCACCTGGGCGTAGAGCCGCTCGTAGGCCTGGGCCATCGCCGTCGGGGTGAAGCGGCGGCGGGCGGTGTCCGCGCACGCGGCCGGGTCGAGCTCGTCGAGCCGGCCGAGCGCGGCGGTGAACCCGGCCTCGGTCTCGGCGAGGAAGCCGGTGACGCCGTCCTCGACCAGGTCGGGCAGGCAGCCGCGGGCCATGGCGACCACCGGGGTGCCGGCCGCGAGCGCCTCGCAGACGGCGGTTCCGCCGGGCTCGTCCCAGCGGAGCGGGAACAGCACCGCCCGCGCCCGGCGCAGCAGCTCGGCCTTCTCGGCGCCGTCGACGCTGCCGATCCAGCGGGCGTGCTCGCCGTCCAGCAGCGGGTCGACGTGCTCGAGGAACCAGCGGACGTCGGGGTACCCGCGCACCGGGGACGCCGGGTCGGCCAGCGCCGCCTCCAGCGCGGCCCGGTCCGGCAGCCCGCCGACCGGGCCGGCCAGCAGCAGCGGCACCCCGGCGGCGCGGCAGGCGCGCAGCGCGATGTCGGTGCCCTTGTCCTCGCACATCCGGGAGAGCACCAGCACCGAGGCGTCCCGCTCCCCCGGGCTGGCCGGCAGCGTGTCGGGGATCGGCACCGACAGCGGCACCGCGCCCAGCGTCTGCCGTCTCAACCGCACCTGGCCCCGCGCCACCTGGGAGGCCGAGACGCCGACGAAGTGCACCCGCCCCCCGCCGTCGAAGGAGCCGTAGAAGTCGGCGTTGCGGCGCAGGTCCCAGTGCAGGGTGTGCAGCACCGGCGGGGCGGTGTCGCCCAGGGCAGCCAGCACCGCCGGGCCGACGACCTCCAGGTGGGTGTGCACCACGTCGAAGGGGTCCCCGGCCGCGGCGTGCTGCTGTACCGCCGCGACGACCGCCTGGGCGTGGGCGTGCGCCGCCCCGACCACGTGCGGGTACGGGGCCGCCAGCCGCGCGAACTGGCCGGTCGGGAAGGCGGACACGAGGCCGTCGGCGTCCTGCAGGCTGTCGCCGGAGGCGGCCAGGACGACGCGGTGCCCGCGGCGGCGCAGCTCGGTGGTGAGGGTGGCGACGACGTTCTCCAGTCCGCCGTAACCGACCGGCGGCACCGGCAGCCACGGGCCGGCGTCCATCAGGATCTTCATGTGGGTGACCCGGTGGGTGCGCCCGGCGGGGCGCGGTGCGGTCGAACGGCTCCGGTGGTGGTCACAGGGTCTGCTCCCCTCGTCGCCGGCGTCGCCGCCGTGCGCGTCGCACCCCGGCGGCGCAGCGCACCGACGGCGACCGGCGGCGTGCCGACGGTCGGTGCGCATGCTGGCACGGACGGGGCCCCCGAGGACAGGCGCTGGACGCCGGGAACCGGCACGATCCCCGGCATGACCTCCCTGGACGGCCCCGCCGCCGGCCCCCGGCACACCGAGTGGACGTCGGCATGACCCTGCGTGTGGCACTCGTCGGGGCCGGCGGTGTCGGTGCCCGGCACGCCCGCACCCTGGCCGGGTTCGACGACGTCGAGCTGGTCGCGGTGAGCGACCCCGCGTTCCCCGCCGCCGAGGCGCTGGCGGCCGAGGTGGGCGCGGAGGCGGTCGCCGGTCTCGACGAGCTGCTGGCCCGGGGCCTGGACGGCGTCTGGCTCTGCGTGCCGCCCTTCGCCCACGGCGAGCTGGAGCGCACGGTGGCCCGGGCCGGGGTGCCGTTCTTCGTCGAGAAGCCGCTCGCCGCCGACCTCGCGGTGGCCGAAGAGGTCGCCGACCTGGTCGCGCGGGCCACACTGCCCACCGCCACCGGCTACCACTGGCGGCACCTGGACACCGTCGACCGGGCCCGGACCGCGCTCGCCGGCCACGAGCTGCGGCTGCTCAGCGCCCGCTGGTGGGGCACCACTCCCCCGCCGGCGTGGTGGAGCCGGCACGACCGGTCCGGCGGCCAGGTCGTGGAGCAGGCCACCCACGTCCTCGACCTCGTCCGGGTGCTGGGCGGCGAGGTCACCGAGGTCGTCGGCGGGGCCGCGCCCTCGACCACCGAGGGGCGCGACGTGCCGGACGCCACCGCCGCGGTGCTCCGGCTGGCCTCGGGGGCCGTCGGCACGGTGAGCACCTCCTGCGTGCTGCCCGTGTTCACCGCCGCGGGCCTGGAGCTGGCCGGGGACGGGATCGCCGTCGAGCTCACCGAGACGACGCTGCACGTGCGCACCCGGGACGGCGAGGAGCACGGCGAGCCCACCGTCGACGCCCGCACCGCGGTCGACCGCGCCTTCCTCGACGTGCTCGCCGGGCAGCCGGCGCCGGCGGGCCTGGTCGACGTCGCCGAGGCGCTGCGCACCCACCGGCTGGCCTGGGCGGTCGCCGAGGCCACCCGCACCGGCACCACCGTCCGGGTGGCCGGCGCGTGAGCGGGGTGGTGCGCACGCTGGTGGTGCCCCGGGCCGGGGAGCTGGCGGTCGTCGAGACGCCCGAGCCGGCGCTGGCCGAGGGGCGCTTCCGCGCCGAGACGCTGTTCAGCGGCGTCTCCGCCGGCACCGAGCTCACCTGGTACCGCGGCACGAGCCCGTACTTCTCCGCCGGCTGGGACGCCGACCTGGGCCTGTTCGACCGCGACCGGCCCGCGCAGGGCTTCCCGGTCGAGCGGCTGGGCTACATGGAGGTCGCCCGGGTCACCGACTCCCGGACGTCGGCCGTCGCCGAGGGCGCGGTGGTGGCCATGGCCTACGGCCACTCGACCGTCGTGCACGGCGACCCGCTGGCGCAGAACGTGGTCCGGCTGCCCTCCGGGCTGGACCCGCTGCTCGGCGTCTTCGCCGCCCACCTCGGGCCGATCTGCGCCAACGGGCTGCTGCACGCCGCTGCGGACGTGGGCGGCAGCGAGCTCGGCGACGGGGTGCGCGGCCGGCTGGTCCTGGTCACCGGTGGCGGGGCGATCGGGCTGCTCGTCGGGCTGCTGGCCCGGGCGCACGGCGCGGCCGAGGTGGTGGTCGCCGACCCGACCCCGGCCCGCCGGGAGGCCGCCGTCGCGCTCGGGCTCGAGGCGGTCGACAGCACCCCGGAGCTGGCCCGGGAGCTGAAGACCCGCTGGCGGCACGCCGCGGGCGACCGGGGCGCCGACGTGGTGTTCCAGTGCCGCGGGACGGCGTCGGCGCTGGCCACCGCGCTGCGCTGCCTGCGCCCCCAGGGCACCGTCGTCGACCTGGCCTTCTACACCGGCGGCGCCGGCGAGGTGGCCCTCGGCGAGGAGTTCCACCACAACGGGCTGTCGCTGCGCTGCGCCCAGATCGGCCGGGTGCCCCGCGGGCTGGCGCACCTGTGGGACCGGCGGCGGCTCTCGCACGAGACGCTCGCGCTGCTGGCCGACCACGGCGACGCCGTCCGTGCCGCCGTGGTCACCGACGTCGTCCCCTTCGACGCAGCCCCCGGCCTGTTCGCCGACCTGAGCGCCCACCGCCGGCACGTCATCTCCGCCGTCCTCGAGGTCGGCGCGGCGGACCGACGACCAGCTCCCTGACAGTCGAGCCCTGCCCCCACCTGGGGGCAGGGCTCGACTGTCGACGGACCGACCTCCAGCCCCCGGACCCCGGGGCTACCGTCGGCGGGGTGAGGCGTCTCCTGCTCCCCCTGGCCGTCGCGACGGCGCTGACCCTCACCGGCTGCACCGGGTCGGACGACGCTCCCCCGGCCGCGGCCAGCAGCACGGCGACGTCCGCACCCACGCTGGGCCCCACCGCCACCGCCGAGTCGACCCCCACCGCCACCGCCGAGCCGAGTGCGGCGGAGGCCGCGGAGGCTGCCTCCGCCGACGCCGACCCGGCAGCCGCGCGGGACCCGGCCGGCGCCGCGGTCGCGATCGCGCTGCGCGCCACCGACCTCCCGGCCGGCTGGACGGTGCAGGCCAACCCGCTGGGCGAGGGCACGGCCATCGCCGACAACCCCAGCCTCGACGGCATCTGCGACCAGCGCTTCGGCTCCGAGGTGCACCGCACCAGCAAGCAGCCGGTGGTCGCGGTGGACCCGGCGGGTGCCGCGCAGCTGTCGTCCGAGGCGATCAGCTACGACACCGCCGAGGCCGCGAGCAGCGCCGTCCGGGAGCTGGTCGCGGCGTTCAGCAGCTGCCCGCCGGACACGTACACGTTCCAGCCCGCCCCGAGCGCCGAGGGCCTGGCCGAGATGAGCGTCGTCTTCCAGTACCAGCTGGCCGACGGCACCACCCAGGTCGTGGTGGCCCAGGCCGTCGGCCAGGTGCTGTCGGTGCTGATCGGCGACGACCCGGCCATCACGACGGCGGCCGGCCGGGCGATCGCGACCCGCATGTCCGCGCTGCCTGCCGCGGCGATCGGCGGCTGACCGGCACACTGGCCGGGTCGACCCACGGCCAGGAGAGGACGGCATGAGCCCCGAGCACGCCCGCCCCACCGACGCGCCGTCCTGGGGACCGCCGCCCGCCTACGGCCCGCCCCCGGGCTACGGGCCGCCTCCCGGCTACGGCCCGCCCCCGAACTGGAGCCCGCCGCCCGGCCACGGCTGGCGCCGGCCGACCAACCAGCTCGCCCCGATCGCGCTGGTGCTGTGCTTCTTCGGCGTCCTGGCCCCGGTCGGGCTCGCGCTCGGCATCGTCGCGCGCCGGCAGATCCGGCAGACCGGTGAGGGCGGTGACGGGCTCGCGCTGGCCGCGGTGGTGGTCGGCGGCATCGTCAGCACGCTGCTGGTGCTCGGCATCGTCGTCTGGGTCGTGGCGCTGAACGCGATCGCGAACGGCTCGCTGGGCTGATCTGCGCTCAGGTGACCGGCTCGACCACCGGCGAGGGCCGCCCGGCGCGGATGACCAACGCCACCCCGATCACGACGGCGACCATGCCGGGCACCGCGAGCAGCGGCGGCACCTGGTCCAGCAGCACCAGCGCGACCAACAGCGCGCCGGGCACCTCCAGCAGGATCGCCAGCCCCACCACGGTCGGGCCGACCGAGGAGAGCACCAGGTTCAGCAGCGTGTGCCCGAGCAGCTGGGCGCAGAAGGTGATCGCCGCGATCAGCCACCAGTCGCGCGCGCTGAACCCGGTCAGTGGCACGTCGGCGACGACGGCGGCGACGGCCAGGGCGACCGCGCAGGTCGAGTAGCAGACCACCGCGTAGGCCGAGGTGCTCAGCCGCTCCCGGGCCCGGGCGCCGGCCAGCATGTAGCCGCCGGCGCAGATCGCACCCAGCAGCGCCAGCCCGTCACCGGCCAGCGCCCGCCAGGACACTGCCACGTCGACCCCGGCGATGAGCGCGGCCCCGAACACCGCCAGCGCCAGCCCCCACCAGACCTGCCGGGGCAGGTGCACGCCGGACACACGGGCGGCCAGCGCCGTCCAGATCGGGGTGGTGGTCACCAGGGCGGTGGACGCCGCGACCGTGGTCATCGACAGGCTGGGCAGCCAGGCGGCGAAGTGCGCGGCGAGGAACAGCCCGGCGACGAGTGAGCTGGTGAGCTGCCGCGGGCGCAGGCCGGTGAGCGTCGCCCGCTCGGCCAGCAGCACCGGCAGCAGCAGCACCGCGCCGGCGGCGTTCCGCCAGAACGCGATGGCCAGGAAGGAGGTGGCCACGAGCGCGGTCAGCGGCCCGGAGAACGAGACGCCGACGACCGCGACGGCCATCAGCGCGACGTCCCGCCCGCCGGGCCGGTGCACCGCCCACGCCTGCGAGGGCGCTCGCTGGAGGGTCGAGGCGGGCTCGTTCACCGCGGCACCCGCACCCGGCCCGCGGCGATCGGCTGCACCGCGCCGGCGACGCTGACCTCGGTGACCGCGCCGTCGGTGACCCGGACCCGGCCGGAGAGCACCGAGGGCCGCCCGACGGCCGCGCCCTGCGCCAGCGTGTAGTCGGTGACGCCCTCGCCGGCCAGCCCCACGGCCGCCAGCCAGATGCCGGTGCCCAGCGCCGCGGAGCCGGTGGCCGGGTCCTCGGCGTGGTCCAGACCGTCGGCGAACACGCGCACCGTGCCCGAGCCGGTGGCGGCGTCCCAGGCGAGCACCGACACCCCGCCCTGGACGCCGGGCAGCAGTGCCGTCAACGCGGCCGGGTCGGGGACGGCCCGGCCGAGCGCACCGGGGTGCACCTCGAGCTGGGCGAAGTCGATGCCGCAGCCGACCAGGTGCACGGGGCGCCCGGTGACGTCGGCGTCGGTCAGCCCCAGCGCCGCGGCCAGGACGGCGGCGTCCGGGCCGGGTCGCAGCGACACGGTCCCGCCGGTCAGCCGGGCGCCGGCGTCGTCCACCGCGACCTCGACCACCCCCGCGCCGCACTCCTGGCGCACCACCCCGGCGGGCAGCCGGCCGAGCCGGACGAGGGTGTGCGCGGTGCCGACGGAGGGGTGCCCGGCGAAGGGCAGCTCGGTGCGCGGGGTGAAGATCCGCACCCGGTAGTCGGCGCCCGGCACGGTGGGCGCGCTGACGAACGTGGACTCGGAGTAGCCGAACTCGGCGGCCAGCGCCTGGCACTGGTCCGTGCTCAGCCCGTCGGCGTCCAGCACCACCGCGAGCTGGTTGCCGCTGAACGGCCGCGCCGCGAACACGTCCACGACCTCGTAGTCCAGCTGGTCGGGTCCCGGAGCCGTCACGACGGCGACGGTAGCCTTCCGACTCGTGACCACGGTGACGAGGGCTTATGTCTCCCGGGTGGCCGGGTTGACCGTCTTCGACCCCAACGGCGACCGGGTCGGGAAGGTGCGCGACGTGCTCGTCGCGCTGCGGGTCGGCAGCGCCACGCCGCGCGTGCTGGGGCTGATCATCGAGGTCGTCGCCCGCCGCCGGATCTTTTGCCCGATGGGCCGGGTGACCGGGCTGGACGCGGGCTCGGTGCGGCTGTCGTCGGGCACGCTGAACCTCAAGCGGTTCGAGCAGCGGGCCGGCGAGACGCTGGTCCTCGGCGAGCTGCTGGACCGCCGCGTCACCATGAGCGAGCCCGAGCGCGCGGCCGTCGTCGTCGACGCCGCCATCGAGCAGACCCGCACCGGCGACTGGGTGCTGTCCCGGCTCGCCGTCCAGGAGCCCGGCGGCTTCCGACGGCGCGGCCAGCTGCACCAGGTGGCGTGGGACGAGGTCAGCGGGCTGGCCCTGCCCGAGACCGGGCAGAGCGCTGAGACCCTCATCGCCACCTACCGCGAGCTCAACGCCGCCGACGTGGCCCACGCCCTGCAGGAGCTGCCGATCAAGCGGCGGCACGAGGTCGCCGAGGCGATGGACGACGAGCGGCTGGCCGACGTGCTCGGTGAGCTGCCCGAGGCCGAGCAGATCGTCATCCTCGGCACGCTGGAGGAGCGGCGGGCCGCCGACGTCCTGGAGGAGATGGACCCCGACGACGCCGCGGACCTGCTCGCGGAGCTGTCCAACGTCGACCGCGAACGCATGCTGGAGCTGATGGAGCCCGACGAGGCCGAGCCGGTCCGTCAGCTGCTGAAGTACTCCGAGGACACCGCCGGCGGCATTATGACCAGCGAGCCGGTCATCCTCACCCCCGACGCGACGATCGCCGAGGCGCTGGCCCGGGTGCGCGCCCCGGAGCTCACCCCCGCGCTGGCCAGCCAGGTCTACGTCTGCCGGGCGCCCTCGGCCACCCCGACCGGCCGCTACCTGGGCCTGGCGCACATCCAGGCGCTGCTGCGCGAGCCACCCTCGACGCTGGTGAGCGGGGTGCTCGACGACCTGGAGCCGCTGCGCCCGGAGGCGCCGCTGGCCGAGGTCACCCGCTACTTCGCCACCTACAACCTGGTGGCCGCCCCCGTCGTCGACCCGCAGGGCCGGCTCGTCGGCGCGGTGAGCGTGGACGACGTCCTGGACCACCTGCTGCCCGAGGACTGGCGGGAGCGGGCCCGACGTGGCTGACGACCGCCGCGCCGACCAGCGCCTGGACCAGCCACGGGGCAGCCGGTCCTTCGCCCAGTTCCTGAAGCTGGACCCCGACGCGGTCGGCAAGTTCGCCGAGGGCATCGCCCGGTTCCTGGGCACCGGCCGGTTCCTCGCCGTCCAGACGATCATCGTGATCGTCTGGATCGTGCTGAACGTGGTCGCGGTGAACCTGCGCTGGGACCCCTACCCGTTCATCCTGCTCAACCTGGCCTTCTCCACCCAGGCCGCCTACGCCGCGCCGCTGATCCTGCTCGCGCAGAACCGGCAGGCCGACCGCGACCGGGTGCAGGCCGAGGAGGACCGGGAGCGGTCGTTCCAGACCCGCGCCGACACCGAGTACCTGGCCCGCGAGCTCGCCTCGCTGCGCGTCTCGGTCGGTGAGCTCGCCACCCGCGACTTCATCCGCGGCGAGATCAACCGGCTGATGCCCGAGGAGACCTCGGAGGAGGCCGCCGAGCGCAAGAAGCAGAAGAAGAAGCGCCGCGAGGCCGCCGAGGGGCTCAACGACCCAGCGCGCTGACCACGCCGGTCAGTCCAGCAGCGATCGCAGGACGTCGAGCAGCTGGGCGGCCACCCAGGTCAGCGGTCCTGTCAGCGCGACCGCCCACAGCCGGGTGCGCCCGTCCCGCGGCAGGACGACGACCAGCACGACGGCGACGACGACGTCCACGACCGCCTGCACCGGGTGGGCGCCGGGGCCGGCCAGCACCCCGCCGCCGAGTGCGATGCCGGCCGCCATCGCCAGCATGGCGCCGGGCAGCCAGCCGGTGCGGCGGGTGGCGACGTGGCCGGCGGCGGCCGTGACCGGCACGGCGGTCGCCGACAGCACCTCCCAGGCGACCAGCAGCCGCAGCTCCCAGCCACGGTCGAGCACCAGTGCGGCCCAGGTGTAGTAGCTGAGGCTCATCGCGGCGAAGAAGACGGCCGACCGCACCGCGGCCGCCCGCAGGGACGGGGCCCGCCACCCGATCAGCGCGACGACCAGCACCCACGCGGCCGGGTAGTGCCCGAGGTCGTTCGCCCAGCGCCAGCTGGAGAAGTCGGCGGCCTTGGCGGCGACCCCGGCAGCGGCCCCACCGGCTCCCGCCAGCACGAGAGCCGGCGCACGGGTGGGCACGCGCACCGGTGCGGTCATGCCGCCGATGGTGTCGGGGCGCGCCGCCGCCGGCCGACCGCCGCGCCGTCCCGGGTGATCGGATGCACACTCGGCAACCTTGCACACTGTGCAAGGAAGTCCGATGCTCGTCCGGTGACCGAACTGGGCCTGCGCGAGCGCAAGAAGGCCGACACCCGGGCCGCCCTGGCGGCCGCGACGGTGCGGCTGGCGGTCGACCGGGGCTGGGAGCACGTCACGGTCGAGGCGATCGCCGCGGCGGCCGACGTGTCCTACCGGACCTTCTTCAACTACTTCTCCAGCAAGGAGGAGTCGCTGCTGCAGCCCGGCGGCCCCGACCAGCCGCGGCTGTCCACCCGGCTGCGCGCCGTGCCCGCCGACCTGGCCCCGTTCGCCGCCGTCCGCGCGGCGGCGCGGGCCGAGCTGGTCGAGCTCGAGGCCGACCCGGCCGGTCTGCGCGAGCGGATGACCGTGCTGATGAGCACCCCGTCACTGCTGCCCCGACTGGTGGAGATGAGCGCCACCGACGAGCGCGAGTTCGCCCTCGCCGTGGCCGAGCGCACCGGTGCCGACGCCGACACCGACCTGCTGCCCGCGCTGCTGAGCGCCGTCGTCTCCGCCGCCCTGCGGGTCAGCCTGCTGCGCTGGCACGCCCAGGGCGGCACCACCCCGCTGACGGCGCTGGCCGACGAGGCGCTCGACGCCGTCGCCGCCGGCCTGCCCGCCGCCCACTCGACCCGATCCCGACGACCGACTGGAGCAGCATGACCACCACCACCGAGCCCGGGGCGGCCACCACCCGGGCCGCGATGAGCCGACGGGAGGTGCTGCAGGCGCTGTCGGGCCTGATGATGGGCATCTTCGTGTCGATCCTGGCCGCGACCGTCGTCTCCAACGCCCTGCCCACGATCATCTCCGACCTGGGCGGCAGTCAGTCGATCTACACCTGGGTGGTCACCGCCGAGCTGCTGGCGATGACGGTGACCGTGCCGCTGTGGGGCAAGCTCGCCGACCTGGTGAGCCAGAAGCTCCTCGTCCAGCTCTCCCTGGGCCTGTTCGTCGCCGGCTCGCTGCTCGCCGGCTTCTCCCAGGACACGACCACGCTGATCATCGCCCGCGTCATCCAGGGCGCCGGCGCCGGTGGCCTCACCGCGCTCGTGCAGATCGTGATGGCCGCGATGATCCCGCCGCGCGAGCTGGGCCGGTACGCCGGCATCTTCGGTGCGGTCTTCGCCGTCGCCACCGTCGCCGGGCCGCTGATCGGTGGCGTCATCGTCGACACGTCCTGGCTGGGCTGGCGCTGGTGCTTCTTCATGGGCGTGCCGTTCGCGCTGGCCGCGATCGTGCTGCTGCAGAAGACGCTGAAGCTGAAGACCGTGCGCCGCGACGTGCGGGTCGACTGGTTGGGCGCCCTGCTCATCACCGCCGGCATCAGCCTGCTGCTCGTCTGGG
Organism: Modestobacter muralis; assembly: GCF_010682105.1. Classification (GTDB taxonomy): domain Bacteria; phylum Actinomycetota; class Actinomycetes; order Mycobacteriales; family Geodermatophilaceae; genus Modestobacter; species Modestobacter muralis. The sequence continues at coordinate 8,936 of NZ_JAAGWH010000034.1, read as the reverse complement.
TCACCCTGGCCGGCAACGACTTCGACTGGCTGTCGGGCACGACCGCGCTCATGGTCGGCGGCTCGCTGGTGCTGCTCGCCCTCGCCGTGCTGGTCGAGTCCAAGGTGGCCGAGCCGATCATCCCGCTGGACATCTTCCGCAACCGCACCGTCACCCTCACCGTCGTCGCCTCCGCCCTGGTGGGCATCGCGATGTTCGGCGGGACCGTCTTCCTCTCCCAGTACTTCCAGATCTCGCGCGGCTACTCCCCCACGGCGGCCGGGCTGCTGTCGCTGCCGATGATCGCCGGGCTGCTGGTCTCCTCCACCGTCGCCGGTGCACTGATCACCAAGACCGGCCTCTGGAAGCGGTACCTCGTCGCCGGTGCGGCCCTGATGACCGTCGGCTTCGGCCTGCTGGCGACCATCGGCGCGGACACCTCGATGTGGCTGATCGGCGCCTACATGGCCGTGATGGGCGTGGGCGTCGGCATGCTGATGCAGAACCTGGTGCTCGCCGCGCAGAACGACGTGCCGGCCCGCCAGCTGGGTTCGGCCACCTCGGTGCTGTCGTTCTTCCGCAGCCTGGGCGGCACGATCGGCGTCAGCGTCCTGGGTGCGGTGCTGGCCAGCCGCGTGGCCAGCGAGCTGTCGGTGCTCGGCGGCTCGTCGTCCGGTGAGGGCGCCGCCGTCCCGGACGTCGCCAGCCTGCCGCCGGAGGTGCAGACGGTGGTGCAGAACGCCTACGGCGACGCGACCGCCGAGCTGTTCCTCATCGCCACCCCGCTCGCGGCGCTGGCCCTGCTGGTGGTGCTCTTCATCAGGGAGAAGCCGCTGCAGACCACCTCCGGCGCGGAGCGCCTGGAGTCCGAGGCCCAGCTGCCGATGGCGCACTGAGCCCCGGCGGCCGGGGCGCTGGTCAGCCCACGAGGACGTGGACCAGCGCCCCAGCCGCGCCGGCCAGCACGATGACGACGATGAACGGCGCCCGCAGCGCCAGCGCGAGCGCCGCCACCGCCAGCCCGACCAGCCGCCCGTCGAGCACCAGGTCGCGCCCGGACGTCGCCGCCTGCACCGCGACCAGGGCGGCCAGCAGCGCCGCGGGCACGAACTCCACGACCCGGGTGACCAGCGGGTGCTCGACCCAGGCGGCCGGCACCGACAGCCCGGCGAGCTTGAGCAGGTAGCAGCCCAGCGCACCGGCGAGGACGACGACCCACAGCGTCCCGTCGCTCACGCCGTCGCCACCGGTCGCGGCCGCCCGGCCAGCAGGACGGCGAAGACGGCGAGCACCACCTGCAGGCCGGCGGGCACGAACGGCGTCAGCGCCAGGGCGATCACCGCACCTCCCAGCGCGACCCGCCGCTGCACCGCCGCCTCGGTCGCGGTGCGCCGCAGCCGCGGCCACAGCAGCGCGAGGAAGGCCGCCGGGACGACGGCGTCCAGCGCCGCCTGCGCGGTCTCCCCCAGCCCGCCGGCGCCGAGCGCGCCGACCACCGTCATCGCCGTCCAGCAGACGTAGACCGACCCGCCGGTGACCCAGAACGCCAGCCGGCCCAGCGCGCGGTCGGGTGCGGCGACGGCCATCGCCGTCGACTCGTCGATCACCAACTGCGCCGCCCCGGCCCGCCGCAGCCAGCCCCGGGGGCTGAGCATCGGCGCCAGCCGGACGCCGTAGAGGGTGTTGCGGGAGCCCAGCAGCAGGGCGCTGCCGACCGCGGCGAACGCACCGCCCCCCGCACCCAGCACGCCCACCAGCGCGAACTGGGAGGCACCGGTGAACATCAGCGCCGACAGCGCGACCGCCTGCCAGGTCGACAGCCCCGCCCCCACCGCGGCCGCCCCGAAGGCGACGCCGTAGAGACCCACCGCGAGCCCGAGGCCGAGCGAGTCGCGCAGGGTCGCGGACCGGGCGGGTGAGGACACGGCGGCGACCCTAGCGACCGGTGCGGGGGTTGGCCTGCGTCACACCCTTCTGCCCGGAACGCCCGTCCGGCCCGCCGTACAGTGAGGACGTCCGCGCGCGAGCTCCCTGGGAGCCGCCTCCCGCGGGCCCCCCGTCGAAGGAGACTCACCCCGCATGTCCGACACGCTCACCGGCTCGCCGGCGCTGGACGCCGTGGTCGCTGCCCTGGCGACCGTCCAGGACCCGGAGATCAACCGTCCGCTGCCCGAGCTGGGCATGATCAAGGACGTGCAGATCGGCGTCGGGGGCGACCCGGGCGTGGTCCGCGTCGAGGTCTACCTGACCGTCTCCGGCTGCCCCATGCGCGACACCATCACCGACCGCGTCACCGAGGCCGTCATCCGGGTGCCCGGCGTGACCGCCGTGCAGGTCGGCCTGGACGTGATGAACGACGAGCAGCGCACCGAGCTGCGCAAGACCGTGCGCGGCACCGACGCCGCCGACCCCGTCGTGCCCTTCGCCCAGCCCGGCTCGCTGACCCGCGTGTTCGCGGTCGCCTCCGGCAAGGGCGGCGTCGGCAAGTCCAGCGTCACGGTCAACCTGGCCGCCTCGATGGCCCGCCGCGGCCTGTCCGTGGGCGTCGTCGACGCCGACATCTACGGCCACTCGGTGCCCCGCATGCTCGGCTGCGAGGACAAGCCGACCCAGGTCGAGAACATGATCATGCCGCCGCAGTCCTACGGCGTGAAGGTCATCTCGATCGGCATGTTCACCCCGGGCAACACCCCGGTCGTGTGGCGTGGCCCGATGCTGCACCGCGCGCTGCAGCAGTTCCTCGCCGACGTGTGGTGGGGCGACCTGGACGTCCTGCTGCTGGACCTGCCCCCGGGCACCGGTGACGTCGCGATCTCGCTGGCCCAGCTGGTGCCCAACGCCGAGATCCTGGTGGTGACCACGCCCCAGCTGGCCGCCGCCGAGGTCGCCGAGCGGGCCGGCGCGATCGCCACCCAGACCAACCAGCGGGTGGTCGGCGTCATCGAGAACATGTCCTGGCTGGACCTGCCCGATGGCTCGCGCATGGAGCTGTTCGGGTCCGGCGGCGGCCAGGCCGTCTCCGACGCGCTGACCAAGGTGCTCGGCGCCCGGGTGCCGCTGCTCGGCCAGATCCCGCTGGACACCCGGCTGCGCGAGGCCGGCGACGCCGGTGCCCCGATCGTGCTCGCCCAGCCCGACGCCCCCGCGGCGCAGGCGCTGGAGAAGATCGCCGTCGGGCTCACCGTCCGCCAGCGTGGTCTGGCCGGCATGCCGCTGGGACTCACCCCCGTCAGCAGGTAACAGCACCGCCCACAGGGGCCGGTCTCCCCTCGGGGAGGCCGGCCTCTGCTGCGTCAGCGGGTGGGGCGCGGCGTCAGGTGGCGTCGACGTCGAACGGCGGTGGGACGGTGGAGTCGCGGCGGGCCGCGGTCTTCGTCATCCGCACCGCGCCGGCCGCCGTGGCGCCGGTGGCGCTGGGCTTGACCGACGGGTCCTCGTCGTCACCCAGCAGCTGGTTCCGGATGAACGTCTTCGGGTGGTACTGGCGCAGGTCGACGTCGCGCAGGTGGTCGAAGTCGTCGCCGAGGGTGTCGTGCAGCTGCCCACGGACACCGGTGATCGCCTCACGGGCCTTCTTGAGGCCGGTCGCGGCGTCCTTGGCCAGGCCAGGGAGCCGGTCGGGGCCGAAGATGAACAGGGCAGCCAGCGCCAGGACGACGATCTCGCCCCAGCCGATCGAGTTGAACACCGCTCCTCCTCGCGCCCTGCCGCGCAACGCGGTCGTGACCAGCGTAGGTGGGCCGCCTGACCAGCAGCTGAGCGCAGCCCCAACAGCGGACGACGGACCCCGTCCTCCTCACGCTCCGCCGGCTCGGCAGGGTCCCGCCACGAGCCTGCGAGTGGTGAGGGAGTCCTGCCTCAGGCGGTGTCGAGGACGACCTGCACCTCGCGGGAGTCGCCGCCGCGCACCAGTTCCAGCGTCACCGTGTCGCCGGGGTCGTGGGCGTCGACCGCGACCACCAGCTCCTCGGAGCTGGCCACCGCCTGGCCGTCGACCGCGATCACGACGTCCTGCTCCTCCACCCCGGCCTCGGCGGCACCGCTGCCGGGCTCGACGTTGAGCACCAGGGCACCGTCGCGGGTGCCGTCGGTGACCGAGCGGGCGTTGACGCCGAGGCTGGCGTGCACCGCCGTCCCGGTGGCGATGAGCTCCTCGGAGATGTCGCGCACCGTGTCGATCGGGATGGCGAAGCCCAGGCCGATCGAGCCGCCGGTGGTGCCGTTGCCGCCGAGGGAGGCGATCGCGGTGTTGATGCCGATGACCGCGCCCGTGCCGTCGACGAGGGCGCCGCCGGAGTTGCCCGGGTTGATCGGCGCGTCGGTCTGCACGGCGCTGATCACCGCGTTGGTGTCGCTGCCCTCGCCGGACAGCCGCACCGGCCGGTCCAGCGCGCTGACGATGCCGGTGGTGACCGTGCCGGCCAGGCCCAACGGGGAGCCGATCGCCACGACTGGGTCGCCGACGACGAGGGCCTCGGACTCCCCCAGCGTCGCGCCGACCAGCCCGGGCTTGTCGACCTTGAGGACGGCGAGGTCGCTGGCCGGGTCGCGGCCGACGATGGTGGCCGCGGAGCCGCTGCCGTCGCTGAAGACCGCGCGGATCTCGGCCTCCTCGTCGTCGGCGGCGCCGGAGACGACGTGGTTGTTGGTGACGATGTAGCCGCCCGCGGGGTCGACCACCACACCCGAGCCGGTGGCGCCGGCGTTGGCCAGGCTGACCTCGATGGAGACCACGGCCGGGCTCACCCGCCCGGCGATGTCGGCGACCGAGCCGGGCTCGCGGCTGACGCCGGGCGAGACCTCCGAGAGCTGCGTGCCGGGGGCCAGCAGGGGCTGCTCGTCGGCGGTGCGGCCCAGCCACCACGCCGTCGCCCCGCCGGTGGCGCCCACCAGCAGCAGCGCCAGGAGCGCGAGCACGGTGAGCCGCACGGACACGTCGCGCAGTCGCAGTCGGCGCCGGCCCTGCGCGTCGACGACGACCGGGCCGGGCTGGTCGGCCTCGGGGGGGAACGCGGCGGGCGCGCCGAGGCCGGCGGGCGCGTGCGGGTCCCGCCACGGGTCGGCGTCCGCGTCGGACTTCCAGAACGGCGCGGCAGCGGTCCGGCGGCGCGGGCCCCGACCGCCGGGCGGCTCACCGAGGCCGGTCGCGCCACCGCGCGGGGCGAACGCCCGCAGCACCGCCTCGGGGGGCGGCGGCGGGGTGGGGGGCGGCGGTGCGACGGGCCGGTCGGCACCGAAGGACCCGGCGACCTCCTGTGGGCGGCCGAAGGCGGCCTGCTGCGCCGGGTGCGGCTCGGGCGCCGGCGGGGTGCTCGGCTGGAGCCGGGAGTCCGACGGCGCGAAGGCGCCCGTCGTCCCCCGGGGCCGACCGAAGACCCTCGCCTGGTCGTCCGGGCTGCCGGAGGTCTCGCTCAGGGCGTCCCGCCCGGGGGCAGGGTGCTGGTCGAGCCGACGGTGAGCGTGCGCACCACCGGGGGCACGATGTCGGTGCGCTCGGTCGGCACGGTGCGGTCGACGGCGCCGGCCACCGGTCCACGCGGCTCGGAGGCGGCGGGCGGGGCCTCGGAGGCGGGCAGGCCGACGGCGAGCACGGCGACACCGAGACCGATGCCGGCCAGCGCCCCGGTCATGCCGCGGCGCAGCCAGCGGGAGCCGTGGTCGGGACGGACGGGTGCGGGCTCGGGCGGGGTGAGCGGGATGGCCCACGAGCCGCCGGCACCGCTGGTGGTGAGGCCGTCGGCGCCAGCGCTGAGGCCGCCCAGACCACCGGCGCCGGGCACGTCGGCGGTGAACGGGATGGCCTTGAGCCGGGACAGCAGGTCGCACGGGACGTCGAGGCCGCCGTCGTGCTGCAGGGCGTCCTTGGCCTCGCGCTGGGCGGCGACCGCCATCCGGCACTGCGCGCAGCCGGACAGGTGCCGGGCCGCGCGGGCCGCAGCACCTCCGGAGAGCTCGCCGTCGACCAGGGCCGCGACGGCCTCCTGGGCGAGGTGGCTGGGCGGGATGCTCACGATGCCACCGAGGCGGCGCTCGTCGGACTGGTCGCGCTCGCTCACCGCAGGCCCTCCGCGGGGACCGGGACGCGGCCCGGGGCGAGGTGGGCCAGGGCCTCGCGCAGCTGCACGCGGCCACGGTGGATGCGGCTGCGCACGGTGCCCAGCTTGATGCCCAGCGTCGCCGAGATCTCCTCGTACGTGAGGCCCTCGATGTCGCAGAGGACGACGGCCACGCGGAACTCCGGCGACAGCTTGTCCAGCGCGGCCTGGATCTGCGGGTCGAGGTGGGTGTCGGCGTAGACCTGCTCCGGCGACGGCGCGGAGCCGGGCAGCCGCTCGGTGTCCTCGGGCAGCGCGTCGAAGCGGATGCGCTGACGGCGCCGGACCATGTCCAGGAACAGGTTCGTGGTGATGCGGTGCAGCCAGCCCTCGAAGGTGCCCGGGGAGAAGTCGGCCAGCGAGCGGAACACGCGGACGAAGGTCTCCTGCGTGAGGTCCTCGGCGTCCTGCTGGTTGCCCGAGAGGCGGTAGGCCAGCCGGTAGACACGGGCCGAGTGGTCGCGGACGACCTGCTCCCACGTGGGGGCGACCCAGGCGTCCACGCCGGCGGCGTCGGGCAGCGCCGTGCCCGCGGGCTCGGTGGCGGCTGCTCCGGTCACACCGCCAGGATCGCAGACGTCCGCCGTGGACACCTCCCCAGCGGGGGTGGGCTGCTCGGTGGACGGCGGAGGGGACTGCGGGCTGGTGGTACGCGACAGACGCACGTCCGGTCCAACGGACGGGCTCGATGCCGGTGTTCCCGGCCGGGCGGACCCACAGGCAGTTGCCAGGCAGCCCGGGACGCGGGGTGTCGGACCGCCCCCGCCCGGGCACGCAGCCCCCGTGCGCCACTACCCTCGTCCGGTGACCAGCGTTGCCGGACCGCCCCCCACCGGCGGCTCCCCGACCAGCGCTGCGGCCTACGCCGACAGCTTCGCCGTCGAGTCCCCGGCCATGGCCGCGGCCCGCCACCGCGCCGTCACCGCGGCCACCGAGCTGGGCACGGCGCTGCCGGTCGAGCCCGCGGTCGGGGCCGCCCTCGCCGTGCTGGCCGCCGGCGGTGACGCCCGGTCGGTCGTCTCGCTGGGCAGCGGTGGCGGCGTCGCGGGGCTGTGGCTGCTGGAGGGCATGCGCCGGGACGGCGTCCTCACCTCGCTGGACGGCGACCCCGCCGAGCAGCGCGCGGCCCGGCGGGCCTTCACCGAGGCCGGCGTCCCGAGCGGGCGCACGCGGATGATCTTCGGGACACCGGGCGAGGTGCTCCCCCGGCTGTCGCCCGGCGCCTACGACCTGGTGACCTGCGCCAGCCCGCCGTTGGAGTACTCCGGCCACCTGGCCGGCCTGCTCGGGCTGATCCGCCGCGGCGGGTCGTTGGTCTGCCTCGGCCTGCTCGCCGACGGCCGGATCGCCGACCGCGCAGCCCGTGACGAGCAGACCGTGGCCTGGCGGGAGATCGCCCGCACGCTGCGTGAGGACGAGACGCTGACCTGCGCGGTGCTGCCCGTCGGCACTGGTCTGCTGGTCGCCACCAAGCGGACCTGACGCCGCCTCACCCCAGCTCTTCGGCCCCACTGCAGGGTCCCGCGCCGAGCTTGCAAGGTGCGGGAGGCAGAGGGGTCCTTCCGCTGTTCCAGGTGACCAGCGGCCGGCTGGGCGTCGAGCGGTTTCCCGCCCTCGACCGTCGGGGCGCGGCCGCACGTGCACGGGTCGCACGACGAGCACTTCCACGTGCTCGCCGGCACCCTGACCCTGGCGACCGCGGACGGCGAGACGGCGCTGACCGCCGGCGACCTGGCGGCTGCCCCGCGCGGGTCGGTGCACGGCTACCGCAACGCCTCCCCCGACACCCCGGCGGTCGCGCTGTGCCTCTGCACCCCGCCGGGCTACGAGCAGTACTCCCGCGACGTGCACGCCGCCGCCGCCGCGGGCGCCGAGGTCACCCCCGAGCTCCTGGCCGAGCTGCGCAGCCGCCACGACACCGAGAGCCGCTGAGTCGCACCTGGCACGGAGCGTGCGACGTCAACGGAAGGAGAACTCACCCGCGGGTGACCAGGGGCCGCCCAGGTAGTCCCACAGCCCGAGGCCGCGGGCGGTGACCGTCTCCGGGACGAACGACGCCGACATCTCCGCGAACAGCGCGCGGGCGACGTCCGGTGAGACCTTGTTCTGCACGGTGACGTGCGGCCGCGACCACTGCCGGTCCTGCCGGGTCAGCCACGGGTCGAAGGCCCCGGCCAGCCCTCGCCGCAGCGCGGTGAGCTCCGGGGCGTCCAGGTCGATCGCCACCCCCCGGCCGAGGAACCGGACGCCGGTCACCGCGACGTCGAACGGCGCGCGGTCGGCGACCTCGGCCAGCTCCCGCGACACGTCGGCCAGGTGCTCGCCGGGCAGCGCGTGGAACAGCGTCACGTGCGCCTGCAGTCGAAACACCCCTTCCTCCCCACCACTCGCAGGCTCGCGGCGGGCCCCTGGAAGGGGCCTGGCCGGGAAGTGCGCCGCCCGCAGCCGGTCGAACCGGCCCTGCGCCTCGTCGTCCAGCAACAGCGTGACGATCAGCGGCGCAGGGCCGGTCAGGCCCTCGTGCAGGGGCCCGCCGTGAGCGGAGCGAAGGGTGGGGGGCACGAGGGTCCTCAGTGGATCGCGCGGGCGCCCTTGCCCAGCACGGTCACGCCGCCGGCGCTGACGTGGTAGCGCTCGCGGTCGTGGTCGAGGTCGACCCCGATCCGGGCACCCGGCGGGACGACGACGTTCTTGTCCAGGATCGCCCGGCGCACGATCGCGCCCTCACCGATGTGGACGCCGTCCATCAGCACGCTCGCCTCGACCCGGGCACCGCGCTCCATGCGCACGTTCGGCGAGACGACCGAGCCGTGCACCGCGGCGCCGTCGATGATCACCCCGGCGCTGACCATCGACTCCTCG
>NZ_JAAGWH010000033.1 GCF_010682105.1 Modestobacter muralis | reverse complement strand
CGTTGTAGAGGTTGAAGATCGGGCTGACCGACACCAGGTCCATGTGCGAGTCGTAATAGGCGTCCAGGGTCCCCACGTCGCGCCAGTAGCCGTGGTCGCGCTCGGTCTCGCCGGGCACCAGGTTGCTGGAGAAGTCGTAGACGTAGGCGTCGCCGGCCTCGGCCATCATCGGCATGATCGACCCGCCCATGTCGTGCACGGAGTCCTCGTCCTCGGCGTCCCGCCGCAGCGCCTCCAGCAGCGCGTCGGTGGTGAAGACGTAGTTGCCCATCGACGCGAAGGTCTCGTCGGGGCTGCCGGGCAGGCCGGGCGGACTGGCCGGCTTCTCCAGGAACTGGACGACCTTGCCGCTCTCGTCGGCGTCGATGACGCCGAACTCCGAGGCGTCCTTGCGGGGCACCCGGAGGCCCGCCACGGTCACGCCGGCACCGGTCTCCAGGTGCTGCTGGATCATCTGCGCCGGGTCCATCCGGTACACGTGGTCGGCACCGAAGACCACGACGATGTCGGGCCGGTCGTCGTAGATCAGGTTCAGGCTCTGGTAGATCGCGTCCGCGCTGCCGGTGTACCAGCGCGGCCCGAGCCGCTGCTGCGCCGGCACGGGGGTGATGTAGCTGCCCAGCAACGTCGACATGCGCCAGACCGTGGTGATGTGCCGGTCCAGCGAGTGGCTCTTGTACTGGGTCAGCACCGCGATCCGCCGGATGTCGGCGTTGACGAGGTTGGACAGCACGAAGTCGATGAGCCGGTAGTTGCCGCCGAAGGGCACGGCGGGCTTCGCCCGGTCCTGGGTCAACGGGGACAGTCGCTTGCCCTCGCCACCTGCCAACACGATTCCGAGAACTCTGGGGCCGCCACGCATGACCGCAACGTAACCCGTGTCACGGCAGATCGCCTGATCTTGACCGTGGCGCGGGCTCGGCTCCCACCACCTAGGGTGAGGTCCGTGCGCGTGGGAGTGGTGACGAAGGAATGGCCGCCGGAGGTCTACGGGGGCGCGGGGGTGCACGTCGAGCACCTGGTCGCGGCCCTGCGCGGGCTCGATCCGGCCCCGGACATCGACGTGCACTGCTTCGGCGGTCCACGCAGCCCCGGCAGCCCCGGCGCCGACGCGACCGGCCACGCCGTGCCCGCCGGGCTGCAGTCGGCCAACGGCGCGCTGCAGGCGGTCGGCATCGACGTCGAGATCGCCGCGGCGCTCGCCGGCGCCGACCTGGTGCACTCCCACACCTGGTACGCCAACCACGCCGGCCAGCTGGCCCAGCTGGTGCACGGCTCGGCCCACGTGGTCACCGCGCACTCGCTGGAACCGCGCCGGCCGTGGAAGGCCGACCAGCTCGGCGGGGGCTACCGGCTGTCCTCCTGGGTGGAGCGCACCGCCTACCTCGCCGCGGACGCCGTCATCGCGGTCAGCCGTGGCATGAAGGCCGACGTGCTGGAGGTCTACCCCGAGCTCGACCCGGCGAAGGTCCTCGTGGTCGGCAACGGCGTCGACGCCCAGGCCTACCGCCCGGTCGAGGACCCCGACGTCGTCCGCTCCCTGGGCGTGGACCCCGACCGGCCCTACGCGCTCTTCGTCGGCCGGATCACCCGGCAGAAGGGCCTGATGCACCTGCTGGCCGCGGCCGACCAGCTCCCGCCCGAGGCCGGGGTCGTGCTCTGCGCCGGCGCCCCCGACACACCCGCCGAGCGCCAGCAGTTCGCCGACGGCGTCGCGGCGCTGCAGTCCCGCCGGACCGGGGTGGTCTGGATCGAGGAGATGGTGCCCCGCGAGCAGCTCGTCCCGCTGATCACCGGGGCCACGGTCTTCGTCGTCCCCTCGGTATACGAGCCGCTGGGCATCGTCAACCTGGAGGCCGCGGCCTGCGGGACGGCGGTCGTGGCCAGCGCCGTGGGCGGCATCCCCGAGGTGGTCGCCGACGGCCGCACCGGGCTGCTGGTGCCCTACACCGAGGACGACCCGGCCGCGTTCGCCGCGGGCCTGGCCGCCCGGATGACCGAGCTGCTCGCCGACCCCGCGCGGGCGGCCGAGATGGGCCGGGCCGGCCGCGAGCGGGTGCTCGCCGAGTTCGGCTGGCCGGCGATCGCCCAGCAGACCCTGCAGGTCTACGAGCAGGTGCTCGCGAACCGCAGCTGAGGGCGGTGGCCGGCCCACCCGGGCCGGCCACCGCCCTCAGGACTGCTGCCGATCAGTCGGCCCCGGTGCAGGGGCCCGCCTCGAGCTCGCGGGGGGTAGGGGCACCGGGGTCCTTCCTCACAGCTCCGGCTTGAGCTGCACCTTCACGTAGCCGTCAGCCTTCTGCTGGAACTTCGCGTAGGCGTCCGGTGCCTCCGACAGCGGCAGCCGGTGGGTGGCGAACGAGTCCACGCCCAGGGGGTCGTCGTCACCGAGCAGCGGCATGATCTCCGGGACCCACTTCTTGATGTTGGCCTGGCCCATGCGCAGCTGGACCTGCTTGTCGAACATCACCGACAGCGGCATCGGGTCGGCCGCGCCGGCGTAGACGCCGGACACCGAGATGGTGCCGCCGCGGCGGACGATGTCGATCGCGGAGTACAGCGCGCTCAGCCGGTCGACGCCGGCCTCCTTCATCACCGGCGCGGACAGCGCCTTGGGCAGCAGCCCGGCCGCCTTCTGCACGAAGCCGGCGAGCGGCGAGCCGTGGGCCTCCATGCCGACGGCGTCGAGCACGGAGTCCGGGCCGCGGCCATCGGTCATGTCGCGGATGGCGTCGCCCAGGCCGCTCTCGTGCTCGCGCAGGTCGACGACCTCGATGCCGCGCAGCCGGGCCCGCATCAGCCGCTCGGTGACCAGGTCGACGCCGATGACGCGGAAGCCCTTGTGCTCGGCGATCCGGCAGGCGAAGTCACCGATCGGGCCCAGACCGAGCACGACGAGCGTGCCGCCCTCGGGCACCGCCGCGTACTCCACGCCCTGCCAGGCAGTGGGCAGGATGTCGGACAGGTAGGCGAACCGGTCGTCCGGCGGGCCCTCGGGCAGCTTGACGTGCGTGAACTGGGCCTGCGGCACCCGCAGGTACTCCGCCTGCCCGCCCGGGACCTCGCCGTAGAGCTTGGAGAAGCCGAACAGCGCGGCGCCCATGCCCTGGTCGCGCACCTGGGTGGTCTCGCACTGGGTGTACAGCTGCCGCTGGCACATCCAGCAGTGCCCGCAGGAGATCTGGAACGGGATGGAGACCCGGTCCCCGACCTTGAGGTCACCGGCCTGCGAGCCGACCTCGACGACCTGCCCCATGGCCTCGTGGCCCAGGACGTCGCCCTTGCCCATGAACGGTGAGAGCGGGTCGTACAGGTGCAGGTCGGACCCGCAGATGTTGGTGGTGGTCACCCGGATCACCGCGTCGGTCGGCTCCTGGACGAAGGGGTCGGGGACCTCCTCGACGCGGACGTCCGCGGTGCCGTGCCAGGTCACTGCCTTCATGGGGGTTCCGATCGTCAGGGACGCGAGATCACGTCGTCCCCGGACCGGTGCCCTTCGCTGAGCTGGGCAAACGACCCGGCGTCAGGGCCAGATGGCGGCCACGACGATCATCGAGACGGCCAGCGTCGAGGCCGCGCTGACCAGGCTGGCCGGGTGGAAGCCGACCTCGACCAGGTGCTGCCCCAGCTTCCCGGGGGTGAGCAGGTCCAGGACGAAGAAGGCGACCACCTGCAGGGCGATGCCGACCAGGCCGAACACCACGGTGTCGACCAGTGCGTCACCGAACCCGCTGGTGCCGTTGGTCCAGATGGTGGTGAAGGCGATCGCGCCCTGCCCGAGGAACACCGCGGCGAGCGCGATGCCGGCGTTGACCGACCGCTCCTCGTAGATGTGCCGGGCCAGGTGGCCGGGGGTGAGCAGGTCGAGGACGAGTGCGCCCAGGACGAGGAGCACGATGCCGACGCCGGTGTAGGCGACGGCGTAGCCGATGCTGGCCAGCACGAGAGGGACCTCCAGGTGGGGACGGCGGAGCGTGCGAAGCCTAGGGGCAGCACCACGCCGGACGGTGGAACAGGCCCCGGCCCGGCGGCGCTGCACTCCCTGTGACGGACGCGCTGACGCTCTTCGACGACCTCGAGCCGGCCGAGACCCCGGTGGACAGCCGGTTGCTGCAGGTCCGGACCGTCTACGCCGAGCCCGCGGCCGCGGCGTCCCCCCGCGGCCGCCAGGTGCTCGCCCGCTTCCCCGACGCCGAGCTGGTCGAGGTGCCCTCGCACTGGCAGATCCCCGACCTGCACGGCAACGAGGGCAACGTCGAGCGCTGGGTGCGGGTGAAGACCGAGACGCTCGTCCTCGGGGTGAAGAAGTCGGTGACCGTGCGGCCCAACGGCCGGTCGGCGGACTTCATCGCGCCCTCCACCGCCAACGGCTGCGCGATGGCCTGCGCCTACTGCTACGTCCCGCGGCGCAAGGGCTACGCCAACCCGATCACGGTGTTCACCAACATCGACCAGATCACCCGGGCGGTGCGCCGGCACGTCGACCGGCAGGGCGTGAAGCCCGAGCCCAACGAGTGCGACCCCTTCGACTGGGTCTACGACCTGGGCGAGAACAGCGACTGCTCGGTCGACGCCCTGGTCAGCGACAACATCGCCGACCTCGTCGCCACCTTCCGCACGCTGCCGACGGCCAAGGCCTCCTTCGCCACCAAGTTCGTCAACCGGCAGCTGCTCGACCTGGACCCGCAGGGCCGCACCCGGGTGCGCTTCTCCCTCATGCCCGACGCCGACGCCAAGCTGCTCGACGTCCGCACCAGCCGCATCGACGAGCGGATCGCCGCCATCGACGACTTCGTCGAGGCCGGTTACGAGGTGCACCTCAACTTCTCCCCCGTCGTGCTGCGCGAGGGCTGGGAGGCGGACTGGACGACGCTGCTGCGGCAGCTGGACGACGAGCTGTCCGATGCCACCAAGGCCCAGGCGGCCACCGAGATCATCATGCTGACCCACAACGAGCAGCTGCACGAGGTCAACCTGGGCTGGCACCCGCAGGCCGAGGAGCTGCTCTGGCGGCCCGAGGTGCAGCAGCCCAAGGTCAGCCAGAACGGGATGCTCAACGTCCGCTACCGCAACGACGTCAAGCGGGCCGGGGTCGACCGGCTGCAGCAGCTGATCGCCCGGCACGCCCCGTGGCTGCGCGTCCGGTACGCGTTCTGATGTGGCCGCTGCGCAGGGGCCCGTTGCGAGCGTGCGAGTGACGGGGGGCGGAGTGGTCCTCTCTCTGCTGGACCGGGCGCGGACCCGCGCCGGTGAGCCGGAGTCCGCGGCGCTGACCGGCGCGGTCGACCGGGCCGTCCGCGCCGAGCAGCTGGGCTACGAGCGGTTCTGGGTGGCCGAGCACCACGGCGTCCCGGGGATCGCCGGCTCCGCCCCGGCGGTGCTGCTGGCCGCCGTCGCCGGGCGGACGACGCACGTCCGGCTCGGCTCGGCCGGCGTCATGCTGCCGCACCACCAGCCGCTGGTGGTCGCCGAGCAGTTCGCCACCCTGTCCGCCTTCGCCCCCGGCCGGGTCGACCTGGGGCTGGGCCGCTCCCCGGGCTTCACCCCACCGGTGCGCCGGGCCCTGCGGTCGGCCGGGGAGCCGGACTTCGCCGCCGACCTGGCCGAGCTGCGCGCCTACCTCACCGGGACGGCGGAGGTCACCCTCCACCCGCGCCCGGCCGGCGACGTCCCGCTGCACGTGCTGGCCACCGGCTCCGGGCTCGCGGTGGCCGCAGAGCTGGGGCTGCCGGTCATCGTCGGCGGCCCGCTGCTGGGCGTGGCGGGCGACCCGGACCCGGGGCTGGCCGCGCTGGCCACCTACCGCCGCAGCTACCGGCCCAGCGCGCAAGCACCGGAGCCGCGGGTGTCGATCAGCCTCGACGTCCTGGTCGCCGACAGCGCCGCCGAGGCCACCGACCTGCTGCTGCCCGAGGCGTGGGCGATGGCGCAGGCCCGCACGGCCGGCGCCTTCCCCGCGCTCGAGCCGGTGGCCACGGTCCGGAGCCGCGACTGGACCCCGCGGCAGCGGCAGTACGTCGAGCAGACCACTGCCGGGGCGATCGCCGGCACCGCCGCGCAGGTGGAGAGCCGGCTGGCACAGCTGCTCGAACGCACCGGCGCGGCCGAGCTGGTCGCCTCCAGCAGCACCTTCGACCGGGCTGCGCTGACCGCCTCGGACACCGCTGTGGCGCAGTTGGTCGGCCTGCGGGCGCGAGCGACGGCGGGCCGGTAGGCCCTACGCGGGGTCGGGCAGGACCGCGGCGATGGCGTCGCCGTCCGGGCCGTGCACCACCGGGACCGCGCCGAGGTGCTCGACCCGGGCGGTGCCGGCGGTCGTGTCGCGCAGCAGGACGGCGCGCACCCGGTCCGGCCGGGCCCGGGTGAACTCCTCGTACAGCGCGGGGTCGTGCTCGCCGGTGTCGCCGACCAGCGTCCAGCGCACGCCGGGCAGGTCGGCGGCCAGCCGCTGCAGCGAGGCCCGCTTGTGCGCCTGCCCGTCGCGGAACCAGCGGGTCGGGGTCGGGCCCCAGTCGGTGAGCAGCAGCGCGCCGGGCGGGAAGTCGTGGGCCTCCAGGAAGCGGGCCAGCGGGCCGGCCAGGTTCCACGGCCCGTTGCTCAGGTAGACGACCGGCACGTGCGGCGCCCCGGAGGTCAGCTCACGCAGCAGCCGCGCCATCCCCGGCACCGCCTGTCGCCGGGTCATCGGCAGCACGAAGGTGCGCCAGGCGGCCTGCAGCGGCGTGGTGATGCCGGTGACCAGCACCGTGTCGTCGATGTCGCAGACCACGCCCCGGGCGGCGTCGGGCGAGGCCAGGTGCACGGTCGCGGTGGCCGAGCGGTCGCCGGCCCGCAGCACCACCGGCAGCGCCCCGGCGTCGGGCAGGTCCAGCGTCAGCGTCACGTCGACCAGGCCGTCGTCGTCGCTGCGGACGACGGTGCGCTGCCCGCCGACCTTGACCACGACCTCGGTCCCGGCGCTCTCCAGGGTCAGGAACCGCTGCCAGCCCGGCACCGGACGGCGGTCGGCCGGGTGAGCGCTCCGGGGGGCCAGCAGCACGCGGCCGAGCACCCGCACGCGGTCGCCGCTGCCGTAGCCGGGGTGGGCGAGCACGGCCGGCGTCCACCCGGCGCGGCGCGCCGCCCGGGAGGCGAGTTCGCGGACTGCGGCGTCGGCGCGGCGGGCCAGCGCGGGGAGGGAGACCACCCGCGCAGCCTGCCAGGGTGGTCACTCCGGAACGAGTTCGGCCAGGACTGACGGACACGGGCGCGAACCCGGCCCACCCGGGTGCCAGCTGTGCCACGGTGCTCCCGACCAGCCCACCCCTCGTCCAGGAGGCCTCGTGCCAGCCGTCGAGATGCACGCGGTGACCAAGACTTACGCCCGCCGCGGGAAGTCCCCGCAGAAGGCGCTGGACGACCTCGAGCTGGTGGTCGAGTCCGGCGGCGTGCACGGTTTCCTGGGCCCCAACGGGTCGGGCAAGACGACGTCCATCCGGGTCCTGCTCGGGCTCATCCGTCCCGACGCCGGCGAGGTGCGGCTGCTCGGCCGGCCGGTGCCGTCCGGGCTGCCCGACGTGATCGGCAGCGTCGGCGCCCTGGTGGAGACGCCGCTGTTCTTCCCCGGCTTCTCCGGACGGCGGAACCTGCAGCTGCTCGCCGAGACCGCCGGGCTGCCCCGCACCCGGGTCGAGGAGGTGCTGGAGACCGTCGAGCTGCGCGACCGCGCCGACGACCGGTTCAAGGGCTACTCGCTCGGCATGAAGCAGCGGCTGGGCATCGCGGCCGCGCTGCTCAAGTCACCGCAGCTGCTGATCCTGGACGAGCCGAGCAACGGCCTGGACCCGGCCGGCATCCGCGACGTCCGTGAGCTGATCCGCCGGCTCGGGCAGGACGGGTCGACCACCGTGCTGCTCAGCTCGCACCTGCTGACCGAGATCGAGCAGGTCGCCGACCACGTCTCGATCATGGCCCGCGGTCGCTGCATCGCCACCGGCCCGGTGCACAAGGTCCTCGCCGGCCGCTCGACCGGGGACGTGCGGATCCGGGTGCCCGACCGCGCCGCGGCCGCCGCCGTCCTTACCGCCGCGGGCTACGCGGTCAGCCCCACCGCCGACGGACTGCTGGTGTCCGCCGTCCCGGCCCCGGGTGAGATCACCCGGGTGCTCGCCGAACACGGTCACTACCTGGAGGAGCTGACACCGGTGGCAGCGGACCTGGAGAGCGCGTTCCTGGCGCTGACGGCGGAGCCGGCATGAGCGCCGTCCTGACCCCGCCGTCGGTTCCGACCACCGCCCCGGCCGGCCGCTTCGGCGGCCTGCTGCGGGCCGAGACGCACCGCCTCCGGGCCCGGCGGTTCATCCAGGTGCTCCTGGGCCTGGCCGTGCTCGCCTGGATCGCGGTGACCGCCCTGGGCCTGCTCAACTACGAGAAGGCCACGCCCGAGCGGCTCGCCGCGGCGCAGGCGCAGCTGCAGGAACAGGTCGAGCAGAACGAGATCGGCCGCCAGCAGTGCCTGACCGACCCGAGCCTGCCCCCCGACGTCCCGGTCGACCAGCTCTGCGGGCCGCCGATGACCGCCGAGGACATGGAGCTCAGCTGGTTCCTCGACCCCACGCCGTACTCGCTGTCCGAGGAGGGCCCGGGCGGGGCGGTGTCTATCGCCGCGGCCACCGCCGTCCTGACCTTCCTGATCGGGGCGACGTTCGTCGGCGCCGAGTGGTCCAGCCGGTCGATGGTCGCGCTGCTGTTCTGGGAGACCCGCCGGCCGCGCGTCATGGGCGCGAAGATCGCCGTCGTCGCCGTCGCGACCCTGCTGGTCGGGGTGGCCACCCAGCTGGCCTGGCTGGCGACCGCGGGGATCTGGCAGGCGGTGGCGGGCGACGGCGTCCCGCTGCCCGACGGGTTCTGGTCGGAGATGCTCGCCACCCACGGCCGGGGCGCCCTGCTCGCGCTGTTCGCCGGACTGCTGGGCTTCGGGCTGACCAACCTGGTGCGCAACACCGGGGCGGCCCTGGGCGTCGGGTTCGTCTACTTCGCCGTGGTGGAGAGCGCGATCTCGGGGTTCCGGCCGACGTGGCAGCCCTGGCTGCTGACCACCAACGCCGCCGGCCTGGTCGTGCCCGGCGGGCTCGAGCTGACCATCTACACCGACGAGATCGACACCCAGGGGAACTCCGTCGTCATCGAGCACCTGGTGACCAACCTGCAGGGCGGCATCGTGATGGGCGTGGTGACCGCGGTGGTGGTGGGCGTCGGCGTCGTCCTGTTCAGCCGGCGCGACGCGCAGTGACCCGCGTCCTCGACCTGCGTCCCGCGACGCCCGCCGACGCGGCCGGCATCGGCCCCTGCCACCTCGCCTGCTGGCAGGAGACGTACGCCGGGCTGCTCTCCCCGGCCTTCTTCGCCGGCCGCTCCCCCGAGCGGTTCGCCGCCAACTGGGCGCAGCTGCTCGCCGACCCGGCCACCGCGCCCGTCACCGTCGCCTCAGCGGACGGCGAGGTCGTCGGGTTCGCGCAGGTCGTGCCGAGCCGGGACACCCCGCCGGTGCGCGAGGAGGAGCTGGTGTCGCTGTACCTGCGGGCGGCCCACCACGGCAGCGGACTGGGTCAGGCCCTGCTGGACGCCGTGCTGGACGACCGGCCCGCCTCGCTGTGGGTCGCCGAGCAGAACGCGCGGGCGCGGCGGTTCTACGAGCGCAACGGCTTCAGCGCCGACGGGGCGCGCGAGGTCGACGAGTCGTGGGAGGGGCTGGCGCAGGTCCGACTGGTGCGCTGACCGGCCGGGACGCCGACCGCACGGACCGTCTCCCCGCTGGCGCCGGCGCGCGAGGTCGTCGAGTCGTGGGAGGGGCTGGCGCAGGTCCGACCGGTGCGCTGACCGGCCGGGACGTCGACCGCACGGACCGTCTCCCCGCTGGCACCGCAGAACTGTCGTACCCCGAACGTATGTTCGATGCGTGACGTCGACCGCGCTCCCACCGAGCCCCCGTGCGGGCGTGGTCGACGTCGCCGGCGGCTGGCAGGACGAGGTCGACCGGTCGGCCTGGCCACAGGAGTGGCTGGCCGACGAACTCGAGGGCATTCAGCGCCGACGGGCCAGGGACGCCGCTGAGGAGGCCGAGCTCATCCTCGGCCTGGCCGACCAGCGTCCCGCGACCACCGATCCCGACGGTCCGGGTGCACGGCGGCCGGGCTGGACGGCTGACGGCGAGCCGGGGACCAGTGAGTTCTTCCTCGCCGAGCTGTCCGCGATCCTCAACCTCGGGCGGGGCACGGCGGCACACCGGTTCCGCCGGGCGCTGACCTGGCGGCACAAGCTGCCCGCCACCCTCGCCGCGCTCAAGGCCGGGGAGATCGACGAGCGTCGCGCCGACGCGCTGGCCGACGTGCTCGGCCACACGTCCGCCGAGATCGCCGCGCAGGTCGAGGACGCCCTGCTGCCCCGGGCCCGCGACCTGTCGGTGTACCGCCTCCGCGACCGGGCGAGCGCGCTGATGCTGCACCTGGACAGCGCGGCCGCCGAGGAGCGGCGCAAGGAGGCGGAACAGACCGCCGACGTCCACGTGTACCCCAGCGGTGTCGAGGGCCGGGCCACGCTCGCCGTCGACCTGCCCACCGACGAAGCGGCCGAGTGCCACGACCTGATCGACCAGCTCGCCCGGATGCTCAAGGCCGACGGGGACCCCCGGCCCATCGGAGTGCTGCGCACCCACGTGCACTCGGCGCTGATCCGCCGGCCCGCCGACAACGGACTCCCCCTGGTCGCCGCCGACCTGCGGATCACAGCCACCCTCGACTCACTGACCGGTGTCACGGACGAGCCCGGCGAGGTCGACGGCCTGCCGATCACCGCCGCGCACCTGCGTGAACTGCTCGCCCGCGTCGGCGCCCTCGGCCTGACCGCCCCCGACGGCGGCACGCTCACCTTCGCCGTCACCGGCCCCGACGGGCGACTGCTGGCCACGATGACGCCGGCGGAGCTGACCCGCCTCGCCCGCCGCGGCTGCACCCGCCACCCCGAGGACGAGAGCTGCAGCTGCCCGGTCCTCGGACCACCTCCGCCGACCGACGCCTACGCACCGACCGAGAAGCAGCGCGCCTTCGTCACCACCCGCGACCAGCGCTGCCGTTTCCCCAACTGTGGTCAACGCGTCGGCTGGGCCGACCTCGACCACGTGCACGCCCACGGTGACGGCGGCGCCACCGACTGCACCAACCTGTGCTGCCTGTGCCGCTCCCACCACCGGCTGAAGACCTTCGCCCCCGGCTGGCGCTTCCGCCTCGCCGACGACGGC
The DNA here is from genome assembly GCF_010682105.1 of Modestobacter muralis. GTDB lineage: Bacteria > Actinomycetota > Actinomycetes > Mycobacteriales > Geodermatophilaceae > Modestobacter > Modestobacter muralis. The sequence goes on along the minus strand of NZ_JAAGWH010000033.1, from coordinate 196,107 downwards.
ACCCTGCACGTCACCACCCCGTCGGGGGTCACCCGCACCACCCGGCCACCCGGCCTGCGGCCACCACCCGAGTCGCCTCCCGACGGACCGCCGCCCGCAGGACGACCACCGCCCACCGACGACCCGCCGCCCTTCTGACCCACCCCACCTGACGGTGCTCGGCGCGCCCACGGGCGCGCCGAGCACCGGCCAGGCACCCGAGCACCGGCCCGGCATCCCTGCTCCGTCGCTCGAAGCGGAGTCCGTGCGATCGAGGCGGAGTGCGCGCGATCGGGGAGGAGTGCGCGAGGACGGGGTGAAGTCCGCGCGGCCGGCGTGAAGTGCGCGCGGCCGTGTGCCCGCGGTCTTGTGCCCCGCGGTCCGCACGACCTCCAGCGCGTGCCCGCACCCTCTCCCCCGACGCCGACTCACGGCCCCTCATCGAGCCCGCACCCCGGCGATGCGCGAGACGGCCGTGGTGGCACCGTGGCGCCGTGCGCAGACGTGACTTCCTGGCCGCCGGTGGCGTCCTCGCCCTCGCCGGGTGCAGCCGGTCCCGTACGACCTCCGCCGCGCCACCCGCGACCACGGCGCCGACGAGCGCATCGGCCGCCCCGACCACCAGCGCGGCCCCCAGCCCCACGCCCACCCCGGCACCCACTGCAGGGACGCCGGCGGAGATCGCGGCACGCTCGGTCGTCCCGGCGCTCTGCTACCACCAGCTGCGGGAGTTCGAGCCCGACGACGGCGCCTACACCCGCACGATCACCACGCCCCCCGGCGTGTTCCGGGCGCAGATGCAGGCGCTGTGCGACGGCGGCCGCACCCCGATCACCGCCGCAGCCCTGATCGAGCACCTCGAGTTGGGCACCCCGCTGCCGGCGAAGCCGGTGCTGCTCACCTTCGACGACGGCTCGGCCACCCACGCCACTGTGGCGCTGCCGGTGCTGCAGGAGCTCGGCTTCCCCGGCGTCTTCCCGATGACGGTCGTGCTGGGCAAGGAGCACTGGCTCAGCGAGGACGACCTGCGGCGGGTGGACGCCGCCGGCATGGAGATCGGCGCGCACACCTGGGACCACCAGCGGCTGGACCGGCTGCCCGACGACCAGTCGACGACCCAGCTCGACGAACCGCGCGCCACGCTGGGCGCGATCCTCGGCCACCCCGTGGACCTGATGGCCTACCCGTACGGCGCGTGGGCCCCGGCGACCCTCCCGCACGTGACGTCGGCGGGCTACCGGGCGGCCTTTCAGCTCTCCGACCCGGTCGAGGCGACCCAGCCCCTGCTCACCATCCGCCGGATCATGCCGCCACCCACCTGGGACGGCGCCACGTTCCTCGCCCACCTGGACTCGGACTTCGGCCCGGCCGCCTGACCGCGGAGGCCCACAGCCGCCGACGGTTACCGTGGGCGGCGTGGCTCGGGTCGTCGTCGTCGGTGCCGGGCTCGGTGGACTCGCGGCTGCCGCACGGCTGGCCGCCGGTGGGCACACGGTCACGGTGCTCGAGCAGGCACCGCAGGTCGGCGGCAAGCTCGGCTGGTCCTCCCGCGACGGGCACGGCTTCGACACCGGCCCCAGCCTGGTCACCCTCCCCCAAGTCCTCGAGGACCTCTTCGCCGCCACCGGCGACCCGCTCGACCAGGTCCTCCCCCTGCAGCGGCTCGACCCCGCGGTCGCCTACCGGTTCGCCGACGGCACGACGACGTCGGTCCCCGGCCGGCGCGAAGAGATCGCCGACCGGCTGGACGCCGACCTCGGCCCGGGCAGCGGCGCCCAGTGGACCGCCCTGCTGACCCGGGCCGAGGCGATGTGGCGGGCCACCGAGCAGCCCTTCCTGCGCTCCCCGCTGGCCGGTGCCGCCACGCTGGCGAAGCTCGCCCGGCAGACCGCGGACCTGCGCACCATCGCCCCCGGCCGCACCCTGCGCGGGATGGGCCGGCAGTACCTCACCGACCCCCGGCTGCGCATGCTGCTCGACCGCTACGCCACCTACTCCGGCTCCGACCCGCGCCGCGCCCCCGCCGCGCTCCTCACCGTGCCGTGGGTCGAGCAGGCCTTCGGCTCCTGGTACGTCCCCGGCGGGCTGCGCCGGCTGCCCGAGGCGGTCGCCCACCGCGCCACCGAGCGGGGAGCGGTGATCCGCACGTCGGCACCGGTGGCCGAGGTGCTGACCGCCGGCGGCCGGGCCTCGGGCGTGCGCCTGGCCGACGGGGAGGTCGTGCCCGCCGACGTCGTCGTCTGCAACGCCGACGCCGCCGCGCTCTACGGCCGGCTGCTCCCGCCGTCCGCCCCGGTCCGGGGGGCCCGGGCGTCGCTGCGCCGGGTCACGCCGTCGTCGTCCGGACTGGTGCTGCTGCTGGCCCTGCGCGGGCGCACACCCGGCCTCGCGCACCACACGGTGCTGTTCCCGCACGACTACGACGCCGAGTTCGACGCCCTCTTCGGCCGGCGCGGCCCGAAGCGACCGGTGGCCGACCCGACCGTCTACGTCAGTGCCCCCGACGACCCCGCCACCCGCCCGGACGACGACAGCGAGTCCTGGTTCGTCCTGGTCAACGCCCCACGGCACGAGCCCGGCAGCGGCGTCGACTGGACCGCCCCCGGGCTGGCCGACGCCGAGGCCGACCGGGTCCTGGCCGTCCTGGCCGACCGCGGGCTCGACGTCCGCGACCGGGTCCGCTGGCGCGTGGTGCGCACCCCGGCCGACCTCGAGCGGGAGACCGGCAGCGTGGGCGGTTCGATCTACGGGACCTCCAGCAACGGTGCCCGCGCCGCCTTCCTCCGCCCGGCCAACGCATCGCCGCTGCCCGGGCTGTTCCTGGTCGGCGGCTCCGCGCACCCGGGCGGTGGCCTGCCGCTGGTCACCTTGTCCGCGCAGATCGTCGCGGGGCTCGTCGGGCCGGCCTGACCGTGGGGGTCCCGGGTGCCGCGCCGTTCCCGACGATCTACGGTCGCACGTACCGGGAGTTCTCGGTGTACGTCGACCAGCAGGGGGAACCGTGAGCACTGACGCTCAGGCCACGACGACGGCGTTCGACGCGGCCGTCACCGCAGTCCGGGCCGGCGCCGACCCGGCGGCCGAGGCCACCCGGTTGTTCGAGCAGCTGACCACCGACGAGCGGCTCGGCCTGCTCGACGGCGACTGGCAGTTCTGGGACGGCTTCCTCGCCATGCTCACCGGCGGCTACAACACCGTGCCGATCCCGCACGCCGCGGTCGAGCGGCTCGGCGTCCCGGGCACCCAGTTCGTCGACGGCCCCCGCGGCTGCGTCTCGGGCAACGGCACTGCCTTCCCGGTCTCGATGGCCCGCGGCGCCACCTGGGACGTCGAGCTCGAGGAGCGGATCGGTGCGGTGATCGGCCGCGAGGTGCGGGCGGTCGGCGGCAACTTCTTCGGCGGCGTCTGCATCAACCTGCTGCGCCACCCCGCCTGGGGCCGAGCCCAGGAGACCTACGGCGACGACCCGCACCACCTCGGTGAGATGGGGGCGGCGCTGGTCCGCGGCACGCAGCGGTACGTGATGGCCTGCGCCAAGCACTACGCGCTGAACTCGATGGAGAACGCCCGGTTCACCGTCGACGTCACCATCGACGACGAGACGCTGCACGACGTCTACCTGCCGCACTTCAAGCGCACCGTCGACGAGGGCGTCGCGGCGATCATGAGCGCCTACAACTCGGTCAACGGCGAGTGGGCCGGGCAGAACCGGTACCTGCTCACCGACGTCCTGCGCGACCAGTGGGGGTGGGACGGCATCACCGTCAGCGACTTCATCTGGGGGCTGCGCGACGCCGGCGCCTCGCTGGAGGCGGGCCTGGACCTGGAGGAGCCGTTCACCCAGCAGCGCGGCCGGCACCTGCGCGAGCAGCTGGAGTCCGGGGAGGCGTCCTGGGACAGCGTGCAGCGCTCCGGCGTCCGCATGATCGCCGCGATGCTGCGCTCCTACGCCGCCCGCACCGACGGCGAGTTCACGCCCGCGCTGATGGCCGACGACGAGGCCCGCGCGCTGGCCCGCGAGGCCGCCACCCGCGCCATGGTGCTGCTCCGCAACGAGCCCGTGGACGGCGCACCCGTGCTGCCCCTGGACCCGGCCACCGTCACCTCGATCGCGGTCATCGGCCGGCTCGCCACCGCCGGCAACATGGGCGACCACGGCTCCTCCGACGTCCGCGCACCCAGCAGCAGCACCCCGCTGGCGGGCATCACCGCAGCCTTCCCCGGCGCCCGGATCACCCTCGTGGAGGACGACGACCCGGCCGCGGCAGCCGCGGCGGCGGCCGACGCCGACGTGGCGATCGTGGTCGCCGGCTTCGACGCCGAGGACGAGGGCGAGTACGTCGGCCCGGACACCATGACCGACCCGGTCCTGGTCGCGCTCTACCCGCCCCGCCCGGACGGCGCCCAGGCCACCGGCGACGAGGTCGTGATGACCGCCGGCGAGGGCTTCGGTGGCGACCGGTCCTCGCTGCGGTTGCGCCCGGTCGACGAGGAGGTCATCGCGGCCACGGTCGCGGCCAACCCGCGCACCGTGGTGGCGATGGTGGCGGCCGGTCCGGTGCTCACCGAGGGGTGGCGCGAGCAGGTCCCCGCCGTCCTGCTCATGTGGTACGCCGGGATGGAGGGCGGCGTGGCCCTGGCCGACGTCCTCACCGGTGCCGCGGACCCCTCCGGCCGGCTGCCGTTCTCGGTGCCCACCAGCGAGGAGCACCTGCCCTTCTTCGACCGCGACGCCACCGCGATCACCTACGACCGGTGGCACGGTCAGCGACTGCTGGACCGGCTCGGCGTCGAGGCCGCCCACCCGCACGGCTTCGGGCTGTCCTACACGTCGTTCACCATCGGCGACGTGACGGCGACCGGCGACCGGGTCACCGCGACGGTCACCAACACCGGCGACCGGGACGGCCGACACGTGGTGCAGGTCTACGGCCGCACCCTCACCGGCGGCTACGCCGGCGAGCGGGCCGTGGTCGGCTTCGCGCCGGTCGCGGTGCCCGCCGGCGGGTCGGTGACCGTCGAGGTGCCGGTCTCCCTGCTCGCCCTGGCCCGCTGGGACGCCGACCGCCGGGAGCGGGTGCTGCCCGAGGTCACCGACGTCGAGCTCGAGGTCGGCGCCCACGCCCACGACCCGCAGGCCACCGTCGTCCGGCTGGGCTGATGCCGTTCCCCGGGCCCGGCTCACGCCGGGTCCGGGGAAGGCGGGGTCCGAGGGCACCGGGGTCCTTCGTCAGGCGTCGCGGCGGCGGAGGACGACGTAGCCGGCCAGCAGGACGACGGCGGTCTCGGCGGCGAAGACCGCGAACCCGGTCCACGGGCCGAGGGCCACGGGGTTGAACGACACCGCGGTGGCGACCTGGCTGCCGGCGTTGCCGGGCAGGAGCTTGGCCACCCACTCGCCCCACTCGCCGGGCAGCACGTAGGCCAGGTTGCCGATGACGAGCACCAGCGCCATGCCGATGGTCAGCGCGGCCGCGGTGTGCCGGATCAGCAGCCCCAGGCCCAGGGCGAAGAGGCCCAGCCCGGCGAGGTAGAGCCCGCTGCCCAGCAGCGACCGCAGCACGCCGTCGTCGGTCAGCGCGACGCCCACGCCCTCCCGGTCGAGGAACCAGTTGCCGCCCAGGTAGCCCAGCACGGCGGTCACCACCCCGGCGACGAACAGGACGCCGGTGAGCACCAGCGCCTTGGCCGCCAGCACCGTCCCACGCCGCGGCACCGCGGCCAGGGTCGCGCGGATCATGCCGGTGCCGTACTCGCCGGTGATCACCAACGTGCCCACGGCCAGCGCGGTGAGCTGGGAGAAGATCAGCCCCCAGGTGATGAACGACCCCGGGGACTCCCCTGCCTCACCGCTGGCGATCGCCGCGGCCGCGGCCCAGCACACCAGGGTGGTCAGGCCGGCGCCGAGCAGGAAGAGCATCGCCAGCGACCAGCGGGTCGAGCGCACGGTCCAGAACTTGACCCACTCGGCGGCCAGCGCCTCGCGGAACCCCACCCGGCGGACCCCGGGGACGTTGCGCCGCGGGTCCAGGTGGACGGTGTCGATCGTGGCGGTCATCGGACGGCCTGCGCTTCCCGGACGGGCTCGACGGTGGGGGTGTGCGCACCGGCGACGTACTCGACGCTGTCGGCGGTGAGGGTCATGAAGGCGTCCTCCAGCGAGGACCGGACCAGGGTCAGCTCGTGCACGCGCAGCCCGGCGTCCCCGAGGAGGTCGCCGACGCCTGCCGCGTCCACTCCCTGCACCCGCAGCTCGCCGCCGTGGACGTCGACGTCCAGGCCGCGGGACCGCAGCAGCGCCTCGGCGTCGGCGGTGCGCGGGGTGCGCACCCGCACGTGGGAGGCCGCGTGGTCGGCGATGAACCGGCCCATCGAGCAGTCGGCGAGCATCCGGCCGCGGCCGATCACGAGCAGGTGGTCGGCGGTCACCGCCATCTCCGACATCAGGTGGCTGGAGACCAGCACGGCGCGCCCCTGCCCGGCCAGCTCCCGGGCCAGGTTCCGCACCCAGCGGATGCCCTCGGGGTCCAGGCCGTTGACCGGCTCGTCGAGGACGACGACCGGCGGGTCGCCCAGCAGGGCCACCGCGATGCCCAGCCGCTGGCCCATGCCCAGGGAGAACCGGCCCACCCGCTGGTCGGCCACCGACTCCAGGCCGACCAGGTCCAACACCTCGTCGATCCGGGTGCGCGGGATGCCGTTGCTGGCGGCCAGCCAGCGCAGGTGGTTGCGGGCGGTGCGGCCCGGGTGCAGCGCCCGGGCCTCCAGCAGGGCGCCCACCTCGCGCAGCGGCGCAGGTGAGTCGGCATAGGAGCGTCCGTTGACGGTGACGCTGCCGGCCGTGGGGCGGTCCAGGCCGACCACCATGCGCATGGTGGTGGACTTGCCGGCGCCGTTCGGGCCGAGGAAGCCGGTGACCCGGCCGGGCTCGACGGTGAAGCTCAGGGCGTCGACGACGGTCTTCTCGCCGTAGGTCTTGGTGAGCCCGCGGGCGACGATCATCGCCGGTCCCGGGAGTGCTGACGGGGTGTGGTGTCCATGCCGACGACCCTGTCGACGTGCGCGCCCCGGGACCATCAGGGAGCGCCCCCAGCCGACCCTGAACGTCCCCTGAGCCGTCCCTGAGGCCGCAGTGGGGGTCAGCTCCGGCCGAGGTACCCGCCGCCGAGGACCAGGCTCAGCAGGAACGCCCAGCCGCCGGTCAGCCGGCGGGCTCCGAGACGGGGGCGCGGGATCCCCGGCGTGGGCCCGGACAGCAGCAGGAACGCCAGCACCCCGAGCGGGTTCCAGCTGAACCAAAACCAGGCCCAGCGGGTCGCCCGTTCCGGCACCGGACCACCGACCAGCAGGAACAGCGCGGCCAGCCACTCGACCAGCACGAGCAGCCCGGCCCACCCCGGCAGCCGCCACCCCTGGACGTCCACCGCCGAGACGCCCTCGACGAGGGGCAGCACGCGCAGGTCGGGGTCTGCGGTGACCAGCTCGCCGGCGAGGTCGGTGTCGAACACCTGCCGGGAGTCCACCGGCGCCTCGACGCCGGGACTGACCTGCCAGCCCTCGGTGCGGTGGGCGATCGGGCCGTCCCGCCACACCGCGACCTGGATGCCGTAGCCGGTGGCGCCCTGCTCCAGCCCTGCCGAGATGCGCACCTGGGCCACCCGGCCGGCGTCGACCGCGGCGCGCAGGTCGTCCAGGGACGACGGGCGCTGACCGGCCAGGACGGTGGTCAGCGCGAGGGCCAGCCACCCGACCACCAGGGCCGCCCGGACCGCCGTCCACCCGTCCCGCAGGCTCCACGCGCCGCGGGGCTGACGCGTGGTCGGTGCAGCTGCCGGCAGCATGGCGCCACCGTAGGGCCGGAGGGGTCACCCCGGTGGCGGAACACGCCCGTCCGTCAGTCGAGGACGGTGTCCGGCTGCTCGGTCGGCGCGCCGGCCTCCAGCCAGCGCAGCAGGGTGCGGGTGGCGAAGCCGGTGCCGCCCTTGACCACCTCGGCGTCGTCGCTGCCGGCGCGGGCCGGGCCGGCGACGTCCAGGTGGGCCCACGGCAGGTCGCCGGCGAAGGGCTGCAGGAACAGCGCGGCCGTCGTGGCGCCGGGGTTGCCCGGGGCGTTGTTGGCGTCGGCCACCGGGGAGTCCAGCTGCGCGCGCAGGTGCCCGACGTGCTCCTCGCCCAGCGGCATCCGCCAGAACGACTCCCCGGCGTGCCCGGCGGCGGTGAGCAGCGCGCCGGCCAGGCCGTCGGTGGTCGCGTAGAGCCCGGCGGTCCGCGCGCCCAGCGCCGTCCGCATGGCACCGGTGAGCGTGGCGACGTCCACGAGCACGGTCGCGCCGAGCGACAGCCGGGCGTGGGCGAGGGCGTCGGCGAGGACCAGCCGGCCCTCGGCGTCGGTGTTGCGCACCTCGGTGGTGCGCCCGCCCACGTGCCGGACGACGTCGGCCGGCCGGTAGCCGGACCCGGACACGGCGTTCTCGGCCACCGCCACCACCGCGGTCACCGGGGTGGCCAGCTGCAGCCGGGCGGCGGCGTCGACGGCGGCCAGCACCGCCGCTCCCCCGGCCATGTCGGTCTTCATGTCCCGCATGCCGGCGTTGGTCTTGATCGACAGCCCGCCGGTGTCGAAGGTGATGCCCTTGCCGACCAGCACCGGGTGCACGGGGCCGGCCGCGCGGTACGCCACGACGACGACGCAGGGCGGGGACGCCGAGCCGCTGCCGACGGCCAGCACGCCGCCGAAGCCACCGGCCGCGAGCTCCGCGGGGCCGAGAACCGTGACCGTCACGTCGGGCAGCCCGCTCAGGCGCGCGCGGACCTGGTCGGCCAGCCACGCCGGGTCCTTGGTGCTGCTGGGGGTGTTGACCAGGTCGCGGGCCCAGGCGACCGACGCAGCGGCGACCTGCCCGGCCCGCGCCGCGGCGGCGACGGCGGGGTCCGCGGCGTCGGCGGCGACCACGAGCACCTCGGCCAGCCGGGCCGGGTGCGGGGCGGAGGCGTCCCGGAAGCGGTACCCGGCCAGCAGCGCCGTCTCGACCGCGGTGCGCACCTCGTCGGCGCCGGCCGGGGAGACGTCGGTGTCCAGCGGCAGCACCAGCCGCCGGGCGCCGGACCCCGCGAGGTCCTGGGCGCGTCGCACGGCGACCGCGACGGCCGACCGGAGCTGGGGCAGCGTGGCGTCCCCGACGCCGACGGCCAGCACGGTCCGTGGCCGGCGGCCCGGGACCGGCACGACGGTGAGCCCGCCGGGCTTCCCGCCGTTGCCGGTGTCGGCCAGGGCACCGGCGAGGAGCACCGGGTCGAGCAGCGGTGCAGCGGTCAGCCAGCCGGGCAGCGCGCCCCGCGCACCCACCGGGACGACGAGGACGTCGTCCTCGGTCAGCGCGGGCAGCTCGTGCGTGACCTCGACCCGGGGGAACGGCGCGGCCCCGGACGCCGGCGTGCTGCCGGCGGCCGGGGCCGTGTCGTCGTCCGCGGGGCTGCCCGGGGGCAGGCTCGCGGCGGGGGTCAGCTGGTCGCGCCCGTCAGTGCCTCGGAGAGGGCGGTCGCCTCGTCGGGGGACAGCTCGACGACCAACCGGCCGCCACCCTCCAGCGGGACGCGCATGACCAGGCCGCGGCCCTCCTTGGTGACCTCGAGGGGACCTTCACCCGTTCGCGGCTTCATGGCCGCCATGCGTGCCTCCTTCACCGGCCACCCACGGTCCGGTTGGGCCGTGGTGTGGCGACTGTTCGTGCTGAGCTCTCCCCCATGATCCCGTATCCGGGCCGATCGACCAACCGGACCCCTCAGTACCGCTCCTCCGGGTGGGCCCGGAAGCAGTCCGCGACGTGGTCGTCGACCATCCCGGTGGCCTGCATCAGCGCGTACCCGGTGGTCGGTCCGACGAAGACGAACCCCCGCCGCTTCAGCTCCCTGGCCAGCGCGATCGACTCCGGGGAGGTGGCCGGGACGTCGGCGAGGGTGCGCGGCCGGGGGCGCGGACCGGTCGGCGCGAACGACCACAGCAGCGCCGACAGCCCCTCCGGGACCTCCAGTGCAGCCCGGGCGTTGCGCACCGCCGCCGCCACCTTCGCGCGGTTGCGGACGATGCCCGCGTCGGCCATCAGCCGCGCCTCGTCCTCGGCGGTGAACCGGGCGACCGCGGCGACGTCGAACCCGGCGAAGGCGGCCCGGAACGCCGGGCGCTTGCGCAGGATCGTGATCCAGGACAGGCCGGACTGGAACGCCTCCAGGGTCAGCCGCTCGAACAGGGCGTCGTCCCCGTGCAGCGGCCTCCCCCACTCCTCGTCGTGGTAGGTCACGTACTCGGGGGCGCTGGTCGCCCAGCCGCACCGGATCGGCTCCACGTCGCCGACGCTAGCCGCCGGCCTCACCCGACGACGGCCTGCACCCCGCCGCCGGCCAGGTCGGCGAGGTAGAGGTCCCGGACGCCGTTGGTGTCGGCCGGCTGCAGGGCGTTGGAGGTGGTCACGAACACCTGGTCGCCGGTGACCGGGACGGTGCGGCCGTACTCCGCGGGGGTGATCGAGCCCGTCGGGCCGGCGCCGGCGCGGCCGGCGGAGTCGACGGTGACCAGCACCAGCGGCCCGCGCACCCCGCCGTCCAGGTCGCGGCGCAGGTGGTCGGTGTGGCCGTTGACGTCCCCGGCCACCTCGGCGGCCGCGGTGCCGAAGAAGCCGTACCGGCCGGTCGGGTCCAGCGCGACCTGGTGCTCCCACGACGTCGTCTGCCCGTCGCCCATCGCCACCGACGTGCCGGTGGCGGTGTCGACGCGGTGCGCCAGGCCGGTGGTCCACCCGGCCGTCGGCGTGGCCGTGCCGAGCTTCGCCGACGTGACCAGCGCGACGTAGCGGCCGTCGTCGCTCAGGTCGACGTCACCGGCGTCGCGGTACACGGGCACCTCGGTCGTCCGCCCGGCGCCGGTGACCGTCGAGACGACGGTGACCGCGCCGGCACCCGCACCGGACAGCGTCTTGCGGTAGAGCACCACCGGGCCGCTGGAGGAGGTCGCCGGGAAGAGCGCGAAGCGACCGTCGGGGGTGAGCGCCAGCGCCGGGCCGAGCGCCGTCCGCGGCAGGTCGGTGCCGGTCGCGGTGGCCGAGACCCGGGTGACGGCGCCGGTGGTCATCGACTTGGCGAAGACGTCGACCGCGCCGTTGGTGTCCCGGGCGACCAGGTCGGACCGCGCCGAGTAGAAGAGCACGAGGTCCCCGTCGGCCGACACCGCCACGCTCGGGCTGGTCGCGTACACCGACGGCCCGGTCTGCAGCACCGTGCCCGCGACCGTGCCCACCCGGCCGCCGGCCGGGACGCTGACCGGCGTCCAGCGGCCGGTGGTGGTGTCCAGCCGGTAGACGTCGGCGAGGCGGTTGGTGTCCTCGGGCACCAGGGCCGCGGTGGTGGCCAGGACGACGTACCGGCCGTCGTCGCTGACCGCCGGGGCGCCGGCGTTGGTCGAGTCGCTCGCACCGGTGGCGCCGGCCGGCAGCGGCGCGACCCGGCGGGCCGTGCCGGCGGTGCGGTCCAGGAGGTACAGCTCGGAGGCGGTGTTGGTGTCGGTCGGCTCCAGCGGGGCCCGGGTGCCGACGACGACGAAGCGCCCGTCCCCGCTGACGGCCAGCCCGCCGGTCTCCCCCGCGCCCTGCACCGGCACCGCGCGGGCGGCCGGGGTCACCGTGACCGGGGCCGAGGCGCCGGAGGCGTTGCCCGCGGCGTCCACCGCGACGACGGTGAACGTGGTCGCGGCACCGTTGGCCAGCCCGCGGACGACGGCCTGGGTCGCCGGCGCGGTCACGGTCGCCACGACGGTCCCGTCGCCGGCGAGCACCCGGTGGGCGGCGAGGTCGGGCTCGGTGCCCGCCGTCCACGACAGCGTCGCCTGCCCGTCGCCGGGCGTCGCGGTCACGCCGGTCGGGGCCGCGGGGGCGGTCCGGTCGGTCGGGGTGGCCAGCACCTCCGGCGAGGAGGCCGAGGGGTTGCCGGCGGCGTCCACCGCCACCAGCGTGTAGCGGTACGGCGTCCCGTTGGTCAGCCCCTCGTCGCGGTACGTCGTCCCGGTGACCGTGGCGACCGGCTGGCCGTCGCGCAGCACCCGGTGGGTCGCGGCGTCGGGGTCGGCCGGCCACGACAGCTCCACCGCACCGTCGCCCGCCGTGGCGGTCGGGCCGGCCGGGACCGCCGGTGCGGTCGTGTCCCGCGGGGTCGCGGCGACCTCGGCCGAGGGGCCCGAGCGGTTGCCGTGCCCGTCCTCGGCGACCAGCGTGTAGCGGTACGTGCGGCCGTCGACCAGGCCACTGTCGACGGAGGACGTCGCGCCGCGCACCACCGCCACCTCGACCCCGTCGCGCAGCACCCGGTACGCGACCACGTCGGCCTCGGCGGGGGGCGCCCAGGACAGCTCGACCCGGCCGTCCCCCGCCGACGCCGACAGCCCGGTGGGCGCGGCCGGTGCCGTGAGGTCGGTCGGGGTCGCCGGCACCACCGGGGTGGAGGCGGGCGACCAGTTGCCCGACGTGTCGTGCACCTGCAGCGCGTAGCCGTAGGTGCGGTCGTTCACCAGGCCGGTGTCGGTCCAGGTGGTCGTGCCCGGGCCGGACAGCAGGCCCGAGACGGGCACGCCGTCCCGGAGCACCTGGTAGCCGTCCACGTCGTACTCGGGGCCCGCCGTCCAGGACAGCGCCACCTGGCCGTCGCCGCGCACCGCGACCGGGCGGGCCGGCCGGGCCGGGGCGGCGGAGTCCGCCGGGACGCCGGTGACCGGGGGGCTCCCCGTCGTCCCCTCGGTGGCGGTGCCGGCGACCAGGGTGCCGGCGCGCACGGTGATCACGTAGCTGCGGCCGTTGACCAGGCCGGTCACGGTGGCCGAGGTGGTGGTCGTCGTCGGCCCCGGCACCCCGTCGACCCAGACCCGGTAGCCGACGACGCCGGGTTCGGTCGAGGCCGTCCAGGAGACCAGCAGCGACCGGTCGGCGGGCACGGTCGAGACGTTGCTCGGCGGGGTCGGGTTGGTGTAGCTGACCGCCTGCAGCTGCGGTGCGCCGACGGGACCCCCGCTCCCGGACACCCCTGCCGCCACGGTCAGGACCGCCGCTGCGCCGACCGCCCAGCTCCGCCGCTGCGTGGACCGTTCTGTACGACCGCTGTGCCGACCCATGCCCGACCTCCTGCGGGCGCCGGCCGAGCGCCGGTGCCCGCACCGGTTCTCGGCCCCTGCGGTCCGGGGTTGAGCCGAGTCGGGCGTCAGGGCCGGGCTGCGGGCACCTCGGCGGCCGCGGTGCCCGCAGGGACGGGGCTGCGTCGGGTGGCGAGCACGCAGCCGACGAGGACCAGCGGCAGCCCCACCGCCAGCCCCAGCGTGAACGGCTCGTCGAGCAGCAGGACGCCGAGCCCGACCGCGACCGCCGGGTTGACGAAGGTGATCACCAGCGCGCGCTGCGGCCCGGCCTCGCGGATGAGGGCGAAGAACAGCGCGAGCGCCGCCGCGGTGCACACCGTGCCCAGCAGGACCACCGCCGTCCAGGCGTCGGCGGGGACCCCGGCGGCGTCCCCGAGCCGCGGGACGGCGAACGGGGCGTAGACCACCGCGGTCACCACCAGGGCGAAGGCGCTGGCGGTCACCCCGGGCACGTCGGACAGCCGGCGGCTGATCACCATCGGCGCCGTCGCGTAGCCCACGACGACCAGCGCCACGGCCAGCAGCGGCCCCAGCTGCGCCCTGCCGACGTCCAGGCCGAGCAGGACGGCGATGCCGACCACGCCCACGAGCATCCCGGCCACGCGCACCGGCGACAGCCGCTCCTCCTCCCCCGCCAGCCGGGCGGTCAGCGCGGCCACGAACGGCACGCCGGCCACCAGCAGGCCGGTGAGCGAGGACGACAGCTCGGTCTCCGCCCACGACAGCAGCAGCCACGGGGCGGTCATCTCCAGCACCGTGAACAGCAGCAGCGCCCGCCAGTGCTGCCGGACCGCCGGGCCCAGCCGGCCGCGGGTCAGGGTCCACGGCAGCAGCAGCGCGGCCCCGATGGCGCAGCGCAGGAACACCACCGTCACCGGTGAGAACTCCCCGACCGCCACCTTGATCAGCAGGTAGGGGATGCCCCAGATCACCGCCAGCGCCACGAACAGCACCCACCCGCGCCGGCTCATGGCCGCTCACCCGTACCCGTCACGCGGCCATCATGGCGGTGGGTTTCCCGGCGGCGGGCGGAGGGCAGGGCGCCCCCGTGACCGCACCGCAGGACCGCCCGCGGCACGACCACCGCCGGCTGCTGCTGTCCGGGCTGCTGCTGGGGCTGGGCGCGGCCGGCGCGGTCGACGAGGTCGTGTTCCACCAGCTGCTGCACTGGCACCACTTCTACGACCGGTCCAGCGGCACGGCCGGGCTGGTCTCCGACGGGCTGCTGCACGCGGCCACCTGGTCGGCCACGGTCGCCGGGCTGGCGCTGCTCGCCGACGTCCGCCGCCGGGCCGCCTTCGCCCCGGCCCGCTGGTGGGGCGCGGTGCTCGTGGGCGCCGGGGCGTTCCAGACCTGGGACGGCGTCGTGCACCACAAGCTGCTGGGGCTGCACCAGGTCCGCTACGGCGTCGACCTCACCGGCTACGACCTGGCCTGGACCGGCGCCGGCCTGCTGGTGCTGCTGGCCGGCGTCGTCCTGCTGCGGCGGGACCGGACGACGGCGTGACCGTGCACCTGCTGGTCGCGGTGGTGCTGTGGCGGTAGTGGTACCGCTCGCGCGACGCCGTCCGGTCCGCCGAGCAGGCCGTGCTCGCCGCGGCCTGACTCCCGAGGGGCGGAAGTGGTCACTCTCGCCCCTCGGGAGCTCAGGCCGGGTACGCCGCCGCGTAGGTGGCGAAGCGCTTCAGCGAGAGGCGGACGCCGGCGGCGAACACCGGCTTCACCAGTGGCCAGCCCGCCCGACCGAGGGCGCCCAGCGGCAGGTCCAGGCCCTCGGTCCAGACGAACGTCGAGCCGCCGCCGGTCCGCGGGAGCACCTCGAACGCGCCGGTGCCGCGCACCACCCGCCCGGTGTGCCGCACGTCGACCCGGCGCGGGGCGTCCCAGCTGGTGATCAGCATGGTGTCCAGCACGCCGAGCCGACGGCTGAGCACCGGCAGCTTGACCCCGGTCACCGCGGCGAGCTCCCCGCCCACGCCCTGCCCGCCCTGCGCGCCGGCGCGGACGTCGGTGAGCAGCATCCACTCCCCCTGTCGGTCCCAGTCGACCAGCGCCGCCCACACCTGCTCGGGGGGTGCCTCCACGTCCACCTGCAGCACCAGTTCAGGCACGGTCGCGCTCCTCGTCGTCGATGTCGTCGTCCGTGACCGGCACGGTCACGTCCGGAGCGTGCGTCCGCTGGGCCTGCAGCTCGGCGATGCGGGCGTCCCGCTCGTCGAGCACCTGGGCGAACTGGTCCAGCAGCCAGTCGACCTCGGTCATCCGGTAGCCGCGGAAGGCCACCGAGATCCGCAGCGCGCGCACGTCGTCGGCGACCACCGACCGGTCGTCGGGCAGCTCGACCGGCGAGCGCCCCGGGACCGGCGGCGGCTGGCTCTCCCCGCGCCCCAGCAGCAGCGAGGCCCCCAGGAAGAGCAGCCCGCCGACGACGAGCAGCCCGAACACGAAGAGCAGCCCGGCCATGTCAGTCGTCGACCGGGGTGGAGCCCGGGACCGGGTCGCCCGGCCCCGGCTCGGTGCCGTGCTGCGCCCGCGCCGCGTCGGCGGCCTGGATGATCGCGACCGCCTCGTCGATGTCGTCGGTGACGTGCAGCAGCTCCAGGTCGCTGGGGCCGACGGTGCCCTGGGCGACCATCGTGTCCCGGATCCAGTCGATCAGCCCGGACCAGTAGGCGCTGCCGAAGAGGATGACGGGGAAGCGGGTGACCTTGCGGGTCTGCACCAGGGTGAGCGCCTCGAAGAGCTCGTCGAGGGTGCCGAAGCCGCCGGGCAGGATCACGAAGGCCTGCGCGTACTTGACGAACATCGTCTTGCGCACGAAGAAGTAGCGGAAGAGCACGCCGACGTCGACCCACTCGTTGAGCTCCTGCTCGAACGGCAGCTCGATGCCCAGCCCGACCGACATGCCGCCGGCCTCGCAGGCGCCCTTGTTGGCCGCCTCCATGGCGCCGGGGCCACCGCCGGTGATCACCGCGTACCCGGCGTCGGCCAGCGCGGCGCCCAGCTGTACGCCGACCTCGTAGTACTCGGAGTCCCGCGGGGTGCGGGCGCTGCCGAAGACGCTCACCGCGGGCGGGAGGTCGGCGAGCAGGCCGAAGCCCTCGACGAACTCGGCCTGGATCCGCAGCACCCGCCACGGGTCGGTGTGCACGAAGTCGCTGCTGCCGCGGCGGTCCAGCAGCCGCTGGTCGGTCGTCGTCCCGGCCGAGTTCGGGTCGGGCTCCCCGCCGCGCGTGGTGATCGGGCCGCGGTGCCGGATCGGCCGGCGTCGTGACTCCTCGGGCTGGCTCATGCGTTGCTCCCCGTGTCGCGGTCGTTCTCGGTCAGGTAGGCGACCAGCGCGTCCTCGGCCGGCTGCAGGCGGTCGACCCGCGTGTACTCGCCGAGCTGGTGGGCCAGGTTCGGGTCACCGGGGCCGTAGTTGAGCGCCGGGATGCCGAAGGCGGCGAACCGGGCGACGTCGGTCCAGCCCAGCTTGGCCCGCGCGGGCCGGCCGACGGCGGCCAGGAACGCCGCGGCGGCCGGCTCGGACAGCCCGGGCAGCGCGCCCCCGGACAGGTCGGTGACCTCCAGGGTCACGCCGGCGGCCAGCGCGTCGGCGAACACCTCGCGCACGTGGGCCACGGCGTCGTCCTCGTCCCGGTCGGGGGCGAAGCGGAAGTTCACGGTCACCCGGCACTCGTCGGGGACGACGTTGCCGGCGACCCCGCCCTCGATGCGCACGGCGTTGAGGCCCTCGCGGTAGTGCAGCCCGTCGATGTCCACCTCACGCGCCTCGTAGGCCGACAGCGTGGCCAGCAGACCGGCCGCACCGTGCACCGCGTTGACCCCGAGCCACGACCGGGCGCTGTGCGCGCGGGTGCCGGACACGGTGAGGACGACGCGCAGCGTGCCCTGGCAGCCGCCCTCGATCGCGCCGTCGGTGGGCTCCATCAGGATCGCGAGGTCGCCGTAGAGCCAGCCGCGGTGCTCCCGGGCCACCCGGCCCAGGCCGTTGCGCACCGCCTCGACCTCCTCGTTGTCGTAGAAGACGAACGTGAGGTCGCGGGCGGGCTCGGCACCGGGGACGCCGAAGCGGCCGGCCAGCCGCAGCATGACCGCGTCGCCGGCCTTCATGTCGGAGGTGCCGCAGCCGTACAGCCGCTCCTCCCCGTCGACGGTCTCCAGCCGGCTGGGCAGGTTGTCCGCGATCGGCACGGTGTCCAGGTGGCCGGCCAGCACGATCCGGGAGTCACGGTCGAGGTTCGTACGGGCCAGCACCGTGTCGCCGACCCGGAGGACCTCCAGCCCGCTGAGCCCGCGCAGCGCCGTCTCCACCGCGTCGGCCAGTGGCCCCTCGGTGCCCGACACCGACGGAGCGTCGACCAGCGCGCGGGTCAGGGTCAGGACGTCGGCGGTCAGGTCGAGCGGGGGCAGCGGCTGGTCGGGGCTCACGGCTCACGAGCGTAGTGAAAGGATCTGGCTGACCCCCCACCCCGCGCTGGCGCGCGGTGCGGGTCCCTGAAGCCAGGCCGTACCTGCTTACCGTGTGGCGGTGCCCCGCAGCCTGCTGATCCCGTCGTCCTACGTGTTCCTGCTGCGGGACGGTGCGGACGGCGGCACCGAGGTGCTGCTGCACCTGCGGCAGGGCACCGGCTACATGGACGGCCACTGGGCCAGCCTGGCCGGGCACGTCGAGGCCGAGGAGACCGCGTTCGCCGCCGCCGTCCGCGAGGTGCGGGAGGAGGCCGGGATCGAGGTCGACCCGGCCGACCTGCAGCCGCTGACCGCCGTCCACCGGGTCACCCCGGGTGCGGGGCAGATCGAGCAGCGCGTCGACTTCTTCTTCGCCGTCCGCCGGTGGTCCGGTGAGCCGCGGGTGGCCGAGCCGGGCAAGAACGCCGGGCTGGGCTGGTTCCCGCTCACCGCGCTGCCCAGCCCGGTGCAGCCGCAGGAGGCCCAGGTGCTGACCTTCCTCGCCGCCGGGGACCCGCTGCCGGCCGTGCTGCTGGCAGCCGCCTCGGTAGCGTGGCGGGCGTGACGAGCAGCGAGCAGACCACCGGCGCCAACGGAGTGGGCCTGGCCACCGTGACCGGAGACGGCACCGTGCTGGACACCTGGTTCCCCGCCCCCGCGCTCAGCAGCGCCGACCAGGGCGAGACCGGCACCCAGCAGCTGGGCGTCGCGGAGCTGACCGGCCTGCTCGGGCCCGAGTACGCCGGCCTGGTGCGCCGCGACGACGCCCGCGGCGTGCAGGTGGTCGCGGTGTCGACCACCATCGCCGACATCTCGGCTCCCCCGGTGGACGCCCACGACGCCTACTTGCGGCTCCACCTGCTCTCCGCCCGGCTCGTCCGTCCGCACGGCACCAACCTGGACGGCGTCTTCGGGCTGCTGGCCAACGTGGCCTGGACGTCGGCCGGCCCGGTGCTGGCCACCGACCTGACCCCGGCCCGTCGCGCGCTCATCCGCGCCGCCCACGGGCACGTGACCGTCTTCGGGGTGGACAAGTTCCCGCGGATGGTCGACTACGTGCTGCCCACCGGCGTGCGGGTCGCCGACGCCGACCGGGTCCGGCTGGGCGCACACCTGGCCGAGGGCACCACGGTCATGCACGAGGGCTTCGTGAACTTCAACGCCGGGACGCTGGGCGCCTCCATGGTCGAGGGCCGGATCAGCGCGGGCGTGGTCGTCGGGGCCGGCTCCGACGTCGGTGGCGGCGCCTCGATCATGGGCACCCTGTCCGGTGGTGGGAAGCAGGTCATCGCCATCGGCGAGGGCACCCTGCTGGGCGCCAACTCCGGCATCGGCATCTCCCTCGGCGACGGTTGCGTCGTGGAGGCCGGCTGCTACGTCACCGCCGGGTCCAAGGTGTCGCTGCCCGACGGCTCGGTGGTCAAGGCCGCCGAGCTCTCCGGGCGGGACGGGCTGCTGTTCCGGCGCAACTCGGTCTCCGGGGCGCTGGAGGTCGTGGCCCGCAACGGCGACTGGGGCAGCCTGAACGCCGCACTGCACGCGAACTAGCGGCACGCGTCCGTCGCTCCCCGGTCCGCACAGCCGGCCGCCTTACGATCGGCGGATGGCGGGGAGCACGGCGGTGAGCCGACGGCCACCGGCCCGCCGGCCGTCCCGGCGCCGGCCCGTGGCGCTGCGGGCGCTGCTGGTCCTGCTGGCCGTGCTCGTCGCCCTGGTCGTGGTGTCCGTGCGTGGAGGAGGATCGTCGGCCGTGGCCACCGACTGCACGGTCGCCGGCTCCGACCTCCGGGTGTCCGCCGAGGTGGCCGCCAACGCCGCGACCATCGCCGCCGTCGCCCGCTCTCGGGGCCTGCCGCCGCGGGCCACGGTGATCGCGCTGGCCACGGCCCAGCAGGAGTCCCGGATCCGCAACCTCGACCACGGCGACCGCGACTCCCTGGGGCTGTTCCAGCAGCGCCCCTCGCAGGGCTGGGGCTCGGAGGCCCAGGTGCAGGACCCGGTGTACGCGACGGGGAAGTTCCTCGACGGGCTGGTGGAGGTGCCCGGCTGGGAGACCGGCCGGCTCACCGAGGTCGCCCAGGCCGTGCAGCGCAGCGGCTTCCCGGAGGCCTACCAGCAGTGGGAGCCGATGGCGACGGCGCTGGCCGGCGCGCTGCTGTCCGACCAGCCGGGCCGGCTCACCTGCACCTACCGTCCGGACGACGTCGCGGACTCGATCGACCCGCGCACCGCCGCGGTCGCCGAGGCGCTGCGCCGCGAGGCCGGCCCGGCCGAGCCGCACCTCGGCGGCACCATCACCGTCCCCGGCGAGGGGTGGCCGGCCGCGAGCTGGGCGGTGGCGCACGCGTCGCGGCTGCAGCTGGCGTCGGTCCGGTACGCCGGCTGGGAGTGGACGGCGGAGAGCGGCTGGGCCGAGAGCTCCGGCGACCCCGGCGTGCTCACCGTGCAACTCCCCCTCTGACCGGGGGTCCGCCGACCGGCAAGATGAGGTCATGGACAACCGCACACTGGGTCAGCAGGGCCTCACCGTCTCCGCCGAGGGGCTGGGCTGCATGGGCATGAGCGCCTGGTACGGCGCCTTCGACGACGCCGAGTCCACCGCCACGCTGCACCGCGCCCTCGACCTGGGCATCACCTTCCTGGACACCGCCGACGTCTACGGCCCGTTGACCAACGAGCGGCTGCTCTCCGGCGTGCTGGCCGAGCGCCGCGACGAGGTCGTGCTGGCCACCAAGTTCGGCAACGAGCTCGACGACGCCGGCGTCCGCACCGGCGGCAACAACGGCCGCCCGGAGTACGTCCGCAAGTCCGTCGACGGCTCGCTGCAGCGGCTGGGCATCGACGTCATCGACCTCTACTACCAGCACCGCGTCGACCCCGACACCCCGGTCGAGGAGACCTTCGGGGCGCTCGGCGAGCTGGTCGCTGCGGGCAAGGTGCGCTACGTCGGCATCAGCGAGGCAGCCCCGGACACCATCCGCCGCGCGCACGCCACGCACCCGCTGACCGCCGTGCAGACGGAGTACTCGCTCTTCACCCGGGACGTCGAGGACAACGGCGTGCTGGCCACCGTCCGCGAGCTCGGCATCGGTTTCGTGCCCTACTCCCCGCTGGGCCGCGGCTTCCTGTCCGGCAAGTACCGGTCCGTGGACGACTTCGCCGACGGCGACTTCCGCCGCACCTCCCCGCGCTTCCAGGGCGAGAACTTCGCGAAGAACCTCGAGGTGCTCGACCGGGTCGTGGCGATCGCGCAGGACAAGGGCGTCACCCCCAGCCAGCTCGCACTGGCCTGGGTGCTGGCCCAGGGCGAGGACGTCGTGCCGATCCCGGGCACCCGGCGCATCGCGAACCTGGAGGAGAACGCTGCCGCCGTCGACATCACGCTGACGACTGAGGACCTCGCCTCCATCGAGGCCGCCGCACCGGTCGGCGTCGCCGCGGGCGAGCGGTACGCGCCCACGGGCATGGCCTCCCTGCACCGCTGACCGTCGCGGGGGCCGGTGCCGTGGTGCCGGCCCCCGCGGGAAGCGATCACGAGGGTGCGGGCTTGCACCTCACATGACCTCCATCGCGATCATCGGCGCCGGCTCCGGACTCGGGGCGGCCGTGGCCCGCCGGTTCGGCGCCGAGGGCTTCTCCGTCGGCCTCCTCTCCCGCTCCCAGGCCCGCGTCGACGCGCTGGCCGAGGACCTGCGCCGGGACGGCGTGCACGCGCAGGGCTTCGCCGCCGACGTCCGCGACCCGGCCTCGCTGACCCGGGCACTGGAGCAGGTGACGGCGGCCCTCGGCCCGATCGAGGTGCTGCAGTACAGCCCGCTGCCGCAGAAGGACTTCATGCGCCCGGTGCTGGAGACCACCCCGGCGGACCTGGTCGGACCGGTCGAGTTCTCGATCTACGGGCCGGTCGCCGCCGTCCACCAGGTGCTGCCGGGCATGCGCTTCCTCGGTGGGAACCGGGGCACGATCCTGTTCGTCAACGGCGGCTCCGCGGTCAAGCCCGGGCGGGGCGTGACCGGGACGTCGGTCGCCTTCGCCGGGCAGGCTGCCTACGCCCAGCTGCTGCACGAGGTGCTCGGCGAGGAGGGCATCCAGGTGTCCCAGCTGATCATCGGCGGCAAGATCGTCGCCGGGGACCCGGAGAAGGACCCCGACGTCCTGGCCGGGCTGCTGTGGGACCTGCACGTGAAGCGTGACCGGTTCCGCCACCAGGTCAGCGCCGACTGACCGCCCGCGGCGCCGCCGTCAGCCCGCGAGGCGGGTGGCGGCGGCGTCGATGCGCTCGTCGGTGGCGGTGAGCGCCATCCGCACGTGCCGGGCACCGGCGGGGCCGTAGAAGCTGCCCGGGGCGGCCACGATGCCCAGCCCGGCCAGCCAGTCGATCGTCGTCCAGCAGTCCTCGTCACGGGTCACCCAGAGGTAGAGCCCGGCCTCGGAGTGGTCGATCCGGGCGCCGGCGGCGCGCACCGCGGCGGCCAGCCGGTCGCGGCGGGCCCGGTAGCGCTCGCGCTGGACAGCGACGTGCTCGTCGTCGGCGAGCGCGGCGGCCATCGCGGCCTGGACCGGGGTGGGCACGAGCAGGCCCAGGTGCCGGCGGGTCTCCCAGACGCGGCGGACCAGCGCCGGGTCGCCCGAGAGCAGCCCGGCGCGGTAGCCGGCCGCCGTCGACTGCTTGGACAGCGAGTGCACCGCGAGCAGGCCGGTGTGGTCGTCCCCCGCGACGGCCGGGTGCAGCACCGAGCGCGGCTGCACGTCCCAGCCGAGCTCGACGTAGCACTCGTCGGCGACCACGGGCACGCCGTGGGTGCGCCCCCAGGTGACCCAGGCGCGCAGCTCGTCGCCGGTGAGGACCCGGCCGTGCGGGTTGCCCGGGGAGTTCAGCCAGACCAGGACGGCGTCCCCCGGCGCGGCCGGCGGGGTGTCGGTGCGCAGCACGGACAGGCCCGCGACCACCGCGCCGACCTCGTAGGTCGGGTAGGCGACCTCGGGGATCAGGACGGTGCCGCTGCCGGAGAGCCCCAGCAGCGTCGGCAGCAGGGCCACCAGCTCCTTGGAGCCCACGGTCGGGATCACCGACGGGTCGGCGCCGAACGGGTCGGCGAGCTGCACCCCGAGGCGGCGGGAGAGCCACCCGGCCGCGGCCCGGCGCACGTCGGCGGTGCCGAGCGCGGTCGGGTAGCCGGGGGCGTCGCCGGCCGCGGCCAGCGCCTCGCCCAGCAGCGGCGGGGTCGGGTCGACCGGCGTGCCGATCGAGAGGTCGACCACGCCGCCGCTGTGCTCAGCGGCGCGGGCGCGGGCTGCGCCGAGCGAGTCCCAGGGGAAGTCCGGCAGCCGGACCGCGCTCAGTGCCCCTCACCCTGCGGCGGGAGGGCGGCGACCAGCGGGTGGTCCTTGTCGATCTTGCCGGTCTTGGCGGCACCGCCGGGGCTGCCCAGGTCGGAGAAGAACTCCACGTTGGCGTTGTAGAAGTCCTTCCACTTGTCCGGGACGTCGTCCTCGTAGTAGATGGCCTCCACCGGGCAGACCGGCTCGCAGGCGCCACAGTCCACGCACTCGTCGGGGTGGATGTAGAGCATCCGGTCGCCCTCGTAGATGCAGTCCACCGGACACTCGTCGATGCACGCCTTGTCGAGGACGTCGACGCAGGCCTGGGTGATGACGTAGGTCACGGGGGATCTCCTCCGAGGAGCGGCCCTGGCTGGCCAGGGGGTGCGATCGAACACGCCAAGTATCACCCGGCACCCCTCGCGCGGGCGCGACGGGTGGCCGGGACCCGCTGCAACGCCCCGCTGGGCGGGCACGCAGGATCTCCTCCATGGGACAGGCACGGTCACCACTGGGCGTCGCGGACCTGCAGCGGGTCGCGGCGCGGGGCTGGCGGGCACCGGAGGAGGACCGGCTGGGCGAGTGGCTGCTGCGCGCCGCGGGCGGCTTCACCGGCCGGGCGAACTCGGCGCTGGTCGTCGGTGACCCGGGGCTCCCGCTGCCCGACGCCGTGACCGCCGTGGCCCGCTGGTACGCCGACCGCGGCCTGACCCCGGCCGCGATGCTCCCCGGGGTGCAGGCCCGGTCCGCCGACGCCGCGTTCGCCGCCGCCGGCTGGCAGCGCGGGGGCGCCGTGCTCGTGCTGACCGCGCCGCTCGGTGCTCCCGCGGCACCGGCCGTGGCGGTGGAGCTCTCCCCCACCCCGGACGACGCCTGGCTGGTCACCTACGCCGACGGCGGCACGCTGCCGCCGGCCGCGCACCAGGTGCTGACCGGCGCCGAGGACGTCGTCTTCGCCGCGGTCCGCCGCGGGCCGGTCGCCGCCGCCGTGGCCCGCGGGGTGCTCACCGACGGCTGGCTCGGCGTCAGCGCGGTCGAGGTCGACCCGGGGCACCGCCGGCAGGGGCTGGGCACCGCACTGCTGGACGCGCTGCGGGGCTGGGCCGCAGAGCGCGGCGCGCACTCGGTGTACCTGCAGGTGACCGAGGACAACGCGCCGGCCCGCGCGCTCTACCGCCGGGCGGGCCTCATCGAGCAGCACCGCTACTGGTACCGGCGCCTGCCCGGCTGACCGGTGGGCCGCCCAGCAGGCGGCCCACGGCGAAGGCGGCCGCGATCACGCCGACCAGCAGGAAGCCCAAGTTCACCAGCTGGGTGACCGCGTTGCCGCCGGTGATCAGCAGGTCGCCCTCCGGACGGCGGGAGCCGGCCGCCAGCGCGATGCCCAGCCAGACGAGCGCGGGCAGGACGGCGACCAGCCGCGACCCGGACAGCCGCCGGGCGGTGTCGACCAGCACCACGTTCCCGAAGACCGCGGCGACCAGGGACAGCGGCACCGGGACCCCGCCGACCCGCAGCGGCAGCCAGAACACCTCGACCAGCGCGAGCCAGGCCGCGACGACGACGGCGGCCACCGCCCAGCCGGCCAGCTGCAGGCCCCTCACCCGGGCACCTCCGCCGTCCCCGTGTCGAGGCCGGCGAAGAGGTCGTCCTCCCAGCCCTCGGGGCCGGGGCCGGCCGGCCCGCGGACACCGCGGACCAGGCGGTAGTGCTCGGTGGCCAGCACCGGCTGGCCGATGCCGTTGGACAGGGCGAAGAACGGCCCGTCGACGGTGATCTGCGTGCGGTGGGCGCGCATCGCCGCCGCCTTGGCCACGACGTGCGTCCCGCCGTCGACCGCGGTGGTGACCAGGTCGTCGGGGACGGCGAACGGCACGTCGTCCAGCTCGCCGAGCGAGGTGAAGGGCGCCTGCTCCCCCAGCGCGGTCAGCGCGTCGGCGCCGTCCTGCACCACAGAGCGGGGCGTGGCGTTCCAGTAGACCTTGGCCACGGTCCACGGCGCGCCCAGCTCGGGGCGGTACCCGGGGTCGGCGGCCGCGTCGACCGCGCCCATCGCCACCCGGTGGGCCTGGACGTGGTCGGGGTGGCCGTAGCCGCCGACCTCGTCGTAGGTGACCAGCACCTGAGGTCGCACCTCGCGGACGACGGCGACCGCCTCCGCGACGGCCTCGGCCAGGTCGGCACGCCAGAAGGCGCGGGGCCGGTCGTTGGCCGGGGTGCCGATCATCCCGGAGTCGCGGTGGTGCCCGGCACCGCCCAGGAACCGCCGGTCGGTGACCCCGAGGGCGCTCATCGCCGCGTCGAGCTCGGCGATCCGGTAGCCACCGAGCTGGTCGGCGGCGTCGGCGGCCAGTTGCGCCAGCTCGGGCACCAGGATCTCGCCCTCCTCGCCCAGCGTGCAGGTGAGCAGCGTGACCTGGACGCCCTCGGCGACGTACCGGGCCATCGTGGCCCCGTTGTTGATCGTCTCGTCGTCAGGATGCGCGTGCACGAACAGCACACGGCGAGCAGCGGTCACCAGGCCATTAGACCGTGACCACGCCCGGACACCGCACCGGCTGCCCCCTACGCACGCGAGCGCAGCGAGCTGTCGGGTCCGGGCACGGACCCGCAGGGTCCTGCCCGGCCCCGACGGAGGCGCGCACGGGAACCGGACGTCATGCCAGCCCGCGTCGCAGTACGCGAGCAGAGCGAGCTGTCGGATCCGAGCACGGACCCGGAGGGTCCTGCTCGGATCCGACGAAGCGGCTCAGCGCGAGCCGGGACGGCACCTGGCCGCGGTGTGATCCGGCAGGATCACAATATGGACTGAGTCTCGGCGTAGTGGCAGGCGTTGAGGTGGCCGGTGCCGCGGTCCTCGAGGGCCGGGTCGACGGTCATGCAGAGCTCTCGTTGGCCGTCGCTGAGCACGTTGGCGAACTTCTGGCAGCGGGTGCGGAACCGGCAGCCCGAGGGCGGGTTGGCCGGGCTGGGGACGTCGCCGGAGATGATGATCCGCTGGCGGGCGCGCTCGCGGCGGGGGTCGGGCAGCGGGATCGCGGAGAGCAGCGCCTGCGTGTACGGGTGCGCCGGGCGGCTGAAGAGCGTCTCCTGGTCGGCCACCTCGATGATCCGGCCCAGGTACATGACCGCGACCCGGTCGGAGATGTGCCGCACCACCGACAGGTCGTGGGCGATGAACAGGTAGCTGAGGTCCAGCTCCGACTTGAGGTCCTCGAGCAGGTTGATGACACCCGCCTGGATCGAGACGTCCAGCGCCGACACCGGCTCGTCCAGGACCAGCACCTTCGGCTGCAGGGCCAGCGCGCGGGCGATCCCGATGCGCTGCCGCTGACCGCCGGAGAAGTCAGCCGGGTAGCGGTTGGTGTGCTCGGGGTTGAGCCCGACGGTCTCCACCAGTTCGCGGACCCGGGCGCGGAGCTCCTTGTCGTCCTTGGTGAGCCCGTGGATCACCAGGGGCTCGGCGACGATGTCGAAGACAGGCAGCCGCGGGTTCAGCGAGGCGTAGGGATCCTGGAACACCAGTTGGATGTCCCGGCGCAACGGGCGCATCGCCTTGCGGTCCAGGCCGACGAGCTCGCGGCCCTGGAAGACCACCGACCCGGCGGTGGCCGGCTGCAGGTTCAGGATCGCCCGCCCGAGGGTGGACTTGCCGCAGCCGGACTCACCGACCAGGCCGAGCACCTCACCGGGGTAGAGATCGAGGTCCACGCCGTCCACGGCCCGGACCGCGCCGACCGTGCGCTTGATCAGCCCGCCGCCCTTGATCGGGAAGTGCTTCTCCAGCCCGCGGACGGAGAGGATCGGCTCACCGTGGCCGGTCACGCCGCCGCTGGCGTGCTCGGTGATGGCGGTGCTCATGCCCGGTCTCCGTTCGTGGGGCTCGTCGGGGAGCTGACCAGGCTGCCGGTGCCACCGGGCACCCCGGCACCGGGCTCGATCTGGTCGCCCGGCGGGGTGGCCGGTGCGGCGGCGTCCCGGCCGCCCTCGGCGGTCGCGAGGTCGGCCGGCATGGCGTCGGCGGCCAGCACCGAGTCCTCGGCGGTCTCGCTGAACACCTCGGCGGCGTCGCCGTGGGCACCGGCGACCTGCTCGGTGCGGATGCAGGCCGCGGTGTGGCCCGGACCCACCTGGAAGCGCTCGGGCTCGGCCTCGTCGCACTCGGCGATGTGCAGGGGGCAGCGCGGCGCGAACGGGCAGCCGGGCGGCATGTTGAGCAGCGAGGGCGGGGACCCGGTGATCGGGGTGAGCCGCTCGCGGGTGCTGGAGTCCACGCGGGGCAGGGAGCCCAGCAGCCCGAGCGTGTAGGGCATCCGGGGCTCGTAGTAGATGTCCTCGACACTTCCGATCTCCACCGGGCGGCCGGCGTACATGACCAGCACGCGGTCGGCGATGCCAGCGACGACACCGAGGTCGTGGGTGATCATGACCATCGCGGCGCCGGTCTCGCTCAGCGCGGTCTGCAGCACCTCGAGGATCTGGGCCTGCACGGTGACGTCCAGGGCGGTGGTCGGCTCGTCGGCGATGATCACCTCGGGCTGGTTGGCCATGGCGATGGCGATGACCACGCGCTGGCGCATGCCGCCGGAGAACTCGTGCGGGTACGAGTGCACCCGCTCGGCGGCGTTGGGGATGCCGACGAGCTCCAGCAGGTCGACCGCGCGGGCCTCGGCGGCCTTGGAGGACAGCGACCGGTCGTGGACGCGCAGCGTCTCCTGGATCTGCGCCCCGATCTTGTAGACCGGGTCCAGGGACGTCATCGGGTCCTGGAAGATCATCGACACGCCCTTGCCGCGGACCCGCGACAGGCTGCGGTCGTTCTGGCCGAGCAGCTCCTGGCCGCGGTACTTGACCGAGCCGGTGACCCGTGCGGCACCGGGCAGCAGCCCCATGACGGCGAGCGAGGTGACGGACTTGCCGGAGCCGGACTCACCGACGATGCCGAGCACCTCACCGGAGCGCAGCGTGTAGTCCACGCCACGGACGGCGTGGACCAGGCCGTCCTCGGTCGGGAAGCGGACGTTGAGGTCGGTGACCTGCAGCAGCGGCGCGGAGGCGTCGAAGCCGGCCAGGCTGGTGTTGCGGCTCTGCTTGCCCGGCGCCTGGCTCAGCGTCCCCGAGGAGGAGACGGCGGTGGCGCCGGTGGACCCGGGGGTGGACATGGGGGTCTCCGTCACTGTCTGTCAGGCCCGCACGCGGCGGCCGGAGGGGTCGAAGGCATCCCGGATCCCGTCGCCGATCAGGTTGATCGACAGCACGATGACCAGCAGGGTGATGCCCGGGAAGTAGAAGAGCCAAGGGCGGGTCGCGGCCGCCTGGACCCCGTCGGACACCAGGCGGCCCAGCGACGTCTGGTTGGCCCCGTTGACACCGAAGCCCAGGTAGGTCAGCGACGCCTCGAGGATGATCGCGGTGGCCGCGGCGAGCGTCGTCCACACGATCAGCGAACCCAGCGCGTTCGGGATCAGGTGCTTGAAGATGATCCGTGAGTTCGAGGCACCCATGGCGTGCGCGGCCTCGACGTACTCCTTCTCGCGGAGCGAGAGGAACTGGCTGCGCACGATGCGGGCCAGGTCGAGCCAGCCGAACAGGCCCAGGATGATGCCGACGCCCAGAGGGGTGCGGGAGTTGGGGAAGTTGCTGGCCACGACGATCAGGACGACGAGCAGCGGCACGGTGAGGACCAGGTCGACGAAGCGCATGAGGAGCGAGTCGATCCACTTGCCGAAGTAACCGGCCAGCGCTCCCACCAGCAGGCCGATCGGCAGCGCGATGACGACGAAGAGCAGGACGATGAACAGCGACCGCTGCACGCCCTGCATGAGGCCGGCCAGCAGGTCGCGGCCGATCTCGTCGCTGCCGAACGGGTACCCCTGCTCCCCCGGACCCACCGACTGGGCGTTCCGGTTCTGCGTGGCGTACTCGGCGCCGTAGAGCAGCGGGCCGACGAAGCCGAAGAGGCACATCAGGACGAAGATGACCAGCCCGGTCATCCCCACCTTGTTGTGCAGGAAGCGGCGGAGGATCTGCTGACGCTGACTTCGGGCCTCGACACCGAACTCGCGGTCGACCCCGCCACCGACCGGACTGCCCGGCTCAGCGGGCAGCACCGACCCTGCGGTCGCCGTGGTGCCCTGGGTGGACGCCATGTCTGTTCTTCTCTCTCTCGTGCCGGGAGGCCGGTCGGGCGCCGTCAGGACAGGCGGATGCGGGGGTCGAGGACCGCGTACAGGACGTCGGCGATCAGGTTGAACAGCACGACGAAGAAGGCACTGATCAACAGCCAGCCCAGCACGACGTTGATGTCGTTGTCCCGGATGCCGCTCTCCAACAGGTAGCGCCCCATGCCGTTCCAGACGAACACCTGCTCGGTGATGACAGCACCGCCGAACAGCGTGCCGATGCCGAGCGCCACGACGGTGGTCAGCGGGATGAGGGCGTTCCGGAGGCCGTGCTTGACGACCGTCCGCCGGTACGTCAGGCCCTTGGCTCGGGCCAGCCGCATGTAGTCCGAACCGAGCACGTCCAGCATGGCCGAGCGCTGGAACCGGCTCCAGGCGGCGAACGAGAGCAGGGCGAGACTCACCGTCGGGAGCACCAGGTGGCCCAGCCGGTCGCTCCAGATCTCCGAGCCGCTGGCGTAGAGCTCGATGCCGGGCGTCTGCTCGCCGATGGTGTAGAGCACCTGGTCCCCGACGAGGTCGTTGATGCCGCCGGCCACGAACTCCTTCAGCAGGGCGGCGAACCAGAAGGTCGGCAGGGCGATCAGGAGGTACGCCAGGAACGTGAAGGCGTAGTCCGAGGCCCGGTACTGACGGACGGCGCCGATCACGCCGACGACGATCGCCAGCACGATGGCCAGCACCATGGCCAGGACGATCATCCGGCCGGTGACGGCGATGCGGCCGACCAGCTGGTCGGCGACCGGCGTGCCGTTGATCGTGTTGCCGAAGTCGCCCGTGAGGATGCCGGACAGCCAGCGCCAGTAGCGCACGAAGAACGGGTCGTTCAGGCCCAGCCCTTCCGCCACGTTGTCCAGGTACGCCTGGGTGGGCGGGGGCTGACGCTGCCGGAACTGGGCCAGCGGGTCGAAGCTCGCTGCGCAGAGTGCGAAGACCAGCAACGAGCTGGCCAGCAGCACGAGCACGGACGCGATCAGGCGCCGCACCACGAAGAAGAACATCAGTGCACCTTACGCCGGGAGCCGAGGTCCTCCGGCACGGAGGTTGCCTCGTGGGACGAGTTCGAGAGGGGTGTCACCGCGGCCGGGAGCGACGCCACGAGGGCAATGACGCGGACACCGGGACGACGCACGGACGACATCCGTGGGGCAGGCACACCGCAGCCCCCGGGCCGTGAGCTCCGGGGGCTGCGGATCGTGCGAGGAGCCGGTCGGGACCGACCGGTGCGACCGGCGGTTCAGCCGGTCACCCGGCGCCACTCGGGGAGTGGCGCCGGGGGTGGGTCACTGGGCCAGGGCCCACGACTCCGAGTTCCACAGCGGACCAGCCTGGCTCGAGTTGTCCTGGACGTTCTCGATGTTCGCCTGGTGCGCGATGAAGGTCGGCTTCTGGTACAGCGGCAGGGTGGCCAGCTGGTCCCAGAGGGCGGTGTCGACCTGGTTGGCCTTGGCCGCAGCCCCGGCCGGGTCCGGGTCGGACACCATCTGGGACAGCAGCTCGTCGATCTCCGGGGTCCCGGCGCGGGAGTAGTTCTGCCCCAGACCGTTGGCCGGCGAGTAGTAGATCGACTGGTTGGACGACACGAACGGGGTCGACACCCAGGCGAACAGCGCGGCCTGGAAGCCACCGGCCTCGAGGCTGGTCGGCTTGTCGGCACCGGCGAAGATGTCCGGGTTCGCGTTGAAGCTGGCCTCGATGCCGGCCTCCTTCAGCTGCGGGATCATGACCTCGATCGTGGTCTGCCGCAGCGGATTGTTCACCGTCGTGTCGATCTTGATGGACAGCCGGCCCTTGGTCGGGTGCGTGTAGACGCCGTCCGTGCCCAGCGTGTATCCGGCCTGCTCGATGAGCTGCTTGGCCTGGTCGGTGCTCTTGGTCTTGAACTCCTCCGGAGCGTTGTCCGCGTACTCCGGCTGGTTGTTCACGTACAGACGGTTGTCGAGCACCTGGGCGTCGTCCGAGAACTGGCCGACGGTCTGGGCCACGATCTCCTCGCGGTCCAGCGCCATGGCGAACGCCTTGCGGACGTTGGCGTCGGACAGGTGGACGTCAGAGGTGTTGAAGTCCAGGTGCTCGAACGACAGACCGAAGGTGATGGCCGACGTGACGTTCGGCTCGAGGCCCTCGACTTGGTCGACCAGGTCGAGCTGCGGCTGGGGGTAGATGACGCCCAGCTCCTGGTTCTGCAGACCCTGGACGGCGGTCGTGGGGTCGTTGCCGATGTTCTGGATGACCAGCTGGTCCAGAGCAGGGGCCTCGCCCCACCACTTGGGGTTCGGGGTGAGCACGACGACCTGGTTGCCCACGTCGATGCTCTCCTTCTTGACCTGCCACGGACCCGCGGAGATGTCGCCCACGATGCCGTCGGCGATCGCCCAGCCGGCGGTGGTGGTCTCACAGCGTGCAGCCGCGTCCTCGTTGGCCATCAGGTGGGCCGGGAGGAAGGTGCTGAACAGGGACTGCCAGTCGGCGTAGGGCTCCTCGTAGGTGACCGTGACGGTCTTGCCGTCGTCGGAACCCTCGACCGAGGCGATGTTGGCGTAGCCGTTGGTCGACAGGACGCTCTCGCAGCCACCGTCGGCCGGGTCCGCACTGCGGTTGGCCTCCCAGGTGAACTCGAAGTCGTCGGCGCTGATCGGGGTGTCGTCGCTCCACACCGCGGCCGGGTTGATCTTGTAGACGTTCACCTGCTGGCCGGTGCTCTGGTCGAGCGTCGGCTCCTCGGCCAGGACGTTCTCGTCCCAGGTGACGTTCAGGTCGGCGTCGACGTTGAACGCCGACGGGAGGACCCGACCGATGACGGTCTGGGTCGACGTGGCGTTGCCCGCCGCGATGAACGGGAACAGGTTCTCCGGGAAGTCCGTCGCCTCGCCGTAGACGACGCGGCCACCGCTGGCCTCGCCACCACCGCCGCTGCTCTCACTGTCGTCGCCGCCACCACAGGCCGTCAGCGCCATCGCACCGGTGAGCCCGGTCGCGATGAGCACTGCACTGCGCTTGCTCAACTTCACGTTCGACTGCCTCCTCGACCCGCGGGACCGCGGGGGGACGTTCAGGTCTGACCGACCCGGGATCGCCGGGCGGACTGGGCTGGACTCGCATGAACGCCACCTGTCGTACAGCTTTCGGAACGCTGTCGGACAGGGGCGACGGGCGAACACTAGGCAGACCCGGAAGAGTGAGTCCACGACCGTCACCTTTTTGTGACCTCGGCTCACGAACCCGTCCAGAGCCCGAAACACGACGGACACGCACGGCGCACAGCGGGCCCCACCGGCCGCGCCGCGCGTGTCCCGGCAGACCTCCCGGCGCGGCGTCCGGCGGGGTGTGCGCGCGTCGGTCCGGGGGTAGTCAGGTGTCGACAACCGCCCAGCCCGAGGAGGACGCATGAGCGCCGTGGACAAGATGAAGAACAAGGCCCAGGAGCTGTCCGGCCAGGGCAAGGAGGCCGTGGGCGACGCGACCGACAACCGCGACCTGCAGGCCGAGGGCCAGAAGGACCAGGCCGCCGGCAACGTCAAGCAGGCCGGCGAGAAGGTCAAGGACGTCTTCAAGTGAGCCACGGCGGTCGCTGAGACCGCCTGCCGAGAGCGCCGTCCCCGGAACGCCGGGGACGGCGCTCTCGTGCGTCCGGGGGCCTGCCGCCAGGCCTTGTGCACCCACCCACCGGGGCGCAGGATGGACGGCGATGATGAGCTCCGCTAACGAGATCGGCGCCACCCCCGCTGCCGTGGAGGCCGCCGCCTTCGACGCGGCCACCGCCGCCGTGCAGGCCGCGCTCGCCGCGGGTGCGCGCTACGCCGACGCGCGAGTGGTGGACCGCCGGCACGAGTCGATGACCGCCCGCGACGGCGACGTCCGGACGCTGGACCAGACGGCCTCGGTCGGGCTGGGCGTCCGCGCCCTGGTCGGCAGCTCGTGGGGCTTCGCCGCTCTCGGCGACCCGGCCGGGGACGCCGAGGCGCGGGCCACCGGCGCCCGGGCCACCGCCATCGCGCGGGCCTCGGCCGCCGTGCCCGGCCCGCCGATGGAGCTGGTCGGCGTCCCGGCGGTGCAGGGCGGCTGGTCCAGCGAGTGCCTCGAGGACCCCTTCGCCGTCCCGCTAGCGGAGAAGGCCGCGCTCCTCACCGGGGTCACCGCGACGATGAAGGCGGCGGGCGTGGCGGTCGCCGAGGCGCTCCACCAGGCCTGGGACACCCGCACCGCGTTCGTCTCCAGCGAGGGTGCCCGGATCGGCCAGCACGTCGTCGAGACCGGCGCGGGCATGCACTGTCTGACCCTGGGCGACGGGGAGACCCAGCGCCGGTCGTACCCCGCCTTCCGCGGCCAGTACGGCACCCGGGGCTGGGAGCTGGTGCGCGAGATCGACCTGCCCGCGCACGCCGACCGGATCGCCGCGGAGTGCCAGGAGCTGCTCACCGCGCCGCAGTGCCCCTCCGGGGACACCACGCTGATCCTGGGCGGGGAGCAGATGTCGCTGCAGGTCCACGAGTCGGTGGGGCACGCCATCGAGCTCGACCGCATCCTCGGCTGGGAGGCCGCCTTCGCCGGCACATCCTGGCTGGACCTGTCCCAGCTGGGCTCGCTGCGCTTCGGCTCGGAGCTGATGAACATCACCATCGACCCGACCATCCCCGGCGCGCTGGGCTCCTTCGGCTTCGACGACGAGGGCACCCCGGCGACCGCGCGGGACGCCGTCCGCGACGGGATCTGGGTCGGCGTGCTGGCCGGGCGCGACTCGGCCGCGGTGGCGGGGCTCCCCTACGCCGGCTCCGTGCGCGCCGACGGCTGGGCGCGGCTGCCCATGGTGCGGATGACCAACGTCGGCCTGGAGCCCGGGCCGCACACGCTGGAGGAGATGGTGGCCGCCACCGACGGCGGGGTGCTGATGGAGCACAACCGCTCCTGGTCGATCGACGACCGGCGGCTCAACTTCCAGTTCGGCTGCGAGATCGGCTGGGAGGTCAAGGACGGGCAGCGCGGACGGATGCTGAAGAACCCCTCCTACACCGGCATCGGTCCGCGGTTCTGGCAGTCGCTGGACATGCTCGGCGGCGCGGCACCCGGCGAGTGGCGGGCGTGGGGCACGCCCAACTGCGGCAAGGGACAACCCGGCCAGGTCGGGCACACCGGGCACGGCGCCGCGCCGGCCCGCTTCTCCGGCGTCCGGGTGGGGGTGCGCGGGTGACCGCCGACCTCGACGGGCTCGCCACGGCGGTCCTCGACCAGGTCCGCGCGCAGGCCGGGCCGGACGCGCAGGCGACCGTGCGCGTCGAGCAGGCCGCGCTCGCGCTGACCCGGTTCGCCGACTCCGCGATCCACCAGAACGTCGCCGACGAGCGGGTCACGGTGCACCTGCAGCTGACCGTGGACGGCGGCCGGACGGCGACGGCAGCGACCACCCGCAGCCGCCCCGGCGCGCTCGCCGACCTGGTCGCCGCGACCCTGGCCGCGGCGCGACTGCGGCCCCGCGACCCGGACTGGCCGGGACTCGGCACACCCGCGCCGCTGACGTCGGCCGGCTCGTTCGACCCGGCGACCGCCGAGGCATCCCCCGCCGAGCGCGCGGCCGGCGTGGCCGCGTTCGTCGAGGCCGCCGGCGGGCTGAGCACCGCGGGCTTCGTGCAGACCGCGTCGCTGACCACCGTGCTGGCCGACACCGCCGGCCGGCACCTGCGCGGCGCGACCACCTCGGCGACCGGCGACGGCATCGCCCGGCTCAGCGGCGCCGACGGCGTGGCCCGCGCGATGACCGGGCGGCTGGCCGACCTCGACTGTGCCGCCCTCGGTGCCCGGGCCGCGACGAAGGCCCGCGCCGGCGTGGACGGCGTCCCCGTGGACCCGGGCGTGTACCCGGTGGTGCTGGAGGCGGCCGCGGTGACCGACCTGGTCGCCGGGCTGGTGTCGGGTCAGTTCAACGGCAAGGCCGTCGTCGACGGGACGTCGGGGCTGCGGCTGGGCGAGCAGCAGTTCGACCCCGCGGTCACCCTGGTCGACGACCCGCACACCGGCGTCGGGCTGCCGTTCGACAGCGAGGGGACGCCGACCGGGCGCACCGAGCTGGTGCGCGACGGCGTCCCGGTGGGCCTGACCACCGACCGGCGGGTGGCCGCTGCCCTGGGGCGGACGTCGTCCGGGCACGGCTCGGACGTCGGCTCGACGTGGGGCCCGGTGGCCGGTGACCCGGCGCTGTCGGCCGGTGCCGGCGGCACGGTCGACGAGCTGGTCGCGGGGTTGGACCGTGGGCTGCTGGTCAGCGACCTCTGGTACACCCGCGCCGTCGACCCCAAGCGGTCGGTGTGGACGGGGCTGACCCGCAACGGCGTCTGGCTGGTCGAGGGCGGTCAGGTGGTGGCCGCGGTGAGCACGCTGCGGTTCACCCAGTCCTACCTGGAGGCGCTGGCGCCGGGCGCGGTCACGGTCGGCTCCGTGGTCGAGGGGCAGCCCACCCGGCTGATGGGGCCGATGGGCCACAACCGGGTCGCGGTCCCCGCGCTGCGGCTGGCCGACTGGAACGTGACCGGCAACGCCGCCGGCTGAGCGAGGTCAGTCCTGGTCGGCGACGACGCCGAAGGAGCGCCAGGCGCTGTCGAGCTCGATCATCTCGGCGACCTCCGGGGGCATCCGGCCGGCGACGACGTCGGCCAGGGTGACGTTCTCCAGCACCCGGCGGTAGGCCTCCCGCGCGGCGACCCAGACCGAGGACAGCGGCGCCGCGGCCCCGGGGTACTCGACGTCCTCCGGGCGCTGGCCGTGCACCTCGGCGAGGAAGCCCTGCTCGACGCGCATCACCCGGGCGATGGAGACCTCCGACGGCGGCAGCGCCAGCCGGTACCCGCCCTCGCGGCCGCGCTGGCTGGTGACCAGCCGGGCGTGCTGCAGGTCGCCGAGGATGGCCTGCAGGAAGCGCGCCGGGATGCCCTGCGCCTGCGCGATCCGGTCGGAGGTGAGGGAATCGGGGGCGACGGCGGCCAGCTCGACGGCTGCCCGCACCGCGTAGTCGACCCGGGCAGAGATGCGCACGCAGCCCATCCTGCCGTGTCTGGGAAGCTGACCCCCGTGTCGCAGCTGCGGTTCACCACTCTGGTGGACGCCCCGCTCACCGTCGCCTTCGACGTCGCCCGCGCGCTGGGGCGCCCCTGGGCCCACCCGCTGACCGAGGTGGTGTCCGAGCGACCCTGGCGCGACGAGTACACGGCGTCCTCCCGCGGCCGGCGCGTGGTGCACACCCGCACCTTCGAGGCCACCGCCGCCGGCACGCTCGTGCACGAGCTGGTCGACGGGGTCCCCCGCGGTCCGCTCGGGCGGCGTCGGTTCGCCCGGGCCATGGCCGCCCATGCCGACGCCCACGCCGCTGCGGCCGCCCGGCGGGCGCTGGACGTGACCCAGGTGGTGGGCGCGGCGCTGGTCGACGACCGGCGCCGGGTGCTGGTGGCCCAGCGCGGCACCGGCGGGCTGGCCGGGCTGTGGGAGTTCCCCGGCGGCAAGGTGGAGCGCGGCGAGTCCGACCTGTCGGCGCTGGTCCGGGAGTGCCGGGAGGAGCTGGGCGTCCTCATCACACCGGGGTCCTTCCTCGGCGAGGTCCCGCTGGACGGCGTGGTGGCCGGCGGCGCGCCGGGTGCCTCGACGCTGCGGGTGTGGTCGGGCCGGGTCACCGGCGGCGAGCTGGTCGCCCACGAGCACTCCGAGCTGCGCTGGCTGCCCGCCGACGAGCTGGAGGCGCTGGACTGGATCCCCGCCGACCGGCCCCTGCTGCCGGCCGTCCGGGCGCTGCTCGCCGCGCGCTGACCGGCGCCGGGCCGGGGTGTGGGACGATCGGGTCGTGACGGACTGCGGCGTTCCCCTCGTGGCGCGCCTGCACATCGACCTGGCGCGCGTCTGCAGCGCCGCCTGTCGCGCCGCGCGCTGACCCCGGCTCTGTTCTCTGCAGCCCTCCTCGCTGCACTCCCCCGGCCGCGTGGCGCACGTCCCGTGCGCAGCGCAGATGGAGACTCCTGACGTGTCCTCCCCCACCCGCAGCAGCAACCGGCCCGTCCGTGGACAGGGCCAGTGGGCGCTCGGCTACCGCGAGCCGCTGAACCCGAACGAGCGGATGAAGAAGGACTCCGACGGGCTCGAGGTGCGCCAGCGGATCATCGACATCTACTCCAAGGCCGGCTTCGACTCCATCGACCCCGGTGACCTGCGGGGCCGGATGCGCTGGTTCGGGCTGTACACCCAGCGCGCGCAGGGCATCCCCGGCGGCAAGACCGCCGTGCTGGAGCCCGAGGAGCTCGAGGACCGCTACTTCATGCTGCGCGCCCGCATCGACGGCGGGCAGCTGTCGTCGGACCAGCTCCGCGTGCTCGCCTCGATCAGCACCGACTTCGGCCGGGACGTCGCCGACGTCACCGACCGGCAGAACATCCAGTACCACTGGATCCGCATCGAGGACGTCCCGGAGATCTGGGACCGCCTGGAGTCCGTGGGCCTGTCGACCATGGAGGCGTGCGGTGACACCCCGCGCACCATGCTCAACTGCCCGCTGGCCGGGGTGCTCGCGGACGAGGTCATCGACGCCACCGGCGTGATCGCCGAGACGGTCGAGCAGTACGTGGGCAGCCCGGAGTTCTCCAACCTGCCGCGCAAGTTCAAGACCTCGATGTCCGGCTGCGTCGACCACTGCACCGGCCACGAGATCAACGACCTCTCCTTCGTCGGCGTCGTGAACGCCGACGGTGAGGCCGGCTACGACGTGTGGGTGGGCGGCGGGCTGTCCACCAACCCGAAGCTGGCCGTGCGGCTCGGCGTCTTCGTCCGCCCCGACCAGGTCTCTGACGTGTGGGCCGGGGTCTGCTCGGTGTTCCGTGACTACGGCTACCGCCGCTCGCGGACCCAGGCCCGGCTGAAGTTCCTGCTCGCCGACTGGGGCCCGGAGAAGTTCCGCCAGGTGCTGCAGGACGAGTACCTGCACGAGCCGCTGCCCGACGGCCCGGCCCCCGCACCGGCCGCGCACGACCAGCGCGACCACGTCGGCGTCTCCAAGCAGCGCGACGGCCGCAACGTGCTGGGCTTCGCCCTGCGCACCGGCCGGGTCAGCGGCACCCTGCTCACCCAGGTCGCCGAGCTGGCCGACCGCTACGCGCAGGGCCGCATCCGGACGACGGCGCAGCAGAAGCTGGCGATCCTCGACGTCGCCGACGACCAGGTGGAGCCGCTGATCGCCGAGCTGGACGCCCTGGACCTGCAGGTGCGCCCCAGTGCGTTCCGCCGCGGCACCATGGCCTGCACCGGCCTGGAGTTCTGCAAGCTCGCGATCGTGGAGACCAAGGCCCACGCCCAGGAGCTGTTCACCGAGCTCGAGGCCCGGCTGCCGGACTTCGACGAGCCGATCGCGATCAACGTCAACGGCTGCCCCAACGCCTGCGCCCGGTTCCAGACCGCCGACATCGGCTTCAAGGGCATGATCGTCACCAACGCCGCCGGCGAGAGCGTCGAGGGGTTCCAGGTGCACCTGGGCGGCCACCTCGGCATCGAGGCGACCTTCGGCCGCAAGCTGCGCGCCCACAAGATCACCAAGGACGAGACCGCGGACTACTGCGAGCGGGTGCTGCGCGGGTTCACGGAGCGGCGCACCGAGGGCGAGCGGTTCGCCGCCTACGTGGCCCGGGCCGAGGACGACTGGCTGCGGTGAGCCAGACCCCGCCGGGAAGGACCCGGCAGCTGCCGGTGTTCCACTGCCCGTACTGCGGGGAGGAAGACCTGATCCCGCACGGCGAGGACCCGGACGGCTGGCGCTGCGGCGCCTGCCTGCGGAGCTTCACCGTCCACCTGACCGGAACGGGGGTCCAGCGCCCATGACGACTGCGATCGCGACACCGACGCCCGAGCTCGCCGCGCAGGCCGACGCCCGGTTCGAGGGCATCGCCGACCCGGTCGAGCAGGCGCTGGCCGTGCTCACCTGGGCCGGGGAGACGTTCGGCGACTCCTTCGCCATCACCTCCTCGATGGCCGACGGGCTGCTGGCGCACCTGGCCGGCCGCGCCGTCCCCGGGGTGAACGTGGTGTTCCTGGAGACCGGCTACCACTTCGCCGAGACCATCGGCACCCGCGACTGGATCAGCAGCGTCCTGCCGATCACCGTGCACAGCATCATGCCCAGCCAGACCGTGGCCGAGCAGGACGCCGAGCACGGCCCGCGGCTGTACGAGCGCGACCCCGACCTGTGCTGCTCCCTGCGCAAGGTGCAGCCGCTGGCCGCCGCGCTCGCCGGCTACACCGCCTGGGGCTCCGGCGTGCGCCGCGACGAGTCGGCCAGCCGCACCGGCACCAAGGTCGTCGACTGGGACGCCAAGCGCGGCATGGTGAAGGTCAACCCGCTCGCCGCCTGGACCCAGGACGACGTGGACGCCTACATCACCGAACACCAGGTGCCGGTCAACCCGCTGGCCGAGATCGGGTACGCCTCCATCGGCTGCGCGCCGTGCACCCGCCCCGTCGCCCCCGGCGAGGACCCCCGCGCCGGCCGCTGGGCCGGAAAGAACAAGGTGGAGTGCGGGCTCCACACCTGAGGAAGGTCGAAGGACCCTGGGACGAGGCCGAGACGGCAGGATCGGGGCATGGCACGCACCCCGCTGACGCCCGAGGACCTCGCCGACGCACTGACGGAGCTGCACGACTGGACCGGTGACGTGCACGGCATCCACCGCCGGACCCAGGGCATCGACTTCCGCGCCGCCGCCGCGCACGTGCTGGCGCTGGCCGATGTCGCCGACGCCCTCGACCACCACCCCGACGTCGAGATCAGCTACGGCACCCTCACCGTGCACCTGCTGACCCACTCCGTCGACGCGGTCACCGAGCTCGACGTCGAGTTCGCCCGCCGGGCCGACGAACTGCTCGCCGCTCAGTCCGTCGGGCTCGACGGGGCGTAGAGGTCGACCGCGTACCCGTCGGGGTCGGCGACCGTGGCGTAGCGCTGGCCCCAGGGCGCGTCCCACGGCTCCATCAGCACGGTGTGCCCCGCGGTGGCGACCCGGGCTGCCACCGCGTCGACCTCGGCCGGGTCGGCGCACCGGACGGCGAACGCCGAGCCGGTACCCGGCCGTGGCGCCTCCCCCAGCAGCTCGGTGAGCATCTCGACCGAGTCGATCATCAACTGGGCGCCCCGGCCGGGCGCGGT
Organism: Modestobacter muralis; assembly: GCF_010682105.1. GTDB lineage: Bacteria > Actinomycetota > Actinomycetes > Mycobacteriales > Geodermatophilaceae > Modestobacter > Modestobacter muralis. The sequence continues at coordinate 155,837 of NZ_JAAGWH010000033.1, read as the reverse complement.
CTCCACGTGCTGCTCACCGTCCTCGACGGGCGGGAAGGTGAAGCCGAGCAGCTCGTAGAAGGCGACGGCCCGGCGCAGGTCGGTGGCGCTCACGCTCACCGCGGAGATCTCCATGCGCGGAGTCCTACCGGAGGCGTCCGACACCTCCCGTCCTGTCGGTGTCCAGCGGCACACTGCCCCGCATGCGACCCGTGCAGATCGTCTTCGACGCCCAGGACCCCGGGCGGCTGGCCGCCTTCTGGGCCGCCGCGCTGGCCGACCGCGGCTACCGCGTGCCCGGTCCACCCGACGGCGCGGCCGACTGGCCCAGCTGGCTGGCCGCCCGCGGCGTGCCGGAGGACCAGTGGAACTCCGCCTCCGCCGTGGAGAGCACCGACCCGGCCCAGCCGAGGCTGTTCTTCCAGCGGGTTCCCGAGCCCAAGACGGTCAAGAACCGGGTGCACATCGACCTGCAGGCCGGCGGCGGGCCGTCGGTGCCGCCCGCCGAGCAGCGGGAGCGGATCGCCGCAGCCGTCGACCGGCTCACCGCCCTGGGCGCGGCCTTCGTCGAGAACCGGTCGGGCATGGGCACCTCCTGGGCCGTGCTGACCGACCCGGAGGGCAACGAGTTCTGCACCTGAGCGGTGCGGGCCGGCTCAGTCGGTGACGGGCAGGACGAGCAGCTGCAGCAGGCGGTCGACCTCGGCGTCGGGGTCGGCGGTCAGGCCGGTGTGCACCGGGCCGGGCTGGACGACGGTGCTGCGCGGCGCGGTGAGCCAGCGGAACCGTGAGCCCAGCATCTCCCGGCCGGCAGCGCCCACGCCGACCTCGGCCGAGCAGACGTCGGCCGAGGCCTGCAGCGCGGCGGTGATCGCGACCGGGTCGGCGGTCGGGTCGAGGGCCCGCAGCCGGTCGACGTCCAGGTGCACCCGGGAGCCGAGGTAGTCGCGCTGCCGGCAGTAGACGAGGACGCCGGCGTTCAGCGACTCCCCCCGCTCGACCCGCGGCACCACCCGGAGCACGGCGTACTCGAAGGTCTCCCTCACCGCTGCGTCACGCCCTCCGGCGGCGGCGGCCCCAGCCAGGACGGCCGGTTCTGCCCACGCGGGGCACTCCCCCGGCCGGCGCCCCCGGCGGCTGCCGCGGCGACCACCCCGGGCAGCCAGGAGGCCCGGGCGTCGAGCCGGGCCAGCAGCTGGTCGACGTAGCGCGCGCGGACGGCGTCGGGGGCGTCGTCCGGGCTCGGACCCTCCAGCCACGCGTCGGGGACCTGGGCGAGCACGTCGGTGAGCAGCGGGCGGGTGACCAGCCGGCCGAGCGCGGCGTCGGCGGCCGGGACGTCGGGCGCGCACTCGATCAGCGCGTGCTGGACCGCGTCATAGGCGCGGGCCACCGCAGCCGCGGCGCCGGGCCAGTGGTGGTGGAAGGTCAGCGCGGCGCCGTGGTCGATGAGCTGCAGCCGGCGGTGCCAGAACAGCATGTTCGGGTTGCGCCACGAGCGGTCGACGTTGCCGATGAGGGCGTCGAACCACAGCACCCGCCCGGCCAGCTCCGGGTCGACCTGCGCCGCACCGGCCTCGAAGTCCAGCGCCCCGGGCAGGTAGTCCATGCCCAGGTTCGTCCCGGCGGAGTTGCGCAGCAGCTCCTGCACCTCGTAGTCCGGCTCCCCCACCGCGAGCTCGGGGACGACGTCGACGGTGACCAGCGCGGGCACCGGCAACGACAGCCGGCGGGCCAGCTCACCGCAGATGACCTCGGCGGCGAGCACCTTCACGCCCTGGCCGGCCGCCCGCCACTTGACCACGTAGGTGCCCAGGTCGTCGGCCTCCATCAGGCCGGGCAGCGAGCCACCCTCGCGGAGCGGGGTGACGTAGCGGGTGGCGGAGACGGCGGCGAGCACAGTGCCCGCGACCCTACCGGCTCACCGCGCGCAGACTGGGCCGGTGGGACTCCTCCGCCGCGCCACCGTCGCGCAGTACACCGACGCCCCCTTCACCTACGACGAGGTGGGCGGCACCCGCGACGGCGCGCTGCCCACCGGGTACGGCCTGGTCGAGCGCGACCACGTGGTGGGCTCCGGGCGGGGGGCGTTCGAGCGGGCAGCCGCGGCGGTGTTCCGCTGGGACGCCCAGCGCGGCGCCGGGCTGCGGATCCGCGCCGACGGGCCGGCCAGCACCGTCGGCACCGTCGTCCTGATGACCGCTGGGCTGCCGCGGCTGGGGCTGGACATCCCGTGCCGGGTGGTCTGGGTCGTCGACGAGCCCGACCGCCGCGGCTTCGCCTACGGCACACTGCCCGGGCACCCGGAGAGCGGCGAGGAGTCCTTCGTCGTCCGGCTGCGCCCCGACGGCGAGGTCGTCTACGAGCTGCGGGCCTTCTCCCGGCTGGCGACCCCGCTGGCCCGGCTGGGCGCACCGGTCAGCCGGCGCGTGCAGACCCTCGCGCTGGACCGCTACGTCGCCGCCGTCAGGAAGGCCGCACGACGGGGCTCGTGACGCGGCCCCCTCACAGAGCCCGCCGCGAGCTCGCGAGTGGGGGGGAGGCCCCCTCGCGGGGCCCCGCCGCGAGCCTGCGAGTGGTGGGGGGCGAGGGGGTCCTTCGTCAGTCCTCGCGCCGGTCGTCGCCGACGGCGACGCCGAGGGCCGGGTTGGCCCGTTCCTCGGCGATGGTGTGCGGTGACTGGAACAGCCGCAGCAGGGTGACCAGCACGACGCCGCCGACGACGTTGCCCGCCGCGGCCAGCCCGGCGGTCTGTGCCCACTGCACGTAGCCGAAGGGCGCGTCCCCGGTGTGCAGCGCCGTGAACATCAACAGCGAGTTGACGACCACGTGGTTGAGCTGCGCGCCGGCCAGCAGGAAGCCCGCGGTCACCGCCGGGACCAGCCGGATGCCGGTGGAGTCGGTGGAGTGCTGCATCCAGGTCATCAAGGTGATGACCACGCCGCCGATCACGGCCAGAGCGAAGGCCTTCACCCCCAGCCCGAGGTCGACGTAGAAGCTGCCGGCCTCGACGGCCGTCTCGGCGAACTGCGGGAAACCCGCCATCAGCAGCCAGGTGAACAGCCACCCGCCCACCAGGTTGGCCACCAGGGTGCCCACCCACAGACGCATCAGCATCCGGAACCGGGCCTGCCTGGCGATCACGGTGACCACCGGGACCAGGAAGTCCTCGGTGAACAGCTCGCTGCGGGCCAGGGTGAGCGCGATGAAGCCGATCGAGAAGGCCAGCCCGGCCAGCAGCTTGCTGTGCGTCTCGTGCTCCACGAAGAGCAGCGCCAGCACGCCGGTCCCGACGTCGATGCCGCCGAGCAGCCCGGTGGCCAGCAGCGGCCAGGTGCGCCGGGAGATGCGCCGGCGCCCCTCGTCGATGGCGCGGGTGACGGTCTCCTCGACCGGGGTCTCGGCGACCTCCGCGTTCCGCGCCGGGTCCGCCCCCACTCCCGGACGTGAACCGTCGCCGGACTCCGCGCTCTGCTCCCGGGCGTCAGTCACGATCACCGCCTACCCGGCGCACGGCGGGGCAACCCGGTGGCCGGCTGCGCCCCGTCCCGGTGCCGGTCACCGGCCGCGGGACGGGGCGGCCGCTCAGCTGAGCGGGGTGACCGTCGTGGCCGGGTCGCCGTCGGCGGCGGCGGCGAGCGCCGGCACGACCTCCTCGAGCAGGTAGGGCAGCGACAGCGGGCTGCCGAAGCCGAGCGCGGCGGAGACGTCGCCGTCGTAGCCGCCCAGCAGCACGGTGCGGCCGGAGGTGACGACGTCGAGGGCGGACAGCAGCGGGTCGGCCTCGGCCGCGGCCTGGTCGTAGCCGTTGACCGCGAGGACGTCGGTGTCGAGCAGGTCCATCCGCTCCTGGCTGACGTCGGTGCTGGCCTCGGGGACGGTGAAGCCGAGGCCGGTGAAGAACTGGGTGCGCAGGTCGTCGGCGCCGAGGGCGTAGTGGCCCGAGCCCACGCCGGTCAGGTCGACGGTGAGCTGCTTGCCGGCGAAGTCGGGGTGGGCGCTGACCGCCTCGTCGAACCGGCCCTCGACGTCGTCGACGAGCTGCTGGGCCTGCTCCTCGCGGCCCAGCGCCTCACCGGTGAGCAGCGTCTGCTCCTGCCACGGGGTGGCGCCGTCGGCGTGCTCGTCGGTCTGGGCGAGGGTCGGCGCGATCTTCGACAGCTGGTCGTACACCGCCTGGTCGATGTAGGAGTACACGCCGACGATCAGGTCGGGGTCCAGCGCGGCGATGGCCTCGATGTCGAGCTCCGTGCCGCCGACGGTCGGGATCTCCGCCCCGCCGAGCTGCTCCTGCGCCCACGGCCGCGCCGGGGCGTCGTAGTCCCCGATGAGGTCCCGCACGCCGACCGGGACCACGCCCAGGGCGAGGACGAAGTCCTCGTCGTTGAAGCCGACGGTGACCACCCGCTGCGGCTCGGCCGGGATCTCGGTAGTGCCGAACTTGTTCTCGATGCTGACCGGGAAGGCCGTCGAGGACGACGAGGCGGCGGCCGACGGTGCGGCCGCCGCCTCGTCGGAGCTGCCACCGCAGGCGGAGAGCCCGGTGGCGAGCGCCAGCGCGGCGAGGGGGACGGCGAGGCGGGACGGGCGGGACACGGGCAGGCTCCTCAAGATCAACGACGGACGAGCAGAGGTTAGCCTGCCCTTACCGGATCCTGACGAGGGGTGTGCTCAGCGCTTGGGCAGCTCCAGCGCGGAGGGGCCGAACTGCTCCACCCGGATCACCGTCGCGGGCACGCCGAGCTCGACCAGCAGCTGGGTGGCCGTCGTGGCGAAGCCCGTCGAGCCGCACACGAACACCGTCTGCCCCGGCTCGACCAGCGGGAAGAGGTCCATCCCGCCCAGCCGGGACGCCGGCCGAATCCCACGCGCCTCGCGGGTCAGCACGATCTGCGCGCCGGCCTCGGCCAGCTCGTCGGCGTAGGGCAGCGCGGCCAGCGTGCGGGCCGAGACCGCGACCCGCAGCAGGTCCAGCCGCCCGATGTCGCGGGCGTGCCGCACCATCGCCACCAGCGGGACGACGCCGGAGCCGCCGCCGACCAGCAGCGCGGGCGTGACGCCGTCCCAGACGAACCAGCCGCCGATCGGCCCGCGCACCTCCAGCTCGTCACCGGGCTCGACGACGTCGGCGAGGTAGGTCGACACCTCACCGTCGTCCAGCCGCTCGACGAACAGCTCCACCAGCGGGTCGCCCGGCGGCGAGGCCACCGAGTAGGACCGCTGCGCGGTGTAGCCGTCCTCGGCGGTCAGCCGGACGACGTAGTGCTGGCCGGGCAGGTGGTCGACGCGGTCGTGCACGTCCAGGCGCAGCTCCACCGACCGGGCGATCGGCCGGCGGACGCCGGCCACCGTTGCGGTCGTCCAGCCGCCGGCCGGTGCGCTCACAGCCCCACGACCAGGAGCGGGGCCTCCCGGCCTCGGTGCAGGGTCCCGCCGCGAGCCTGCGAGTGGCGGGGGGCAGCGAGGTCCTTCACGCGTCGCCCTGGTAGCGCTGCTGCTTCCACGGGTCGCCGCGGTCGTGGTAGCCGTTCTGCTCCCAGAAGCCCGGCTGGTCGCGCTCCAGGACCGTGATCCGGCTGATCCACTTGGTGCTCTTCCAGAAGTACAGGTGCGGCACCAGCATCCGCACCGGGCCGCCGTGCTCGACCGCGAGCGGCTTGCCGTCGAACTCCCACACCAGCCACGCCTTGCCGCCGGTGACGTCGGAGATCGGCAGGTTGGTCGTGTAGCCGGTCTTCGCCGTCTCCATGACGAACCGGCCCTCCGGCTTCGGCTTCGCGATCTCCAGGAGCGAGTCGACGCTGACGCCGGCGAAGTGGGTGTCGAACTTCGACCACGTGGTCACGCAGTGGATGTCGCCGTTGTACTCCGCACCCGGGAGCGCGTGCGCCTCGTCCCAGGTCCAGGTGGTCGGGTTCTCCACGGCGCCGTCGACGGTGATCGACCAGGTCTCGGGGGTGATCCGCGGCGTGGGCTCGGCGGTCAGCACCGGCCAGTCGGAGCCGGCGTCGTACTGGCCGGGTGGCAGCCGGGGGTCGCCGGCGCTGCGGCGGCGGCCGAGGAAACCACGGGTGGGTCCGGGCACGGCGTCGTCCTCTCGGGGCACTGCACGGATCGGGGCGGGCCGATCTTCCTCCACGGCGCGGGCGGGCGTCCAACGGCACCGGGGCGGGGAACAGCCCGGCCGGCACGCGGTGTTGCCCCGCTGCCGGACGTAGTACGCCCTTACATGACGACCGTCACGGCGGGTTCACCTGGGTGTCACGTGTGGAGTGGGCCTACCGTGGCGTCGTGGCGACAGTGACGACGCAACCGGCCCAGCGCAGGGCCCCGAAGACCGGGCGTTTCAACAACTCGGTCGTGAAGAAGACCGTCATGGCGGTCAGCGGGATCATCATGATCCTCTACTTGCTGGCCCACATGGTCGGCAACCTCCACGCCTTCGGCGGAGCCGAGGAGTTCAACGGCTACTCCCACTGGATCCGCACGATCGGCGAGCCCGCCGTGCCGGAGCAGACCCTGCTGTGGATCATCCGGCTGGTCCTGCTCGCGTCGGTGATCGCGCACTTCTGGGCGGCCATCTCGCTGTGGCGCCAGGCGCGCCGCGCCCGCCCGGTGGCCTACGTGACCAAGAAGCGGGTGCAGCAGAGCTTCGCCTCGCGCACCGTCCGCTGGGGCGGCGTGATCCTGGCGCTGTTCATCATCTGGCACATCCTCGACCTCACCTTCGGCGTGGTGAACCCGGCCGGCACGGGGACGACGCCCTACGACCGGTTGGTCGCCAGCTTCTCCAACATCCCGATCACGCTCTTCTACGTCGCCTCGATACTGATCCTCGGCTGGCACCTGCGGCACGGCATCTTCGCCGCCACCCAGACCCTCGGGCAGACGAACAAGAAGCGCGAGCGCGCCGTGAACGGCATCGCGTACGGCATCTCCGGGCTCATCACCGTGGGCTTCCTGATCGTGCCGCTGTCCATCGCCTTCGGTTTGATCGACTGAGACAGGAGCCCCAGCCATGACACTCGAGCTGTTCACCGTCGGCGAGCCGATCGCCGACACCAAGGCACCCCGCGACGTCCCGATCAACGACCGGTGGAACGAGCGCAAGTTCCGGGCCCGGCTGGTCAACCCGGCCAACCGCCGCCGTCTCTCGGTCATCATCGTCGGCACCGGCCTGGCCGGCGGCTCCGCCGCCGCGACGCTGGCCGAGGCCGGCTACCGGGTCAAGAACTTCTGGTTCCAGGACAGCCCCCGGCGTGCGCACAGCGTCGCCGCCCAGGGCGGGATCAACGCCGCCAAGAACTACCGCAACGACGGCGACAGCGTGCACCGGCTCTTCTACGACACGGTCAAGGGCGGCGACTTCCGCTCCCGCGAGGACAACGTGCACCGCCTCGCCGAGGTCAGCGGCGCGATCATCGACCAGTGCGTCGCCCAGGGCGTGCCCTTCGCCCGCGAGTACGGCGGTCTGCTCGACAACCGCTCCTTCGGTGGCGCGCAGGTCTCGCGCACCTTCTACGCCCGTGGCCAGACCGGCCAGCAGCTCCTCTACGGCGCCTACCAGGCCCTGGAGCGGCAGATCGGGCTGGGCAACGTCGAGCAGCACCCGCGCACGGAGATGCTCGACCTGGTCGTCGTCGACGGCAAGGCCCGCGGCATCGTCGTCCGGCACCTGATCACCGGTGAGATCAGCACGCACATGGCCGACGCCGTGGTGCTGGCCTCCGGCGGGTACAGCAACGTGTTCTACCTGTCGACGAACGCCAAGGGCTCCAACGTCACCGCCGCCTGGCGGGCGCACAAGCGGGGCGCGCTCTTCGCCAACCCCTGCTACACGCAGATCCACCCGACCTGCATCCCGGTGAGCGGGGACTACCAGTCCAAGCTCACGCTGATGAGCGAGTCGCTGCGCAACGACGGCCGCGTCTGGGTGCCCAAGGAGCGCGGCGACACCCGCGACCCGCGGCAGATCCCCGAGGACGAGCGCGACTACTACCTCGAGCGCATCTACCCGGCGTTCGGCAACCTGGTGCCCCGCGACATCGCCTCGCGCCAGGCCAAGAACGTCACCGACGAGGGCCGCGGTGTGGGCCCGGGCGGACTGGGTGTCTACCTGGACTTCGCCGACGCCATCGAGCGGGTCGGCCGCAAGGCCATCGAGGCCAAGTACGGCAACCTCTTCGACATGTACAACCGGATCACCGGTGAGGACGCCTACGAGACCGGTATGCGGATCTACCCGGCCGTGCACTACACGATGGGCGGGCTGTGGGTCGACTACGACCTGCAGTCGACCATCCCCGGCCTGTTCGTGATCGGTGAGGCCAACTTCTCCGACCACGGCGCCAACCGGCTCGGCGCCAGCGCGCTGATGCAGGGCCTGGCCGACGGCTACTTCGTGCTGCCGAACACCATCAACGACTACCTCGCCGACGGCCCGTTCCCCAAGGTCGACGCCAGCCACCCGGCGGCGGTCGAGGCCGAGCAGTCGGTGCGCGCGCAGACGGAGAAGCTGCTGTCGATCAACGGCACCCGCACCGTCGCCTCCTTCCACCGTGAGCTCGGCAAGCTCATGTGGGACTACTGCGGCATGGAGCGGTCGGAGGAGGGCCTGCGCAAGGCGCTGGACCGCATCCCGGAGATCCGCCGGGAGTTCTGGACCAACGTCAAGGTGTCCGGTGAGCAGGGCATCTACAACCAGAACCTGGAGCACGCCGGCCGCGTCGCGGACTTCATCGAGCTCGCCGAGCTGATGTGCGTCGACGCACTGCACCGCAACGAGAGCTGCGGTGGCCACTTCCGGGCCGAGAGCCAGACGCCTGAGGGTGAGGCGCTGCGCGACGACGAGAACTTCGCCTACGTCGCGGCCTGGGAGTACACCCCTGAGGACGTCGCCCCGGTGCTGCACCGAGAGGCCCTCGAGTACGAGACAGTCCACCTCGCACAGCGGAGCTACAAGTGACCAGCACAGAGACCCGCACCATGAGCCTGACCCTCAACATCTGGCGTCAGCGGGACCGGACCAAGAAGGGCAAGATGGTGACCTACCACGTCACCGACGTCTCGCCCGACATGTCCTTCCTCGAGATGCTCGACGTGCTCAACGAGAAGCTGATCCTCAGCGACGACGACCCGATCGCCTTCGACCACGACTGCCGTGAGGGCATCTGCGGCTCGTGCGGCGTGATGATCGACGGCATCGCCCACGGCCCGGAGCAGACGGCGGTCTGCCAGCTGCACATGCGGTCCTTCAAGGACGGCGACGTGCTGGACATCGAGCCGTGGCGCTCCGGTGGCTTCCCGGTGGTCAAGGACCTCGCGGTCGACCGGTCGGCCTTCGACCGGATCATCTCCGCCGCCGGGTTCATCAGCGCCCCCACCGGCACGGCCCCGGACGCACACGCGACCCCGGTGCCCAAGGGCGACTCCGACGCCGCGTTCGACGCCGCCACCTGCATCGGCTGCGGCGCCTGCGTCGCCGCCTGCCCGAACGGCTCGGCGATGCTCTTCACCGCCGCCAAGGTCGCCCACCTCGGGCTCATGCCGCAGGGCCAGCCCGAGCGCGACACCCGGGTCCTGAAGATGGTCGCCCAGCAGGACGCCGAAGACTTCGGCGGCTGCAGCAACATCGGCGAGTGCTCCGCGGTCTGCCCCAAGGGCATCTCCATGGAGACCATCTCCCGGCTGAACCACGACCTGCTCGGCGCCCTGCGCGCCGGCGCGGTCCCGACCAGCTGAGGAACCCCCGCTCCGCAGCACGGGCCGGCACTCCCTCGGGGGTGCCGGCCCCGTGCTGCGTCAGGCGGAGGTGATGCCCAGCCGGTCGGCCAGGAACAGGAACGCCACCGCGAAGTCGTTGCCCGCGGTCTCGCTGCGCAGCCGCGTCCAGTCGACCTGCTCGCGCACCGCCCGCACGTGCGGCAGCAGGGCGCCGACGTCGCAGTAGTGCTCGGTCATCGCGCGCAGCTTGCTGCTGAGCAGGTCGGTGGCCTGCAGCACCGGGAGGCGGACGCCCAGCAGGTCCATCTCGTCGGAGCGGGCGAGCAGGTCGGCGGTCACCGGCTCACCGACGACCCGGTGCAGCAGGTCGACCACGACGCCGTCGGTGCACGCCTTGAACAGCCAGTCCTCGGGCGGGCGGACCACCTCGAACCCCGCGGCGTCCAGCACGGCGGCCGCCTTCTCGACGTCGCCCTCGGCCACCACGAAGTCGACGTCGTTCTCCGACTCCGGCGCCCCGTGGGCCCACAGTGCGTACCCGCCGGCCAGGGCGAACGGGACGCCGTCGTGCTTGAGGGCGGAGGCGGTGCGCTTGAGTGCCCCGCGCAGGGCGTCCCGGTCGGCAGGCACGCGGTCTCCTCAGGTCCATGGGCAGATCGGGTGTGCGCCTACCCGGGCGGGTAGTCGGTCACCCGTGCGCCTCGCGACCTTCAACATCCTGCACGGCCGCTCCCCCGCCGACGACCGGGTCGACGTCGACCGCTTCGCCGCGGCCGTCCGGCACCTGGACGCCGACGTCCTCGCCCTGCAGGAGGTGGACCGGGGGCAGGAGCGGTCGAACCACGCCGACCTCACCGCCGTCGCCGCCGAGGCGATGGGCGCGGTCGCGCACCGCTTCGTGGCCGCCATCTCCGGCACGCCGGGCGCCACCTGGATGGCCGCCACCGGGCGCGAGCAGCCGGGGACGGCGGCGTACGGCATCGCCCTGCTGTCGCGGTACCCGGTGCGCTCCTGGCAGGTCGTCCGGCTCTCGCCGATCCCGTTCCGCTTCCCGCTGTGGCTGCCCGGGCCGCGCAAGGTGATCGTGGTGCACGAGGAGCCGCGGGCCGCCGTCGTCGCGGTGGTCGAGACGCCGACCGGCGAGCTGACCGTGGTGAACACCCACCTGTCGTTCGTGCCCGGGTGGAACCGGCGGCAGCTGCGCCGGCTGCAGCGCGACCTGACGACGTTCCCCGGGCCGCTGGTGCTGATGGGCGACCTGAACATGACCCCGCCGACGCCGGCGCGGGTGACCGGGTGGACGCCGCTGACCCACGGGCTCACCTTCCCCGTGGACACCCCGGACCAGCAGCTGGACCACGTGCTGCTGCGCGGGGAGCTCGGCCCGGTCACCGCGACGTCGGCGCCGGCGCTGCCACTGTCGGACCACCGGGCGCTCACCGTCGACATCGGCTGAACCGGGGACGATGGGGGCGTGCCCACCCCCACGCTCGTCTTCGACGGCGACTGCGCCTTCTGCACCAGCGCCGTCGGCGTCGCCCGCCGCGTGCCCCCCGCCGACGTCACCGTGGTGGCCTGGCAGTTCGCCGACCTGGCGGCCCTCGGCACCACCGCGGAGCGCGCGCAGCAGGAGCTGCTGTGGGTCGACGGCGACGGCACGATCTCCGGCGGCGCGGCCGCGGTCGCCCGGCTGCTGCGCGCCGCCGGGCTGCCGCTGTCGGTGCTCGGCGTGCTGATCTCGCTGCCGCCGCTGCGCTGGGTCGCGCCACCGGTCTACCGGCTCGTCGCGGCCAACCGCCACCGGCTGCCCGGGGGGACGCCGGCCTGCCGGATGCCACCCCGGGACGCGGTCTAGGCGGCGGCGTCCCGGCGGGTGGCCGCCAGCTGGAGCAGGTGCGGGGCGAGCGCCTCGGCAACCAGCGCGTAGCCGGCCGAGGAGGAATGGAAGCGGTCGGCGGAGAACAGCGTCGGGTCGGCGCTGAACCGGGTGGCGAGCCCGGGCCCGACCGGTGCGACGACCCCGCCGGCGGCCTCCACGGCCCGGGTCTGGCGGGCCCGCAGCTGGTCGCAGATCCCGGCGACGACGGCCCGGAAGGCCGGGGGCACCCAGGCCACCGAGGACAGGTCCGGCGTCGGGACGACGAGCACCGCGGTGCCGCGCTCGCGCAGCGTCCGCACGGCGCTGCCCAGTGCGGCGGCCGAGCGGTCGGCGGGCACCTGGTGGGTGAGGTCGTTGGCGCCGATGACGAGCAGGGCCAGATCGGCGTCGACCGCGGCCGCCCGGTCGAGCTGCTCGGCCAGACCGAGGGAGGTGGCGCCGGGGACCGCCAGCACGGACAGCTCGGTGGCCCGCCCGGACTCGCGCAGCACGCGGGTCAGCCGGGAACCGAGGGTGTCCTGCGGGCTCGCGGCACCGGTGCCGTAGGCGAGGGAGTCACCGAGGACGAGGAAGCGGAACGTCACGCTGCGTACAACGACCCGGATGGTGCCGCTGTGCCGTGATCCGGGCCTCCCCCACCGCGTGCCGGGTCAGCCGCCCTGGGCGAACAGTGCCGCGGCCTGCGCGTCGTCGACGAACGGGTACCTCACCTTGAACTGCGCGAGGGCCTCCGGGACCGACAGGACGTGCGTCTGCCGCCGTCCCGCGGCGTCGACGGTCTGCACCGTGACCATCTCGGCGTTGATCGGGACCCAGTGCGTCTCGGCGTAGTCGGTGAAGACGTTCATGCCCCCATCCTCACCGGTCGCCATGTCGACTGTCGGGCGCGGTGACCACGTCACTCTGCGTCGTTGCTCACGACCCCCTCGGCGTGCGCCGACCTCTGTACCAGGTCGCCCGCTCGGGCGACGGGACACGATGGAGGGAACGGGACATGGGCACCACGGCATCGACCCAGCGACCGACCGGCGGACGTCCGGTGCGGCGCCTGGCCGGAGTGGCCGTCGTGGCGGCGCTCAGCCTGGTGGTCGCCCCCGGCATCGCCGCGGCTGCCCCCACCAACCCCTCCGACGCCCAGATCGACGCCGCGCAGCAGCAGACGCAGACCGCCGCCCAGCAGGTCGAGGCGATCACCGCCGCGCTCGCCGGTGCGCAGGCCAGCGTCGACTCCGCCCGCGAGCAGTCGGCCAGCGCGCTGGACGCCTCCCAGGGCAAGCAGACCGAGCACGAGGCCGCCGAGGTCGTCGCCACCGCCGCCACCGCCACGGCCGACGCCGCCGCCCGCGACCTCGAGGTCGCCGGGGCCGACGTCGCCACCTTCGCCCGGCAGAGCTACCAGCAGGGCAGCACCTCCCCCACCCTCGAGGCGCTCACCACCGCCGACGGCCCGGCGCAGATGATGGAGCGGGCCGCGCTCCTGGAGGCAGCCGGCGCCCACCAGGGCGACGTCGTCGTGCGGGTCACCGCCGCCGAGGAGCAGGCCCGGGCCACCCGGGAGCAGGCGGAAGCCGCGCTGGCCGAGGCCGCCGCCCTGAAGCAGGACGCCGCCGACGCCCTGGCCGTCGCCGAGGAGTACGGGGCCAGCGCCCGCGCCCAGGCCGGCGCCCTGGCCGACCAGCAGGCCGCCGTCGAGCAGCAGCTGGCGCAGGCCCGACAGAGCCTCGAGGGGCTGCAGGCCGCCCGCGCGGAGGCCGAGCGCTTCGCCGCCGAGCAGGCCGCCGCCGCCCGCGCCGCCGCCGCGCGAGCCGAGGCCGAGCGGACCGCCGCCGCGCAGCGCGCCGCCGCGGCACCCGCCCCGCGTGCCGCCACCCCGCGCGGCACCACGCAGACGGTCAAGGCCCCCACCCAGAGCGTCCCCGTCGCGGTCGGTCCCGCCGCCGGTGCGGGCCACTCCTCCGCGGTCGAGACCGCGATCGCCGCGGCCCGCCAGCACGTCGGCGTCATCTACTCCTGGGGCGGCGGCTCGCTGACCGGTCCCAGCATGGGCTGGGGCATCGACGCCGGGATCGTGGGCTTCGACTGCTCGGGCCTGACCCGCTACGCCTACGCCCAGGCCGGCATCGCCATCCCGCGCAACAGCAGCGCCCAGTACAAGGTCCTGCCGAAGGTCTCCCGATCCGACCTGCAGCGCGGCGACCTGGTCTTCTGGGCCACCAACACGGCCAACGCCTCGACCATCCACCACGTCGCCATCTACCTGGGCAACGACCGGATCCTGGAGGCCCCGCAGAGCGGCTCCCGCATCCGCGAGACCTCCATGCGGTGGGGTGGCTTCATCGGCGGGGCCCGCCCCAGCGCCTGAGGAAGGACCCCGGACACGCGACAGCCCCCACCGCAACTGCGGTGGGGGCTGTCGCGTGCGTTCAGGCGGGGACGGAGTCCAGCGCCTCGGCGGTCAGCGTGACCGAGCGGAGCCGGTCCTCGGTCGTCGGGGCCTGGTGGGCGACGATCAGCTCGTCGGCGTCCGCCGTCTTCACGAATCGCTCCAGGTGGTCGGCGACCTGCGGAGGCGTGCCGACGGCGGCGTGGGTGAACATCGAGTCGATGTGGTGCCCGGCCCCCTGCTCCAGCAGCATGTCGGCCTCGGCGTCGGTGAAGTCCCGGCCGCGGCCGAACAGCCCGATGGCCATGGTGCGGCGCATCGCCTGGAAGTTCTCCTGCGCCCGGGCCTCGGTGTCGGCGGCGATCACGTTCACGCCGGCGATCACGTGCGGCTCCTCCAGCTGGGCGGAGGGCTTGAACTCACGCCGGTAGGCCGCCACCGCGGCCTCCAGCGACTGCGGCGCGAAGTGGCTGGCGAAGGCGTACGGCAGCCCGAGCGCAGCGGCCAGGTGGGCACCGAAGGTCGAGGACCCGAGGATGTACAGGGGGACGCGCGAGCCCTTGCCCGGGACGGCGTCGACGCCGGGGACGCGGGTCTGCCCCGCCAGGTAGGCCTGCAGCTCCAGCACGTCCTGCGGGAAGGACTCGGCCGAGGCCGGGTCGCGGCGCAGCGCGTACATCGTGTTCTGGTCCGAACCGGGCGCGCGGCCCAGTCCCAGGTCGATCCGGCCCGGGTACATCGCGTCGAGGGTGCCGAACTGCTCGGCGATGGTCAGCGGCGAGTGGTTGGGCAGCATGACCCCACCCGAGCCGAGCCGGATGGTGCTGGTGTGGGCACCCACGTGGGAGATCAGCACGCTGGTCGCCGAGGACGCGATGCTGGGCATGTTGTGGTGCTCGGCGTACCAGACCCGGCGGTAGCCGTGCTCCTCCGCGCGCTGGGCGAGGGCGACGCTGGCGGCGATGCTGCTGCTGACGGTCTCCCCGCGGGCGATCGGGGCGAGGTCGAGGACGGACAGCGGGATGCGCATGAGGTGCCTTTCACGTCGGTTGACGGCTGCAACGCCCCGGACGGCGTGAGGCTTCCCCCGCTCCTCGTCCGGCCGGTCGGGCGCGACTCGCCGTCCCGGCACCGAGCGCACGCCCGGACCTGGTGCGCTCCGGGGTGACCGGTGTCACCCTGGATCGCACCCTCGGCAGCCACGGGGCGTTCTCTCACGAGGAGTCGCCATGTTGTCCCAGAGCACCTGCGCACTGCACCGCATCGACGAGCGCCGCGCCGCCGTCGACGACCGGGTCGCCGCCTTTCGGCGACTGGCCGCCGGCGACGACCCCGGCGCCGTCCACGAGTTCGAACCGGTCTTCTTCAACGACCTCGTCGTCGTGCTGGACGGCTGGTTCCCCGACCACGGACCGGGGACCACCGACGGCGCGGCCTGCGCCGAGGTGCGGCTGGTCGCCGAGTCCCTGTCCCAGGGCAGCACCCTGCTGGCCGACCGGCACATCCGCTACGACGCCGGCCGCTCGGTGCTCCGGCTCCGGGTGGGCGACGAGATCGCCGTCCGGGAGGCGGAGTTCACCGCCCTGGCCAAGTCCTTCTTCACCGAACTGGAGAGCCGGTACCTGTAGTCGCGGGGTCGCTGGAGCCCCTACGGTGTCCCGGTGCGCGACGGGGGGCCAGGACGACCGGCAGCGTCCGGTCACCCCGGGGCAACCCCGGGGACCCGTGAAGAGGTCAGGCACAGCGTCATGAGCCATGCCGTGCGCTCCGCGCACCCAGTGGCACGTCCCCCAGGGACTGGCTGGTCTCCCCGTCGCGCACCCCGCACCACCCGGTGAGCACCGAGCGGCGGCTCGCCGCGACCGCGTCGGGGATCGCCGACGCGTTGCTGGCCGGTCCGTGGCGCCGCAGGGAGATGGTCCGGCGGGTCGCCGTCTCCCTGGGCATGGCGCGCGCGCAGACCTGGGTCGGCACGATGGTCGGCGAAGTGCAGACCGTCCACCCGCGCCCACCGGTCGACCGGCCCCGCGAGCTGTCCCGCGTCGTCCGGGCGACGCAGGGCTTCGCCCGCGGTCACGCCTCCCTCCCGCTCCCCCGGGTCGTGCGCCGTAATCCGGTCCCGACCGCGCTGGCCTGGGAGCGGTACCCGGTCACCGACCTGCCCGACCAGGCCGCGGTGGCCCGGCTGCTGGACCTCGACGCCGGCGAGCTCGCCTGGTTCGCCGACACCCGGGGGCTGGAGCGCACGGCGGGCGAGGCGCTGCGGCACTACCGCTGGCACGCCGTCGACCGCCCGCACGGCGTCCGGCTGCTCGCCGCCCCGAAGCCCCGGCTCAAGGAGGCCCAGCGCCGGCTGCTGCGGCACGTGCTGGCGCCGGTGCCCGTGCACGAGGCCGCGCACGGGTGCGTGCCCGGACGGTCGGTGCGCACCGCGGTGGCGCCGCACACCGGGTCCGCCGTCGTCCTGCGGATGGACCTGGAGGCGTTCTTCGCCGGGATCCCCGCCGGGCGCGTGCACGGGCTGCTGCTGGGCCCGGCCGGGCTGCCCGAGCCGGTCGCGCACGTGGTCACCGGACTCGTCACCACCGTCGTCCCGGCGCAGGTGTGGCGGGCGCTGCCGGTCCCTCCCGACGTCGACGCGCGGGACCGGCACCACCGACTGGGCCGCCGGCTCGCCGTCGCGCACCTGCCCCAGGGGGCCCCGACGTCCCCGGCGCTGGCGAACCTGGTCTGCTTCCGCCTGGACCGGCGGCTGTCCGCCCTGGCTGCCTCCTCCGGCGCCCGCTACACCCGCTACGTCGACGACCTGACCTTCAGCGGCGGGAGGTCGGTCGGCGGCGACCGGTTCGCCGCGCTGGTCGCCGAGGTGGTGGCCGACGAGGGCTTCCGGGTGAACGCGGCCAAGACGTCCGCGGTCGGTGCGGGGCGTCGCCAGTCGGTGCTCGGCGCCGTGGTCAACGTGCACCCCGCGCTCCCCCGCCGGGAACGCGACGCGCTGCGGGCGCTGCTGCACAACTGCGCGACCCACGGGTGGGCCGGCCAGACGCGCGGCCGGGACCCGGACACCTTCCGGGACCACGTCCTCGGCCGCGTCGCCTGGGCCGGCTCGCTCGACCCGGTGTTCGGCGCCCGGCTGACCGCCCTGGCCGAGCGGATCGACTGGGCCGCTGCGGACTAGCGGCTCTGCAGGGCGTCCAGGGCGACGGCCATGGAGGCCGCGACGCGGAAGTCCAGCCGCGGGTCGGGGACGGTGACGGTGTAGCGGTCCCGGATGGCCATCTTCCGCTCGCTGGTGAGCACCGGCGCCCCGGTCTTCTGGTCGAGGAAGTCGAAGTGGAAGACGAAGGGCACCCAGATGTCGCCGATGTAGGGGATCAGGTCCCAGAACCGGCGCAGCAGGGCGATCGACAGCTTGCGCTCCTGCCCGACCGCGTCGACGCCCGGCGCGCTCAGCTTCCAGGTCGAGCGCAGCAGGCTGGCGCCGAACTCCTTGCTGAACATGCCCAGCGGGGCGCCGTACTCGTCGAACACGTCGTGCTGCGCGCTGACGTCCAGCACCTGGCGGGCCTTGAAGGAGAACACCCGGCGGCTCTTGCTCTCGTCGGCGTAGAAGACCACCTCCTCCTTCAGCTTCATCCGCTTCTGCTCGGCCAGGGCCATCAGCGGACCCTCGGTGCCGTCGGGGTTGGCGGCGAGGACCTCGTAGCGGTTGACCATCACCGTGATCCGCTGCCGGATGAAGAACAGCGGGACGACCATGGCGGCCTGGGGCTGGTGTGCGGGTGGGACGGTCACGACAGGGGCTCCCGGTGAGTCGGACGACGAGGCCGATCCTGCCCCATCGCGTCGCACCCGGGCGAGGTCCGGACGGCGACGGGCTTCCCTCGGGCGCCGTGGACCGCCATGCTGCCCGCCGGTGCCGGCAACAGCCGGTGCCGTGCCGAGAGGAACGAGCCCGATAACGTACCCGCAGGAACCGTGGGCCCCGCCGGCCCACCCGTACCAGCCCGCTCCCCCGCGCCGGCGGTCCCGGTGGCTCACCATCGGGCTGCCGATCGGGGTGCTCGCGCTCGTCTGCCTCGGCGTGGCGGTCTGGTTCGGCGTCCGCGCGTTCCTCGGCACGCTCGGCCCGGCGCGGACCGCCGCCGAGGACTACGCCACCGCGCTGGTCGAGGGACGGTGGGACGACGCCCAGGGCCAGCTCTGCGAGAGCGACCGGTCGGTGGTCACCGCGGACGCCCTGGCGCAGGAGTACTCGTCGCCCGACGTCACCGGCTACCGGCTGGAGGGCATCAACGTGGTCAGCAGCAACGGCCGGACCTCCGGCGAGGCGCGCCTGGTGTTCGAGACGACGAGCGGGCTGGACACCACCACGGTGCTGCCGCTGGAGAAGGACGGCGACACCTGGCGCCCCTGCCCGTGAGGGGCGAGCAACGGCCCGTCCTGGCCCCCGCCGACCTGAGGAGTCGAACGTGCCGGAGCGCGTGATGTTCGTCCAGCTCAAGTCCGGTCACGACATCGACCGCGGTCCGTGCTGGATCAGCTCCGTCCGGTTCACGTCCAGTTGGCAGACCGCGTACTGGCGCGACCGGACCCTGCGCCGGGCCGCGGGCATGTTCGATGCCAACTTCTACGACGTCGACACCGACGAGGAGTTCTGGCTGTCCGGCCCACACCGGGATCGCTCGGACACCCGCTACAGCACCGTCGTCCCTCAGGTGGACGACGACGTCCGGGACGTCTACGAGGCCTTCCTGAACGGCGCTCCGCTACCCGGCCGGGAGCAGGGCTGACCTGCTCGAGCCCTAACGCTGCTGGCGGCGGGCCACCAGGACCAAGCCGCCGACGACGACCACCAGCGGGACCCAGGACGGCAAGCCGAACGGCCCGATGATCAGCGTGGCGAGGAAGATCAGCAGCTGGAAGGCGACGAAGAAGCCCACCAGCAGCACGACCCAGAACACCACGGGTCGCTCGGACTGGAGCTGGCGCAGGTAGTTCACGGGTCCTCCTCGTTCACGCGGCCGGGCTGATGGTCCAGGGTCCTGGCGTCCTCGTGCCTTGGACACATCGGCGCCGGCCGTCCTCTACTGAAGGCCAACGCCCCTGTGCCGGAAATGGATCCCGCCGCACGCCGGACTCCCCCGGACTGACGAGCGTGCTGGTGACCGAGGCGTTCTTCGACCCCGACGGGTCGTGTCGGCTCATCGACCGATTCGAGAGGACGGAGATCCGCTGGCCCAGCGTCGAGGCGTGGGCCGCGGACTGGGCGACCGAGTGGCGGTCGCACGAGTGGGGAGGCGCCACCGACTTCATGCACGTCGCATGTGACGACAGGACGCCCGGCGTCGTCGAAGCGCTGGTCGTCCTCGCGGAGAGCGCGGCGGGCGACGCAGACCTGCTCGCCATGATCGGCGCCGGGCCCATGGAGCACCTGCTGTCGCACAGCGGACACGGGCTGGCCGTCCTGCCCGACGCGGACCGGGCAGCCCGCCGCAGCCAGGCGTTCCGCACCGCGCTCGGCAGCGTGCTGCTCGGCTCCGGCGTCCCGAAGCCCGTGAGCCGCTGGTGGGCCGAGTTCGACCCGCGCAGGACCGAGCGGCCCTGACGCGCCCGACGGGTCAGACGGTGAATCGGGACGTCGACGATGATCATCTGAACAAGACACTGAGCTGCTGCTCCGCCATGTGGTCGCGTTGGTACTCACTGGCCGAGAAGGATCGTTCCGCAGAACACAGCACCCCTGCTCGGCTCAGCCGAACAGGGGTACTGCGCGCTCTACCAGATTGAGCTACGACCCCGAGAAGTGGAGCCGACGGGACGTGAACCCGCAACCTCGCAAGGCAGCCGCAGACACGCCTGCCTCTGCAGCCAGCCTGCCCGAGTAGGCGACTGAACGCCACCAGCTGTTCGATCCGGGGAGACGTCCGAGGCGTCCACCGTGCCAGGTCGTCCCATGCCCACCGTGCTGACCGAATCCGCCCGGATGCGGTCCTACGGATTCCGGCTCACAACGAGGACCAGAGCCGCACGCCTGACAGGGGTGGCCGTCAACTCGTCGGCTCGTGCATCGTCGGCAGCTTGCTGGCCCCGCCCGCAGGCGGGACCTGCTTCTCCAGCACCAGGCCTCGATCATCGTCAGGTACGGGGAGCTCCCGCAGCCGCCGCACCGGGCTGGCAAGCAGGACCAGGCCGGGTATCAGGTCGATCGCGACCGATACGGCCAGGGCGCCCCGAGCGCCGAGGGCGAGAGTGAGACCGGCGGCCATCAGTGCGCCGAGGGGCATCACGCCCTGCTGGACCACGCGCATCGCCGATGTCACCCGCCCGAGGAGTTCCGGCGGCGTCGCCGCCTGCCGGTAACTGACGACCGTGACGTTGTAGAGGCCCAACCCCACGCACACGACGAACAGCCCAGCGACGAACGACGCCAGCCGCCAACCGGGCGCCGCCAGCGGCATGAGCAGCCCGAAGGGTGCCGCAAGCAGCACCGACCTGAGCACCAGCCGTGCCGTCCCCAGTCGCCGGGCGAGCCGGCCGGCCAGCGCGGCGCCGACCAGTCCGCCTCCGGTGCCGATGCCGAGCAGCAGGCCGAGCAGGCCGGGTGCCAGGCCGACCGTACGGCTCAGGAAGGGGACGAGAAGGGCGAACACCGCGCTCAGCGCCAGGTTGGCGATCGCAGCGTTGACCATGAGCACCCGCAGCACCGGATCGGCCAACACGTGCCGCAGACCGAGGGCGATCTCCCGCCACAGCGATCCCCGGCGGCGGGACTCCCGGACCCGGACGGCGGACCGGCTGCGCACCGCGAGAACGACCAGCCCGGCGAGGACGAAGCTGATCGCGTCTGCCACGAGCGCACCGGCAGCGCCCAGCACCTGCACCAGCAGCCCGCCCAGGCTGGGGCCGCCGATCTGCGCGGCCGACCCGCTGACCTGCAGGGCACCGTTGGCCTCGACGAGCCGATCGCGCGGCACGACCTCGGGCAGCAGGGCGCCTGCTGCGGTCTGCGAGACCACCTGCGCCGTCCCCATGACCAGGGCGACGAGTACCAGCTGGGCCATCGACAGAACCCCGAGCACCGCGGCCAGAGGCACGCTGGCGACCGCGGCCCCGGCGGCCATCGTGCTGGCAACGAACATCGGCCGACGAGGTAACCGGTCCACCCATGCACCGATCGGGAGCCCGAGCACCAACATCGGCACCGACGGCACACCGCTCAGCAGTGCCGCGGTTGCTGTGCTCGCCCCCAGCGTCTCAAGGGCAACGAGGGGGAACGCGACGAAGGTGACGGCATCGCCGACGGCGCTGACGGTGTCGCCCGCCCACAGGAGCCGAAAGTCCCGATGGACACGGAGCAGGCTGGGCACCGCATGAACGCTAGGGCCCGCCGGGCTCCCGATCCAGCGTGCAGCAACAATCGCGCCCCTGGCCACCGGGCTGCTCATCGGCGGGCTCGCCTACAGCGCCCTGACCGCTGCTAGGGAGCCAACAGCCAGCAGGTTGATGTCGCGCTCGGGCCTGAGCTGGGCCGATGCCTCTCGACCACTCTTGCTGACTCACCACGCCTGACGACGTGTCGTGCCATCGGTGTGCCATGCGCTGGCCAGTACGTCGACCGCGTGACCCCGCTGCCGCCGATGGCGGCGCCCCCAGACACGTCTCCGCCGCCCAGCTGAGACGAGACAGGCTCGGCCGGTGCGGACAACACCGGACGGGCCCCAGATCCCCACCCCTTCAGGAGGGCAAGGACCTTAACGGAGAACGCTAGCGGCACCAGCCGAAAGACTCCCCAAAACGACACCACTGAGATACTCGATCGCCGCTGGAGCCTCGGAGCACCTTCTGCGCGACGGCGGCCAGCTGGGCCCGGTGATCGCGGGACTGATGCCCCGTCCAGGCTGGGCACAGGCCAGCCATATCTCGCACCGCCACGTCGAGCTCGGCGACACGGCCGTCCACCACAGCTGGACCTCACCCACTCAGGCCAGCGTCTGGTCCGGCGGAGAGGTCGGCCCGGTGACCGTCGAGATCGTGCAGAGCGACCTCCTGAAGCCGACGGCCGCGGGCATCGTCGTCCGACCACGGAACACGATCATCCACCTGGCATGGATCGGGGCCGAGATCCCCGACAGCGCTGAGGGCCGCAAGCTGGCCGCGGCGCTTTTGAGGTGTTTCGACCGGCTCGACGGGGCCGGTCAGTGACCGGGGCGGCGCCCGCGCAGCAGCCGTCGTCTGGGCGGGCCAGTCAGGGGGCGGAGCTATACAACAATGGACTGTCCATCCTGCGGGTGGCTGAGCGGTTGGGCGTGGCGCTTCGACCGTGCACAGCGACCTGGTGCGCCTCGGCGTGCCTCGGCGGACAGCGAGCCAGCACCTGCACCTGGTCGACGACGGTCCGGCGCCGTTGAGCGTCGACCCGGGGCGGGCCGCGGTCGCCTACACCGCCGAGCGCGGATGGCACTTGATCGAGGCACCGCCTGCGTAGTGCCTCGACCTTCTGGCCGAGCTCAAGTGACTCAGCGGCAACCGACACGTGACGAGGCGATCGCAGCGGCCGGCAAGGCGCTGGCTGCTGCGATCGTCCGCCGGAACTCCTTGTCGCCGCGAACGGCCACAGAGGAGGCGCATGTGGCCGGCGGCCGTCGATCGAAGAACGTGAGCAACTCATCGCCGCTCGACGCGCCGCGCAAACCGACTAATAGTCCGGCGCCTCGCTCAGCTGAGCTGGGCGGGGCGCCCGACGGTCAGCGGGGAAGGGCTACGCCGCCTCGGGTAGTTCTTGCTCGACCGCCCGCATGACGGCCGGGCAGGCGTAAACCCGCCCGTAGGAGCGTCCCGTCATCTCCTCGACGAAGCCGAGGCGCTGCAGTCGCTGGATGGCCGAGTTCGCCGGCGGGTAGGTGACGTTGTGCAGGGCGGCCGCCTGCGTCACGGTGATGACCGGCCACCCGATGAGGTCCTCGACGATGTCCAGGACGACACCCTTGGCCTTGTCCTGACGCAAGGCCTCGAGCATGTCCGCCCGAATCTGAGTGAGCACCTCGATCCTCGTGACGGCGTCACGGGCCTGATGAGTCACCGCTTCAGCGAAGAAGCGGATCCACTCGTCGAACTCGCCGGTGACACTGCACTTGAGCAGCAGATCCTTGTACTGCTCCTTCCGTGGCTCGATCCACGGCGAAAGGTTGAGGATGGGGTAGCGCAGCGCCTCGCCCTCGATCAACTGCAGGACGATCGCCAGTCGGCCGATGCGCCCGTTGCCGTCCGAGAACGGGTGCAGGGTCTCGAACTGGTAGTGAGCCATGGCAGCCTTGACGAGCAGCGGGATGCTGTCCTGGGCGTTGACCCACTTCTCCCATGCCGAGATGCCGTCCTGGAGCGGCGCACCCGGCGGCGGGGGCACGAACCGGCTGCGCTCCATCCCGGCGGACCGCTCCCCGATGTACACCTGCTGCTCGCGCAACTGACCCGCGTCGAACCTGTCTCCGCGCGTCCCCCGCACCAGGATGCTCTGCAGCTCGCTCAGCAGGCGCAAGCACACAGGCAGCTCTTCGATGCGCTTGAGCCCGGTCTCCGCCGCGGTGACGTAGTTGCGGATCTCGCGGACCTCAGAGCTCTGCCGCTTCTCCTCAACGAAGTCAGCCTCCAGCACCTCCAGGAGGGGCGCGTGGGTGCCCTCGAGGGCACTGGTGCTCACCGCCTCAGAGATCAGAGCCGGCCGGATGAGCAGCTGCGGGTTGGGCAGCCGCTCGGCCGCCGCGTCGAGCCGTCCCACCTCGCGGTCAGCCACGGAGAGCGCCTGGTAGGTCGCCTCCTCGAGGGGGATCGACTCGGGCAGGGGGTGCGGGGTGAAGGCAAAGTGGCTGAACGGCCGCTTGAGGTACTCATCGAACCCGCTGACCGGGTCGAGCCTGCCGGCTGGCGAGCGACGGAACGCTTCGATGTCCACAAGTGCCTCGCTAGGGGTATAGAAGCCGGGGACGCATCTATAGCTTAGCGGGGTTTCACTATGAATCACAGCGTTGCATTTATAGTTACCGCTCCGGACGGCGCTTGCTGTCAGTAGTCGACCACTGCGGGCCGTGCAGACGCGCCGATGAGCTCAACTCACACCCAGTTCGACTTGACAATTATGCGAGTGAGGGCCAGGCCAACCGGTCACGCGGCGGGCCCGCCCTCGGTCTCAGGCGGCGCCGACGGCCGTCGTAGCGTCGCAGCGGATGCTGCAGCAGTCGGCGAAGGCGTGGAGTGCCATCACCGTGCCATCGCTCTCGGCCGCGTCGCTGCGACCAGGACCGATGGTGGTGACCTAGACGTTGAAGCGGAACTCCACGACGTCGCCGTCGGCCATGACGTACTCCTTGCCCTCGATGCGCACCCAGCCCTTGGTCTTGGCCACGGCCATGGAGCCGGCCTCGATGAGCTGGTCGAAGCCGACGATCTCGGCCTTGATGAAGCCGCGCTGGAAGTCGGTGTGGATGACGCCGGCGGCCTCGGGCGCGGTGGCGCCGACCGGGATCGTCCAGGCGCGCGACTCCTGCGGCCCGGCGGTCAGGTAGGTCTGCAGCCCGAGGGTGCGGAAGCCGACACGGGCCAGCTGGTCCAGGCCCGGCTCGTCCTGACCGATGGAGGCCAGCAGCTCGGCGGCCTCGTCGTCGGGCAGCTCGATCAGCTCGGACTCGGTCTGCGCGTCGAGGAAGATCGCCTCGGCGGGGGCGACCAGCGCCCGCAGCTCGTCGAGGGTCTCGTCGTTGCCCAGCTCGTCGGCGTCGACGTTGAACACGTACAGGAACGGCTTGGTCGTCAGCAGCGTCAGCTCGCGCAGCGGCTCGGGGTCGACCCCGGCGGCGAACAGCGTCGTCCCGGAGTTCAGCACCTCCTGCGCGGCGACGGCGGCGTCGTGCAGGACCTTGCGCTCCTTGTCCTTGCGCGACTCCTTCTCCAGCCGCGGGATCGCCTTCTCCAGCGTCTGCATGTCGGCCAGGACGAGCTCGGTGTTGATCGTCTCGATGTCGTCGGCCGGGTCGACCTTGCCCTCGACGTGCACGACGTCGGGGTCGCTGAACACCCGGATCACCTGGCAGATCGCATCGCTCTCGCGGATGTTGGCCAGGAACTTGTTGCCCAGCCCCTGCCCCTCGCTGGCGCCGCGCACGATCCCGGCGATGTCGACGAACGACACGGTGGCCGGGACGGTCTTCTTCGAGTCGAAGACCTCGGCGAGCTTCGCCAGCCGCGGGTCGGGCACGCCCACCACCCCGACGTTGGGCTCGATCGTGGCGAACGGGTAGTTCGCCGCGAGCACGTCGTTCTTGGTCAGGGCGTTGAACAGCGTCGACTTGCCGACGTTGGGCAGGCCGACGATGCCGATGGTGAGACTCACGAGAGACGAGCTTACGGGCGCAGGCACAGCCGGACGCCGCCCGACCGTGCAGTTGCTGCCGCCGACACGGGACGGCGCGCCGTGGCGGCCGACGCCAACTGGTCAGTCGGCGCCGGCGGACCCCGGGCCCGACAGCAGGCCGCGCTCGACGGCGACCATGACCGCCCGTGTGCGGTCGTCGACGCCGAGCTTGGCGAACACCCGCACCAGGTGGGTCTTCACCGTCGCCTCGCCGATGAACAGCTCCCGGCCGATCTCGGCGTTGGTCAGCCCGCGGGCCACCCCGCCGAGCACCTGCAGCTCCCGGGCGGTCGGGGCCTCCACCGACGGCCCGCGCATCCGGGACATCAGCTTCGCCGCCACCGGCGGGGCCAGCACCGTCTCCCCGCGGGCCGCGGCCCGCACGGCGTCGGCCAGCTGGGGCAGCGGGGTGTCCTTGAGCAGGTAGCCGGCCGCGCCGGCCTCCACCGCCCGCACGATGTCGGCGTCGGTGTCGTAGGTGGTCAGCACCAACACCCGGACACCGGGGTGCGCGGCGGTGATCCGGCCGGTCGCCGCCACGCCGTCCATCCGCGGCATCCGCAGGTCCATCAGGACGACGTCCGGCGCGTGCTCGGCCACCGCGGCCAGCGCCTCCAGCCCGTCCCCTGCCTCCCCGACGACGTCCAGGTCGGGCTGGGCGGCGAGCCAGCCGACCAGGCCACCGCGCACCACCGGGTGGTCGTCGACGACCAGCACCGTCACCACGGCTCGACTCCGGTCTCGTTCCGCTCCTCGCTCGCTGGCGCTCGCTGCGATGCTCGCTCGACCGTCGTCCGCGCGCGTCATCGGACCGGCACCCGGACGGTGACCCGGGTGCCCCGGCCCGGCTCGGACGCGACGTCGACCGCGCCGCCGGCCTCCTCGGCTCGGTCCCGCAGCCCGGCCAGCCCGATGCCCGGGGCCCCGGCCGGGTCGAAGCCCACGCCGTCGTCCTCCACGTGCACTGCCACGACGTCCCCGACCCGGCTGACCCGCAGCACCACCGCGCTGGCCGCGGCGTGCCGGCGGACGTTGGTCAGCGCCTCCTGGGCGCCGCGCAGCAGCACGATCTCCTGACTGCGGCTCAGCCCCTGGTCCGGCGAGCCGAGTGCGGCGGTGTCCAGCCGGGTGGCCAGGCCCGTCTCCCGGCCGAAGCGCTCGGTCAGCCGCTCCAGGGCCTCCACCAGCGTCGCGGAGTCCAGCGCCACCGGCGCGAGCGCGGCCACCATCGCGCGCGCCTCGGCGAGGTTCTCCCGGGCCACCTCCTCGATCAGCGCCACCCGCTCCGCCGCCGCACCAGGGCTGCCGGGCAGTTGCCCCGTGGCGGTCTGGGCCAGCACCACGATGCTCGTGAAGCCCTGGGCGAGGGTGTCGTGCACCTCCGGGCCAGCCGCTCCCGCTCGGCCAGCGCGCCCTGCTGGTGGTGGGCCTCGGCCAGCTCGGCGCGGGTCGCCTCCAGCTGCTCGATCAGGTCGGCCCGCTCCTGGCTGGTGGCCAGCAGGCTGTGCACCCACAGCCCCATCGCCAGGCTGAACACCATCCCGACCAGGGTCTCCCCCGGCCCCCACAGCGGTTCGTCGCCGCGCGCCCAGGCGACGAACGGCCCGGTGGTGCTGGCGGCGGCCAGCACCACCGTCCACACCACGCCCGCCGGGACGGTCGGGACGACGAACCACACCTGCGGGTAGGCCAGGAACATCAGGAACAGCAGCGAGGGCTCGATCCAGGCGACGACGCCGATCACCAGCACCAGCAGCGCGAGGTACGCCGTCGCCCGCGTGGAGTCGCGCCTGGTCAGCGCCGGCGTGCCCAGCACCACCCAGCCCACCACCAGCGCGAGCAGCGCACCGACCAGCAGCGGCCGCGGCCCGCCGTCGGCGTCCACGACCGCGACCGCCCGCACCAGCGCCGTCCCGACCATCGCGGCGAACGCGACGTGCCAGACCCGCACGGCCGTCCGCCAGCCCCGCTCGGACAGCGGGGCACCGCCGTCCCCCCACGTGGGGACGGCGGCGACCCGGACCCGGGACCTCACCCGGCGGCCCGACGCCAGCGGAAGGTCCTCGCACACACCATGACGCCGATGATCACCCATGCGACCAGCACCAGGGCGGTCCGGCCGTGCTCCCACCCGCCGGCGACCTCGAACGCGCCGGCCTGCTCGGGCAGGAACGCCGAGCGCATCCCCTGGGTCAGCCACTTCAGCGGGAACAGCGCCGCCACCTGCTGCATCCAGCCGGGCAGCTCGGTGAAGCCGAAGAAGACCCCGGAGAAGAACTGCAGCACGATCGCGAAGCCCGAGACGGTCGTGGTGACCGACGACGCGCTGCCGGGCAGCGCCGACACCGCGATGCCGAGCACCGTGCCGGCCAGCGCGCCCAGCGCGGCGACCCACAGGAACGTGAGCCAGTGCCCCAGGTCGGCCGGCATCGGGACGTCGTAGGCGTAGCGGGCCAGCGGCAGGAGCAGTGCCAGCTGCACCGCCGTGGTCACCAGCACCTGGCCCGCCTTGCCCGCGAAGTAGGCCGCCGGCGGGGTGCCCAGCAGCTGCAGCCGGCCCAGCAGACCGGCCTCGCGCTCGGCGGAGATCGCCGTCCCGACGGCCTGGAAGCTGCTCAGCATGATCCCGGTGGCCGCGATCCCGGCCAGGAAGTACTGGGCGAAGGGGACGTCGCCGGGGCGCTCGTCGCCGCCCAGCACGGACGCGAAGATCACCATCATCACCAGCGGGTAGGCGAAGGAGAACACCACCTGCTGGCGCTCACGGGCGAACAGCCGCAGCTCCAGGCCGACCCGGGCCTGCGCGATCCGGGCGGTCGAGGGCGGCGCCGGCCGGGCGGGGGTCAGGGTGCTGGTCATCGGGGGTCTCCTCCGGAGGTGGCGCCGACCAGGGCGAGGTAGACGTCCTCGAGGCCGGGGCGGGTGACGGACAGGTCGGGCACCTCGCCGCACGGGTGTGCGGCGAGCAGGTCGCGCAGGACGCCGGCGGGCTGCTCGGTGCGCACCTCGCGCCAGCCGCCGGGCTCCCGCCAGCGCACGGTGGCCTCCCGGCGCAGCGCGGCACCCAGCTCGGCCGGCGGGGCGACCTCGACCAGCCGCCCCCCGGCGACGACGCCCACCCGGTCGGCGAGCTCGGCGGCCTCGTCCAGGTAGTGGGTGGTGAGCAGCACCGTCGTCCCGTCGGCGCGCAGGTCGCGCACCAGCTGCCAGAACTGCCGCCGGGCGACCGGGTCCATGCCGGTCGTCGGCTCGTCGAGGAACACCAGCTCCGGCCGGCCCTGGACGCCGAGGGCCACGGCGAGCCGGCGCCGCTGGCCGCCGGAGAGGCTGCCCACCCGGGTGTCTGCCTGCTCGGTCAGGCCGACGGCGGCGAGCAGCTCGTCGACCGGACACGGGGTCGAGGTGTACCGGGCGAAGTGGACGAGGGTCTCCCGGACGCTGAGCGCCTGACCGGCGCCCTCGCCCTGGCTGACCACCCCCAGGCGGGCCCGCCAGGCCCGGCCGGCGGTCGCCGGGTCCTCCCCCAGCACCGACACCTCCCCGGCGTCGCGGCGCAGCACGCCCTCGAGCACCTCGATGGTGGTGGTCTTGCCCGCCCCGTTGGGACCGAGCAGCGCGAAGCACTCCCCGCGCCGCACCTCCAGGTCGAGCCCGTCGAGCACCGTCGTCCCGCCGTAGGCCTTGACCAGCCCGCGGACCGTCACGGCCGGTGTGTCCCCGGTCCGCACCGGCGGCCGGGCCACCTCTGTCGTCGTCATGCCCTGAGCCTGTCCGCGCCCGGCGCCCGGCGGGACCGCCGATCCGGGGGTCCGCCGTCCACCGGTCGATGGACGCCGGGGCGTCATCGTCGCGTCCGAAAGCCGCCAGTCGGGGTGGCGCCGCGGTGCCATGCTCGGGTCATGACGACGCCTGCGCTGGACGCGGAGCGCTGCTACCGCGCCGTCGCCGGCCGCGACCCGCGCTTCGACGGGTGGTTCGTGACCGCGGTGCGCAGCACGGGCATCTACTGCCGGCCCTCGTGCCCGGCGCGCACCCCGCTGGAGCACAACGTCACCTTCCACCGGACCGCGGCCGCGGCCCAGGCGGCCGGTTTCCGCGCCTGCCGCCGGTGCCGGCCCGACGCCGTCCCGGGCTCACCGGAGTGGGACGTGCGCGCCGACGTCGTCGCCCGCGCCATGCGGCTGGTCGCCGACGGCGAGGTCGAGCGCAGCGGGGTGGGCGGGCTCGCGGCGCGGCTGGGGTACTCCGAGCGCCAGCTCAACCGGCTGCTCACCGGCGAGCTCGGCGTCGGGCCGCTGGCCCTCGCCCGGGCGCAGCGCGCCCAGACCGCACGGCTGCTGATCGAGACCACCCGGCTGCCGATGGCCGACGTGGCCTTCGCCGCCGGCTTCGCCAGCATCCGGCAGTTCAACGACACCGTGCGGTCGGTCTTCGGGACGACGCCGTCGGGGCTCCGCCCGGCGACCCCGCGCACCGAGGGCGGCGCCCCGGGCTGGCTGACCCTGCGGCTGGCCGCCCGCGCCCCCTTCGCCGCCGACGAGGTGCTGCTGTTCCTGGGCGCGCACGCGGTCCCCGGCCTGGAGGAGTGGGACGGGACGACGTTCTCCCGGGTGCTCGACCTGCCGCACGGGCCGGCCGTCGTCCGGCTCTCCCCCGGCGCCGGCGCCTCGGTCACCGCCCGGCTGCAGCTGGCCGAGCTGCGCGACCTCGGGGTGGCCGTGGCCCGCTGCCGGCGACTGCTGGACCTCGACGCCGACCCGGCCGCGGTCGACGCCGTGCTCGGCACCGACCCGGCGCTGGCCGACCTGGTCGCCGGCGCGCCCGGCCGTCGGGTGCCCACCGGGGTGGACGCCGACGAGGTCGCCGTGCGCGCGGTGCTGGGGCAGCAGGTGTCCGTCGCCGGGGCCCGCACCCTCACCGCCCGGCTGCTCCCGCTGGCCGGGCGGCCGCTGCCGGAGCCGGTCGGCACCCTCACCCACGCCTTCCCCCGCGCCGCCGACCTCGCCGCGGCCGACCTGTCCGACGTCGGGCTGACCGGTGCCCGGCGGGCGGCCGTCGGGACGCTGGCCACCGCGCTGGCCGACGGCACCGTGTCGCTGGGCCCCGGTGCCGACCGGGACGAGGCCCGCCGGTCGCTGCTGGCCCTGCGCGGGATCGGCCCCTGGACGGCGGCGCTGGTGGCAATGCGCGGGCTGGCCGACCCCGACGTCTGGCTGCCCGGCGACCTGGCCCTGCGCCGCAGTCTGGCCACGCTCGGCAGCTCCGACGCCGACGCTGCCGCCCGCTGGCAGCCGTGGCGCTCCTACGCGGTGATGCACCTGTGGGCGCTCGCCGTGCCGTCCTTCTTCACCCGTCCCGTCGATCGGAGCCTGTCGTGAGCCGCACCTCGATGAGCACAGCCCGCTACGCCACCGTGAGCACCCCGCCCGGGCCCTTCACCGTCGTCGTCACCACCGGGCCGGACGGCGGGGACGTCGTGCTGGCCAGCGGCTGGACCGACGACGTCGGCGACCTGCTGCCCGTCGTGCACCGGTCGCTGCGGCCCGACGGCCTGGAGAGCGCGGACACGCTGCCCGTGCTCGACGTGGTCACCGCCTTCGCCGACGGCGACCTCACGGCCATCGACGCGGTGCCGGTGCAGCAGCGCTCCGGGCCGTTCCTGACCGACGCGTGGGAGGTGCTGCGCACCGTGCCGCCGGGCGAGCCCGACACCTACGCCGGGTTCGCCGCCCGCTGCGGGCGCCCGGCGGCGGTGCGTGCCGCTGCCGGGGCGTGCGCGCGCAACGCCGCCGCGCTCTTCGTCCCCTGCCACCGGGTGCTGGCCACCGGCGGCGGGCTCGGCGGCTTCCGCTGGGGGACGCCGGTCAAGCGCTGGCTGCTCGACCACGAGGCCGCGCACGCCGGCAGCTGAGGCGTCAGGACGCCGGCGCGACGAGCTCCAGGTTGATGTCGTCGGGGTCCTGCAGCGACAGGATGGACAGGCCCGAGTCGGCGAAGTCGATGACCTCCCCGTGCTCGACCCCGGCGGCGTCCAGCCGGGCCGCGGCGGCGACCAGCTCCGCGCGCGAGCCCACGGTGAGGCTGACGTGGTCCAGCCCGACCCGGGTCGAGTCGAACCGGTCGCCGGCGTCGGCGACCGGGCGCAGGCCGAACAGCCCGTCGCCGACCGGGAAGATGCAGCCGCCGTAGTAGCGCGCCGGGTCCTCCGACACCCCGGGCTGACCGGCCTGGTCGCTGGTGTCGATGACCGGGTCGACGCCGAGCAGCCGGCGGTAGAACTCCTTGGACCGGCCGATGTCGGTGACGGTCAGGCGGACGTGGTGGATGGCCCGGGGCTGGGCCAGCGGCTCGGTCATGGGGTGCACTCTCGGCCATGTCGCCGGTGCGCGCTCCCCGGAAGTGTCGGGGCGCTGTTGCACCCTGGTCGCCATGGACGCCGCCTCCCTGCTGCTCGGGCTCCTCGTCGGCGCACTCCTCGGCATCGCCATCACCCTGGGCGTGGTCGCGCTGCGCAGCCGGCCGACCGCGGCGCCCGACGCCCTCGAGCCGGTGCACGAGTCGCTGGACCACCTGCACCGGGTCCTGGCCGGCATCGAGCGCGACCGGGCCACCGCACACGGTGAGCTGCGCGAGCAGGTCGGCACGATCGGCCAGACCTCGGCGCTGCTGCGCCAGGAGACCGCCGCGCTGGTCACCGCGCTGCGCACCCCGCACGTGCGTGGCCGCTGGGGCGAGCTGCAGCTGCGCCGGGTGGTGGAGGTCGCCGGGCTGATGGAGCACTGCGACTTCGTCGAACAGCCCCCCGGCACCACCCCCGACGGCGCCCGGGTGCGCCCCGACCTGGTGGTCACCCTCGCCGACGGCCGCCAGGTGATCGTCGACGCCAAGGCGCCCTTCACCGGCTACATCGAGGCGGTGCAGGCCACCGACACCGGCGTGCGCGCCCAGCGGGTCGCCGACCACGCCCGGCAGCTGCGCGCCCACGTCGACGAGCTCGCCGCCCGGCAGTACCCGAGCGCGTTCGGCTCGTCGGCACCCTTCACCGTGCTCTTCGTCCCCTCCGACGGGTTCCTCACCACCGCGCTGGAGGCCGAGCCCGCGCTCCTGGAGCACGGCTTCGCCCGCGACGTCATCATCGCCACCCCCAGCACGCTGCTCGCGCTGCTGCGCACGGTCGCCTACTCCTGGCGGCAGGAGCGGCTCGCGCAGGACGCGGCCGCGGTGCTCGAGGTCGGCCGCACGGTGCACGCCCGGCTCAGCACGCTGTCGGGCCACCTGACCCGGCTGGGCTCGGCCCTGGGGTCGACGCTCACCCGCTACAACGAGACGCTCGGCTCCTACGAGCGGTCGGTGCTCGTCGCCACCCGGCGCTTCGACGACCTCGGCGTCGCGGGCAGCCCGGTGCCGGTGCCCACGCCGGTCGAGGGGTCCGTGCGCGTGCTCCGCTCGGCGTCCGACGGCGACACCGGCGAGGACGACGCCGGACCGGACGCCGCCCGGCACACCGGGGAGCTCCCGATCCCGGGCCTGTCGGTGCCGGGGCTGCCGGTGCACACCACCTCCGGCCCGCTGCCCCCGGTCTCCGTCCCGATCGCCGGCCGGGCGGTCCCGGTCACCGAGCTGCCCGCCGTCCCGGCGCCCGCGCGGCACGCCGCGAGCTGGCAGGGCACCGGCGACTGACCCTCCCCGCCGGTGGCGCGCGGGGTGTGACGTCCGCCTCCTCCCCGTCTGCCGGACCGTGCGGCAGGCGGGCGCACGGGGTCGGTGGGGCGGTTGGGACACGGTTCTGCACATCCCCACACCGGCAGTCGACGACATGGGCGACATCTGACCCGCCGAGCGGGCGAGGTGCAGCGTCTACTCAGGGAGGGCCGATACCGTGGCCCGACCCGGTGGTGCGCTGTGGTGCTCCGCCGTCGAGGAGGAGGTGCACCATCGCTCCGGTCACTGTCAGTGCCAGGCGGGAGGACGCCGTGCGTGCAGAACGCAGCGAGGCCGGTCAGGTCTCGGGGCGCGGCTACCCGTCGCCCCGTGCCGGGGGCAGCGCCCAGCGCAGCGGAGGCGACTCCATGCGCGACACCGGGGGCCCGTCGCCGCGCGACCGCGGTCCCCGCGCACCGCAGGGCCGCCCCTCCGTGCCCGTCGACTCCCGCCGGGGCCACCCCGGTGAGCAGCGTCGCCCGTCGGCTCCCCCGCCGCCGGGTGCCCGCGACGGACGGCGCACCGGCGCCTCGGCTCCCGTCCGGCGCGTCGAGTCCGCCTCGGGTCCGCGGGTGCACGGCGCCCTGGCCGTCCTCGGGGTCTTCCTGGTCACCCTGGTCGCCGCCGCGATCGACTCGTTCCTCAGCTCCGGCCTCGGCCTGGTCACCGTCGTCGCGCTGACCGCCAGCACCGTGGTCGCCGCCCTGGTCACCCGCCGGCGCGACCTGCTGACCGTCCTGGTCGCCCCGCCGCTGGTGTACGTCGCGGTGGCGGTCGTGAACGTGGCGCTGGCCCCCGCGGCGACGCTGAGCCTGCCGTCGCTGGCGACCCTGCTCGTCCGCGGCTTCCCCGCGATGGGCGTGGCCACCGCCGCCGCCGTCGTCGTCGGCCTGTTCCGGCTGGTCGCCCGCCGCTGACCTCCCCGCACGCAGGAAGGGCCGGCACCCCGTGGGGTGCCGGCCCTTCCTGCGTCCTGGCCCCTGTCCGGGGCCCGGGTCGTCAGGCCTTCTCGTCGACCGCCAGCGTCGCGCGGCGGGTCTTCAGCTCGTGCGGCAGGGCGAACACCAGCCGCTCCTCGGCCGCCTTCACCGTCTCCACGTCCGGGAAACCGCGCGCGGCCAGCCAGTCGAGCACCTCGCTGACCAGGATCTCCGGCACCGAGGCGCCGCTGCTCAGGCCCACGGTCTGCACGCCCTCGAGCCATGCCTCGTCGATCTCGGAGGCGAAGTCGACCAGGTACGAGGCGCGGGCGCCGGCCTCCAGCGCCACCTCGACCAGCCGCACCGAGTTCGAGGAGTTCGTCGAGCCGACCACCAGCACCAGGTCGCACTCGCCGGCCATCTGCTTCACGGCCTGCTGACGGTTCTGCGTGGCGTAGCAGATGTCGTCACTGGGCGGGCTCTGCAGACCGGGGAACCGGGCCTTGAGCGAGTCGACCTTCGACAGCGTCTCGTCGACCGACAGCGTGGTCTGGGACAGCCACACGACCTTCTCCGGGTCGCGGACCTGCACGTTGGCGATGTCCTCGGCGTCGTCCACGAGCTGGGTGTGGGCCGGGGCCTCGCCCATCGTGCCCTCGACCTCCTCGTGCCCGCGGTGGCCGATCAGCAGGATGTCGTAGTCGTCCTTGGCGAACCGCTTGGCCTCCATGTGCACCTTGGTGACCAGCGGGCAGGTCGCGTCGATGGTGAGCAGCGACCGCTCCTTCGCCTGCTCCTTCACCGCCGGGGAGACCCCGTGGGCGCTGAAGACAACGACCGCGCCCTCGGGCACCTGGTCGGTCTCGTCGACGAACACCGCGCCGCGGCGCTCGAGGGTGGCCACGACGTGCTTGTTGTGGACGATCTGCTTGCGGACGTAGACCGGCGCGCCGTGGATCTCAAGCGCCTTCTCCACCGCGATCACCGCCCGGTCGACGCCGGCGCAGTAGCCCCGGGGATCGGCCAGCAGGACGCGTCCGCGCGGTTCAGCCATGCCCCCATCGTAGGTGCGTCTCCGGCCCTGCGACGGCACGTTCGAGTGGTGGGCGTCTCGTCGTGCTGCCGCAGAAGCCCAGGTGGGGCACGCTGGGGGCATGGCTCGAGAGATCCCCGAAGTGGTCCGTGCGGCCGCCGGACTGGCCGTCACCGTCCTGGACGAGGCGCGCAAGCTGCCCGCGACCCTGCCCGGGCTGCCGGTGCGGCTCATCGGGCTGGCCCTGCAGTCCTCGCTGAAGCTGCAGCAGGAGTACTCCGGGCTGGTCGCCCGGGGCGACGAACTGATCGACGGGCTCGTCGGCGGTTCCGGCGGTGGCCTGGCCACCTTCGACGACGACGACGACCTCCCTGCTCCGGCTGCCGCGGCGGGCGCGCTGCGCACCTCGCCCTTCGACCTGGTCGAGGAGGACCCGGAGGAGGCCGCCGAGCTCGACGCCGAGGAGCTGGCCGACGCCGACCTGGTCGACGAGCAGCTGGTGGCCGAGGAGCTCGCCGACGAGCTGGCCGACGCCGACCTCGCTGAGGTCTCCCTCGACGACCCGCCCGCGGAGGTCTCCGCCGAGGCGCTCATCGAGGCCATCGCCGAGGACGACGCCGAGCTCTCCCCCGCCGAGGTCGCCGCGCTGCCCGCCGACCCGGAGGCCGACGCGATCACCGCCGCCGTCGACGAGCTGGCCGCGGAGGTGGCCGACGAGGTCGCCGCCGAGGTGCCCGACGCCGTCCCGGACGAGGTGCTCGAGGACCTGACCGCCGACGCGGTCACCGAGCTGGCCGAGGACGAGGAGTCCATCGGTGCGGCGGTCGCCGAGGAGCTGATCGCCGACGCAGCCATCGGCGGGACGCCCCCGGAGGACTCGACCACGTCGGGCGAGACGGTAGCCGACGAGATGGTGGCCGACGAGACCGTGACCGACGAGACCGTGCCCGGGCTCGACCCAGCTGCCGAGGTCGTCCCCGCCGTCCCGGCGGTCGACTCGGCACCGGCCGACGCGCCCACGGAGACCGGGTCGACCGACACCGGGTCCAGCGACACCGCGCCCTCCGACACCGCGCTCCCCGACACCGCGCTCCCCGACAGCACGCCCACCGACGGGAGCGGTGACGGCGACGTCCTCACCACCGCCGACGGCGCGGACGAGGCCGTCGAGCAGCCGGCCGACGAGGCGGCGCCGGGTGAGCCGGCGCCGGTCAGCCCGGTCGAGGGCTACGACTCCTTCAGCATCCCGGCCATGCGCGGGCGCCTGCGGGCCTACCCGGCCGAGACGGTGGCCGACCTGCTCGACTACGAGCGCGCCACCCGGGCCCGCGCGCCGTACGTGACGCTGCTGCAGAACCGGCTGGAGAAGCTCAGCGCCGACCGGGGCTGAGCCGCCCGGACGCCGGGCCGACCGCACCACCTGCGGTCGGCCCGGCCGGTCTCCTGCCAGGATCGGGCACCGTCCGGTGAGTCGACGCCGGCCACCGATCGGGAGGCACCAGTGACCCACGGCAGGGGCGGCTCCGGCGTGCCCGCTCCCCGGCGACGGCGCACCCGCCTGTGGTCGCTGCTCGGTCTGCTGGTCGTGGCCCTGGTGGCCGGTGCCGTCCTGGTGGTCGAGCAGGTGCGCTCCCCGGCGGCCCCGCCGACACCCGCCGCCCAGCCCGCCGCGGTCCCGGCGCCACCGACGCCCACCCCGACACCCACCCCGACACCGACGCCCACGCCGTCCTCCAGCGCGCCGGTGGCACCGGCCTTCGACCGGACCCGGTTCTCCCTCGACGACCCGACCAGCCCCTGGGTCGTGGTCAACAAGGCGCGTCCCGTCTCCCCGGTCGACCACGCGCCGGCCGACCTGGTGTCCGTCGGCGGCGGGTACGAGCTGCGCGCCGAGGCCGCCGGGGCCATGCAGGCGATGCTCGCCGGTGCCGCCGCGGAGGGGCTGACGATCACCGTGCAGAGCGCCTACCGCTCCTACGACTACCAGGTGGGCGTGTTCCGGGCTCAGGTCGCGCGCTTCGGGGAGGCGCAGGCCGAGATCCAGGTCGCCCGCCCCGGCCACAGCGAGCACCAGACCGGGCTGGCGGCCGACGTCGGGGGCGGCGGCTGCGACATCGACCGGTGCTTCGGCGCCAACGACGAGGGCCGCTGGGTGGCCGCCCACGCCGCCGAGTACGGCTACGTCGTCCGCTACCCGGAGGGCCGGACCGAGGTCACCGGCTTCCGGTACGAGCCCTGGCACGTGCGGTACGTGGGGGTCGAGCTGGCCACCGAGCTGCAGCGCACCGGCACCCCGACGCTGGAGGAGTTCTTCGGCCTCCCCGCCGCCCCCGGCTACCTCCGGTGACGGCAGGACCCCGGACGCACGACGCGGGGTGGGTGGGACCCTTGCTGCCGTGACCAGTCCCTCCTCCCCGGAGCAGCCGTGGCCGGTGCGCACGGTGTCCCGCAAGGTGGCCGAGTGGATCGGACGGCTCGGTGAGGTCTGGGTCGAGGGGCAGGTCGCCCAGCTGTCCCGCCGCGGCAACGCCGCCACCGTCTTCCTCACCCTGCGCGACCCGGCCGCCGACCTGTCCATCCCGGTCACCTGCCCGCGGGACGTCGCCGACCGGCCCGGGCTGGAGCTGACCGAGGGCGCCCGGGTGGTCGTGCGGGCCCGCCCCGACTACTACGTGGCCCGCGGCTCCTTCTCCCTGCGCGCCACCGAGATCCGCGCCGTGGGGCTGGGTGAGCTGCTCGCCCGGATCGAGCGGATCCGCCGGCTGCTGGCCGCCGAGGGGCTCTTCGACGCCGCCCGCAAGCGCCCGCTGCCCTTCGCCCCCGCCGTCATCGGTGTGATCACCGGCCGGGAGAGCGCCGCCGAGCGCGACGTGCTGGTCACCGCCCGCCGCCGCTGGCCCGCCGTCCGGTTCACCGTGCACAACTGCGCCACCCAGGGCCCGACCGCCGCGGAGTCGGTGATCGCCGGCCTGCGCAAGCTGGACGCCGACCCGGCCGTCGAGGTCATCGTCATCGCCCGCGGCGGCGGCTCCGTCGAGGACCTGCTGCCCTTCTCCGACGAGGGCCTGGTGCGCGCCATCGCCGCCACCCGCACCCCGGTGGTCACCGCCGTCGGGCACGAGACCGACACCACGCTGGTCGACCACGTCGCCGACGTCCGGGCCGCCACCCCGACCGACGCCGCGCACCGGGTGGTCCCCGAGATCGGCGAGCAGCGGCGGCTGGTCGAGGGGCTGCGCGCCCGGGCCCGGCACCTGCTGGGCACCCGGCTGGACCAGCAGGAGCGCTGGTTGGAGCAGGTGCGCAGCCGCCCGGTGCTCGCCGAGCCGCAGCGCCTGCTGGCCGGCCGGGCCGACGACGTCCAGGGGCTGCGCACCCGCGCGACCCGCACGCTGACCCACCGCATCGAGGTCGCCGACCGGGACCTGGTGCACGCCCGGGCGCAGGTGACCGCGCTGTCGCCGGCGGCCACCCTCGAGCGCGGCTACGCGGTGGTGCAGCGGGCCGACGGCGCCCTGGTCCGCGACCCCGCCGAGGTGGGCGACGACGAGCAGCTGCAAGTGCGCGTCGCCGGGGGTCGGCTGCCGGTGCGCGTCGACCGGGCGGCCACCGGGGAGGATGGGACACCGTGAGCACCCCCGAGCCCGCGTCCGCCGAGCCGACCCAGACCTACGAGCAGGCCCGCGAGGAGCTCGCCGACGTGGTGCGCCGGCTGGAGAGCGGTGGGCTGACCCTCGAGGAGTCGCTGGCGCTGTGGGAACGCGGCGAGCAGCTGGCCGAGGTCTGCCAGCACTGGCTGGACCGCGCCCGCGAGCGCCTGGCCGCGGCAACGCCCGCCGAGGACTGACGCCTCAGGGCGCGTAGGGCTCCAGCGAGGCGGCGAGGGCGGTCAGCTCCTCGTCCCCGGCCGAGCCGGTGACCAGCAGGGTCGCGCCCTCGTCGGCCCGGGTGAGGGCGGTCTCCCCGCGGTCGGTGGTGCGTCGCTGCCAGGTCTCCCCGTCGATCTCCGCGGTGCCGGCGTCGGTGGCCCCGGCGAGGACGTCGTCCAGGGCAGGGTCGCGCGGGTCGTCGCTGACGACGTAGGAGGCGTACTCCTCCTCCGGGGTGAACCAGCCGATCTGCAGGGTCACCGGGTCACCGGCCGAGGCCGACCCGGCGTTGGTGCGCACGCTCGTCGGCCGCCACGCGTCGGGCAGCCCGCGCGGCACCAGCAGCGGGTAACCGGCCAGCTCGGCCGTCGCGCGCTCGGAGCTGGTCGGGTCGACCTCGCGGACCGGGTCGCTGGCGTTCTGCCGCAGCGTCGGGAAGACCACCAGGATCAGGCAGATCACGATCAGCGGCAGCAGCGACCGCACCATGTTGGCCGCGGTGAAGCGCTGCATCCGCTTGATCGACGCCGACGTCGCCTGGACCGCCTGCTCGGGCGCCACCGGCTCGCCGGCGGCCGTCGCGCTGGAGGCGTCCACCGGGACAGCGCCGGAGGCGTCCACCGGGACAGCGCCGGAGGCGTTCACCGGCACAGCGCCGGAGGCGTTCACCGGCACGGCGCCGGAGGTGTTGTCCGGGACAGCACCGGAGGGGCTGGCGGGGACCTGCTCGCCGGGGTGCTGGGCGGGCCGGCCGGGATCGGTCATGCCCCTAGGATCGCAGCACCGCTCACCCCGGCGCCGACAGCGTCGCCGGGCAGCCTCCCGGAGGTCTCGTGTCCCTGCCGCTCCCCGATGGCCCGCTGCCCGCACCGTCCGACTACCGGGGGCCGGCCGACCGGCCGCCGCCGGACCGCAACCTCGCCATGGAACTGGTCCGGGTCACCGAGGCCGGGGCGATGGCCGCCGGCCGCTGGGTCGGCCGCGGCGACAAGAACGGCGGGGACGGCGCTGCCGTCGACGCCATGCGCGCGATGATCGGCACCGTCCGGATGCACGGCGTGGTGGTCATCGGCGAGGGCGAGAAGGACGAGGCGCCGATGCTCTACAACGGCGAGGAGGTCGGCGACGGGCAGGGCGGCTCCTTCGACGTCGCGGTCGACCCGGTCGACGGCACGACGCTGATGGCCAAGGGCATGCCCAACGCGATCTCGGTGCTGGCCGTGGCCTACCGCGGCTCCATGTACGACCCCTCGGCCGTCTTCTACATGGACAAGATTGCCACCGGTCCGGCCGCCGCCGACGTCGTCGACATCACCGTGCCGGTCGCGGAGAACGTCCGCCGGGTCGCCAAGGCCAAGGGCGTGGCCCCCCGGGACGTCACCGTCTGCATCCTCGACCGGCCGCGGCACGAGCAGCTGGTCCAGGAGGTGCGCGACGCCGGCGCCCGGATCACCTTCATCTCCGACGGGGACGTCGCCGGGGCGATCGCCGCGGCCCGCGAGGGCACCGGCATCGACCTGCTGATGGGCGTCGGCGGCACCCCGGAGGGGATCATCGCCGCCTGCGCGCTCAAGTGCCTCGGCGGCGCCCTGCAGGGCCGGCTCCGCCCGCGGGACGACGCCGAGCGGCAGAAGGCCCTGGACGCCGGCCACGACCTCGACCGGGTGCTGCACATCGACGACCTGGTCACCGGCGACGTCTACTTCGTCGCCACCGGGATCACCGACGGTGAGCTGCTGCGCGGCGTGCGGTACCGCGCCGACGGGTGCACGACCCAGTCGCTGGTGATGCGCTCGCGGTCGGGCACGATCCGCTCGATCGAGAGCCTGCACTCGCTGGAGAAGCTCGAGCAGTACGCCGCCGTCCCCTTCGGCTCCGGGAGCTGAGGGTCCGCCGTCCCGACCCCCCGCTGCTCAGGGCAGCGGCGGCAGGTCGGGACGGCGGGCGGCCAGCCGGTCCAGCAGTGCCCGCCAGCGGCTGGGCGACTCCCCCGGCGCCAGGCTGCGCAGCCGCAGGTCACCGAACACCGTCCAGCCCCGCACCAGCACCCGCGGTGTGCCGGGCAGCCGGTGCACCGGCGCGAGCTCGGTCCGCCGGTCGCCGAAGACCGTCCAGCCCTCGATCTCGGCGTCGACGCCCTCGCTGACGATCACCTCGACGTCGCCGAAGACCGTGCCCAGCTGCAGGTGCAGCGTGTCGGCGGAGGTGCGCAGCCCGCGCAGGTCGATGCGGACGTCACCGAACACGGTGCTCGCCCGCTCCGGCGGGCCGGTCGTGGGGCTGAGCCGGACGTCGCCGAACACGGTGCTCAGGCGTCTCGGGCCGCGCTCGCCGACGACCTCGACGACCGGCGGCTGCCCCGTGCCCGGTGCGGGCAGGTCGGCCAGCAGCTGGTCCAGCTCGGCCGTGGTCGCGGCGGCGTAGGCGGCGGCCGCGCGCTGGCCGAACTCGCCGAGGTCCAGGCGCCCCTCCCCGACCGCGGTCTGCAGCCTGGTCACCACGGCCTCGCGCTCCTGGTCGGAGGCGCGGACGGTCGGCACCGGCGCCGCGTCGGTCCCCTCGGCCGCGTCGTCCGTCATGGGGCCGATCCTGCCCGACCGGTGCGCCCGGCGGGGCGACTCAGGTGTCGTAGAAGACGTCGGCGCAGAAGGTCTCCTCCCCCGCCGTGCGACGGCCGGCGCAGGTGTCGCCGTACGCCTCGTAGTCCGAGCCGGGGAAGGACTCCAGGTACAGGTCGTCACAGGGGTTCATCTGCCCGTCGGAGCACTGCTGCGCCAGCCGGTCCAGGTCCGTGTCCTCACCCAGCCCGGTGGGCGCGAGGGTGGCCGCGGGGGCCGGCACGGGCACCGGCGGGGCGGAGAACGGTCCCGGGCCCGAGGCCGGGCGCACGACGAGCAGGACGGTCAGCACCAGGACGACCGCGGCCAGCACGGCGACCAGGCACCAGAGCACGCCGGTTCGATTCGGCGGTGGGGCAGCGTGGGGCGGCCACGGCTGTGGTGGCCCGAACTGCGGCCCGTACTGCGGCCCGTACGCGGGCTGGCCGTACACGGGCTGCCCGTACGGGGGCCGGCCGTGGGGCTCCGGCCAGGGGTGTCCGGGCTCCCCCGGGTGGGGGTGGGCGGCCGGTGGCTGCGACATGGCCGGTCCTCCGCCGGTCAGTCGAGCTCGGTGCAGGCGTAGACCGAACCGATCTTCACCCGGCCGCCACAGGTGCCGCCGTACTGCTCGTAGTCCGACATCGGCGGCGCCTCGAAGTACAGGTCGTCGCAGCTCTGCAGCTCGCCGCCGAAGCAGTCCTGCGCGTAGGCGTCGAGCACCGGGTCCGGGCCCAGCTCACCCGGCTCGACGGCGGGGAACTGCTCGGGCGCGGGCATCCCGTAGGGGTCCAGCGCCTCCTCGTCGTCGTACTGGTAGCCGTACACGCCGATGTCGTCGTACATGCTCGAGGCGATGTTCTCACCGGCGACGGCACCGGCCTCCACGACCACCTCGCGGGCGCCGGCCAGCAGGAGGACGACACCGACCAGGGCCGCCACCAGCGCACCGGCGGCCGCACCCGCCAACACGAGCACCACGCCCCGCGCGCGCCCCCGTCCAGGCACCGGCTCGGGGGCCGCCGCAGCGGGCGCCCACCCACCGGACGGCGTCGACCCGGACGACGGGGTCCATCCGGAGGACGGCGTCCAGGCGCCGGCCGGCGGCTGCTGGTACGGGGACGCGCCGCCCTCGGGCGGGGGCTGCGTGGAAGCGGACACGGTCACTCCTGGAACTCGGGGTCGCGCGGAGCGTAGGGCCGCCGGCGCGCCCCGCGGCCTCCCCGGGCCGACGGGGCCGGGCCGCGTCATCCCCCCGAGGGATCTAGGGTCGCTCCCGCAGCACCATCACCATCCACACCACACCGGGAGCGCAGCGTGGCCACCGAGACCGCCGGCGGGGACTACCGCATCGAGCACGACTCCATGGGCGAGGTCCGCGTGCCCGCCTGGGCGAAGTGGCGGGCCCAGACCCAGCGGGCCGTGGAGAACTTCCCCATCTCCGGCACGCCCATCGAGCGCGAGCTGATCGCCGCGCTCGCCGCGATCAAGGGCGCGGCCGCCGGCGTCAACGCCTCGCTGGGCGTCCTGCCCGGCGACGTCGCCGAGGCGGTCTCCACCGCCGCTGCCGCGGTGGCCCGCGGCGACTGGGACGACCACTTCCCCATCGACGTCTTCCAGACCGGCTCGGGCACGTCGAGCAACATGAACACCAACGAGGTCATCGCGACCCTGGCCACCGAGGCCCTGGGCTCGCCGGTGCACCCCAACGACCACGTCAACGCCTCGCAGTCGTCCAACGACGTCTTCCCCTCGGCGATCCACGTGGCCACCACCGGCGCGATCGTCCGCGACCTGGTGCCGGCGCTGGAGCACCTGGCGGCCTCCCTCGAGCGCAAGGCCACCGAGTTCGCCACCGTCGTCAAGAGCGGCCGCACCCACCTGATGGACGCCACCCCGGTCACCCTGGGCCAGGAGTTCGGCGGCTACGCGGCGGCCGTCCGTTACGGCATCGAGCGGCTGCAGTCCTCGCTCCC
The DNA here is from genome assembly GCF_010682105.1 of Modestobacter muralis. GTDB lineage: Bacteria > Actinomycetota > Actinomycetes > Mycobacteriales > Geodermatophilaceae > Modestobacter > Modestobacter muralis. Next base: position 112,370 of record NZ_JAAGWH010000033.1, on the reverse strand, counting down.
CCGGATCGGCGAGCTGCCGCTGGGCGGCACGGCCGTGGGCACCGGCATCAACACCCCGCCCGGCTTCGCCGCCGCGATCATCGAGCGGCTGGCCGCCGACCAGGGCCTCCCGCTGACCGAGGCGCGCAACCACTTCGAGGCGCAGAGCTCCCGCGACGCGCTGGTCGAGGGCTCCGGCCAGCTCAAGACCATCGCCGTCGGGCTGATCAAGATCGTCAACGACCTGCGCTGGATGGGCTCGGGCCCGCGCACCGGCCTGGGCGAGATCGCCCTGCCCGACCTGCAGCCGGGCAGCTCGATCATGCCGGGCAAGGTCAACCCGGTGATCCCCGAGGCCGTGATCCAGGTGGGCGCCCAGGTCATCGGCAACGACGCCGCGATCACCTACGCCGGCACCACCGGCGTCTTCGAGCTCAACGTGACCCTGCCGCTGATGGCCCGCAACCTGTTGGAGTCGATCCGCCTGCTGGCCAACGTCAGCCGCATCCTGGCCGACCGCTGCGTCGACGGCATCACCGCCGACGTCGAGCAGTGCCGCGTCTACGCGGAGTCCTCGCCCTCGATCGTCACGCCGCTGAACAAGTACATCGGCTACGAGGAGGCGGCGATCGTGGCCAAGCAGTCGCTCAAGGAGCAGAAGACGATCCGGCAGGTCGTCGTGGAGCGCGGCTACGTACAGCAGGGCAAGCTCACCGAGGAGCAGCTGGACGCCGCCCTCGACGTGCTGTCCATGACCCACCCGTGACCCGGCGGCGGGGACGGTGCGCCGTCCCCGCCGCGGCACCGGCCGTGGTCAGGCCGGCACGCGCCTGATCTTCTTCTGCCGGGCGCTGTGCAGCGGCCCGTCGGAGAGCACGACCCGCACGGGCACCTTGTAGGCGGCCAGCTGCCCGCTGCAGGCCCGCCGGACGCGCTTCTTGACGCTCTCGACCGGCTCGGGCTGCACCAGCACGACCGTGGCCACGACGACCTGGCCGAGCAGCGCGTGACGCTCACCGTGGACCGCGACGTCGGCGACGTTGTCCACGCCCAGCACGACCTCCTCGACCTCCGCCGGGTAGACCTTCTGGCCGCCGACGTTGACCAGGTCGGTCACCCGGCCGAGGACCCGGAACCACTCCCCGTCGACCTCGACCTCGTCGTGCGTGTCGAACCACCCCTCGGCGTCGAAGGCCGGCGGCGCGTTCAGGTAGCCCACCATGGCGAACTCCGACCGGATCTGCAGGACGCCGTCGACGACCCTGGTCTCGAAGCCCGCACCGCCCAGCCGCATCCACAGCGAGCCGTCCGGCCGGGACTCCGACCGCAGCACCCCCACCTCCGACAACCCGTAGGTCTGCTGCAGGACGACGCCGGGGAACGCCGCGCGGACCCGGTCGAGGGTGGCCTGGGGCATGACCTCGGTGCCGTAGGTGATCCGGGTCAGCGAGGAGAGGTCGTGCTCCCGGTCGGCTCCCGACGCCATCAGCAGGGTCAGGAACGAGGGGGTGGCCGGGAGCAGCTGGACGCGGTGCTCGGCGATCGCCGAGCAGATCGCGGTGACCGAGCGGTCGGCGACGGTCACCACGGTGCCGAGGCTGGAGGTGATGGCCAGCAGGGTGTTGATGCCGCCGAAGTGGTCCAGCATCAGGAAGGGGACGGCGACGACCGGCCGGCGCTGCCGGCGGAACTTCTCCGCGACCCGGCCCAGGTCGTGCAGCATGCCCTTGGGCGCCCCCGACGTGCCGGAGGAGAAGAGCACCAGCCCCGGCGCCCGGCGGGTGCGGAACTCCGTCAGCAGCGGGTTGTCCGAGGGCAGGTCGCGGCGCTCGATGCTGGCCAGCGCACCGTCGTCGTCGAACTCGACGTACCAGTCGCACCCGGACACCTGCAGCGCCACCTGCTCCTCGACCACCGAGGCGCGGGTCAGCGGGACGACCACGCACCGGCGGCCGGCCAGGGCCAGGAGCACGCAGAAGACCTCGGGCGAGTAGTCGCCCACGACGGCCACGGTGCTGCCCGGGGCCACCCCGGCCTCGGCCAGCCGGGCGTCGAACCCGGCGACCGCCGTGACCACCTCGCCGTAGGTCACCGTCCGCCCCTCGTGGACGAACGCGGTGCGCTCCGGGGCGCCGGCGAAGCGTTCGATCAGCCAGTCCACGCGACGGGCCTCACGCCTCGAGCAGCTCGGTGAGGACGAGCTTGATCAGCGGGTAGGAGGTGATCGAGCCCGCCTCCTCGTCCGGGATCTGGACACCGAACTCGTCCTCGAGGGCGAGCACGAGCGTGAGGTGACGCAGGGAGTCCCAGCCGGTCACGGTGTCCATGCTGCTGTCGGGGCCGATGTCCGCCGCGGGCACGCGGAGCACGCTCGACATGACGTTCTTCAGGGCGTTCTCATCCAACGCAGTTCATCTCGATCCATGCGGGTGTGGGGGTGTGGAAGTCGTCCACCGCGATGCAGTACGACCGGGACCCGTCGGCGGCCTCGGCCGCGAGGGAGAGGCCGAGACGGTCCCAGAAGTCGGACACCTGGGCGTTCTTGGGGGTGGGGCGGAAGTCCGCGTGCAGGCTCGTGCACCTGTCGGCGACCGCGTCGGCCACGACGCGGGGCCACACGGCGGTCTCGATGCCCCGGCCCAGCACCCGGCAGCTGAGGAAGAAGCTCTCGACGCGCGCCGCTGCGCCGTCGCGGTGGACCACCACGGCACCGGTCAGGCCGGCGCTGCCGAACACGTCACCCACGACCAGCGCGTAGACGGCGTGCTCCGGGTCGGCCATCAGCCGCTCGACCTCCGAGACGCCGTAGCGGCGGGTGGTCAGGTTGAACTGGTTCGACTTCTGCGACAGCTCGCTGATCCGGGCCGCATCGGCCGGGTCGTCCCGGCGCACCTGCACGGTCAGCTGCAGCGAGGCCAGGTAGGTCTCCTGGTCGACCGAGGCGGCCTGCAGCTCCTCGGCGCGGGCACGGTGCCGGTACTGCTCGGTCTTGTCCCGGCTCTCCTCGGTCACGCCACCGGCCAGGAACAGCTCACCGATCCCACGGACCACCCGCGGGTAGTCCGACAGCCGGGCCGGCACCTGCACGGTGGTGACCACGGGCAGCTGCTGGCGCATCGCCTCGCACTCGAAGGGCGAGTCGTCGAGGAACACGATGCTGTCCAGGCCCAGCCCGAGCTCCGCGGCCAGCGCGCGCACGTTGGCCGGCTTGTCCGACCAGTCGACCTTCTTGACCACGAAGTCCTCGTCGCGCAGCACCGTGGACGGGTGGTCGCGGAGGACCTCGTCGACGTCGGCCGGGTTGTTCTTGCTGACCAGGCACAGCAGCACGCCGGCGCGCCGGAGGGCAGCGATCTCGTGCTGCACCTGCCAGAACACGTTCCCGGGGTGGTCGTGCGGCCCCAGTGCGATGCCCTCGACCGAGTCCTCGCCGACGACGCCGCCCCACAGCGTGCCGTCGCAGTCCAGGGCGAGCACCTTGCGGAAGGGCGCCCCGAAACCGCGGGCGGCGACGGTGACCCGGCGGGCGAGCTCGTCCAGGAAGGCCCCGGTGTAAGGGGCCTTCCCGCGGAACCAGAAGCGCAGGTCGAAGGCGGCGTCGCGGCCCACCGTGCGGACCACGTCCGCACCGTCGACGAGGCGGGTGTTGGGGAACCCGGCGGCCACGTCGCGCAGCGCGGCGTCGAACCGGTCGAGGACCGCGGCGACGACGTCACGGCCACCGGCGTCCAGCGGGCTGCCCATCCGGTGGAAGGTGACCAGGTGGACCGACGGCAGCGGGCGGGCGGCCTCCAGGGCGAGGCGGTAGCGGGTCCGGACGCTGGTCTCCAGCGCGTCGAGCGCCGCCGGGGCCAGCCCGGGCAGCTGCGCCTCGAAGGCCGGGAGCAGCGCGTCGAAGAAGGGCACCAGCACCACGTGCTGCACCCCCTCGTGGAGGAACCGCTCGACGTCCCCGATCGGGTCGTCGTGGTTGCCGGGGACCACCTGCACCGCGGTGCCGGACAGCAGTCCGTGCCGGCGGAGGTAGGTGCCCAGCAGGTCGACGGTGACCGCCGAGGAGATCCCGATCCGCACGGTGCGCTCCTGCGGCTGCTGCTCCACCTCCTCCACGGCCCGCAGGACGGCGGCGAGCGTGCTCCCCGGCGCCGCCAGCACGGCCCTCGGGTCGACGGGGTCGCTCATCGCATGGCCGACCCGCCGTTGACGGCGACCGTGTCCCCGGTGACGAAGGCGGCGCCGTCGGAGACCAGCCAGGCCACCGCCGCGGCGACGTCACCGGGGGTGGCCAGCCGGCGCAGCGGCGTCTGGCGCGCGGCCATCAGCTGCGCCTTCTCCGAGATGTCGCCGATCAGCGCCGTCTCGGTCATGCCGGGGGCGACGCAGTTGACCGTGATGCCGCGCGGCCCGAGCTCGGCCGCCATGTACCGGGAGAAGACCGCGAGCGCGCCCTTGGCCATCGCGTACCCGGTCCAGGTCACCGAGGGCGGGCCGTCGACGACCTGCGAGGTGACGTTGACGATCCGGCCCCAGCCGCGCTCGCCCATCGCCGGTGCCACGGCGCGGGTCATCGCGAGGGCCCCCCGGACCTGGACGTCGAGCTGGGCCTGCACGTCGGCCCACTCCAGCGCGGCCAGCGGCTTGGGGTTGATCCGCGGGGAGGCGTTGTTGACCAGCACGTCCACCGCGCCGAACTCGCCGACGGCGGCCTCGTGCAGCGCCCGGGCACCGGCGTCGGTCCCGACGTCGGCCCGGACGGCGATCGCCCGGACGGCGCCCCCCGCGGTGATCTCGGCGGCGATGTCGGCCGCCCGGTCGGCTCGGGACCGGTAGTTGACGACGACGTGGTGGCCGTCGGCGGCCAGCCGGCGGCAGACGGCCCGGCCGATGCCCCCGGCGCCGCCGGTGACGAGGGCGACCCGCGGCCGCCCGTCCGGCGCGGACTCGACCACCGGACGCGGTGGCGCGAGCACCTTGACCCGGCCCTGACCGCTGAGCACGAGCTGCTGGTTCTGGTTGACGATCCGGGTGTCGAGGTCGAGCAGTCGCTCCCGGTCGTGCGTGGCGACGACGGTGACGCTGACGGTGAGCTCGTCACCCAGGCGGACCGGCAGCAGGAACTCGGTGTTCTGGGAGATCCACAGCGCGCCGGGCCCGGGCAGCTGCGTGCCGATGACCGTCGAGAGGAAGGAGGCCCCGAGCATGCCGTGCACCACGACGTCCTTGAAGGTCGTCGTCTCGGCGTAGGCCGGGTCCACGTGCAGCGGGTTGTCGTCGCCGGTCATCTCGACGAACCGGCGCACGTCGGCCTCGGTGATCGTGCGGACCAGGGAGCGGGTGTCCCCCACGTGGATCGCCGCGTAGTCGGTGAACACCTCACACCCCTCCGGAGGACGGCAGCTGCCAGCGCCACACGGAGGCGCCGAAGGTGAACCCGGCGCCGACGGCGGCCAGCACCACGGTGTCCCCGTTCCTGAGCAGGCCCCGCTGGACGGCCTCGCTCAGCGCGATGGCCAGGGACGCCGACCCGGTGTTGCCGATGCGCTCGACGTTGGTGTGGGTCCGGGACAGGTCGAAGCCCAGCTTCCGCACGATGTACTCGATCAGTCGCAGGTTGGCCTGGTGGAACAGCAGGAAGTCGACCGAGGCCAGCTCCACCCCGCTCTTCTCGCACGCCTGGCGGACCACCCGCGGCAGGTGGGTGATCGCCTGCTTCCAGGTGGCGATGCCGTTCATCTCCATGAGGTCGACGGCGGGGTCGAAGGAGCGCCCCTGCAGCGGGAAGCTGGAGCCGCCGCCCCGCATCCGGACCGCCTCGAAGTTCGAGCTGTCGGTGTGGAACGCCGAGGCCCGGATCCCGTCCTCGGGGTCGGCCGAGCGGCTGAGCACGGCCGCGCCGGCGCCGTCGGCGAGGTAGACGGCGGTGTTGACGTCGCGCCGGTCGATGTACCGCGAGAGCATCTCCACCCCGATGACCAGGGCGTGGCGGACCGTCGGGTCGGCCCTCATCCGGTCCGAGGCGATGGTCAGCCCGGTGACGAAGCCGGTGCAGTTGGCCTGGACGTCGAACACCTGCGCGCCGGTGGCCCCCAGGTCCCGCTGGACCTTCGCCGACAGCGGGGGGAACAGGTAGTCACCGGAGAAGGTGCAGGCGATGACCAGGTCGACCTCGTCGGCCCGGACCCCCGCCATCTCCAGCGCCCGGCGGCCGGCCTGCAGGGCGAAGTCGGACGCCGAGTCGTCGGGCCCGGCGATGTGGCGCTGGGTGATGCCGGTCTTCTCCACGATCCACTCGGGCGAGACGTCGAGGCCCTGGCAGAGCGTGGCGTTGTCCTCGACGTGCTCGGGCAGGTGGTGCCCCACCCCGGAGATGACGACGCCACCGGCGGCGCCGGTCACGAGGTGACCGCCCCGAGGAAGGCGGCCAGGGCCTGGTTGCCGGTGCGCACCGACTCGCCGTCGGCCGGGTCGCCGTGGCCCGGGTAGACCTGCCGTCCGGCGGTCAGCTGCGGCCACAGGCCCCGCACGCTGGCCCGCAGCGCGTCCTGGTCCTCGCCGGGGAGCGCGTTCAACCCGACACCCCGGCGGTAGAGCGTGTCCCCGGTGAACCAGGCGTGGCCCAGCTCGAGCACGCAGGACCCGGGCGTGTGACCAGGGGTGTGGCGGAACCGCAGCGGTCCCCCGGGCAGGTCCACGCTGAAGCCGTCGTCCACCAGCGTGACATCGGCAGCCGTGACCCGCTCCGGGATCCCCAGCGCCATCAGCAGGAAGTTGGAGGACCGCATCGTCCGGCTGTCCGCCCGGTGGAGGAACACCTCGCAGCCGTACCGCGTCTGGAACCACGACGCCCCGGCGGTGTGGTCGAAGTGCCCGTGCGTGCAGAGCACCTGGTGGGGCCGGAGGCCGTGCGCGGACAACGCCGCGTCGATGGCCGCCCCGTCCAGGCCGGGGTCGATCAGCACCCCGCCGCCGGGGACGTCGGCCTCGCAGAACCAGGCGTTGGACGGGAAGCTCCCGCTCGTCACCCGCCAGACGGCGCCGCCGCCCCAGTCCCCGACCCGCTCGGCCGTCTCGCCGGCCACCTCAGTGCACCCCGCCCAGGTAGACCGTCTGGGCCGTGACGTAGGAGCTGCGCTCGGAGCAGAAGAAGTCCAGCACGTTCAGGACGTCGTCCGGCTCGGCGTACCGGGGCAGCGGGAGCCCGGCGACGACCGCGTCGACCTTGTCCTGGGGCAGCTGGGCGAGCATGTCGGTGGCGATCGCGCTGACCCCGAGGGTGTTGACGGTGACGCCGAGGGGCGCGAGCTCCTTGGCCATGACGTTGCCCATGGTGGTCAGTCCCGCCTTGGAGGCTGCGTAGAGCGAGTCCCCGATCGGCTCCAGACCGACGGCCATGGAGCTGATGTTCACGATCCGTCCCCACCCCGAACGGCGCATCAGCTTGGCCGCCTCGCGGGAGACCATGAAGGCGCCCAGCAGGTTGGTGTCGACCATCGCCGCAGCGGCGGCCGGCGGCATGATCATCGAGTACTGGGAGGTCAGCACCGCCGCGTTGTTGACCACGATGTGCACCGCGTCGGTGACCTGCTTGAGCTCGGCGAACCCGCGCTGGACGGAGGCGGGGTCGGCGACGTCGACCTGCACGTGGGTGTGGTCGGGGTGGTCGATCGTCGACTCCCCCCGGGCGAAGCCGACGACCCGTCCCCCGTGGGCCAGGACGTGCTCGGCGATCATCCGGCCGATGCCGCGCCTGCTGCCCGTGACGAGGGCGACCCTGCCCGCGTAGGGCGGGCCCACGTCGCTCACGCGAGCTCCGGGAGGCTCAGGACGTAGGCGGTGAGTGCGGCCACGTCGGTGAACGGCGAGACCTCCTGGCTCATCGCGCGGTCGTCGGTGAGCATGACGGTGCGGCCGGCCGCGGCCGAGACGGCCTCCTCGACGTCGACGATCACCGACACCAGGTCGAGCGAGTCCAGCGCCGCGTCGGCGCCGAAGAGCCGGGTCTGCGGACCGACCACGAACCTGTCGTCGGCGGCCCGCTCGTCGTTGAGGGACTCCAGGGCGCGCAGGACGATGTCCTGGACGGCGGCGTGATCGAGCATCGGGTGGTTCCTCCGTGTGTCGTTCACCGGCTGCGGGCAGCGGCGATGAGTGCGTTCATGCGGGGCAGGGTGGTCGTCCGGTAGTCGGCGACCAGCAGGCCGAGGCAGACGGCGTCCTGGAACCGTCCACCCAGGAACAGGTGGTCGCGCAGCCGGCCCTCCTCGCGCATGCCCAGGAACTTCTGCCACTTGACCATCCGGGTGTTCTCGGCGGCGACGATGCCGCACACCCGGACCAGGTCGAGCTCGTCGAAGGCCAGTCCGTACAGCAGCCTCATGGCCTCCACCGCGGCCGGGACGCCCTGCACCGCGGTCTCCTCCCCGATCAGGAACCGGCCCGGCTCCGCGCGCCGGTTCACCGGGTCCACGGCGGTCAACGAGACCATCCCGACGGGGCGGCCGTCGGTCAGCTCGATGACGAAGTCGTGGTCGGACTCCGGGCGCGCGGCGATCCAGCCGGCCTGCTCCTCGACCGTGCGGGCGCCTGCGTTGAGGAAGCGCGCCCGGTCGGCCTGGCGCCAGCCGAGGGTCACCGCGGCATCGGCGACCACCAGCGGGCGGAGCTGGACGAACTCCCCGCGGAGCACCCGCCGACCGGCGGTCACGGCGTTCGACACCACCTCAGTGGACGACGAACGCCGCGGCCAGCGGGACCGGAACGCCGGGTCCCGACGGCCGGTAGGCGGCACCGACGAAGGACTGCTCCAGCGTGAACCCGGCCTCGACCAGGTGGGCGAGCACGTCGTCGTGGCTGCGGTAGAGGTGGACGTGGTCGGCGTGCGCGGCGTTGAGCGCGGCCGTGATGAACGCCCTGCCCCCCGGGGCCATGGTCGCCCGCAGCCCCCGGAGGAAGGCGACCGGGTCGTCCAGGTGCTCGAGCACCTCCACGCACACCAGCCACTCGGCCAGGGGGCCGGGCGGGTCGGCGACGACGTCGCGCAGCTGCGCCTCGTACCGGTGACCGACGCCCAGGGCCTCGAGCTGGTCCTGCGTGAAGCGGATCGAGGACGGGCTGATGTCGAAGCCGGTCCCGCGCACCGCCGGGAGACGGCGCAGCAGCATCCCGGAGTACAGCCCGGTCCCGGTCCCGACCTCGACGAAGGAGGACGCGCCGGCCATGCGCATGACGTCGACGAAGGCCGAGTCGAAGAACTGGACCTGTCGGTAGTGGTGCGGCCACAGGAAGTGGGAGAGGAGCAGACCCGGCAGGTACTCCCGCATCATGTGCTGCTCGTTGAAGTAGACCTCGCTGGCCGCCTCGCCGTGGGTCTTGGGCCGGTACCGGCCCTCGACCTCGAACGCCGCCTGCAGCCGCATCGACTGCATCGCGAAGGCGGCGTACCCCTTGACCGCCGCGGCCACCGCCTCCGGCGTGGGGAACAGCGCGGCCACGACCAGCTCGAACTCGTCGGCCCAGCGGGCCCCGAACAGGGCCGCGCACCGGTCGGCGATGTCGGCGGCGAACCGGTGGTTGGCCCGCAGCGCGTCGGTCATCGACACCAGGGCCGGGTGCACGTCGCGGTCGAGGCGGAAGGGGGTCGTCCTGTCCGCGAGGGTCGTGGAGGGCATGTCCCCACCATGGACGACCGCGGCGGCCGACACGCGGAAGCGCTGCCTCCCGCCGTCCCACGCGCCACTGCGCTCTCCACCGCCCCGCGAGGGCCCCCGGGTGTGCCGGGCACCGGCGGCGACTGCCGATGACCCGGGGCGTGACTCCTCAGGACCGCCGCTCCCCCGCCCCGGGTCGTCGCGCCACGGACTGGAACCCACGCCCGGAGGGCAGCGGCGCCGGCTGCAGGATCGTCGACCTGCCCCGGATCACCGACCCGCGGGGCAACCTGACGTCCCTCGAGGGCGGCGTCCACGTGCCCTTCGAGATCGCCCGCGTCTACTACCTCTACGACGTGCCGGGTGGCGAGTCCCGCGGCGGCCACGGGCACCGCGAGCTGCAGCAGCTGATCGTGGCCGCGGCCGGCAGCTTCGACGTGGTCGTGGACGACGGCACGGAGACCGCGCGGTTCCACCTGAACCGCTCCTACCACGGGCTGCTGGTCCCCCGGCTGGTCTGGCGGGAGCTCGGCAACTTCTCCTCCGGCAGCGTCTGCCTCGTCCTCGCCTCCCAGGTCTACGCCGAGGACGACTACTACCGCGACTACGACGAGTTCCTCACCGCACGACGGGCGGCCGAGGCATCGGGTGAGCTGAGCACCCCGGCGCGCACCGCGTGAGCGTCACCCCGGTGACGCGCCGCGTCCCGTTCCTGGACCTCGGAGCGCTGTACGCGGAGATGGGGCCGGAACTGGAGGACGCGGCCCTGCGGGTGATGCGCAGCGGTCGGGTGCTGCTGGGCCCGGAGCTGTGCGCCTTCGAGGACGCCTGGGCTGCTGCGGTCGGCGCCCACTCCGCCGTCGGGGTGGGCAACGGACTCGACGCGCTCTCCCTCGGGCTGCGTGCCCTGGGCGTCGGTCCGGGCGACGAGGTCCTCGTGCCCTCGCACACCTTCATCGCGACCTGGCTGGCGGTGGTGCACGTCGGTGCGGTCCCGGTGCCGGTCGACGTCCGGACGGCGAACGCCGACTGGGACCCCGAGGCGCTGGCGGCTGCGGTCACGAGCAGGACGCGGGCCGTGGTCCCCGTCCACCTGTACGGACACCCCGTCGACCTGGCCCCGGTCCTGCAGGTCGCCCGCGCCCACGACCTGGTCGTGCTCGACGACGCAGCGCAGGCCCACGGCGCCCGGCTCGGCGACCGCCCGGTGGGTGGCCTGACCCATGCCACGGCCTGGAGCTTCTACCCGGGGAAGAACCTGGGCGCCCTCGGCGACGGCGGCGCGGTCACCACCCCCGACCCGACGACCGCGGAGCGCCTCCGCTCGCTGCGGAACTACGGCTCGACGGAGAAGTACCGGCACGACGAGGTCGGCTACAACAGCCGGCTGGACGAGGTGCAGGCCGCGCTGCTGTCGGTCAAGCTCCGCCGGCTGGACGAGCACAACGCCCGTCGCGCGGCCGCGGCCCGACGCTACGACGAGGGACTGGCCGGGCTGGACCAGCTGGTGCTCCCCGAGCGGTCGGCGGGGACGAGCCCGGTCTGGCACCTGTACGTCGTGCGCACCCCGCACCGTGCCCGGCTGCGGGAGCACCTGGCCGCACGTGGTGTGGAGACCCTGGTGCACTACCCGGTCCCGCCGCACCGTCAGCGCGCCTTTGCCGACACCCCGATGGCCGGGCTGCACCTGCCGATGGCCGATCGGCTCGCCACCGAGGTCCTCAGCCTGCCGATGGGCCCCACGCTCGGCCCTGACGACCAGGACGTGGTCATCGACGCGGTGCGGTCCTTCCGCGCCTGAGGGACCACGACGTCCGCCGCCCCACCCGAACAGGAAGGCAGTCCGCACGTGAGCGAGCCCTCGGTCAGCGTCCTCATCCCCACCTACAACGGGGAGCGTCACCTCCGGGCAGCCCTGCGCTCCGCTCGGGAGCAGAGCCACCGCGCCCTGGAGATCCTCATCGGCGACGACGGCTCGACCGACGGGACGGCGCAGATCGTCGCGACCGCCGCGGCCGCCGACGACCGCATCCGGGTCATCCGGCACGAGACGAACGTCGGCGCGTACGACAACCTGTCCGGGCTCCTGCGGGAGGCCCGCGGTGAGTACGTCAAGTACCTCCTGCACGACGACGTGCTGGCCACCGACTGCGTCCGCGAGCTGGTGCGGGGCATGCAGTCCGCGCCCGAGGCGACCCTGGCGTTCTCCCGCCGTTCCCTCATCGACGAGAACGGCAAGGCCGTCCCCGGGCACGAGTTCCCGGCGTTGCGGGACCGGGCCGGCACGATCGACGGGCTCGAACTGGGCGACTCGGTCCTGGAGACCTGCACCAACGACATCGGCGAGTTCTCCACCGCGCTCTTCCGCCGGGACGCCCTCGACCTGGACACGCTGTGGGAGGTCGACGGCCGCCGGATCGACGTGGTGACCGACGTGAAGGTGTGGATCCAGCTGCTGGCCCGCGGGCCGGCCTTCTACACGCCACGGACCCTCAGCCGGTTCCGCCTCCACCCGGGGCAGAACACCTGGAACCCCTGGGCCATGGCGCGTGGTGAGCGTGACTGGGTCCGCCTGGTCGACTGGGGCATCCGACAGGGCTTCCTCCGCGACCCGGCGCAGCGCCGGCGGGCCTACAGCCGGGTCCTCCAGATGGCCGCCGCCCGGCTGGCCAGCATGGTCGACTCCCCGGAGCACGGCCCGGCGCTGGAGACGGTCTTCCTCGCGACGACGGCGCTGGTCGAGCTGGGAGCCGACCGGTCCGGTGACGCCCAGGGACCGCTGTGGAGACGAGCTCACGGACCCGGTGCCCGGTACCGGTTCACCCAACAGCTCGACGTCTGGACGCGCACGTACCCGGTCGCGCTGGCGGCGCCCAGCCTCGCGCCCGAGGAGCTCACCGCGACCGTCGAGGCACTGCGTCGCGTGGCCGCCGACGGAGTGGCGGAGAAGCTGGTGATCGCCGTGCCGCCGCACCTCCTGGAGGAGGCCGTGCCGCTCCTCGAGGAGGCGCTCGCCCAGGGACCGGACATCGACGTCGAGCTGGTCCCCAGCGACGCGCCGGCGACGCTGCTGCGTGCCCCGTGGCTGGCGGTCGCCCCGCCGGACCGCCGCTGGCACGCCGACCTCGCCACTGCAGTCTGGTCGCTGGAACCCGCTGGCGTCCCCTCCGCCGCGTCCTGACCGCCGGTCCGCCGGCCCCGGCCTGTCCGGGGGTCTCCTCCGGCGGGCCGGAGGGCGCACCGGGTGGGTGGGACGAGGGTCTCGCCGGGTCCGTGCGCCGGGGCCCTGTCGCGCCACGGGGAGAACTGAGTAGCGTCCAGCCGTGATGAGCGAGACAGCGAGCACCCCAGACGTCGCCCTGCGCTGGCCCGGCGGCGAACTGCCCATGCGGGTCATCCCCTCCACGGAGGGGTCCGAGGGCATCGACACCAGCAAGCTGCTGGCCACGACCGGCCAGGTCGCCCTGGACATCGGCTTCGTGAACACCGCCTCCTGCACCTCGGAGATCACGTACATCGACGGCGACGCGGGCATCCTGCGCTACCGCGGGTACCCGATCGACCAGCTGGCCGGCAAGGCCAGCTTCCTCGAGGTGTCCTACCTGCTGATCTACGGCGAGCTCCCGACGGCCGACCAGCTGGCGGCGTTCGACGACCGGATCCGCCGGCACACGCTGCTGCACGAGGACCTCAAGGGGTTCTTCAACGGCTTCCCCCGCGACGCGCACCCGATGCCGGTGCTCTCCTCGGCCGTCAGCGCGCTGTCGACCTTCTACCAGGACTCGCTGGACCCCTTCGACCAGCGCCAGGTCGAGCTGTCCACCGTGCGGCTGCTGGCCAAGCTGCCCACGATCGCGGCCTACGCGTACAAGAAGTCCGTCGGCCAGCCGATGCTCTACCCGGACAACTCGCTGGGCCTGGTGGAGAACTTCCTGCGGATGACCTTCGGGTTCCCGGCCGAGCCGTACGAGGCCGACCCGGAGCTGGTCAAGGCCCTGGACATGCTCTTCGTGCTGCACGCCGACCACGAGCAGAACTGCTCCACCTCCACGGTGCGGCTGGTCGGCTCCGCGCAGGCGAACATGTTCGCCTCGATCTCCTCGGGCATCCACGCCCTGTCGGGCCCGCTGCACGGCGGCGCCAACTCCTCGGTGCTGGAGATGCTCGAGGCGATCAAGCGCGACGGCGGCGACATCGGCCACTTCGTCGACCGGGTGAAGAACAAGGAGCCCGGCGTCAAGCTCATGGGGTTCGGGCACCGGGTCTACAAGAACTACGACCCACGCGCGGCCCTGGTGAAGGCCACCGCCGACACCGTGCTGAACAAGCTCGGCGGCAACAACGAGCTGCTCGACCTGGCCCGTCAGCTGGAGGACATCGCCCTCAACGACGACTACTTCATCCAGCGCAAGCTCTACCCGAACGTCGACTTCTACACTGGCCTGATCTACCGGGCCATGGGCTTCCCGACCAAGATGTTCACCGTGCTGTTCGCCCTGGGCCGGCTGCCCGGGTGGATCGCCCAGTGGCGCGAGATGATCGAGGACCCGGCCACCAAGATCGGCCGTCCGCGGCAGGTCTACACCGGCCCCACGGAGCGCTCGTTCGTGGAGCTGTCGCAGCGATAAGCACTCCGCACGCCCCGAGGCCCCGTCGTCCACCCGGACGGCGGGGCCTCGTCGTGTCCCTCTCTCCCCCGATGGGGTGAGTCGCGTCCCCCCGTGGGGTGAGGGACCTACACCGCCCCCCGGCCCCCGTCGATGGGATCAAGACACCGGACGCCACCTGGCGCCCGGACCGATCTCGGACCCGGGGGACGACGGTGACCGCTCCACGCGCGCAGGTCACCGCGCAGCGACCCCGGACGACGTCGTCGACCACCCGCCCGGCCGTCACGACCCGCACGCCGGCCCCCCGCGCCTCGGCTCCCCGCACCCCCGCCGCCCGCACCCCCGCCGCCCGCACCTCGGCCTCGCGCACCGGGACGCCCCGGGCCGGCGCACCCCGGCCGCGCACCGGCACCGGCCGGCCGCGTCCCGCCGGCGCCGCGGGCCCGCGCCGGCCCGCCGCCCGGCGTCCCGCCCCGAGGCGCACCCCCGGCGCGCTGCGGCGGTGGCGCGACCGGCTCGGCGTGCTCACCGGCGCCACGCTCGCCGTCCTGCTCCTGCTCGGCGCCCTCACCCAGCCGCCCACCGAGGCCGGCCAGGTCCCGAAGGCGCCCACCGACGACGCCCGCAGCACCGCCACCACCGTGGCCGAGGCGACCGCCCGCTACCGGGACGCGCTGGCCGAGGCGTCCGCCGCCAGCACCCGCGCCCAGCAGGCCCGAGACGCGGGCACCGCCGCCCTGGCCGACGTGGCCACCGCGCGCGCCGCCGTCGGCACCCACGCCACCGCCGCCTACAAGCGCACCGCCGAGCAGCGCTGGCCGGTGGGCCGGCTCTCGGTCGACGCCCCCGGGGCCACCGCCGACGTCCTGCACGCCGCCGGCCTGGTCGAGCACCTCACCGACGACCGGGACGCCCAGGTGGCCCGGGCCGCGCAGGCCGCCGTCCACGCCGCGCAGTTCACCGACGAGGCCGCCGCGGCCGAGGACGCCGCGGCCGACGCCCGCACCCGTGCCGCCGCCGTCCTGGACGAGGTGCGCGACCTCGTCGCCACCCTCGACCCGCGCACCAGCGCGCAGTGGGCCGCACTGTCGACCAGCCCGGCCTCCGCCGAGCAGCAGGAGCGCAACGCGACCGCGCTCGCCGGCTGGCAGTCCTACCTCGACCGGCTGGTCGCCGCTGACGTCACCCCGCCGACCGCGGCCGCGCTGACCGACGCCGGCGACCTGCCGCGCGGGCTTGCCCCGCTGCGCGACGCCTCCGGCGCCCCGGTGCCCGGGGTGGCGACCGCCTACGCCGACGGCCAGACCCTCACCGTGCTGCCCACGGAGACGATCGCCGCGGTGAGCGCCGCCTTCGCCCAGCTCGGCCGCCCCTACCTGGCCGGCCAGAGCGGCCCCGACGGCTACGACTGCGCCGGGCTCACCGCGACCGCCTGGACCCAGGCCGGGCTCGGCCTGGCCGGGGACCTGGCCGGGCAGTGGGCGCAGGGCACCCCGGTGCCCAGCGGCCAGCTCCAGGTCGGTGACCTGGTGTTCAGCACGCGCTTCGGCAGCGGCCTGGACGACGTCGGGCTCTACCTGGGCGGCACCAGCGTGCTGTCCGCCTCCGCCGACCGCTGGCAGGTCGCGGTGCACGAGGTCGGCGACCTGAGCACCGCCGTCCGGGTCACCGTCCCGCCGGCGACCCCCACCCCGCTGCCGGTGCCCGCCGGCGGCCCGGCGACCTGCAGCGCACCGCCGCCGGCCCCGGGCAGCCCGGCCGAGGCGGCCTGGGGCGGCTGGTCCAACGGCCGGATCCCGGCCGACCAGCTGTGCGGCATCGGCCCGTCCCAACGGCTGCGCTGCGACGCGGCCGCCGCGTACACCGCGATGTCGGCGGCCTACCAGACCTCCTTCGGCACGCCGCTGTGCATCACCGACTCCTACCGCTCCTTCGGCGCACAGGTCGACGCGCACGAGCGCAAGCCGCGGATCACCGCCGTCCCCGGGACGTCGAACCACGGGTGGGGCCTCGCGGTGGACCTGTGCGGCGGGGTCAACGTCTTCGGCACCGCGCAGACGGCGTGGATGCAGCTCAACGCCGGCCGCTTCGGCTGGGTGCACCCGGACTGGGCACAGGCCCGCGGGGAGAACCCGGAGCCGTGGCACTGGGAGTACGGCAGCCTCGCCTGAGCGCAGGCGGGTCGGCCGGGGAACCGGTCGGTCAGGCCCAGCCGAGGTCGGCGACGGTCCGCCAGGGCAGCGTGGCGCAGGACTCGGTCGCCTCGGCGGCCAGCCGGCGGGCCACCGGGCCCTCGGCGCAGGCCACCGGGCGGCCCGGGCTGACGACGACGTGCCCGTCGCGGAGCCGGAGCCCGCGGTCGGCCATCTCCTGCAGCAGCGCCTCGGGGCGGACGAGGACGGCGGTGTCCAGGCCGGGGGCGTCGGTGGCGGTGCACAGCCCGACCGGGCCCTGCATGCGCAGCGTGGCGTCGACCGTGGCGGCACGACCCAGTGCCGCCGAGCGCACCTGGTGCACGAGCGGAAGCGACGCGGTCCGCGAGGGGCGCCACGGGACGACGAGCGCGCCGCGGGTGACCGTCACCCGCCAGCCGAGCACGGTCTGCGCGGGGTCGGTCCAGTCGAGCAGCGCCGTGCCAGCGGCCACGGCGACCTCGTCGGGCACCGGGCGCCGGGCCAGCCAGGCGACCACCGCGGCGGTGACCCCCTCCGGGGTGGCCGCGACGCGGGACCGGGTCATCTGCGTGGCGAGCTCGGCCAGGAGCACGCGGCTGCGTCGTCCGGCCTCCTCGAGCACGACCATCGGGCCGGTGCCGGTGCCCTCGAAGACGTCGAACCGGAGTCCGGGGTCGAGGTCGGCCGGGGTCAGCCGGGAGAGCGCGGCCCGGACGTCGGGCACCCGCACCTCGGTGCGGTTCAGCCGCGCGAACAGCCCGGAGGGTGCGCCGAAGAGCGTCTCGCTCACGCGCTGCGCCCCCCGGTCAGCGCCGCCCGGGTGACCGGCTCGAGGCCGGGCAGTGACAGCACGCTGGCCAGCTCGAGGGCCGACAGCCGGACGGGGACGACGTCGGCGCCCCAGCCGGTGGCCAGGCGGACGCGGGCGACCGGCGCGGGCCACACGAACTCGCGCGCGGCGGCGACGTGCAGCTCGGTGAGGACGTCGCCGAGGTGGATGGCGGCGACCGGGTGGACCGGACCGACCTCGAGGGCCTCGGTGACGGCGCGCTCGACCTCCTCGCGGTCGACGGCGGTCAGCCAGTGCGGCACGAGGACGACGTGCTCGGGCGCGGCGGCCGGGGGGACGCTCATGCCCGGACCGCCGGCCGGCGGTCGCCCGGACGCATCGGCAACCGGGGTGGACCGGCCGTCGTCCGGGTCCGACCCGCGGGGCGGCGGTAGCGGTCCGGCGTGGTCACGGAATGGATATCGGCAGGTCGGACACCGGTTGGACCCGTGCAACGACCCAGTTTCCCGGCACCTCTCGACACGACTGCGCCCCGGCCCGCCGAAGCGGTCCGGGGCGCAGGTGACGTACTGACGCGGCCTCCGTCACAGAGCCGCTGCGCGCAGGTGACCTGCTGGAGCGGCCCCCTTCCCGGGGAGGGAGGGGGTCCCCCGACTCTTCAGCCGCCGAGCTCGGACAGGCGTGTCTTGAGCGCCTGCTCCGCGCGGTCGGCGTGGACGTTCATGTTGCGCACGGAGGTGTTGAGGTCGGCCGACAGCTGGGTCTTGGTCTGCCCACCCCAGGTGGTCAGGTACCAGGTGGCCCAGCCGAGCACGTTCGGCTGCGCGGCGCGCTGGTCGCGGCGGGCCGTCGGGTCGGGCGCGCAGGCGGCGGTGAGGGCGTGGGAGAGCAGGGTCTGCTCGGCCTCCCCCATGATCTCGTCGGGCACCTCGGCGCTGTCGGGGACGACGAACTCGACCGCGTCGGCCCCGCCGTCCAGCGACTGCAGGTTGCGCAGCCCGTTGAGGGTGGCGACGGTCTGGGAGTTGCGGCGCAGGGTGGCGACGCTCTGGCCCATGTAGGCGGCCAGTTCCTTCTCGCTGGGCCGGCGCTGGTGCTCGGCGGTGAAGGCGGCGATGGCCTTCTGCTGCTTGTTCTCGGTGTCGGCCGCGGTGCGCCCGTAGGCGTTGCGCCCGAGGTCGTGCACCCACTTGGACAGCTGCGTGGCGAGAAACGCGCCGAACGGCACGCCCTTGGCCTCGTCGTACTGGGAGACCGCCTTCAGCACCCACTCGGCGACCTGCTGGTCGACGTCGTCGTTGTCGGGCAGGTGCAGGCGGATCGTGCTCATGTTCCGCTGCAGCCGCTTGAGGCTGACCCGGCAGTAGTGGCGGCACAGCCCGTCGAGGAAGGCGGGGGGCAGGTCACGGGGGGCGCGGCGGCGGACGCCGGTCTCCGGGCGCAGCCCGACGGTGGCGTACCCGTGGGTGGCGCACCAGGCGCGGGTCGTCGCGGCCATCTCGTCACCGGTGCCCGGCGTGCCGTCGACCCGGTAGAGCCCGTCCCCCTCGTCGTAGGTGACCGTCACGTCGGCGGGGAAGGCGGCGCGGAACTCGGCCAGCGGCAGTTCCCGGTCGGTGCGGAAGTGCACCCGGTCGCGCGGCGTGATGGGGGCCAGCAGCCAGCCGTCGGCCTCGGGCACGCCACCGAAGACCAGCGGCTCGCGGGTGCGGCGCTCCTCGGGGGCGCTCGCCGGGGCGAGCCCCGCGGGGCGGGTGGACGTCGTCGGGGCGGCGGTCGGGGCGGTGACGAGATCGGACACCGGGTCCTCCTGAGGGGAAGTGCAGGTGGAAGAGGTGAGGGTGCAGAAGCCGGTGGCGCGAGCCGGTGCGGCGCGCCGGAGGCGGTCGATCAGGCGGGCACGGGCACGGCGTGGCGCAGCGACTCGCCGACGGGCGTGCGCGGCGAGGGGATGCGCGGGGCGACAGCGCGGGGGGCGACGGCGAGCGGGTCGGCGGCGCGGGGGGCGACGGCTGCCTCGAGGACGCCGGCGGCGGCGCTGCGCTCGACGGCGCTGGGCTCGGCGACGTACACCGGCATGAAGTCGTAGAGGTCGGTGAAGAGACCGTCGACGAAGGCGTAGGCGGTCTGGGCCTCGTCGGAGAACTTGGCGATCAGCTCACGCGGGCCGAGCTCGACGCCGACGGTGACCCGGACGACGCGGTCGTCGCCGGACAGGCCGGTCAGGGAGAAGGAGACCTGCTCGTGCCGGGCGGCCAGCGCGGTGAGCGCGGCCAGGCAGCGGCGGGTGCCCGTGCGCCGGGGGCGCAGCTGGACGTGGACGACCACGGTCTCGGACCAGGTCGTGTCGGCGGACTCCGCGCAGGCAGGGCCGACCGCGTCCACGTCGCTGCCGACGGCCTCGACGAGGCGCAGGCCGTCGGCAGCAGACGGGTCGATCCGCAGGTCGATGCCGGCGGTCGTGTTCGGTGCGAGTGCGCTGAGTGCCATGTCGATCTCCCCCAGTAGCGGTGGCGCTGTGGGGGAAGAGTTGCGCAGTCAGAGACGGTCCGACGGCGAGACTCGCCGTCCTGGTGCCAGTGTGACAACTGAGGTGAACGACTATTGAGCGGAACAGGTCACGGCTATGTCACTCTTTGCTAGTCGAGCGCTCTAGGGATGGTGCGAATGCTGCCAAGGCACCCAGCGCGTCGGCTGCCACCTCGGCCGCCAGGCTGTTCGCCTCGGCGATCTGGCGGTAGACCTCTTCGCGGTGGATGGCGACCTCGCGGGGGGCCTTGAAGCCCAGCCGCACGGTGCCGCCGCGCACCTCGACGACATAGACCTCGATGTCCTCGCCGATCCGGATGCTCTCGCCGACGCTGCGGGTGAGAGTGAGCATGGGTACCCCTCCATGGGTTCGTGTGGGCCATCCGTGGCATGCCCCGCCGCTGCGGCGGGACGCAGGACCGCACCACCGGGTGGTGCGGTCCTGACACTCTTCTCGGCAGGGGCGGGCGCGAAACGGGCGCCCCTGGCGGCGATCAGCGGAGGAAGTCCAGCAGAGTGGGCTGGATGGCCTTGGCCGTGGCGCCCAGCGCGGCCTGGTAGCCGGTCCGCTGCATCTCCAGGTTCATGATCGTCTTGGCCAGGTCGATGTTCTCTATCTCGCCCGAGCGGGTGGTCAGCGTCAGCTGGAGGTCGCTGTTGACCTGCTTGGCCGTCTCGATCCGGTTGGTCCGGCTGCCGATGTCCGTGGCGGCCGTCAGCATCGAGTTGAGCGCGGCGTCCAGCGCGTCGAGGTCGGCGGCCACCGCGGCCGGGTCGTTCACCACGTTGTCGGCCAGGTCGCCGATGATCGTGAAGAGGTCCCGCGTCGCCGGGGTGACGCCGGCCGCCGAGGTGACGCCGAAGGCCTCCGGCCCGGTGATGTCCACGCGGACGGCCTCGGCGTCGGACACCTGCCGGGTCACCATGACCGCGGTGTCCGCCGGGCCCGCGGGAGCCCGGAAGCCCTGGTAGGCACCGGTGGTCACGTCGTAGGCGGTCGTGCCGCTGGTGACCCCGCCGAACAGCGGGTGACCCTGCACGACCGTGTTGGCCTGGCCGAGCAGGCTCTCCCGGATGCCGGTGAGCTCGGCGGCGACGGCCGCGCGGCCGGCGTCGGACATCGACCCGCTGTTGGTCCCGCTGAGCGCGCGCTCCTTGGCGGTGTGGACCTGGGCGATCATGCTCTGCAGGACCGAGTCCGTGGCGTTGAGGACGCTGATCCCGTCGGAGATGTTGCGCGCGTGCTGCATGGCACCGGCGAGCTCCTGGCGGGTCTGCATGGCCGTGTTGGTGCCGGTCGGGTCGTCGGAGGGCTTGTTGATCGACCGCCCCGACGTCAGCTGCTGCTGCAGCTTGCCGATGGCCTCCATGTTGCGGTTGAGGCCCTGCAGGCTGGTGAGCGCGATCGAGCGCTGGGTGATCCGCATCAGGTCACAGCCCCACGCGGCCGGTGCGGTTGATCAGCACGTCGAGCGTCTCGTCGATGGTGGTGATCATGCGTGCGGCAGCGGAGTAGGCGTGCTGGAACTGCATCATGTTCGTCATCTCCTCGTCCAGGTTGACCCCGGAGACCGAGTCGCGGGCGGCGTCCACCTGGCTGCTGACCACGGCCTGGGTGGCCAGGCTGCTGGTGGCGACCGACGCCTCGACGCCCAGGCCCACGATCAGCTGCCGGTAGGCGCTCATCGCCCCGCCCGCCTTGTTCTGCAGCTTGCCGATCGCGGCGGCGTTGCTGCCGTCCGAGGTCGGCCCGGGGCCGACCGTGGCCGCGGCGAGCTGCGCCGGGTCGCTGAGCAGCACCTCGATCGTGGCCGCGGTGACCGTGGCCGACCCGCCGGGGCCGCCCAGGACCGCCAGCCCACGGACGCCGGCCTGGTCGTAGCCGGCGGTCTGGGCGGTGTTGAACTCGTCGGCGATCCGCTGGGCGACCTGGTCGAGCTGGGTCAGGTACTTGGGGATCGTCGTGGTGAGCGCGGCCGTCTTGCCGCCGGCGGTGCCGCCCACGTTCACGGTGGTGCCGCCCGGGTCCGTGACGAAACGCGGCGGGTCGGTGGTGGCGGCCGCCCGGTCCAGCCCACCCCGGAACGCCAGACCCACGGACGTGCCGCCCGAGACGAGCGTCGCACCGGCGACGACGACGTCGACCTGGCCGTCGTCGCCGGGCCGGGAGGTCGCGCCGATCGCGGCCGACAGCTGGAGGACCAGGCCGTCGCGCTTGTCCGCCAGCTCGTTGACCGGCAGGCCGGCCTGGACGCCGCGCTTGATCGCGGTGTTGAGGTCGGCGATCGAGGCGGCGGTGGCGTTGACGTCCTCGGACAGCACGGCCAGGCTCTCGCGCGTCTGGGTCCACTGCTTGTCCAGCGTGGCGCTGGTGGTGCGCAGCTCGCCGACGAGGCTGGCCGTCGACTGCAGGACCGCGGTGCGGGCACCGGAGCTGGTGTTGTCGTTCGGGTGGTTGGCGACGTCCTGCCAGGCGGTGTAGACGGCGGTCAGCTTGGCCTGGATGCCGGTCGTGCCCGGCTCGCGGAAGGCCTGCTCCACCTGGGCGAGGGTGGCGTCGGCGACCGTCAGCCGCGCGGTGCCGCCGCTCTCCAGCTGCGCGCGCCCCTCCAGGAAGGCGTCCCGGATCCGGATGACGGTGTCGGCGTCGACGCCCTGGCCGACCTGGTTGCTGGTGGCGTAGACCGCCGGGACGACGTTGCCGCCCACCGACTGCAGCTCGGCGCGCTGCCGGGTGTAGCCGGGGGTGTTGACGTTGGCGATGTTCTGCCCGGTGACGTCCAGGCCGCGCTGCTGGGCCCAGAGGGCGGTGGTCGCGGTGTTGAGACCCGAGAAGGTGCTCACTTCGACTCCTCGCGGGGGTGGGACTGGCGGGTGGGGGACGCGGCGGGGCGGGCGGTGGTCACAGGGAGCCGTCCAGGGTGACCGAGCGGTAGGCGTTGCCGGAGGCCCGGCCGGACTGCGTGTACGTGCCGGCCGACGCGGCGGGCCGGCTGGTCGCGAGCGCGTCGTTGATGACCGCCAGGCCGCTCTCGATGAGCTCCTTGTTGGCGTCCGACAGCCCGCGCAGCTCCGAGACCAGCACGAGCAGCGCCTCGTGGTGCTTGGCGTAGAGGTCGTTCCAGGGGGCCGGCGCGCAGTCCGCGAGGGTGCGCAGCGATGGGTTGGCCTCCAGGCCGAGCCGGCCGGCGATCTGCTCGGTGGCCGCGGCGCGCTCCACCTCGAGGGTCCGCAGCTGCTCCAGGACCACCTCGATCTCGTGGGCGATGCGCGCGAGCCACCGGCTCTTGCCGGTGAGGATCAGGTACTGCTTCTCCTCGGCCTTGAAGAGCAGGAGGTCGAGCAGCTCCTGCTCCCGCCAGAGCAACGTCGACAGGTGCTGGTGGTCCATGCCGGCCGCCTTCCGTGGTCATGTGCAGCCCTGGTGCAGGCCGGGCCCACCGGGTCCGGCGGGCGCTGTCGATGTGGCATCGGCATCGCGCCGGGCGTGGTCAAGTCGAGATCTGCCCGGTGGAGAAATGTGGCGCAGCCCGGTCTCGTCCAGGCCCGGGACAGCCGAGGACAGAGCCGTGACCCCAGCCCGCTCCGCCGTGCTCGACCGCCGACCGACCGACGTCGACGCGCTGGTGACCACCCATCTCCCGCTGGCTCAGTTCGCGGTGAACGCGGTGGCCTCCCGCATCTCCCTGCCCAGCCACGTGAGCCGGGACGACCTGCTCTCCTGCGCGAGCATCGCGCTGGTCGAGGTCGCCCGGCGCTTCGACCCGGACGCCGGTGCCACGTTCGCCACCTACGCCCTCCCCCGCCTGCAGGGCGCCGTCCTCGACGAGCTCCGCTCCGGCGACTGGGCGAGCCGGTCGGTGCGGGCCGCGGCGCGGCGCACCGACGCCGCCGCCGACGCCCTCACCCTCACCCTGGGCCGGCCGCCGACCCGGGAGGAACTGGCCACCAGCCTCGGCGTCCCGCGCTCGGAGCTGGACTCGCTGCAGATCGACGTGCACCGGGCCGTGATGGTGAGCATCGACGCCGAGACCGGCACCGAGGGCGGCAGCCTGGACCTGCCCGACACCGGCGACTCCCCCGAGCGCGCCCTGCTGCGCGGCGAGCGGGCCCGGCACCTGCACGAGGCGATCCGGGCACTGCCCGACCGCCTCGACGAGGTCGTCGAGCGCAACTTCTTCGGTGACGAGTCGCTGACCGACATCGCGGACTCCCTCGGGGTCACCCTGTCGCGGGTCTCGCAGATGCGGGCTCGGGCGCTGACCCTGCTGCACGCCGCCATGAGCGAGATCTGGGACGGCACCGTCGTGCCCCCCACCGGCGGGGTGCGGGCCCGCAACCAGCAGCGGGCCTACGTCGACCGGGTGACCACCGGGCAGTCGGCCGGCCGCGACGCGGCAGCCCCGCCCGCTGCGACCGTGCCGCAGCCGCGGCCCCGCTCGCGGCAGCGCTGGATCCTCCCCGAGCGGGACGCGGCCGTGCAGTCTGCCTGAGCCCCCGCACCCCGTACCACCGGGCCCCCGGCCGACGGCGACGTCGGCCGGGGGCCCGCGCACGTCCGGATCCAGCCCGGGCACGACGACGACGAAGGCCCTCTCCCCCGGTGCGGGCGAGAGGGCCTTCGTCGTCGTCGTGCCGTCAGGCGCTGAGACGCTGGCTGCGGGTCCGGTTCTCCCGGGCCTGCCGCCAGGCGTCGGCCCAGCGGGACGCGGTGTGCTCGGTCAGGTGGCCGGCCAGCACCGCCGTCCGGTCGGCCTCGGCGAGCTCCCGTCGCCGGTCGGGGTCCTTCACGGCGGCGGTGAGGAGGGTCGCCCAGTCGCGGGGGGCCTTCGCTCGCCGACCCAACCCGAGCCGCTCGTACTCCGCGCTCGGGGACCGCACGGAGTAGACCCCTCGGGCGGCGTACTCGAGGACCTTCAGCCAGCTCTTGCACGCGTTGAAGCGGTCGTCACGCAGCGGGGCGATGCCGATGTCGAACGTCTCGCCCACCAGCGCGGCGTACTCGTCGACGTCCTGGACCCACGGGAGGACCTCCGGCTCGTCGGCCAGCCGGAGGTGGGTGCGCGACTCCCCCGCCTGCCCCAGCACGAGGAACCTGGACTGCCCGCGGGTGCGCTCCAGCGCCTGCTGGAGACCGGACTCCATCACCTGCAGGTCGTAGGGGTGCACGGAGACCGCCCCGGTCCAGCCGATGGTCACGGTCTCCGGCTCCCGTTCGTAGGCCGGCGGCAGCGCGGCGATCCGGCGCGGGATGGCGTTCGGCACGACCACACCCCGGCCACGGGGGGCGTACTCCTGCAGCAGGGCGGGCGTGGACACCGTGACCAGGTCGGCCTCCCGGGCGCAGGCCAGCGCCAGCTTGGCCATGCCGCCGCGCACCAGTGAGTCATGGCCGCCGTGGCCGTAGGGCACCGCGGAGAAGAGGTCGTCCATCTCCACCACCACGGCGACGCCTTGGGCCTGCAGGAGCCGCAGCACCTGCAGCATCGCCACCGTCTTGGGCAGCTGCAGCACGACGACGTCCGCGCCCCGGGCGTCGACCGAGCCGACGCTGAGCTCGGCCTCGCCCGGGCGCTGGACCATGGTGGTGGCGATCCCGTGGCGGACCTCGACGTCGATCCCGAGGTCGGCCTCCACCACGGCCCGGGCGGGTTCGGTCATCCGGTGGTACTTCGAGCCGGTGAAGACGGTGGTGCACATCAGGACGTTCACGTCGACGGGTCCTCCACGGATCAGGCTCCGGTCCGTCGACGGCGGCCGCAGCTGCTGCCTGTCGAGACGGACCCGCGCCAGGCGGCGCCGGAGACATCGGTCCGGGTATCGGCACGATCGGGTCCGGGTGGCACCACGCGCACCCCCGCGCCTCGACTCCGACTGACCCGGAGGGAGGAGCCGAGAAAACTTCTCCGCTTCGGCTCAAGGACCGCCCTGCACCCGCCGTTACAGGTGAGGCAACGCCCCGCAGCACGGATGCAGCGGGTACCACCCAGAAAACCCACTTCCACGGAGGAACACCATGGGTCTCAGCGTCAACACCAACGTCGCCGCCATGAACGCTTACCGCAACCTGTCGGTGACGGACGGCCAGATGAGCAAGTCCCTGGAGAAGCTGTCCTCTGGCTTCCGGATCAACCGGGCCGCCGACGACGCGGCCGGCCTGGCCATCTCCGAGGGTCTCCGCTCGCAGATCGGTGGCCTCAAGGTCGCCTCCCGCAACGCCCAGGACGGCATCTCGGTCGTGCAGACCGCAGAAGGCGCCCTGACCGAGACGCACTCCATCCTGCAGCGCATGCGTGACCTCGCGGTGCAGGCCAGCAACGACGGCTCGCTGTCCGACACCGACAAGGCGAAGGCCAACGAGGAGTTCACCGCCCTCAAGTCCGAGCTGGACGACATCGCCACGAAGACCACCTTCAACGGCACCAACCTGCTCAACGGCACCTACACGGCCAAGAACTTCCAGGTCGGCTCCAACGCCGGCGAGACCCTGTCGCTGTCCATCGGCAACATGGGCGCCTCCGGCCTGTCGGTCAACGCCTCGGCCGTCGGCACCGCCTCCGGCGCCTCGGCGGCCATCACCGCCGTCAACACCGCCATCGGCACCGTCTCCACCGAGCGCGCCAAGCTGGGTGCCACCCAGAACCGCCTCGAGCACAAGATCAACAACCTGAACGCCACCGTCGAGAACCTGTCGGCGTCGGAGAGCCGCATCCGCGACACCGACATGGCCCAGGAGATGACCAACTTCTCCCGGACCCAGATCCTGAGCCAGGCCGGCACGGCCATGCTGGCCCAGGCGAACCAGTCCACGCAGAGCCTCCTGTCGCTCCTGCGCGGCTGATCGACCCGCACCACCTGAGCACCACCCGGTGAGGGGGGAGGCCCCACGGCCTCCCCCCTCATCGGCGTACTCCCTCCACCGCAGGTCACCACCGCGAGCCCGAGAGCAGAGGAACCGACATGGCCGGCATGAGCGTGAGCACGGGCCTGATCTCGGGCATCAACTACGACACGATGATCGGCCAGCTGATGCAGGTCGAGGCGAACCCGCAGAAGCTGCTGCAGAACAAGCTGGTCGACACCAAGGCCGACGCCGCCGCCTACCGCGCCGTCAACACGAAGTTCGACGCGCTGCGCAGCGCGGCCGAGGCGCTCACCAAGTCGGTCACGTTCGCCGCCGCCAAGGCCAGCAGCACCAGCACCGACGTCGTCGCGACCGCCTCCCCCACCGCCCAGCCCGGTTCTCAGGTCAGCTTCTCGGTCCTCAGCGTCGCGAGGACCCACGCCGAGGTCACCTCCGGCGAGTGGGGCTCGCGGACCGCGGCGGCCGCCACCGGAGGCCCCGGCTGGCCGCTGACCATCACCGACGGCGCCGGCAAGAGCGCCACGGTGTCCCTGCCCGCCGACGGCACCCTCACCGACGCCGCCTCCGCGATCAACTCCGCCGGGCTCGGCGTGAGGGCGACCGTGGTGCAGCTGGCCGCGGACCGGTTTCGGCTGCAGCTGACCTCCACGACCAGCGGCGAGGACGGCGTCTTCACCGTCAGCGAGACCCCACGGACCGACGGCGCCATGACCGGCGGCTTCACCCTCCTCGCGCAGGGCCAGGACGCCACCCTCGACCTGGGCGGCCCAGGCCTGATCGCGAAGTCCGCGACCAACACCTTCACCGACCTCGTCCCCGGCGTCACCTTCACCGTCGGCAAGGCCGACACCACCGGGACGACGACCACCGTCTCGGTGGCCAGCGACCCGACGGCGGTGTCCACCGCGGTCAAGACGATGGTGGACGCCGCGAACGCCGTCCTGTCGGCGATCGCCGCCCAGACCGACACCAGCAGCGGCAGCAAGGCCGCGCTCAAGGGCGACAGCACGCTGCGCTCGCTGACCAGCTCGGTGCTGTCGACCATCTCCACGGCCATCGGCGGCGCCTCGACGTCGTCGGTGGGCATCTCGCTGACCCGCGACGGCCGGTTCTCCTTCGACTCCGAGAAGTTCACCGCCGCGCTCGCCGCCGACCCGGCGAAGGCGCAGGCCCTGGTCAACGGCTCCGACGCCGTCACCGCGCCCGACGGCACCGTCACCCCCGCCGTCAAGGGGGTCGCCCAGCGACTGCTGGAGCTGTCCAAGCAGGCCAGCAACGCGACCACCGGCATCCTGGTCCTGCGCGCCAAGGGCGAGGACGACGAGGCGCTGGGCCTGACCAGCCAGATCGAGGACTGGGACCGCCGGCTGCAGCTGCGCGAGGCCAGCATCACCGCACGGTTCAACGCCATGGAGACCGCTCTGGGCACCCTGCAGAGCAAGTCGTCCTGGCTGTCCTCCCAGCTCGCGTCCCTGTCGAAGAGCTCCTGACCCACCGCTCCCCCGGAGGAAACCCGATGAGTGCCGCCACCCTGCGGAACCGCTACCTCGGCGATGCCGTGAGCACCGCCTCGCCCCAGCGCCTGCTGGTCATGCTCTACGACCGGCTCGCCCTCGACCTCGAGCGCGCCGAGTCCGCCCTGGCCACCGGCGACCGCGAGCAGAGCAACGCCCTGCTGCAGCACGCCCAGGACATCGTGCTCGAACTCCACTCCAGCCTGCAGGTCGACTCGTGGGAGGGCGGTCCCCGCCTGTCCGCGCTCTACACCTGGCTGCACGGTGAGCTGGTGCGCGCCAACGTCAAGGGCGACCTGCGCCGCGTGGGCGACTGCCGCAAGATCGTCGAGCCGCTGCGCGACGCGTGGCGGGAGGCCGCGGCCTCCCTCGCCTCGAGCCCGGCGTGACCGCCGGCCACGCCTCCCGCAACCGGGCCGGGGACTCCCCCGTCGCCCGCGGTGGGGCGCGGAACTGGCCGGCCGTCCTCGACGCGCTCGAGGGCGACGTCTTCGAGGCCGAGGCGACCCTGGCCCGCGGCCGGGCCGAGGAGATCGCCGCGTGGGGCCGCCGGTCCACCGACTGGATCCCGCCGAGCAACCTGGGCCCGCTGCCCGACGACCTGCGCGAGCGCGCCGCCCGGCTGCTCCAGCACCAGTTGGCCGTCGCCGAGGCCCTGGTCGAGCGGATCACCCAGTCGCAGAAGCAGCGCGACGTCGCCGCCCGGATGTCCTACGCGCCGACCCGCCCCGTCGCCTCCTTCATCGACCGCGCGCTGTAGAAGAAGGACCCCCTCCCACGAGCCCTTCGCCGGCTCAGGGCACGACCGGAGGGGGCCGTCACACCAGCCTCATCGAACTCCCCCGTCCCCCGGGGCAGAAGTGGCCACTTCTGCCCCGGGGGACGTGTGCGTTGTGTGACTGCGAGCGTCCGATCGGGTGCATGTGGTCATGATCGGCGCCCGCCCTGCCGAGAGAGCAGGAGCACGGAACGCAACGCAGCACTCGCCACGGATCGGCGGCCCCCTCACTCCCAGGAACCTCCTGGGCGTGCGTCCCGCCGTACCCGGAGGAACCCCCCGTGCTCCGTCGCTCCCTGCCGAGCGCCCGGTGATCATCACCGACTCGACCATGACTGCGCTGCACGCGTCCCTGACCGGACTCCAGCAGCGTCAGCGCGTGACCGCCGACAACATCGCCAACGTCCAGACGCCGGGCTTCCTGGCCGGCCGGGTCGACTTCGAGTCGGCCCTGCAGAACGAGATTGCCAACGGCGAGACCCCCGTGGTCGGCCGGTCGGCGACGAGCCGTTCGCTGGACCCGACCCGCACCGACGGCAACAACGTCAACCTGGACACCGAGACGGTGATCGCCACGGAGACCGGCCTGCGCTACCAGCTGTCGCTCAGCGCCCTCGACGGCAAGTACGCCCTCCTCCGCTCCGCACTCCGGACGCAGTGACGTGGCCGCCTTCGACACCCTGGGCATCGCCGGGTCCTCGCTGTTCGTCCACCGCAAGTGGATGGACGCCGTCTCGGACAACATCGCCAACATCAACACCGTCAACCCGGCCGGGGAGGACGCCTTCCAGGAGCGGATGGTCGTCGCCCAGGCGGTCGACTACGGCTCCGGCGAGGGCGGCGTCCGCGTCGCGCGGACCGAGCTCGGCTCGGCCGAGGGCCGGATGGTGTTCGAGCCGGACAACCCGATGGCCGACGCCGAGGGCTACGTCCGGTACCCCGACATCGACCTCGGCGACCAGATGACCCAGCTGCTCATGGCCCAGCGTGGCTACCAGGCGAACCTCGCCACCATCAAGAGCGCCACTGAGGCCTATCAGATGGCCCTGCAGCTCGGGAAGGGCTGACCATGACCTCGCCGATCTCCGCCATCCCCGCGTTCACCGCCGCGATGCCCACGCCGAACATCGACGGGACGTCGGGTGTCACCGGCGTCTCGATGAGCCCGTCGGCCACCTCCGCCGTCGGCGACGGCGGCTTCGCCGACATCCTGACCGGCCAGATCGACCAGCTCAACGCCGTGCAGGGCAACGTGGACACCCTGGCGCTGCAGGCGGCCACTGGCGACCTGCAGGACGCCCACGACTACATGATCGCCAGCACTGAGGCCCGGCTCGCCACCGACACCGTGGTCACGCTGAAGAACTCCGCCGTCGCCGCCTTCACCGAGATCATGAGGATGCCGGTCTGATGCCTCCCGCCCTCGCCGGCCCGCTGACCCGGGTCAGGACGCTGCTGTCGACGATCAGCGTCGGGCAGAAGATCGTGATCGGCCTGCTGCTGACCGGTCTGCTGCTCGGTGGCTTCGTCTTCACGCGCTGGATCACCGCGCCGACCCTGTCGCCGCTGTTCAGCAACCTGGCCTCGGCCGACGCCTCGGCGATCGTCGAGGAGCTCACCGCCCAGGGCGTGCCCTACGAGCTGGCCGACGGCGGCGGGACGATCATGGTCGCCCAGGACGCGGTCTACGACCTGCGCCTGGCGATGAGCGGCAAGGGCCTGCCCGAGGGCAACGAGACCGGCTACGCGCTGCTGGACAAGCAGGGCATCACCACCAGCGAGTTCCAGCAGCAGGTGAGCTACCAGCGGGCGCTGGAGGGCGAGTTGTCGACCACCCTCAAGGCGCTGGACGGCGTGCGGTCCGCGGTCGTGCACGTCGCGATGCCCAAGGACGACGTCTTCGCCACCGACGAGGGCAAGCCCACCGCCTCGGTCCTGCTGGACCTGGCCCCCGGCACGAAGCTGGGCGGCGAGCAGATCACCGCCGTCACCCACCTGGTCTCCTCCAGCATCCAGGGCATGGCCCCGGACGCGGTGACCGTCGCGGACTCCACCGGCGCCGTGCTGTCGGCCGCCGGCGAGGGTGTGACCGGTGGCGTGGGCGACGCCCAGGCCGAGGCCGAGCAGAGCTACGAGGGGCGGCTGGCGGCCAACGCGCAGCAGATCCTGGACCGGGTCGCCGGACCTGGGAGGTCCGTGGTCTCCGTCCGGGCCGACCTGGACTTCTCCAAGCGCGACACCACCAAGGAGAGCTACCAGTACAACCCGGACAACGTCCCGACCTCGGAGACGCGGACCACCGAGGACTACACCGGCACCGGCGGTGCCGTCGGTGGCGTGCTGGGCGCCGAGGACACGGCCGGCACGACCGGCGGCGACTCCGCCTACAAGAAGGAGTCGACGACCACGAACAACCCCGTCGACAAGACGGTGGAGACGGTGCAGAACGCCCCCGGCGACGTGCAGCGGCTGACCGTGTCGGTGGCCATGGACTCCGCCGCGGCCGGCGGGCTGAACCAGCAGCAGGTGCAGGACCTGGTGAGCACGGCCATCGGGCTGGACATCGCCCGTGGCGACGCGATCACGGTGGCCACGATGGCCTTCGACACCTCCGCCGCCGAGCAGGCCGCCGCCGACCTCGCCGCCGAGCGCGAGGCGGAGAAGACCGCCCAGATGTGGTCGATGATCAAGACCGGCGGCATCGCGCTGGGCATCGCCCTGCTGGTGCTCGTCGTCTGGCTCCGCTCCCGCCGCAACCGCGAGGAGTACGAGGAGCTCGAGGACGAGCCCCTGGACTACGAGCGCCTCCAGGTCCAGAGCATCCGCGACCCCGAGCTCGACGACCGCGCGGCCCAGCTGGCCGCCGCACAGCGGGAGAAGGTCCGCGGCGAGATCTCCGAGATGGTCAGCGACCGTCCCGACGAGGTCGCCACGATGCTGCGGGGCTGGTTCGCCGAGTCGAAGTGAGAGCGGACGCAGACGGGCCGGGTCCGACAGGACCCGGCCCGTCTGCGTCCCGGACTGCCGATGAAGAAGGGGACGTCGACGGCGTCCGGTGACAGGAGGACTGACCAGTGAGCATCGCCAGCGTCGAACAGCTCGTCGGGGTGCCGGCCCAGACCGCACAGATCGCGGTCCCCCGCAGGGAGCTGCCCGGGCTGCGCAAGGCGGCGGTGTTCCTCGCCCAGCTGTCCAAGGAGGAGGCCGGCGCCGTCCTCGCGCAGCTGCGCCCCTCGGAGGTCGAGACGCTGACCGGCGAGCTGATGCGGCTGCAGGGCGTGGACGGCGGGGACGTCGACGACGTCCTGACCGAGTTCCACACGCTGATGAACGCCCGCCGCTTCGTCGGCACCGGCGGCGTCGAGTTCGCCCGCGAGGTGCTCGCCGCCGGGCTGGGCGAGGAGCGGGCCGACGGCATCCTGTCCCGGCTCAACGTCGTCTACACCGAGCTGCCCTTCGCCTCGCTGCGCAACAGCGACGTCCGCCAGCTGGTCACCTTCCTCAAGGACGAGCACCCGCAGGTGGTCGCCCTCGTGCTCGCCCACCTCCCGGCCCCGCAGTCGGCCGAGGTGCTGTCGGGCTTCCCGCCGGACCAGCAGGCCGACGTGGCCTACCGGATCGCGATGATGGACCGCACCGCCCCGGAGATGGTCAGGATGGTCGAGGAGGAGCTCGGCCGCCGGATGGGGTCACTGCTGGCCTACCAGGACATGGCCACCGTCGGCGGTGTCGAGACCCTGGTCGAGATCATCAACCGCTCCTCCCGGCCCACCGAGCGCTCGATCCTGGAGTGGCTGGAGAAGAGCGACCCCGAGCTCGCCGAGCGCATCCGCTCCCAGATGTTCGTCTTCGAGGACATCGTCACCATCGACGACCGGTCGCTGCAGCTGGTGCTGCGCGACGTCGAGGCCAACGACCTCGCCACCGCGCTCAAGGGCGTCAAGCAGGACGTCAGGGACAAGGTGGTCCGCAACCTCTCCGAGCGCGCCGGGGAGAACCTCCTGGAGGAGATCGAGCTGCTCGGCCCGGTGCGCACCCGCACCGTCGAGGAGGCCCAGGCCAAGATCGTCGCGGTCATCCGCGTGCTCGAGGAGCAGGGCGTGCTGACCATCTCGCGTGGCGGGGACGATGACTTCGTCGCGTGAGACGTTGCTGCTGCGCGGGGCCTCGGCCGCCGACGCCGTCCCGTACCAGCGGGCGGACGGCGCACCGACGTGGGGCCGGCGCTCGGGCCCCCGCGGCGCGACCGACGGCGCCGTCGCGCCGGCCCCGGCCGCCGAGCCGGTGCCGGCCCCCCGCGGCGAGGTCCCCCCGGTCACCGCACCCCGGGTGCCCGTCCCGCCGGTCCGGGTCGCCCCGGTCCCGGTCCCCGTCCCCGACGACGCCGCCCGCGCCGACGCCGCCTCCACCACCCGCGTCGGGCTGCGGCTGGGCGAGGTCTACGCCGAGCAGCTGGCCAAGCTGCGCGAGGAGGCCCGCCGCGCCGGCTGGGCCGCCGGTCACGCCGAGGGCCTGGTCGCCGCCGAGGCCGTCGTCCGGGCCGCCGAGCAGGCCGCCGAGGAGCGGCTGGCTGCGGTGCAGGCCCGCTGGGAGCGGCGCCTGGCCTCGGCCACCGCCGCGATGGGCGCCGCGGTCGAGCGCCTCGACGCCACCGCCGTCCCGGTCGTGGACTCCCTGCGCGAGGACGTGCTGGACATGGTCGTGCTGCTCGTCGGCGACCTGCTCGGCCGCGAGGTCACCCTCGCCGACAGCGCCGGCCTGGACGCCGTCCGCCGCGCCCTCGTCCTCTGCCCCACCGACGTGCCGGTCCGCGTGCGGCTGCACCCCGACGACCTCGCCGAGGTCCCCGCCGAGGCGCTCGCCGCGCTGCCCGGCTCGGTCACCGTCGTCGGCGACGAGACCGTCGAGCGCGCCGGGGCGCTGGCCGAGGCCGGCACCCAGCGGGTCGACGCCCAGCTGTCGGCGGCCTTCCAGCGCGTCCGCGAGGTGCTCCGCCCGTGACCGCCGCCGAGATCCTGACGCGCGCCCGCGCGGCCGCCCGACCACAGCTCACCGGCATGGTGACCGGCGCGATGGGGCTCACCCTGACCGTCGAGGGCGTCGCCGCCGCGGTCGGTGACCTCGTGGAGGTGGCCACCGGGCCGCGGCCGCTGCTGGCCGAGGTCGTCGCCCTGAGCAGGGACCGGCTGACCTGCATGCCGCTGGGTGACCTGTCCGGCGTGCGCGCCGGCGCCCGCGTCCGGGCCACCGGCATGCCGCTGCAGGTCCCCGTCGGGGAGCAGTTGCTCGGCCGCGTGCTCGACGGCCTGGGCCGGCCGATGGACGGCGGACCGCCCCTGGGCGGCGCCACCCGCTTCGTCGACCTCACCAGCGAGACGCCCAACGCGCTGACCCGCGCCCGGGTCGACCGGCAGCTGGCCACCGGGGTCCGCGCACTGGACACCCTGGTCCCGATCGGGCGCGGCCAGCGCCTGGGCATCTTCGCCGGCTCCGGCGTGGGCAAGTCGACGCTGATGAGCCAGATCACCCGCGGCACCGACGCCGACATCCGGGTCATCGGGCTGATCGGCGAGCGCGGGCGGGAGGTCCGGGAGTTCCTCGAGGAGGACCTGGGACCCGAGGGCATGGCGCGCACCGTCGTCGTCGTCGCCACCTCCGACGAGCCGCCGCTGGTGCGGCTCAAGGCCGCGTTCGTGGCCACCCGGATCGCCGAGGGCTTCCGCGACCAGGGCCGCGACGTCCTGCTCATGATGGACTCGATCACCCGCACCGCGATGGCCCAGCGCGAGGTCGGCCTGTCCGCGGGCGAGCCGCCGGCCACCCGCGGCTACCCGCCCAGCGTCTTCGCGATGATGCCCAAGCTGCTGGAGAAGGCCGGGACGTCGACCACGGGGTCGATCACCGGGCTCTACACCGTGCTGGTGGAGGGCGACGACCACAACGAGCCGATCGCCGACACCGCCCGCTCGATCCTGGACGGGCACGTGGTGCTCACCCGCAAGCTGGCCACCCAGGGGCACTTCCCGGCCATCGACGTCCTGGAGTCGATCAGCCGCGTGGCCACCACGATCGTGCCGGGCGCACAGATGACCGACGCCCGCGAGGTGCGCCGGATGATGGCCGCCCTGCGCGACGTGCGGGAGCTCATCGAGATCGGCGCGTACCAGACCGGCTCGGACCCGCTCGTGGACCGCGCCCGCCGGCTGGTGCCGGCGATCGACGCCTTCCTGCGGCAGTCCGTCGAGGACGCCACCCCGCCGCCGGAGGCGTTCGCCCGACTGCACGCCATCGCCACCGCAGCATGAGCCCCCGTCGCGGGACCACCGGCGACCCCGGGACCGCGTCGTGAAGCAGCCCGCCTTCCGCCTGGAGCCGGTGCTGCGGCTGCGCCGCACCGAGGAGCGGACCGCCGCCCTCGCGGCCGCCCAGGCGGCCCAGGAGGCCGCCGAGGCGGCCGAGC
Organism: Modestobacter muralis; assembly: GCF_010682105.1. Taxonomy (GTDB): domain Bacteria; phylum Actinomycetota; class Actinomycetes; order Mycobacteriales; family Geodermatophilaceae; genus Modestobacter; species Modestobacter muralis. The sequence continues at coordinate 77,024 of NZ_JAAGWH010000033.1, read as the reverse complement.
GGGCCGAGCGTGACGCCGTCGCCCTGACCTCCCGAGCGCTGCCCGCGCACCCCTCCGGCGGTGCGTTCATCGCCGCGATGGTCGCATCGGCCGCCGCGGCTGCCGATGTGTCTGCTGCACGGGCACTCGCACTCGCCCAGGCGGAGCAGGCCGAACTGGTGCGCGCACGGTGGACAGCCGCCGCGCAGCGCACGAAGGCCCTGGAACGCCTGCGGGAGCGGCACGTGTCCGCACTGCAGACAGCCGCCGACGCGGCCGAGGCCCGGGCGATCGACGACCTGGTCACCGGCGCGCACAGCACCCGGACGAAGAAGAAGGAGGAGACGTGGACGGACTAGCTTCGGTCCAGAGCCGGATCAGCCAGATCCATGCCCGCTTCCTGCCGCCGGCACCCGCTGCGCCCGCCACCTCGTGGACCAGCGCCGCCACCGCCGCCGGGCTCACCGCCGGCACCGCGACGACCACCACCGCCACCACCGGCGCCAGCGCCAGCGCCGGCGCCACCGGGACCGGTGCGGAGGTGGTGGGCGCAGCGACCAAGTACCTCGGCGTCCCCTACAAGTGGGGGGGTACCGACGCCTCCGGCCTGGACTGCTCGGGACTGACCCAGCGGGTGTACGCCGACCTGGGCATCGACCTGCCGCGCACCGCCGCGCAGCAGGCCACCGCCGGCCGCCCGGTCGCCTCCCTCGCCGAGGCGCAGCCCGGCGACCTGGTCTTCAACGACTACTCGTCGAGCCGACCTGGCATCGACCACGTCGGCGTCTACATCGGCGGCGGCAAGATGATCGCCGCCCCTCAGGACGGGGAGGTGGTCAAGGTCCAGTCCGTGGGCAACCCGATCGTCATCCGGCGGCTGTTGCCCGACGGCGCGAGCGCCGCGCCGGTCTCGGCCGCCTCCGGCAGCAGTCTCGCCGGCGTCCCCTACGCCGACCTGTTCACCCAGGCCGGCGCCAAGCACGGGGTCTCCCCCGCCCTGCTCGCCGCGGTGGCGAAGATCGAGTCCGGCTTCAACAGCTCGGCCGTCTCCTCTGCCGGCGCCACCGGGCTGATGCAGTTCATGCCCGCCACAGCCAAGGGGCTGGGCGTTGACGCCGGCGACCCGGCGTCCTCGATCGACGGTGCCGCCCGCTACCTGAGCGACCTGACCAAGCAGTTCGGCTCGACCGAGCTGGCCCTGGCCGCCTACAACGCCGGTCCCGGCGCCGTGCAACGCGCCGGCGGCATCCCGCCGTACAACGAGACGCAGTCCTACGTCACGAAGGTGACCAGCGCCGCGGAGGCCTACTCATGACCGCACCCTCGGTACTGCCCTCGGTCCCGACGACGAGCCGCGCCGGCTCCCGTCCCACGGCGTCCTCGTCCCCGGACAGCGCCCCGGCCTTCGCCAGCGCCCTCGGCAGCGCACTCCAGACCACCCGCGACACCGCGCGCGACACCCGGTCCGACGACGCCGTCGGCAACCGCCCGCGCAGCGACCGGCCCCGGGCCGATGCCTCCGACCGGACGCCGGCCCGGGACGACGTGACGACCCCCACGACCGCCACCGACGCGGCCACCACCGAGCCCGCGGACGGCGACCGGCCCGCGGAGGGCACCGAGCCCGCGGCCGAGCCCGCCGTGGCGGTCCCGCTGCCGCCGGGCCTGTGGGCGCTGCTGGCCGCCGCGACCCCGGTGGCCACCGCGCCGGCCGGGGACGCCGCCGACCCGGCCGCGGTCCTCACCGCCGCCGTCGTCCCGGCCGCGGCGCCCGCCGCCGCCACCGACCCGCTGGTCGACGGGCTGCCCGTCACCGGGGCCCCGTCGACGGGCCCGGCCGCGGGAGCACCCGCGGCCGGTCTCCCGGCCGCCGCCGCACCGGACGTCACGACCGCCGCGACCACCGCCGCGACCGCGCTCACCGGCCTCACCGTCGTCCTCGACCCGGCCCCGGCCGACGTCCCCGGCCCGGCCACCGGGCCCGCTCCCGCGCCGGCCCCGCCGGCCGCCGGGCAGACCCCGCTGCTGCTCCCGCCGCCGGCCTGGGCGGGCACCTCCGCCGGCACCCCCGACGGCTCGTCGGGTGAGCCCGCGACTCCGACTGCAGCCGCGGCCGAGGCACCCGCGGCCGCCATCGACACCGACCCGGCGTTCACCCTGGGCGGTGCGGCGCCGACCGCGTCCACCGCACAGGCCGCCGCGGCGACCGCCAGCCCCGTCCCGCAGCCGCCCGTCGCCGAGCAGCTGGGCCGGCACCTCGCCGTGCTGCGCAGCGCCCCCGACGGCAGCCAGACGATGACCGTCGTCGTCACCCCCGACGACCTGGGTCCGGTCACCATCGCGGTGACCGTCAGCGACGGCACGCTGGACCTCACGCTGCAGGGCGCGCACGACGCGAGCCGGCGCGCCCTGCTCGACGCCCTGCCCGACCTGCGCCGCGACCTCGAGGGCGCCGGCCTCTCGCTCAGCTCCCTCGAGGTGGACACCACCAGTGGCGACGCCGGTCCCGGTTCACGGTCGGCCCAGCAACAGCTGCTGGACGCCCGCGCCGGCCAGCAGGGCTCCGGCCAGCCCGGCCAGCAGGCCCCGCGCGGCCGCGCCTGGGGCGCCGCCCCCGAGCACCTGACCACCGGCACCCCGACCACCGACACGTCCACGTCGTCCGGCGTGGACGTCCGCGTCTGACCAGGAGGCCGCCCGATGACCACCCCGATCGCCGGCACCGTCGGCACCCCGACGCAGACCGCCAGCCCCACGGCCGACCGCGCCGACCAGATGGGCAAGGACACCTTCCTCAAGCTCCTGGTCGCCCAGATGCGCTACCAGGACCCCAGCAACCCGACCAGCAGCAGCGAGTTCATGGCCCAGACGGCGACCTTCACCCAGGTGGAGAAGCTGGAGGAGATCGCCTCGCAGAACGCCGAGCTGCTCACCCTGCAGCGCTCGCTGAGCGCCGGTGCCCTGGTCGGCAAGCACGTCGCCTACACCGACGACACCGGGGCCACCATCACCGGCGCGGTCTCCTCCGTGCTCGTCGCCGCCGGCACCGAGCCCCGGGCGATCGTCGGGGACAAGGCGGTCCCGCTGGGCCGGATCACCGAGATCACCGTCGCCGAGGTCGACACCCCTGCGACCACTCCCCCGGCGAGCACGCCGGCGACCAGCACCACGCCACCCGCCAGCTGACCCCGGCGCCGTCGCGCCCGACCACACACCGATCACCGATCGCGAGGAGTCCTCCCCATGCTGCGTTCCATGTTCTCGGCCATCTCCGGCCTGCGCGCCCACCAGACCAAGCTCGACGTCGCCGGCAACAACATCGCCAACGTCAACACCGTCGGCTTCAAGGGCAGCCAGACCGTCTTCGAGGACACCCTGTCGCAGGTGCTGCGCAACGGCTCCTCGCCGCAGGGTGACACCGCCGGCACCAACCCGGCGCAGGTCGGCCTGGGTGTCAAGGTCGCCGGCATCACCACCAACTTCGGTCAGGGCTCGACCCAGAACACCGGCCGCGCCAGCGACTTCATGATCAGCGGCGACGGCTTCTTCGTCACCAAGCAGGGCAACGAGGACCTCTTCACCCGCGCCGGCTCCTTCGACCTGGACGGCGTCGGCAACCTGGTCACCCCCGACGGGGCCAAGCTGCAGGGCTGGACGGCGGGCGCCGACGGCACCGTCGACGTCAACGGCCCGATCGGCGACCTCCGGATCCCCTCCGGCCAGGTGCTCGCGCCGGTCGCCACCACGGGCTTCGCGATCGGCGGCAACCTGTCCGCGGCGGGGTCGACGACCCCGGTCACCTCGCAGATCAGCGTGTACGACGACCTGGGCAACGCCCACCCGGTCAGCGTCACCATGACCAAGCAGGCCGGCGCGAACACCTGGTCGGTGGAGTTCGCCGACGCCATCTCCGGCACGCCGGTGCCGATGACCTCCGCCCCGGGCACGATCACCTTCGGCGCGGACGGCACGCTGCCCGCCGGTCAGGCCCCCATCACCCTGGCCGGCCCGGCCGGTGACGTGACCGTCGACCTGACCAAGCTCACCCAGTTCGGCGGCAAGAACGACGCCGCGGCGAAGACAACCGAGGACAGCGGCTCGGCGATGGGCGTCCTGCAGGGCTACTCCCTCAGCAACGACGGCACGATCGTGGGCAGCTACTCCAACGGGCTCAAGCAGTCCCTCGGCAAGCTCGCCCTGGCCACCTTCACCAACCCCGGTGGGCTGGAGAAGGCCGGCAACAGCTCCTTCCGCGCGGCCGGCAACGCCGGCAACCCGCTGATCGGGGCGGCCGGCACCGGCGGGCGCGGCTCGCTGTCCGCCGGCGCGCTGGAGATGTCCAACGTCGACCTGGCCGAGGAGTTCACCGGCCTGATCGTCGCCCAGCGCGGCTTCCAGGCCAACAGCCGCGTCATCACCACCTCCGACGAGATCCTGCAGGACCTGGTCCAGCTCAAGCGCTGACGTCCGGCCTGCCTCCTCCCCACCGCCCGCCGGCTCGCCGCGGGCCTCCGGAGGCAGGCCAGGGTGGCCCGCTCACCCCACCGGGGGGATCGGGCCGCCCCGCTCAAGCACCCCGCACCACCGCCCGATGACACCAGTGCGCCGGCGACGACGCCCGCACCGGCAGTCGTCGCCCCCGACCCCAGGAGCTCCCCCGTGATCCGTCTGACGCGCCTCAACGGTGAGCACTTCGTGCTCAACGCCGAGCTGATCCAGCGCGTGGAGGGCCACCCCGACACCGTGGTCACGCTCCGGGACGACACCAAGTACGTCGTCACCGAGACCGTCGACCAGGTCGTCCGGGAGGTCCGCGACTACCGGGCGAGCATCCAGGCGGTCGCCTTCCAGATGGACCGCGGTGAGCACCGCCCGCACCCGACCACCGACCTGCGGGGCCCCGAGAACGCCTCGGTCGTGCCCTTCCCGAGCCGAGACGAGCGCTGAGCCATGGACCCCGCCACCCTGATCGGGTTCGTCATCTCCTTGATCGCCTTCTTCATCTTCATGACGATGGAGGGCGTCAGCCCCGCTGCACTGCTCTTCCTGCCGGCGATCATCCTGGTCATCGTCGCGACCTTCGGGGCGGCCGCGGCCAGCCAGACGATGGCCGACCTCAAGAAGCTGCCGCAGTGGTTCAAGATGGCGCTGATCCCGGGCAAGGTCCCGTCGACGACCGAGCAGATCCAGATCCTGGTCAGCCTGGCCGAGAAGGCCCGCAAGGAGGGCCTGCTCGCGCTGGAGGCCGAGGTCAAGAAGATCGAGTCCCCGTTCCTCAAGCGCGGCCTGCAGATGAGCATCGACGGCACCGACCCCGAGGACCTGCGCACCATCCTCGAGGGCGAGATCACGGCCAAGAAGACCGAGGACAAGGTCGCCGCGAAGTTCATGAACAACATGGGCGGCTACGCGCCGACCATCGGCATCCTGGGCTGCATCGTCGGCCTGATGAACGTCATGGGCAGCCTGTCGGACCCCGAGTCGCTCGGCCCCAAGGTCTCCGCGGCGTTCATCGCCACGCTGTGGGGCGTCATGGCCGCCAACTTCTGGTTCCTGCCGATGGGCGCCAAGATCCTCCGCGTCAGCGCGCTCCAGGCCGCACAGATGGAGCTGCTGGTCGAGGGCATCGCCGAGATCCAGGCCGGCACCAGCCCGCGCACCGTCCGGGCCAAGCTCACCTCGCTCGTGCCGCCCAGTGAGCAGGAACGCGACGCGGCATGAGCAAGAGCAGCAGGAGCAGCGCCCACGGCGGCCACGGCGGCGGCCGGGCCAAGAAGCACGAGGAGCACGAGGAGCACGAGAACCACGAACGGTGGCTCGTGTCCGGCTTCGACATGATGACACTGCTGTTCGTGCTGTTCGTGGTGCTCTACGCGATGAGCTCGATCGACGTCGCGAAGTTCAACGCCTTCGCCGACGGCGCTCGCACCGGAGACGGCGCGCCGGTCACCATCCTCAACGACGGTGCCGCCATCGACGCGCCGACGGAGAACGACAGCCCGCTCAAGCCGGTCCAGGTCGCGCAGGAGGCCGCGATCGACGGCACCGCGCAGACCGCAGCCGAGGCGGCCGCGGTCGAGGCGGCCGCCGCTCAGGAGGCGCAGCGGACCGCTGCCGAGGCGAATGCCGCCTACGAGCAGTTGGCCAGGGCGCGCGAGATCCTGGAGGCCGCAGTCGCCGCGGCCGGCCAGGCCGGCGCAGCAGAGTTCGCCATCGACGAGCGGGGCCTGGTCGTGCGGGTGGTCTCCGACCCGGTGCTCTTCGACCCGGAGTCCGCCGTGCTGCTGCCGGCCGGCAAGAGGGTGCTCGACGCGCTGGCCCCGGAGCTGTCCGCACTGCCCAACCCGCTGCGGGTCGAGGGACACGCCAACTCGCTGCCGGTCACCCACGACGGCCCATGGCCGTCGAACTGGGAACTCTCGGCGATCCGAGCGACGACGGTGCTGCGACACCTGTCCGAGGCCGACGGGGTGGCCGAGGACCGGATGTCGGCAGCCGGGTACGGCAGCACCCGGCCGCTCGTCCCCGACAGCGACCCCAGCTTCGTCACCGTCAACCGGCGGGTCGACATCGTCGTGGCGTCCACCGCCTCGCCCGAGGCCAACGCCCTGCTCCCCGGACTGGAGGCTGCTGCGCAGGACGGCGCCGCCGCACCGGCCGCGGGCACGCAGGAGGCCACCACGGTCAGCACCACCGAAGACGCCGGTCACGGCACCACCGCTGACGCCGGTCAGGGCACCACCGACTCCGAGGGAGGACACGGATGAACAAGGACAAGAGCAAGAAGGACGACAAACCCGCGGACGAGGAGGGCGCGAAGGGCGGCAAGAAGAAGCTGCTGATCATCGCGCTGGTCGCCGTCCTGGCGATCGGTGCAGCGGCGTACTTCTTCGTCTTCAGCGGGAGTGGTGAGGCCGAGGCCGAGCCGGCCCCCGAGGCCGGCACCGTGGTGCTCGCCGTCGACCCGGTGGCGATCAACCTCGCCGGGGGCAGCTACCTGAAGCTCGGCTTCACGCTGCAGTTCTCCCTCGCCTACGACGAGGAGGCCGCCGCCGGCGGACACGGCGCAGGGGGCACCCCGGACGGCTCGAAGGCGATGGACATCGCGATCTCGCAGTTCTCCGGCGCCGCACTGGCCGACGTGCAGAACAACCGGGAGGCGATGAAGGCCGCCTTCGAGGCGGCGGTCATCGAGGCCTACCACGGGAATGTCTACGAGCTCTGGTACACGGAGTACGTCACCCAGTAGAAGGACCTCCTCGCCCCCCGACACTCGCAGGCTCGTGCCGGGACCCTGCGAGGAGGCCGACCCGCACCTCTCCTGACGCTCCACCCCCAGCGTCCCCACCCGGGCGCTCCCGTACCAGCCGGTGCCGGTTCTCCGGCGCCGGCTGGTCCCCGGCGGTCAGGGTCCCCCCGGGCCCCGCCGATGAGGACATGCGTGAGCCTGTCCGACATCGCGGCCGACGCGCCCAGCGTCCCTGCCCCCCGGAGCCCGGAGGGCCAGGGGCGCTCGCGCCGTCGCGTACCGCGCACGTACGACTTCCGACGCCCGACGAAGCTCTCCCGTGAGCACGTCCGCATCCTGCAGATCGCGCAGGAGAACTTCGCCCGCCAGGCGACCACCACCCTCACCTCGATGCTGCGCACCGGGGCCCGGATGGAGCTCGTCGGCATCGAGCAGTTCTCCTACGACGACTACATCGCCACCCTGCCGCCGTCCTACTTCCTCGCCGTCTTCACCCTGGAGCCGCTGCCCGGCAAGGGCCTGCTGGCCTATCCGCTGGAGACGGCGATGGCGATCGTCGACCACATGCTCGGCGGGTCCGGCGAGGGCGAGCAGCCCGTCCGGCCGATGACCGGCATGGAGAGCGCCATCACCGGCCACCTCCTCGACCGCCTGCTCGGCGAGCTGGCCGAGGCCTTCGCGCACATCACGCCGCTGCAGCCGGTCATCGACGGTGTCGAGTACAACCCCCAGCTGGCCCAGGCCGCCTCGGGGTCCGAGACGGTCATGGTCGGCACCTACAGCCTGCGCATCGGCGAGCGCGAGCCCGAGGCCACCCTCGTGCTCCCCTTCGCCGCCTTCGCGCCGGCGCTGACCAACGCGGCGTCCCCGCAGCTGTCGGAGTCCGCGCGGCACAAGCGGCAGCGCGCGTTCGAGGCGCTGACCGAGCGGCTCAACGACGTGCCCGTCGACGTCAGCGTGCGGTTCAACCCGATCGTGGTGCCCTCCGGCGACCTGCTGTCGCTGGCCGAGGGCGACGTCCTGCTGCTCCGGCACTCGCAGGACACCCCGCTGGAGGTCACGACCAACGACGTCGTCTTCGCCCAGGCACTCCCCAGCAACCACCGGCGCCGTCTGGCCGCCGAGATCGTCCCCGAGACCGGCACCGGCGAACAGGACCACAGATGACCACCGCCTTCACCACCCCGTCCGACTCCGACACCATCGCCGCCGCGGTCTCCGCCGCCGCGCAGGCCGCGGCGGCAGCCATGCCCGCCGAGCTGGACCTGCGCGCCGGGGACACCGTCGCCGACCCGGACGCGGTCCCGCTGCCGCTGGCCCCCGGCGCGGCCGTCACCGCCGCACTGGGCGGTGAGGTCAGCGGCGACATCGTGCTGGTGCTCTCGGAGGAGATCGTCAGCGCGCTGACCAACTCCCCCGTCGGCGCCATGGACGTCGCGACCGCGCTGCGCCCCGCGCTCGAGGCCGCCGCCGCGGCCCTGGGCAAGGTCCGGGTCGCCGCCGAGCGGGTCGAGGACGTCGTCCCGGCGCTGGACGGCCTGCGCGACAAGGGCGTCTTCCTCGCCGTCCCGCTGCTGCAGGGCAGCGAGATCTGCGCGACCCTCGCCCTGCAGGTCACCCTGCCCCGCCCGCGCGAGCGGCGCGGCAGCCTGGACCTGCTGCGCAACGTGGCCATGGAGGTCACCGTCGAGATCGGCCGCACCCGGATGACGGTCGCCGAGCTGCTCTCGCTGCACCCCGGTGAGGTCATCGAGCTGGACCGGGCCGCCGGCGCACCGGCCGACCTGCTGGTCAACGGCACGCTCATCGCCCGCGGCGAGATCGTCGTCGTCGACGAGGACTTCGGACTGCGGATCAGCGAGATCGTGACCGACTCCGGCGAGTACGGGGCGCCGGGCGCATGACCTGGATGGTGATCCGCCTGGTGCTGTGCCTCGGCTTCATCGCCGCGGTCCTGCTCTACGCGAGCAAGCTGGCGAAGAAGCGCGGACTCGGCGGCGCCACCGGCGTCATCGAGGTCGTCGCCCGGCAGCGGATGGGCCGCGCCAGCACCGTCTCGGTGCTGCGCGTGGCCGGCCGGGTGCTGGTCGTCGGCTCGACCGAGGAGCAGGTCACCCTGCTGGCCGAGGTCGAGGACGAGGAGCTGCAGGCCGCGCTGGCCGCCCAACTCGGGCCGGCCGAGGTCACCGCGGACGGCGAGCCCGTGCCGATGACCCGGCGCATCCCGGTGCCCTCGGGCCCGAGCGCGCTGGCCGGCTCGGTCCTGGACAAGGGCACCTGGACGTCGGTCGTACAGGAGCTGCGCGAGCGGACGGTGCGTCACTGATGGCCACGTCCCTGCGCATGCCGGTCGCCGGCCACCGCCTCCGTCGCCTCGGCTGGCTGATGCCGCTGCTGATGCTGGCCGTCACCGGCGCCCTGTTCATGCTCGCCGGACCCGCCCTGGCCGCCCCGGTGGCACCGGTGGCGCCGAGCGCTCCGGTCGCCCCGGTCGTCGACGGCGGCGGGCTGGACATCTCGATCGGCGGGGACAGCCCCAGCAGCGCGGTCACCCTGATCCTGGCGATCACCGTGCTGTCGATCGCGCCGTCCGCGCTGCTGCTGGTGACCTCGTTCACCAAGATCCTCGTGGTGCTGGCGCTGACCCGCAACGCGCTCGGCCTGCCCACCTCGCCGCCGAACCAGGTGCTGACCGGGATCGCGCTGTTCCTGACGATCTTCGTGATGGGGCCGGTGTTCGGCGACATCAACGAGGTCGCCGTGCAGCCCTACCTCGACGGCTCCATCTCGGCCTCGGCCGCCTACGACACCGGTGTGGCGCCGCTGAAGACCTTCCTGCTGGACAACACCCGCGACGACGAGCTCACGCTGATGATCGGGCTGTCGGGTGAGGAGAAGCCGGCCGACGAGGCGTCGGTGAGCATGCTGACCCTGGTGCCGGCGTTCGTGTTCTCCGAGCTCAAGAGCGCCTTCATCATCGGGCTGGTCGTGTTCATCCCGTTCCTGGTGCTGGACATGCTGGTCAGCGCCGCACTGATGGCCATGGGCATGATGATGGTCCCGCCGACGGTCGTGTCGCTGCCGTTCAAGCTGCTGCTGTTCGTGGTGGTCGACGGGTGGTCGCTGATCGCCACGGCCCTGGTGGGGTCGTACGCATGAGCGACGCGGACGTCACCGACATCGCCGTGAAGACCATGATCGTCGGGGCCAAGGTGGCTGCCCCGGTCCTGCTGACCGCGTTGCTCGTCGGCTTCATGATCTCGCTGTTCCAGGCGGCCACCCAGATCCAGGAACCGACCCTCTCCTTCGTGCCGAAGATGATCGCGGTGGCCATCGCGCTGCTGGTGACCGGCAACTGGGTGCTGGCGGAGCTGGTCTCCTTCACCAACCAGCTGTTCGAGTCACTGCCGCGGTTGCTCGGCCGGACCTGAGGTCACGATGGACCTGTCTGTCCCCTCGGCCACGCTTGCGGCGCTGCTGCTCGCCAGCGCGCGGGCCACCGGGTTCATCGTCATGGCACCGCCGTTCAACTCCGGCAGCATCCCCAAGCCGGCCAAGGCCGCGCTCGCCCTGGCGCTGTCGCTGGTCGCCTTCCCGCACATCGTCGGCACCGTGCCGGAGGTGACCGCCGGGTTCCTGGTCGTCACGGCGATCACCGAGGCGGTCATCGGCGCGGCGCTGGGCTTCATCGTCCAGGTGTTCTTCACCGCCGTGCAGCTGGCCGGTGACCTCATCGACGTCACCGGCGGCTTCTCGCTGCAACCGGCCTACGACCCGCTGTCGCTGAGCTCGCACGGCGTGATCGGCCGGCTGCACTACCTGCTGGCGATCACCTTGCTGTTCACCAGCGGCGCGCACCTGCTGCTGGTGCGCGGGTTCGTCACGTCCTACCAGGGGCTCCCCCTCGGCGGCTCGCTGCCGGCCGAACAGCTCGGGCCGATGATGCTGACCGCGTTCTCGATGATGTTCCTGGCCGCCCTGCAGATCGCCGGGCCGATGGTCGCCGTCCTGATGCTGGCCGACGTCGCCCTGGCGCTGCTGTCCAAGGCCGCCCCCGCGCTGAACATCTTCTCGCTCGGGTTCCCGGTCAAGATCATGATCACCCTGACCATGCTCGGGCTGACCTTCCCGCTCCTGCCCCCCGCCCTCGACGGCCTGATGGACACCGCGCTCGAGGCCATCACCTCGCTGCGCAGCGGCTGACGTGCTCGACCACCTGAGAGGAGGTGACTGATGTCCAAGGACGGACCGGGCGGTGAGAAGACAGAGAAGCCGACACCCGAGAAGCTCAAGAAGGCCCGCAAGGAAGGCCAGATCCCCCGCACCCAGGAGCTGGGCACCTGGCTGGGGACGGCGGCGGCCAGCGTGCTGCTGCCGATGATGGTCGAGCGGGGCTTCGGCGAGGTCCAGACCCTGTTCGTCCAGATCGGCGCCATCGCCGGCAACCCCGAGCCGGCCGCCATCTCGGCACTGCTCGGCCAGGCGCTGAGCGTCTTCCTGCTCGCCCTGCTGCCCACGGCACTGACCATGATGCTGATCGGCACGCTGTCCTCGGCGGCCCAGGGCGGGGTCACCTTCGCGACCAAGAGCATGAAGCCGACGCTGAAGAAGCTGAACCCCTTCCCGGGGATCAAGCGGATGTTCGGCACCCAGGGCCTGTGGGAGGCGGCCAAGGCGATCATCAAGACGATCGCGCTGACCGTCGTCATCGTCGTCACCTCCGACAAGGCGCAGGAGCTGGTCGCCGCCTCCGGCGCCCTCCCGCTGTCGGAGGTCACCCGCACCTTCGGCGACTCGGCGGTGCTGATGTTCCGGGTCGTCGGCATCACCGGCCTGGCCATCGCGATCGCCGACTACGTCGTCGTCCGCAAGAAGATGATGAAGCAGCTCAAGATGAGCCACGCCGAGATCAAGCAGGAGCACAAGCAGTCCGAGGGCGACCCGCACGTGAAGGCCCAGCGACGGGCGACCCAGATGGCGATGTCGCGCAACCGGATGATGTCCGAGGTCGCCGACGCCGACGTCCTGCTGGTCAACCCCACGCACGTCGCGGTGGCGCTAAAGTACGACCCGCTCCGCGGCGCTCCCCGCGTGGTCGCCAAGGGCGCCGGCGAGGTGGCGGCGAAGCTCCGCGCCCGGGCCGAGGAGTGCCGGGTGCCGATGGTGCAGGACATCCCGCTGGCCCGGGCCCTGCACGGGTCCTGCGAGATCGGCCAGGAGGTGCCCGCCCAGCTGTTCACCGCCGTCGCCCGGGTGCTGGCCTTCGTCATGCACCTGTCCGCCAAGGGGGTGCGCGGCGGCATCCACCGCCCCGGCTTCGAGGCCCCCGCCGTCGCCGACCTGCCCAAGGCGGGCCGCCGCCGTTGAACCCACCGGTCCCACCCACCCCGCCCACACCCTCCCGCTGCGTCGCCGGGGGCGGATGTGACCAGCGGGGCCAGCGGGCTGCCCGCGCACGGCACAGCGGTACGGACCGTTCCCACGGCTGCCGAGAAGGTCCCTGAGGCGCGCACCGGCGCACCACCTCAGCGCCGGAACGCCATCCGCACAGGAACGAGGTCTCGTGGGCAAGCTGACCAAGGCAGCCGTGCCCGTCGGCGTCGTGTCGATCGTGCTGATGCTCGTCGTCCCGCTGCCGGCCCCGCTCCTGGACCTGCTCCTGGGCTTCAACATCGCCGCGTCGCTGCTGATCCTGCTGGTGTCGATGAACATCAAGCGGCCGCTGGACTTCGCGATCTTCCCCTCGCTGGTGCTCATCGCCACCCTGCTGCGGCTGGCGCTGAACGTCTCCTCCACCCGCCTGGTGCTCAGCGACGGCTACGCCGGCAAGGTCATCGAGGCCTTCGGTCACTTCGTGATCGGCGGCTCGCTGATCGTCGGCCTGGTCATCTTCATCATCCTGACGATCATCCAGTTCGTCGTCATCACCAACGGTGCCGGCCGCGTCGCCGAGGTCGGGGCCCGCTTCACCCTCGACGCGATGCCCGGCAAGCAGATGGCCATCGACGCCGACCTCAACGCCGGCCTGATCAACGAGGCGCAGGCGCGCAGGCGCCGGACCGAGGTCACCGCCGAGGCCGACTTCTACGGCTCGATGGACGGTGCCAGCAAGTTCGTCAAGGGCGACGCCATCGCTGCCATCATCGTGACCCTGATCAACCTGATCGGCGGGTTCGCCATCGGGGTCATGCAGAAGGGCATGTCCCCCGGCGAGGCGGTCTCCACCTACTCGCTGCTCAGCGTCGGCGACGGCCTGGTCTCCCAGATCCCCGCGCTGCTCATCTCCACCGCGACCGGCCTGATCGTCACCCGCTCGGCAGCCCAGGGCGACATGGGCAGCGACCTGCTCGCCCAGCTGGGCCGCAACAAGCAGCCGGTGCGGATCGCCGGCATCGCCTCGATCGCACTGGTCCTGATCCCCGGCCTGCCCAAGCTGCCGTTCCTGCTCATCGGCGGGGTCTTCCTCCTCGCCGCCAGCAGGCTGACGGAGAAGCCCGAGACCGACGAGGACGAGGCCACGCCCGACGCGGCCGAGGCCGCCGAGGCGCAGCCGGACTCCCCCGAGGCCATCGCCGACCGCATGCGGGTCGACCCGCTGGAGCTCGAGGTCGCCTTCGACCTCGTCGAGCTGGTCGACACCGCCCGGGGCGGTGACCTGCTGGACCGCGTCAAGGCGCTGCGCCGCAAGGTCGCCATGGAGACCGGCCTGGTCATCCCGCTGGTCCGCACCCGCGACAACCTCGACCTGCCCGCCTCGCAGTACGTGATCTGGCTCAACGGCGTCCCGGCGGCCAAGGGCTCCTCGCCCGCCGGCACCGTGCTCGCCATCGGCGACCACCTCGACGGGCTGCCCGGCAAGGCCACCCGCGAGCCGGTCTTCGGGCTGGCCGCCAAGTGGGTGCCCGCCGAGCTGCAGCGGCAGGCCGAGATGGCCGGCGCGACGGTGGTCGACCGGTCCTCGGTCATCACCACGCACCTCGCCGAGGTCGTCCGGCAGAACGCCTCCGCCCTGCTGGGCCGCGAGGACGTCAAGGTGCTGGTGGAGATGGTCCGCCGCTCGCACCCGGCCGTCGCCGACGAGCTCACCCCCGCGCTGCTCAGCCTCGGCCAGGTGCAGCAGGTGCTCCAGGCGCTGCTGGAGGAGAACGTCTCCATCCGCGACCTGGTGCGCATCTTCGAGGCGCTCTCGCTGCGGGCCAAGGTCTCCACCGACCTCGACGGCCTGGTCGAGGCCGTGCGCAACGCGCTGGGTGCGGCGATCAGCCACCCCTACGTCACCGAGGACGAGCGGCTGCACGTGATCACCCTGGACCCCTCGTTCGAGCAGCGGCTCCTGGAGTCGGTGCGGCAGACCGAGGGCGGTCAGGTGCTGGCGCTCGACGGCAACACCGTCGACGTCCTGGTCCGCGGCTGCACCGACCTCCTCGAGGACGCCGAACGGCTCAACCTCTCCCCCGTGCTGGTCTGCTCCCCGCAGGTCCGCGCTGCACTGTCCCGCCTGGTCCGCCAGGTCCTGCCCCGGCTGTCGGTCATCTCCTACAACGAGGTGTCCCGCACAGCACAGATCGAGTCCCTGGGAGTGGTGAGCGGTGCCTACGCAGTCCGTTGAGGCCGCCACGCGTGACGAGGCCATCGCCGCCGCGCGAGAGCAGTTCGGGCCGTCGGCCCGCGTCGTCGGGGTGCGTCGCATCCGTTCCGGCGGGATGTTCGGCTTCTTCACCAACGAGCGGTTCATCGCCGAGGTGGAGGTCCCCAAGGCCACGGACGCCGGTGCCCCCGCCGCGTCCGGCCTGCCCCAGGCCGCCGCCCGCCCCCCCCGACCGGCCGCCGCGCCGTCCCTGGACGACCGGATGACCGAGCTCGCCGAGCTGCTCGGTGCGGCCGCCCCGCAGGCACCGGAGGTCGCGCTGTACGACCGGGCCGGCGCCACCGCCGCCCCGGCCGAGCCGGCCCGCCGCCCGGTGACCGCCCGCGCCCTCGCCGCCGACCGGATCGCCGCCGACCGGATCGCCACCGACCGGGTCGCCACCCCGGCCCGCGCCGTCGCCGCCGCCCGCGCCGCCACCCCCGAGTGGGTCGACGAGTGGATCGACGAGCCGGCACCGGTCCGGTCCGCACCCCGCTCCCCGGGCCGGACTGCCGCTGCCGCTGCCGCTGCCGGCCGGCGCGGTGCCGCCGAGCCCAAGCCGTTCGCCCCCGCCAAGGCGAGCCTGATGCTGTCGGCCGAGGAGCTGCGCGCCCCGCGCGCGGCGGCCGAGCCGGCCGTCGAGGAGCCCGCGCGCCCCTCCCCCTTCGCCGCCGCGCTCACCCGGATGGTGGCCTCCAGCCCCGTCCAGGCCGCCGCCGAGGCAGCCGCGGAGGTGGCCGCCGAGGCCGCGGCCGCCGAGGAGTCCGCCGCCCTCGCCGAGGCCGCCGCCGTCGAGGCAGCCGCTGCCGGGGCCGCCCGGACCGCCGCTGCCCGGGTCGAGGCCGCCGCCGAGGCCGCACGCCAGCAGGCCCAGGCCGCTGCCATGGAGTCCGCCCGCGTGGAGTCCGCCCGCGTGGACGCTGCCCGCACCGAGGCCGCCCGGACCCGCGCCGCCGCCGAGGCCGCCGCTGCTGCCGCCGTCGCGGCGGAGGCTGCCCAGGTGCAGGCCGAGGCCGAGGAGGCCGCCCGGCTCGAGGCCGCCCGTGCCGAAGCCGCCCGTGCCGAGGCTGCTCGGCTGGAGGCTGCCCGCGTCGAGGCCGCCCGGCTGCAGGCCGAGGCGGAGGCCGCCGAGGCCGCCCGCATCGAGGCCGCCCGGCTCGAGGCCGCCCGGCTCGAGGCCGCCCGGCTGGAGGCTGCCCGGGTCGAGGCTGCTCGCCTGGAGGCCGAGAGCGTCGAGGCCGAGCGTCTGGAGGCTGCACGGGTGCAGGCCGAGGCGGAGGCCGCCGAGGCCGCCCGCATCGAAGCCGCTCGTGTCGAAGCTGCCCGCGTCGAGGCTGCTCGGTTGGAGGCTGCCCGGGTCGAGGCCGAGCGTCTCGAGGCCGCCCGGCTCCAGGCCGAGGCCCAGGCTGCTGAGGCTGCTCGCCGCCAGGCCGAGGCGGAGGCCGCCGAGGCCGCCCGCATCGAGGCCGCGCGTGCCGAGGCCGTCCGCATCGAGGCCGCCCGGCTGCGGGCCGAAGCGGAGGCCGCCGAGGCCGCCCGCATCGAGGCGGCGCGTCTCCAGGCCGAGGCGGCCGCCGAGGCAGCTCGCCGTGAGGCCGAGGCCGAGGCCGTCCGGATCGAGGCAGCCCGCATCCAGGCCGCCCGACTCGAGGCCGTCCGCATCGAGGCCGTCCGCCTCGAAGCTGCTCACCTCGAGGCCGTGCGCGTCGAGGCCGCCCGACTGCGGGCCGAGGCGGAGGCCGCCGAGGCCGTCCGCATCGAGGCCGCTCGTGTCGAGGCAGCGCGCATCCAGGCTGCTCGCGTGGAGGCGGCCCTGGCCGCGCGTGTCGAGGCGGAGCTGCCGGCGCTGTCGATGGTCGAGTCGGTGCGCACCGCCGACCAGGAGCTCGCCGACCTGCTCGAGGAGGTGCTGGCGGCCAACGGTTCCGGCCGCGGGCGCCACCGGTTCCCCGACGCCCTCGCCGAGGACCGCGTCCGCGACGTCCCCGAGCCGTGGGCCTGCGCCACCACCGTGCCCAGCGCCTACGACACCGGTTCCCACCGGGTCACCGCCCAGCGCGGCACCGCCTACGCCAGCGACGCCCGCGTCGCCCAGCGCGCCGCCCAGGTGGCCGCTGCCCAGACCATGGTCGTGGACGCCGTCGTCGTCGACGAGTCCCCGGCCGAGGAGGTCCGCCACGTGGACGCCCACACGCCCGAGCAGCAGCGGTCCGCCGTCCCGGTGACGCTGGCCCGGACCGCCAGCGACCCGGCACCGCTGCCCCTGGACGCGACCATGGTCCTCCCGCGGCTGTCCCTCATGCCGCCGCAGGCGTCCGGCGGCTCGGACCGCCCGGCGCTGCTGGGGCGTCCCGGCGTCCCCCCGGTGCGCCGCGGCCGGCCCCCGGTCCCCGCCGCCACCCGGCCCGCGGTGACCGGCCGTCCGCACCAGGCGACCGCCCCGGTGTCCATCGCCCCGGTGTCCATCGCCTCGGCGTCCCGTCCGGCGACCGCCCGGCCCTCCGCGGAGGGGACCGGCACCAAGCTGGCCACCGTCACCCGGCTGGTCCCGGCGCCGTCCACCGCGCTGGCCCCCTTCGCGATGACCGGCCCGGAGGAGCTCGAGCTCCAGCTGCTGACCCTCGGCGTCCCCGACGTCATGCTCGGCCCGGACTTCTCCGCCGACGCCGCCGCCCGCGGGGTCTACGCGGCGCTGACCCGGACGCTCACCCAGCACCTGGCCCCCGCGCCCTACGTGGTGGCCGAGCCCGGCGACGTGATCATGGTCGTCGGCCCGGGCGCGGAGACCTTCGCCGCGGCCCGCTCGCTCGCGCTGTCGCTGCGCCTGGAGCCCGAGGACGTGCAGTGGGCCGCCGCCGGTGCGCTCGCCGGCATGGCCCAGGCCACCAGCCGCATCACCTCGCTGGAGACCGCCCTCGAGCGCCGCCGCACCGTCACGACCGACACCGTCACCATCGTCGCCGTCGACGCCCCGCTGCGGACCTCCGGCGGTCCGTGGCTGGAGCACATGCTCTCGGTGTGGAACCCGGCCACCGTGTGGGCGGTCATGGACTCCACCCGCAAGCCCGAGGACCTCGTGCCGTGGCTGGAGGCGCTGCCCCGCGTCGACGCCGTGATCGTGCAGGACACCGACGCTACCTCCGACCCGGCCTCCGTGCTCGGTCACGTGGACGTGCCGGTCGCGCTGGTCGACGGCGCCCGCGCCACCGCCCACCGCTGGGCCTCGCTGCTGTGCGAGCGCCTGGAGGAGATGGACGCATGATCAGCCCGTTCCGGCCGGACGTCGTGGTGACCGGCTTCGTGCTGGCCGTCCCGGTCCTCCTGCTGGCACTGCGCGGCGACTTCACCGCCGACGACGTCGTGACCCGGCTGCCGTGGTGTCTGGCCGCCGGCTGGGCGGTGGTCGCCCTGGTGCGCTGGGCGAGCACCCCGCCGCCCCCGGTCAAGCCCAGCCGCACGGACACCCACCCCACCGCCGCCCCGACCGACGGCGAACCCGCCAGCACCGCCTGACCCGACACCCCCGCGCGCGCCCGCTCTGCCGGCTCCGCGTCTGCCGGCCGCACTGCACGGCTTTCTGCCTCATTGCCCGCGCTGCAGCACGTGCAGTGCACACGAACGGCGAGCAATGCGCCGACCACAGCTCGACCTGCCGTCCACAGACCGTCGTCCGCGGGCCTGCTACGCCGGCTGTCCGGCGAGGCTGCGGTGGTGAGCCCCTCCGCCGAGCCCCCGTTCCTCGTCCTGCGCCGGCAGGCCCTCGACGCCGGTCTGGTCGACGACGAGATCCGCCGGCGACGACGGCGGGGCGACTGGTCGGTACTGCAACGCGGCGCCTACCTGGTCGGGTCAGCTCAGCCGGACCCCAGGCAGCGGCACCAGCTGATGGTCCGGGCGACCCTCGCCGGGCTCCGGGTCCCGGGCGTGGTCAGCCACGCGTCGGCCGCGGTCCTGCACGGCCTGCCGCTCTGGGGGCTGCCCCTCCGCCAGGTGCACGTGACCCGCCAGCCACCGGCCCGCAGTGGCGATGAGGGCAGGCTCCGGTCACACGTCGCTCGTCTGGCACCCCACGACGTCGTCCTGGTCGACGGGACCGCGGTCACCAGCGTCGCCCGGACGGTGCTGGACATCGCCCGAGCCGTTCCCTTCCCGGCCGCCCTGGCCGTCGCGGACGCTGCCCTGGCAGCCGACCTGACGTCGCCCGAGGAGCTGCGCACCGCACTCGATGCCGCGGCCGGCACCAGGGGCAGCCGGTCGGCGCGCCGCGTCGTCCTGGCCGCTGACCGGCGGAGCGAGAGCGTGGGTGAGAGCCGTAGCCGTGCGCTCATGCTGGACGCCGGCCTGCCGCTCCCGGACCTGCAGGTCGAGGTCCGCCGGTCCGACGGGACGCTGGTCGGCCGGTGCGACTTCGGCTGGCGCGAGCACGGACTCCTCGGGGAGTTCGACGGGAGAGTCAAGTACGGCCGGCTGCTGCGCCCGGCCAGCACCCCGGGGATGCCGTGTTCGAGGAGAAACGACGGGAGGACGCCCTGCGGGACGAGGGCTGTGGCGTGGTCCGCTGGGTCTGGGCGGAACTGGCCGCACCGAGCACCTTGATCGCCCGGTGGACCCGCGCTCTCGGCCGCTCTCGCTGACCGCACTGCACGGTCTTCAGTCGCTGTGCACGTGCTGCACCACGTGCACAGCGACCGGAGTGCGGGCAACGTGGGTCAGAGCGGGAGGTCCTCCAGCATCTCGGTGACCAGGGCGGCGATCGGGGAGCGCTCGGAGCGGGTCAGGGTGATGTGGGCGAAGAGGGGATGTCCCTTCAGGGCCTCGATCACCGCGGTGACGCCGTCGTGGCGGCCGACGCGGAGGTTGTCCCGCTGGGCGACGTCGTGGGTCAGGACGACGCGGGAGTTGGTGCCCAGCCGCGACAGCACGGTCAGCAGCACCCCGCGCTCCAGCGACTGCGCCTCGTCGACGATGACGAACGAGTCGTGCAGCGACCGGCCGCGGATGTGGGTCAGCGGCAGCACCTCGATCAGCCCGCGGGCGACGATCTCGTCCAGCACGGCGGCGGAGACCAGCGCGCCGAGGGTGTCGAAGACCGCCTGCGCCCAGGGCGCCATCTTCTCGTCCCCGCCGCCCGGCAGGTACCCGAGTTCCTGGCCACCGACGGCGTACAGCGGCCGGAAGATGACGACCTTCTTGTGCGCCCGGCGCTCCATCACCGACTCCAGGCCGGCGCACAGCGCGAGCGCGGACTTGCCGGTGCCGGCGCGACCGCCCATCGACACGATGCCGATCTCGGGGTCCATCAGCAGGTCCAGGGCGATCCGCTGCTCGGCCGAGCGGCCGTGCAGCCCGAAGGCGTCGCGGTCGCCGCGGACCAGCCGCACCGACTTGTCCGGGGCCACCCGCCCGAGCGCCGAGCCCCGCCCGCTCATCAGCACCAGCCCGGTGTGGGTGGGCAGCTCGGCGGCGGCCGGGACGTGCGCCGTCCCGTGCTCGTAGAGGGCCTGGATCTCCTCCTCCTCCAACCCCAGCTCGGTCATCCCGGTCCAGCCGGCGTCGACGGCGCCCAGCGCCCGGTACTCGTCGGTCTGCAAGCCCAGGGCGGCGGCCTTGACCCGCAGCGGCACGTCCTTGGTCACCAGGCAGACGTCCTTGCCGTCCGCGCGGAGGTTGAGCGCCACGACCATGATCCGGCTGTCGTTGCTGTCGTTGCGGAAGCCGGCGGGCAGCACCGAGGAGTCGCTGTGGTTGAGCTCGACGTGCAGCGTGCTGCCGGCGTCACCGACCGGGACGGGGGCGTCCAGCCGGCCGTGCAGGACCCTCAGGTCGTCGAGCGCGCGCAGCGTCTGCCGGGCGAACCACCCGAGTTCGGGGTGGTCGCGCTTGGCCTCGAGTTCGCTGATGACCACCAGGGGCAGCACCACGTCGTGCCCCTCGAAGCGCAGCAGCGCGCCCGGGTCGGAGAGCAGGACGGAGGTGTCGAGGACGAACGTGCGGCGCGTGGTCACGAATCGGCTCCCGTGGGGCGCACAGCGCGCCCCGGCTCGAAGGCGGCCGGGCCCCGGCGCTGGGGCCAGGACGCGGCCCCTCTGGTAGACGAACTCCGTCGCACCAACCGGGCCTCCCGTGGACGACGAGGTGAGCTCGTCCTCCACCCCGGACGCTAGGCGTTCCCACCGACAGGAACACCCCCCTGACACGCGATCGTGTGACAGGAGCGAGTGAGTTCGTCAGCTGGACTCCTGCCGGAAACGTCGGACGCCGAACCACCACCCGGCCACGCCCATCGCGACGGTCAGCCCGAGGCCCCACCACACGGTGCCGCTGGAGTAGTCGCCGTCGAACAGCGAGCGGGTGCCCTCCACGACGTGCTTGAGCGGGTTGACGTCGCTGACCGCCTGCAGCCAGCCCGGGGCCAGCGTCATCGGCAGCAGGATCCCCGACAGCAGCAGCACCGGCAGGACGACGGCGTTGAGCAGCGGGGCGAAGGCGTCCTCGCTCTTCAGCGTCAGGGCGAGTGCGTAGGACACCGACGCGAACGCCGCACCCAGCAGGCCGATGACCACCAGCGTGGCGACGACGCCGAGCAGCGGGGCCCGCAGCCCGAGCGGGATCGCGACCAGCACCAGCAGCGTGCCCTGGACCAGCAGGACGACGACGTCGCGCAGCACCCGGCCCAGCAACAGCGCGGTGCGGCTGGCCGGGGTGACCCGCTGGCTCTCGATGACCCCGGCCCGGTACTCGGCGATCAGCCCGAACCCGACGAACAGCGCACCGAAGATGCCCAGCTGCACGAGGATCCCGGGGACGAACACCTGGTAGGCGTTGGCCGCCCCCAGCTGCCCGGACAGCGGCTCGAGCAACGGGCCGAACAGCAGGATGTACAGGACGGGCTGCATCAGGCTGATCACCAGCCAGGCCGGGTTGCGCAGCGACATCCGCATGGCCCGGGCGAAGACCGTGTACGTGTCCCGGGCCAGGTTGCTGGTCGCGAGCTCGCTCGTGGTGGTGGTCATCGCGCGGTCTCCAGCTGCTCGGCGCGGCGGGCGGGCGCGGACTCCTCGCGCAGGGACCGGCCGGTGAGGCCGAGGAACACGTCGTCCAGGCTGGGCCGCCGGCTCTCGATGCCGGCCACCGCGACCCCGGCGGCGTCCAGCTCGCGCACCAGGGCGACCAGCGCGGCGCCGCCGTGTGGCGCCCGGCCGACCACCCGGGTGTCGGTGACCTGCGGCGCCTCGGCCCCGGGCAGGGCGGCCATCAGCGCCGCCACCTGGCCCGCCTGCTCGGCGCGCTCGACGGTCACGGTCAGCACGTCTCCGCCGACGTCGGACTTCAGCTCGTCCGGCGTCCCGCTGGCGACGATGGAGCCCGCGTCGATGACCAGGATCCGGTCGCAGAGCGCGTCGGCCTCGTCGAGGTAGTGCGTGGTGAGGAAGACCGTCGTCCCGCGCTCCTCGCGCAGGCCGCGGATGTGCTGCCACAGGTTCGCCCGGGCCTGCGGGTCCAGCCCGGTCGTGGGCTCGTCGAGGAAGACCAGGCCGGGCACGTGCACCAGCCCCAGCGCGATGTCCAGCCGACGCCGCTGCCCGCCGGACATGGTCTTGGGCTGGCGCTCCCACAGACCGTCGAGGTCCAGGTCGCGGAACAGCTGCTTGCCCCGCGTGGTCGCCTGGGCGGTGCTGATGCCGTAGAGCCGGGCGTGGTCGACGACCTCCTCCCCGGCCCGCGCCTCGGGGGCGGTCGACCCGTTCTGGGAGACGTAGCCGATCCGGCGGCGCACCCCGACCGGGTCGCTGATCAGGTCACAGCCGGCCACCGTCGCGGTGCCCGAGGTGGGCACGAGCAGCGTGGTGAGCATGCGCAGGGTGGTGGTCTTGCCGGCGCCGTTGGGGCCGAGGAACCCCACGATCTCCCCGGCCTCGACGTCGAGGTCCACCCCGGCGACGGCGTGCACCTCCTGCTTCTTCTTGCGGAAGGTGCGGGCCAGGCCGCGGGCGTGGATCACGCCGCGCAGTGTCCACCCGGGCACCGACGGAAGTCGACCGTGTTCAGCCGTCCCGGCGGGGCCGGAGCGCGACCGCCGCCCAGACCACCGGCACGAGCAGCACCGGCCACATCAGGGGCAGGTCCCCGACCCACAGCAGCCCGAGGACCAGGAAGAGCAGCAGCCAGCCCGCCGTCCACAGGCCCAGCGTGCGCCGCTCCCCCGCCGTCCGGCGCGTCACGCGGCCGCGAGCTCGGCGCTGACCCCGGCCGGGGTCAGCGGCTCGTCGAGCAGGCGCAGGAAGCGGTCGGCCACCGGCTGCCCGGCCGGCCGGGCGGCCAGCCACGCGGCGAGCAGGTCGTAGCCCTCGACGTAGGTGGAGATGTAGGCCCGCCACAGCGGGTCGGTGAGGAAGCGCAACTGCTGCACCGCCCGGTCGTGGCTGACCAGGCCCCAGCGCTGCAGGTGGGCGGTGACCACGTCGGGGTCGGCGCGCCGGTCGTGCAGCAGGATCGCGGCGTCCTGGCGGACCCGGTTCAGCGGGGCCGCGGCGGCGGCGACCCGCTCGGCCAGGTGCCCGTCGAAGCGCAGCCCGAGGTCGCCGAGCACCTCGGCGGCCCACGGGCCCCAGCCCTCGCCGATCGCGGCCTCGACGCCGAGGTCGGCCAGCCCCTCGGCCATCAGGCACTCGGGGGTGTTGACCAGGAAGACGGTGTGCTCGACGTGGTGCTGACGCTCGACCAGGCCGACCTCCTTGCGGCAGTGCTCGGTGTGGTGGCCGGGGTAGGCCTCGTGCGCCACCAGGTGCGGCAGCTGGCTCAGCCGGTGCGGCAGGTCGGCGTTGATCGCCACCCGCGAGTGGAAGTCGCCCTCGTAGTAGTTGAAGCCCGACCACGGCTTGTCGGTGACCACCTCGTAGGTCACCGTCTCGGCCTCGGGCAGCCCGTACTGCGCCCGGACCCGGTCGCGCAGCGCCGAGGACAGCGCGTGCACCGCGGTCTCCAGCTTGGCCGGCGGGCACTCCTCGCGCCGGCGGTGCACCGCGTACCGCTCGGCCAGGTTGCCGCTGCCGGGCAGCAGCTGCTCGAGCTCGGCGTGCGCGGCGGCGTACTCGGCCGGGTCGCCCAGGCCGACCTGCACCTGGAAGTAGGCCGCGACCTCGTCGATGAAGCCCACCGGCTCCCCACCCAGCTTGCGGGCCGAGCACTCCAGGCCGGTCAGCTGCCCGCGCAGGAACGCCGTGCGCCCGGCCGGCAGGGCCGCGGAGTCGAGCTCCGCCAGCAGCCCGCGGGCCTGGTCGCGCAGCTGCGGCGCGGTGGGCGCCGGCTCGTCGGCGACCTGGGCCCGCACCCGCGGGTCGCCGGTGTAGGCATCGACGAACCCGGGCTCCAGCCGGTCGAAGCGCAGCCCCAGCCGCACGTACTCCAGGGGGACGTCGACCGCACCGGCTGCCATGTCTGCAGTCTCCCAGCCGGTTGCGCCGGACAAGGCCCGGGGCCTCAGCTGCCGAAGCGGCGGTGCCGGGCGGCGTAGGCCCGCAGCGCGCGCAGGAAGTCGACCCGGCGGAACTCCGGCCAGTAGACGTCGGTGAAGTAGAACTCCGAGTGCGCGGTCTGCCAGGTCAGGAAGCCCGACAGCCGCTGCTCGCCGCTGGTGCGGATCACCAGGTCGGGATCGGGCTGACCACGCGTGTACAGGTGCTCGGCGATGTGGTCGGCGTCCAGCACCTCGATCAGCTCCGGCAGCGTCGTTCCCCGCTCGGCGTGCTCGGCCAGCAGCGACCGGACGGCGTCGGCGATCTCCCGCCGCCCGCCGTAGCCGACCGCGAGGTTCACCGTGGCGCCGGGCCGGTCGCGGGTGTCGTGCTCGGACTGGGTGAGGACGGCGACGGTCTCGTCCGGCAGCAGCTCCAGGGCGCCGACCGCGCGCAGGTGCCAGCGCCGCGCCGGTCCGGCGAGGTCCTGCGCGACGCCCTCGATGATCCGCAGCAGCGGGGTGAGCTCGGGCTCGGGCCGGGTGAGGTTGTCGGTGGAGAGCAGGAAGAGGGTGACCACCTCGACCGCGGCCTCGTCGCACCAGGTGAGCAGGTCGGCGATCTTGTCCGCGCCGCGGCGGTGGCCCTCGCTGACGTCCTCCAGGCCGATGGCCTTCGCCCAGCGGCGGTTGCCGTCGATGATCACGCCCACGTGCCGCGGCGTGTCGGCACCCACCAGCCCACGGGCCAGCCGGTGCTCGTAGACGACCGTGAGCGCGTCCCGGATCCTCGCGCGCAGCCCCACGACCCCACAGTAGGTCCCCGTCCCCCGGACGGCTGGCGGCGGCCCGGCGCGGCTCCCGGCGACCTCACAGTCCACTCGGGATGACGGCGACCCGGGGGCTGCCTAACCTCGGGGCATGACCTCCTCCTCACACCGCGGGGACGACGTCCGGGTGACCGCCGACGGCGCCGAGCTCGAGGCCCCGCTCGGCCAGGCGCTGACGGTCGTCCGGGAGGAGGGCGAGCAGGTCGAGGCCCTCACCCACCAGGGCGAGCACCTGCTCACCGACTACGGCGACGCCGACTACGACCACCCCGACACCCGGCCGCGGATGCGCGGCTGGCTGCACCTGTTCGCCTTCTTCGGCTCGATCGTCGCCGGGGCGGTGCTCATCCCGCTGGCGTTCGCGCAGGGGGCGCGGGCCGGGTGGCCGGTGACCCTCTACTGCCTGACCATCCTGGGGCTGTTCGGCGTCAGCGCGCTGTACCACCGGCGGCGGTGGTCACCGCGCGGCTGGAAGTGGATGAAGCGCGCGGACCACTCGATGATCTTCGTGTTCATCGCCGGCACGTACACGCCCTTCGCCTTCCTGGCCGTCCCCGAACCGACCGGCTGGTGGCTGCTGGCCGGGGTCTGGACCGGCGCCGCCCTGGGCGTCGCGCTCAAGCTGGTCTGGCCGCACGCCCCGCGCTGGCTCGGCGTGCCGATCTACCTCGGCCTGGGCTGGGCGGCGCTGTTCGTGCTGGTCGACATCGTGCAGCAGGTCGGCGTGACGGCGATGGTGCTGCTGGCCGTCGGTGGCGTGCTCTACAGCATCGGCGCGGTCGCCTACGCGATGAAGCGGCCCAACCCGTGGCCGGGCACCTTCGGCTACCACGAGGTCTTCCACGCGATGACCATCGTGGCCGCCGCCTGCCACTACATCGCCGTCCACTTCACGATCTTCAACTCGCCCTTCGTCTGATGAAGGACCCTCCTGCCCCCCACCGCTCGCAGACTCGCGGCGGGCCCCTGCAGGAGGGCCACAGGGGCACGGGGGTCCTTCCTCAGGTGAAGGGCGGGCGGTGGTCCAGGCGCAGGGACGCGCGGCCGGCCAGCCGCCAGGCGCGGGCGACGACGTCCCGGTCGGACTCGGTGACCAGGTTGCCCATCACCCGCAGCGCCACGGTCATCAGCAGCTTCGACCGCATGCCCACCGGGCCGGCCGCCGGGAGCAGCCGCGGGACCGTGAGCAGCCCGGCCAGCCGGCGGGCGATGGAGAACGCCTCGCCGTAGTGCCGGCGCAGGGTGGCCGGCCAGGCCTGCGACCAGTCGTCCTCGCCGAACAGCCCGACCACCGAGCGGCCGGTCTCCAGGCCGTAGTCGATGCCCTCGCCGTTGAGCGGGTTGACGCAGCCGGCGGCGTCCCCGACCAGCGCCCAGTTGCGCCCGGCCACCCCGGACACGGCCCCGCCCATGGGCAGCAGGGCGGACGCCGGGGCCCGCACGGCGCCCTCGATCTGCCACTCCTCGCGCCGCTGGTCGGTGTAGAGCTCCAGCAGGCTGCGCAGCCGCACGTCGGCCGGGCGCTTCTCGGTGGCCAGCGTGCCGACCCCGACGTTCACCTCGCCGGCCGCCGCGCCCAGCGGGAAGACCCAGCCGTAGCCGGACAGCAGCTCACCCTCGGCGCCGCGGAGCTCGAGGTGGGAGGAGATCCACTCGTCGTCACTGCGGCCCGACGTCACGTAGCCGCGGGCGGCCACGCCGTAGGCGGTGTCCTGGTGCCACTCCCGGCCCAGCACCCGGCCCAGCGGGGAGCGGACGCCGTCGGCCACGACCAGCTTCCGGCAGCGCACCGTCGTCGTCGAGTCGTCGGGACGGCGGAACACCACCGCGGACACCCGGTCGCCGTCGCGCTCGACGTCCACGGCCCGGGCGCCCTCCAGCGGCGTCGCGCCGGCGTCCAGCGCGACCTGCCGGATGCCGGCGTCGAGCTCCGTCCGGGGCACCGCGCCGCCGTGGTCGGGCAGCCTGCCGCCGGGCCAGGGCAGCAGCAGCTCCTGGCCGAACCCGGCGGCACGCAGACCGCGGTTGCGGGCGTGCCCGCGGACCCAGTCTCCGAGCCCCAGCAGGTCCAGCTCGGCGATCGCCCGCGGGGTCAACCCGTCGCCGCAGGTCTTGTCCCGGGGGAACACCGCGGCGTCGGCCAGGACGACGTCGGCCCCGTCCCGGGCGGCCCAGGCCGCGGCCGCGGAGCCGGCCGGACCGGCACCGACCACGAGCACGTCGGTGTCGGTCGGGTCTGCGGTCTCAGGCACGCGGCCCAGTGTCCCCTGTCCGGCGACGGGCCCGGCGGACCGTCAGCGGGGACCGCGGGCGCGGACCTCCTCGACGTGGGCCATGGCCTCGCGCAGCTCGGTGAGCCAGTCGTCGCTGTGCTCACCGACCAGCCGGACGGCCCAGACCAGCGCCTCCGACCGGGACCGGGCGACCCCGGCGTCGACCAGGGTGTCCAGGACCATCCGCTCGGGCTGACGCAGCCGGGTCATCACCGGCACCGACAGGGTGGTGAACACCTCGCGGACGTCGCCGCAGGTGGCGCCCCAGGCGACCGACCGGCCGTAACGGGCCTGGGCGGCGTCGGCGATCTCCATCCGCTGGCCGCGGGTCTGCTCGCGGAAGCGGGCGATGCGGCCGGCGCGGGCCGCGGTCGGGTCGCCGTCACCGGCGTCGGGCTCGGGGACGGCGCCCACGACGGTGATCTCGTCGCGGTCGATGCTCAGCTCGACCGGGCCGGTGAACCACCCGTCGGGCAGCCGGCCGGCGAACCAGCCGGCGACCTCGGCGCGCTCGACCGGCGGTGGGGCGTCGGCAGAGCGGCCACGGGCCCGGCCACGGCCGGGGAAGCCCTCGGGCGGGAAACGGTGGTGTGCGTGCACGGGTTCCTCCTGACAGATGCGGACGACCCGACTGTAATCATGTAATCAGGTCGTCGACCGCTCCGTCGTTGCGCTCTCAGCGGACCCGCCGGTCACCGGTCGGGCACGGCCCGCGGCGACCACCGTCGACGGCGGTGGTGGACAACGACGACGAGATGTGACCAACGAGCACGCGCGGGTTCAGCGGTCATCACACCCCCGGGCACCTGGTGCCGACTGGCGTGTCGCAGGACGCTTGATGTGGCGCACATCACATCAGGAGGTCCGCCATGAACCGTCCCCGTCCCCTGTCCCGTCTCCTGCTCGTCCTCGCCGTGAGCGCGGGGTCCGTGCTGGGCCTCGTCGGCCCTGCCACGGCCGCGGCCCCGTACTGCGGCCTCACCTGGGGCTCCAGCCCCGAGACCGACGCCGGCACGTCGGCCAGCGTCGCCGTGACCGGTGTCCGCGCCGGGCAGCACGCCTGCTTCGACCGGTTGGTGGTCGACCTCCGCGGCCGCCCACTCGGTGGGTACGACGTCCGGTACGTCCCGGTCGTCCACCGGGACGGCTCAGGAGCGCCGGTGCGCGTCCTCGGCGGCGCCGCGCTGCAGGTCGTGGTGCACGCACCGGCGTACGACACCGCCGGCAGGCCGACCGTGCACGTGCCCGACGAGCGTGTCGTGGTGCCGGTGACCGGCTTCCGCACGCTCCGCCAGGTGGCGTCGGCGGGGAGCTTCGAGGGCTACACAACCCTCGCCGTCGGGACCCGCGCGAGGCTGCCCTTCCGGGTCCTCGTGCTCCCCGGCACCGCCGGTGACCGACTGGTCATCGACGTGGCGCACCGCTGGTAGACCGCGGGCAGCGGCCGGCCGTCAGCCCCGGGGCTGCGGCCGGCCGTCGTCCTCGGGGCGCGGCGGCTCGATGGCCAGCGGCGCCCGACGCAGGGTGTCCAGCAGCTCCTGCCCCGGCTGCGGGGCCGGCCGCGACCGCGGGCCGTCGATCAGCTCCGCGGGGCTGTCGGGCACCGCCACCGGCTGGTCGGCCGGGTCGAAGCTCACCGGCACGCGCTTGATGTGCCGGCCCATCGACCGGCCCAGCCCCAGGACGACGATGAGCAGCACGACCATCAGCAGCAGCCCCAGCGGGCCGGCCTTGCCGACGTCCTCGGGCACCTGCTGCTGGGCAGCGGCCAGGACCGTCCACGCCCCGGTCACGAGACGCGCTCGGAGGTGCGGACGCCGGCGAACAGGTCGTCCTCGGGCGTCGGGGCGTCGACCACCGAGCGCACCAGCTCGTAGTCCTCGGTCGGCCAGGTCTGCGTCTGCAGGTCCAGCGGCACGGAGAACCAGCGTCCGGTCGGGTCGATCTGCGTGGCGTGGGCGATCAGCGCGGCGTCACGCACCGGGAAGTACTCGGCGCACGGCACCCGCGTGGTCACCCGGTGGGAGATGTCGTTGGCCGGGTCCCAGGTGGCCAGCCACTCCGTGTAGGGCGACTCACCGCCGTTGGCCAGTACCGCCTCGTGCAGCGCCTTCGTGCGCGGGAGGGTGAAGCCCATCTGGTAGTAGACCTTGCTGACCTGCCAGGGCTCGCCCAGGTCGGGGTACCGGTCGGGGTCGGCGGCGGCCTCGAAGGCATACATCGAGATCTCGTGGGTCTTGATGTGGTCGGGGTGCGGGTAGCCGCCGCGCTCGTCGTAGGTGGTCATCACCTGCGGCTTAAAGCGGCGGATCAGCTCGACCAGCGGCGCGGCGGCCTCCTCGAGGGGCACCAGCGCGAAGCAGCCCTCCGGCAGCGGGGGCAGCGGGTCGCCCTCGGGCAGGCCGGAGTCGACGAAGCCGAGGAACTCCTGCTCCACGCCGAGGATCTCGCGGGCACGGTCCATCTCCGCCGCGCGGATCTCGGCCATCCGCTCCCAGACCTCGGGGCGGTCCATCGCCGGGTTGAGCACCGAGCCGCGCTCACCGCCGGTGCAGGTGGCCACCAGGACGCGGACGCCCTCGGCGACGTACTTGGCCATGGTCGCGGCGCCCTTGCTCGACTCGTCGTCGGGGTGGGCGTGCACCGCGAGCAGGCGCAACTGGTCCGGTTCGGTCACGTTCTCTCCTCGCTGCGCCCGTCGGGCCCGTGCCCGTCGATGCCGTGCTGCTGGCCTCCCATCATCCCCCTCCCCCGGGCTCTCCGGCCGGGCACCCTGGCCTTCCCGGTGTGCCCCGCACCACGTCGGCGTCCACCGGACGGCTGCACCCGGTCACCTGCCGGTGTTAGGTTGCCCGGATTGACCAGAGAGGACCCCCGTCGCACGGGGTCCTCTCATGAGCACCGGGAGTCATCCGTGGGATCCCCCACCGACCAGCGTGACCAGGGCGTCTGGCTGACCCAGGAGGCCCATGACCGGCTGCGGGCCGAGCTCGACCAGCTGATCGCCAACCGCCCGGCCATGGCCAAGGAGATCAACGACCGCCGCGAGGAGGGCGACCTCAAGGAGAACGGCGGTTACCACGCGGCGCGCGAGGAGCAGGGCAAGGCCGAGGGCCGCATCCGCCAGCTCACCGACCTGCTGCGCAAGGCCCAGGTCGGCGCCGCGCCCACCGAGGCCACCAACGCCGCCCTCGGCACGGTCATCACCATCGCCTTCGACGGCGACGAGGACGACACCGAGAAGTTCCTGCTGGGCTCGCGCGAGATCGCCGGCACGACCGACCTCACCGTCTACTCCCCCGAGTCGGCGCTGGGCGCGGCGATCATCGGGGCCGAGCCGGGCGCAACGGTCACCTACACCGCCCCCAACGGCAAGACGATCTCGGTCAAGGTCCTGGCCGTCGAGCCGTTCGTCCCCTGATCGAGCGCGTGACCAGCACGGTGGACGGCGGGCGGGCCCGCGGGCGACGGGCGGAGAACACCGACTTCGTCTGCGGGCACTGCTCGACCCTGGTGCCGGCCAACACCGACGGCCACTACCGCAACCACTGCCCGTGGTGCCTGTGGTCGCTGCACGTCGACGAGCTGCCCGGCGACCGGGCCAGCGAGTGCCGGCAGCTGATGGAGCCGATCGGCCTGGTGGAGAAGTCGGGCAAGGGCTGGCAGGTGGTGCACCGCTGCACCGCCTGCGGCCACCGCCAGCCCAACCGGTTGGTGCGCGACGGCGCCGCCCCCGACGACCTGGACCTGGTGCTCGGGCTCCCTTGGCTCTGAGGTCACCGGGCACGGGGGTGGCTTCGTAGGCTGCGCGCCATGTCCAGGCGCCTGACGACCCTGCTGGTCCTGCTCCTGGTGCTCGCGGCGGCGGGCACGAGCGGGTGCTCCTACCGGGAGCGCGTCTGCAGCTCCGGCGAGCACCCGGTGCGCACCGTGGACCCCTCGGACGCCGGACTGGCCTGCGCCCCGGACGGCGAGGAGCCACCGCCGGGGTACGAGGACTTCCCCGCCGGCGAGGCGCCGGAGTACGTCGACGACGTGTACTGATCCTCGCTCCCCCGGCCCGCCCCCACTCCTGCGGTCCTGCCCGACCGCAGGAGCGACAGGAAGACCGCAGGCAGCCGCGACGACGGGCCCCTCGGACGTCGTCCGCGGGGCCCGCTTGCGGTCAGGCCGGGGTGAGGCCCCGGCGGCGGAGCAGCGGGCCGGTGTCGGCGTCCCGGCCGCGCACCGCGCGGAAGGCACCCAGCGGGTCGACCGAACCGCCGCGGGAGAGCAGCCGGCCGCGGAAGACGTCGCCGTTCTCCCGGCGCAGCCCGCCGTTCTCCTTGAACCACTCCACGGTGTCGGCGTCCAGCACCTCCGACCAGATGTAGGAGTAGTAGCCGGCTGAGTAACCGCCGGCGAAGACGTGCTGGAAGTACGTCGACCGGTAGCGCGGGGGCACCAGGTCGAAGGCGACGCCGGCGTCGGCCAGCGCCCGGGCCTCGAACGCCTGGGCGTCGGTGACCTCGGCGTCCGGGGTGAGCCGGTGCCACGCCTGGTCCAGCAGCGTGGCGCCGAGGTACTCGACGGTGGCGAAGCCCTCGCCCCACAGCGCGGCGGCCTCCATCGCGTCGACGGCGTCCTGCGCCAGCGGCTCACCGGTCTCGACGTGCCGGGCGTAGTGCGCGAGCACCTCCGGCCACAGCGCCCACATCTCGTTGACCTGGCTGGGGTACTCCACGAAGTCGCGCGGCACGCTGGTGCCCGAGAACCGCGGGTAGGTGACGGCGGAGAACAGCCCGTGCAGCGCGTGGCCGAACTCGTGGAACAGGGTGGTGACCTCCGACATCGTCAGCAGCGTGGGCTGCCCGGCCGCGGCCCGGGTCACGTTGAGGCAGTTGAAGACGACCGGGCGGTTGCCCAGCAGCTCCGACTGGTCGACGAAGGAGCTCATCCAGGCCCCGCCGCGCTTGCCGTCGCGGGCGAAGAAGTCGCCGAGGTAGAGCCCGACCGCAGCGCCGTCGGGCCCGAACACCTCCCAGACCCGGACGTCGGGGTGGTAGCCCTGCAGGTCCGGGCGCGGGGTGAACGTGTAGCCGTAGAGCAGCTCGGCGGCCCGGAAGACGCCGTCGACGAGCACCCGGTCGAGCTCGAACCACGGCCGCAGGGCACCGCTGTCGACGGCGTAGCGCTCGGCGCGGACCCGCTCGGAGTAATAGGCCCAGTCCCAGGCGGCCAGCTCGACGCCGTCGGCGGCGGCGAGCTCGGCGAGCACCTCGGCCTCGGCGTGCGCGTTGGCCGTCGCCGGCGCGACCAGCGCACCGAGCAGCTCGTCGACGGCGGCGGAGGTGCGCGCGGTCTGGTCGGCGGCGATCAGGTCGGCGTGGGTGTCGAACCCGAGCAGCCGGGCGCGGACGGCGCGCAGGTGGGCCATCTTCGCAGCGATCGGCCCGTTGTCGTGCTCGCCGGAGGACGCGCGGGTGAGCGAGGCCTGGTGCAGCCGGTGCCGCAGCTCCCGGTCGCGCAGCTTGGCCATCGCCGGCTGACCGGAGGGCAGCACCAGGGTGAGCAGGAAGCCCTCCTGCCCGCGCTCGGTGGCCGCCCCAGCGGCGGCCTCGACCTCGGCCGGGCTCAGACCGTCGAGCTCGGCGGCGTCGGTGACCAGCACCGCGGCGGCCTCGGTGGCCACCACCAGGTTCTGCCCGAAGGTGGTGGACAGCTCCGACAGCCGCTGGTTGAGCTCGCGGAGCTGCGCGCGCCCGGCCTCGTCCAGTCCGGCACCGGCCAGCACGAAGTCCAGGTGGTACCGCTCGACCAGGCGCAGGGACTCCTCGTCCAGCCCGGCCTCGTGCCGGCCGGCGTGAACGGCGTCGATCCGGGCGAACAGCGCCGGGTCCAGCCGCAGCGCGTCGGAGTGCGCGGCCGACAGCGGCGCCACCTCGCGCTCGATCCCGCGCAGCTCGTCGCTGGACATCGACGACGACAGGTTCCAGAAGACCGCCTCGGCCCGGCCCAGCAGCGCACCGGAGCGCTCCAGGGCGACCACGGTGTTGTCGAAGCTGGGAGCGGCCGGGTCGGCGAGCAGCGCGGCGACCTCGGCCCGCTGGGCCGCCATCCCGGCCACCAGCGCCTCGCGGCAGTGCTCGAGGGTGATGTCGGCGAACGGCGGCAGCGCGTAGGGCAGCGTCGAGGGGGCCGCGAACGGGTTGGCCGGGGACAGGGGCTCGGGTGCCGGCGCGGCGGCCGGTTCAGCGGTGCTCATCGCCCCCATCTTCGCCCCGCACCCCGGCCGGCCGTCACCTGGACGACCGGCCGGCCACGACGCCCCCGCCGTCGGCCTCGGCCACGAGTCCCGCCGTCGGGCTCGCTGTGAGGTCCGCCGCGAGTGGACGGACCCCGTCCTCCTCGTCCCTCGCGTGCTCGGGACGAGCCCCGGGACGTGGCCGGGACAGCGAGGCCCTTCGTCAGCGCGTGCTGCGCAGGTACGCCCGCACCGACAGCGGGATGAACACCGCGAGGATCGCGGCGGCCCACAGCAGCGTGTAGAGCACCGGGTTCTGCAGCGACCAGGCCGCGGGCTCCGGCGCGCTGGCCGGGATGTTGCCGAACAGCTCACGGGAGGCCTGGGTGACCGTGGAGACCGGGTTCCACTCGGCGAAGCGCCGCAACGCCGTCGGGAAGCTCTCCAGCGGCACGAACGTGTTGGCGATGAACGTCAGCGGGAAGATCACGATGAAGCTGGCGTTGTTGACCACCTCGGGGGTGCGCACCAGCAGCCCGACCAGCGCCATGAGCCAGGAGATCGCGTAGGCGAAGACCAGCAGGATGAGGAAGCCGCCGATCGCCCCGGCGATCGAGCTGTTGATCCGCCAGCCCACGACCAGCCCGGTCAGCGCCATCACCATGATGGAGAAGGCGTTGAGCCCCAGGTCGGCGACCGTGCGGCCGATCAGCACCGCCGAGCGCGACATGGGCAGCGACCGGAACCGGTCGATGAGGCCCTTCTGCATGTCGTCGGCGAGGCTCGCGCCGGTGATCGTGGACCCGAAGATGACCGTCTGGGCGAAGATCCCGGGCAGCAGGAACTCGGCGTAGGTGATGCCGTCGGGCAGGTTGATCGCGCCACCGAAGACGTACCGGAAGAGCACCACGAACATGATCGGCGAGAGGGTCGCGGCGACGATCAGGTCGGGCACCCGCTTGACCTTGATCAGGTTGCGCCGGGTGATGACGATGCTGTCGGAGACGGTCTCGGCCAGGGTGGTCATCGGGGGGCTCCTGCGCTGACGGTGTCGTGCTCGGCGGGATCGGCGGCCGGCTGGGCGTCCTCGGCGCTGTGGCCGGTGAGGGTGAGGAAGACGTCGTCGAGGTCGGGGCGGCGGAGTCCGATGTCGAGGATCTCGGCCCGGACGCCGGACAGCCGGCGGAGGGCCTCGGCGAGGGTGTCGGTACCGCCGGTGACCGGCACCGACAGCCGGCGGGTCTGCGGGTCGGCCTGCAGCTCGCCGTGCGCCAGCGGCCGCAGCGCCTCGCTGACCGCCGCCAGTTGCTCGGCGGTGCGCACGGTGAGCTCGAGCCGCTCGCCGCCGACCTGGGCCTTGAGCTCGTCGGCGGTGCCGCGGGCGATGACGCGGCCCTTGTCGATGACCACCATCCGGTCGGCGAGGCGGTCGGCCTCCTCCAGGTACTGGGTGGTGAGCAGGATCGTCGTCCCGTCGTGGACCAGGTCGGCGATGAACTCCCACATGCCCAGCCGGCTGCGCGGGTCGAGCCCGGTGGTGGGCTCGTCGAGGAAGAGCACCCGTGGCCGGGCGATCAGCGAGGCGGCGATGTCGAGCCGGCGGCGCATGCCCCCGGAGTAGGTCTTGGCCGGACGCCCGGCGGCGTCGACCAGGTCGAAGCGCTCCAGCAGCTCCCCGGCCCGGGTGCGGGACTCCTTGGCGCTGAGCCGGTACAGCCGCCCGACCATCTCCAGGTTCTCCCGGCCGGTCAGGTACTCGTCGACGGCGGCGTACTGACCGGTGAGCCCGATCGTGGCGCGCACCTGGCCGGCCTGGGTGACGACGTCGAGGCCGTTGACCTCGGCGCGGCCGGCGTCGGGGCGCAGCAGGGTGCTGAGGATCCGGACGACGGTGGTCTTGCCCGCCCCGTTGGGACCCAGCAGCCCGAGGACGGTGCCCTCGGACACGGTGAGGTCGACCCCACCGAGCGCGGTGTTCTCCCCGAAGCGCTTGACCAGCCCCTCGACGACGACGGCGTTGTTCATGCCGCGCACGGTAGGGCTCCCTGCCGACACTTCTCACGGGGTCTTCCGGTGACCCGGCGGGTCCGTTGCATGAGCACTCCTCCAACGACGCACGGTCCACCCGCCGCCAGGTGCGGCGGCGGGTCAGGGGTGGGGACCGGCGCCGCCGGGGGAACTCATCGGTGGGTCAGTCGACGCTCACCGGGTAGCCGGCCGCGGACAGGGCGGCAAGCACGTCGCGGGCGTGGTCGGGGCCCTGGGTCTCCACGTGGACGCCCACCAGCACCTCACCGAGGTCGAGCGCCGGCGTCGTCCGCTCGTGCTCGACGGACAGGACGTTGGCCCGCAGCCCGGCCAGCTCGCGCAGCAACCCGGCCAGCGAGCCGGGCCGGTCGGGCACCGTCACCCGCAGCGACAGGTAGCGGCCGGCCGCGGTCATGCCGTGCTGGACGACCTTCATCATCAGCACCGGGTCGATGTTGCCGCCGGAGACGACCGCGACCACGGGCGGGGCGAAGGCACCCGGGTCGGCGAGCACCGCCGCGACCGCGGCGACCCCGGCCGGCTCGACGACCAGCTTGGCCCGCTCGAGGCAGAACAGCAGCGCCCGGGACAGGTCGCCCTCGGTGACGGTCACGACGTCGTCGACCAGGCCGGCGACGTGGGCCAGGGTCAGGTCGCCGGGTGCGGCGACGGCGATGCCGTCGGCCATGGTGGTCATGGCGGCCAGCTGCACGGGGTGCCCGGCGGCCAGCGACGCGGGGAAGGCGGCAGCAGCGGCGGCCTGCACGGCGACCACCCGGACGTCGGGACGCCGGGCCTTGATCGCGGCCGCCATCCCCGACACCAGACCGCCGCCGCCGGTGCAGACGACGACCGTGGCGACCTCGGGGCACTGCTCGAGGACCTCCAGACCCACGGTGCCCTGCCCGGCGATGACGTCGGGGTGGTCGAAGGGGTGGATGAAGACCTTGCCCGTGGCGGCGGCGAACTCGACCGCCGACACCATCGCCTCGGTCAGCGTCGCCCCACCGAGCCGGGCCTCCGCGCCGTACCCACGGGTGGCGGCCACCTTGGGCAGCGGCGCGCTCTCGGGCATGAAGACCGTCGCCGCCGCACCCAGCTCGCGCGCGGCGAGCGCGACGCCCTGGGCGTGGTTGCCGGCGCTGGCGGCGACGACCCCGCGGGCGCGCTCAGCGTCGGTGAGCCGGGCGATCCGGGTGTAGGCACCGCGGATCTTGAAGGAGCCGGCCCGCTGCAGGTTCTCGCACTTGAGCCACACCGGACCGCCGACCCGGTCGGCCAGCGCACGGGAGTGCTCCAGTGGGGTGCGCCGGACGATGCCGGCGAGCAGCAGGGCGGCCGCCTCCACGTCGGCACCGCTGACCAGGGGCACTGCACCGGGGACGACCACCCGGTGATCCTCCCGCACGCGCGGTCGCCGGGACGACGGACACCCGGCCGTCACTCCTCCGTCGTACCGTGGTCGAGGTGACGGACGCAGCACCTCAGCAGACCTCGCAGTCCCCCACTCCTCCCGCTCCCACGA
Source organism: Modestobacter muralis (assembly GCF_010682105.1). GTDB lineage: Bacteria > Actinomycetota > Actinomycetes > Mycobacteriales > Geodermatophilaceae > Modestobacter > Modestobacter muralis. The sequence continues at coordinate 39,836 of NZ_JAAGWH010000033.1, read as the reverse complement.
CCCTCGGTGAGCTCCGCGCCACCGGGGTCACCGCCCGGCCGGTGAAGGCCGAGCTCCGCGCCAACCTGCTCGCCCGGCTCGCCGCCGGTGAGCCCACCCTGCCCGGCATCGTCGGGTTCGAGGACACCGTCGTCCCCGAGGTCGAGCGCGCCCTCATCGCCGGCCACGACCTGGTGCTGCTCGGCGAGCGCGGCCAGGGCAAGACCCGCCTCATCCGCACCCTGGTCGGCCTGCTCGACGAGTGGACGCCGGTGCTCGTCGGCAGCGAGCTCAACGAGCACCCGCTGGCCCCGATCAGCGTCTGGGGGCACCGCCAGGTCGCCGAGCACGGCGACGCGACCCCGGTCGGCTGGCAGCACCGCAGCGAGCGGTTCGGGGAGAAGCTGGCCACCCCCGACACCAGCGTCGGTGACCTCATCGGCGACGTCGACCCGATCAAGGTCGCCGAGGGCCGCACCCTGGGCGACCCGGAGACGGTCCACTACGGCCTCGTGCCGCGCACCAACCGCGGCATCTTCAGCATCAACGAGCTGCCCGACCTGGCCGAGCGCATCCAGGTGGCCCTGCTCAACGTGCTCGAGGAGCGCGACATCCAGATCCGCGGCTACCGGGTGCGGCTGCCGCTGGACCTGCTGCTGGTGGCCAGCGCCAACCCCGAGGACTACACCAACCGCGGGCGGATCATCACCCCGCTCAAGGACCGGTTCGGCGCCGAGGTGCGCACCCACTACCCGATCGAACTGGCCGACGAGATCCGCCTGCTGAAGCAGGAGGCGCAGACCAGCTGGCTGGGCGCCGGCTCGGACCTGGACTCCCCGATCGTGCCCGAGCACCTGGTGGAGATCGTCGCCCGGTTCACCCGCCTGGTGCGCGAGTCCAGCCAGGTCGACCAGCGGTCCGGCGTCAGCGCCCGGTTCGCCATCGCCGGTCTGGAGACCGTCGCGGCCTCCGCCGTGCGACGGGCCGCGGTGGCCGGCGAGGCGCGGCCGGTGGCCCGGGTCGTCGACCTGCCGAGCATCGTCCCGGCCAGCCGCGGCAAGGTCGAGTTCGCCGACTCCGGCTCCGACAACGACGACGACCGGGACATGGAGGTGCTGGAGCACCTGCTCCGGCAGGCCACCGCGCAGACCTTCCGGGCGCGCTGCGGCGGACTGGACCTGACCGGCCTGCAGGAGCACTTCACGGGCGGGGACACCGTGGAGTCCGGCGACCTGGTGTCGGCGACCCGGCTGCTCGGCCAGCTGGGCACCGTGCCCAACCTGGCCCAGCTGCTGGGCCGGCTCGGGGTGCCCGAGGGCGAGGAGTCCGCCGAGCAGGCCGCGGCCGCCGTCGAGTTCGCGCTCGAGGGGCTGTGGCTGACCCGGCGGCTGGCCAAGGACACCGACGGCTCCCGCACGATCTACGGGGCCTGACGTGCCCGGGCAGCGCAGGCCGAAGGGGTACCGGTACGGCAGGTGGGCCGGCGGGCCCGATCCGCTGGCCCCGCCCTACGACGTCGCCGCCGCGGTCGACGAGATCGGCGACCAGGTGCTCGCCGGTGCCGGCGTCCGCGAGGCGATGCGCGACCTGCTGCGCCGCGGCGTCGACGGTCGCCGTGGTCTCGACCAGCTCCGGCGCACCGTCCGCGACCGGCTCAAGCAGGCCCGCAAGGCCGGCCGGATGGACGGCACGCTGGAGGAGGTCCGCGAGCTGCTGGACCGTGCGGTCGAGGCCGAGCGGACGGCGCTGTTCCCGGACCCGGACGACGCCGCCCGGCTGGCCGAGCAGGAGCTGGACGCCCTGCCGCAGGACACCGCGGGTGCCGTGCGGGCGCTGAAGGACAAGCAGTGGCGCTCCCCGGAGGCCGCCCAGGCGTACCAGCAGATCAAGGACCTGCTCCAGCAGGAGGTCCTGGACAGCCAGTTCCAGGGCATGAAGCAGGCGCTGCAGCAGATGCAGGACGGCGACGGGGCCGGCATGCAGGCAGTCAAGGACATGGTCGCGGACCTGTCGGCGCTGGTGGACGCGCACAACCGCGGCGAGGACACCGACCAGCAGTTCGCCGACTTCATGGGCAAGCACGGGGAGTTCTTCCCCGACGCGCCCGAGTCGGTCGAGGAGCTGATCGACTCCCTGGCCCGCCGGGCGGCTGCGCAGCAACGGATGATGGCCGGTCTGTCGGCCGAGCAGCGCGCGGAGCTGCAGGACCTGATGGGCCAGGCCATGGGCGACCTCGGCCTGCAGAGCGAGATGGCCCACCTCAACGACGCGCTGCGGCAGGCCCGCCCCGACCTGCCGTGGGGTCAGGGCGGCCCGGTGCCCGACGGCGAGCAGGGGCTCGGGATGGGCGACGCGACCAGCGCCGTCGCCGAGCTCGCCGACCTCGAGGCGCTCAGCCAGCAGCTCTCCCAGGGCTACGCGGGCGCCTCGCTGGCCGACGTCGACGAGGAGCTGCTGGAGCAGGCGCTGGGCCGCTCGGCCGTCGACGACCTGGCCGCGCTGCGCCAGCTGGAGCGCGAGCTGGAGCGGCAGGGCTACCTCAACCGGAGCGAGGGCAAGCTCGAGCTGTCCCCGAAGGCGGTCCGCCGGCTGGGTGCCACCGCGCTGCGCCGGGTGTTCGCCAAGCTCGCGGCCACCGGCCGCGGCGAGCACGACGTCGCCGACGCCGGCGCCACCGGCGAGCTGACCGGGGCGTCGCGGGAGTGGCGGTTCGGCGACGAGCAGCCGCTGGACGTCGTCCGGACGGTCCGCAACGCCGTACTGCGCAACGCCGGCACGCCGCGGGAGGACGGCCAGCGGAGGGTGCAGATCGCCGTCGAGGACTTCGAGGTGGTCGAGACCGAGCGCCGCACGGGAGCGGCGGTCGCGCTGCTGGTCGACCTCTCCTACTCGATGGCGCTGCGCGGCACCTGGGGGGACGCGAAGTCCACCGCGATGGCGCTGCACTCGCTGGTCACCACCCGCTTCCCGCAGGACGCCATCGAGATCATCGGGTTCTCCTCCACCGCGCAGGTGCTGCGCCCGGAGGAGCTGGCCGAGCTGAGCGTCGACACCCTGCAGGGCACCAACCTGCAGCACGGGCTGATGCTGGCCCGCCGGTTCCTGGCGAAGCACCGGGACGCCGAGCCGGTGGTGCTAGTGGTCACCGACGGCGAGCCGACCGCGCACCTGGAGGACGACGGCACGCCGTTCTTCTGCTGGCCGCCGATGCCGGAGACCATCGCCCGCACCGTCGCCGAGGTGGAGAAGGTGGCCCGCTCCGGCGCGACCATGAACGTCTTCGCCCTGGACCCCGAGCCCGGACTGGTCGAGTTCGTGCACGACATCACCGCGCGGGCCGGTGGCCGGGTGTTCCAGCCCTCCAGCGACCGGCTCGGCGAGTACGTGGTGGCCGACTACCTGCAGGCCCGCAAGGGCCGCCGCGGCCGCTGAGACAGCTGCGGCTCCCGTAGCGAGGTCCACGGGCGTCCTACTGCACCAGAGGCTGTCCTACTGCACCAACGCTGGTGCGGTAGGACGGCCTTCGATCAGGTGACCTGATCAAAGCCGGCGAGAGCCGTGGGAGCGCGTCGGGGAAGATGGGCGGCGTGAGCACCGAGGCACCCACCGGGACGATCACGATCGAGCAGGTCGACGCGGCGACCACCTACCCGCTGCGCGTCCAGGAGCTGCGCCAGGGCCGGCCCGCCGAGATCGACGAGGACGACGCCCCGTACACGGTCCACCTCGCCGCCCGGCTGGAGAGCGGTGAGGTGGTGGGCGTCGTCCGCTTCCACCCGCGCGACTGCCCGTGGCGGGAGGGCGAGGGCTCGTGGCAGCTGCGCGGGATGGCCACCGACCCACGGGTGCGCGGGCTCGGCGTGGGCCGCGCGCTGGTGGCCGAGGGCCTGTCCCGGGTCGTGGCTCGCGGTGCCCAGCTGGTGTGGTGCGACGCCCGCGGTGCCGCCGTCGGCTTCTACGAGCGGATCGGCTTCACCAGCGTCACCGAGGAGTACGACCTGCGACCGGTCGGACCGCACCGCGGGATGGTCATCGAGCTGCCGATCCGCTGACCGGGGTCACGCCGTCGGGTGCGCCCCGCTGGAGCTGATCCCCGGTATGCGGCCGGCCCGGAAGGCGTCGACGAACAGCCGGTGGTCGTCCTGGGTCCGCCGCGCGTAGGAGTGCGCGAAGGCGACCATGTCGGCCACGAACTCCTCCCGGCGGCCGCCGAGGAGCTCGGTGAGCGCCTCCTCGGTCTGGAACGGCACCAGCGTGTGGTCGCTGTCGGCGTCGCCCACGCAGTGCAGCTTCGCCGTCGCACGGCCCAGCTGGGCCATCACGGTGGCGATCTCGTCGGGCTCGGTCAGGTCCTCCCAGTCCAGGTCGCTCTCGTAGGGCGAGAGCTCCTGCACCACGAAGCCGACCCCGCGGATCTCGGTGTGCCCCAGGAACTGCGAGGCGTTGGCCTGCAGCGCCCGCTGGCTCACCGCCGTCCGGTGGCCGTGGTGCTCGAAGTACCCGCTGATCTCGGGGTCCCCGACGATCCGGCTGGGTGCCGCGACGTTGCCCTGCTTCAGCGACAGGACGACGTCGTTCTCCAGCGCCTGGTCGTAGCCCTCGATGAGCACCGTGTAGGCCGGCAGCCCCGCGCTGCCGATGCCGAAGCCGCCGGTGCCGACGACGTCCTTCACGCCGTAGGCGACGTCGTGCCGGCGCCGCGGCGGGTGCACCGTGCCCTGCCAGCGGTCCAGCGCGGCCAGCACCTCGGCCCGCTCGTCGTCGTCCAGGCGGCGGTTGCGCGGCAGGTCGGCGAACCGCCGCTCGTAGCGCTCGACCACGGTGAGCCGGTCGAGCAGCCCGATGCGCGTACGGGCCGTCGTCTCCAGGACCACCTCGTGCACCGCGCCCTGGGTGTTGTCCCGGGTCAGGGCGAAGGAGCGGTCCTCGTCGGAGCGCGTGAAGGCCTCGACCTGGTCGAGGTAGGAGCCGAGGAAGACCCCGAGCAGCTCGCCGATGACGTCGTCGCCCAGCGCCTTGCGCCAGGCCAGCAGGGCGAAGCTGGCGGCGAACCGGCGCAGGTCCCAGCTGAGGTGGCCCAGGTAGGCCTCGTCGAAGTCGTTGACGTCGAAGACGATGCGGCCCTCGCCGTCCATGTAGGTGCCGAAGTTCTCCGCGTGCAGGTCGCCCTGGATCCACACCCGCGACGTCCGCTCGTCACCCCAGCGGTCCTCCAGCGTCGCCATGTCGGCGTAGAACAGGCAGGCCGACCCGCGGTAGAAGGCGAACGGGTCGGCAGCCATCTTGCGGAACTTGGTGCGGAAGGCGTCCGCGTCGGCGGCCATCAGGTCGGAGAAGGCGTCGACCAGCACGTCGATGATCTGCTGACTGCGGGCGGCGTCGTCCTGGGGGTCGTTCGGAGGGGTGAGATCAGCGCGGTCGGCCACGGCCCCACCGTAGGGGGCAACTAACGTGGGAGCCGGTGCTCCTGCGCAGGACGCGACGGCAGGGCCGGTGGAGAGGGGCGGGACCGCGTGACGCGAGCGAGCAGGGCCCGCAGGCTGGCGACCGGGGCCGTCTACGGCGGCGGCGGCGTCGGCCTGGCCGGTGCGGCACTGGTGACGCTGCTGCGCCAGGAGGCCCGGGCGGCCCGCCGCACGGTGCAGTCCCACCGCACCCAGGCCGACCCGCCCACCGGCAACGGCCGCTACGGCCGCGGACCGGGCACGCCGATCGTGCTGGCGGTCCTGGGCGACTCCAGCGCGGTCGGGCTCGGGGTCGAGCGCGCCGCCGAGACCCCCGGCGTCTTCGTCGCCTCGGCGCTGGCCGAGCTGGCCGAGCGCCCCGTCCGGCTGGCGAAGTTCGCGGTGTCCGGGGCCACCTCGAGCCGGCTCGACGCCCAGGTGGACGTGGCGCTGGCCGAGCACCCCGACGTCGCGGTGATCATGATCGGCGCCAACGACGTCACCAGCCGCACCCGGCCGGCGGTCTCCGTCGCGCACCTGGCCGACGCGGTGCGCCGGCTGCGCGAGGCCGGCAGCGAGGTCGTCGTGGGCACCTGCCCGGACCTGGGCACGATCCGGCCGATCCGCCAGCCGCTGCGCCTGATGGCCCGCCGGTGGAGCCGCAACCTGGCGGCCGCGCAGACCATCGCCGTGGTGGCCGCCGGCGGCCGCACGGTCTCCCTCGGCTCGGTGCTCGGGCCGGCCTTCGCCAGCGACCGGACGATGTTCAGCAGCGACGAGTTCCACCCCTCGGCGGCCGGGTACGCCGCCGCCGCGGCGGTGCTGCTGCCCTCGGTCGCCGACTCCCTCGGTGTCTGGCCGGCCGCGCTGGACCGCGGTCTGCGGCTGCGCCGCAACACCGTCCGCCCGATCGCGCAGGCTGCCGCCAAGGCCGCCGGGCGCACCGGCACCGAGGTGCAGCCGACCGCCGTCCGCGGGTCGGAGACCGGCCCGCGCGGGCCGTGGGCCCGGCTGCGCCGGCGCGCACCCACGGAGATCACGGTGGCCGACCCGGACCAGGTGCCCACCGAGCCCGTCGTCTCCTGAGCCCTGCGCCGTCCTCGACAGGGCGGCCCGCACACACGACCGTGGCCCGGCCCCCTCGCGGGGACCGGGCCACGGTCTGTCGGTGCTGGGACCAGCTCAGTCCCGGGGGGAGGTCACTCCCGGAAGTAGCTCAGGAGTCGCAGGATCTCCATGTACAGCCAGACGACCGTGACGAGCAGGCCGAAGGCGATGTACCAGGCGAACTTCGGCGGGGCGCCGCGGCGGATGGCCTCGTCGGCAGCGTCGAAGTCCAGCAGCAGCATGAACGCCGCGATGCCGATCATCAGCAGGCTGAAGCCGATGGCGACCGGGCCGCCGTCGCGCAGGTTCAGCGGGTCACCGTCGGTGAACAGGCCGACCACGACGTTGACCAGGGTGAGCACCAGGGCACCGACGAGGGCACCGACGACCCAGCGGGTCAGCTTGGGGGTGACCCGGATGGCGCCGGTCTTGTAGACGACCAGCATGCCGGCGAAGACACCGAACGTGCCGATGAGCGCCTGCATGACGATGCCGGGGTAGATGTCGTTGAAGGCCTCGCTGATGGCGCCCAGTGCGACGCCGTACAGGATGCCGTACGCCAGCGTGGCGGCCGGGTTGGCGATCTGCTTGAACGAGATCACCATGCCGAGCACGAACGCGACCAGGACCGCCGGGATCGCCAGACCCCAGGCCAGGCTCTCGGGCAGGAGCGCCCACGTGGCCGCGGCGGACAGCACCGTCACCAGGAAGCTGATGCCGGTCTTGGTGACGACGTCGTCCATCGTCATGTAGGCGCGGTCGGTGGCCGCGTAGGGCGACTGGACCGGCTTGCCGTACGGGTCGTACTGGGTGGGCACCGCGCCGGTCGTCTGCTGCGGGCCTGCGCCCCAGCCGGCGTACTGGCCGTTGCCGGCCGCGGGGAACCCCCGACTGAAGGCCGGGTTGCTGCTGGGCATCGTCATCTCCTCGAGGTGACTGGTCGGGCCGTGGGACCGTCTGTGCGTCCCACGCTGTCTGTTCCAACGCCAGGTGGGGGCGGTGAGTTCCCGTTCCGGCCCGGTCACCCGCACGAGTGCCCCCGGTCGGGTTCGAACCGACACTGCGACCCTTTTAAGGGGTCTGCCTCTGCCGATTGGGCTACGGGGGCTCAGCTGCTCAGGAGCTTGCCAGCTCGGTGGCCCGGGTGAGCACGGCGTCCAGCATCGGCTCGGTCAGCACGCCGGTGAAGGTGTTCTGCTGGCTCACGTGGTAGCTGCCCAGGAGGGTGAGCGGGCCGTTCGGACCGGTCAGGGGCACCTCCACCCCGTGCCCGAAGGCCGGCCGCGGGCGGGGCAGCGGCACCCCTGCCTCGGCCAGCACCGGCCACAGCGCCGTCCAGCCGAAGCCGCCGAGGACGAGGACCACCCGCAGCCGGGGCAGCAGGGCGAGCTCGCGGGCCAGCCAGGGCGAGCAGGTGTCCCGCTCCTGCGGGGTCGGGGCGTTGGCCGGCGGGGCGCAGCGGACGGCGGCGCACACCCGGACGTCGGTCAGCTGCAGCCCGTCGTCCCGGTGGACCGAGGTCGGCTGGTTGGCCAGCCCGGCCCGCCACAGCGCGGCGAAGATCCAGTCGCCGCTGCGGTCGCCGGTGAAGACCCGGCCGGTGCGGTTCCCGCCGTGCGCGGCCGGTGCCAGCCCGACGACGGCGATCCGGGCGTCGGCCGGCCCCAGGCCGGGCACCGGGCGGCCCCAGTACTCCTCGTCGCGGAACGAGGCGCGCTTGACCTCGGCGACCTCCTCGCGCCAGGCGACCAGCCGGGGGCAGGCGCGGCAGCCGGAGATGCGCTCGTCGAGGACGGCCAGCTCCCGGGACCCGGCGGCCCCGCGCCGCACCCCGCCAGCGCTGCGGGTGACCGGGAAGCCGTCGGCGTCGCGTGCCATGGCCACAGCAGAGCACGCGACCGGTGGGCGCGCCGCGGTGCCCCTGGGGCAGGATCGGGTCGTGGCGAAGAAGAAGCAGGCGGAGAAGGAGCCCGGGCTCTACAAGCTGCTCGGGCTGGGGCTGGCCGTGCCGACCGGGATCATGGTCAAGAAGCTCGCCGACCTGGCGTGGGAGAAGGTGCGGGGCTACCCGCCGCCGAAGAACCCGGCCGCCCCCGGCGTCGGCTGGGGCGAGGCGCTCGCGTGGGCGGCGGTCTCCGGCGTCCTCGTGGCGGCCGGCCGGCTGGTGGCCGCCCGCGTGGCCACCTCGCTCTACGAGGCGATCACCGGTGAGCTGCCCCCGGACATGAACGCCGACAGCGCCGCCTGAACCCGGCCCGTTCAGGCAAAGGAACCTTCACCTGCGCTGCTGCCCCAAAACCCACAGGTAGAGGTTCCTTTGCCTGGTCCGTGCTACGTCAGGACCGCGCCAGGCGGAGGGCGATGCCGTCGAGGATGTCGTGCTCGCTGACGACGACCTCGTCGAGGTCGAAGGCGTCCATGACCACCCGCAGGATGAGCGAGCCGGCGCCGATGACGTCGACCCGGCCCGGGTGCATGACGGGGTACGCGGCCCGCTTGGCGCGGGTCGCGGTGAGCAGCCCCGCGGCGACCGAGCGGACGGCGGCGACCGGGATGCGTGAACCGTGGATGGCGTCGGGGTCGTAGCTGGGCAGCCCGAGGGCGAGCGCGGCGACGGTGGTGACCGTGCCGGCCACCCCGACCAGGCTCACGGTCTCCCCCACCGGCACCTCCGCGGCGACCAGCGCCAGCGCGGCCCGGATGTCGGCCTCGGCGCCCTGCACCTCGTCCGGCGGCGGCGGGTCGCTGCGCAGGTGGCGCTCGGTGAGCCGCACGCAGCCGATGTCGACCGACCGGGCGGCGCGTACGCCGTCGGCGTCGCCCAGCACGAACTCCGTGGACCCGCCACCGATGTCGACGACGAGGTACGGCGCGGTGATCCCGGTCAGCGACGCGGTGGCGCCGAGGAAGGACAGCCCGGCCTCCTCCACCCCGGGGACGACGTCGGGGAGCTGACCGAGCGTGGTGAGCACCATCTGCTCGAAGTCGGCCCGGTTGGCGGCGTCCCGGCTGGCACTGGTGGCGACCATCCGCACCCGCTCGGCACCCAGCTCGCGGGCCTGGGCGGCGTACTCGGCCAGCACCAGGCGGGTGCGCTCGATCGCCTCCGGGGCGAGCCGGCCGGTGGCGTCGACGCCCTGGCCGAGCCGGACGACCTCCATCCGGCGGAGCAGGTCGGTCGCCGGGCCCGCGGGCGGGACGTCGGCGACCAGCAGCCGGATGGAGTTGGTGCCGCAGTCGATGGCAGCGACCCTCATCGCACGTCCTCCGGGTCGGTGGGGCTGGGCTGGGCGCACGGGCCGGCGGCCCACCACTCCCCCATCTCGGCGACCGCGCGGTCACCGATGGGGTTCACGCCCGGGCCCGCGGCGAGCGCGTGCCCGGCGAGCGCGTGCAGGCACTTGACCCGGTCGGGCATGCCGCCGGCGGTCGCCCGGGTGGGCAGGACGTCGCGGGCGTCGCGGGTGGCCAGGAAGCTCTCGTGCGCGGCGAGGTAGGCGGCGGCGAGCTCGGGGTCACGGCCCAGCTCCTCCTGCCACTCCCGCATCCGGCCGGCGGACTCCAGCCGGCTGGCCGCGGCGGTCGCCCGTGGGCAGGTCAGGTAGTACAGCGTGGGGAACGGGGTGCCGTCCTCCAGCCGGGGCGAGGTCTCGACGACGTCGGGCTGGCCGCACGGGCAGCGGTGCGCCACCCCGACCAGGGCCCGGGGCGGGCGGCCGAGCTGGCGGGCGATGACCGCGCGCTCCTCGGCGGTGACCGGCGGGGACGGCGGGGCCACCACCGGCCCGGGGCCGGCAGCGGGGCTGGTCTCTGGTCCGGTCGCACGCTCGCTCACGCCCCGAGTCTGCGGGACGGCGGCCCGGCGACGCGCACGGCCCCCGGTGACGCACCGGGACGATCCCCTGGCCGGGCCCCACCACGAGGTTGCTCGTGATGGGGGCGGGTCCTCCGACGTCAGCCGTCGGCCCGGGCCACCGAGTCCAGGAGCGCCTCGTACCAGGGCAGCGGGGCAGCTGAGTCGGGCACCCCGGCGGGCGCCTCGGCCGTGTCACCGGGGCCGCCGGCGTCCCCGACGATGACCAGCCGGCTGCCCGGCGGCACGAGGGTGAGCCGCTCACGGGCCTGCTGCTCGATGTAGGCGGGGTCCGCGCGCTGGTCCAGCTGCGCCTGCAGGTCGGCTGCGCGCTGGGACAGCGCGGACTGCTCGGCGGCCAGCTCGGCCAGCTGCTCGCGGCCGGCGACGTACTGCCGCAGCGGCCCGGCCAGGGTCAGCGCGAGCAGCAGCACCGTCGCGGCGAGCAGCACCGTGCGGCCGGTGAACCGCGGCCCGCGGCGGACGGGGGCGGTGCGGGCCGGGCTGCGGGTGGTGCGCCGGCCGGGCCGGCTGTCGGCCGCACCGCGCGAGCCCGCCCGCACCGGCCCCGACGAGGTCCGGCGGCGTGAGCCACCGGGCCGGGCGCGACGGGTGCGGGCGGAGCTCATGCGCAGATCAGCCCTGGCGGGCGGCCAGCCGCGGGAACGCGGCGGCGCCGGCGTAACGCGCGGCGTCGTCCAGCTCCTCCTCGATGCGCAGCAGCTGGTTGTACTTGGCCACGCGCTCACTGCGGGCCGGGGCACCGGTCTTGATCTGGCCGCAGTTGGTGGCCACGGCGAGGTCGGCGATCGTGGTGTCCTCGGTCTCGCCCGAGCGGTGGCTCATCATCGAGCGGTAGCCGCTGCGGTGGGCCAGGTCGACCGCGTCGAGGGTCTCGGTGAGCGTGCCGATCTGGTTCACCTTGACCAGCAGCGCGTTCGCCGCGCCGCGGCCGATGCCGTCGGCCAGCCGGGTGGGGTTGGTGACGAACAGGTCGTCACCGACCAGCTGGACGCGCGTGCCCAGGGCGGTGGTCATGGCGACCCAGCCGTCCCAGTCCTCCTCGTCGAGGGGGTCCTCGATGGAGACGATCGGGTAGGCGTCGACCAGGCCCGTGTAGTACTCGATGAGCTCGTCGGAGGACTTCATCGAGCCCTCGAAGGCGTAGCCCTCGGCGCTGTGGAACTCGCTGGCCGCGACGTCCAGGGCGAAGGCGATGTCGGTGCCGACGGTGTAGCCGGCGTTCTGCACGGCCTCGACGATCAGGTCGAGGGCGTCGCGGTTGCTGGGCAGCGACGGGGCGAAGCCGCCCTCGTCGCCCAGGCCGGTGGACAGCCCACGCTTCTTCAGCACGGCCTTGAGCGAGTGGTAGGTCTCGGTGCCGACCTGCAGCGCCTCGGCGAAGGACGCCGCCCCGATCGGGGCGATCATGAACTCCTGGACGTCGACGTTGCTGTCGGCGTGGGCGCCGCCGTTGACGATGTTCATCATCGGCACGGGCAGCAGGTGCGCCGACGGGCCACCGACGTAGCGGAACAGCGGCAGGCCGGAGGACTCGGCGGCGGCCTTGGCGACGGCAAGGCTCACGCCGAGGATCGCGTTGGCGCCCAGGCGGGACTTGTCGGGGGTGCCGTCGAGGTCGATCAGCCGCTGGTCGACCAGCCGCTGCTCGGCGGCCTCGAAGCCGACGAGCTCGGGGCCGATGACGTCCAGGACGCCGTCGACGGCCTGGGTCACGCCCTTGCCCCCGTAGCGGGTGCCTCCGTCGCGCAGCTCCACCGCCTCGAAGGCGCCGGTGGACGCACCACTGGGCACGGCGGCCCGGGTGATCGTCCCGTCGTCGAGGGCGACCTCGACCTCCACGGTGGGGTTGCCTCGTGAGTCGAGGATCTCTCGGGCGCCTACGGCTTCGATGCTGGCCACGGGCTGCAGCCTAGCCAGCCCGGCCGGTCCGCGGACACACCGCGCCGGAACCGGGCGGCCTGGGACGATGACCGGCGATGACCTCGCCCGCCCCGCCTCCCCCACCGCGGCCGCACCGCCGCGCCGTCCGCCAGCTCCGGCTCGGGGTGGTGCCGGTGGTCGTCGTCGGCCTGGTCCTGCTGGTCGCGCTCGGCGTCCGGCTCGGGTCGGCGCGGGAGCCGCTGGCCGCGGCGAGCGCCACCGCCCCGGCCACGGTGACCGCGACCGGCACGGCACCCGACGGCCGTGGGCTGGACGTCGCCTTCACCGACGCGGCCGGCACCGCACGCACCGGGGTCCTCGAGCTGCCCCGCCCGCTGCCGGTGCCGGTGGGCGCACGGCTGACCGTGCAGTACGACCCGGTGGCCCCGGCCGGTGCCCGGGCGCTCGTGCACACCGACGGGGACGCCGCCCACGCCGCGGCCGGCGACGTCCTGTTCGGGCTGGTGCTGGTCGCGCTGGTGCTGGTGGTGGTCACCGCACTGACCCTGGCCCGGCTGCTCGGGCGGCCCCGGCTGCGCACCCGCCCGGCGACGGCGGTGCCGGCCACCCACGTGGTGGTCGCCCAGGGGCTGCTGGTGCGCAGCTGGCTGGAGCTGACGACCGCGGCCGGACGGCGCTGGCTGCCGGTGCACTGGGCCCCGGAGCTGGACCGGCTGACGCCGGGGACCCCGGTCACGGTGCACGGCGACCCCGCCCGCGGCCGTCTCGTGCTGCCGGTGCTGGACGGCGCGGAGGTGTGGCCCTCGGGCCGGCTGCGCGGCAAGGAGCCCCGCGGGCAGGTGCGGCAGGCGCCCGTCGTCCCCGCCGCCACCGAGCTGGGGATGGCCCGGCAGGCGCGGGCCGACGGCGTGCTGCCGTTCCTGGCCCCGGTGCTCGGGCTGCTGTGGGCCTACGTGGACAGCAGCGGCGTGCTGGGCTTCCTGGCCGCGACCGTGCTGTCGGCGGCGGTCCTGTTCTGGCTCCCCCAGCTGCTGGGCTCCGACCCGAACGCGACGACTCAAGGCTGAGGAGCGGGCCGCTCGTCACGGGACTCGGCGGTGTTGCGGGACCGTTCGGCGAGCTCCTCGGGGCTGGGACCGGCGAAGGCCCGGGACCGCTCCCGGGCCTCCACACTGCCGGTGAACAGGCCGGCGTTGGGCGAGGTCACGGCGTCCGTGGACCCCGGCAGCGCCGGGGCCGGGACGCGCTCGACGCCGAAGCCCCCCACGCCCTCGGTGCGGACCCGCGGCAGCGAGGCGCCGTGCTCGCGCTGCAGCCAGACCACCAGCGCCTCCCGCACCTGGCAGCGCAGGTCGAACAGGGTCGGGCCGTCCTTGGCGCTGACCAGCACGCGGACCCGGATCACCGAGCTCACCGCGTCGGTCACCTGCAGGACCTTGACCCGCTCGTCCCACAGGTTGTTCTCGTCGAGCATCCGGTCCAGGGCGGTGCGCATCTCGTCGAAGGGCGTCGTCCAGTCGACGTCGATCTCGATCGAGCCCAGGACGGCGGACTCGGTGCGGGTCCAGTTCTGGAAGGGCGTCGTCGTGAAGTACGTCGAGGGGAGCACGAGCCGGCGGTCGTCCCAGACGTGCACGACGACGTAGGTCAGCGTGATCTCCTCGATCCGCCCCCACTCCTCCTGCACGACCACGACGTCGTCGACCCGGATGGCGTCGGTGAAGGCCAGCTGCAGCCCGGCGAACACGTTGGCCAGCGAGGTCTGCGCGGCCAGACCCGCCACGACCGACAGCACCCCGGCGCTGGCCAGGATCGACGTGCCGGCCGCCCGGGCCGCGGGGAAGGTGAGCAGCATCCCGGCGATCGCCAGCAGGGCCAGCACCGCGACGGTGAGCCGGCGCACCAGCGTGACCTGGGTGCGCACCCGGCGGGCGTGCCGGTTGTCCACCACGTCGACGTCGTAGCGGGCCAGCGCGAGGTCCTCCACGACGAAGGCGGCGACCGCGACCAGCCAGGCGGCCACCGCGATCAGGGCCAGGCCCAGCACCCGGACGACGACGTCGCGCCACTCCCCCACCCCGGTCGCCGAGTCCAGCACCACCGTCACCGCGACGAGCACGAGCAGCACCCGCAGCGGCCGGCGTCCGCGCCGGGACAGGTCGGCGACGGCCGTGCTGCGGCCGGCGAAGCGGCGCACCACGGTGCCGATGGCCACCGCGACCAGCCAGGCGGCCAGCGCGGCACCGCCGACGACGAGGAGCAGGAGCCAGGTGGCCTGCGGCAGCACCTCGGAGACGGTGCCGTCGACAGCAAGGGGGAACGGGGAGGGCACGAGCATGCGGGACGGGCTCCTGGCGGGTGGCGCGGGCGGGAGGACCGGGCACGCCGTTGGCCGGAGCCCTCCACGCTAGGTGCGCCTGCTGTGCGCAGCCGCCGTCCCGGCCGTGTGTTCACCCACAGCCACCGAGGCATTGGTACCGATACCTGCGTCCCGGCGGGTGCACACGGGGGTGTTGGTACCTATGCCTGGGGAGGGCGGGCGTGGGCGGCGGCGTCCAGGGCGTCGGCGTAGCGGCGGACGGCGGTGCGCAGCGCGTCCTCGGCGTCCCAGCCGCGCTCCCGGGCGGCGACGACGATGCCGAGCAGCTGCTCCCCCAGCTCGGCGGCGTCGGTCGCGGTCAGCTCGGCGGCGGGCGGGGTCGGCAGCCCGGCCCGAGCGGCCCGGCCGGCCAGCGCCGCGCCCCACGAGGTGGCCGGCTGCGAGCGGGAGACGCCCTCGGTCGGCGAGCGGCGCTGCTTCTCGATCTTCTTGATCTCGTCCCAGCCGCGCTCGACGGCCGCGACGTCCCGCGGGCCGGCGTCGGCGAAGACGTGCGGGTGCCGGCGCACCAGCTTGTCCACCAGGTCACCGGCCACGTCGTCGACGTCGAACGGGACACCGAAGGGTGCCTCCTGCGCCACCCGGGCGTGGAAGACGACCTGGAGCAGGACGTCGCCGAGCTCCTCGCGTATGCCGACGGGGTCCTCGTCGACGATCGCGTCGTAGGCCTCGTGCGCCTCCTCCAGCAGGTAGCCGCGCAGCGAGGCGTGGGTCTGCTCGGCGTCCCAGGGGCAGCCGCCGGGTGAGCGCAGCCGGTCCATCACCGCGACGACGTCCAGCAGCCGGGCGCCGGGCGGCTCGGGGGCGCCGACGACCACCGTCGCGCCCTCGGGGACCTCGGCGCGGGTGAGCAGGCAGACCGCGCCGGCGGGCACCTCGGCCAGGGTCGCGAGGTCGGTGACCGCCGTGCCGGCTTCCCGCAGCGCCTCGGCGGTGGCGGCGGCGCCGGGCAGCGCGACCAGCCGGTCGATGGCGGTGACCGCCTGCCAGCCGGTGGGGCCGAGGAGTCCGGGCAGGTGCGGGCTGACGGTCACGAAGGTCGGCACGCCGCCAGTCTCCCCCGGCCCCGCAGACGACGTCCTCCCTCACCAACGTCCGGCCTGCCGCACCAACGTTGGTGAGGGAGGACAGACGGTGATCAGGTCACCTGATCACCGTCTGAGGGCGGGACGGGGCTAGGACGCGACGGCGACGGGCTGGGCGAGGACGGCGGTGAGCAGCGTGTGCAGCTTCTCCAGCAGGGCGACGTCGCGCAGCGGGGTGCGGCGGTCGGGCCCGACGGGCACCTTGATCGACACGGTGCGCACGGCCTCCTTGTAGGTGGCGCCCTCGGCGAGCCGGGACAGCTTCATCACCTGCGACTCGCGCAGCTCCACCGGCCCGACGCGCACGTTGCGGCCCTGCATCGACACCTCGGTGACCCCCAGCGCCCGCATCGCCGCGCGGAACCGGGCCACGGCGAGCAGGTTGAGCACCGGGTCGGGGGCGGGGCCGTAGCGGTCGGTGAGCTCGTCGAGCACGGCCTGCGCCTGGTCGTCGTCCTGCACGCTGGCGACCTTGCGGTAGGCCTCCATCCGCAGCCGCTCGCCGGGCAGGTAGTCGTGCGGCAGGTGTGCGTCGACCGGCAGGTCGACCCGGACGTCGGCCGGCTCCACCGCCGGGGACTCCCCCGTGGCCTGGGCGCGGTAGTCGCTGACCGCCTCACCGACCAGCCGCACGTAGAGGTCGAAACCGACGCCGGCGATGTGCCCGGACTGCTCGCCGCCCAGCAGGTTGCCCGAGCCGCGGATCTCCAGGTCCTTCATCGCCACCGCCATGCCGGCGCCGAGGTCGGTGTTGTTGGCGATGGTGGTCAGCCGGTCGACCGAGGTCTCGGTCAGCGGCCGGGTCGGGTCGTAGGTGAAGTACGCGTAGGCGCGCTCCCGCCCACGGCCGACGCGGCCACGGATCTGGTGCAGCTGGGAGAGGCCGAACATGTCGGCCCGGTCGACGATGAGGGTGTTGGCGTTGGGGATGTCCAGGCCCGACTCCACGATCGTGGTGGCGATCAGGACGTCGTACTCCTTCTCCCAGAAGCCGACCATGATCCGCTCGAGCTCGTGCTCCTTCATCTGCCCGTGGCCCACCGCGATGCGGGCCTCGGGCACCAGGTTGCGGATCTTGGCCGCGGCCTTGTCGATCGACTGCACCCGGTTGTGGATGACGAACACCTGGCCGTCGCGCAGCAGCTCGCGGCGGATCGCGGCGGCCATCTGCTTGTCCTCCCAGGCGCCGACGTAGGTCAGCACCGGGTGCCGCTCCTCCGGCGGGGTGAGGATCGTCGACATCTCCCGGATGCCGGTGAGGCTCATCTCCAGGGTGCGCGGGATCGGGGTGGCCGACATCGACAGGACGTCGACCGCCGTCCGCATCGTCTTCAGGTACTCCTTGTGCTCGACGCCGAAGCGCTGCTCCTCGTCGACGATGACCAGCCCGAGGTCCTTGAACCGGGTGGTCGGCTGCAGCAGCCGGTGCGTGCCGACCAGGATGTCGACCTCGCCGTCGGCCAGCTTGCGCAGCGTCTCGTTGGACTCGGTCGTCGACTGGAAGCGCGACAGCACCGCGACGGTGACCGGGAACTGGGCCATCCGCTCGGAGAAGGTCTTGAAGTGCTGGTTGGCCAGCAGTGTCGTCGGCACCAGGACGGCGACCTGCTTGCCGTCCTGCACCGCCTTGAACGCCGCGCGGATGGCGATCTCGGTCTTGCCGTAGCCGACGTCGCCGCAGATGATCCGGTCCATCGGCACGGGCTGGCGCATGTCGGCCTTGACCTCGTCGATCGCAGCCAGCTGGTCGGGCGTCTCGGTGAAGGGGAAGGCGTCCTCCAGCTCGCGCTGCCAGATGGTGTCCGGGCCGAACGCGTGGCCCTTGCTGGCCATCCGTGCCGAGTACAGCCGGATCAGCTCCGCGGCGATCTGCTTGACCGCCTTGCGGGCCGAGGCCTTGGTCTTCTGCCAGTCCGCGCCGCCGAGCTTCGACAGCGACGGGGCCTCGCCGCCGACGTAGCGGGTCAGCTGGTCCAGGGCGTCGGTCGGCACGAAGAGCCGGTCGGGCGGCTGGTTCCGCTTGCCCGGTGCGTACTCGACGATCAGGTAGTCGCGCTGGCCACCGTGCACGGTGCGGCTGACCATCTCCACGTACCGGCCGATGCCGTGCTGCTCGTGCACCACCAGGTCACCGGGCTGCAGCTGCACCAGGTCGACGGCGTTGCGCCGGCGGGCCGGCATCTTGGTGGCGTCCTTCATCGAGGTGCCGCGCTGACCGGTGAGGTCGCCCTCGGTCAGCAGCGCCAGCCCGACCGCGGGGAAGGCGAACCCGGCCTCCAGGTTGCCCTGGGTCACGAACGGCGCCCCGGCGGTCGGGACCTCCTCGATGCCGGGGACGAGCCGGGCGCCCAGGTCGGCCTCGGTGAGCTGGTCGGCGGCGCGCTGGGCGGGGCCGGGGCCGGCGAAGGTCAGCGCCACCCGCCAGCCGTCACGTCCCCACATGCGCAGCGCCTCGAAGGCGCGCACCTGGTCGCCGTGGAAGCGCTCGACGCCGGTGGCGTCCAGGGTCACGTGCTGGTCGTCGTCGTCCGGGGAGAGGGTGAAGGTGCCGGTGGTCCACCACGGCAGGCCGCGGCCGCGGGCGGCGTCCTCGACGTCACCGAGGTCCTGGAAGGAGGAGGCGCCCAGGTCGATCGGCGCCTGGCCGGCCTCGGCGGCGGTCTGCCAGGAGGCGGCGAGGAACTCCTCGGCGGTGCGCACCAGGTCCGCGGCGCGGCTGCGCACCCGCTCGGGGTCGCAGACCAGCACGTGCGTGCCGGCGGGCACCAGGTCGGTGAGCAGCTGCATCGCCTCGCCGCCGATGAGGGCGGGGATGAGGGACTCCATGCCCTCCACGGCGATGCCCTCGGCCAGCTTGCCGGCGACCTCGGCGAGCTCCGGGTGGTCGACCGCCAGCTGGACGGCGCGGGCGCGCACCTCGTCGGTGAGCAGCAGCTCGCGGCACGGCGGGGCCCAGAGCCGCTCCGGGCGCTCGTCGAGGGAACGCTGGTCGGCGGCGGAGAAGTACCGCAGCTCGTCGACCTCGTCGCCCCAGAACTCCACCCGCACCGGGTGCTGCTCGGTGGGCGGGAAGACGTCGAGCAGGCCACCGCGGACGGCGAACTCCCCGCGCTTCTCGACCAGCTCGACCCGCACGTAGGCGGCGTCGGACAGCGCCTGGGCCACGTCGTCGAGCTCGGCGGCCTGGCCCGGCGCCAGCTCCACCGGGACGAGGTCGCCCAGCCCCGGGGCCAGCGGCTGCAGCACGCTGCGCACCGGGGCCACGAGCACGTCGACGCCGCCGTTCGCGCCCGGGTGGGTGAGGTCGCGCAGCACCGCGAGCCGGCGGCCGACGGTGTCCGCGCGGGGGCTCAGCCGCTCGTGCGGCAGCGTCTCCCACGCCGGGAAGACCTCGACCCGGGAGTCGGGCACGAAGCAGCGCAGCAGCGAGGCGAGCGCGTCGGCGTCCCGCTCGCCGGCGGTCACCACCAGCACCGGCACGCCGGCACCACCGGGACGGCGGGCCGCCAGGGCGGCGGCGACCAGCGGCTGGACCGACGGCGGCGCGGTGACCGCGAGCTGCGCCTGCCCTGCGTGCTGCACCACCGAGGCCATGCCGGGGTCGGTCAGGACGACGTCGAGCACGCCGCGCAGGCTCACGACAGGACACTCCCGGTTCAGGGGCCGCACACGGCGCGCCGGGTGCGCGCGGGGGCCGAGTCCCAGGTTAACCCGCTGTCGGGACCGCCGCGGACCGTCGGGAGGAGACCTCCACGACCTCGCGGACCCCGGCGGGGAGGCCGGTCAGACGGAGACGGAGGCACCCGTGGGGCGGGCGGCGTCCAGGGCGGCCAGCGCCTTGCGCAGCTGCGTGGACGAGGTGTGCATCGTGTAGGGGAAGTAGTGCACGGCCACGCCCACGGCGGCGAAGTCGGCCTCGAGCTTGTCGCCCTTGGCGGTGCCCCGCCAGTCGTCGCCCTTGAAGATCACGTCGAACTGCACCTCGCGCCAGGTGTCGAGCTTGTCCGGGACGACCTCGGCGTGGACGCCGTCGACGAAGCGCAGGTTGCCCACGATCTCCATGCGCTCGGCCAGCGGCACGACCGGGAGCCGGCCCTTGGTCAGCAGCAGCACCTCGTCGGAGACGACCCCGGCGATCAGGTGGTCGCAGTGCTCGGCGGCGTGCCGGAGGATGTTGAGGTGCCCGACGTGGAAGAGGTCGTAGGCCCCTGGGGCGTAGCCGATCACGGTCATGTCGTCTCCCGGTGCGTCTGGCGCTGACGTTGTGCTGGCGGTCGATGGCCACCCACGGTGACGGGATCGCCGTCCGATCCCGCTCACCGTCCTGTTCGTCGGCAAGTGAAGCTCCGCAGACGTCACACAGCGTCATCGATCCGGCGGCTGTCACCCCATCGGGCACCGGTCGGCACACCGGCGGGTGACGACCCTCCCCCGGTGGGTGGAGCCGCCCGTGCCCGGCCGGCGGGCCGGTCCACCTCGCACGGGTGAGCACCCCTCGTCAGCCCTGGTGGCCCGCCGTCCCGCGCCCGGAGACTCAGCAGGACATCAGGGCAGGACGGCGACCGGCCGTGCGTGGAGCCGGCAGCAGGTGCGGCGGTGCCGCACGGCGGGGAGCAGACACATGGAACTCAGGGACTACGTCGGCGCGCTGCGCCGGCACTGGCGCGCGGGCGTCGGCACGCTGCTGGCCTGCCTGCTGGTGGCGGGCGCGGTGCTGCTGTTCGCCCCGCGGACCTACCAGGCCACCGCCCAGGTGTTCGTCAGCTCCTCGGCCGAGGGGACCGCCAGCCCGCAGTTCATCAGCGCGCGGGTGGAGAGCTACCCCGACGTCGCCGTCAGCGCCGCGGTGCTCGCCCCGGCCGAGGCCGAGCTGCGCACGGGCCTGACCGTGCCGCAGCTGCGCGGCCACCTGAGCGCGGCGAACCCGGCCGACACCTCGCAGATCAACGTCACCGCCACCTTCGCCGACCCGGACACGGCGGCGGCCGTCGCCAACGCGGTGGCCGAGCAGTTCACCGACGTCGTCGAGGAGCTCGAGCAGCCGGGCACGAAGACCTCACCGGTGGCGCTGACCGTCACCAACCCCGCCACCGCGCCGGCCGGGCCGACCACGCCGCAGACCCTGCCGGTCCTGGCGCTGGGCCTGGTCGTGGGCCTGTTCCTCGGCCTGGCCGCCGCCATCGTGCGCAGCCGGCTCGACCCGACCGTGCACGACGAGGACGGCGTCCGGCAGGCCTGGGGCGCCGACCCCGGACTGTCGGTCCTCAGCGCCCCGGCCGGTCGCCGGCGGGGCGCGCTCAGCGGCCGCCCGGCCGCCACGCTGGCCCGCCGGCTGGACCTGCTGGGCGCCGACCGGCCCGGCTCGCTGCTGGTGCTCTCGCCGTCCCCCGAGGAGCAGGAGGCCGCCACCGCCTTCGCCGCCGACCTCGCCCGTGAGCTCTCCGTCCGCGACGTGCCCGCCGTGCTCGACGGCGCCGCCCCGGCCGCCGACCCGTCGGGCGCGGCACCGGTGTCGGTCTCCGTCACCGACCCGCTGGCCCCGGTAGCCACCTGGCGCCGGGCCGCGGGCAGCTCGGTCGTCCTCGTCGTCCCGACCGGGCGGGTGGTGGCCGCTGACCTGACCGAGGTGCGCACCCTGCTCGGCGAGGTCGGCGCGACCGCGCTGGCCGTCGTGCTCACCCCGCCCACGCCCCGGCGCCGCCCGGCGCCGGCCATCGACACCGGCACCGACCCGGCCGGCGCCGCACCGGGCACGCCCACCGTGGTGCCGGCCCCCCGCGCGGCGGCGACGCGCTCGCGGTCCCCGCGGGCCACGCCCGCCCCCCGGTGACCGCGGCGCCGGTCCGGCGTCCCGTCGTCCCGCCCGGGCCGGGACCGGACGCCGCGTCCACCGACCCCGCCCGGCGGGCGGTGGCCCGCACCGCGGTGGCCCTGCTGCTGGTGGCCAGCACCGTGGGCTGGCGGCGCGGCGAGTACTTCACCGGCGCCCTGGACCCGGTCGTGGCCGGCAAGGGCCTGCTCAGCGTGCTGGCCCTCACCGGTGCGCTGCTGCTGGCGGCGTCCGGACCGCGGCGGCGGGTGGGCACCGGCTCGGTCTGGTTCCTCGCCGTCCTGCTCAGCAGCTCGGTGCTCGGCTCGCTGACCCACGGCACGCTGCTGCCCAGCAGCCTGGTCGCCGTCCGGCTCGTGGTGCTGGCCGCGACCGTCCTGCTGCTGCTGCGCTCGTCGACCGTGCTGGAGTTCTCGACCGCCCTGGCCCGGGCGTGCGGGGCCATCGCGCTGGTCGCGGTGCTGACCGGCCTGCCCACGCTCTCCTCCGGCCGGCTGGCCGGGGGGCTGCCGCCGCTGAGCCCGAACGAGCTGGCCCTGCTCGCCGGGGTCGTCGTGGCCCACGTCGCCTGGCGCACGGTGCTCGGCGAGATCAGCGGGCCCGGCACCCTGGCCGCCGTCGTGGCGCTGGCCGTCATCTGGGAGACCGGCTCGCGCACCGGCCTGCTCATGCTGCTCGTCGGGGTCCTGGTCACCGGCCTGCACCTGCGCCGGGCCCGCGTCGGGCTGGTCGTCAGCGTGCTGCTGCTGGGCGGGCTGGGCGTGCTGGCCGTGGCCGGCACCGGTGCGGCCACCGGCTTCGCCGAACGGGACGGCGCGGGCACCAGCACCCTGCACTCCCGGATGATCGCCTGGCGCGCCGCGACCACCTGGGCGGAGTCGGGCTGGGAGCTGGTGTTCGGCGGCGGGCTCTCGGTCAAGGAGATCGCCGTCCAGGGCCAGTACTGGAAGACCCAGCCGCTGGACAGCAGCTGGGTGTCGGCGCTGGTGCAGGCCGGGGTGCTCGGCGTGCTGGTGGCCGGCGCCTGGGCGGTGTGGGCGCTGCGCGGGGCGTGGCACGCCCCGCGCCCGCAGCGCGCGCTCTTCCTCGGCCTGCTGGTCTACCTGCTCGGGCGCAGCGTGCTGGAGAGCGGCCTGTTCGACGCCACCCCGGCATTCCTGGCCTTCTTCGCCGTCTCGCTGCTGGGCGAGGGCGCCTCGCGCGACAGACTGGCCGACGACCTGCGCACCGACCCGCTGGCCGGTGGGCCGCCCGGGCCGGCGTCCCCGCTGCGCGCCTGACGACCCGCCCCCTCCCGACGACGGGTCGGGGGCTCCCCCGCACGACCCGGGCACGGCCCGGGAGACCGGAACGAGGAGATCACGTGCGCAGGACGGTGCTCGTCGCACACCCGTCGGCCGACCTCTACGGCTCGGACCTCCAGCTGGTGGAGAGCGTGGGCGGGCTGACCGCCGCCGGCTGGGAGGTCGTCGTGGCGCTCCCCGGCGACGGCCCGCTGCGCGCCCGGCTCGAGGCCGCCGGGGCCGCGGTGGAGCTGCTCCCCGTGCCGGTGCTGCGCAAGTCGCTGCTGCGCCCGGCGGGGTTGCTCGGCCTGGTGGTCGACACCAGCCGCGCGCTGCCGGTGATGGTCCGGCGGCTGCGCTCCCTGGACCCCGCCGTCGTCTACGTCAACACCGTCACCGTGCCGCTGTGGCTGGTCGCGGCCCGGCTCGCCGGGCGGCCGGCCCTCTGCCACGTGCACGAGGCCGAGGACGACGCCCCCCGCCTGGTCGGTGTCCTGCTCAACGCCCCGCTGCTGCTGGCCCGCACGGTGGTGGTCAACAGCAACGCCGCCGCGGCCACGCTGCTGCGTGCGGTGCCCGCCCTGCGGCGGCGCACCGAGGTGGTGCACAACGGCGTCGCCGGGCCGCCGGAGCCGCTGCCCCCGGTCACGGCCCCGACCGGACCGCGCCGCGTCGTGCTCGTGGGCCGGCTCGCCCCGCGCAAGGGCACCGACGTCGCCCTCGAGGCGGCCGGGCTGCTGCGTGCGGAGGGCCGCGACGTCGTCCTGCAGCTGTGCGGCACGGTGTTCCCCGGCTACGAGTGGTTCGAGGAGCAGCTGCGCGAGCGCGCGGCCCGCCCCGACCTCGCCGGCGCCGTCGAGTTCGCCGGGTACACCTCCCCCACCTGGCCCGCGCTCGCGCAGGCCGACGTCGTCCTGGTGCCCTCGCGGGCCGAGCCGTTCGGCAACACCGCGGTGGAGGCCCAGCTGGCCGGCCGCCCGGTCGTCGTCTCGGCGGTGCAGGGGCTGCGGGAGATCGTCACCGACGGGGAGACCGGCCTGCTGGTCACCCCCGGCGATCCCGCCGACCTCGCCCGGGCGGTCGGCTCGCTGCTCGACGACGCCGGGCTGGCCCGCTCGCTGGCCGCCGCCGGCCGGGAGTCGGCGCTGCGCCGGTTCAGCCGGCAGCGCTACCAGGACGCGGTGACCGCGGTCGTCGAGCGCACCGCCCGCTGACCGCTCGCCCGGGGCCACCCGGTCGACCGGGCGACTCGGGTGACCCGGCAACCCGGGTGACCCGGGCGGTCAGGCCGGGACGGGTGCGGCGGTGGTGCCGGCCTCGGCCCGGGGGGACAGCAGCGGCACCAGCACCAGGCGCCGTACCGCGACGGCGGCCAGCAGCGGACCCAGCGCCAGCGCGGCGGGCGCCCAGCCGGCGCCCCCGGGCACCAGGAGCACGAGCGCGAGCACGGCGACCAGCGACAGGAGCTCCAGCGACCGCAGGGCGAGCACCCGGCGCTGCCTGCGGTGCACCGAGGCGAGCCCGGAGTAGGGCAGCAGCACCGCCGAGGCGACCGCGTAGGCCGTCCACCCCACGACGGCCCCCACCGGCACGGGGTAGTCGCCGCCGGTGAGCGCGGGGCCCAGCCACGGCAGCACGAGCACCGCGGCCCCGCCGAGACCGGCGACCGCCAGCGCCAGGCCGGCGGCGGCCCGGTCGGCGTACCGGAGCCCGGCGGCGGGGCCGGCGGCCTGCAGCGCGACGAAGTGCGGCAGCAGCCAGGAGCCGAGCCCGGCGACCAGCACCAGGGTCGGGGCCGTGTAGACCCGGGCGGCCTCGAGCGGCCCGTACGCCGCCGCCCCCGCCACCGCGACCACCAGCAGCCGCAGCACGGTCAGCAGCGCCGGCCGGATCGCCTGCGCCGCGGCCCGCCAGACGCCGAAGGCGGCCACCACCCGCAGCGCGGGCCCGCGCCACGGGCCGCGGGGACGCTCGTGCGCCGGCAGGAGCGGCCAGGCCACCAGCGCGGCGCCGGCCTGGCCGACCAGCAGGGCGAGGAGGAAGTCGGTGAGGTCCAGCGCGCCCGTCGTGCGGAGCAGCCCCAGGGTGCCCAGCGCCAGCAGCAGGCTCGTGCCGTCGACGGCCGGCAGCGACCAGAAACGGCCGGTGGCCATCAGCAGCCGGCGCAGCGCGTCCTCGGCGATGAAGGCGGCCGTGGCCAGACCCAGCACCAGCCCGGCCCACGGGGGCACCACGCCGGTCAGCACCCCGAGCAGGGCACCGCCCACACCGGCGACGCCGCAGACCCAGGTCGCGCCGACGAGCAGGGCGGCCCGGGTGCGCGGCTCGTGGCGGTCCAGGACGGTGAGCGAGTCGCCGACCAGCCCGCTGCAGACGGCGGTGGCCAGCACGACGAGTCCGTAGAGGAGGGCGAAGGTGGCCAGACCGGCGGCGCCCAGCGAGCGGGCGGCGGCCACCTGCAGGACCAGCCCGGCCAGCGCCTGGGTGCCCTGGGCGGTCAGCGCGCCCGTGGCCGGGCGGCGCAGCACGCGCAGCAGACCCCTCACCGGCCCATCGTGACAGCGCGAGGGCCCGGCCCCGCCGCAGCGGGACCGGGCCTCACCCGCGAGGGGTGGTCGAGCGGGTGCGGTCAGGCGACGGGCCGCACGGTGAGGTCCCCGAACCGCAGCGTCGCCGGGCCGGTCGCGGAGCCGGAGAGGTAGCCGAGCAGCCCGACCGAGCCCGCGGCCTGCAGCGAGGCGGTGGTGTCGGTGCGCGCGACGGTGGGTGTCGTCGGCTCCGGCGAGCCGGCCGGCCACACGGTGACCGCGAGGTCGGTCGTCCCGGTGCCGCGGACGGTGAACCGGACGGCGAGCTCCTGGCCGCTGGTGTACCGGCCGGGCAGGACGACGTCGGCGCCCAGCAGCGTCTCGGTGCCGGTCCCGGCGAGCCGGGTGACCCCGACGCCGATGCTGCCGTCGGCCAGCAGCCGCACCCGCGCCCGGTACTCCTGGTTCGCGGCCACGCGGCGGCCCACCACGTACACGGAGGTGCCCGTCCCGCCCGGTGTCGTCGTGGAGGAGAAGCGGGTCCGCACGTCGGCGTCGGTGCGGCTGACCGCGGTCAGCACGGACCCGGTGTTGGTGCCCGGGGTCAGGCCGAACACGGCCTGGCCCGGGGTCACCGACTGCCGGGCCGCCCCGGCCGTGGCGGTCCAGGCGCCGCCGAGGTCGGCGGTGCCCAGCCCGCCGGTGACCGTCCGGCCGAAGGCGTCCGAGGCGACGGCGGCCGGGGCACCCGGCGGCGTCGGCTCCGGCTCCGGGGCCGGTGCGGCCGGGGCGGTGACCGGCACCTGGCGGACGACGCTCGCGGTGGCCCCGTCGTCGTCGGTCACGGTCAGCGTGACCGGGTAGGTGCCGGCCGCGGCGTAGGTGTGCGTGACCGTGGCACCGTCGGCGCTCGCCCCGTCCCCGAACGCCCAGGACCAGGCGGTCACCGTGCCGTCGGTGTCGGTGGAGCCGCTGCCGTCGAGGGTGGCGGTGAGGTCCGCCGTCGAGGACGTGGCCACCGCCGTCGGCTTCGCGTTGACCGGTGCCGGGGCGGGTGCCGGCGCCGGCGCCGGGGTGGCGCCGGCGGGTGCGGCGGTGAGCGTGCCCACCGTGACCGTGACCGGGGCGGTGGCGCTGCCGGCCAGGTAGCCGCTGACGCCGATCGACCCGGCGGCCTGCAGGGACGCCGTGGTGCTGGTGCGGGTCACCGTCGGCGTGGCCGGCTGGGCCGTGCCGGCCGGCCACACCGTGGCCGACAGGGTGGTCGGGCCGGTGCCGGTGACCTGCACGGCGACCTGCAGCGGCGTGCCCGCCGTGTAGGTCAGTCCCGGGACGGTGGCCTCGGCCCCGACCAGGGACTCCGTCGTGGTTCCCGCCAGCTCGGTGACCGCCACCCGGACGCTGCCGTCGGCCAGGAAGCGCAGGCGGGCCCGCTGCTCCTGGTTGGCGCCCACCCGCCGCCCGGTGAGGTACACCGAGGCCCCGGTCCCGGTCGGCCGGGCCGACAGGGTCAGCGTGGTGCGCAGGTCGACGCTGGTCTGCGACACCGCGCCGAGGTACGAGCCGGTGTTGGTGCCGGCGGTGAGGGCCAGCGCCGCGGCGACGGGCTTCACCGACTGGCGGGTCGCACCAGCCGCAGCCGTCCACGCACCGCCCCGGTCAGCGGTGCCCAGGCCGCCGGTGACCGTGCGGCCGAAGGCGTCGGAGGCCAGCACCGTGGAGTTGACCACCAGCGACGTGCGTGCGGTGCCGGTGGCGCCGTCGTCGTCGGTCACGGTGAGGGTGACCGCGTAGGTGCCGTCCGCCGCGTACTCGTGGGTGGCCCGCGCACCGGTGCCGGTGGTGCCGTCGCCGAAGTCCCATTCGAACCGGGCGACCTCGCCGTCGGTGTCGGTGGACCCGGAGGCGTCGAAGGTGCCGGTGCGGCCGGCGGCCGCTGCGGTCACGACCGCGGTCGGCGCGACGTTGGCCGGCGGCGCGGTGACCGTCACCGACGTCCGCTGGACCGCCGTGGCGCCCTTGTCGTCGGTGACGGTCAGCGTCACCGCGTAGGTGCCTGCCGCCTTGTAGGCGTGGCTGGTCGTGCGGCCGGTGCCGGTCGTCCCGTCACCGAAGGTCCAGGCCCAGGAGGTCAGGGAGCCGTCCGCGTCGCGGGAGGCCGACCCGTCGAAGGCCGCGGTCAGGTCGGTCACCGAAGAGGTGGTCGACGCGGTCGGGGGCAGGTTGGGAACCGTGCCGGTGGTGCCGGCCCGGTGGTGGCCGGCGACCTGGGCGGCGGTCAGCGCCGTCGGGTAGACGGCGACCTCGTCGATCTTCCCGGCGAACCACGGGGAGCCGGACCAGCTGGAGTCCCCGCCGATGCGCCAGTAGCCGTAGTTGGGCTCGGCGGTCGTGGCGTCGGCGCGGGAGGCCACCAGCGCGCCGTCGACGTAGAGCTGCTGGCCGGCCGCGCCGAGGGTGGCCACGACGTGGTGCCACCGGCCGTCGTTGTAGGCACGCGGGCTCGTGACCGAGTCCGTCGCCCCGGTGTAGGTGCCGAAGAGCAGCCGTCCGGAGGTGTCCATGTAGACGTGCCGGTCGTAGTTGCCGCTGGTCCCGGTGGCCGAGGTGCCCCAGCCGATGATCTTGCCGCCGGCCTTGGTGGTCGTGTTGACCCAGGCCTCGACGCTGAACGTCTGCGGTCCGTAGGCCTTCGTGGTGGTGGCCGCGAAGCCGGTGGTGGTGCCGCTGAAGGAGGCCGCCGTGTCGGTGTCCTGGGCCAGCGCGCCGCCCTGCCGCAGGCTGACACCCGCGTTGAGCGTCAGGTCGTTGGCGCCGGCGCGGTCCCGGGCGACCGTCCCGCTGGACTCACCGAGCGACCAGGCTCCGCTGGCTCCGTCGGCGCGCACCAGGGAGGTGTAGCTGCGGGCCGGTGTGCTGCCCGCGGCCACGGTGACCGACACCGTGGGGCCGGTGTTCTTGTTGCCGGAGGGGTCGACGACGCCGACCCGGTAGGTGTGGGTGCCGGCGGACAGCCCGCTGTCCTGGAAGGCCAGCAGGTCGGTGCTCCACCACTGCGAGGGCGAGGTCACCTCGTACACCGGGGTCGTCCCGCCGTCCCGGTACACCCGGTAGGTCAGGTTCTCGTTGTCCTGGTCGGTGCTCTCGGTCCAGCTGACCCGGGCGGTGCCCGGGGTCAGCGACGTCACGGTGGGGGTCAGGCCCTTGCCGGTCGGCCCCATCTTCGCCGGAGCGGTGCCGGGGACGGCGAAGCGGACGAGACCGTGCTGCTCCACGCCGTTGACCCGGGGGAACTCACCGCCGTAGACGACGTAGCGGCCGTTGCCGGTCACCGACCAGCCGGCCTGCTCCTGCCCGGTGACGGCGCCGGCGGCGAAGCTGGGGTCCCAGATCTGCGCGGCGGGCGCGGGCGTGCCGACGAGGGCGGTGTTGCCGCGCAGGTCGGCGTACCGGTGGTTGGTGCCGGCGGCGGCGGCCGAGAGCGCCGAGGCGTACCGGAACACCTGCGGGTCCTGCTGCGGGAAGCCGCCGAAGTTCGCCGCGGCGTGCGTGTGCGCCGCCAGGTACACCGCTCCGCCGGCGGCGAAGCTGTTGTAGGTGTCCCCGCGGCTGTCGGCGACCCAGCGCACCGCGCCGGTGAGCGCGTCCGCGGCGAAGGCCCCCTCCAGGTTGCCGGGGCCGTAGTAGTCGTAGCCGGTGCCGTAGACGTTCGTGCCGTCGGTGGAGAGGCTGTAGACCGCCGAGTTGATGCCCTGGTTGGTCAACAGCTGGTTGATCGCGAAGGGCCGGGTCGCCCCGGTGGTCGCGTCGAGGGCACCGACGCCGGTGGCCTCGACGCCGTTGAGGGTGGCGAAGCGCCCGGCGGCCACCACCTGGCGGCCGCCACCGGTGACGACCAGGGACAGGACGTCGCTGCTGGTGCGGGCGTTGGCGGCGGTGTCCAGCGTGCCCGTGGGGTTGCCCTTGGCGTCGAAGACGGGCAGCCGGTTGCCCTTCGTGTCACCCACGCCGGGGACCGGGGCCCAGGGCAGCAGGGCGCCGTTGCTCGCGCTGACCGCGGCGAGCCGGCTGCGGCTGGTCGAGCCGACGGCGTTGATCCCGCCGCCGAGGTAGACGGTCGTGTCCGTGGCGGCGATGGCCCGGACCTGGCCGCTGACGCTGGGCTTGAAGTCCGGCAGCAGCGCGCCGGTCGAGGTGCTGTAGGCCGCGACCCGGTTCCGGACCTGGCCGTTGGCCCGGGTGAAGTCGCCGCCCACGTAGACCCGCGAGCCGTCGGGCGAGGCGGTCACCACGAGCGCCGTGCCGTTGAGGTCCGGTGCGAAGGAGGTGATCAGCGCACCGGTGCGGACGTCGTAGGCGAGCATGTTGTTGCGCACCGTCTGCTGGGTGCCGACCGCGGCACCGGCCGGGCGGGCGAAGCCGAACTTCCCGGCGACGTAGACGGTGTCGCCCACGACGACCTGCGACCAGGCGACGCCGTCGATCTGCACGGTGGGCAGCGCGTCGGCGGTGACCGTCCGTGGGGTCGCGGTGTTCGTCGCGTCCAGCGGTGCGGAGTCCGCGCGCGCCGTACCCGGCAGCAGGAGGGTCATCGCGCCGGCCAGCAGCAGCGGGCTCAGCAGGCCCGCGACGACCCGCTGGGTCGTGCGTGCGGTCGGTGAACTCATTCGTGCTCTCCCTGCTCCGGGGCGGACGGCCGACCGACGTGGCGGGCTCGACGGGTACTGAGAGTGACGATCGCAGGGAAAGGGGGGGCCGCCCATCCCCGGATCAGGTGGTGCTGACGCCGGAGGGCCACCGATCGGGTGAGTGAGGTGACGCCGCGTGCCCGGCGCCCCTGGGGCCGGGCACGACGACGGGCCGGCCCTCCCGGAGGAGGACCGGCCCGTCGGGCGGTGAGGTCGGCGGGCGTCGACCGCGCCGGAGCGGCTGAGGGCCACCCTGGCCCGGCGGGTGCCGCCGGGAACGCCGGAAGGGGCCGACCGCGGAGTGCGGTCGGCCCCTTCGGGCAGTGCAGCAGGTGCCGTCCGGGCGGGTGCCCGGACGAGCGGTCAGCCCACCGGGCCGGTGAACTGCAGCAGCGGGGCACCGGCCTCGTAGCCGACCTCGACGGTGACGGCCGAGCGGGCGTCGGCCGGGACGGTGAAGACGTAGACGCCGGTCGCCGACGCACCGGGCGCGACGGTGCCGGTGAACGGTGCCCGGGACGGGTCGTCCACCGGGGAGGCCGGCGTGCGGTCGGGGCCGAGGTAGAGGTTCGTGACCACCCCGCCCAGCGACAGCGGCTCCGCCGTGCCGTTGGTGACCTGCACGGTCACCCGCAGCGCCGGGCCGGCGATGTTGCCCGGTCCGGTCGCCGAGGCGTCGATCGACTCGATCCGCGGCAGCGTGGCCACGACCCCGTTGCCCACCGGGGCGGGTGCGTCCAGCGGCACGACCGGCAGCTCGGGCGGGCCCTCGTCGGCGTCGGACGTCGGGCCGGTGGGCGTCGGCGTCTGCGGGGAGGGCACGGGCGCCGCGGTCGTGGGCGCCGCGGACTCCCCCGCCGGTGCGCTGGTCGTGGCCGTCGACCCCGTCGGGGAGGCGTCGGCACCCGCGGCCGACGGCGGGCTGCCGCCCCCGCCGAGGGTGACCGCGGCGACGACCGCGGCGACCACGGCCGTCGCGGCGGCGGCCAGGGTGAGCCGGCGCGAGACCGGGCGCCCGGTCCCCGCGTCGGGCCCGGCCGGCTGCGGCGTGGTGGAGGGAGTGCTCATCGGGGCAACCTGCCCATCTCTCGGAACCAGCTGAGGGCGGCCAGCGCCAGGTAACCGGCCGTCAGGACGGCCAGCCCGGCGTAGACCCACAGGAAGACCACCGGCGCGCCCAGGAGCACGAACACCCAGCACAGCAGTCCGTAGTCGGTGGGCAGGACGACGAGGGAGCGGACCACGCTGGGCCGGCCGGCGGTCCGCTGGGCGCGGGTCGTGGCGCCGTGCTGGGCCCGGAGCGCCTCGTTGAGCATGGTGCCGAAGAACAGCACCGCGGCCACGACGCAGAAGGCCAGCGGCACGAGCAACACCGGCCCGCGCTCCACCGGCTGGAAGCGGTAGAGCCCGACCAGCAGTGCCAGGTGCAGGCTGGAGGTCTTGAGCGCGTCGACCATGTGGTCCAGCCACTCACCGGCGGGCGAGCCGCCACCGCGCAGCCGGGCCAGCTGGCCGTCGGCGGAGTCCAGCGCGTAGCCCACCGCGAGGCAGCCGGCCACGGCCACGCCCAGCCCCCAGGACGGCGCGACCAGGGCGAGCAGCGCGATGCCGGTGAACGTGCACAGCGCGCTGATGCCGGTGACGGCGTTGGGGGTCAGGCCCGCGTGGAACGCCAGCGCGGCCAGCAACCGGCCGGCGCGACGGTTGAGGAACCGGCTGTACGCCGGCGCACCGGCCGCGCCCTTCTGCGCGGTGGACAGCCGGCCGAGGGTGTCCCGGAGCGTCTCCCCCGCTGCCACCCGGCGCGGTGCCGGCCGCACCGCGGGTGCCGGTGGGCTCAGCAGCGTCCCGCTCACGACCGGGCCGCCCGCGGAGCGTCGGCGTCGGCTGCTGCGGCCGGCGGCGGCGTGGTCTCGGCGGAGACGGCGCGGTGGCGGCGCGAGCGGGCGTCGACCGCACCGGCCGGGCGGGCCGCGGGCACGAGGGCGGCGACGTCGGCCGCCTGCTCGGGCCGGGTGGCCGGCTCGGGCTGGGCCGCCGGGCCGAGGCGCAGCCGGACGCCGCTGGGGCGCGAGCGCGGGACGTCGCGTGCGGCCAGCCGGCGGCACAGCTGGGCGTAGCCCTGGGCCACGTGGTCCCAGTCGTACCGGGCCGACAGCAGCCGGGCGCGCTTGCCGTCCTTGCGGGTGCGGGCCGGGTCGGCCTCGGCGGCGGTGAGGGCGGTGGCGACGTCCTCGGCGGTGGAGAAGTAGCGGCCGCTGGTCTCCAGCACCTCGCGGTTGAAGGAGACGTCGTAGGCGATGGTGGCCGCGCCGGCGCCGATGGCCCGAAGCAGCGAGGGGTTGGTCCCGCCCACCGAGTGCCCGTGCAGGTAGGTGGCGCAGTTCGCGTAGAGCTGGTCGAGCAGCTCCTGGTCCCAGACGCCGCCGAGGAACCGGACCCGCTCGTCGGCCAGGGAGTGCACCCGGCGGGTGTAGTCGTCGGCGTAGGGGGCCGACCCGACGACCACGAGCGGCAGCTCGGCACCACTGCGCCGGTAGCCGTCGACGATCACGTCGACGTGGTTCTCCGGCTCGAACCGGGCGACCACCAGGTGGTAGCCGCGCTCGGTGAGACCGGCCCCGGCGAGCTTGTCGCTGCCGGCAGCGTCGATCTTGGGCGCGCCGTAGGCGATCAGCTCGGTGGGTGCGGCGAACTCGTCGCGGTAGTAGTCGGCGATCCCGCGGGCGTCGGC
The DNA here is from genome assembly GCF_010682105.1 of Modestobacter muralis. Lineage (GTDB taxonomy): Bacteria > Actinomycetota > Actinomycetes > Mycobacteriales > Geodermatophilaceae > Modestobacter > Modestobacter muralis. The sequence goes on along the minus strand of NZ_JAAGWH010000033.1, from coordinate 7,020 downwards.
GATGAGCGCGTCGGACCAGCGGACCGACAGCGCCTCGACCACGCGGTAGTAGCGCTTGCCGATGCCGCCCCACTTGGCGCGCTTCCACTCCAGGCCGTCGACGTGCGTCGCGACCGGGATGCCGGCGGCACGCACCAGCGGCAGCCAGGGTGCGTTGGCGGCGTTGAAGACGATCGCGGCATCGACCCGGTGGGTCAGCAGGTGCAGGACCGACAGCCCGGTGTGGCTCAGCGTCTCCAGCGACCGGCGGCGCAGGGCCGGCAGGTGCACCAGGCGCATGCCCAGGTGCTCGGCCGGCCGCGGGGCGTCCGCGGTGGTGCGGCAGTAGACGACGACGTCGTGCCCGTCCTCGGCCAGCCGGCGGCCGACCTCCTCGACGGCGGTCTCGAACCCGCCGTAGCGGGCCGGGACGCCGCGCGTCCCGACCAGTGCGATGCGAAGCGCTCCCGACCTCCTGCGTGGCATGGCCCCTGGCTCCGTTCCCTGCGGTCCGACGGGTGCCTCGTCCTCGAGGCACCCGGTCACCGGCCGACGGCGCGGTGGTGGGCCCAGCCGCGTCGGCCGGCCCGGGAGAACCATCCCTCGCACACGCGAGGTCATCGCCGTTCGCACTCGTGCGGTCACCCAGAGGGAGGAAGCCACCCGGTCGTGGACCGGGTGGCTCCGCTCGGGGCAGGACGCTCGCGCGCCCGGTCGCTCAGTAGGCGCCGGAGGCGCGGACCACGGCGCGCGCGGTCTTCCACAGGATCTGCAGGTCCAGGGCCAGCGACCAGTTCTCGACGTAGCGCAGGTCCAGCCGCACGGCCTCCTCCCACGGCAGGTCGCTGCGACCGGAGATCTGCCAGAGCCCGGTCAGCCCCGGGGTGACCAGCAGCCGGCGGCTCACCTCGCTGTCGTAGCGGGCGACCTCCGCGGGCAGCGGCGGCCGGGGTCCGACCAGCGACATGCTGCCGCGCAGGACGTTGACCAGCTGGGGCAGCTCGTCGAGGGAGAAGCGACGCATGTGCCGGCCCAGCGGGGTGACCCGCGGGTCGTGCCTGATCTTGAACAGCAGTCCGTCGGCGTCGTTGCCGTCGGACAGGCCGGCGACCTGGGAGTGGGCACCGTCCACCATGCTGCGGAACTTCAGCATCGTGAAGCGCCGGCCACCCAGGCCGACCCGCTCCTGGCGGTAGAAGGCCGGGCCGGGACTGGTGAGGCGCACGGCCAGCGCGAGTCCGGCGAACACGGGGGCGAGGGCCAGCAGCGCGGCCAGCGCCACCGAGCGGTCCAGCACGCCCTTGACCACCCGGCGCCAGCCGGTGAACCGGGGCTGCTCGACCGAGAGCAGCGGCAGCCCGTCGAAGGGCCGGATGTGCAGCCGCGGACCGGCCACCTCCACCAGGCCCGGGGCGACCAGCAGCTCCAGGCCGGTGCCCTCCAGCTGCCAGGACAGGGTGCGCAGGTACTGGGCGGCGGTCTCGCTGGCCGAGGTCACCGCGATGGTGTCGGCCTGCACGCGGCGGGCCAGGTCGAGCACGTCGTCCAGGCCGGCGACGGGCAGCCCGGCGGCCCGGGCCACGCGGGAACGGTCGTCGGGGGTGACGCAGGCGGCGACCACCTGCAGCCCGGCGTGCTGGGTCCGCTGCAGCCGCCCGACCAGCTCGAGCACGGCGCCCCCGCGCCCGACGACCACGACGCGCTTGACGCCCCGGCCCTGGGCGCGCTGGTGGTGGAGCACCCGGCGGGCGGCGTACCGCTCGACCAGGGTGACCAGGGCCAGCGCGGGGACGGCGACGACCACGAGAGCCCGGCTGAGGTAGAGCTCGGCGGCGTAGCTGAGGAAGCCGAGGCCGGCCAGCAGCAGCAGCCCGGCGCGGGCGATCCGGTGGAACTCGTCGGAGCCGACGCCGAAGGACCGCCCCTCGTAGGCACCGGTGACCGCGAGCAGGGCCGGCCAGGCGACCACGAGGGAGAGACTGGCCCAGAGCAGGCCGTCGGTGGAGGCGACGTCGTCGGCCCGGACGGACAGCACGACCGCGGCGACGGCGGCGGCGAGCGTGGCCTCGACGGCGATCAGCCGGCGGCGGTGCCGGGCGGCCCAGCGCCGCGGGCTGTCGGTCCGGGCGCCGGCCAGGGCCGGCAGCGGGGTCCGGACGGCGGCACCCAGCAGGCCGGAGACCGGTCGCACGAGTGCACTCGTCGGCTCTGCACGTTCCAGCAGCACGGTTCCCCCCGGGGGATCTCGTCACGCGTTGTCATCGACGTGGCCAGGAGTTCCCCGGCGGACGGCCGTATGGCCATCCGCCGGTCACGCTGGCGACACCGAGTGACGATCACAGGGGGTGACGAACCCGGGCAACCAGCCCCGCGGTGGTTCACCCGCTGGGGCCGGCCGTCCACCCGTCCGGGCGAGGACGGCGACCGTGCGTGCTCAGCTGCGGGGGTGCACGCTGTTCTGCGCGGTCTCGAGCCCGCGCTCGAGCAGCAGCTCGGTGGCGTCGGCCGCCTCGCTGATGAACAGGTCGAGGGTCTTGCGCTCGGTGGCGGAGAAGTCCCGGAGCACGAAGTCGGCGGCGTCCTGCCGGCCGGGCGGCCGGCCGATGCCGACCCGCACGCGCAGGTAGTCCTTGGTGCCGGTGGAGCGGGTGATCGAGCGCAGGCCGTTGTGCCCGCCCTCCCCCCCGCCGCGCTTGAGCCGCACGGCCTCGAAGGCGATGTCGAGCTCGTCGTGGACGACGACGAGGTCGGTGGGCGGCAGGTGGTGGTAGTCCAGCAGCCCGCGCACCGGCCCGCCGGACTCGTTCATGTAGGTCAGCGGCACGGCCAGCACGACGCGGCGGCCGGCCAGCCGCCCCTCACCGGACAGCGCCCGGGAGCGCGGCCCCTTGCCCGCGGACAGCTTGACCCCGGCCCGCCGGGCGAGCTCGGTGACCACCATGGCGCCGACGTTGTGCCGGTTGCCGGCGTACTCGGGACCGGGGTTGCCCAGCCCGACGACGAGGAACGGGCCCTCGGAGGGTGCCGGGGCCGGGGCGGGTGACGCCGCGGGGGCGCCGGCAGTGCCGGCGCCCCCGCGGGTCGTGCTCTCGCTCAGTGCAGGACTCAGCTGTCGGCGGAGTTCGAGGCGGCGTCCATCGACTCGCCACTGCCCTGGTCGGACGGCTCCGGCACGACGTCGCCGTCGGCGTCGGACTCGTCGCGCTCGATGCCGGCCTCGGCCTCGGCCTCGGCGAGCTCCTCCTCCAGCTGGGCGGCGGTGGGCGCACCGAGGAACCCGATGACCAGGGCCTCGGGGTCGGTGACCAGGGTGACGCCGGCGGGCAGCACCAGGTCGCCGGCGGTGATGCCGTTGCCGGCGGTGCGGCCGGTGATGTCGACCTCGATCGGGCCGGGCAGCTGGGTCGCGTCGGCCTCGAGGGAGACGGTGTTCAGCTGGTGGTTGCTGATCGTGTCCGGGGCGGCCTCGCCGACGATGACGACCGGGACGTCGACGATCGTCTTCTCGCCGCGACGGACCAGCAGCAGGTCGACGTGCTTGTGCTCGCGGCTGATCGGGTCGCGCTGCACGGCCTTGGTCAGCGCCAGGTGCTCGGTGCCGTCGAGGGTGACGGTCAGCAGCACGTTGGTGCCACCGTTGCGCAGCGCCGCGGCGAACTCGCGGGCGGGCAGGGTCAGGTGGACGACGTCCTGGCCGTGCCCGTACAGGACGGCGGGGACGCGGCCGGCACGGCGGTCGCGACGGGCGCTGCCCTTGCCGAACTCGGTGCGGGACAGGGCGGCGAGGCGGAAGTCAGCCACGGGGTGTGCTCCTCAACAGTGGATCGGGTCTGCGCACCCAGCGCACGACCGCGACGACCCCTGGAGGCCACACGCACGTCGATCACGGAGCAGGCCGGAGCCACTCCCTCGCCGGGCAACGGGAAGAACGGTACACGAGCGGGATCACCGGCCACCGAGCCCACGGTGGCGACCGGACCGGCTGGAGTCGGGCCGGGGACGGGCGAGCGCCGCCGGCGGAGGGGTTCGGACCGTCGTCCCGGAGGGACGCCTGCGGGACCGAGCGCGGGGCCGGAGGCTCCCGCTCGGGACCGCAGCCGGTCCGGCTGCACCGGCACGGGGCCCGGAGGGTCCCTGCCGGTGCAGCACTAACGGCTCAGCGCCCGCCGGGAACGGCTCCTGGCCGCGGTGCGATCCGGAGGATCGCAATGAGCACAGCTCAGCTGGCCCCATCAAAGAGGCTGGTGACCGAGCCGTCCTCGAAGACCTGCGTGATGGCGCTGGCGAGCAGGGGCGCAATCGAGAGCACGGTGAGCTTGTCGAACCGGCGCTCGGGCTCGATGGGCAGCGTGTTGGTGACGATGACGGCGCTGACCTGGCTGTTCTTGAGCCGGTCGACCGCCGGCCCGGAGAGCACGCCGTGGGTGGCGGCGATGATCACGTCGGCGGCGCCGGCGGCGAAGAGGGTCTCGGCGGCCTTGGAGATGGTGCCGCCGGTGTCGATCATGTCGTCGACCAGGATGCAGACCCGGCCCTCGACCTCACCGACGACGCGGTTGGCGACGACCTCGTTGGGCCGGGTCATGTCGCGGGTCTTGTGGATGAAGGCCAGCGGGGTGCCGCCGAGCTTGTCGCTCCACCGCTCGGACACGCGCACCCGGCCGGAGTCGGGCGAGACGACGGTCAGGTCGCGGTCGCCCCACCGGCGCTTGACCTCGTCGACGAGCAGGTCCATGGCGAAGAGGTGGTCGACGGGGCCGTCGAAGAAGCCCTGGATCTGCGCGGTGTGCAGGTCGACGGCCATCAGCCGGTCGGCGCCGGCGGTCTTGAACATGTCGGCGACGAGCCGGGCGGAGATGGGCTCGCGACCGCGGTGCTTCTTGTCCTGCCGGGCGTAGGGGAAGAACGGCGCGACGACGGTGATGCGCTTGGCCGAGGCGCGCTTGAGCGCGTCGACCATGATCAGCTGCTCCATGAGCCAGGTGTTGATCGGCGCGGTGTGGCTCTGCACCACGAAGGCGTCACAGCCGCGCACCGACTCCTCGAACCGCACGAAAAGCTCGCCGTTGGCGAACTCGTAGGAGGCGGTCGGGGTGGGGGTCACCCCCAGGTGGCCGGCGATCTCCGTGGTGAGCTCGGGGAACGCCCGTCCGGAGAAGAGCATCAGGCTCTTGTTGGTCGTCTGCCGGATCACGCTCATGGCTGCCCCTGCTGGTCGTCGTCCGAGGTCCGGGCCGGGTGCGGGCCGGAGGGCTCTGGTGGAGTGTCGGTCGCGGGGGCGGATGCCGCACCAGCGGCCGCTGCTGCGGCCTGCGCTGAGGGGCTCCCCGGACGGCGTCGTCCCACCCAGCCTGCCACATTGCGCTGCTTGCCCCGGGCGACGGCCATGGCACCCGGCGGGACGTCGGAGGTGATGACGGACCCGGCGGCGGTGTAGGCGCCGTCGCCGATGGTCAGCGGGGCCACGAGCATGGTGTCCGAGCCGATCCGGACGTGGTCGCCGACGGTGGTGGCGTGCTTGGCCACCCCGTCGTAGTTGACGAACACGGTGGCGGCACCGATGTTGCTGCCCGCGCCGATGGTGGCGTCGCCGACGTAGGACAGGTGCGGGATCTTGGAGCCCTCGCCGACGGTGACGTTCTTGGTCTCCACGAAGGCGCCGACCTTGGCACCGCGGGCCAGCCGGGTGCCCGCGCGCAGGTAGCTGAACGGGCCGATGGTGGCCGAGGGGCCGACGTCGGCCTGCTGGCACTGCGACCGCAGCACGGTGGCGCCCTCTCCGACCCGGGTGTCGACGAGGGTGGTGTCAGGGCCGACCTCGGCACCGGTGCCGACCGAGGTGGTGCCCAGCAGCTGGGTGCCGGGGTGCAGCACGGCCTCGGCGGCGACCTCGACGGTGACGTCGACCCAGGTGGTCTGCGGGTCGACCACCACGACACCGGCGCGCATCAGGTCGTCGAGGACCCGGTCGTTGAGGGTGCGGCGCCGCGCGGCGAGCTCGCGCTGGTCGTTGCAGCCCAGGGTGTCGGCGGCGTCGGCGGCGGTGTGCCCGCCCACGCGCTCGCCGTCGGCGACCAGCAGCCCGAGGACGTCGGTGAGGTACTGCTCGCCCTGGTCGTTGGCGGCGCCGACCCGGCGCAGCGCCTCCCGGACGGCGCGGGCGTCGCCGAGGTAGACCCCGGCGTTGACCTCGGTGATCGCGCGCTGGGCGGCGTCGGCGTCCCGCTCCTCGACGATGGCGGTGACCCCGCCGGCGTCGTCCCGGACGATCCGGCCGAGCCCCGTGGGGTCGGCGACCCGGGCGGTGAGCACGGTGAGCAGGTTGCCCGCGTCGGCGTGGGCCCGGACGAGGTCGGCGAGGGTGGCGGCGCGCAGCAGCGGGGCGTCGCCGTTGACGATGAGCACGGCGCCGGCGAGCTCGGGCAGCGCGTCCAGGGCGACCGCGGCGGCGTGCCCGGAGCCCAGCTGCTGCTCCTGCAGCGCCGGGACTGCGCCGGGCGCGACCTCGGCCAGGTGCGCCTCGACCGCCTCCCGGCCCGAGCCGACCACGACCACCGTCTGTGCGGCGCCCAGCGGTGCGGCGGCGGCCAGCACGTGACCGAGCATCGACCGGCCACCGAGCCGGTGCAGCACCTTGGGGGTGCGTGAGCGCATCCGGGTGCCCTGGCCGGCGGCGAGCACGACGACCGCGCCCACCTGCCCTGTTGTCGTGGTCGGCTGCTGCTGGCTCACCTGGCTCCTCGGGACGGGCGGGGGACGGCGTCCGGCGGTGCCGGGCAGGTGCACCCGGCGCCGTCCACGCGCGTCCGCGGACTGGCTGGGGGACTCGGACTCGAACCGAGACTGCACGGCTCCAAAGGCCGGCGGGCTGCCGATTACCCCATCCCCCACCACCGCCGGCGTGGACCGGCGGTGCACCGCCGAGCGTAGTTGACGGACCCGCTCCACCCCCGACCCTCGCGAGCTCGGGACGGACCGGGCGAGGGCCCGGCCCCCTCGCCCCCCACCGCGAGCAGAGCGAGTGGTGGGGGGCGAGGGTCA
>NZ_JAAGWH010000032.1 GCF_010682105.1 Modestobacter muralis | reverse complement strand
GGCCCCCTCGCAGGGGCCCGGCCCGAGCGGAGCGAGGGGTGGGGGACCTTCTTCAGCCCACCAGGCGGGCGCCGGGCACCGGGCCGTGCACGGCGCGCACGGCGCGGAAGGCCCCGGCTCCGGCGAGCTCGGTCGCCAGCCGGGCGGCGCCGTCCTCGTCCTCGGCCAGCGCGGCCACGGTCGGCCCGGACCCGCTGACCAGCGCCGCGGCGGCCCCGAGCTCGGTGGCCGCGCGCAGGGCGCGGCGCAGCTCGGGGCGCAGCCGCACGGCCGGCGCCTGGAGGTCGTTGCTGAGGGCGGCGGCCAGCGCACTCACCGGGCCGCTGCGCAGCGCGGCGAGCACCGGCTCGGTCGAGGCGGCCACGGCGCCGTCGGGGAGCTCCCCGGCCGCGCGCAGGGCGTCCAGCTCGCCGTAGACGGTCGGGGTGGACAGCCCCTCCCCCGCGATGCCCAGCACCCAGTCCCAGCGCCGGCGGGCCAGCACCGGCGAGAGCCGCTCGCCGCGGCCGGTGCCGAGCGCGACCCCACCGAGCAGGCTGAACGGGACGTCGCTGCCCAGCTGGGCGGCCAGCGCGGCCAGGTCACCGCGGGTGGCCCGGGTGCCCCACAGCGCGTCGAGCGCGACGAGGGTGGCCGCGGCGTCGGCGCTGCCCCCGGCCAGCCCGGCCGCGGCCGGGATCGACTTGTCGACGACCAGGTGCGCGTCGGCGGCCACCCCGGCGTGCCGGGCCAGCAGCTCGGCGGCCTGCCAGACGAGGTTGCGGGAGTCGCTGGGCACCCCGGCCGGACCGGCGCCGTCGGCCGTGCCCTCGCCGCGGACCTCCAGCGACAGGCCCGTCGACCGGCGCACTGTGACGGTGTCGAACAGGGAGACGGCCAGGAACACGGTCTGCAGCTCGTGGAAGCCGTCGTCCCGCAGCGGGCCCACCCCGAGGTGGACGTTCACCTTGGCCGGCGCCCTGGCCACCACGGAGCCGTCGCCGGCGATCCGGCCGGGGCCACCGGCCGTCGTGTTGCTCATCCGCTCACCCTGCCACCGCACCCGGTGGCAGGGTGACGACCTCGGCGGTCGCGGCCAGCCGGGCGAAGTCGGTCACCGACAGCTGCTCGCCGCGGGTGGTCGGGTCGATGCCGGCGGCCCGCAGCCGCACCTCGGCCGCCGCGGGGCTGCCGGCCCAGCGGGCGAGAGCGGCGCGCAGGCCCTTGCGCCGGGTGGCGAAGGCGGCGTCGACCGCGGCGAAGGTGGCCGCCCGGTCGCCGGGGGGCGCGGGCCGGCGGCGGAGCGCGACCAACCCGGAGTCGACGTTGGGCACCGGCCAGAACACCGGGCGCGGGACGTTGCCGGCCCGGCGGACGTCGGCGTACCAGGCGGCCTTGACGCTCGGCACGCCGTAGGACGCCGTCCCGGGAGCGGCGGCGAGTCGGTCGGCCACCTCGGCCTGCACCAGCACCAGGGCGCTGTCGAGCGAGGGCAGCAGCTCGAGCAGGTGCAGCAGGACGGGGACCGCGATGTTGTAGGGCAGGTTCGCGACCAGCGCGGTGGGCGGCGGGCCGGGCAGGTCGGTCACCCGCAGGGCGTCGGCGGTGACCACGGTCAGCCGGTCGGACCACTGCGGCGCCCGCTCGGCGACGGTGCGCGGGAGCTGGTCGGCCAGCCGCGGGTCGATCTCCACGGCGGTGACGTGCGCGCAGGCCCCCAGCAGGCCCAGGGTCAGCGACCCCAGGCCGGGGCCGACCTCCAGGACGACGTCGTCCGGGCCGAGGTCGGCGGTGCGGACGATGCGCCGGATGGTGTTGGCGTCGTGCAGGAAGTTCTGCCCGAGCTGCTTGGTCGGACGCAGGTCGAGCTGCTGGGCCAGGTCGCGGATCAGAGCCGGCCCCAGAAGCGGGTCCGTCACGAACGGCCTCGCTGCAGGGGCCCGCCGCGAGCCTGCGAGTGGTGGGGGGCAGCGAGGTCCTTCATCAGTCGAACAGTCGGCTGCCGCAGCCCCACTGGCCGGCCCCACTGCGGGAGTAGAGCATCTGCGCGCGCATCGTCTGCTCCTCGACCGAGGCGGCGGCGGGGTCGCCGCTGCCGCCCACGCCGGCCCAGGTGGCCCGGGAGAACTGGTACATCCCGCGGTAGGTGCCACTGGCGCTGACCGCGTTGGGGCGGCCACCGGACTCGCACCGGGCCAGCGCGGCCCAGTTCAGGCCGTCAGCGGTGGCCGGGGCGCCGGCCGCGACCGCGACGGGCTCCGGCTCCGGCTTGGTGCCCACGGAGACCTGCTCCTCGACCGGCTTCTTGGTGACCTCGGAGGAGACCTGCTCGCGGCCGGTCTCGACGCCGTCGGTGACGGTGACCCGCCAGGTGGTGGTGCGGGCGCCCTCGACGCCCTTCTGCGTGACGGTGCGCTCGCCCTCGAGCGCCTCGGCGTCCTCGGTCTCGACCGTCTCGTAGTCGACCGTCTGGACCTCGGTGACCTCGTCGACCTGCACGCGGGTGACCCGCAGGACCATCCCGCCCAGCAGCGGCTGGGCCGGGTAGAGGGAGGTGCGGTCGGTGGCCGACAGCGCGATGCCCTGCTCGGCGAGGAGGTCGCCGGCCGTGGCGGCGGTGGTGGTGACCACGCGCTCCTGGCCGTCGGCGACGAGCCGGACGTCCTTGCTGGTGGTGATGGCCAGGTCCATGCCGTCCAGCGGCAGACGCTCGCTGCGGTCGGCCGACAGCTGCAGCTGGTCGGTGCGGTAGCCGAGCTCGTCGAGGGCGTCGTCCACCGACAGCGCGGTGGTGAACACCTCGCTGCGCACGCCGTCGACGGTGAGCGTCAGCGGGCGGGCGCGGTTGACCACGATCGTGTCGCCGTCGGCGACGTCGGCGCCCAGCGCGGGCAGCACGACGTCGTGCGCGGCGGGGGTGAGCCCCTCGTCGGCGAGCACCTCAGCGGCCGTGCCGGCGTAGGTGGTCACCAGGCGGGACTGGCCGTCGACGGTGAGGGTCAACGACTTCTCGGCCGCGAAGTAGGCGGCGACGCTCGCCACGAGGCCCACGAGGACCACCGCGAAGAGGCAGGACTTCAACGATCGGCGCACAACACATCCAGGTCAGCAGGACCCGGGCAGGGGAACCGGGCCGCAGGCGGAGGCGCCGCCGTCAGGCGGCTCCCAGGAGCAGGCGAACCCGTCGTCGTCGCGATCGGGAGTCACCCCCGGCCGTGCACGACCACCTGGGTGTTCCCCACCCCGGCTGTCGGTCACGACACGATAACGAACGAACTCGCTGACACAACCGTGCTGAGTCAGGACACCAGCAGGTCGACAAGTCGTTCCGCAGGCACGCCGACACCGAACGTGACACTGGACGGCGTGTTGGCGCGTCGTCCAGCAACGGGCACGGTGGGCAAGCCCACAGGCGTCGACCCGTCCGCCGGCCGTCAGGCCGACGCAGCGGCGGTCAGGCCAGCGCGGCGGCGCCCTGGCGCAGCGGCCGGAGCCAGGTGAGCAGGTAGACGGCCACGGCCAGGCCGGCGGCGACCGCGCCGAACCCGCCGGCGACCAGCGCCACCGGCAGCAGCCCGGCACCGTCGCGGACCTCGTCGCCGATGTCGAGCCCGGCGACCAGCAACAGGACGCCCAGCGGGATGAGCGCCAGGACGCTGGCCCCGGCCACGACCAGGTGGGCGGTCCAGGTGCGCTGCGCCTCGTCCACGGGGACGTCGGCGCCCTCGGCCGGCAGCGGCCGGAAGAACACCCGGGCCAGCGCGACCTCGGCGAGCAGCCAGCCGAGGACGGCGGTGACCACCAGCGCGGTGAGCGCGGCGTCGGACAGGTGCCCGGACGAGCCGAGCAGCACAGCGGTCACCAGCTCCCCCACCATGGCCGCCCGCATGCTCCACAGCAGCACCAGCGACACCTGCTCCCCGCGGGCGGGACGGCGGGCGGGGCGGGCGACCGCCCAGCGCGGCCTCGGCCGGGTGACCTCGGCCAGCAGCACCCCGGCCAGCAGCCCGGCGGCCAGCGCGGGCAGCCAGAGGAACACCGACGCCTCGGCGAACAGCACGACGCTCGCCACGATGCCGGCCAATCCCAGCACCCAGCCCAGCTGCCGCACCCGGCGGCCGTGCGCGGCCTGCCGGGACAGCTCGGCGGAGCCGGCCGGGGACAGCTCGACGAAGCCGACCGCCGCGGCGGCCACCGCCCGGCGACCGGCAGCCAGCGACCAGGCCCGGCCCAACGCGGCGGCCGGGACCAGCAGTGCGATGAAGAGGACGAACGCGATCAGGCGGCCCACGTGCTCAGTGTCCCCCTGTCGGGCCGGTCGTGGCCGTCCCCGGGCGCGTCGCGCACCCCGGCCCCTCCGCAGCGCCCCGTCGCGGGCCCGCGAGGGGTGGGGGCGAGGGCGTCACCAGGGACCGAAGACCCGCTCGGCGGTGGCGGTGAGGGTGTCGCAGAGCTGCTCCAGCCCGGTGCCGGTGACCTCGGCGAGTGCGCGCACCGTGTGCGGCACGAGCCGGGCGGCGTTGGGGCGGCCCCGCAGCGGCACGGGGGTGAGGAACGGCGCGTCGGTCTCGACCAGCAGCTGGTCCAGCGGCGTCATCGCGGCGGCCTCGCGCAGGTACCCGGCGTTGCCGAAGGTCAGGGTGCCGGCGAAGGAGAGCACGTAGCCCCGGTCGATGCAGGCCCGGGCGAACCCGGGGTCACCGGAGAAGCAGTGCAGGACGGTGTGCTCCGGCGCGCCCTCGTCCTCGAGCACGCGCAGCACCTCGTCGTGGGCGTCCCGGTCGTGGACGACCAGCGCGATGCCGTGCCGCTTGGCGATGTCGATGTGCGCCCGGAAGGACTCCTCCTGCGCGGCCCAGCCGTCCTCGCCGGTGCGGTACCGGTCCAGCCCGGTCTCCCCCACCGCCCGCACCCGGGGCAGCGCGGCCAGCCGGTCGACCTCGGCCAGCGCCTCGGGCGTGGCCGCGCCGGCACCGGCCTCGTTCGGGTGCAGCGCGACCGCGGCCAGCACCTCCGGACGCCGGGAGGCGAGCTCGGCCGACCAGCGGGACGACGCGGCGTCGACCCCGACCTGTACGAGCCGGGTCACCCCGACGGCGACCGCGGCCTCGACCGCCTCGTCGACCTCCGCGGGCGTGGGCTCGCGGTCCTCACCGCCCACGGCGATGTCGAAGTGCGTGTGGCTGTCGACCGCCGGTGCCGGCAGCGGTTCCGGCGACGGCGGCGGCTCGCCCCGCCGGTTGGCCCGCGACGCCGACGACCGGCTCACCGCTGGCTCCCAAGGGCAGAAGTCGCCACTGTCGCTCCCGACCGCGCGCGGCCCGACCCCAGGGGGGCCATGGTCGCGAACACGGCCCCCCTGGGACCCCGGCGGACCGTCAGGGCTGGTGGGCGGGTCACGCCTCGCCGTCCGTCGGACCGCCCTGGCCGTCCTCCTCCAGGCGACGGAGCTCCTCCTCCACGATCGAGGGGTCGAGCTTGGTGAACACCGGCGTCGGCGTGGCCAGCGGCGTGCCGGCCGGCGGCAGCGGCGTGGACGCCCACACGGCCTGGCTCGCGGCGTAGTCGCCGGTGATGATCGGGTACGGCGAGCCGTCGTCGAGGTCCGTGGTCTCCACGATCTGCGGAGCGGCCGACCACACGCCGGTCCCGCCGAGCAGCTCGTGCACCTTCTGCGACGAGTGCGGCAGGAACGGCGTCAGCAGCGCGTTGCAGTCCTTGATCGCCTGCAGCGCGGTGTGCAGCACGGTGTCCCGGCGGGCCGGGTCCTCCTTGAGCTTCCACGGCGCCTGGTCCGACAGGTACTTGTTGGCCTCGCTGACCACCCGCATCGCCTCGGCGGCGGCGGCCTTCTGCCGGTTGCGCGACAGCAGGTCCCCGATCGGCGCGAAGGCACCCGAGGTGGTGGCCAGCAGGGCGCGGTCGGCGTCGGTCAGCTCCCCCGGCGTCGGGATCGCACCGATGTTCTTGGCGGCCATCGACACCGAGCGGTTGACCAGGTTGCCCCAGCCGGCGACCAGCTCGTCGTTGTTGCGGCGCAGGAACTCCGCCCAGGTGAAGTCGGTGTCCTGGCTCTCCGGGCCGGCCGCGGCGATGAAGTAGCGCAGCGCGTCGGCGTCGTAGCGGGCCAGGAAGTCGCGCACGTAGATGACGACGTTGCGCGAGGAGGAGAACTTGCGCCCCTCCATGGTCAGGAACTCGCTCGACACCACCTCGGTGGGCAGGTTCAGCGCGCCGTAGGAGCCCGGCGACCCGCCCTTGTCGCCCTGGCCGTTGTAGCCCAGCAGCTGCGCCGGCCAGATCTCGGCGTGGAAGACGATGTTGTCCTTGCCCATGAAGTAGTAGGCGTCGGCGTCCGGCGTCTGCCACCACTGCCGCCAGGCCTCCGGGTCACCGGAGCGGCGGGCCCACTCGATCGACGCCGACAGGTAGCCCACGACCGCGTCGAACCAGACGTAGATGCGCTTGTCGTCGCGGTCGCGCCAGCCGTCGAGCGGGACGGGCACGCCCCAGTCGATGTCGCGGGTGTAGCTGCGCGGCTTGAGGTCCTCCAGCAGGTTGACGCTGAAGTTCAGGACGTTGGGCCGCCAGTTGCCGCGGGTGCCCAGCCAGTCCCCCAGCGCGCGGGCGAAGGCCGGCAGGTCGAGGAAGTAGTGCTCGCTCTCGACGAACTTCGGCGTCTCGCCGTTGATCCGGCTCACCGGGTTGATCAGGTCGGTGGGGTCGAGCTGGTTGCCGCAGTTGTCGCACTGGTCGCCGCGCGCGCCGTCGTAGCCGCAGATCGGGCAGGTGCCCTCGATGTAGCGGTCGGGCAGCGTGCGGCCGGTGGACGGGCTGATCGCGCCCAGCGTCGTCTTCGGGAAGACGTAGCCGTTCTTCAGCAGCCCCAGGAAGATCTCCTGGCTGACGTTGCGGTGGTTGACCGTCGTCGTCCGGGTGAAGAGGTCGTAGCTGAGCCCGAGGCTGGCCAGGTCGTCGACGATGATGCGGTTGTTGCGGTCGGCGATCTGCCGCGGGGTGATCCCCTCGGCGTCGGCGGCGACCGTGATCGGCGTCCCGTGCTCGTCGGTGCCGCTGACCATCAGCACCTGGTCGCCGCTCATCCGGTGGAACCGGCTGAAGACGTCGGAGGGGACGCCGAAGCCGGAGACGTGTCCGATGTGCCGCGGGCCGTTGGCGTAGGGCCACGCGACGGCGGTGAGGATGTGCCGATCTGTCACGGCACGAGGGTAGTGAGGTCGGTCCACCCGGTTCGCAGGCGGCGGGCTCAGGGGGCGCCGGTGACCGCGGCCGTCGTCGGTGCCGGGCCGTCCGCGGGGGCGCCCAGCACGGCCACCCCGGCCAGCGCCAGGCCGATGCAGGCGACCGTGACGCCGCGCAGCACGCGGTGCTCAGGGGCGACCGGTGCCCGGCGCGGGGCGCGGGGGCGGCCGCCGGCGGCGACCCAGGCCAGCGCGGACGGCGAGCTGGCCAGCAGCAGCTTCCCGGTCGGGACGGCGAGGCCCAGCAGCGCGAGCGCGGGCACCGGCAGGCCGACGTCTCCGGACACGGCGACGAGCCGCACGCCGTCGGGACCGAACAGCCCGTGGACGGCGAGGGCGAGGCATCCGCCGACCTCGGTGACCGCGACCGCGACGAGCAGCCGGCGCCCGGCGCCGTCGACGAGGACGGCGCCCGCACCGGCGGCGAGCACCACCCAGGCGGCGAGCAGCAGCAGCGTGGCGGCCACGGCCGGGCCGGGCAGCCGGGTGCCCCCGGTGAACAGGCTGCCGAGCCCGGTGAGGCCGAAGGCCAGCAGGGCGAGGGACTCCAGGACCGACAGGACACCGGCGGCGGCGACCGGCAGCGGGGTGCGCTGCGGGCGGGCCGGCCGGGTGGCGCGGACCGCCGGTGTGCCCTGCGGGGCTCCCACGGGGAGGCGGGGGGCGTCGAGGACGGCGCTGGGCACGGGGGTTCTCCTGACCGGTGACGGGCTTCACCGATCAGGTCGGGCGTTCCGGCCCCGGGCAGCAGGACCCGGGGCCGGTCCTCACCCGCAGGGGTGAGGGGTCACCTCTCGCCGCCGGCCTGTTGGCCGGCCGCCTTGCGCTCGGCGGCGCCGATCGTCGAGAAGCGCGAGTGCCGGCGGCCGTACCCGTAGTAGAAGACGACCCCGAGCGCCATCCAGACGGCGAATCGCGCCCAGGTCTCCCCCGGCAGGTTGAGCATCAGGTAGAGGCAGGCGAGGGCGGAGACGACCGGCAGCACCGGCACCAGCGGGACGCGGAAGGCGCGCGGCAGGTCCGGGCGGGTGCGGCGCAGCACGATCACGCCCACCGAGACCAGCACGAAGGCGAACAGGGTGCCGATGTTGACCAGCTCGGCCAGCACGCCCAGCGGGATGAACCCGGCGAGCACCGCCACGACGACCCCGGTGATCAGGGTGATCTTGTAGGGCGTGCCGTACTTCGGGTGCACCGCGCCCAGCGCCGGCGGCAGCAGGTGGTCGCGGCTCATGGCGAACAGCACCCGGGACTGCCCGAGCATCAGGATCATCACCACGCTGGTCAGCCCGGCGAGCGCACCCACGGAGATGGCCCCGGAGAGGAACGGCAGCCCGACGCTGCGGAAGGCGTCGGCCAGCGGGGCCTCGCTGGACAGCTCGGAGTAGCGCTGCATGCCCACCACGACCAGCGACACCGCGACGTACAGCACGGTGCAGATGACCAGCGAGCCGATGATGCCGCGGGGCAGGTCACGCGCGGGGTCCTTGGTCTCCTCGGCGGCGGTGGCGACGATGTCGAAGCCGATGAAGGCGAAGAAGACGATGGCCGCGCCGGCGAGGACGCCGCCCACGCCGAAGGTGCTGGGCGCGAAGCCGAACAGCGTCTGGATCAGCGGGGCGCTCCACCCGCTGCCGGTCTCGCTCGGCTGCGCCGGGGGCACGAACGGCGAGTAGTTGGCGGCCTTGACGTAGAAGAGCCCGACGACGATCACCAGCAGCACGATGGCCACCTTGATCGCCACGATCACCGAGGTCACCCGCGAGGAGAACTTGATGCCCAGGATCAGCACCCCGGTCATCACCGCGACGATGAAGATCGCCGGCAGGTTGACCGTGGCCTCCTCCCCGGCGATCGAGGTGGGCAGCGGGATGCCGAGGTCACCGAGCAGCTGGTTGAGGTAGCCCGACCAGCCCACCGCCACGGTGGCCGCGCCCAGAGCCAGCTCCAGGACCAGGTCCCAGCCGATGATCCAGGCGACCAGCTCACCGAGGGTGGCGTAGGAGAACGTGTAGGCCGACCCGGCGACCGGCACGGTCGAGGCGAACTCGGCGTAGCACAGGGCGGCCAGGGCGCAGACCAGGCCGGCGATCACGAAGGAGACGGCCACCGCCGGGCCGGTCGTGGTCTTGGCCACCTCGCCGGTGAGCACGAAGATCCCGGTGCCGATGATGACCCCGACGCCGAACACGGTGAGGTCCAGCCCCGAGAGGTTCTTCTTGAGCTGGTGGTCGGGTTCCTCGGTGTCGCGGATGGACTCCTCGACGCTCTTGACCCGGGCCCTGTTGGTGGCCACCGAACCCCCTCTCGGGCAGGCGGCGCGACGTCCGCCGTCCTGCTGGTGATCAACTGTGCGGGGAGCGTCCCACGGCGTGGGGCTTCCCGCAGACCTACGCTCCCCCCGCCCCCGCACGGTCGCCGACCGGGCGCCCGACCAGACCAGGAGGTGCCCGTGACGAGCACGGACAGCACCCGTTCACGGCTGCCCCAGGTGCACCGCCGTCCGCGTCCGGTCGGCCCGCCGAGCCTGCCCCCCAGCGAGCGGGAGGGCAGCGACTTCGTCATCGACTGCGCGATCTACGTCGAGGGGCAGCGCCAGGCGCCGGTGGCCTACGACGAGGCGCTGCGGGCCGCGGTCGAGAAGGGCGGCTTCGTCTGGCTGGGGCTCCACGAGCCGACCCAGGCCGAGTTCGAGGGGGTCGCCGCCGTCTACGGGCTGCACCCCCTGGCGGTCGAGGACGCCGTCGAGGCCCACCAGCGCCCCAAGCTCGACAGCTACGACGACAGCCTGTTCATGGTGCTCAAGACCGCGCGGTACGTGGAGCACGACGCCCTGACCGCCACCAGCGAGGTCGTGAACACCGGCGAGGTGATGGTCTTCCTCGGCAGCCACTACGTGATCACCGTCCGGCACGGTGACCACGGCGGGCTCAAGGAGCTGCGGCAGACCCTCGAGGGCCAGACCGAGCTGCTCCAGCTGGGCCCCTCGTCGGTGCTGTACGCCGTCACCGACCTGGTGGTCGACCACTTCGTCGAGGTGGCCGAGGCGGTCGAGGACGACGTGGAGGAGCTCGAGACGTCGGTGTTCAGCCCCTCGCGGACCGACGACACCCCGCGGATCTACCAGCTCAAGCGCGAGCTGATGGCGCTGCGCCGGGCCGTCCAGCCGCTGGAGCTCCCGCTGACCACGCTGGCCGACCGGCCCAACGACCTGGTGCCGGACGCGATGCGCTCGTACTTCCGCGACGTCCAGGACCACACGCTGCGGGTCCGCGACCAGGTGATGGGCCTGGACGAGCTGCTGTCGAACATCCTGCAGGCGGCGCTGGCCCGGATCTCGGTGGCGCAGAACGACGACATGCGCCGGATCTCCTCCTACGCCGGCCTGATCGCCGCCCCGACCCTGGTCGCCGGCGTCTACGGGATGAACTTCGACCACATGCCGGAGCTGCACTGGTCCTTCGGGTACCCGTTCGCGCTGCTGCTGATGGCCGCCCTCTGCTACCTGCTCTACCGCGGCTTCAAGCGCAACGGCTGGCTGTAGGCCCACCGTCGTGCGCTGCCAGGCATAGGTACCCATACCCGCGTCCCAGCGTCCAGGACGCAGGTACAGGTACCTATGCCTGGGACTCGGCGAGGAGGAAGACTGCCGAGTTGTCCACAGGACGGCCCCGCTACGGCACGGCCTTGCCCCCTTGCTCGCCACCCTGTGACCGTGGACTGGCGGCCAGTGATCCGGGAGATGGTCGACTGCAACGACGGCCTGGTGACTCGCCAGCACCTGTTGCAACGACTCCCTGCAGACGTGCTCGACGGGCACATCGGCCGGCGGAACCTCGTCCGGGTCTTCCCGCACGTCTACCGGCTGAGCGGTGGAGCGGATGACGACGGCACCCTGTTGCGCGCAGCGCTCCTGCACACCGGCCCCGTGGCCGCGTTGAGCCACACGACCGCTCTCGCCGTCTGGGGCCTGCGCCGACTGGAACGACCACTGCACCTGACGATCGACCAGGGCCTCAAGCGCGCGGGGGCACCTGATCTCGTGGTGCACCGTCGTCTCCGCTTCGACCCGGCCTCCGCTCAGTGCACCCAGCGGTCCGGCTTGCGCGTGACCGCCCTCCCACGCTCACTCGTGGACGCCTGGCCGCTGATGCCCCTCCCCGAACGTCGTCCACTCGCGATCGACGCCGTCCGCCGACGGCTCGTGACGGCGCACCAGCTGCGCGACTCCCTGGCCGAGCGCCCCAACGTCGCCGGACACCGGGCCCTACGGCAGACGATCGAGCTCATCGCCGACGGGTGCCAGAGCGAACTGGAGGCGCACGGCGTGCTCACCGTCTTCCACCACCGGTCGCTGCCTCCGAGCGTCGGACAGCACCCGGTCGATCTACCGACGGGCCGGGTGAGACTCGACCGCGCCTATCCCGAGGTCAGGCTCGCCGTCGAACTGGACGGCGCGGCCTTCCACACCTCGCCCGAGGACCGGGCGCGCGACCTGGCCCGCGACCGCGCACTGGCCGCGCTCGGCTGGGTGGTCCTGCGGTTCACCTACGCGGACGTCGTGCGCGATCCGCATGCCGTCCGCGCCAAGGTGCTGGAGGTCTACCGGGCTCGCCAGCACCAGCTCCGCGTCGGTTGATTCTTGGGCATAGGTACCAATACCTGCATTTCCGCCTCCGGGGCGCATGTACTGGTACCTATGCCAGGGGTCAGGGCTTCTTGGCGGCGAGGACGGCGTCGTAGACGGTGCGGCGCGGGAGGCCGGTGCGGGTGACGACGGCGCGGATGGCCTCCTTGCGGTCGGCCCCGGCTGCCTCCTCGGCGGCGACCTCCCGGGCCAGCTCCGCCGGCGACAGCGCCTCGGGGCCGGCCACCGAGCCGCCGACGACCAGGGTGATCTCCCCGCGCACGCCCTCGGCGGCCCACTCGACCAGCTCGGCCAGCGACCCGCGGCGGACCTCCTCGTGGGTCTTGGTCAGCTCCCGGCACACGGCCGCGGGGCGCTCGGTCCCGAAGGCGCCCACCGCGTCGGCGAGGGTGTCGGCCAGCCGGTGCGGGGACTCGTAGAACACCATCGTGCGCGGCTCGCGGGCCAGCGCGGCCAGCGCCGACCGCCGCTCCCCGCCCTTGCGCGGCAGGAAGCCCTCGAAGCAGAACCGGTCGCAGGGCAGGCCGGAGACGGCGAGCGCGGTGACGACGGCCGAGGGCCCGGGCACCGAGGTGACCTCGATGCCGGCGTCGATCGCGGCCCGCACCAGCGTGTAGCCGGGGTCGGAGACCGAGGGCATGCCGGCGTCGGTGATCAGCAGCACCGTGGCGCCGTCCTGCATCGCCGCGACCAGCCCGGGCAGCCGGGCCTGCTCGACGGACTCGTAGAAGCTGACCAGCCGGCCGGTGAAGGTGACCCCGAGGTCGGCGGCGAGCCGGTGCAGCCGGCGGGTGTCCTCGACCGCGAGCACCTCCGCGGTGGCCAGCACCTCGCGCAGCCGGGGGCCCACGTCGCCGGGTTGTCCGAGGGGCGCGCCGCCCAGCACGAGTCGTCCGGTCATGCACCGAGCCTGTCACGGCGATCGCCGACGACCCGCCCGCAGGGGCCGGAGGGCGGACAGGTCTCCTGGCTACCCTGACTCCATGGCGGTGCTGTCCCCCGAGCGGGCCGAGGCGGCACCCGGCACCACGCACCCCCGTCGCTGGCCACCGCTCCCCCGGCCGCGCCGCGAGGTCGTGCCGCCGCTGCCCACCGACCGGGTGCTGGCCGCGGTGCTCACCACGGTGCTGGCCGTGGCCACGCTGATCACCCGGCTGTGGGACATCCGCTACCCGGCCGAGCTGGTGTTCGACGAGGCGTACTACCCGCCCGAGGCCGCCGAGATGCTCGAGTACGGCTACGAGGCCAACCGCGGCTACACGTTCATCGTCCACCCGCCGCTGGGCAAGTGGCTGATCGCGATCGGCGAGCAGCTCTTCGGCGACAACTCGCTGGGCTGGCGGGTGCCCTCGGCCGTGGCGGGCACGATCGCCGTCGTCGTCCTGGTCCGGCTGGCCCGCCGGCTGACCGGCTCGACACTGCTGGGGCTGGTCGCCGGCCTGTTGATGGCCCTCGACGGCTTCTCCTTCAGCCTGGGCCGGATCGGCCTGCTCGACGTCTTCCTGCAGCTGTTCGTCCTCAGCGCCGTGGCCTGCCTCGTCGTCGACCGGGACGCCGTGCGCCAGCGGGTGCGCGACTCCGCCGACCGGGTGGGCACCAGCGGCTTCGCGCTCGGCCCGCGCGGGTGGCGGCTGGCCGCCGGGCTGATGTTCGGCGCCGCCTGCTCGGTCAAGTGGAGCGGCGTGTACTTCCTGGCCTTCTTCGGCCTGCTGTCGCTCTTCTGGGACCGGGCGGCCTGGCGCGAGGCCGGGGTGCCCCGGCCGACCCTGGTGGCGCTGCGCCGCGGGCTGCCCGGTGCCGCCTGGGCGCTGGGCGCGCTCCCGGTGCTGACCTACCTGGCCTCCTTCACCGGCTGGTTCCGCAGCGAGGGCGCGCAGGGCCGGCACTGGGCCGACCAGCACCCCGACACCGCGTACGGGTTCGTCCCCGGTGCGCTGCGCTCGCTGTGGCACATGCACGGCGAGTGGCTGGCCTTCCACAACGGGCTGTCCAGCCCGCACCCGTGGGAGTCCGGGCCGTGGTCGTGGGTCGTCGACGGCCGCCCGATCCTGCTGTGGAACCCGCAGGGGCTCACCGACACCGACGGTGGCCAGGTGATCCGCTACATCCTGATGGTCGGGACGCCGACGCTGTGGTTCGCCTTCGTGCCGGCGGTGCTGTGGCTGCTCTGGCGGGTCGTGGCCCGGCGGGACCCCACCGCGCTGACCGTCGCGGTGGCCATCGCCGCCGGCTGGCTCACCTGGTTCGTCAACCTCGACCGGACGATGTTCCTGTTCTACATGGCCCCGGCCCTGCCGTTCTTCGTGCTGGCCGTGGTGCTCGTGCTGGCCGACGTCCTCGGCCCGCGGGACGCCCCGGTGCTGCGGCGCCAGCTCGGGCTGGCCGCGGTCTGCACCTACATCGCGGTGGTCGCGATGACGTTCGTCTTCTTCTACCCGGTGCTCACCGGGCAGCCGCTCACCCACGGCGAGTGGCTGCAGCGGATGTGGTTCCCCTCCTGGTTCTGAGGAGGCGTCTCCCTGCGGGAGGCCGGTCAGCCCGCTTGCCGGAGAAGATAGTTGGGTTGTACAACTGAAGTGTGCACGTCGACCGTCGTGAGCTCGCCGAGCAGCTGGACGACGTCGTGCTGGGGCTGCGGCGACTGACCCTGGACCGGCAGGAGCCCAACCTCACCGCTGCCTCCGCGCTGGCCACACTCCGCCGCGAGGGCACCTGCCGGGTCACCGAGCTGGCGGCGGCCGAGGGCATCAGCCAGCCCTCGATGACCGCCCTGGCCGCCCGGCTCACCGACGCCGGCCTGGTGCACCGCCGCACCGACCCGGCCGACCGGCCGGCGGTGCTGCTCAGCGTCGCCCCGGCCGGCGCCGACCTGCTCGACCAGCGTCGGGAGGCCCGCGCCGCCCGGCTGACCGGCCCGCTGGCCACGCTCGCCGAGGACGACGTCCGCGCGATCACCCACGCACTCCCCGCGCTGACCCGTCTGGCCGGCGCGCCGACCCCTCCCGGAGGCACCCGTTGAGCGCGCACGGCGCCAGCATGTCCGAACAGCCCAGGGCGGTGTACGCCGTCGCCTTCGCCTGCGTCGTCAGCTTCATGGGGATCGGCCTGGTCGACCCCATCCTGCCGGCGCTGTCCGCCCAGCTGGACGCCACACCCAGCCAGGTCAGCCTGCTGTTCACCAGCTACCTGGTGGTCACCGCGATCGCCATGCTCGGGACGAACTGGGTCTCCAGCCGGATCGGCGCCAAGAGGACGCTGATCACCGGGCTGGGGATCATCGTGGTCTTCGCCGCCCTCGCCGGGTTGTCCGGCTCGATCAACGGCATCGTCGGCTTCCGGGCCGGATGGGGCCTGGGCAACGCGCTGTTCATCGCCACCTCGCTGTCGGTCATCGTGGCGTCGGCGTCCGGCGGCTTCGCCGGCGCGATCGTCCTCTACGAGGCGGCCCTCGGCCTGGGCATCGCCGCCGGGCCGCTGATCGGCGGGCTGCTGGGTGACATCAGCTGGCGCGGGCCGTTCTTCGGCGTCGCCGTCCTCATGGCGATCGCGCTGCTGGCCACCGTCGTCCTGCTCGACGCCACCCCGAAGCCGGCCGAGCCCACCCCGCTGAGCGCACCGCTGAAGGCGCTGCGGCACCGCAGCCTGCTGACGATGAGCGTCACCGCGCTGCTCTACAACTGGGGCTTCTTCACGATGCTGGGCTACGCGCCCTACCCGATGGAGCTGTCGGCGATCCAGCTCGGCTTCGTGTTCTTCGGCTGGGGCCTGCTGGTCGCCTTCTTCTCCGTCGTGGGCGCGCCGCGGCTGCAGGCTGCGTTCGGCACCGCCCGCTCGCTGTACGGGGCGCTGGCGGTCTTCGCCGTCCTGCTGGCGCTGATCGGGGTGTTCACCGAGGTCCGCTGGGCGCTGATCACCTGCGTCATCGCCTCGGGGGTCGTCGTCGGGATCAACAACACCCTCACCACCCAGGCCGTCATGCTGGTCTCGCCGGTGCCGCGCCCGGTCGCGTCCTCCGCCTACGGGTTCGTGCGGTTCCTGGGCGGCGGGCTGGCCCCCTACGTGGCGGGGCAGCTGGCCGACGCATTCGACCTGCACGTGCCGTTCCTGGTCGGTGCCGGGGCGGTGCTGCTGGGGATCGCCGTGCTCTCGACCGGCCACCGGATGCTCACCGCGGCCGACGCGGACATGGCCGCCTCCGGCGAGCCCGACACCGACGTCGCCGGGGAGGTCGCCGACGAGTTCGGCGGCGCGCCCGGCGCCATCGACCAGGACCTCGAGCCCGGGCTCGCGGCCCGCCGGCGGTCCTGACCCGTCCCGCGGACGGCGCCCCACCGGCGCGCCGTCCGCGGGTCAGCGGACGGCGATCCGCTCCGAGCGCGGCACCGGCACCTGGGCCGCCGTGTAGCGGGCCACCACCGCGGTCACCGGACCGTCGGTGCCGGCCAGCCGCGCCTGGTCGCGCCCGCCGTCCTTGGCCGAGTAGAGCGCCGCGTCGGCCGCGGTGAGCAGTGCGGTGCCGGTGTCCCCGGCGGTGGCGCGGGAGGCGATGCCGAGGCTGGCGGTGACGGCGCGCGGCCCGTCGATCTCCCGCAGCGCGGCCCGCACCCGGTCGGCCACCTCGACGGCGTCGTCCACGCTGGCGCCGGGCAGCACCAGGGCGAACTCCTCGCCGCCGTACCGGGCGACGACGTCACCGCGCCGGACGCAGGAGCGCAGCGCGGCGCCCACCGCCCGCAGCACGTCGTCCCCGGCCTGGTGGCCGAAGGAGTCGTTGAGCGACTTGAAGTGGTCCAGGTCGATGATCACCACGGCCAGCGCCGAGTCGGCCCGGACGGCGTTCGCGACCTCCCGCTCCAGTGCGTCGTCGAAGGCCCGGCGGTTGGCGACCCCGGTGAGCCCGTCGGTGAGCGCGCTCTGCTGCAGGTGCTCCAGCAGCGCGACGCGGGCAAAGGCGGTGGCCGCGTGCGCGACCGCCTGCTCGGCCACGCCCACCCGGCGCTGCTCGATGCGCGAACCGCTGCGGGCGTCGTCGGCGAAGCTCAGCGTCCCCGACCCCTGCCCCTCGAGCGCGAACGGGACGACGACGACCCGCGCGGCGCCCTCGAGCACCTCGTCGACCCACGGGTCGGCGGCGGTCATGGTGGCCAGCACCGTGCTGCCCCGCTCCTGGGCCAGGTGCAGCAGCGTGCCCGGCTCCGGCGTCCCGCCCGGCCGCAGCGTCTCCGCCGCCCGGTCGGCGTGCATGCGGACGGCGAGGTCGACCGAGGGCCGGCCTCCCCCGTCGGGCAGGTGGTACTGCACCGCGGCGATCGGGGCGTCGGCGGCGTCGACGGCGAAGTCGAGCAGCGCCTCGGCCACCTTCGCGCCGGTGTCGGCCTCGTGCAGGGCGGCCGACAGCCGGCGCAGCGCCGCCTCGTCGTACCGGCGGCGGCGCAGCTCGCGCTCGTTCACCGCGCCCAGGCCGGCCGTGGTCACCGCGGTCACCCAGACCACGACCAGGAAGATGCCGAACCCGACCTCGTCGAACCCGGCGATGCCCGGCTGCGCGGGGAGCAGCCCGGTGGCCACGCCCTCCAGCACGCACATCACGACGAGGGAGTGCCACAGGGCGATCCGCAGGCCGCTGCGGAACGAGCCGAGCAGCGACACCGCCAGCACGTGCAGGACGACGACGTAGACGACCGGCCCGTCGAGACCGCCGGCGAGGTACATGGCCAGACCCAGGTGGACGGCGTCCAGCAGGGCCGGGACGGTGAGGGCCACGACCGCCCAGCGCCGGCCGAGGGCGGACATCTGGCTCAGCACCAGCCCGGTGGTCAGCACCACCACGCCCGACACCGCCGGCACCCACACCGACCCGACGGTGCTCGGGGCGTTCGACCGGGTCACGACCCAGGCGAGCAGCGGCAGCGTGAGCACACCGATCCGGACGGCGAGCATCCAGCGGAGCCGGTCGGCCAGCGGCAGGATGTCCAGCGAGCCGTGCGAGGAGCTGGGCGCCTGTGTCATGACGGTGCCCTCCGCGGGCTCTCGGGGAAGTCGGGGAAGCCGCTGAGGTCGTGCCGGACCGGGGCCAGGGCGAGCTTGGGGTCCCGGCGGTCCAGCCGGCCCTGAACGGCCACGAAGCCGATCACGACCGCCACCAGGGCGAGCGGGAACTGGCTGTCGTCGGCCACGGCGAACGCGACCTGGGCCATGGCGGCGGCGACCTCGACGAACGAGGACGGTGTGGTGTCGATCGGGGGTGCCAGGAGCACGTCCCCGGAGGTGCCGCCGCGCCGGGGGAAGCTGCCGGGGACGGAGCCGGTGCGGGTCGCCGGGGCGGCCGGCCCGACGGACGGGGCGGGCTCGGCGGACGGCGCCGGCGGCACGGCCGGTGCCGGGACCGCGGCGGAGGTGCGGACGGGAGCGGGCACCGGGACAGGACGCGCGGTGGGCACCGCGGGGGGTGCCGGGACCGGTGTCGCCGAGGGGACCGGCGCCGGCACGACGGCGGGCACGGGGGCGGGCGCGGGCACCGGCGTGGGCTCCGCGACGACCACCGGCGCCGGGACCGGGGTCACGTCGAGGGACCAGACGAAGGACGCGCGTGCGGTGAGCCCCTGCGCCCCCGGGTCGTCGAGCACGCCGACGGAGAAGCGGAACACGGCCCGCTGGTCGACGCCGGGCTGCCACCCGGTCGACACACCGGTGGCCGGCGTCCCGGGGAGCTGGGCGAGCGTGCCGGTCCACACCTGCTGGCCGCTGAACGTGTCGCACCGCGTGGGGTCGGCCAGCACGCCGCGCTCGACGGTGAGCGAGAGGTAGGGGGCGAGGTCGGCCCGGGGCACGACGGCGCTGAGGTCGACGCCGCCGAACGACTGCGCCGACCCGGTCACCGCGAGGGCCACGCAGCGCTGCTCCACCTGCCCGGGCACCAGCCCGGTCGAGGTGAACAGCGCGCCCCCGGCGCGGTCGTCGACCAGCCGCACGGACGTCGAGCTCTCGGCGGCGGGCACGAGCTGCGTGGGCAGCCACCCCACCGACGCCTGGGCGAGCAGCGCCGCAGCAGCCACCCAGCCCGCGGCCTGGGCAGCGCGACGGGAGCGCCGTCCCCCTGCCCGGGCTGCTCTGGACACCGTGCTCCCCATCTCGTCGACGAGCGCCCCGCCGGGTCCGGCGGCCGGTGACGACACCGGTGCTCCGCTCTCGTCATCGGCCGGAGCGGGCACATGTTGAGTTGCGTGCGACATGGAGCTCGTCAGCCCGGTGGCACCGGCACCGGGCCGGTGCGGTGGCGTCCGAGGCGAGGGGCGTCCAGCTCCGGCTCGCGACGGCGGGTGACCCAGACCGTCACGCCGGCGAGCAGCGCGGTGGCGAGCACGGCGGCGCCCCGGTCCCCGGTCCGCCACCAGTACGCCGGCAGCCCGATGGAGGGCACGCGCAGCTGCGCCCGGCCGACCACGCTCGCCGCCGGGACCGGGAGGGGGTCGTCGCTGGAGTTGGCGTCGCCGCGGGTCACCAGGTCGCCGTGCACGTCGAAGGCGACCAGCCGGTGCAGCAGCGACCGGCCGGGGTCCGCGGGGTCGGGGAAGAGCAGCACCTGGCCCGGCTGGAGCTGGTCCGGCGTCACCGCCGTGGTGAGCACGACGTCCCCGGGGGCGATCCGGGGCTGCATGGACCCGGAGACGACGACGTCGGCGCGCAGCCCGACGGCCTGGGCGACGAGACAGAGCGCCAGCATCCCGGCCAGGGCGACCAGGACGGCGAGGACCGCGGCGCGGGCCAGGGCCGAGGACCAGGAGCGCACGGCCGCAGCCGTGCCCTCGTCCGCGGGACGGTGCCGGCCGCCGCGGCCGGTCGCCGGGTGGACGGGCTGCGGCACGGTCGCGATCGGCCTGGGCGCGGTCCGGGGCGGCGCGGTCACCTGTTGTGCGCTTCCCAGGTGAAGGTCGCGCGGGACTGCGAGCGCTGGGCCGCGTCGTCGTCGGCGACCGCGTAGGTGACCCGGAACGTGAGGTGGGTGTCCGGCGCGGTGGCCGGGGCCACCTGCAGGCCGGTGGCGAAGTCGTGGTGGAGGTCCTTGAGGTCGGCCAGCGTGCGGTCGGCCCCGGCGGCCGGGTCGTCGGCCCGGGCGGTGTTGTAGGCCAGCGTCGCGGGGGTGAAGCCGCTGCTGCAGTCGGGGTCCACGAGGGCACCGGCGGCCACGTCCGTGCCGCGCTCGACGCTCATCACCAGGTAGGGGTCCAGCGTCGAGGGGGCGGCCGTCGGCGTGCTCACGTACAGCCGGACGTCGGCGGGGACGTCACCGGTGTAGTCGACCCTGATGCACCGGGACCGGGTGGACCCCGGCTGCAGGTCGTCGTCGGCCGGGCCGGAGAACAGCGCCCCGCCCGTCCCGCCGGCGGCGAGCACGACGCTGCCGCTCCGCCACGTGTTGTCGGCGTTCTGGGCGGTGGCGGAGAACGCGGCGTGGGTGGACTGCCAGGTCAGTGCGCCGCCGAGCACCAGCCCCACGGGGACGGCGACGGCCAGGAGGGTGCGGCGTGACCGTGCCGTGGACCGGTGCACGTGCGCTCCTCGGGCCCGGGGCGCAGCCGATCTGCACCCGTTGTGCCCGACATCGGCACGGGTGCACGCCACCTGAGCAGCGACGGCGGCGCCCTCACCCTCCCGAGGGGTGCCGTGCCGGCGGGTGCACGGACCCGGGAACGCGTCAGGCCGGGTCCGTGAGGACCCGGCCTGACCAGGGTGGAGCTGAGGGGAATTGAACCCCTGACCCCCTCGATGCGAACGAGGTGCGCTACCGGACTGCGCCACAGCCCCTTGCGTCGGACAGCTTACCGTCCGACTCCCCCGCCCCCGTCACGGGGGCGGGTAGGCCCCTTGCAGGGTCCCACCACGAGCCTGCGAGTGGTGGGGGCAGGGGGCCTCCCTTCAGCCGTTGACGACCCGGCGCGGGGCGTAGGTGTCGATCTCGGCGAAGCCGATGTCGTCGTCGTCGAGCCCGACGACGGCGCTCTGCTGCCACCCGGCCGGGGCCGGGGTGCGGGCCGCGACGACCCGGCCCGGACGCAGCGGGTGCACCGGGGCCAGCGGCAGGCTCGGGTGGACCGGGCCGGTCTCGGTGACGACGACCGGGGCGGCCGTCGGGGCCGACCGCGGGGCGGGTGCCGGGGAGGCGGCGCGGCGCGGGGCGGGGGCCCGCATCGGCGGACGCTGGGCGAGCCGGGCGGCGCGGCGGGCGGCGGCACGGCGCTCCCGCTTGGCCGCGGCGCGCAGCACCATGAGGTAGCCGACGACCGCGACGTCCAGCAGGACCTGCGGCGCCCACATCCACGACCGGTAGGCCAGCGCGCCGACCAGGGCGAGCACGGCGAGGGCGACCAGGCCGGCCAGCGTGCGCCGGCGCACCGCGTGCACGTCGACCTTGAGCTCGCCGCTGCTGCGGAGCTGCGCGCGGTCGATGGTCACCCGCTCGGTCTCCATGTGGACCACCGGGTCCACGGGACGACGACGCTGCAGGGTCCGTCCCGAGTCGGCGGCACCGGTGCCGGCACGGGAGTCGCCGCGCGTGACCACCATCGGCACGAGGACCACGAACCACAGCACGACGAGAGCGGCCAGCAGAACGCCCGAACCCATCACGAACACCTCGATCCATCCCTGGCACACCGGAAGGACCCCATCCCTGGGGCACCACGAGTCACATCAGTCACTCGGGAGTCACGGTAAGGGCGGCGACTGCCGATGTCGGGGACGCGCCCGGTGTGTCGGCGTGGTCCGCACGACGATCCGGCGTGCTCCTGTCCACATCCGGTCTCGGACCGGTGACGGGTGGTCAGGAAGCCGGCACGCTGCGCACTCGAGGGTGCGCCCAGGCGATCAGGACGGGACGCCGGCCCGCCACCGGGCGAGGACGCCGCCGGGCACGTCGCCGGCCAGCAGCGCGTAGCCGAGGTGGTCCCGCCACGCACCGTCGATGTCGAGGTAGTCGCGGAAGAGCGCCTCCTGACGGAAGCCCAGCCGCTCGACCAGCCGCCGGCTCGGCCCGTTCTCGGGGCGGATGTCGGCCTGCAGCCGGTGCAGGCCGGCCGGCCCGAACGCGTGGTCGCAGACCAGCGCGACGGCCAGCGAGGCCACGCCGCGGCCGGCGACCGCGGAGTCCACCCAGTAGCCCAGGTGCCCCGACCGCAGCGCGCCGCGCACGATGTTGTCCACCGTCACCTGGCCGACCAGCCGGCCGTCGTGCCGGACGGCGAAGGGCAGCGTGGTGCCCGCGCGGGCGCGGGCGGACATCGCCCGGCGCATGCTGCGGTAGACCGCCGGGGTGTGCCGGTCGGCCCACGGCACGGTGCCCGAGGGCTCCCAGGGGGTCAGCCAGGCCTCGTTGGCCGTGCGCAGCCGGGACCACTCCCGCGCGTCGGACCGCTCCAGCGGCCGCAGCTCGACCGGCCCCCAGGCCAGCCGGGCCGGCCAGCCGGGGTGCAGTGCGGGGTCCAGCTCAGCCGCCGAGCAGCATGGGCATGACGGTGACCAGCCCGCCGGCCGCGACCTCGGTGACGTCCTCGTCCACCACGATCAGGCAGTTGGCGCGGGCCATCCGGGCGAGCATCGCCTGGTCGCCGTCGCCGATCGGCTCGACCACGTAGCCACCGTCGGGGTGCCGCATGACCTGTCCGTGCAGGTACTGCCGGTAGCCCAGCGGGGAGAGCAGCTGCTCGGCCGAGACCGCCTGCACCGTGCGCCGGAAGAGCTGGCGCTTGCCCAGCATCAGCCGGATCGCGGGACGGACGAACACCTCGAAGGCGACCAGCGCCGCGACCGGCTCGCCGGGCACGCAGATGACCGGCACACCTTCCGGGCCGAGCCGGCCGAAGGCGTGCACGGGGCCGGGGTGCATGGCGACCTGGGTGAAGGCCAGCCCGCCGAGCTCGGCGAGGGCCTCCTGCAGCAGGTCCGGGCCGCCGTTGGCGAAGGTGCCGGCGATGAGGACGACGTCGCTGCGCAGCATCTGCCCCTCGAGCAGCTCCACCATGCGGCGGCGGTCGTTGGGCATGATGCCGGCGCGGTAGGCCTCGGCCCCGGCGTCCCGGGCGGCGGCGGCCAGCGCGTAGCTGTTGACGTCGACCTGCTGGCCCGGGCCGGCGATCCGCCCGACGTCGACCAGCTCGTCACCGGCGCACAGGACGGCGATCCGCGGCCGGGGGCGCACGGCGACCCGCTCCCGGCCGACGGCGGCGAGCAGGCTGATCTGGGCCGGCCCGATCGGGGTGCCGACCTGCACGGCGACGTCCCCGGGGGCGACGTCGTCGCCGATCCTGCGCACGTAGCTGCCCGGTGCCAGCGCGGCGTAGACGGCCACCCGGGCCAGGCCCTGGTCGGTCCACGCGGCGGGCACCACGACGTCGGCGCCGACGGGCATCATCGCGCCGACCGCGACCTTCCACGCCAGGCCCGGGCCGATCGCGGTGGCGTCGCCGGAACCCGCGGCGCTCTCCCCCACCACGTGCAGGGCGACCGGGGTCTCGACCGTGGCGGTCGCGACGTCGGCCGAGCGCACGGCGTACCCGTCGAGGCCGGCCTGGTCGAAGGAGGGCAGCGCCCGCTCGCTGGTGACCAGCTCGGCGCAGAGCAGGCCCTGGGCGTCCAGGACCGCCAGCTCGATCGGCTCGGGGGTGGGCACCGCGCCGAGGATCTCGTCCAGGTGGTGCTCGACGGTGCGCAGCCGGACCCCGGAGACGTCGACCGAGCCGGTGTCGGCCAGCGGGTCCGGCGAGCGGTCGCCGGTGGCGATCGCCGGGGAGGGCACCCGGTCGGAGGCGAACACCGACCGGTCGACCTGCACGGTGTCGTGGGTGACCGTGGGCGCCGGGCCGGAGACCTCGTGCACCTCTCGCGGCTGTGGGACGAGACCGCCCTGCTCCAGGTCCAGCTGGGTCGTGTCCCGGCTGGACCTGGAGAACCACCCACGTGTCGTGTCGTCGGTCATGCCCGCCACCGTCGTCGCTCCCTCCGCGGCCAAGGATCGGCCAGGACCCGCCAGTCGACGGACCTCTTCGGGAGCGATGGTGCCTCCTGACCCGGTCGGTCAGGCCGGCGACGCGCCCTCGACGGGCAGGTCTGTGACGAAAGACCGCAGCCACGGCCCGAAGTCCGGACCCAGGTCCTCGCGCTCGACGGCGAGCTGGACGACGGCCTTGAGGTAGTCGAGCTTGTCACCGGTGTCGTACCGGCGGCCGGAGAAGACCACGCCGTGCACCGGGACGCCGTCCTCGACGAGCTTCAGCAGCGCGTCGGTCAGCTGGATCTCCCCGCCGCGGCCGGGCGGGGTGGCGCGGATGGCGTCGAAGACCTCGGCGGGCAGCACGTAGCGGCCGATGATCGCCAGCGAGCTCGGCGCCTCGGCGGCCGGGGGCTTCTCCACCATGCCGGTCACCCGGAAGACCTGGTCACCGTCGCCGGCGACCTCGACGTCCTCGACGGCGACGGCGCCGTACTTGGAGATGTTCTCCGCACCCACGTCCAGCAGCGCGATGACCGCGCCGCCGTGCTCGGCCTGGACGGCGAGCATCTGCTCCAGCAGCAGGTCGCGGGCGTCGATGATGTCGTCACCGAGCAGCACCGCGAAGGCCTCGTCGCCGACGAAGGCGGCGGCCTGCAGGACGGCGTGGCCCAGGCCCTTGGCCTCGCCCTGACGGACGAAGAACACCTGGGCGACGTCGGTGGACTCGTTCACCGCGTCGATGCGCGCCTGATCGCCCTTCTTCTCCAGCGCCGCCTCCAGCTCGGGCGTGCGGTCGAAGAAGTCCTCGATGGCGCCCTTGTTCCGCCCGGTCACCATGAGCACCTCGGACAGGCCCGCGCGGGCGGCCTCCTCGACGATGTACTGCAGGGCGGGGCGGTCGACGACGGGCAGCAGCTCCTTGGGCACCGCCTTCGTCGCGGGCAGGAAGCGGGTGCCCATCCCGGCGACCGGGATGACGGCCTTGACGGTCGGACGCGGCTCGGAAGGGCTCGACATGCGGCGAGGGTAGCTAGCCTGCCGCCGTGGCCGACTCCCCCGTCGTGGTGAACGCCAAGGCGACGCTGCGCACATCCGTCCTGGCCCGGCGTGCCGCCCGCCCGGCCGGTGAACGGGCGGCTGCCGCCGACGCCCTCGCCGAGGCGCTCGTCGCGGCCCCCGCCGTCCGGGCCGCCACCGTGGTCGCCGGGTACGTGCCGCTGGCCGAGGAGCCCGGCGCCGGGCGGCTGCCGGCGGCGCTGCCCGGGCGGGTGCTGCTGCCGGTGGTGCCCGACCAGGGGCGGGAGCTGTCGTGGGTGGTGGCCGGCGGCGCACTGGTCCCCGGCCGCTTCGGGCTGCTGGAGCCGGCCGGCCCCCGGCTGCCGGCCGGCGCCCTCGCCGAGGCCGACGTCGTGGTCGTCCCGGCGCTCGCGGTCGCCGCCGGCGGTGCCCGGCTGGGCCGTGGCGGCGGGTTCTACGACCGGGCGCTGCAGCACGCGCGCCCCGACGCCGTCCTGGTGGCGCTGGTGTTCGACGACGAGCTGGTCGCCGCGCTGCCCGTCGGGGAGCACGACCGGCGGGTCGACGCCGTCGTCACGCCCTCCGGGGGCTGGCTGTACCTGAGCTGAGGACCGGTGCCGATCATGAGAGGGTGACCCACGTCTCCGGGCGACAGCCGTCCGCAGCGCCGTCGCCGTAGGAGCTCCGTGTCCGCCGAGATCATCTCCATCCTCGCCCTCGTGGCGATCTTCGCGATCGCCACCGTGCTGCCGATCAACATGGGCGCACTGGCGTTCGTGGCGGCCTTCCTGGTCGGCACGCTCGCCGTCGGGATGACGACCACCGACATCCTCGACGGCTTCCCGGCGGGGCTGGTGCTGACGCTGATCGGCGTCACCTACCTGTTCGCCATCGCCCAGAACAACGGCACCGTCGACCTGCTGGTGCGCGGGGCGGTGAAGCTGGTGGCCGGCCGGGTGGCCCTGATCCCCTGGATCATGTTCGCCGTCACCGCGGTGCTCACCGCGATCGGCGCGCTCTCCCCCGCCGCGGTCGCCATCGTCGCGCCGATCGCGCTCGGGTTCGCCGCGAAGTACAAGATCAACCCGCTGCTGATGGGCATGATGGTCGTCCACGGCGCCCAGGGCGGTGGCTTCTCCCCGATCAGCGTCTACGGCGTGACGGTGAACGAGCTCGTCGACGAGAACGGCCTGCCGGGCAGCCCGCTCACCGTCTTCCTGGCCAGCCTGGGCTTCAACATCGCCATCGCCGTCGTGCTGTTCATGGTGTTCGGCGGCCGGCAGCTGATGGGCCGCCGGGTCGGCGAGGAGGAGGTCGCGGCCGAGCGGGAGCTCGCCTCGACCGGCGGCGCCGGCACGGTCGTCAAGGGCCACGGGGTGCGGACCACCGGCGACGCCGACGACGAGCCGTCCACCGGGCGGATCACCGCCGAGCAGGTCCTCACCCTGGTCGGGCTGGTGACGCTGGCGGTGCTGGCGCTGGCCTTCGACCTGGACATCGGCTTCGTCTCCATCACCATCGCCACCGTGCTGGCGCTGTTCTCCGCCGCCCGCCACAAGGGCGCGGTCATGCAGATCAGCTGGTCCACCGTGCTGCTCATCGCCGGTGTGCTGACCTTCGTGTACGTGCTGCAGGAGGCCGGCACGATCACCTACGTCGGCGAGTCGGTCACGAAGCTCGGCAGCCCGCTGCTGGTGGCGCTGCTGCTGGCCTACATCGGCGCGGTCGTCTCCGCCTTCGCCTCCTCCACCGCCATCCTCGGCGTGGCCATCTCCCTGGCGGTGCCGTTCCTGCTGAGCGGGGACATCGGCGCCGTCGGGGTGGTCGCCGCCCTGGCCGTGGCCGCCACGATCGTCGACGTCAGCCCGTTCTCCACCAACGGCGCCCTGGTGCTGGCCAACGCCCAGGACATCGACCGCGACCGGTTCTACAAGCAGATGCTGGGCTACTCCGGGGCGGTGGTGGTCATCGGGCCGCTGGTGGCCTGGCTCGTCTTCGTCGTCCCCGGCTGGCTGTAGGAGGCTCCCGTGACCGGACCGCTGGACGACGTCCTCGTCGTCGACCTGACCCGGGCCCTCGCCGGCCCGCACGCCGGGATGATGCTCGGCGACCTGGGCGCCCGCGTGATCAAGGTGGAGAGCCCCGGCAGTGGTGACGACAGCCGCGGGTGGGGCCCGCCGTTCGTGGACACCGACGCCGGCCGGGAGTCGACGTACTTCTTCTCGGCCAACCGCAACAAGGAGTCGATCACCCTCGACCTCAAGGACGACGCGGACAAGTCGGTGCTCACCGAGCTGGTGCGCCGGGCCGACGTGCTGCTGGAGAACTTCCGCCCCGGCACCCTGGCCCGCCTCGGCTTCGGCACCGACGTGCTCGCCGAGCTGAATCCCCGGCTGGTGCAGCTGTCCATCAGCGGCTTCGGCCACGACGGCCCCGAGGGTCAGCGGGCCGGCTACGACCAGATCGCGCAGGGCGAGGCCGGGCTGATGTCGCTGACCGGCTCGGGCCCGGACGACCCGCAGAAGGTCGGCGTCCCGATCGGTGACCTGCTGGCCGGGATGTACGGCGCCTACGGGGTGCTGGCCGCGCTGCTCGAGCGCGAGCGCACCGGTCACGGCCAGGTCGTGCGCACCTCGCTGCTGGCCGCCGTCGTCGGCGTGCACGCCTTCCAGGGCACGGCCTACACCGTGGCCGGCAAGGTCAACCGCGGTCAGGGCAACCACCACCCCTCGATCGCCCCCTACGGGCTGTTCCGGTGTGCCGGCGGCAGCGTGCAGCTGTCCTGCGGCAGCGAGGGTCTCTGGAAGCGGCTGTGCACCGAGTTCGGGCTGGACCCGGCGGCCGAGGGCATGGCGTCCAACGGCGAGCGGGTCGAGCACCGCGACGAGGTCATCGAGCTGCTGGAGCGCACGTTCGCCGAGATCCCGGCCCCCGAGCTGCTGGCCCGGCTCGACGCCGCGGGCGTCCCGGCCGGCAAGGTGCGCACCCTCGACGAGGTCTACGCCTGGGAGCAGACGCTGTCCCAGGGCCTGGCGATCACCGTCGACCACCCGACCGCCGGGCAGCTCACGCTGCCCGGGCCGCCGCTGCGCTTCTTCGCGCCCGGCCCGGACGGCGAGGTCGAGACCACCCGCCGCGAGCACACTCCCCCGCCGGTGCTCGGCGCCGACGGGGAGGCGCTGCGCGCCTGGCTGTCGACGCCGGACGGCGTCCCGCAGCCCGAGGGCGAGGACGGCGACGTCGAGGACGGGCACGCCACGTGACCACCCCCCGGCTGGACGCCCGGTCGCTGCGGGACCTCGTGCTGGACGCGGGGTCCTGGCGGTCCTGGGACACCCCGGTGCCGCCGCGCGAGGTCGACGACGCCTACGCACGCGAGCTGGCCGGGGCCCGGGACAAGACCGGGCAGGACGAGGCGATCGTCACCGGCGAGGGCACGCTGCGCGGCCGCCGGGTCGCGGTGGTGGCCGGTGAGTTCGGCTTCCTGGCCGGCTCCATCGGGACTGCCACGGCCGAGCGGCTGATGGACGCGATCGAGCGGGCCACCACCGAGGGGCTGCCACTGCTGGCCGCCCCGGTGTCCGGCGGCACCCGCATGCAGGAGGGCACGGTCGCCTTCCTGCAGATGGTCGGCATCACCGCCGCGATCGCCCGGCACAAGGAGGCGGGGCTGCCCTACCTCGTCTACCTGCGCGGCCCGACGTTCGGCGGCGTGCTGGCCTCCTGGGGGTCGCTGGGCCACGTGACCATCGCCGAGCCGGGTGCGGCCATCGGCTTCCTGGGCCCGCGGGTCTACGCCGCCCTGTACGGCGAGCCGTTCCCGGAGGGCGTGCAGACGGCGGAGAACCTGGCCGCCCACGGGCTGATCGACGGCGTCGTCCCGCACGCGGAGATCGCCGACGTCGCCGACCGGGCGCTGCGGGTGCTGTCGGCCCGGGCGACCTGGCACCGGGACGCACCGGTCGCCGCTCCCGACCCCGACGACGGCACCGACGCCGACGACCCCGAGGACCACCGCAGCGCCTGGGACGTCGTCACCGCCTCCCGCCGTCCCGACCGCCCCGGCGTGCGCGAGTTGCTGCGCGCCGCGGCCAGCGACGTCGTGCCGCTCAACGGCACCGGCGCCGGCGAGTCCGAACCGGGGCTGCTGCTGGCGCTGGCCCGGTTCGGCGGCGCCCCGTGCGTGGTGCTCGGTCAGGACCGGCGCGACCAGTCCCCCACCGCCCCGCTGGGCCCGGGCGCACTGCGCGAGGCCCGCCGCGGGATGCGGCTG
Organism: Modestobacter muralis; assembly: GCF_010682105.1. Classification (GTDB taxonomy): domain Bacteria; phylum Actinomycetota; class Actinomycetes; order Mycobacteriales; family Geodermatophilaceae; genus Modestobacter; species Modestobacter muralis. The sequence goes on along the minus strand of NZ_JAAGWH010000032.1, from coordinate 90,899 downwards.
GCCGCCGAGCTGCGGCTGCCGCTGCTCACCCTGATAGACACCCCCGGCGCCGCGCTGTCGGTGGCCGCCGAGGAGGGCGGGCTGGCCGGGGAGATCGCCCGCTGCCTGTCCGACCTGGTCACGCTGCCCGCGCCCACGCTGGCCGTGCTGCTCGGGCAGGGCACCGGTGGCGGCGCGCTGGCGCTGGTGCCGGCCGACCGGGTGCTGGCCGCGGCCAACGGCTGGCTCGGCCCGTTGCCGCCGGAGGGCGCCTCGGCCATCGTGCACCGCACCGTCGACCGGGCCGATGAGATGGCGGCCTCCCAGGGCGTGCGGGCGACCGACCTGTGGCGGGCCGGGATCGTCGACCGGGTGGTGCCCGAGCGGCCCGACGCCGCCGACGAGCCGGTGGAGTTCTGCCGTCGGCTGGGCCGCGTGCTCGCCCAGGAGCTGGCCGGGCTGCTGGGCCGCGACGACGTCGAGCGGATGCGCAGCCGCACCCGCCGCTGGCGCCACCTCGGCGGTCCCACCGGGATCAGGTGACCTGATCGTGCGTGCTCCTGGCTCACCATGTGCCGTGAGCCAGGAGCACGCACGGTGAGCCAGGACGGACGGCGGACGGGGTGGACTCGGTGGCCCACAACGGGGTTGCCGGTCAAGAGCAGCGGGCACGGTCCCCGGAGGGCCGGGGAGACCGTCCGGCCACCGCAGCGGCCCCTCCGGGGCCGAGCCCTCGAGGAGACCCCATGTCGAACGACCAGCACACCGTCCTCCGCTCCATGCACGACCTGGGCCTGGCCGCCTGGTTCGGCGGGAACCTGATGGGCGCCATCGGGCTGAACAAGGCCGCGGCCGCCGCCAAGGACAGCACCGAGCGCACCCGGCTGTCCTCGATCGGCTGGGGCGCCTGGGCGCCCGTGCAGGCTGCCGCCATCGGCGCCCACCTGATCGGCTCGGTCGGCATGCTGCGCGCGGACCGTGGCCGGGTGGCCACCGACTCCGGCGCCACGCTGAACACCGTGCTCAAGAGCGTGCTCACCGTCTCCGCCATCGTCACCACCGCCACCAGCGGCGCGTTCGGCGCGAAGATCGGCTCCAAGTCGGTCGACGGCGGGGTGCCCAGCGCGACCGCCACGGAGCCCTCCGCCGGCACCCCGGCCGACGTCGCCTCCGCGCTGAAGGCGCAGAAGCCGCTGCAGTGGGCCAACCCCGCGCTGACCGCCGTGCTGATCGTGCTCGCCGCCCAGCAGGGTGAGCAGCAGCGCACCGCCTCCACCGTCCGCGGCGCCTTCGGTGCCGGGCTCACCAGCCTGAAGGCCGCCGTCCTCAAGGCCGCCTGACGGAGGCCGTCGTCCGCCTCGCCCTCGCACGTCCGGGGCGGGGCCGGACGGCACCGACGCGCGGGCTGCCGTCAGGCGGCGGCCTGCCCGGCCGGGGCGAGACCCCACGCGGCCGCCAGCAGCTCCAGGCTGCGCACCCGCTCGGCGACACCGTGGGTGGACGCGGTGACCATCAGCTCGTCGGCACCGGTCTCGGCGGCCAGCGCCCGCAGCTCGGCCACCACCCGCTCCGGTCCGCCGATGACGGCGTTGCTCGGCATGTTCTCCGCCGCGGACCGCTCGGGGTGCACCGCTGCCTCCTCGAGGCTGGGCACCGGGCGCAGCCGGCCGGTCCGGATCGACAGCCGCATCAGCTGACCGGGCAGTGCCAGCCGCGCGGCGTCGGCGTCGGTGTCGGCGACCAGCGCGTTCGCGGTGACCACCGCGTAGGGCTGCGCCTGGTGGTCCGAGGGCACGAACGCGTCCCGGTAGACCTCCAGCGCGGCCACGGTGTGCGGGCTGCCGAAGTGGTGGGCGAAGGTGAAGGGCAGGCCCAGCTGCCCGGCCAGCTGCGCGGAGAAGCTGCTGGAGCCCAGCAGCACGACCCGCGGCGCGGTGACCGCCGCCGGGGTGGCGCTGAACCGCTCGGCCAGGCCGCCCTCGACACGGGCGTCACCGAACAGCCCGAGCAGGTCGACCACGTTCTGCGGGAAGTCCTCGGCCGACAGCGCCGCCGGGTCGCGGCGCAGCGCGAGCGCGGTGTGCTGGTCGGTGCCCGGCGCGCGGCCGATGCCCAGGTCGATCCGGCCCGGGTGCAGGGCCTCCAGCAGCGCGAACTGCTCGGCGACCACGAGCGGGGCGTGGTTGGGCAGCATGACCCCGCCCGAGCCGACGACGATCCGCTCGGTGGCCGCAGCCAGGTGCGCGATCAGCACCGGCGGGTTCGTGCTGGCCACCGCCGGCATGTTGTGGTGCTCGGCGACCCACAGCCGGCGGTAGCCCAGCCGGTCGGCGGCCCGGGCCACGGCCGTGGTGTTGGCCAGCGCGTCGGCGGTGGTCTGCCCGGTGCCGACCGTGGCCAGCTCGAGGACGGACAGGGACAGCGGGGTCTCGGACATCACAGGCGGCAACGCCGCCCCGTCCGGGACGCTTCCCGGCCGGTCAGCCGGCCTCGGGCACCCGCAGCGTCGCGTCGGGGTCCAGCCGCTCGAGGACGGCGGTGAGCGCGACCTCCAGCAGCTGGGTCTGCTCGGGGGTGAGCGCGGCGAACAGGCCCTCCTTCACCGCGGCGACGTGCCCGGGCGCCACCCGCGAGACGACCTCCTGGCCGGCGTCGGTGAGGACGGCGAGGTTGCCGCGGCGGTCCTCGGTCGCCCGCTCGCGGCGCACCCAGCCGCGCTCCTCGAGCCGGGCCACGGTGTGCGACAGCCGGCTCTGCGACTGGTTGGCCACCCGGGCCAGGTCGCTCATCCGGCGGCTGCGGTCGGGGGCCTCGGACAGCATCGCCAGCACCACGTAGGCGGGGTGGGTCAGGCCGGCGTCGCGCTGGAGCTGGGCGTCGAGCGCGCGCGGCAGCAGCTCGGTCACGGCCAGCCAGGCCCGCCACGTGCGTTGTTCCTGCTCGTCGAGCCACTGCGGGACCACGCCGGAACCGTACCGCCGCGCCCGGAGCACCCCGTGTGAGCGGGGGCTCGCCCGCTCGGCGTGGACGCCGGGTGGGCCGACAGCGCATGATTGGCAGTCGCCGGGGCAGAGTGCCAGCCCCGGTCCGGATCGGATCGAGGAGCTCGCAGCACCGTGCCCACGTACCAGTACGTCTGCTCCAACCCCGAGGGCAAGCACGAGTTCGAGGTCGTGCAGTCGTTCACCGACCCTGCGGTGACCACCTGCCCGCAGGACGGTTCGCCCGTGCGGAAGGTCTACGGCTCGGTCGGCGTCGTGTTCAAGGGCTCGGGCTTCTACCGCACCGACAGCCGCAAGGCCGAGAGCGCGACCAGCGCACCGGCCCCGGCCAAGGAGTCGACCGCGAAGAAGGAGTCCTCGGGCAGCGCCGGCAAGGAGTCCAGCTCCCCGGCCCCCGCGGCGAAGTCCTCCACCCCCAGCGGCGGCAGCACCGCGGGCTGACCCACGGACGACGGCGGCGCGCTGCCGTCCGTCCACACCGGGGTCCGCGGTCCACAACCCGCGGCGGGGTGCGCCGGTCGCCCGCTCCGCCGCGGAGCATGACCGCGTGCCGCTCCCCCGACTGCGCCGTCCCCGCTCACCGGTGCACCTGCTCCGGCAGGTCGCCGCTGCCGCGCTCGCCGGCCTGGCCCTCGTGCTGGCGCTGCAGCCACCCCCGCCCGTGACCGGCCCGGTCACCACGACCGTCCCGGTGGTCGTGGCCGCGGCCGACCTGCCCGCCGGGGCCGCACTGACCGCCGGTGACCTGGTGGTCGCCCAGCTGCCTGCCGACGCCGCGCCGGCCGGGGTGGTGGCCGACGTGCCGCAGCTGACCGACGCGGTGCTGGCCTCCCCGGTGCGGTCGGGCGAACCGGTCACCGACGTGCGCGTCGTCGGCGCGGGGCTGTGGTCGGCGGTGCCCGCCGGTCAGGTCGCGGCCCCGGTGCGGCTGGCCGACCTGGCGGTGTCGACGCTGCTGCGGGCCGGGGACCGGGTCGACGTGCTCGCCACCGGCGACGTCGCGGCGGGTGATGCGGGTGGCGGCCCGGCCGTGCAGGTGGTCGCCTCCGGTGCCCTGGTGCTGACCGCGCCGGCCGCCCCCGGCGGCGACGCCGCGGTGGGCGGTGCACCGGAGCCGGACGGGCTGCTGGTGCTGGCCGTGACCCCGGAGACCGCCGGCCGGCTGGCGGCTGCCGCCGCCTCGGCCACGCTCACCGTTACCCTCGGCCGGCCGTGACCCCCGGGCAGCCGCCCGGCACGACACGAGAGGTGCAGACGTGCTCAAGGGCTTCAAGGACTTCCTGCTGCGCGGGAACGTCGTCGACCTCGCGGTGGCCGTGGTCGTCGGTACCGCGTTCACCGCCGTGGTCACCTCGTTCACCACGTCGTTCCTCCAGCCGCTGATCGGGCTGGTCGGTGGCGGTGGCGCCACGGGTGGGACGTCCGTCGTCAACGGGCAGGTCTTCACCTGGGGGGCGTTCCTCAACCAGGTCATCACCTTCGTGCTGACCGCCGCGGTCATCTACTTCGTGGTGGTCGTGCCGATGAAGATCGTCGTCGAGCGGCGCCGGCGCGGCGAGGAGGCCGGCCCGGTCGCCCCGACGCAGGTCGAGCTGCTGGCCGAGATCCGCGACCTGCTCCGCGCCCAGCAGGGCCTCGACCCGGTGACCAGCGACGACGGCGGCCGGCACGCCCACACCGGCGAGTTCCCCCGCCCGGTGTGACACCGGGCCGGCCCAGCTGGTCGGCCCCTCTCCAGGGGCCTGCGGGTCGTGGGGGCAGCGGGTCCTTCAGTCGCTGCCCCAGTGCGGCGGGCGGTCCTCCAGGTAGCGGCGGTCGTCGTCGTCGGGGTCGGTGAGCCGCTCGCCCCAGCCGACGTCGCTGTCGTCGGGGGCGCGCTCGGGTCGCCCGGAGGCGGGCGCGCGGTCGTCGCCGGCAGGCTGCTGTGGTGCGGACACGTCCTCGAGCCTAGGCCGGGACGGGGTCAGTCCAGCGGCTGACCGAGGCCCTCGAGCACCTCGGCGCCGGGCAGCGCGGCGAGCACCGCACCCGGCACCGCGAGCTTGCTGCCGCGGGTGCCGGAGCCGACCACCAGCAGCTCGCTGGCGGCCACCGCGGCGTCGACCAGCACCGGCCAGGACGCCGGCAGCCCGACCGGGGTGATGCCCCCGTAGGCCATCCCGCTCTCGGCGACCGCGACGTCCTGCGGGGCGAAGGAGGCCTTGCGGGCGCCCAGGTGCCGGCGGACCAGGCCGTTGACGTCGGCCCGGGTGGTGGCCAGGACCAGGCACGCGGCCAGCGTCGTCTCCCCACCCCGCCGCGCGGCGACGACCACGCAGTTCGCCGAGGCGGTCAGCGGCACCTCGTAGGTGTCGGTGAACGCAGCGGTGTCGGCGGCCGTGTCGTCGATCTCGGCCACCCACGCCGGGCCGGACAGCCCGGCGATGGCCGCCGCGACCGGGTCGCCCAGCAGGTGCCGGTGGTCAGCGGCCGGCAGCCAGGTGAGCGTGCCGAGCTGGGGTGCGGTGTCCGGTGCGGCCATGCGCTGATCGTGCGACACCGCGATCGGCGACCGGCGTCCGGGGTCCGGGGTCTCGCATTGTCGCGCGTGCACGGCTGCCGCGAGGATGGCCGGGTGATCGGTCAGCTGCACTCCATCGTCATCGACGCCCCCGACGCCCACGCCCTGGCCTGCTTCTACGCCGAGGTGCTCGGCATGGAGGTGAAGGGCTCCCCCGGCGACGACTGGGTGGTCGTCACCGGCGCCGGCTACCGGATCGCCTTCCAGCAGGCCCCCGACCTGCAGGCGCCCGAGTGGCCCGACCCCGACCACCCGCAGCAGTTCCACCTCGACATCCGGGTGGCCGACGTGGAGGAGGCCGAGCCGAAGGTGCTGGCCCTCGGCGCCCGGCGGCTGCCCGGCGGTGGCGGCGACTTCCGGGTCTACGCCGACCCGGTCGGGCACCCGTTCTGCCTCGTCTGGGACGCCGTGTGACCGACCGGGCGGTCGCTGCGGCGGTCGCGGTCGCGCGGGCCCACGGGCTGGCCGTCGTCGACCCGGTGGTGCTCTCCGACGGCATCAACCTGGTGGTGCACCTGCGGCCGGCGCCCGTGGTGGCGCGGATCGCCACGTACCTGCCGCTGGTGCGCCCCGACCCGGCCCGCGCCCAGCGCCGTGACCTGCTGCTCGCCGCCGCGCTCGCCTCGGCCGGTGCCTCGGTGCTGCGGCCCACGGACCTGCTGCCGCCGGGCCCGCACACCCAGGACGGGTTCACGATCGCGTTCTGGCAGTGGGTCGAGCTGCTCCCCGAGCGGCCCACCGCCGAGGTCGCCGGGCGCACCCTGGCCGACCTACTGGAGGTGCTCGGCACGGTCGACCCCGGCTGGTCCGGCGAGCCGCTGGACACCCCGCTCGACGACCTGGCCGGGTTCGCACGACGCGGGGTCCAGCTGGGTGCCCCCGCCGACCTGGTGGCGCGGACCGCCGAGCTCACCGAGCAGCTGCGCCCGCTGCTGGGCGGAGAGGTGCAGCCGCTGCACGGCGACGCGCACCCGGGCAACCTGCTCCGGACGCCGGCGGGCTGGGTCTGGGCCGACCTGGAGGACACCGCGCTGGGCCCACGCGGCTGGGACGTCGCCTGCCTGCGTCACACGCAGCGGCTGGACGGCCGGGCCGCGGTCGACGCGATGCCCGCCCCGATGACCGACGAGGAGCTCCGCCCCTTCCTCCTGCTGCGGCGGCTGCACGCCACGGCCTGGTGGTTCCCGCACGCGGCGCGGGTCCCGGCGGACCTGTCCCTGGCCCGCACCCGGCTGGCCGAGGCGGTCCGGGAGGTCGGCGCCGCGCTGGGCTGACCCGCACCACCGGACGTCGAGCCGTGCCGTGGCGCGGCTCCAGGTCCGGCGCCCCGGCTCGACCCGGACGGACGGACACCGGCCCGGCACCGTCCGGGCTGCGCCGACGGGGACAGCAGGGGTCAGCGCAGGCCGGGCGGGACGGCGTCCGGGTCGAGGGTGACCCGGAACAGCGCACGCGGGTCCTGCAGCGTCGCCGGCGGGCGCGCCGCCGAGCGGGGCACGACCGCCTCGAACCGGGCCGGACGACGGTGCGGCAGCAGCTCCCGGCCGTGGAAGGAGTAGTCGCCGACCACCCGGCCGAGCAGCAGCCCGGCGCCCACCTCGATCGGCAGGCCGACCAGGTCACCGGGCGCGACCTCGTCGAGGAAGGCGATGAGCTGGCGCAGGTCCTTGGCCGGGCGCTTGCCGGACAGCTCCTTGGCCAGGGCGCGCAGCTCGGCCGGCGTCTGCCCGGTGGCGTCAACGTCGATGCCGGACTGCGTGCCCAGGCCGACGAGACCGCCGAACAGCGCGGCGCCCAGCTCGTTGTGTGCCCGCGGGCGCACGACCCAGACCGGCACGCCCTCGGGTGCGGGAGCCGGCGGGACGTCGTCGGCACCGGGCCACTTGTAGGGGAGGTCGTCGGGGTCCTCAGGAAATCGCGACCGGTAGGTCTCCGGCTCCTTGGCCAGCAGGTTCGACCGGTGCGACAGGTGCAGCTCCTCGTCACCCACCCAGCTGGGCAGCAGCCCGGCCGCGGCCGCCTCCGCCTGGGTCATCCTCGCGGCCTCGGGGGCGAACTCGGAGATGAGCGCCTCGGTGGAGTCGGCGAACCCGCGCTCCTTCCAGACCCGCACCATGGCCAGGGAGTAGACGACCAGGCCGGCGGTGTACCCGCGCCACATGATCACGACCGGGTGGTTGGCCCAGCCGTAGTCGGGCAGCTCGAGGGCGCGCAGCACCTGCAGGCACTCCACGCGCTGCTTGCCGAGCCGGGGGTTGTCGAGGAGCCGGGCGGACTCGGTGAAGTCCTGCACCGGGAGGAAGGTCTGCATCGCCGTTCATCCTGGCCCAGCGCTCACGGCCTCGCTGCAGGGGCCCGCCGCGAGCTCGCGAGGGGTGGGGGGCAGCGAGGTCGTTCAACAGCCGCCGGGCTCCCGAGGGGCCGTGTTCGCGAACATGGCCATCAGGCGTCCAGCTGGTCCAGCTGCTCCAGCGCCGACTCCCAGCGGGCCCGGCGTCCGGCCTCGTCCTGGTCCCACCAGGCGGTGCCGCGCTCGCCCAGCCCGGTCTTGGCCAGCTGCACCCGTGCCCGGGCCGCGGCCACGGCGGCGTCGTCCCCGCGGGCGGCGCGCACACCGGAGCGGCCCACGCCCAGGTGGTGCAGCAGCCGCGCCCGCACGTCCTCGGGCAGCGACGGGTCCGCCGTCCGCCAGCGCCGTCCGTCGACGACGATCCAGCGGCCGTCCGCGGTGTGCTCGACCTCGCGGGTCACGCCAGCCGGCCGGCCAACTCGGGCAGCACGAGACCCAGCGGTGCGTCGACCCGGATCGTGGCCTTCGCGTCGCCGCGCGTGGGGCCTGCGTTGACGATGGCGACCGGGATGCCGCGCTTGGCCGCGGCGATGACGAACCGGTAGCCGCTCATCACGGTCAACGACGAGCCCAGCACCAGCAGCGACCCGGCCTCGGCGACCAGGTCGAAGCAGCGGTCGACCCGGTCCCGCGGCACGGTCTCGCCGAAGAAGACGACGTCGGGCTTGAGCGGGCCGCCGCCGCAGGCCAGGCAGTCGACCATCACGAAGCCGTCGAGCGCCTCCTCGGGCAGCTCGACGTCGCCGTCGGGGTTGACCTCGTCGCCGACGTCGGGCCGGAAGCCGGGGTTGGCCGCCCGCAGCCGGACGTCGAGGTCGGCGCGGGAGGCGACGTCGCCGCAGGCCAGGCAGACGGTGCGGTCCAGGCCGCCGTGCAGCTCGAGCACGTCGCGGGCACCGCCGGCCTGGTGCAGCCCGTCCACGTTCTGGGTGATGACCTCGCCCACGCACCCGGCCTGCTGCAGCGCGGCGACGGCGCGGTGCCCGGCGTTGGGGCGGGCGTCCCCGATCTGCCGCCAGCCGACGAAGCTGCGCGCCCAGTAGCGGTGCCGGCCCCGGGGGTCGCGGGTGAAGGTCTGGTAGGTCATCGGGGTGTGCCGGCGCAGCGACCCGGTGGCGCCCCGGTAGTCGGGGATGCCGGAGTCGGTCGAGAGACCGGCGCCGGAGAGCACCAGGGCCCCGCCGTCGGTGAGGAGGTCGGTGAGCTCGGCGACGCCGGCGAGCGTGGCGGGTGCGGTCACCCCTTCATGGTCCCTGCCGGGACGCCGTCGCGCCTCAGCCTGCGGCGACCGCGTGCTCCAGCTTCTCCAGCAGCGCGCCGTGGATGCGGGCGAGGCCCGTGGGCGCGAAGGTGCGCTCGAAGAACCCGCCGATGCCGGTCGCCCCGGTCCAGGTGGTGCGCGCCCGCACGGTGCTCACCCCGGCGTCGGCGGGGTGCACGGTCCAGGTGGTCACCATCGAGGAGTTGGTGTCGCTCTCCACCAGCGCGCCGTCGGGCCCGGCGGTGACGACGACGTCCTGCACCCGCACCCGCTTGGACGTCGCCTGAAGCTTCCAGTGCACGCGCGTGCCCGCTCCGGTGCCGCCCTCGGTCACCCGGTACTCGCTGTACTGCTCGGGCAGCACCGCGGGGCGGGTGGTGGTGTAGTCGGCGAGCGCGGCGCGGACGACGTCCGCCGGTGCCCGCACGACCCGTTCGGCTGTGGCGACGACCTGACCCATGCCGCCCATCCTGCTCTCCCCGGCTCAGCCGGGGAGCAGCGCCCCGGAGACCAGCAGCGCCGTCGCCTCGGCTGCCGGGACCGGCCGGGAGAACAGGTGGCCCTGGGCGCTGCGGCAGCCCAGGGACAGCAGGCAGGCCCGCTGCGCCTCGGTCTCCACGCCCTCGGCGACGACGTCGAGGCCCGCCGCCTCCGACAGCGGGAGGACCGCCCGCACGATGCCGACGCCGATGCCCTGCCGGCGGTCGCCGGTCGCGTCCCCCAGCCCGGCGACTGCCCCCCTCAGCCGCGGACGGACGCCGGCGGGGCGATCTGGGTCCGGGGCGGCTGAGGGAGCTGGCGGCCTGCGGGAGGTCGGCGGGCAGCCGGGAGGAGTGGGCGGCCGGGTGCGCGGCCAGGGAGGCGTGCGAGAGCGTCGTGCCCGAGTGCGGGCGACCGACCACGGAGACCCGCTACAGGGCACCGGCGTCGTCCAGCACCGAGGCGACCCGACCCCGGTCGAGGACGTCGGCCGCTCGGTGGCCGGACGCGCCGATGCCCCGTGGCCACGAGGGGGCACGGGGCATCGGCGGTGGACCGGTCAGGCGTCGGCGGGCGCGGCGCTGACCGGGGAGGTGGTGGGGGCGCCGGTGAGCACGTGGACGCCGCAGGTGCAGGCGGCGGGGTTGCGGGCCGACAGGACCAGGGAGACCGCGTGCGCCCGGTCGCGGGCACCGAGCTTGCGCAGGATGGCCTTGACGTGGGACTTGACGGTGTCCTCGGAGATGAAGAGGTTCTTGCCGATCACCCGGTTGGACTGGCCCTGGATGAGCTCGTCGAGGACGTCGGACTCGCGGCGGGTCAGCGGCACCTCGAGGGTGAGCTCGCGGGACACCGGCTCGATGTGGCCCTCGCCGCGGCGGATCTGCGGGTCGACCACGGTGCGCCCGGCGCGGGCGGCCAGCACGGCCCAGCCCAGCAGCGTGGGCGATGTGTTCATGAGCAGGTAGCCGCGGACGCCGGCGGCCAGCGCCTCGTTGACCACACCCGGGTCCTCAGAGGTGGCCAGGGCGACGATGGCGATCTGGGGGAAGCGGCGGCGCAGGTCGCGGCAGGCGTTGAGGGTGGCGGCCCGGCCGGTGCCCAGCTCGACGATCACGGCGTCGGGGTGGGCGGTCTCGGCCAGCGTCAGCGCCCGGCGGGGCTCCCCGGGGGTGCCGACCGCCTGGAGACCGGCGGTCTCGTTGACCATGCCGATCAGGCCACGGCGCAGGACCGGAGCGTCGGCGAGGATGAGCACGCGGGTGACGCTGCGGCTGGCGCTGACCAGGGGGGTGGACACTGTGGGACTCCGCTCACGTTCGGTGACTGCTGACAACCAGTAGATCGACCGGGTGAACGGGGTCCTTGAGCACTTTTCTCAGCTGCGGTCCAGGTCAGCTCAGGGTCGCGGGTTGGTGCGGGTCCAGCCACGCTCGTCACGGCGTGCTCCCAGCCCGGCCGCGCACCGGCGGCAGACCGCCTGCACGCCCTCCGCGTGCCGCCCGGACTCCGGCTGCACGTCGGCCCAGCCGACGTGGGGGAACCGGGTCAGCCCGGACCTCGACAGGGACAACCCGCAGACCGTTCCGTTGTGCCCCTGCACCCAGCCGTGCACCTCACCGGCCGGGTAGCGGACGCCGTCCTCGGGGTCGACCCACTGGTCGGCGGCCGCGACCGCCGAGCTGCGCACTGCCATGCGGCGGCCGTACCCGTGACCGGGCCGGCCACGCGCCTCAGCGGCGGTAGCGCGCCGGGCGGCGGACGGTGTCCGGGCGGGCCCAGGCCGTGTCGCCCCAGGTGACGCTGGCGGGGTCCGGCACCGGCAGCGGGTCGCCGTGGGAGGTGACGTCCAGCCGGGCCAGCCGGCCGTCCTCGACGAAGAGCAGGACGCCCCCGGTGGGCCGGCCGTCGGGCCCGTGCACGGTGCCCTCGACCGGCGCGGGGCCGGCGACCCCGGCGTTCGGGGCGGTGCCGGGGACGTGCAGGTCGATCGTGCCGCAGCCGCAGGTGCAGCCCGGTGTCGCGGTCGCGGTGTCCAGCTGGGCGCGGAGGACGTCGGCGCCGGTGAAGTCGTGGGCGAGCAGCGCGTCGAGCAGTGCGCGTTCGGTGCCGGTCAGCGGTCGGGGTGCCCGGTCGGCGGAGGGAGCTGCCATGCCCCCAGTGTCGTCGACGGCCCGGACCGGGCCGTCGACGGGCGGTCAGGGCTGGAGCTCTTCCAGGTCGGCGAGCAGGCCCGGGTGGGTGGGCTGCCAGCCGAGCGCCTCGCGGGTGTGCGCACTGGACGCCGGCTGGTCCATCGCGAAGATCGGGCCGAAGGGGCCGAACTCCTCCACCGGCCGCGCCTCCACCGGCAGCCCCAGCCGCCGGCCGATGACCGTGGCGATGTCGGCCACCGCGTCACCTTCGTCGGCGACGGCGTGCCACGCGGTGCCGGCCGGCGCGGACTCCAGGACGAGTCGGAACAGGACGGCGGCGTCCCGCGCGTGCACGGCCGGCCAGCGCTGGGTCCCGTCGCCCGGGTAGCCGGCCACGCCGGCGGCGCGGGCCATGTCGGTCAGCAGGCCGGCGAACCCGCCGGTGCCGTGGTCGTGGACCGTGCGCGGCATGCGCACGGCGGCGCTGCGCACCCCGTTCGTCGCCAGGGCCAGCAGGGCCGCGACCGACACCGCCCGGCCGGCGACCGGCCCCTCGGTGGGCAGCGGGTCGGCCTCGGTGGAGGCGCGGCCCGGGATCCACGGCGTGCCGGAGACGGCGACGATCGGGCGGTCGCTGCCGACGAGCTCCTCCCCCAGTGCGGCCATGGCGGCGCCCTCCTCGGCGATGCTCGCGGCCACGGCCTCCGGCGTCCCGTAGTCGCGGCCGAAGGCCAGGGTGACGACGCCGTCGGACTGCGCTGCGCCGGCCCGCAGGACGTCGAGGTCGGCCAGCCCGCCGCGCAGGGTGTGGGCGCCGGCGGCCTCGAGGGTCTGCGCGGAGCGCTCGGAACGGGCGAGCCCGAGCACGGTGTGGCCGTGGGCCAGCAGCTCGGTGACGACGGCGGAGCCGATGGTGCCGGTGCCCCCGGTGACGAAGACGCGCATGAGGTGCTCCAGACGAGTGATGGGACTGTTGTCCCGTCAGCGTACACAGTGATGGGACTGCTGTCCCATCGCTAAGCTGGGCCCATGGGCCGATGGGAACCAGGAGCGACCCAGCGGCTCGTCGTCGCGGCCGTCGACCTGTTCACCGAGCAGGGGTACGACGCGACCACGGTCGCGCAGATCGCCGAGCGCGCCGGGGTCACCCGCAGCACGTTCTTCCGACACTTCTCCGACAAGCGGGAGCTGCTGGTCGCCGGCCAGGAGACGCTGAGCCGGCTGCTCGCCGACGGAATCACCGAGGCGCCCGCGTACGCCAGCCCGATGCAGGCGGTGGCCGCCGGACTCGAGCGCGCCTCGAGCGAGATGGGCCCGGCCAACCGAGAGCTGGGCCCCCGCATCCACGCCGCGATCGCCGCCAGCACCGAGCTGCAGGAGCGCGACGCCCTCAAGAGCGTCGGCATGGCCGCCGCGATGACCGATGCCCTGGTGGCCCGGGGCGTGGCCGACCCGACCGCACACCTCGCGGCCGAGCTGGGCGTGCTGGCGTTCAAGCGCGGCTACGCCCAGTGGGCGGCCACCGACCGCGACGACGGCACCGGGCTGGCCCAGCACGCGCTGGCCGCCCTCGAGGAGCTGCGCGCAGCGACCGCCTCGCTGGGCTGACCTGCGCGTCCCGCAGGCCGAGGGACGCTCAGGCGGTCCTGGGCGTGCGGCCGGTGAAGGCCCAGCGCAGCCCGGCGAAGCGGCCCAGCCCCACCAGGCCGGTGACGGTCGTGACCAGCAGCAGCTGGGGCACCGGACCGGTCGACCCGACGGCGGTCTCCGCCCAGGCGAGGACGGCCGCGGTGAGGGCCACCCCGGCCAGGGCCATGCCACCGCCCTGCAGCTGCGCGGCGAGCCGGCTGACGTGCCCCCCGGCGCGGAAGGTGAGCCGGCGGTGCAGCTCGTTGGCCAGCACGGTCGAGGCCAGCGACCCGACGAGGTTCGCCGGCTGCGTGCCGAGGCCCTGCAGGAGCCAGAGGACGAGGCCGTAGAGCACCATCGAGGTGCCGCCGACGGCGACGAAGCGCAGGAACTGCCCGACCCCGTCCTCGCGGCGGAGCAGCCCGACCGCTCCCCCGTCGGCCTCGACCGGCCCGCTGACGACCCGCTGCGGTTCCTCGACGCCCGCTGCGGTTCCTCGACGCGCTGCAGGAGGCAGGTGCTCACGGGGGTCACGGCTCCGGACTCGGGGACCGGCGCGGCCGCTGGTCGTCGTCCTCGAGTCTGGCCGCCGGGGACGCCGGGCGGATCGTGCTGCAGGAGGAGATCGGTGTACTGCGTGAGGAGGACACCGTCAGGCGGGGCGCGCGGCCGACACCCGGTGGTGCCCCCGGCAGGATTCGAACCTGCGGCACACGGTTTAGGAAACCGATGCTCTATCCCCTGAGCTACGGGGGCTCGTCGGGTGCGCGAGCAGCGCTCCCGACCGGGGTGTGCGGGGACGAGGCTAGCGGGCCGCCACGCGGGAGCAGGGAACCTCCCCACGGGTGAACGCGTCGGAGGAGATGCGGGCGACATCGTGTCGCAACGGTTACCTTGTCCAACACGCACATGCCCGGCAACGAGGCCGGAGCCGCGGGAGGTGGGAGCACAGATGGAGATCACGGTGGTCGACGTCCCCGAGCGGGGCCGTTTCGAGATCCGCGACGACGACCGCGTCGTCGGCTTCGCCACTTACCACGTGGACGGCGAGCTGATGACCCTCCCGCACACCGAGGTCGACCCCACGATGGGCGGGCGCGGTCTGGGCACGACGCTGGTCACCGGCGTGCTCACCTCCGCGCGCGAGCGGCACCTGCACGTGCTCCCGTACTGCTCGTTCATCCGCAAGTACCTGCTCGACCACCCCGGCGACCTCGACCTGGTCACCGAGGCGGACCGCCCCACCTTCGGCCTGGTCACCGCCGACAGCTGATCTGCGGTGTGCAACCTGGTTGCCTAGGCTCACCCCCGTGCCCACCGCTGTCCTCTGGTTCCGCCGCGACCTCCGGCTGACCGACCACCCGGCGCTGCTGGCCGCGATCGAGGCGGCCGGTCCTGACGGCAGCGTGCTGCCGGTGTTCGTCTTCGACCACCGGCTCTACGGCCCCGCGGGCGACCCCCGGCGCGCCTTCCTGCTCGACTGCCTGGCCGACCTGCGCGAGCAGACCGGCGGGGCGCTGGTGTTCCGCAACGGCGACCCCGCGCAGGTGCTCCCCCGGCTGGTCGAGGAGCTGGGTGCGGGGTCGGTGCACGTCACCGCCGACGCCGGCCCCTACGGCCGGCAGCGTGACGCGGCGGTCGAGCAGGCGCTGGGTGACGTCCCGTTCGTGCGCACCGGCTCGCCGTACCTGGTCGCACCCGGCCGGGTCGTCAAGCGCGACGGCACCCCGTTCCAGGTGTTCACGCCGTTCTCCCGGGCCTGGCGCGAGCACGGCTGGCACGCCCCCGCACCGCGCCCCGACGACGTCCCGTGGGCGACCGGGGTGCGCACCGACGACCCGCCGCCGCGGCCCGAGCTGGACGGCGTCCTGCTGCCCCCCGCCGGGGAGGCGGCCGGGCTGGAGGCGTGGGCGCACTTCCGGGACGAGCGGCTGCTCGGGTACGCCGAGGGCCGCAACACCCCGGGCACCAACGGCACCAGCCGGCTGTCGGCCTACCTGAAGTACGGCTGCGTGCACCCGCGCACGCTGGTCGCCGACCTGGACGCGCACGACGACGGTGGTGAGTCCGTCCGCCGCTACACCGACGAGCTGGCCTGGCGGGACTTCTACGCCGACGTCCTCTGGCACCGCCCCGACTCCGCCCACGCCTACCTCAAGCCCGAGCTGCAGTCGATGGCCTACGACTCCGGCCCGCACGCCGACGAGCTGCTCGAGGCCTGGCGCACCGGCCGCACCGGCTTCCCGATCATCGACGCCGGCATGCGGCAGATGCTCGGCGAGGCCTACGTGCACAACCGGGTGCGGATGATCGTCGCGTCGTTCCTGGTCAAGGACCTGCACCAGGAGTGGACCGTGGGCGCCAAGGTCTTCATGGAGCACCTGGTCGACGGCGACCTGGCCAGCAACCAGCACGGCTGGCAGTGGGTGGCCGGCAGCGGCACCGACGCCTCGCCCTACTACCGGGTGTTCAACCCGGTCACCCAGGGCAAGAAGTTCGACCCCGACGGCACCTACGTCAAGCAGTGGGTGCCCGAGCTGCGCGACCTGGACCCGGAGTACGTGCACGAGCCCTGGACTGCGCCCGGCGGCGTCCCGGCCGGCTACCCCGAGCCGATCGTCGACCACGCGCACGAGCGGCTGGTCTCCTTGGACCGCTACAACGCCGTCCGTGCCCGCTGAACCGGTGTCGGCTCTCTCACCCGCTCCGTCCTGGCAGGGCCGCGGCAGCGCGGGAAAGCTGGACGGGGTGATCGAGAGTGCCTGAGGGCCACACCCTGTTCCGGCTGGCCCGCGAGCAGCAGGCCGCCTTCGCCGGCCGCGAGGTGCACGTCACGAGCCCGCAGGGCCGCTTCACCGGGCAGGCGGAGATGCTCGACGGCCGCGTGCTCGACGACGTCACCTCGTGGGGCAAGCACCTGTTCGCCTCGTTCGGCCCGGACGTCGTCCACGTCCACCTCGGCCTGTACGGCAAGTTCACCTCCGGCACCGGGCTGCCGCCCGAGCCCCGGGGCGCGCTGCGGATGCGCTGGGAGGGGCCGGGTGAGGACGGCGAGGGGGTCTGGACCGACCTGCGCGGCGCCACCGCCTGCGACCTGATCACCGACGGCGAGGTGCAGCTGATCCTCGACCGGCTGGGCCCGGACCCGCTGCGGCGGAAGTCCGACCCGGCCAAGGCGTTCGCCCGGATCAGCCGCAGCAAGGTGTCGATCGGCGCGCTGCTGATGGACCAGGCCGTGCTCGCCGGGGTCGGCAACGTCTACCGGGCCGAGATCCTCTACCGGCAGCGGATCAGCCCGTTCCGCCCCGGCAAGGACGTCGACGCCGACGCGTGGGCGCGGCTGTGGGCCGACCTCGTGGTGCTGATGAAGGCCGGGGTCAAGGCGGGCCGGATCGTCACCACCGAGCGCGAGGACCGGGAGCGCCGCCGCGGCCCGGCCCTGCGCGAGGACGCGCACTACGTCTACCGCCGCCAGGGCCTGCCCTGCCGGATCTGCGGCACCGAGGTGCGCACCGAGGTCATGGTCGGCCGCAACCTCTTCTGGTGCCCCACCTGCCAGGCCGTCTGACCTGCCACACCCTCGTGGAGTCCCAGCGCTCGGTTCCTGCTGCGCTGGAACTCCATCAGCTCACAGCTGACCCTTGGCCGGGTCGCCGGTGGGCAGCAGGTCGAGGATGCGCACGGCGGGCGGGCCGGCCAGGTCGTCGTTCGCCGCCGCCATCATGGTCAAGAAGGGCTCGCCCTGCTCGCGGGCCAGCCGAGCCTCCTCGCTCTCCCAGCGCTCGAGGAAGACGAAGCCCTCCTCGTCCTCCTGGATCGCGTGACGCTCGCAGCCGGCCTCGGCGTGCACCTTCGGGACGGCGGTCAGGAACACCTCGCGGAGGGCGTCCCGGCGTCCGGGGTCGGGGGTGAAGCTGGCGACGATGATGTGCGACACGAACGCTCCTGGGGATCTGGGCCGCCGGACGGCGGCCACCTCTGGCGCCTGCCCCCGGTGAGGACGACGATGCCGGACGTGGCCGATCCCGCACGACCCCTGCGGGTGGCGGTGGTCGGCGCCGGCCCGGCCGGCATCTACGCCGCCGACGCGCTGGCCTCCCAGGACGACGTCCCGGTGGCCGTCGACCTGGTCGACCGGCTGCCCACGCCCTTCGGCCTCGTCCGCTACGGCATCGCCCCGGACCACCTGAAGATGCGGGCGCTGCGCGAGACGCTGCACCACGTGCTCGACCACGAGCGGGTGCGCTTCGTCGGCAACGTCGAGATCGGCGCGGACCTGTCCGTCGACGAGCTGCGCGGCCACGTGGACGCCGTCGTCTACACCTACGGCGCCGCCGGTGACCGCACGCTCGGCATCCCCGGTGAGGACCTGCCCGGCAGCCTCGCCGCCACCGACCTCGTCGCCTGGTACACCGGCCACCCCGATGCCGACGTCGCGCGGGTCGAGCACCTGCTGGCCAGTGCGCGGGACGTCGTGGTGGTCGGGGTCGGCAACGTGGCGCTGGACGTCGCCCGGGTGCTGGCCCGCTCCCCCGCCGAGCTGCACCCCACCGACATGCCGCAGCACGTGCTCGACGGGCTGGCCGCCGCACCCGTCGAGCGGATCACCGTGCTCGGCCGCCGCGGCCCGGCGCAGGCCACCTTCACCACCCAGGAGCTGCGCGAGCTCGGGCACCTGGCTGCGGCCACCGTGCTCGTCGACCCAGCAGACCTCACCGACCCCGGCGACGGCGCACTCGCCGCCGAGGACCGCCACGTGGCCCGCAACCTCGCTGCGCTGGCCGACTACGCCGGGCACGAGCCGGCGCCCGGCACGGTGAGCGTGCGGCTGCGGTTCCACGCCCGCCCGGTGCGGCTGCTGGGCACCGACCGGGTCACCGGGGTCGAGGTCGAGCGGACGACGGTCGACGCCGACGGCCGGGCGGTCGGCACCGGTGAGCTCGACGTCGTCCCGGCCGACCTGGTGGTGCGCTCGGTCGGCTACCGCGGGCACCCGCTGCCCGGGCTGCCGCTGGAGGGCGGCACGGTGCCGCACCAGGCGGGCCGGGTCCTGCGGGACGGGGTGCCCAGCCGTGGCGAGTACGTGGCGGGCTGGATCAAGCGCGGGCCGACCGGGGTCGTGGGCACCAACAAGCACGACGCCCGGGAGACGGTGGCCTCGCTGCTGGCCGACGCCGCCGCCGGCACGCTGGCCCCGCGCGGGGACGACGACTGGATCGGCGCCCTGCGCGCCCGGGGCGGGCACCCGGTGCTGCTGTCGGACTGGCGGGCCATCGACGCCGCCGAGATCGCCCTCGGGGCCACCCGCGGCCGGCCCCGGACGACGATCCACGACCGGTCCGAGCTGCTCGCCGCCGTCCGCGCGGCCGCCGCGGCCACGGAGGGCTGAGGCACCGCTGCCGGGGCGGGGGCCGTCCGGCGCCGGAGCCGTCAGCCGCGCGGCGCCGCGTGCGGCAGACTCGACGGCGTGACCGGCACAGCACAGACCTCCCCGGCGACCACGATGATCTCCTTCGCACGCGGCGCCCCCTCCACCGACATCGTCGACGTCGAGGGCCTCAAGCAGGCCGCCGTCGCCGCCTTCGACAACGACCCCGCCGGCGTCACCGGCTACGGCACGGCGGTCGGCTACGTGCCGCTGCGGAAGTGGATCGCCGACAAGCACGGCGTCCCGGTCGACCACGTGCTGGTCACCAACGGCTCGATGCAGGCCGACGCCTTCCTCTTCGACGAGCTGGCCACCTCCGGCGCGGCCGTGATCACCGAGCGGCCCACCTACGACCGCACCCTGCTCGGGCTGCGGAGCCGGGGCGCCGACGTGCACCTGGTGACGCTGGAGGAGGACGGCATCGCCGTGGAGGAGGTTGCGGCCCTGCTGGACGGCGGCCTGGAGCCGACGATGGCCCACGTCATCCCGAACTTCCAGAACCCGGCGGGCTACACGCTGTCGCTGGCCAAGCGGCACCGGCTGCTCGAGCTGGCCCGCGAGCACGACTTCGTGCTGTTCGAGGACGACCCCTACGTCGACATCCGGTTCAGCGGTGAGCCGCTGCCCCGCATGCTGGAGCTCGACGGCGGGCCGATGAGCGAGCACGTCGTCTACGCGTCCTCGTTCTCCAAGACCGTCTGCCCCGGCGTGCGCGTGGGCTACCTGGTCGGGCCGCCGGCGATCATCGAGCGGATCCGGGTGCGGGCCACCAACACCTACATCGCACCGAACATGGTCGCCCAGGCGATGGTCTACGAGTTCATGCGCGGCGACCGGTTCCCGGCTGCGCTGGAGACGGTGAAGACGGCGCTGGCCGAGCGGGTCGGGCTCCTGGACACCGCGCTGCGCACGCACCTGCCGCAGGCGACCTTCCGCCGTCCCGAGGGCGGCTACTTCCTGTGGGTCTCGCTGCCCGAGGACGAGGGCCACGACGTCGCCCGCATCACCGCCGAGGCCGCCGCCCGTGGGGTGGCGATCGTGCCGGGGACGGACTTCCTGCTCGAGGGCGGCGAGAACTCGTTCCGGCTGGCCTACTCGGCCGTGCAGCCCTCCGACGTCGACGAGGGCGTCCGCCGCCTCGCCGCCGCCATCGAGGCCGCCCGCCGCTGACCGGCCCTGATGGAGTCCCAGCGGTGCGTCTTCCGCGCGCTGGGACTCCATCAGCCGTGCGTCAGCCGGAGTTGCGCAGGGCGGTGGCGACGCCGTTGATGGTCAGCTGGATGCAGCGGCGCACCAGCTCGTCGTCGTCCCCGGCGCGGCGGCGGCGCAGCATCTCCACCTGCAGGTGGTGCAGCGGCTCCAGGTAGGGGAACCGGTTGCGGATCGACCGGCGCAGCGACGGGTTGTCAGCCAGCAGCTGGTCGTCGCCGGTGACCGCCAGGAGCATGCGCACGCTGCGCTCGTGCTCGGCGGTGATCTGGCCGAACACCAGGTCGCGCAGCTCGGCGTCGGGCACCAGCGAGGCGTAGCGGGCGGCCAGGTCCAGGTCGGTCTTGGCCAGCACCATGCCCATGTTCGACAGCACCGTGCGGAAGAACGGCCACCGCTTGTGCAGGTCCTGCAGCCGGGCGAGACGCTCGGGGTCGCCGTCGACCCACGACTCCAGGGCCGACCCGGTGCCGTACCAGCCGGGCAGCATGATCCGGGCCTGCGACCAGCTGAACACCCACGGGATGGCGCGCAGGTCGGAGATGTTGTCCCCGGCCTTGCGCGACGGCGGGCGGCTGCCGATGTTCAGCTCCGCCAGCTCCCGGATCGGGGTCGCCGCGCGGAACCACTCGACGAAGCCCGGCGTCTCGTGCACCAGCGCGCGGTAGGCGCCCTGCGCGCGGGCGGCCAGGTCGTCGAAGAGGGCGTAGACGTCCTCGGCGTCGGAGCCCAGGCCCTCGATGTCCAGCAGCGTCGACTCCAGGGTCGCCGCCACCAGCGCCTCGAGGTTGCGGCGGGCGCGGTCCGGCGAGGCGTACTTGGCCGCGATGACCTCACCCTGCTCGGTGATCCGCAACGAGCCGGCCACCGAGCCCGGCGGCTGCGCCCGGATCGCCTCGTAGCTGGGGCCGCCGCCACGGCCGACGGTGCCGCCGCGGCCGTGGAAGAGCCGCAGCCGGATGCCGTTGGCCCGGGCGACCTCCACCAGCGCCAGCTCAGCCCGGTACAGCGCCCACTGGGCGGCGAGGTAGCCGCCGTCCTTGTTGCTGTCGGAGTAGCCGAGCATGACCTCCTGGGCGTCGCCCCGGTTGGCCACCAGCGCCCGGTACAGCGGCGAGGCCAGCATCGCGGTGAGGATCGCGCCGGAGGCCTGCAGGTCACCGATCGTCTCGAACAGCGGCGAGATGCCGACGCTGGAGTGCGGCCGCCCCTCGGCGTCCAGCTCCAGCAGGCCCACCTCCTTGAGCAGGACGGCGACCTCGAGGACGTCGCTGACCGACTCGCACATGCTGATGACGTAGTTGGGGATGGTGCGCGGGCCGATCAGCCGGACCTGCTCGGCGGCGGCGATCACCAGGTCCAGCTCGCCGCGGGCCAGCTCGGACAGCTCGGCGTCGGCGCGGACCAGCGGGCGGCGCAGCTGCAGCTCGGCGGTCAGCAGCGCGACCCGGGCGTCCTCGTCCAGGGCGGCGTAGTCCTCGCACACCCCGGCCCAGGCCAGCAGCTCGGCCAGCACCTCCTCGTGCACCGAGGAGTTCTGCCGCATGTCCAGGCCGCACAGGTGGAAGCCGAACACCTCCACCGCGTCGCGGAGCCGGGCGAGCCGGTCATCGGCCAGCGCGCCGGCGCCGTGGCTGCGCAGCGAGGCGTCCACGGTCGCGAGGTCGGCGAGCAGGTCCTCGGGCAGGGCGTAGGGCGGCAGGACGACGTCCGGCTCGGCACCGGGCACGGAGCCGAGCACCCGCAGCGCGGTGGCGGCGAGCCGGTCGTGGATGCCGCGGATCGCCCGGCGGTAGGGCTCGTCGGCGCGGAACGGGGAGCCGTCCTGGG
This sequence comes from Modestobacter muralis, assembly GCF_010682105.1. Classification (GTDB taxonomy): domain Bacteria; phylum Actinomycetota; class Actinomycetes; order Mycobacteriales; family Geodermatophilaceae; genus Modestobacter; species Modestobacter muralis. The sequence goes on along the minus strand of NZ_JAAGWH010000032.1, from coordinate 69,036 downwards.
CGACCTCGGCCAGCGCGTAGAGCGCGTCGGTCGGGACCACCAGCCGGTCGCTCATCGACAGCTCGCTGCCCAGGGCGTCCAGCTCGGACAGGTGGTGGCGCAGCGCCGTCTCGGCCTGGCTGGTGGTCGCGCGGCGGACGGCGTCAGCGGTGACGAACGGGTTGCCGTCGCGGTCACCGCCGATCCACGAGCCCGGCTGCAGCATCGGGGTGGGCAGCAGGTCGGCGTCGGGCCAGCGCTGGCGCAGGGCCTGGCGCAGCTCGGTGTTCAGCGCCGGCATGACCTCGAACAGCGACAGCTCGTAGTAGCGCAGCGCCTCCTCGATCTCGTCGGCCAGCCGCAGCCGGCTCAGCCGCAGCAGCGCCGTCTGCCAGAGGGTGAGCACCTCGCGCCACAGGTGGGCGGCCCAGGCACCCTCGTCGATGCCGTCGGGGCCGGCGTTGTCGCGCTGCCGGATCAGCTCGCTGACCTGCGTCTGCACCGCGGTGATGGTGCGCCGGCGGGTCTCCGTGGGGTGCGCGGTGACCACCGGGACGACGAGCGCGCCGGCCAGCTCGGCGGCCACGGTCTCACCGTCCAGTCCGGCGGCGTCCAACAGCTCGAAGGAGGCCGCCAGGCTGCCCTTCTGCGGCGGGGAGCCCTCGCGGCGGTGGTGTCGGCGGCGCCGCTCGTGGTGCACGTCCTCGGCGATGTTGGCCAGCAGCGAGAAGTGGCTGAAGGCGCGGATGACGTGGTTGGCCGACCGCGGGTCCAGCGCCGCGAGCCGCTCGGCCAACTCCGACCGGTCGACCTCGGAGCGGCGGATGCGAAAGGCCTCGACCCGGGTCTGCTCGACCAGGTCCAGGACGTCGGCACCGGCCTGCTCGCCGATCACCTCGCCGAGCACCCGGCCGAGCAGGCGGATGTCGGCGCGCAACGGGTCGTCGGTGCGCTCATCGGGCTCGGCTCCGCCCGGGGTGCGGAGGTCGGCGACGTCGACGGTGGCTTCTGACACATGCGCAGTATCGGGGGTGCGTGTGACGGGTCGGTTGCCTGGGGACCATGGGCGCGTGATCCGACTGACAGCGACCCCGGCCAGCGCCGCCCCCGCCGAGCACGGGGAGGGGCCGATCTGGGACGCCGCCCGGTCCGAGCTGGTGTGGGTGGACATCACCCAGGGGCAGGTCCGCCGCGGCCGCGTCGAGGGCGACGACGTCGTCGACCTGGCGTCCCACCGCGGCGGCGACACCGTCGGGTTCGCCGTCCCCGCGGCCGCCGGCGGGTGGCTGCTGGGCGCCGGCGCGGGGATCAGCCGGCTCACCGAGGACGGCGGGGCGCACGTGCTGATCGAGCTGACCGGCGAGGGCGGCTCGGAGGAGGCCGGCGGCACCCGGATGAACGACGGTGCCTGCGACCGGGCGGGACGCTTCTTCGGCGGCACGATGGCCTTCGACGAGCGGACCGGCGGCGGCACCCTCTACCGCCTCGACCTCGACGGCACCGTGCGCACGGTGCTCGACGGGCTCACCGTCTCCAACGGCATCGGCTGGTCGCCGGACGACCGCACGATGTACCTGTCCGACTCCGGCGCGAAGGCGGTCTGGGCGATGGACTACGACCTGGAGTCCGGCGTCCCCGGTGAGCGCCGCGTCCTGCTGGACTTCTCCGACGACCCGGACGGCGTGGCCGACGGCCTCACCGTGGACGACGAGGGCTGCCTCTGGACGGCGCTGTGGGGCGGGGCGCAGGTGCGGCGGTACTCCCCCACCGGCGAGCTGCTGACCGTGGTCGACGTCGACGCGCAGAACACCACCAGCTGCGCGTTCAGCGGCGACCTGCTGGTGATCAGCACCTCGGTGCACGGCCTGGACGAGGAGGCGAAGGCCGCCCAGCCCGACGCCGGGAAGCTGTTCACCGTGCGCACCGGCGTCACCGGCCCCGGCGCCCACCCGTACCGCGGCACGCTCGAGTCGCTGTCCCAGCTCTGACCTCCGCGGTGCACGCCGTCCGGTCGCAGTGCACGCGCTGCAGCACGTGCGATGCGACCGAGGAGCGTGCGATCAAGGGCCGTCGTCGCGGAGGGCCGTCAGGTTGGCGGCGGCCTTGGCGTCCCCGTTGAGCTCGCCCAGCATGAACTCCTCGGCCGCGCCCACGACGTCGCCGCGATCGCGCAGCAGGACGCCCAAGTTGTTGTGGCAGAAGGCGTCTCCAGCCGCGATGCCCAGGCGATAGGCCTGCTCGGCGGCGTCGTCGTCCTCCAGGTCGTCGCGGAGCAGGTTGCCCAGCGGCAACATCGACGCGGACTCCCCGAGCTGGACGCCGTGCTCCAGCACCGTCCTCGCCTCGTCCAGACGGCCGCTCTGACGCAACAGGGCACCCAGGTCGGCGCGGGCGTCCGGGTAGTGATCGGCGCCAGCTCGCAACGCGGGCTCGAGGGCCGGGTCACGAGTGGCGTCCCACCGCCAGCACGCGAGCACCGCTGCGGCCAGTTCGCTGCCCGCCCTGGTGCCGGCCGTCAGCGCCTCGGTTGCGCGACCGCCATCGCCGAGCAGGCGCCACAACCACGCTTGGTGCACCCACCCCTCGACGTCACCAGCGGCGGCCGCCTCTTCGTAGGCCCGCTGTGCACCGGCGAGGTCGCCGATCTGCTCAAGGGCCACCCCTTGATGCAACCAGCCCGCCGATTCCCCCGCCGCGACTGCGCGCTCGAAGGCCAGCGCCGCGTCCCGCCACCGCTCCTGCGCTGCCAGCGACCATGCGAGCTCGAAGAGCGCGGCCCCATCGCCGTCGCGCGCAGCCCGACGGAAGCACTGCTCGGCGTCGCGGTCCCGGTCCGCCTCGTGCAACGCACGCCCCAGGTCGAGGAGCGCGTCGACGTCGTCCGAGCCGTCCAGCGCGGCGAGCCGCCGGTCAAGGTCGTCGTCCACCGGCCCATGGTGCCGGAGCGGGCAACCGGGTTCCATCGCTCCGACGTCTGGGCTCACCGTGGTTGCTCCTGGCTCACCGTGTGCCGTGAGCCAGGAGCACTCACGATCAGGTCACCTGATCCCGGCCGCGGTCAGCTCTCCGCGCGCAGGGCGTCACGGAGCTTGACCTTGCCGCCGGTGCGCAGCAGCGCGCCGGCGTAGATGCGGCCGCCGATCCGCACGATCACCGCGATCGAGACCAGCATGATCAGAACGGCCACCGCGACCTCCCACAGCGCGGCCTCGCCGGCGGACTGGCGCACGGCCATGACCATCGGCGAGAGCCCGGGGACGAAGGACGTGACCCGGGCCAGGGTGCTGGTCGGGTCCTGGGCGGCCTGCAGCGCGATGACCAGCCCGACGACGGGCAGCAGGGTGGCCGGGGTGAGCACGCTGCCCAGGTCCTCCTGCCGGCTCACCAGCGACGCGGCGGCGGCGAAGATCGAGGCGTAGAACGCATAGCCGAGGACGAACCAGGCCACCACGGTCAGCACGGTGCCGATCAGCCGCCCGGGCAGCTCGACCACGTCGAAGGCCAGCGCGCCGGCCACCCCGATCACCGCGATGACCAGCATCTGCGCCAGGCCGAGCAGCCCCAGCCCGATGATCTTCCCGGACAGCAGCTGCCAGGGCTTCATGGTCGCCAGCAGCAGCTCGACGACCCGGCTGGACTTCTCCTCGACCACGCCCTGGGCGACGAACTGACCGAACAGCAGCAGCAGGCTGTAGAGCACCACCACGCCGACCAGCGCCACGATCGCCGCCTCGAGGTCGGCGTCGGCGTCGGGGTCCAACGGCACGACCTCGACCTCCGGCGGCGCCTCCAGCTGCACCCCGGCGTCGGACAGCTGCCGGTCCAGCGCCAGCCCCTGCACCGCGCCCTGCACCAGCGTCTCGACCTGGCCACCGCCGCTCTCCACGAGCAGCTCGGGCTGGACGCCGGACGGGCTGAGCAGGGCGCCCTCGACGTCGCCGTCCTCGACCGCGGTGCGGGCGGCCGCCTCGTCGCCGTAGTCCACGACCTCGACCTCGGTGCCCAACGCCTGGCCCTGGGTCCGCAGCGCCTCGCCGACCGCGGCGTCCCCGCCGACGACGCCGACCCGGGTCGTGTCGGTGCCGCTGTTGATGGCCACCTGGAAGACCAGCATGCCCAGGATGAGCACGATCAGGACGGCGGAGCCGATCAGGAACCCCTTGTCCCGGATGCGCGTGGAGATCTCCCGTCCGGCGACCAGCCGGACCATCCGGGCCGGGCTGTTGGGCGTCACGTCGGAGTGCGCGGGGGCGGGGGCGCTCACGCCGCCACCACCGGGGTGGCCGTGACGGCGTCGCGGAACAGCTCGACGAGCGTCGGCTCGCGCCAGGCGAAGTGGGCCACCCGGCCGGTGGCCAGCGCGGCGGCGAGCACCTGCTGGTCGTCGGCGCCCGGGGCCAGCTCGAGCACGGTGTCACCGCGCTGCTCGGACACGACCCGCACCCCGGGCAGGGCGGAGGCCCAGTGGTCGGGGGCGTCGGGGGCGACGACCCGCAGCTGCCGGCCGACGGCGCCCGAGCGCAGCTCGTCGACGCTGCCGCTGGCCACGATCGAGCCGCGGGCCAGGATGCCGACGGCGTCGCAGAGCCGCTCGACGAGGTCGAGCTGGTGGCTGGAGAAGACGACCGGCACGCCACGGCGGCACTGCGCGAGCAGCGCCTCGGCCAGGGAGTCCACGCCGACCGGGTCCAGCCCGGAGAACGGCTCGTCGAGGATCAGCACGTCGGGCTCGCTGACCAGGGCGGCGGCGAGCTGCACGCGCTGCTGGTTGCCCAGCGACAGCTTCTCCACCTTGTCGTTCCGGCGTTCCCCGAGCCCGAGCCGCTCGGCCCAGTGCTCGGCGGCGCGGGCAGCGGGGGCGGCGTCCATGCCGTGCAGGCGTGCGAAGTAGGTGAGCTGCTCGCCGACCTTCATCTTCGGGTAGAGCCCGCGCTCCTCCGGCATGTAGCCGATCCGCCGGCGGACGGCGTCGTCGACCGGACGGCCGGTCCAGCGCACCTCGCCGGCGTCGGCCCGGGCCAGGCCCATGGCGATCCGCATCGTGGTCGTCTTCCCGGCGCCGTTGGAACCGCAGAAGCCGAACATCTGCCCGGGCGCGACGGAGAAGGACACCCCCTTGAGCACCTGGTTGCTGCCGTAGGCCTTGACCAGGCCGTCGATCTCGAGCACTGCGCCTCCGCTTCGTCGACGTGCGGATCCTGCTCCGACGACCTGAGACTGTCGCATCACTTTCCAACTCGTCAAGTGACAATGACTCTCCGCGCGTGGCGTTCCACGCTGCGGACCGGCACGACGTCCTGTGTCATCGACCCATGAGCACCGAGAACCACCCGGCCCAACCGCCCACCGGGGTCGGTCTGGCCGGCCTCCGCGAGGCCGCCGCCGGCTGCCGCGCCTGCGAGCTGTGGGAGCCGGCGACCCAGACCGTGTTCGGCGAGGGCCCGGAGACCGCCCGGATCGTCTTCGTCGGCGAGCAGCCCGGCGACCAGGAGGACCGGGCCGGCGAGCCCTTCGTCGGCCCGGCCGGCAAGCTGCTGGACCGCGCCCTGGGCGACGCGAAGATCGACCGCCGGGACGCCTACATCACCAACTCGGTCAAGCACTTCCGCTTCACGCCCACGCCGAAGCGGCGGATCCACCAGTCCCCGGGCGCGGAGCACATCCGCGCCTGCAAGCCGTGGCTGGAGGCGGAGTTCTCCGTGCTGCAGCCGGAGATCGTCGTCTGCCTCGGCGCGGTCGCCGCCAAGGCGCTGATCTCACCGTCGTTCAAGATCACCAAGGAGCGCGGCCAGCTCCTGCCGTGGACGCCGCCGGGCCGCCAGCTCACCCTGCTCACCGAGCCCGATGCCGACGGCGACGAGCCGGAGGAGGAGGTCCCGGCGCAGACCTGGATGCTCGCGACCGCGCACCCCTCGGCCATCCTGCGGACGCCGGACGACGCCCGCGCCGCCGCCTACGACGCCCTCGTGGCCGACCTCATGGTCGTCGCCGGCGCCCTCGCCTGACGCCTCGGGGCGGACGCGGCCGCGTCCGCCCCGGGTGTGCTCGTCCGTCGTGCGCTGGATGCTGCCTCCGGGTCGCCGAGACGACCTCCGGCGCACACCGCCGCGCCTCCCCGTCCCACGCGGAGCCGTCGCCGGCGAGGCCGACGCAGGGGCGGACGTGGCCACTTCCGCCCCTCGGTGGTCAGCGCTCGGGCTCGGGGAGCCGCGTGCCGGGGACCAGGGTGCTGCCGGCCTCGACCTCGGTCTCGCGGCCGACCAGGGTGATGTCGCCGTCCCCGCCCACGGTCGCGCCCTCCCCGATCACCACGTTGTCGTCGAGCACGGCGCGGGTCACCGTCGCCCCGGCCCGCACCCGGACGCCGGGCAGCAGCACGGAGTCGGTGACGCTGGCCCCGGCCTCCACGACCACGCCGGGCGAGAGCACCGAGCCCCGGACGTTGCCGGAGACGCGGGTCCCGCCGGAGAGCAGGCTGTTCTCGATCTGCCCGTCGTCCAGCACCCTGGCGGCGCTGTGCCGGCCACCGCGGGTGTGCACCGGCCAGCCCGCCTCGTCCAGGTCGATCGGCGGCTCGGCGGACAGGAAGTCCTGGTTGGCCTGCCAGTAGGACTCGATCGTGCCCAGGTCGCGCCAGTAGCCGTCGAACCGGTGGGCGCGGGCCTTGCCGTCGCGGGTCTGCGCGGGCAGCAGGTGGTTGCCGAGGTCCTCGAGCCCGTCCTCGCCGGCGTCCCGGGCGAGCTGCTCCAGCCGGTCTAGCGTGGGTCCGGGGCTGAAGACGAAGACCTCGTTGGTGGCGGTGGTCGTCGCCGGCTCGTCGGGCTTGTAGACGTAGTCGGTGACCCGCTCGCCGTCGACCTGCACGATCCCGTAGCGGCTGGCGTCGTCCGGGTCGACCTCGGTGGTCACCATCGTGACCTCGGCGTCGGAGGCCAGGTGGCCCTCGACGACCTCGCGGTAGTCGAGCTTGTAGACGGCGTCGGAGCTGACGACCACCAGCGCGTCGGGGGCGAACTGGCGGATCAGCTCCGCCTGGCGCCACAGCCCGTCCGCGGTGCCCGTCGTGAACCCGCCGCGGTCGCTGCCGGACTGGAACGGCGGCAGCATCATCAGCCCGCCGGTGGTGCGGTCGAGGTCCCACGGGCGGCCGTTGGCCAGGTGCTCGTTCACCGACTGCGGCTGGTACTGCACCGACACCCACACGTCGGCGATGCCGGAGTGCTCGCAGTTGGACAGCGGGAAGTCGATGAGCCGGTAGACACCGGCGAAGGGCACCGCGGGCTTGGCCCGGGTCTCGGTGAGCAGCTGCATGCGACTGCCCTTCCCACCGGCGAGCACGAGCACGAGGATCTTCGGGAGGGCCATGACGCTCCGCTACCCGCACGCCACTGGTGCAAGCACCAACGGCTCCCGCCGGCGACTGTGCTCTCAGCGGGGTCCCGAGGCGTTCGAGGTCCCCCTGGGCGCACGGTCGGCGCCCAGCGGGGTCAGTCGGCCATCCTCCGGCGGGCGGCCTCGGCGAGCTCGTCGGCCTGCGAGGCGCGGAACAGCCAGAACGACGGGACGGCGACCGCGACGACTGCCATCGCCACCACGATGACGATGCCGCCGGACCACATCGCCGCGCTGACGCCGACGCTGCTGGCCAGCACCCCGGCGCGCAGGTCGCCCAACCTCGGGCCGCCGGCGACGACCACGATGAACACGCCCTGCATCCGGCCGCGCATCTCGTCCGGTGCCGCGGTCTGCAGCATCGAGGAGCGCAGCACGGCACTGACCATGTCCCCCGCACCGGCCACCGCCAGGCACAGCACCGACAGCCACAGCGCCGAGGACAGCCCGAACCCGATGATCGCCACGCCCCACACCGCGATCGCGGCCAGCACCACCGCACCCTGCCGGTCGACCCGGCTGACCCAACCCGAGGTCAGGCCCATCAGCAGCGAGCCGATCGAGACCCCGGCGAACAGCCAGCCCAGGCTGTTGGCGTTGCCGGCGTAGGTGGTCTGGGACAGCTCCGGGAACACCGCCTGCGGCCAGGCGAACAGCATCGCGATGACGTCCACGACGAAGGTCATCAGCAGCACCGGCTGGGTGCGCAGGAAGGAGAACCCCTCCCCCACCCCGCGGACGGCGGCGCCCAGTCGCAGCGGCCCGGAGACCCCGGCCGGCGGCAGCGACGGCAGACCGCGCAGCAGCAGGACGGCGAGCACGAAGCCGATCGCGTCGACGGTGTAGAGGATCGACAGGTCACCGAGGCCGATGAGCAGCCCGGCCAGCAGGGGTCCGACGATGACGCCCGCCGAGCGGACGGTCATCGACAGGGCGTTGGCGGCCGCGACGTCGTCCGGCCCGACGATCGCCGGGATCACCGCACTGCGGGCCGGCTGGTTCACCGCGGCGAACGCCGACACGGCGGCGGCCAGCAGCCACAGGACGCTGATGTGGCCGTCCCCGGGCAGCAGCGCCTGCACGGCGAGCAGCGCACTGGTCACCGCCGCGCCCACCGACGTGATGATCATGAGCCGACGCCGGTCCATCGCGTCGGCGATCGCGCCGCCGAGCAGGCCGAACACCACCAGCGGCACCAGCGCGACCACCGACGTCAGCCCGACCATCAGCGAGGAGCCGGTCAGCTCGTAGACCTGGTACGGGACGGCGACCAGCGTCATCTGCTGGCCGAGCATGGTGACCGCGACCCCACCGAACACCCGGCGGAAGGCGCGGTTGCGCAGCGGCGTGGTGTCCAGCGCCCAGCTGCGGCGGCGCACCGGCGGCGGCTCCTGGACCGGCCCGCCGGGCTCCACCGGGTCGACCGGGCTCAGCCGAGGGCCGTGTTCGCCGCCATGGCCCTCGGAGGCGTCCGGGGCAGCGGGGTCCTTCACGGGGCGAGGCGCTGCACGAACCAGCCGCCGCCCTCCTCGTCGTCCCGCACGAACACCAGCCGGTCGTGCAGGCGGTCGTGCCCGCCCTGCCAGAACTCGACCTTGTCCGGCAGCACCCGGTAGCCGCCCCAGTTCGCCGGCCGCGGCAGCTGCCCGGGCGGGGTCTGGGCGTCGAGCTCGTGGAACCGCTGCACCAGCTCGTCGCGGGACTCCACGACCGTCGACTGCAGCGAGGCCGCGGCGGCCAGCTGCGCACCCCGGGGCCGGGGGTCCCACAGCGCGTCGGAGGCGGTGTCGCCCACCCGCTCGACGGTGCCGGTCACCCGGACCGACCGCTGCAGGTCGTGCCAGGGGAACACCAGCGCCGCGCGCGGGTTCACCGCCAGCTGGGCGCCCTTGGCCGAGGCGTAGTTGCCCACGAAGAGGAAGCCGGCCTCGTCGTAGCCCTTCATCAGCACGACCCGCGCGTCGGGCACCCCGTCGGCGTCCGCGGTGGCCACGACCATGGCGTTGGGCTCGGTCAGCTCGGCGGCCACGGCGTCGGCGAACCAGCGGTCGAACTGCTCGACCCAGGTGGGCGCCAGGCCGGCCTCGGTGAAGCTGCCGTCGTCGTAGTCCCTGCGCATGCGGATCAGGTCGGGCACCACTCCATGCTGTCACCGTTGCCTCGCGCACCGCCGGGTGACCGGCTGCCCGACTGCTCACACCGGCCGCCGGACCCCTAGGTTGGGCCGGACGCCCGCCTGCGCACGTGGAGGACCCCATGCCCATCACCATCCCGACCGACCTGCTCCCCCGGGACGGCCGTTTCGGGTGCGGCCCGTCCAAGGTCCGCCCCGAGGCGCTGCAGGCGCTGGCCACCGTGGGCGCCGGCGTGATGGGCACCTCGCACCGCCAGGCACCGGTGAAGGCCCTGGTCGGCCGCATCCGTGAGGGCCTGACCCAGCTGTTCGACCTGCCCGACGGCTACGAGGTCGTGCTCGGCAACGGCGGCTCGACCGCCTTCTGGGACGTCGCCACCTTCGGGCTGATCCGGCAGAGGAGCGCGCACGGCAGCTTCGGTGAGTTCTCCGCGAAGTTCGCCTCCGGCGTGGCCGAGGCACCGTTCCTCGACGCCCCGGTCGTCACCACGGCCCCGGCCGGTCAGCTGGCGCTGCCCACCGCCGAGGCCGGCGTGGACGCCTACGCGTGGGCGCACAACGAGACCTCGACCGGGGTCATGGCCCCCGTCGTCCGCCCCGACGGGATCGACGCCGACGCCCTCGTGCTCATCGACGCCACCTCCGGCGCCGGCGGCCTGCCGGTCGACGTCAGCCAGACCGACGTCTACTACTTCGCCCCGCAGAAGTCCTTCGCCAGCGACGGCGGGCTGTGGGTCGCGCTGATGTCGCCGGCTGCGCTGGCGCGGGTGGCGGAGATCAAGGCGTCGGGCCGCTGGACCCCGGGCTTCCTGGACCTGTCGATCGCGGTCGACAACAGCTCCAAGGACCAGACCTACAACACCCCCGCGGTCGCCACGCTGTTCCTGCTGGCCGACCAGATCGACTGGATGCTCGGCCTCGGCGGGCTGTCGGGCGCGGTCGCCCGCAGCCAGGAGTCCTCCCGCCGGCTGTACGAGTGGGCAGAGCGCACCAGCTACACCTCCCCCTTCGTCGCCGAGCCGGACCAGCGCTCCCTCGTCGTCGGCACCGTCGACTTCGACGACGCCGTCGACGCCGCGCTGATCGCGAAGACGCTGCGCGCGCACGGCGTGGTCGACGTGGAGCCGTACCGGAAGCTGGGCCGCAACCAGCTGCGGGTGGGCATGTTCCCGGCCGTCGACCCCGACGACGTCACCGCGCTCACCGCGTGCGTCGAGCACGTCGCCGGACAGCTCTGAGCGCCCCGCCGGTCCGGGCATGAGCTGGCTGGTCACCGGCGGGGCCGGCTACGTCGGGGCGCACGTCGTGCACGCCCTGGCCGCCACCGGTGCGCAGGTCGTCGTCCTCGACGACCTGTCCACCGGGGACGCCGGCCGCCTGGACGCGCTGCCCGCCGTGCCGGTGGTCGTCGGCTCGGTCCGCGACCGGGGCCTGGTGCGCCGGGTGCTGCGTGAACACGCCGTCCAGGGGGTCGTGCACCTGGCCGCACGGGAGCAGGCCGAGGAGTCGGGAGCTGACCCGCTGACCGCCTGGACGGAGAACGTCGAGGGCCTGGTCGCCCTGCTGGAGGGCTGCCGGGCCAAGGGCGTGAGCCGGTTCGTCCTCACCAGCAGCACCGCCGTGTACGGCGAACCGGACACCGAGCCGCTGACCGAGGAGGCCCCGTGCCGGCCGCTGTCGCCGTACGGGCGGACGAAGCTGGCCGGTGAGTGGTTGCTGCGCGACTGCGCCGCCGCGTACGGGCTGGCCGCCGTCTCGCTGCGCCTGTCCGACGTCGCCGGGGCGGCCGACCCCCGGCTCGGGGACACCAGCACGGCGCACCTGTTGCCGCGGGTCTTCACCGCCCTGGACGCCGGGACACCGGTCGTCGCCGACCCCTCCGTCGTGCGCGACCACGTGCACGTCGCGGACGTCGTCGAGGCCCACCTGGCGGCGGTCCGGGCACTGGAGGGGGACTCGCCGGGCGGCACCTACAACGTGGGCACCGGCCGGGGCACCAGCGTCCTCGACGTCCTGCGGGTGGTCGCGGAGGTCACCGGCGGGGACAGCACCCCGGAGCTGAGCGGTCGTCGCCCCGAGGAACCGGCGCGGGTCGTCCCCGACGTCGGCCGGATCGGGCGCGAGCTGGGGTGGCGCGCGCGCCACGACCTGCACGACGTCGTCGCCAGCGCCTGGACCGCCTGGCGCCACTCCCAGCCGCTCTGACGGAGTGGATCCGTCGACGTGACGTCGACGGATCCACTCCGCTCAGCCGGGCAGGACCCAGGTGTCCTTGCTGCCGCCGCCCTGGCTGGAGTTGACCAGCAGCGAGCCCTCCTCCAGCGCCACCCGGGTGAGCGGTGCGGGCAGGGCCCGGGTGGTGGTGCCGGCGACGGCGAAGACCCGCAGGTCGGCCCGCCGGGGCACGACCAGCCCGTCGACGACGGTGGGCACGGTGGAGAAGTCGACGGGTTCCTGGGCGACGAAGCGGTGCGGTGTGGCGAGCACCTCCGCCTGCAGCTCCGCCAGCTCGGCGGCCGAGCACTGCGGGCCGAACACCACGCCCTGTCCGCCGTAGCCGTCGACCGGCTTGACCACCAGTTCGTCGAGCCGGTCGCGGGCCTCGGCCAGGTCGCCGGCGTCGGCCAGCAGCCAGGTGGGCACGGTGGCCAGCACCGGCTGCTCGCCCAGGTAGAAGTCGATCATCTCCGGCACGTAGCGGTAGGTGGCCTTGTCGTCGGCCACCCCGTTGCCCGGCACGTTGGCCACCGCCAGCTGCCCGGCCCGCACCGCCTCGCCGAGGAGCACGTCGACCGGGATGCCGGTGGGGGTCAGGTGCCCGGCCAGGTCGGCCTCGTCGAAGCGCCGGTACAGGACGTCGACCGGCACGCGCGCGCCGTCGACCTGCACGGCGACCCCACCGGACGGCGTGGGCCACAGCGTGTGGGGGGTGGCGACCGGCACGCCCATCGCCTCGGCCAGCAACCGGTGCTCGAACCAGGCGGTGTTGTCGCGGCCGTCGGTGAGCAGCCCCAGCTGCGGGTTCCCGGCGCAGCCCGGGGGCGCCGCGTCGGCCAGTGCCGCCCGCAGCAGGGCGACGGCCTCGGTCGGGTCGACCAGCCCGGCGGCCTCGGCCGCGGCGTACAGGTCGGGCAGCGCCGCGCGGCCGCTGTCCCGGTTGGCCAGTGCGTAGCCGATGCCCGAGGGCACCCGCAGGTTGTCCTCCAGCACGACCCAGCCGTCCGGCCCGCGGAGCAGGTCCAGGCCAGACACGGTGATCCGCTGCTGGCCGGGCACCGCCCAGCCCACCGCGGCCGGCCGGTGCCCGGGGCTGGCGGTCACGACCCACTCCGGCACGACCCCGGCACGCACCACCTCGGGCAGCCGGTCGTCGTCGGTACGCCGCCGACCGCCGGGCCGGTAGACGTCGGCGAGGAACGCGTTGAGCGCGCGGTGCCGCTGCTCCACGCCGCGCGCCAGGTGCGCCCAGTCGGCGGCCGGCAGCACCCGCGGCACCGGGCAGAGCGGGAAGGGCCGCTCCTGAAGCCGGCCGTCGACGTACGCGCCGAAGACGACGCCGCGCACCCGCCGCTCCTGGGCCATCGCGCCCACGACCGAGGTGAGCCCGACGCCGCCGAGCTGGTCGAGCGCGGCGGCGACCGGCCCGAACGGCGGGTGCACCGAGCCGTCGGCGGCCACGGCCTCGTCGCGGACCGAGCCGGGGTAGCGGGCGAACACGCTGGCTGCGGTCATAGCCAGCGATCGAACCACTCGGCGACGCGTTCCGACAGGGCCAGCTGGTTGCCCCGGCCGACCACGGTGTGGCCCTCGCCGCGCAGCAGCAGCAGCTCTGCCGGCGCGCCGAGCGCGGTGAGCTCCTGGTGGGCCTGCACCGACTCGAGCACCGGCACGTTGGTGTCGCGGTCGCCGTGGGCCAGCAGCACCGGGGCGGTGAGCCGGTGCAGCGCCGTCATCGGCGACAGGTCAGCCAGCAGCTCGCGGTCGGCCACCGGGTCGCCGTACTCGGTGACCGAGGCCGCGGCCATCCACGGCTCGGTGCCGGCGAAGAAGGTGCGCAGGTCGCTCATCCCGGCCAGCGACGCGCCGGCGGCGAACAGGTCCGGCCAGCGGGTCAGGGCCACCAGGGTCAGGTAGCCGCCGTAGGACCAGCCGTGCGCCCCCAGCCGCCCGGGCAGCGCGATGTCGGCGGCCACCAGGTGGTCGACGGTGGCCGGGACGTCGGCGAAGGACGCCTCGCGGGCGCCGAGGTCGTCGGCGGCCGTGAACGCCCGGCCGTGCCCGCCCGAGCCGCGCACGTTGGGCGCGAAGACGGTCAGCCCGGCGGCGACCAGGGACTGGGCGACCGGGGAGAAGTCCGGCCGCTCCTGCCCCTCGGGGCCGCCGTGGAAGCTGACCACGGTGCGGTTGGGGCCGGTCACGCCCGGCGGGGTGTACAGCCACCCGTCCAGCCCGGTGCCGTCGGCCGCCGGGTAGCGCAGCCGCACCGGCGTCACGAGCAGGTGCGGGTCCGGCGGGCGCGGCGTCGAGGGCAGCGGGGCCTGCGGCGCGGGCCCGTCGACCGGCACCCACCACAGCGACCGCGGCCGGGCCGGGCCGGTCAGCTCGGCCAGCAGCGTGCCCCCGTCGGCCGACAGCGACCAGCCGGGCATCACCGGCTGCGGCAGCGGGACGGCGTGCCGCAGCCGGCCGTCGAGGTCGCGGACCTCCAGCTCGGTGACGCCGTCGGCGTTCCACACGCAGAGCACGGTGCCGTCACCGCGGACGGCGTAGGCGTCCAGGTCGGCGTCCGGGCGGCTGATCAGCACCTCGCCGGGACCAGGGACCCGCCCCTCGCCCAGCGGCACCCGGACCAGGCCGGTGCGGTCGCTGCGCGGCACGTCGGGGAGCCCGGGCAGGGCCGCGCGCAGGTAGACCGCGCCGCCGTCGGGGGCGAACCGGCCGTCCTCGGACGCCTGCCAGCCCGGGGCGCCGAGCGGCAGCAACCGCCGCTGCACGCCGGTGGCGACGTCGACCAGCACGACGTGCCGGTGGCCGCGGGGGCCGCGGCGGGCCAGCACGGTGCGCTCGTCGGCGGCGACCGCGGTCACCGACAGGAACCCGCCGCTGGCCAGGGTGCGGCGGGCACCGCTGACCACGTCGACCAGGACGACGTCGGCGTCCGGGCCGTCGCCGGAGGCGATCGAGCAGACGTAGTGCCCGGGGGCGGCGGTCCAGCCGCCGGCGAACACGGTGGCCCGCGGGTCCTCCCCGGCGACCAGGTGCCGGTCGGTGCCGTCGGGGCGCACGGCCCACAGCTGGGCGCAGATCGAGCCGCCGGGGCTGACCAGGTAAGCCAGCCACGCGCCGTCCGGGGACCAGGCGACCGAGACGACCTCCTCTCCCGAGCCGGACAGCACCGCAGGGGGCAGCTGCTGGTCCAGGGTGGCGACCTCGAGCCGGGGCAGCCCGGAGCGGTCGCTGACGTAGGCCACCCGGTCGCCGGTGGGCGCCAGGCTCGGGCACCAGGCGCCCGGGGCGCCGGCAATCTCGGCGATGGCGAGCCGGACCTCGGTGGGGAGCCCGGCCCTCGGTGGGACGGCCGGGTGCAGGACGTCGGTCACGGCACCTCCTCGGGGCAGCAGTGGCGGTCGGCGCAGCGGGTCAGGAGATCCCGTGCCGCTGCAGCCACAGTTCCAGCAGGCCGATCTGCCACAGCTGGTTGGACCCCAGTGTCGTGCGGTGGGCGTTGGGCTCGGCGAGCAGGCGGTCGACGAACTCCGGCCGGAACAGCCCGCGTTCCCGGGCCGCGGGGGCGGTCAGCGCGGCGCGCACCGTCTCCAGGTAGTCGCCCTGCAGCTCGATGATCGCCGGCACCGGGAAGTAGCCCTTGGGCCGGTCGATCACCGCGGCCGGAACCACCTTGCGGGCGGCGTCCTTGAGCAGGCCCTTGCCGCCGTGCATGAGCTTGAGCTCCGGCGGGACGGCGGCGACCAGCTCGGCGAACTCGTGGTCCAGGAACGGCACCCGGGCCTCCAGGCCCCAGGCCATCGTCATGTTGTCCACCCGCTTCACCGGGTCGTCGACGAGCATGATCGTGGAGTCCAGCCGCAGCGCCCGGTCCAGCGTGGTGTCCGCGCCGGGGCGGGCGAAGTGCTCGGCGACGAAGGCGCGGCTGACGTCCTCGGTCACCGCCCACTGCTCCCCCAGCACCTTGACCAGCTCGTCGTGCGGGCGGTCGATGAACACCCGCGCGTAGGCGTCGACGGCGTCGGCCTCCGGCACGCCGTCCAGCGGCGGGTACCAGTCGTAGCCGGCCAGCACCTCGTCGGCGCCCTGCCCGCTCTGCACCACCTTCACGTGCTGGCTCACCTGCTGGCTGAGCAGGTAGAAGGCGACGGCGTCGTGGCTGGTCTGCGGCTCGCTCATCGCACCGATCGCGCCGTCGAGCCCGGCGTGGACGTCGGCGGTGGGCACCATCAGCCGGTGATGGTCGGTGCCGAAGGTCTCGGCGACGACGTCGGAGTAGACGAACTCGTCGCCGGAGCGCCCACCGACCGCCTCGAAGCCGATGGAGAAGGTGGCCAGGCCGCGCTGCCCCTCCTCGGCGAGCAGGCCGACGATGAGGCTGGAGTCGATGCCGCCGGACAGCAGCACCCCGACCGGGACGTCGGAGACCATCCGGCGCCGGACGGCGGTGCGCAGGGACTCCAGCACCCGCTCCTGCCACTCCACCGGGTCCAGGCCGGCGAGGTCCGCGCGCCGGGAGTGCACCGGGCGCCAGTACTCCCAGTCGGACTCCCGGCCGTCGGGCTCGTAGGTGCGCACCGTCGCCGGCGGCAGCTTCCGCACCCCGGCCAGGATCGTGCGCGGCGCGGGGACCACGGCGTGGAAGGACATGTAGTGGTGCAGCGCGACCGGGTCGACGGTGGTGTCGACGCCGCCGGCGCGCACCAGGGCGGGCAGCGAGGAGGCGAACCGCACCCGGCCCGGGCCCCGGGACAGGTACAGCGGCTTGATCCCGAAGCGGTCGCGGGCCATGACAACCCGGCCGGAGTCCCGCTCCACGACGACGAAGGCGAACATCCCGAGGAAGCGCTCGACGCAGGCCGCGCCCCACCGGTGGTAGGCCTTGAGCACGACCTCGGTGTCGGAGGTGGAGAAGAACCGGTAGCCGGCGGCCTGCAGCTCGGCCCGCAGCTCCGGGTAGTTGTAGACGATCCCGTTGAAGACCAGCGTGAGCCCGAGCTCGGCGTCGACCATCGGCTGGGCACCGGCGTCGGTCAGGTCGATGATCTTCAGCCGGCGGTGCCCCAGGGCCACCGGGCCGGACTGCCAGCCGCCCGAGCCGTCGGGCCCGCGCCGCTGCAACTGGTCGCACATGGCCGCCACCGCCGCCATGTCCGCGACGCCGCCGTCGAACCGGACCTCACCCGAGATGCCGCACACGTGTGCCTCCGTCCTGGTCCCGGTACGGCGCGCCGCTGCGCCCGCCTGCGTGCCACCGTGCTCACCGGGTGTTGCGTCCCGATGACGGTGGTGCTCCATTCTCGGGGCCGGGTGACCGGACTGCGACCGGGCCCTCACCACGGGCCGACCCCCGCTGTCGAGCCGACGCGCCGCACCGGGCGTGTCGGCAGGTGCCGGTTCCTGCCGCGCGGATAGCGTGACGCTGGTCCGTACCCCGGGCTCGCACCGAATCCCTGCTGGAGGTCGCCCCCATGCGCTCCTTGCGCCTCGTGGCGCTCTCCGACGACGGCGACCACCTGGTGCTCGTCGCGGACGAGCCCGACTCGACCGGGGACGGCGAGCGCTTCGAGCTGCCGCTGGACGACCGCCTGCGCGAACTGCTGCGGGCCGAGGTCGCGAAGCCCGCGCCCGCCCCGGCCGACGACCTGCCGCCGCGGGTGATCCAGGCCCGCATCCGCGCCGGGGAGACCCCCGAGCAGGTCGCGGAGTCCTCCGGCACCCGGGTCGAGCGGATCATGCGCTTCGCCCACCCCGTCCTGCAGGAGCGCGAGCGGGTGGCCGAGCAGGCCCGCGACGCCCGTGTCCGGCTCAGCGAGGGCACGCCGAGCGTGCCGCTGGAGCGGTTCATGGCCGAGCGGCTGCGGCTGCTGGGCGCCGACCTGGACGCCGTCAGCTGGGACGCCCACCGCAGCGAGGACGGCACCTGGCAGGTGCGCGCCGCCTGGCGGGCCGGCCACAAGTCCGGCACCACGCGGTGGAGCTACGACATCCCGGCCCGCACCGTCACCCCGCTGGACGCGGCCACCATGGACTTCGCCGAGGGCACCCGGCTGGTGCGCGTCGTCCCCGACGTCCCGCACGGCCTCCCGCCGGCGCCGGCCCCCCGCCGGTCGATCGCGGTGGTCCCCCCGGCCGAGCCGACCGACGCCGAGGACCTCGGCGCCGAGGACCGGTTCGACGACGACGCGGACGTGCGCGACGTCGTCCCCGCCGACGGCATCCCGGCCGACCTCGCGCCCGGCACGGACGGCGACGCGGACGGCACGCTGCTGCCCGACGGCACCGACGCCCGCAGCCCCTACGACGACGAGGTCGACCCGGACACCCAGGAGACCGTCGTGCTGGGCACCCTCATGGACGGCGAGGTCGAGGACCCGCGGGCCCGGATCCCGGCCTGGGAGGACATCGTGTTCGGCGTCCGCCGCCGCCGCTGAAGGACCTCCCTGCCCCGGCCTGCCCCAGAGGCCCGGCCCGAGCCTGCGAGGGTCGGGGAGGAGCAGGTCCTCCCACTCGCGGCGGGGCCCTGCAGCGAGGCCGACTGTTCCGATACCGGCTCGGCGTTAATCGCTCGAAGCTGTCGGTGTGGCGGCATAGCCTCAGCTGGCCATGACCCGCCCTGCCGAGCACCCCGACGCCGAGCAGGGGCGGCTCTCGGCCCTGCGGCGGCTGCTGCCCTTCGCCCGCCCCTACCGCGGGCTGATCGCCCTCACCTTCACCGGGGCGCTGCTGGCCACCCTCGCCCAACTGGCCGTGCCGCTGATCACCCGGCGCATCGTCGACGGCCCGATCGCCGGCGGCGACCGGGGCGCCCTGGTGCCGCTGCTGGGTCTGGCCCTGCTCTTCGGCACGGCCGAGGCGGCGCTGATGTTCCTGCGCCGCTGGGCCATGGGCAACAGCAGCCTGGCCATCGAGCGCGACCTGCGGGACACCCTCTACCAGCGGCTGCAGCGGCTGCCGGTGGGCTTCCACGAGGGGTGGTCGTCGGGCCAGCTGCTGTCCCGGGCCACCTCCGACGTGTCCACCATCCGCCGGTTCATCGGCTTCGGCGCCGTCTTCCTCGTGGTCAACCTGATCACCTGCGTCGTGGTCGGCACGCTGCTGGTGGTCACCTACTGGCCGCTGGGGGTGGCGGTGCTGGTCACCAGCGTGCCGCTGATCGCCTTCGGGCTGGGCTTCGAGAAGCGGTACAACGCCCAGTCCCGCGCCGTGCAGGACGAGCAGGGCGAGCTGGCCACCGACGTCGAGGAGGCCGTGCAGGGCATCCGGGTGGTCCGGGCGCTGGGCCGCAGCGGACTGGTGTTCGCCCGCTACGACGACAAGGCGCTGCGGCTGCGCGAGCTCCAGCTGACCAAGGTCCGCACGCTCGCGGTGATCTGGTGCATGTTCGAGTTCCACCCGCAGATCACCCTGGCCGTGGTCCTGGTCGGCGGCGCCCTCGCGGTGAACGCCGGCGCGCTCACCATCGGCGGGCTGGTCGGCTTCGTCGCGCTGTTCACCGTGCTGCTCTGGCCGATCCTGTCGCTGGGGTTCCTGCTGGCCCAGGCCCAGGAGACGGCCAGCGCCTGCGACCGGGTCGGCGAGCTGCTCGACGCCCCGCTGACCGTCGCCGACTCCCCCGGCGTGCAGCCGGCCGAGGTCGCCCGGCCGGCCCGGCTGCGCTTCGAGGACGTCGGCTTCCGCTTCCCCGGCGCCGGCGACCCGGTGCTGGCCGGCATCGACCTCGACGTCGCCCCCGGCGAGACCGTCGCCCTGGTCGGCGCCACCGGGTCGGGCAAGACCACGCTCACCGCCCTGGTCCCCCGGCTGCTGGACGTGACCCGCGGCCGGGTCACCCTCGACGGCCACGACGTGCGCGACCTGCCGCTGGCCCAGGTGCGCAGCGTGGTCGCCACCGCCTTCGAGGAGGCGACGCTGTTCTCGATGAGCGTCCGGGAGAACGTCACCCTGGGCCGCCCGGGCGCCACCGAGGCCGACGTCACCGAGGCGCTGCGGGTCGCCCAGGCCGACTTCGTGCACGACCTCCCGTGGGGCCTGGACACCCGCATCGGCGAGCAGGGGCTGTCGCTGTCCGGTGGGCAGCGGCAGCGGCTCGCGCTGGCCCGCGCGGTGCTGGGCCGGCCCTCGGTGCTGGTGCTCGACGACCCGCTGTCGGCGCTGGACGTGCACACCGAGGCGCTCGTCGAGCGCGCGCTGCGCGAGGTGCTGGCCTCCACGACCGCCCTGGTGGTCGCGCACCGGGCCTCCACCGTGCTCCTGGCCGACCGGGTGGCCCTGCTCCAGGAGGGGCGGATCACCGCGATCGGCCGGCACAGCGACCTGCTCGCCGAGGTGCCCGCCTACCGCGCGCTGCTGTCCAGCTCCGCCGAGCTCGCCGGCGCCGGCGAGGCAGGTGCGCGGTGACCACCCCCGGTTCCGGTGCCGCGGCCACCACCTCCTCCGGCGGCGCCCCCGCGGACGCGCACGCCGACTGGCGGGGTGTGTCCACCGAGGAGGACGACGCGCTGACCGCCTCGGCCAGCAGCTTCCTGCGCGGGCGCTCGCGGCGGCTGCTCGGGGAACTGGTGCGCCCGCACCGGCGGTCGCTGTGGTGGCTGCTGGCGGTCGTCGTCGTGCAGAACCTCGCCTGGCTGGCCGGGCCGTTCCTCATCGGCGTCGGGATCGACTCCGCCGTCCCGGCCCTGCTCGACGGCGACTCCAGGCCGCTGGTCTGGACGACGGTGGCGCTGGTCGCCGCCGCGGGCGTCGACACCGGCTTCCGCTACCTGTTCCTGACCGGCTCGGGCCGGGTCGGGCAGGAGGTGCTGCTGACCCTGCGCCGGCGGGTGTTCACCCACGTGCAGCAGCTGCCGCTGTCGTTCCACGAGCGCTACACCTCGGGCAAGACGATCAGCCGGCTGACCAGCGACGTCGAGGCGCTGGCCGAGCTGCTCGACGAGGGCCTCGACGGGCTGCTCACCGCCCTGTTCAGCGTCACCACGATCGGGGTGGTGCTGCTGTTCCTGGACCTGCCGCTGGGGCTGGTCGCGCTGCTGGGCTTCCCGCTGCTGTACCTGGTGGGCCGCTGGTTCCAGCGGCAGACCACGGTCGCCTACCGGCGCACCCGGCAGACGATCGCGGCGCTGATCGTGCAGTTCACCGAGACCTTCGGCGGCATCCGGGCGGTACAGGCCTTCCGCCGGGAGCCGCGCAACGACGAGCTGCACGCCCGGCTGAACGAGGAGAACCGGCAGGCCAACCACCGGGCGTTCTGGTTGATCGCGGTCTTCGTCCCGGCGGTCACGATGATCGGCAACGTCATCACCGTGGCGGTCCTGGGCTACGGCGCCGTGCGGGTGATGGACGGTGACATCCAGGTCGGCGTGCTCATCGCGTTCCTGCTCTACCTGCGCCGGTTCTTCGACCCGCTGCAGGACATCGCGATGTTCTACAACAGCTACCAGTCGGCGACCGCGGCGCTGGAGAAGCTGTCCGGGGTGCTCGAGGAGCGCTCCACGGTGCCCGAGCCGGCTGACCCGCACCCGCTGCCGGCGCCTGTCGCCGGGGAGGTCGTCTTCGACGGCGTCCGGTTCGGGTACGGCGCCGCGACCGTGCTGCCGGGCCTGGACCTGACCGTCCCCGCCGGGCAGACGGTGGCCCTGGTCGGGGCCACCGGGGCCGGCAAGTCCACGCTGGCCCGGCTGGCGGCCCGGTTCTACGACCCGGGCGACGGCGTGGTGCGGCTGGACGGGGTGTCGCTCACCCGGCTGGCCGACGCCGACCTGCGGCGCGCGGTGGTCATGGTGACCCAGGAGAGCTTCCTGTTCTCCGGGTCGATCGCCGACAACATCGGGTTCGGCCGGCCCGGCGCCGACCGCGCCGAGATCGAGGCGGCGGCTCGGGCGATCGGCGCCGACGGCTTCATCCGCGCGCTGCCGGAGGGCTACGACACCGACGTCCGCAAGCGCGGCGGGCGGTTGTCGGCCGGGCAGCGGCAGCTGGTCAGCTTCGCCCGTGCGTTCCTCGCCGACCCCGCGGTGCTGGTGCTCGACGAGGCCACGAGCTCCCTCGACGTGCCCAGCGAGCGGCTGGTGCAGGAGGCGCTGCGCACCCTGCTGGCCGACCGGACGGCGCTGATCATCGCCCACCGGCTGTCCACCGTGGAGTTCGCCGACCGGGTGCTGGTCATGGAGGCCGGGCGGATCGTCGAGGACGGCACCCCCGCCGAGCTGGTGGGCGGCACCGGCCGGTTCGCCGACCTGCACCGCGCCTGGGCCGACAGCCTGGTCTGAAGAAGGGCCGGGACCGGTGGGCTGGTGGCTGTGGGCTGTGGAGTCGCTGGGAGTCGGGGTGGCGCGGAACAGGGGGTCGTCCGTGATCGTTTCGGGTAGCAGTGGGTCGGCCGTCGTCCTTCGTGGACCGCGCGGCAGCCGGATCGTCCGGCCGTCGCCAGCAGACCGGCCCGGAACGGAGACCGTCATGTCAGCGTCTGTGTCCATGCCCCTCGGCGGCGTGCAGGTCGGGTCCTACGACGACTACGCCCAGGCCCAGCGAGCGGTCGACTTCCTGTCCGACGAGAAGTTCCCGGTCGAGAACGTGACGATCATCGGCAGCGACCTGCGCATGGTCGAGCGGGTCACCGGCCGGCTGAGCTGGGGCCGCGCGATCGCCGCCGGTGCCGCGAGCGGCGCCTGGTTCGGCTTCTTCGTCGGCCTGCTGCTCAGCATCTTCGCCGAGGACGGCAGCGCCTGGTTCGGCTCGATCCTCACCGGGCTGCTGATCGGTCTGGTCTTCGGAGCCGTGTTCGGCGCGGTCGGGTACGCCGCCTCCCAGGGCAAGCGCGACTTCACCAGCACCAGCAAGGTGGTCGCCAGCCGCTACGACGTCATGTGCAACCCGCAGTTCGCCGAGCAAGCCCGGACGCACCTCGCCCACCTGTCGCTGCGCAACTGAGAAGGCTTCTCCGCCCCTCCCAGGCTGAGGACCCTGCGGAGGGGCCGACGGGACCGCGCGCTCTGGAGCGGTGACCGACAGGTCGCCGCTCCAGTGGCTCTCACCGCCGTGGTGGAGGTCCCGGCGCGCGGGAGCTGACCCCACCGTGGAGCCCGACGTGCCGACTCAGCGCGGGGTGGCGTCAGCGCAGGGTGGCGAAGGTGATCGCCGCTGCGGCGGCGACGCCGAGGGAGTCCACACCCGACCGCATCGGGATCCGGGCCCGCACGTCGACCGCGGCCTGCGCCTGCGGCGTGAGCCCCGGGCCCTCGGCGCCGAGCAGCACCGCCGTGCGCGGGTGCGCCCGGGCGTCGATCTCCCTCAGGTCGACCGCGTCGGCGGCCGGGGTGAGCGCCACGGTCTCGTAGCCGGCAGCGCGCACCTTCGCCAGGTCACCGGGCCAGTCGGCGAGCACCGCGATCGGCAGCGACAGGACGTGCCCCATCGACACCCGCACGCACCGCCGGTACAGCGGGTCGGCGCACGTGGGGTCCAGCAGCAGTCCGTCGATGCCCAGCGCCATCGCCGAGCGGGCGATCGACCCGATGTTCTCGTGGTCGTTGAGCCCTTCCAGCACGGCGAGCCGCCGGGGCGCCGTCGGGTCCGGGCCGGCGAGCAGCTCGTCGAGGTCGGCCGGGGGCAGCCGGTCGGCCGAGGCCAGCACACCGCGGGTCAACCGGAAGCCGATCACCTCCGACAGCACCCACCGGTCGGCCTCGTAGGCCGGGATCCCGTCGGGCAGCTGCAGGTCGGCGACCCGGCCGGGGATGCCGAACACGCAGCGCACCGGGTAGGGCGAGGCGAGCAGCCGCTGCACGGCCGGCACACCCTCGACGATCACCGGGCCGGTACCGCGCTCGGTGCCCGGCTTCCGGTCACCGGCGACCAGGTCGCGGAAGTCGGCGATCCGCTCGTCGGCCGGGTCGGTGATCAGCACGGGCGGGGAGGACACGACGACGATCATCCCCGCCGCCGTCCGGCGGTCCCCGGCCGGTTCGACGGGCGCGATCCCGTCGCACACCGCACGATCGACGGCGTGAGCAGCCACGGCACGACGGTCATCGGCGGTGGCATCTCCGGGATCGCCTGCGCCCGCGCGCTGGCCGAGCAGGGCAGGGCGGTGCAGGTGCTCGACCGCGGCCGGCGGCTCGGGGGCCGGATGGGCGGCCGGACGCTGCACGGCCGGGTCGTCGACCTGGGCGCCTCCTACCTGACCGTCGGCGACGACTCCCCCTTCGCCCCGGTGGTCGCCGACTGGGTCGACCGCGGCCTGGCCCGGCCCTGGACCGACACCTTCGCCGTCGCCGGACCCGACGGCGTCGAGCAGACCAAGACCGGCCCGATGCGCTACGGCACGGCCGGGGGCCTGCGCACCCTGGTCGAGGACCTCGCCACCGGCCTCGACGTCCAGCTCGAGCGCACCGTGCAGGCCGTCACCGGCGGCGGGCAGCCCTCGGTCGACGGGCAGCCCGCGGACGCCGTCGTCCTGGCCATGCCCGACCCGCAGGCGGCCCGGCTGGTCACTCCGGACGCCGTCCCGGACGCCGACTGGCAGCCCACCCTGTCCGTCGCCCTCGGCTGGTCGACGCGACGCTGGGCCGCCGACCTGCACGGGGCGTTCGTGCACGACTCGCCCGTCCTGGACTGGCTGGCCGACGACGGCGACCGGCGCGGCGACGGCGCGGCGGTCCTGGTCGCCCACAGCACCGCCGCCTTCGCCGCCGCCCACCTCGACGACCCCGACGCGGCGGCTCCGGCGGTCGCGGCGGCGGTGCGCGCGGCGCTGGGCATCACCGAGGAGCCCGAGTGGAGCCACGTGCACCGCTGGAGCTTCGCCAAGCCCGCGCACGCCCGCGAGGCGCCGTTCGACCTCACCGGCGGGCTGGGCCTGTGCGGTGACGGCTGGTCGGCGCCGTCCAAGGTCGAGAGCGCCTGGCGCTCCGGCGACGCCCTGGGGCGCGCGCTGGCCGCCGCCCTCCCCGCCTGACCCGGGGACGGGACGCGCGTGCCGGGCGGCTTCGCCCCACCTCCCGGTCCGGCGGTGGCCGGTGCCGAGATCGAACGCTCGCAGGGCTCGGTGCCCAAGGCGGTGCTCCGCGCGATCGGCGTCCCGGCGCTGGTCGCCACGGTCATCGGACTGGCCTTCGTCGTGGTCTTCCTCGACGCCTTCCACGCCGCGCAGCCGCACGACCTCCCGGTCGGGGTGGTCGGGGACGCCGGGCAGGTCGCCCAGGTGCGCGCGGCCCTGGACCAGGCGACCCCGGGGCACTTCGCCGTCCAGGGGGTCGCCGACGAGACCGCCGCCCGCGCCGCCGTGCTCCGCCACGACCTCTACGGCGTCTACCTGCCCGGCCCGCCGCCCCGACTGCTGACCGCGGGGGCCAACGGCCAGGGCGTGACGACGACGCTCACCGGGGCGTTCACCCCGGTCGCACAGCAGGCGGGCGGGCAACTGCAGCCGGAGGACCTGCGACCACTGGCACCCGGGGACTCCCGCGGGCTGGGCATCTTCTACGCCGCCTTCGGGGTGGTGCTCGGCGGCTTCCTGTTCGGCATCCAGACCTACTCGGCGGCCCCGAAGCTGCCGCTGCGCTGGCGGGTCGTGAGCATCCTGCTGTTCGCGGTGGTCTCCGGGCTGCTGGTCGCCTGGGCCGCCGACGGCCTCTTCGCCGCCGTCCCGGCCGGGTTCGGCACGGTCGCGCTGCTGGTCGGGCTGCTCGCGCTCGCCGTGGCGGCCCCGGCCGCGCTGGTGCTGCGGACGATCGGCTCGGCCGGCACCTTCGTGACCTCGCTGGGACTGGTGATCCTCGGCAACGCGAGCAGCACCGGCAACCTGCCAGCCGCCTACCTCCCGCCGTGGCTCGAGCCACTGTCGAGCCTCCTGCCGCCGGGGGTCGCGGTGCGGGCGCTGCGCGGGGCGACCTACTTCGCCGACGACGGCGTCGCCCGGGCGTACTGGGTGCTGGGTCTGTGGACGGTCGTCCCGTTGCTGCTCATCGCAGGACTCGACGCGTTCCGCCGACGCACCGCCCCCTGATCCCGCTACCGTGACCGCCGCGCACCCCTCGTCCGGGGTGCCCTGGTCCTCGCGGGGTCCAGCTGGTCATCGCAGCGGCCGAAGAGGGGGTCATGCAGCCGACCCACCGGGACCACGCAGGACCGGTGACCCGTGCTGCCTTCCCCCGGCTGGCCATCGGCATGGCCGTGCTCGGCCTGGTCGTCGGCGCGGTCTTCCCCTTCTTCGCCGAGCTCCTCGGCGTGCCGCCCGTCTACGCCGGGACACCGGTCTTCCGGGCGGCCTGCCTGGCCGCCGGTCTCGTGCTGGGCGCGGCGAACTGGCTGCTGGCCCGGCACGTCATCGGCACCCGGCTGCGCGTCCTGGCCGACCGGCTCGGGGACGTGGCGGCCGTCGCCGCCGACCCCGTGGCCCTGGCCTCGGGCTCGGCGCCGCCGGTGACCGACCTGGCGATCCCGGTGCACTCCGCCGACGCCCTCGGCGCGGCCGCGACCGCCTTCAACGCCCTGCTGACCGCGCTGGAGCGCGAGCGCCGCTTCCGGTCGGTCGTGCACGCCACGAACGACGTGCTCGCGCTGCTCACCGACGACGGCCGCGTCGCCTTCGTCTCCGACTCCGTCACCGAGGTGCTCGGCTGGACCCGCGCGGAGCTGCAGGACCGGCACGCGAGCGACCTGCTGTACCCCGAGGACGCGCACCTGTTCACCGAGGCCGGGGCGCCGATCACCAACGAGGGCGAGCCCTCGCGGGTGTTCCTCGTGCGGGTCCGGCACGCCGCCGGCGGCTACCGGCACCTGGAGGTCAGCTCCTCCGACCGGCGCGCCGACCCGGACATCGCGGCGCTGCTGCTGACCGCCCGCGACGTCACCGAGCGGCTGGAGCTGCAGCGCCGGCTGGCCCACCAGGCCACCCACGACGACCTGACCGGCCTGCCCAACCGCGCCGCCCTGCTGGCCCGCGGCGCCGAGATGCTGGCCGGCCCGGTGCGGCTGGCGGTGCTGCTGATGGACCTCGACCGCTTCAAGGAGGTCAACGACACCCTGGGCCACAGCTACGGCGACCGGCTGCTCGCCCAGATCGGCCCGCGGCTGGTCCCGCTGCTGCGCGAGGTCGACCTCGTCGCCCGGCTGGGCGGGGACGAGTTCGCCGTCCTGCTCCCGGCGGTGACGCCGGAGGAGGCGGCCGCGGCGGCGGCCCGGCTGCGGACCGCGCTGGCCGTGCCCTTCCCCGTCGACGGGTTCGTCCTGGACGTCGACGTCAGCATCGGGGTGGCCGTCGGGTCCGGGCCCGGGGAGATCGGCGCGCTGCTGCGCCAGGCCGACGTCGCGATGTACACCGCCAAGGAGCGGCAGAGCGGCGTGGAGCTCTACGACCCGCTGTCCGACGGACACGACCGCGGCCGGTTGCGCCGGCTGGGCCACCTGCAGCAGGGCTGACCGGACCGGATCTCCCGCAGCTGGTTGCGCCCGACACCTAGGCTCTGGCTCCGATGAGCGACCACGAGGGCTCCCGCTTCGCCGCCGACCCGCTGGACGCCCCCGTCCCCGCCGCCGCCCCCGCCGCGGCCGCCACCTGCCGCGGGGTGGGCAAGACCTACCGGACGGCGACCGAGTCGGTGACCGCGCTGGACGACGTCACGCTGTCGATCCCCCGCGCGCAGGTGACCGTGGTGGTCGGGCCGTCCGGGTCGGGGAAGTCCTCGCTGCTGCGGCTGCTGGCCTGCATCGACTCCCCCGACACCGGCGAGGTGCACGTCGCCGGCCAGCGGGTCGACCGGCTCGGCGCCCGGGGCCGTCGCCGGCTGCGCCAGCGGCAGGTCGCCTACCTCTTCCAGCGGCCGGGCGAGAACCTCCTCCCCTACCTCGACGCCGTCGCCCAGGTCCGGCTGGCCGCGTCGCTGCGCGGCGCACCCGTCACCGAGGACGACGCCGTGGCGCTGCTGGACCGGCTCGGGCTGGCCGGTCGCGCCGGCCACCACCCCGCGCAGCTGTCCGGCGGTGAGCAGCAGCGTCTCGCGGTGGCCTGCGGCGTGGTCGGCGACCCGGCCCTGGTCGTCGCCGACGAACCGACCGCCGAGCTGGACACCGCGGCCGCCGAGCTGGTGCTGGCCGCGATGGAGGACCTCGCCGCGGCCGGCGTCGCCTTCGTCCTGTCCTCCCACGACCCGCGGGTGATGGCCATCGCCGACGGCTTCGTCCGGCTCGACCACGGCCGGCTGGTGGACGCGTGAGCGCCGGCGGGTTCGCCGGCACCGGGCTGGTGAAGCGGTTCTCCCGCGGCGCGGAGACGGTCACCGCGCTGGCCGGCGTCGACCTGCACGTGGACGCCGGGGAGCTGGTGGCGCTCGTGGGCCCCTCCGGCTCGGGCAAGAGCACCCTGCTGGCGCTGCTGTGCGGCTGGGAGACCGCCGACGAGGGCCGGCTGAGCTACCTCGGCCCGCTGGCCGGCCGGTCACCGGTCTCGCTGGGCTGGCCGGAGCTGGCGCTGGTCCCGCAGGCGCTCGGGCTGGTCGCCGACCTCAGCCTCGCCGACAACGTGCTGCTGCCCGCCCGACTGCGCGGCACCACCGCTGCCGAGGAGGCCCGGGCCGGAGCGCTGCTGACCGACTTCCGCGTCGACCACCTCGCCGACCGGTACCCGCACCAGGCCTCACTGGGCGAGCAGCAGCGGGTCGCCGTCGCGCGCGCCCTGCTCCTGCGCCCGGCGGTGCTGCTCGCCGACGAGCCCACCGCCCACCAGGACCGCGACAACGCCGACCGGCTGCTCGACGCGGTCGGCGCCGCCGCCCGCGCGGGCGCGGCCGTGCTGGTCGCCACCCACGACGAGCTGGCCTGGGCCCGTGCCGACCGGGTGCTGTCGATGCGCGACGGCTCCCTCACCGACGGGCCCCCCGCGTGAGCCGGCCCCCGCTGTGGCGGCTGGCGCCGTGGACGAGGGCGCCGCTGCTCGGGCTGCGCCAGCCGGCCGCGGTCATCGCGGTGCTGGTGACCTCGGCGATCCTGGCCTGCGCGGTGGCCTCGGCCCCGCTGTTCCTGTCCGCGGCGCGGTCCGCGGCCCTCCAGCAGCAGCTCTCGCAGCGGTGCGAGGAGGTGGCCCGCCCGCAGACCGGGGTCGACTCCGCCCTGGTCGACGAGCAGGGCAGGCCGCAGGACGGCGGCGACGGCAGCACCCGTCCCGCGGCCGACGAGTCGTTGCTCGAGGCCTGGGCCGACGCCGGACTGGACGCCGAACCGGTGCTGGCCACCGCCAGGATCGGGTCCTCGGAGCCCTTTTCACCGGGCATCGAGGTGCTCGGCCCCGACGGCGCGGCCCTGTCCCAGCCGTTCACCCTCTTCCAGCGCCCGGCGGCCCTGGACCACGTCGAGGTGGTCGACCGTGGGAGCGGGGCGGGGGTCTGGGTCCCGGAGACGGTGGCCGGCCAGGAGGGTCTGTCCGTGGGTGACGTGCTGTCCTTCGGGGACCAGCGGGCACCTGTCGCCGGGGTGTACCGCGACCTCGCCGTCGCCAACGCCGACGACCGGTACTGGTGCGACCACCGGCTGCTGTTCTCCAACGAGGCCTCGGCCAACCGCGCACCGCCGGCCGTGCTGCTCACCACCGACGAGCCGACCTTCTACCGGCTCGCCACGGCCTCGCTCGGCGGTGCCGTCCGGCTGCAGCAGGTGCCCGTGGACGCCTCGGCCCTGTCGGTCAGCGGTGTCCGCCGACTGCTCGAGACCCAGCAGCGCCTCATCGCCGACTCCGGGCTGCCGCTGCCCGACCGGACGTCGTCGGCCCCGGCCGTGGCCGTGCCCAACGACCGGCTGGCCGCCGTCGTCGACCGGGCCCAGCTCATCCAGTCCGGGCTCCGCGGACCGGTGGTCCCGGTCGCCGTCGCCGGCGCGCTGCTGGCCCTCGTCCTGGTCGCCGCCGCCGGCAGCTTCTGGGCCGACCGCCGGGCCACCGAGGTCCGGCTGCTGGCCGCCCGCGGGGTGGGCCCGGTGCCGCTGGCCGGCAAGGCCGCCCTGGAGCTGGCCCTGCCCGCGCTGGCCGGCGCCGCGCTGGGGTGGACGGCGTCCCGGCTGCTCATCGCCGGGCTGGGTCCGGCCGACGACCTCGACCCCGCGGCCACCACCGTTGCAGCCTGGGCCGGGGCGGCCGCGTTCGTGGTCGGTCTCGGCGCGGCGTCGGTCGTCGCCGGGCTCCGGGCGCGCAGCACCGCGGAACGGCCGTTGGGGACCGCCGCCCGCTGGCCGTCGCGGGTGCCGTGGGAACTGCTGCTGCTCGTCGCCGCCGCCGTCTGCTGGGTCCTGCTGCAGAGCCGCGAGGCGATCGTGAGCGTCGGCCACGTCGCGCAGGTCAACGGGTTGCTGGTCGCCTTCCCGCTGCTGGCCATCGCCGGTACCGCGGTGCTGCTCGGCCGGGGGGTCATCGCGCTGCTCCCCCGGCTGCGCCGCTGGGCCGGCCACCGCTCCCCCGCCGTCTTCCTCGCCGTCAACCGGCTCACCGCGGCCCGGCTGGCCACCGGCACGCTGCTGGTCGCCGTCACCCTGCCGGTCGCCGTCCTGGGGTACACCGCGACGCTGACCGCCAGCTCCCAGACGACGCTGGACGCCAAGGTCGGCGTGCAGATCGGCGCGGCGGCGGCCGCCACGACCGTCACCCGGATCGAACCGACAGCGGAGGTCGTGGCCGCCGGCACCTACCTGCTCCGCTACGACGGCAGCGCGGCCGAGGGTGCAGCGGCGGACAGCACGACCCGCGGCCGCCCCGACGTCCAGGTGCTCGCCGTCGACCCCGCCGACTTCGCCGGCACCGCGTTCTGGGACGACTCCTTCGCCGACGCCTCGCTGCCGGACCTGATGGCCGCCCTCCGGGGGCCCGAGGTCGACGGCCGGCTGCCGGTCGTCGCCGCAGGGCTGTCCCTCGGCGACCCCGACCTGCGGCTGGGCAGCACCGAGGTGCCGGCCCAGGTGGTCGCGGAGGCCCGGGTGCTGCCCGGCCGGCGCACCGCCGACCCGGTCGTGCTCGTGGCGGCGGACCGGCTGCCGGAGATCGAGCGGTCCGCCGGCGCCGCACGCTCCGCCGAGCTGTGGGTGCGCGAGGACCTGTCCGGCGCCGTGGACGCCCTCGCCGGGGCAGGCGCGATGAACATCCGCACGCTCGACCCGGCCGGCGTGCAGGAGCGGGCCAACTTCCTGGGCATCACCTGGACCTTCGGCTACCTCTCCGCCCTCGCCGTCTTCGTCGGGGTGATCGCCGTCGGCGGCCTGCTGCTGTACCTGGAGGCCCGCTCGCGCACCCGGGTGTCGGGCTACGTGATGGCCCGCCGGCTCGGCCTCACCCGGGCCGCGCACCTGCGCTCCCTGGTGGTCGAGCTGGCCGGAGTGGCCGTCGTCGGCTCGCTGCTGGGCGGCGCGCTCGCGGCCGGCGCCGTCGCGCTGGTGTACCGGCGGCTGGACGTCGACCTGCTCCGGCCGCCCACCCCGCTGCTCGACGTCCCGTGGTCGGCGCTGGCCGGCAGCGTGGTCGTCGTCCTGGTCGTGGCCGGTCTGGCCGCGCTCTACGCCCAGCGGGCCGCCGACCGGGCCGACCCGGCGTCGGTGCTGCGCGAGGACGCCTGACGGAGGAGACCGTCCGGGCTCACCCCACGTGCTCCTGGCTCACCTCCTGCACTGAGCCAGGAGCAGGCACGATCAGGTGACCTGATCCCGGCCCACCCCGAGGGGCCAGGCGGTGACCCGCTCGTAGCGCGGCGTGGGGCCCAGGTGGCTGCGCCACAGCACCACCTCGGGCGCGGTCCACACCGGGCCGCGGTACCCGGCCAGTCGCTCGGGCAGGTCGGCATCGGCGTCCTGTCCGGCGCGCCAGCGGCCCAGGGTCAGGTGCGCCCGGAACGGCCGGTCCTCCACGGGCAGCCCCACGCCGCGGGCCGCGTCGGCCAGCCGCCCGGCCAGCGCGGTCAGCCCGGCGACGTCCCCGGCCAGCCCCGCCCAGCAGACCGCGGGACGGCGCCGGGAGCCGAACCGGCCGGCCCCGGCCAGCTGCAGCGACAGCGCCGGCGCACCGGCGACCGCCGAGCCCACCGTGGCGGTCAGCGGCGCGAGCAGCGGGGCGGGGACCTCAGCGAGGAAGACGAGGGTGAGGTGCCAGCGCGCGGGCGGGGTCCAGCGCGGAGCGCCGGGTGCCGCGCGGAGCGGGACGAGTGCGCGGTCGAGGTCGGCGACCGCGGCCGGGGGCGGGTCGACGGCCAGGAAGAGCCGGCCGCCCGTGCGGGGAGCCGGCTCGGTCAGCCG
This sequence comes from Modestobacter muralis, assembly GCF_010682105.1. GTDB lineage: Bacteria > Actinomycetota > Actinomycetes > Mycobacteriales > Geodermatophilaceae > Modestobacter > Modestobacter muralis. The sequence continues at coordinate 37,046 of NZ_JAAGWH010000032.1, read as the reverse complement.
GACACCACCAGGCCCGCGGCCTCGAGCTGGCTGAGCAGCCGGAGCCGCTCCAGCTCCCGGGTCGCCGGCGGCTCGGTGCGCAGCCGGTGCGGCACCTGGAGCAGGTCCGCGGCCTCCATCAGAACGTCGTCGTAGGCGGCCAGCAGGTCGCGACGGCGTTCGGCGGACAGCCCACCGGGCACCATCGACAGCTCGCCGGTGAGCCGGCGCAGGTCGGCGGCGACCACCTGCAGCGGCCGGCGCGGGCCGGTGACGGCGCGCTGGGCTCCCGTACCGGGGCTGCGGCGGCCGACCGGGTGGTGGCCTGCGGCGGCCGGCCGCGGGGTGGCCGGCCCGGCGACCCGGGGCGGCGACGGAGCCGGGCGCGGCGGTGGCGGAGGCGGCTCGTCCGCGGCGGCGGTGGACCGGATCATCCGGATCAGCAGGCGGATCACCAGGGCGAGGAGGACGGCGGCCACGACGAAGAGCGCGGCGGCGCCGCCGAGGGGCAGCAGCGACGCCCCGGCGTGTTCGGAGACCGACCCTGGTGGGGGCACCCAGCGACGGTATCGCCGTCAGCGCCGAGTCACCACGCCGACGCTCAGTGCGACGGTCGATGAGCTGGATCTGGTGCCACCCGCTCGCCGGTGACCGCCTCGGCGGGCACGCCGCCGTCGGCCTCCTCGGCCAGCACGGCGACCCGGTCCGGCGGTGCGGTCGCGGCCACGTGCAGCTGCAGCCGCGGCGGCAGGACGTGCATCTCCAGCCGCACCCGGCGGCCGCGGGCCAGCACCGCGCCGGCGGCGATCGAGACGACGACGCACACCAGCCCGCCGCTGATCAGCCCCCAGGGCGCACCCAGCCGCTCGGAGACGAAGCCGATCAGCGGGGCACCGATCGGGGTCCCGCCCAGGAACGCCATGAAGTACAGCGCCAGCACCCGGCCACGCCACTGCGGCTCGACGCCCAGCTGCACGAAGCTGTTGCACGCCACGCTGAACACCAGCGCGGCCGCACCCGTGGGGATGAGCAGGGCGGCGAAGGCGTAGTAGTTGCCCATCAGCCCGCTCACCACCAGCAGCACCCCGAAGGCCACTGCGGAGACGATCAGGAACCGCTGCAGCGGGCGGGTGCTGCGCCGGGTGGACAGCAGCGCACCGGACAGCGAGCCGACGGCGTAGGCGGTCGACAGCAGGCCGAACGCCCCGGCGCCGAGTCCGAACACCTCGCGGGCCATCAGCGCGATGGTGATCTGGGAGTTGAACCCGAACGTCCCGAGCGTGAAGGCCAGGCCCATCGCCAGCATGAGGTCGGGGTGCTGGCGGGTGTAGGCCAGCGTCTGCCGCAGCTGCCCCCGGGAGCGCGGGGCCGGTGGGCTCGGGTCGAGCTCGTCGGCACGCATCAGCGCGAGCGCGGCGATCGTGGTGGCGAAGCTGGCGGCGTTGACCAGGAACGCCGGCGCGGTGTTGCCACCGGACAGCGCGATCAGCCCACCGGCCACCGCCGGCCCCACGAGCCGGGCTGCGTTGAAGACCGTGGAGTTGAGGCTGACCGCGTTGGCCAGCAGCTCGGGCGCGACCATCTCCGAGACGAACGACTGCCGCACCGGGGTGTCCAGCGAGGACACCACCCCGACCAGCAGCGCCAGCAGGTAGACGTGCCAGAGCACGGCGGCGTCGGTGGCGACCAGCAGCCCCAGGCCGAGGGCGAGCACGCCCATCACCGCCTGGGTGGCCATCAGCAGCCGGCGCTTGTCGTAGCGGTCGGCCAGCACGCCGCCGTAGAAGCTGAAGAACAGGCTCGGCCCGAACTGCAGGGCGGTGGTGACGCCCAGCGCGACGCCGCTGTCCCCGGACAGCTGCAGCACCAGCCAGTCCTGGCCGATGCGCTGCATCCAGGTGCCGGTCTGGCTGACCAGGTTGGCCGAGACGTAGAGCCGGAAGTTGTGTGCGCGCAGCGCCCGGAACGAGCCGGCGCGGGGTGCGGGGTCAGCAGCCGTCGACGTCACCCACTGGCGAGCTCGTCCATGATCACCGCGGCCTGGCGCAGCACCTCACGCTGCTCGGCGGTCAGTTGCTGCAGCTGCCCGGACAGCCACGCCTCGCGGGCGCGCACCTCCTCGGTGAGCAGCTCCTCCGCGGCCGGGGTCAGGCCGATGACGACCTGCCGCCCGTCCGTGGCGTGCGGCGTCCGGGTGACCAGGCCCTGGGACTCCAGGGCGACGACGACCCGGGTCATCGACGGCGGCTGCACCCGCTCGTGGGCGGCCAGCTCGCCCGGGCTCATCGGCCCATGGCGCTTCAGCGTCGACAGCGCGGCCAGGTGGGTGAGCGTGACCGTGGTGTCCACCCGTTGGTTGCGCAGCCGGCGGGACAGGCGCATGACCGCCAGCCGCAGGTCGTGGGCGAGCGCCGCGGTGTCCAGCGTCGTCCGTGTCACAGGCCCCACCTTAGTCGAAGTCCGAAGCCTGCCTAACGATCCGTCTCCCCCGGCCCCCCAGGGGCCCGCCCCGGGCCTGCGAGGGGCAAGGGGGTCCTTCCTCAGAGCAGCTGCTGGATCGGCTCCAGCGCGAAGTAGACGACGAAGACGACGGCCACCACCCACATCAGCGGGTGCACGTCACGGCCGCGGCCGGTGGCGACCCGCAGCAGCACGTAGCTGACCACCCCGGCGCCGATGCCGTTGGTGATCGAGTAGGTGAACGGCATCAGCGCGATGGTCAGGAAGGCCGGGATGACCAGGGACATGTCGCCCCACTCGAGGTCCCGGATCTGGCTGATCATCATGGCGCCGACGATCACCAGCACCGGGGCGGCGGCCTCGGAGGGGACCACCTGCACCAGCGGGGTGAAGAAGGTGGCGACCAGGAACAGCACGCCGGTCACCACGCTGGCCAGCCCGGTGCGGGCGCCGTCGCCGACGCCGGCTGCGCTCTCGATGTAGGTGGTGTTCGACGAGACGCTGGCCGCGCCACCGGCCGCGGCGGCCAGCGAGTCGACCAGCAGCACCGGCTGGGAGCGCGGCAGGTTGCGGTCCTCGTCGAGCAGGTCGCCCTCCGCGCCGACGGCGGTGATGGTGCCGACCGTGTCGAAGAAGTCGGCGATCATGATCGAGAAGACGATGAGGACGGCGGCGAGCAGCCCGATCCGGTCGAAGCCGCCGAACAGCGAGAAGTTGCCGATCAGCGACAGGTCCGGGACGTCGAAGACCTGCCCGGGCCAGGTCGGCACCTGCAGCGCCCAGCCGTGCGCGTCGGCCACGGCGCCGTCGGGGCCGACGCGCGGGCCGACGTCGGCGATCGCCTCGACGACGATGGCGAAGACCGTGGTGGCGACGATGCCGATCAGCAGCGCCCCGCGCACCTTGCGGACCACGAGCACGCTGGTCAGCAGCAGGCCGACGACGAAGGTGAGCATCGGCCAGCCGGCCAGCGACCCGTTGACGCCGAAGCTGATCAGCGGGTTGCCCGGGCGGATGATGCCGGCGTCGGCCAGCCCGATGATGGTGAGGAAGAAGCCGATGCCGACGGCGATCGCCGTCTTCAGCTGCGCGGGGATGGCGGTGAACACCGCGCGGCGGAAGCCGGTGAGCACCAGCACCAGGATCAGCAGGCCCTCGAGCACGACCAAGCCCATGATCTCGGGCCAGGTGAGCTGGGTGGCGGCGTAGACCCCGACGATCGCGTTGATGCCCAGGCCGGTGGCCAGGGCCAGCGGGTAACGGCCCACGATGCCCATGGCGATCGTGAGCACGCCGGCGACCAGCGCGGTCACCGCGGCGACGGACTCGAAGCCCAGCGTGTTCCCGTTGATGTCGGCGCCGGACAGGATGATCGGGTTGAGCACCACGATGTAGGCCATCGTGAAGAAGGTGGTCAGCCCACCGCGGACCTCGCGCCCGACCGTCGAGCGGCGGGCGGTGACCTGGAAGTACCGGTCGAGGCCGTTCTTCGGTCGCATGGTGGGGCCGGCGCTGCGCCGGGCCGCGGGTGCGTCCGGACCCGTGGGGGCCCCCACCGCGGTGCTGCCGGTGCGTGCGGGCACGCGGACGGGACGGGACCTGCTGGGCATCGGGGGACCCCTTGGAACGGCGCCGGCGACCGGTCGCGCGAGGTGGCTCCCCGGCGGACCGCCCGGCGTGGTTGGCTGCGAGCGGCGACAGCGTGCCACACGTACCGACCCCGCCGGGTCACACCGGCGTTCCGACCGGGTGTCCAGCGCCTAGGGTCGGGACGTGCCCGCACCGACCCGCCCGTCCCCGCCACCCCTGCAGGTCGACACCGTGCGGGTCGTCCTGGCCGGCACCGCCCTGTGGGCGGTCGCGCTGGTGGTGCTGCTGCTGGTCGGCGACGACGTCGACCGCGTGTGGACCTGGACCTGCGTCGCCGGTGTCGTCCTCCCCGGCCTGGGCCTGGCCCTCATGCGCTGGCAGGGCCAGCGCTAGTCGCGCGCTCCGACGTCAGAGGACGTCGAAGTCGGCGGTGTCGTAGCGCGCGGTGGGGACGAACTCCGCCGGTTCGCCGGTCGTGCGCTCCAAGCTGGCCTGGCTGTGCGCGCCGCAGCCGTAGTCGGCGGTGACGACGCGTCCGTCGGCCGGGGAGAACCCGTTGCTGCAGGCGCCCAGCGACAGCCGCAGGGAGCCGGCGAGCGGGAGGTAGAAGCCACAGGTCGAGCAGGGGCCGGGCGCGTGCCGGGCCATCGCGGAGGCCGGTCCGAACTCGCTCTCCCGCCAGCGCTCGGCGGCCTCGCGGCGGCCCTCGACCGACAGCACCCGCTCGCGGCCGATGCCGAGCTCCTCGGCGACCACGCGGCCGGACGGGTCCTCGGCGGAGTCGTCGTCGGCGAGGTAGGTGGGCACCAGGCGCGCGTCGTCCTCGGTGGAGGGCAGCACGTCGCCGACCGACAGGTCGCCCGGGCGCAGCCGCTCGTGCCAGGGAACCCAGGCCGGGGCGAGCAGCGCGGAGTCACCGGGCAGCAGCACGACCTCGTCGAGGGTGGGGTGCTCGTCGCCGGGGACGACGGCCAGCGTCACCGCCCAGTGCCAGCCCAGGTAGCCGGGCAGGCCGGCGGCGAAGGAGTGGGTGAGCACCATGCCCAGGGCCGGGTCGGCGTCGTCCGCGACCGGCTCGGTGTGGGTGCCGAGGTGCTCACCGACCACCGCCGGGTCACCGGCGACGTCGACGGCGGCGGCGCGGGCCAGCTCGACCGCGGCGGCCAGCACCTCCTCGGGTGCGGGTCCTGGGGCGGCGGCGGAGGCAGCGGAGTCGGACACACCGCCATTGTCGCCGATGGCACCAAGCGTGCGGCGGGCGCGCGTCGCAGCCCCCGGTCCGGGTCGCAGGAGCGGGCCCGGCGTGGGACACAGCGGGCTGCGGCACGATGTGCCGGTGCCCGACTCCCCGCTCCCCCGCGCGCGGCTGCGGCGGCGGACGACGCGGCGGCAGCCCGAGCCGGGCGTGGAGACCTCACCGCTGGGCATCCGCCGCATGCAGACCCGCCCGCTGCCGGTCGTCGGCGCCCCGGGTGACGCCGTCGCCACTCGGCCGACCGCCGTCCCGCCGGCGGGCACGCCCGGCGTGGACACCACCCCGCACGCCGTCGCACCCGAGGCCACCGCACCCTCCGGGACGGCGCCCGCGCTCGGGGCCCGGCCGCCGCGGCTGACCGTCACCCGGGTGGCCGCCGCCCGGTCGCGGGAGCTCAGCGGCGCGGCGGTGCGGCGGGTGCGGACGGCCAGCCGGGCCGACGGCGCGGGCGACAGCGGGCTGTCCGGCCTGCTCGGCGTCAACGCGCTGCACGTCGCCGGGGACGCGATGATCGCCGTCTCGCTGGCCGGCACGCTGTTCTTCGCCGCCGCGGCCGACGCCCAGCGCGGCAACGTCGCGCTGTACCTGCTGGTGACGATGGCCCCGTTCGCGGTCGTCGCGCCGGTCATCGGCCCGGCCCTGGACCGCCTGCAGCGGGGCCGCCGCTGGGCGCTCGCCGGGAGTCTGGCCGCGCGGGCGGTGCTGGCGGTCGTGATGGCCGTGCACCACGACGACCTGGCGCTGTACCCGGCCGCCCTCGGGGTGCTGGTGCTGAGCAAGGGCTTCAACGTGCTGCGGGGCGCGGTGGTCCCCCGGGTCCTGCCCCCGGCCCTGTCGCTGACCTCGGCCAACGCCCGGATGTCGGTGTTCGGACTGGCCGCCGGCGGGGTGGCCGGCGGGCTCGGGGCCGGGCTGGCCTGGCTGCTCGGGTTCGGCTGGGAGCTGGGCGCGACCGCCGCGGTGTTCACCGTCGCCGCCGTGCTGGCGGTGCGGCTGCCCGCGCACGTCGACGTCCCGGCAGGCGAGGACCCCGCCGACGTCCTGCGCACCACCCCGATCGAGCTGCCCGGCCGGCGCCGGGCGACCACGCCGCACGTGGTCACCGCGCTGCGGGCCACCGCGGCGCTGCGCGGGCTCAGCGGCTTTCTCACCATCTTCGCCGCGTTCCTGGTGCAGGCCACCGTGGACGACGGCTGGCCGGCCACGATCGCGCTCGGGTCGCTGGCGGCCGCCGCGGGGGTCGGGAGCTTCCTGGGCACCGCGGCCGGCTCCCGGCTGCGCACCGCCAGCCCCGACCGGGTGGTGCTCGTGGCCGCCGGGGTGGCCGCCGCCATCACCGTGGTGGCCGCCGTCTTCTACAGTCTGCCGATGGCCGCCCTGGTCGCCTTCGTGGCCGCGGTGACCAACGCGCTGGGCAAGGCCGCCCTCGACGCGATCGTCCAGCGGGAGGTGCCCGACCGGCTGCGCGCGTCGGCGTTCGCCCGCTCGGAGACCTGGCTGCAGCTGGCCTGGGTGGTCGGCGGGGCGCTGGCGATCGGGCTGCCCAGCACCGGCTGGATCGGCTTCACCGTCGCGGCGGCGCTGCTGGTGCTCGCCGTCGGCCTGACCCTGTGGAGCCTGCGCAGCCGCCGGGTCCTCCCCACCACCGAGCAGGAGGCACGGACGTGAGCAGCACCGCACGGGCGGCGACGGGGGCGGTGCTCCTCGGCGGGCTGCTGGTGCTCAGCGGGTGCGGTGGGCCGGGCGGCCGGGCCGCGCCCGTCCCGACGGTCACGGTGCAGGCCGGCGGCGACCCGGTGACGGTCTCCCCGACCCAGTACTGCCGCGACGGGGAGGGCGAGCGGTACCAGGTGACCGCACCGATCCTGACGGTCGCCCCGGACACCACCGTCGTCCTGACCGTGGCCGACGAGGTGGCCGCGTCCGGCTGGGGCGTGCAGGTGTTCGACGAGCAGTTGAACGACAGGATCGGCGAGGTGGAGGTCGAGGACGGCACCGTCGTCCTCGACGACATCAACACCTCTGACGTCGTCCCGGCGACGTACTACCTCGTGGTCGTGCAGGACGCCGACCCGGAGGCCTGTAACGGCCTGTCCGGCGCCTGGCCGATCGGCGTCATCCGGGCCGGCGCCGGCGCGCCGACGACCAGCCCGTCCGAGACCCCCGCCGACACGCCGACGGCCAGCCCCTCCCCGAGCCCCACCGGCTGACCCGGCCCCGCTGCGGGGGCCGCACCGGGCGCGCTGCTCCGCGGCGGACCGCCGCGGCTCACGGGAGCACCCCGCCCCGCCCCTACGCTGGCCGCCGTGTCGACCCCCGACCGCGCGCCCGCGCCGCACCCGGACCACCGGTTCAGCCTGGCCAACGAGCGCACCCTGCTGGCCTGGCTGCGCACCGCGCTGGCCCTGGTGGCGGGCGGGGTGGCGATGACCCAGTTCGTGCCGGAGCTCGGCCTCCCGGCGGGCGGCCCGGCGGTCTCGGTCGCGCTCGTGCTGACCGGCGGGGTGACGGCGGTGGCCGGGCACCGGCGGTACCGGCGCAACGAGCGGGCGATCGCGGCGGACGAGCCGCTGCCGGTGAGCACGGCGGCGGCCTGGGTCACCGGGCTGGTCGCGCTGCTGGCGGTGGTGCTGCTCGTGCTGGTCGCGGTCGAGATCGGCCGCGGGTGAGCGCCGCGGAGACCCAGCCGGCGCGGACCGTGCTGGCCTGGCAGCGGACCGGGCTGGGGGTGCTGGCGGTGGCCGGGCTGCTGCTGCGCTCGGCGGCGGTGCACGGCCGCCCGGCGGTGCTCGCCCTGGCTGCGGTCGTGGCCGCGTCGGGGCTGGTCGTGCTGGGTGTGCTCACCCGACGCCGGGCCGGGTCCGCGCAGCGGGCGGCCGGACGCGCGGGAGACGCCCGGGCGCCCCGGCTCGCGGCCGTGGCCACGGGGCTGGTGGTGCTGTGCGCGGTGTGCGCCCTCGCGGCGGACCTGGTGGTCCGCACCGGCTGACCGCCGGCCGCGCCACCGCCGGCCCGGAGTCCGGGTCGGCGGCGGCGCGGTGCAGGTCAGTCGCGCGCGCGACCGGAGGGGTTCGGCCGGTCGGTGGGGTGCGCGTAGCGCAGCCGCTCCGGGGGGAGCGGGAAGGCGTGGTCCTCGCCGAACGGCGAGAGGCCACCGGCCATCTCGCCGAGCAGCTCGGTGACCGGCGGGCCGTCACCCGTCGACTGCCCCCAGGTCGGCTCGACCAGGTGGGCGTGCTTGTCCTTGCGCTTGGACGACATCGGGCCTCCATCTGCGGTGCGGTGCCCGGGTCAGCTCCCCGGGTGCCTCGGTGCCATCATCCCGGACAGCCGCGCCCGCGTGCACCCGCACTCCCGCCCGTGTCGCTGGGAGGGGTCAGCGGCGGCGGGCCGGGCGCGCGCCGTAGACCGTGCCGGCGCCGTCGGCGGACAGCACCCACTCCTGCGGGGCGACCTCCGCCCAGCGCACCTCGGCGCCGGACAGCCGCTGCACCTCCCGGGTGCGCCACACCGCCGTGGACATCAGCCGCAACCGCAGCGGCTCGTCGACGTCGTCGGACTCGACGTGCAGCATCGCCGGCCCCGCGATGCGCAGGACGCCGGAGCGCCAGGGCTCGCGGGCCAGGCCGGCGGTCCACCGGCGCACCCGCAGCAGCGAGCCGAGCCCGGCCAGGGCGGCCGCCGTCCCGGCCAGCACCAGCCCGACGACGAACAGCCCGGCGCCGGGGACCCGGGAGCCGCCGTCCTCGGCGATCCGGATCACGGCCGAGCCGAGCACGAACCCGAGGACGACGGCGAGCACCCCGCCGCCCAGCCAGCGCAGCGCACCGGCCCGGAGCGCGGCCAGGTCGGTGCGGGTCTGCGGGTCGTCGAGGGCGGGCACGGCGGCGATGCTCCCAGACCGGCACGTCCAGGGAGCCCGGGTCGTGGGACCCGCCCCGACCGCGGCGGGTCCACCGGTCGGGTGAGCGGCACCGGCCGCCGCAGCGGCACCACCCCCGCCCGACGTAGCGTGGAGCGGATGCCCGCCGACCAGCCCGCCACGCTCGCCGCCTGGTTGCGCACCCGCACCGACGAGCAACTGGGCGCCCTCCTGGTCGCCCGGCCCGACGTCGCGCGCCCCGCCCCCTCCGACGTCGTGGGGCTGGCGACCCGCCTCGCCGTCCCGGTCTCGGTCGACCGGGCGCTCGACGAGCTGGACGCCGCCACGCTGCAGGTGCTCGACGCCGTCCTGCTCTCCCCCACCGACGGCGTCGCCCGTACCGAGCTGCCCGGCCTGCTGTCCGCCGTCCCCCCGGAGGTCGTGTCGGCCGCGGTGGAGTCGCTGACCACTCGGGCGCTGCTGTGGGGCGACGACGAGCTGCGCGCCCCCGAGCCGGTGCGCCGCGCGGTCCGCTACCCCGCGGGTCTGGGCCGGCGGGCCACCGACCTGCGGGTGCTGCTGCCCCGCGACCTGCCCGCCACGCTGGCCGAGCTCGCCCCCGACGAGCGCACCGTGCTCGACCGGCTGGCCGGGGACCGCCCGGTGGGCCACCTGCCCGACTCCTCCGCGGGCTCGCTCACCCCGGCCCGGCGGTTGCTGCAGGCCGGGCTGCTGGCCCGGATCGACGCGATCAACGTCGAGCTGCCCCGGGAGATCGGGCTGCTCCTGCGCGGCGACTCCCCGCTCGGCCCGCCGCGACTGCGCCCCGAGCCGGAGGTCACCCGCCGCGACCCGGCCCGCGTCGACCAGCAGGCTGCAGGCTCCGCGCTCGAGGTGCTGAGCCGGGTCACCGACGTCCTCACCGCCCTGGAACAAGAGCCGGCCGGACTGCTGCGCAGCGGCGGGCTCGGCGTGCGCGACGCGAAGCGGCTGGCCAAGGAGCTCAAGGTCGGCGAGCGCGACATCGCGTTCCTGGTCGAGGTCGCCCACGCCGCCGGGCTGCTGGACGTCGGCGGCGCGCAGCGCGACGAGTGGCTGCCGACCCGCGGCTACGACGCCTGGCGCGAGCAGGACCTCACCGACCGCTGGGCGGTGCTCGCCGAGGGCTGGCTGACCAGCCCGCGGCTGATCTCCCTGGTCGGCGAGCGCGACGTCGCGGGCAAGGCGGTGAACGTGCTCTCACCCGACGTGGTCCGGCAGACCGCGCCGGCGCTGCGCCGCTCCGCGCTGGCGGTGCTGGCGGAGTTCGGCCCCGGCGAGGGCCTGGCCCCCGGCGAGCTCGTCTCGCTGCTGCGCTGGCGCACCCCGCGGCGGGCGGACCGGCTGTCCCCCGTGCCGGACCTGCTCGCCGAGGCCGAGCGGCTGGGCATCGCGGTCAGCGGGGTGCTCAGCTCCGGCGGTCGCGGCCTGCTGGCCGACGGCGAGGACGGCGCCGCGGACGGCATGCGCGGCCTGCTGCCGGCCCCGGTCGACCACGTGCTCGCCCAGCCCGACCTCTCCCTCATCGCCCCGGGCCCGCTGCTCGCCGACCTGGCCGGGACGCTGGCCGTGGTCGCGGACGTCGAGTCCTCCGGCGGCGCCACGGTGTACCGGGTCTCGGAGTCCAGCATCCGGCGCGCGCTGGACTCCGGCTGGTCGGCCAGCGACCTGCACGACTTCTTCACCAGCGCCTCCCGCACCCCGGTGCCGCAGGCGCTGGACTACCTGGTCGACGACGTCGCCCGCCAGCACGGCCGGCTGCGGGTCGGCGCCATCGAGTGCTACGTCCGCTCCGACGACCACGGGCTGGTCTCCCAGGTGCTCAGCGACCGGCGCACCGCCAACGCCGAGCTTCGTCGGCTGGCGCCCGGGGTCCTGGTCAGCGGGCTGGCGGCCGACGAGGTGCTCACCGTGCTGCGCGCCGCTGGGTACGCCCCGGCCGGCGAGTCCTCGGGCGGCGCGGTCCTGACCCGGCCCAAGGCGCCGGCGCGGGCCGTCGGGCGTCGTCCCGGGAGCCCGGCCGCCGCCGGTCCCCGGCCGCTGCGACCGGAGGACGTCGCGGCCACCGTCCGGGAGGTCCGCGCCGGGGACGCCGCGCTGGCCGCGCGCCGGGCCGAGCCGGTGCGGCAGATCCCCGGAGTCACCACCGCCAGCACCCTGGAGCTGCTCTCGCGCGCGGTCAGCGGGGGCCTGCCGGTGTGGCTGGGCTACGTCGACGCCCAGGGCAGCGGCAGCCAGCGCGTCGTCCAGCCGGTGTCGCTGTCCGGTGGCTTCCTGCAGGGCTTCGGCGAGGGCCGCGGCGAGACGCGCACCTTCGCCGTCCACCGGATCACGTCGGTCGCGCTGGTCGGACCGCAGGACGACCCCACCCCGTCCTGAGACCTGTTCCCCTGACCGGGTGACTCCGGGATGATCACGGCCCTGCCCGGTGTTCCGCGGAGGTAGTTGGTGTAGACAACCAGCGGCCGGGCGGACCGTCCGGACCTCCGCTGGCTCTGTCGCGGGCAGGAGTGGTGGAGATGACGAGCAGGACGACGGTCGCCGACCGGCTGGCCGGGGCACTGGGTGCGGTGCTGGGGACGAGCGAGCTGCCGGTGCGGCTGCGCGGCTGGGACGGGTCGGTCACCGGCCCGGCCGGCGCCCCGGTGGTCGCGGTGAACTCGCGACGGGCGCTGCGCCGGATGGTCTGGGCACCGGGCGAGCTGGGCCTGGCCCGGGCCTACGTCGCGGGTGAGATGGACATCGAGGACGACGTCTTCGCGACCTTCGCCGCACTCCGGACGGCGGGCCGGCTGACCCAGGACGGCCCGGCGGCGCAGACCACCTGGCGCGAGCGGCTGTCGCTGCTCGGGACGGCCCTGCGGCTGGGCGCGATCGGCCCGGAGCCGGCCCCGCCGGCCGAGGAGTCCGCGGTCGAGCGGCGCGGGCACCGGCACTCCCGCCACCGGGACGCCGCCGCGATCAGCCACCACTACGACGTGGGCAACGACTTCTACGAGCTGGTGCTCGGCCCGTCGATGGTCTACTCCTGCGCGGTCTGGGCGACCCCGCAGACCGGCCTGGACGCCGCGCAGGAGGCCAAGCTGGACCTGGTCTGCCGCAAGCTCGGGCTGACCGAGGGCACCCGGCTGCTGGACGTCGGCTGTGGGTGGGGCTCGATGGCCATCCACGCCGCGCAGCGGTACGGCGCCGTCGTCGTCGGCGTCACGCTGTCGGAGGAGCAGGCCCGGATGGCCCGCAAGCGGGTGGCCGAGGCCGGGCTGACCGACAAGATCGACATCCGCGTGCAGGACTACCGCGAGATCGACGACGAGCCCTTCGACGCGATCAGCTCGATCGGCATGGCCGAGCACGTGGGCCGCGCGGAGATGCCCCGGTACGCCGCCCAGTTGGCCCGGCTCCTGCGCCCCGGCGGCCGGCTGCTCAACCACGCCATCGCCTGGAACGCCGGCCGCTCGGTGGTGCGCCCGGACAGCTTCATCGGCCGCTACGTCTTCCCCGACGGCGAGCTGCTGAACCTCGGCGAGACGGTGGGCTTCCTGGAGAGCGTGGAAATGGAGGTCCTCGACGTCGAGGCGCTGCGCCAGCACTACGCGCTCACCCTGCGCGCCTGGGTCGACCGGCTGGAGGAGAACTGGGACGCCGCCGTCGCCGCGACCAGCGAGGGCCGGGCGCGGGTGTGGCGGCTGTACATGGCCGCCAGTGCGCTCACGTTCGAGTCCGGCGAGATGGGCGTGAACCAGGTGCTGCTGCAGAAGCGCGGCGGTGGCCAGCACCCCCCGCTCCGCCGCGACGCCTGGCTCTGACCACCCACACCCCGGGGGCGGAAGTGGCCACTCCAGCCCCCGGGTGCGGGCCATGCCGACGCCGTCCCGGGGTGAGAGCTGCGATCTCGTGGCTTCCCGGCCCCGCAGGCCACGAGAACGCAGATCTCACGTCCGGACGGCGTCCACCGCAGGAGCGGGACGCCGTCGGTGAGGTCGGCCGCACACCGCCGTCCGGAAGGCGGTGTCACCTGACGGCGTTACCGTGGACAGTCCGCGTGCAGGTCTGCGCGGAACCTGCGAACAGAGGATGCGCGCGCGTGCCCGACGGCCCCCTGATCGTCCAGTCCGACAAGACGCTGTTGCTCGAGGTCGACCACCCGCAGTCCAAGGAGTGCCGGGCGGCGATCGCCCCGTTCGCGGAGCTGGAGCGCTCCCCCGAGCACGTGCACACCTACCGGGTCACCCCGCTGGCCCTGTGGAACGCCCGCGCCGCCGGCCACGACGCCGAGCAGGTCGTCGACGCCCTGGTGCGCTTCAGCCGCTACCCGGTGCCGCACGCCCTGCTCGTCGACATCGCCGACACGATGGACCGCTACGGCCGGCTCACCCTGGCCAACAACCCGGTCCACGGGCTGACCCTCACCAGCAGTGACCGGGGGGTGCTGGAGGAGGTCGTCCGCAGCAAGCGGGTGGCTCCCATGCTCGGGGCCCGGATCGACGCCGACTCCGTGATCGTGCACGCCGCCGAGCGCGGCCGGCTCAAGCAGGCGCTGCTGAAGATCGGCTGGCCGGCCGAGGACCTCGCCGGCTACGTCGACGGCCAGGCCCACCCGATCGAGCTGGCCCAGGACGGCTGGCACCTGCGCGACTACCAGCAGGAGGCCGTCGACGGCTTCTGGGCCGGTGGCTCGGGCGTCGTCGTCCTGCCGTGTGGCGCGGGCAAGACGCTGGTCGGCGCCGCGGCGATGGCCGAGGCCAAGGCGACCACGCTGATCCTGGTCACCAACACCGTCTCCGGGCGGCAGTGGAAGCGCGAGCTCATCGCCCGAACCTCGCTGACCGAGGAGGAGATCGGCGAGTACTCCGGGGAGCGCAAGGAGATCCGCCCGGTCACCATCGCGACGTACCAGGTGATCACCACCCGCCGGAAGGGCGAGTACCGGCACCTGGACCTCTTCGACGCCCAGGACTGGGGCCTGATCGTCTACGACGAGGTCCACCTGCTGCCCGCGCCGATCTTCCGGCTCACCGCCGACCTGCAGTCCCGCCGCCGGCTGGGGCTGACCGCGACGCTGGTGCGCGAGGACGGCCGCGAGGACGACGTCTTCTCCCTGATCGGGCCCAAGCGCTATGACGCCCCGTGGCGCGACATCGAGGCGCAGGGCTACATCGCCCCGGCCGAGTGCGTCGAGGTGCGGGTCAGCCTGGACGACGAGGAGCGGATGACCTACGCGGTCGCCGAGCCCGAGGAGCGCTACCGGATCGCGGCGACCGCGCACTCCAAGATGCCGGTGATCCGCCGCATCCTGGAGCGGCACCCCGAGGACCAGAAGCTGGTCATCGGCGCCTACCTCGACCAGCTGGACGAGCTCGGCGCGGCGCTGGACGCCCCGGTCATCCAGGGGTCGACGACCAACAAGGAGCGGGAGCGGTTGTTCGCCGCGTTCCGCACCGGGGAGATCAAGACCCTCGTCGTCTCCAAGGTCGCCAACTTCTCCATCGACCTGCCCGAGGCCGCGGTCGCGGTGCAGGTGTCGGGCACCTTCGGGTCCCGGCAGGAGGAGGCCCAGCGCCTCGGCCGGGTGCTCCGCCCCAAGGCCGACGGCCGGACGGCGCACTTCTACACGGTGGTCAGCCGCGACACCCTGGACAGCGAGTACGCCGCCCACCGGCAGCGCTTCCTGGCCGAGCAGGGCTACGCGTACACGATCGTCGACGCCGGCGACCTGGCCGGCCCCGGCGAGGTCAACGGCCCCGACTGGGTCGACGAGGGCGCCTGAGCACGTGATGGAGTCCCAGCGCTCGCATCTCGCAGCGCTGGGACTCCGTGAGACCTCCTCCGCTCCACTCGGATGATGCAGATGCCGATGCCGACGGCGTGACGTTCCTCCTCCAGATGGCCGGCGCGTTGGCGATCGGCCTGCTGATCGCCTGGTTCCGCGCGCGGCGCGCCCGCCGGTCGCGCGTAGAGCTCACCGACGCGGGGACGACCTCGGTCCCGGCCCGGGTGTCCCGCGACAGCGGGCGGGCGCGGTCGGGGCGGGTCGTGCTGTCCGGCGGGCGAGCGGTGTGGACCGCCCGGCGCGGTGGCCACCAGGTCGACCTCGGCGGCGCCCAGTTGCTGTCCGCGGGCCCGGCCGTCGGGTGGAACGCCGAGCAGGACGCCGTCGACCTGCGGCTCTCGCTGGCCGGCGGCGGCACCGCCACGGTCCACGTCGACTCCGACCTGGCCCAGCTGCTCACCGACGTCCTCCCGGACACCGTCCCGTCGGGCGTGTCCCCCGCCCCGCTGCCGGCCCCCACCCCGCCAGGTCGGTCGTGGTGGGCGTGGGTGCTCATCGCCGCTGCCGCCCTGGGGATCGCCTACCCCGCCTGGTCCTTCACCACCGGCTACAGCGCCACGGCCACCGTCGTCGCCGGGGACCGCGACCTCGACGACGGGCTGTGCCCGGTGGTGTGGGAGGACCGGCAGCAGGTCCTGCACACCGGGGAGGCCGACTGCCTCGACGACGCGACCGGCGACGATGACGTGCCCGGCACCCCGCTGGACGTACGGGTCAGCGGCTGGCCCGACGGCGGTGACCCCTCGACACCGGGCCTGTACGTGTTCATCGCCCTGCTGCTCGGCGGTCCACCACTGACGGTCGGCGCATGGCGCTTGCTCTACCTGCGCAACCGCCGACGCCAGTGGCTGACGGCCACCACCCCGGCCGGGACCCTCGACCCCCCACCGACCGGACCGGTCACCCCGCTGCCGGAGCTGACCATGCGCGACGTGGTCACAGGCCACGGTGAGCAGCCGCGCGCCGTCCTGGACCGGTTGGCGCCCTACGCCACCCGGCAGGTCCCGACGAACGGCTGGTCGGACACCCGCCGACCGCACGGTGCGCGCACCGCCGTGCCCGCGATCCGGTTCCTGACCCCGCTCTGGATCCCACTGCTGCTCGGTGGGCTCGTCCTGGTCATCACCTGGCCACAGCCGTACCGCTGGTGGGTCCTGCAGACCCAGACGACCGCCTCGGTGGCCGGCATCAGCACCGGGGAGGTCGTCTTCGAGGGGGCGGGCCCGCTGCCCGGGGAGCTGACCGTCGAGTTCACCGGGACCGACGGCGCACTGCGGCGAGCCGACGTCGCCACGTCCAGTGAGCTGCCCGCCGGGCGCCCCGTGCGGGTCGTGTACGCCACTGACGACCCGGATCGGGCCAGGCTGAGCGGGGCCGACGACGACCTCGGCCGGGGTGCACTGCTCGGCTCCCTGCTCATGGCCACCTCGGTGCTCGTGGCCGGCTGGCGGGTCGCGTCGCTGGCCCGGTGGCGCGCGTGGGTCGGCCGGACGCGGACGGCCACAGCCCGGCCCGCACTCGGCCTGCTGACCGCTGACGCAGCAGGTGAACCCCTGGTGCTCCTCATGGACCCGGTGGTCTCGCCGCTCAGGTTCGTCGCAGTCCCGCTGGTCCAGCCGCTGCCGGCCGACGCCGCTGCTGCACTCCAGGGGGGCGGTCCGGTGTCGGCACACGGTCGGCTGGCCGCCGGCGAGCCGGTTGTGCTCGACGTGGGTGCGGCTTCGGCACTGCTCCCGACCGGCCCTGCGGCGAGCGTCGGGCCCGGTGAGCTGTTGCACCTGCTCGACGCGGCCCACGCGCTGGCACCCGAGGCGGAGGACGCCGAGGTCCCGGACCGGTGAGCCGGAGCTCCATCAACGCAGGGGCAGCGTCAACAGGACCTCGTCGCGGCGGTCGTCGGGGGTGACCGCGATCGCGCCGGGCCAGCGGCCGACGACCTGCCAGCCGAACTGCTCGTAGAACGGCTCCAGCCCGGCGCCGCCGCGGACCTCGATCCGCAGCCAGTCCAGCCCGAGGTCGTCGCGGGCGGCCCGGGCCACCTCGGTTTCCGCAGCGCTGGGACTCCATCAGCCGCCGGTGGTGACGAGCCGGTCCGGCTCGGCCATGACATGTCCCACACCGCGGGGGCGGATTGAGGAAACCGCAGGTCAGGGCGTCGCGGTGTAGTCCCCATACGCGCAGAGCCCGGAGGCGCGCCGGAGGCACCCGGTTGGGCGTGTTGCCCCCGGCCCGACCAGAATGACCCTCGACATGGCGACTGCGACACAGGCGGCGGCGAGAGCCCCGCAGACGAACAGCCGACCGCTCCGGGCCTGGCAGACCGCGGCCCTCGGCAAGTACGAGGAGTCCTCCCCGAAGGACTTCCTGGTCACCGCGACCCCGGGCGCCGGGAAGACCACCTTCGCCCTGACCCTGGCCGCCCGGCTGCTCGCCAAGCGCGAGGTCGCCCGGGTGGTCGTCGTCTGCCCGACCGACCACCTGCGCATGCAGTGGGCCGACGCCGCCCACGCGATGGGCATCGTGCTCGACCCGAACCTGACCAACGCGATCGGACCGGTCCGCGCCGGCACCCAGGGCTACGTCACCACCTACGCCCAGGTCGCCGGCAAGCCGATGCTGCACGCCGCCCGCGCGACCAGCGTCAAGACCCTGGTGATCCTGGACGAGGTCCACCACGCCGGTGACGGCCTGTCCTGGGGCGAGGCCATCGAGGAGGCGTTCACCCGCGCCGCCCGCCGGCTGTCGCTGACCGGCACCCCGTTCCGCACCAAGGCCGACGAGCGCATCCCGTTCGTGAAGTACGTGGAGGACGGCTTCGAGGGCCAGGGCGGCCTCATGTCGACCGCCGACTTCACCTACGGCTACAAGGAGGCGCTGGCCGACAACGTGGTCCGCCCCGTCGTCTTCGCCGCCTACACCGGCACCTCGCGCTGGCGGAACTCCGCCGGCGAGGTCGTCGCCGCGTCGCTGTCCGAGGCGGGCACCAAGTCGGTGGAGATGCAGGCCTGGCGCACCGCGCTGGACCCCAAGGGCCAGTGGGTCCCGCACGTCATCGCCGCGATGGACGACCGGATCACCCACCTGCGCGAGTCCGGCATGCCCGACGCCGCCGGGCTGGTGCTGGCCAGCGACCAGGACGACGCCCGCGAGTACGCCAAGATCGTCCGCCGGGTCACCGGCAAGGCGCCCGAGCTGATCCTCTCCGACGACCCCAAGGCGTCGAAGAAGATCGAGAAGTTCAACCTCGGCGGGGCCCGGATCGCAGTCTGCGTGCGGATGGTCTCCGAGGGCGTCGACGTCCCGCGCGCCGCCGTCCTGGCCTGGATGACCTCCTACCGGACGCCGCTGTTCTTCGCCCAGGCCGTCGGCCGCGTGGTGCGTGCCCGCGGGCCACACGAGTCGGCGACGGTCTTCCTCCCCGCGGTACGGCCGCTGCTGAGCCTGGCCGCGTCGATGGAGGAGCAGCGCAACCACGTCATGCCCCCGCCGAAGTCCCAGCCCGACGAGGAGCTGGAGGCGCTCGACCTGCCGCCGCGCGAGCCGCGGGAGGGCGAGATGCAGAAGTGGGAGGCGCTGGAGGCCGACGCCCGGTTCGCCCACGTCCTGCACAGCGGGACGGCGCACACCGGCGAGGGCCGCGGCGCCACCGTCGTCCTCGGCGAGGAGGAAGAGGAGTACCTGGGCATCCCGGGGCTGCTCACCCCCGCCCAGACCGCCGAGCTGCTCTCCAAGCGGGACGACGAGCTGCGGATCCGCGTCGCCGCCTCGCACGCCCGCGGCGACGACGACGGCTTCATGGTCGTCGAGGACCACCCCGAGGAGGCGGCGGTCGGCAACGGCTGGCGCGACGTCGCCGAGTTGCGCCGGGAGATCACCCGGCTGGTGAACCGGATCGCGGCCAAGACGTCGCAGCCGCAGGCCGTGGTGCACACCCAGCTGCGCCAGTCGGTGCCCGGCCCCCCGTCGGCCTCGGCGTCGGTCGACGTCCTCCGCGCCCGCCGGGAGCGCCTGCGCACGATGCTCTGAGCCATCCGACCCTGACTGGGCAGTTGCGGTCGCCCGGCGCGGCGTGCCCGGCCGTGTCGGCGACCACGACTGCCCACTGGGCCGGGTGCCGAGCGGAAGAAAAGCGGGCCGGTCGGTGTCTTCCCTGGCGACGCGCTCCCCTGAGGGGTGAGCCCTTCCCCGTGTGGGCAGACTGACGCCCACGAAGGCCGTGCAGCGCCGCACGGGCCGATGACCTCCGACCTCCCGCCCCCGCGGAGGTCGGCCGCGCCCGAGAGGATCAACGTGCCCGAGAACGGGACGACCACAGACCTGTCCCCCACCGTCTTCGTGCTCTACGGGGCCACCGGTGACCTGGCCCGCCGCATGGTGCTGCCGGCGTTCTACCAGCTCGCCCAGCACGGCCTGCTGCCCGCGGACTGGCGCCTGATCGGCAGCGGCCGCGGGGAGCGCAGCGACGAGGAGTTCGTCGAGCACGTCCAGGGTGCCCTGGAGGAGTTCGCCTCCGGCACCGACGACGGGCCGTGGGAGGAGTTCAGCCAGCGCCTGCGCTTCGCCGGCGGCGGGTTCACCGACGAGGACCCGGGCCAGCTGCTCGACGCCGTCGCCACCGCCCGCAAGGAGCTCGGCGACGAGGCGCAGCTGGTGCACTACCTCTCGCTTCCGCCCAAGGCGTTCACCGGGTACACGAAGGCCATCGGCGCCCACGGCCTCGGCGAGGGGGCCCGGATCGTCTACGAGAAGCCCTTCGGCGCCTCGCCCGAGGGCTTCCGCGAGCTCGACGACCTGGTGCACTCGGTCTTCTCCGAGGAGCAGGTCTTCCGCATCGACCACTTCCTGGGCAAGGAGGGCACGCAGGACCTCCACGCCCTCCGCTTCGCCAACGGGCTGTTCGAGCACATCTGGAGCCGCGAGCACATCGCCCAGGTGCAGATCGACGTCCCCGAGGACCTCGACGTGGCCGACCGTGCCGAGTTCTACGACGCCACCGGCGCCACCCTGGACATGCTGGTGACCCACCTGTTCCAGGTCGCCGCCGAGGTCGCCATGGAGCCCCCGGTCAGCTTCAAGGCCGACGACATCCTCGCCGCCCGCGAGTCGGTGCTGGCCAAGTTCCGCCCGCTGCAGCCCGAGGACGTCGTCCTGGGCCAGTTCGAGGGCTACCGCGAGCTGGACGGCGTGCCGGACGACAGCGACACCGACACCTTCGTCGCCGCCCGGTTGTGCATCGACTCCGGCCGCTGGCGGGGTGTGCCCTTCCTGCTGCGCACCGGCAAGAAGCTGGCCGCCAAGCAGCAGCGGGTCAGCCTGATCCTGCACCGCCCCAAGGGCCCGGTGGACGACGTCCCGGCCAACGGCAACGTCGTCTCCCTCTCGCTGGCCGGCGCGGGTTCGGTCGACATCGACGTGATGGCCAAGAAGCCGGGCCCCGACCTGGCCATGGCCCCCGCCCGGGTGTCGCTGGACCTGTCGAAGATCCCCGGCGGTGACCCGCTGCCGCCCTACGTCTCGCTGATCCACGACGTCCTGGTCGGCGACCGGTCGCTGTTCACCACCAGCGAGGGCCTGGCCCAGACCTGGCGGGCGCTGCAGCCGGTGCTCGACGCACGGCCCGAGGTGCACCCCTACGCCTCCGGTTCATGGGGCCCCGCGGCGGCCAACGAGCTGGCCGGCGAGCACGGCTGGCTGCTCGGCCAGACGGAGGAGTGACGCGACGCCGTCTGCCCTGAGCGCACGAACGGCCCCCGTCCTGGTGGACGGGGGCCGTTCGTGCGCTCGGGTCCGGACCGGACGCTGGTCGCCTCGCGGCGGTTTGCACATCCGCAGCTCCAGCCCCCGACCGAGGTCGAGGCGGTGTTCCGCGGCGGCAGTTATCTAGTGGAGCCCGGGGACACAGGTCGCCCGGCCCGGACGTCGTCCACTCTACCCGCGCCACCGGTCACGACACGTCGCACCGAGGTGTCAGACTCGGTGCCGTGGCCGGCGTCGACTTCCCGGAGTGGGCGGCCCTGGCCGGTGACTCCCCCACCTCGCGCACCGAGTGGGCCGCGGTCGTCGGCGCGTGGTCCGAGCCGCACCGCAGGTACCACGACCTTGCGCACCTGGCCGCCGTCCTGGGCCTCGTCGACTCCCTCGCCGGGCACGCCGCCGACCCCACCGCCGTGCGGCTGGCCGCCTGGTACCACGACGTCGCCTACGACCCGCAGCGCAGCGACAACGAGCAGGTCAGCGCCGACCGGGCGCGCATCGGCCTGCTCGGCCTGGTCGAGCCGGGCACGGTCGCCGAGGTCGAGCGGCTGGTGCTGCTCACCGCCGGGCACGACGCCGAGCCGGACGACGCCAACGGCGCGGTGCTCTGCGACGCCGACCTGGCCGTGCTGGCCAGTCCCCCGCAGGCCTACGTCGCGTACGCCACCGCGATCAGGGCGGAGTACGCGCACGTGTCCGACGCCGACTTCACCGCCGGGCGGTCCGCCGTGCTCGAGCAGCTGCTGGCCCTGCCCGCGCTCTTCCGGACGCCGGACGCCCAGGCGTGGGAGGCCCCGGCCCGCGCCAACCTGGCCGCCGAGCTCAGCCTGCTGCGCGCCCGGTCCGCCTGACCACCGGTCACCCAGCCGGGTGAGCGGGGGTGGCGCGGCGACCGGCCGGTGCCCCACGGTCGTCCGACGACCCGCCGCCGTCCCGGGGGCGCCCCTCCGGGGACCGGTCGTCTGACAGAGGAGTCCCCGTGCGGCTCGGAACCGGCATCTTCCTGCTCGCGATCGGCGCCATCCTGACCTTCGCGGTCAGCGCGGAGGTCAGCGGCATCGACCTCGACGTCGTCGGCTGGATCCTCATGGCCGTCGGCGCCCTCGGCATCCTCGTCGAGCTCGCCGTCTGGGCACCGCGCCGCCGGCGCGTCGTGCGCACCGACGGCTACGAGGGCGGCCCGGTCCGCCGGTCCACCACGGAGGAGTCCTTCTAGCCCCGCGGCTTCTTCCGGCGGAGGCCGGCGCCCATCAGCCGCTGGAGCAGCTCCCGGCTGCCCACCGGCTCGGCGCCGGCTCCCACCGCGACCGCGTACAGCTCCTCCGGTACGTCGTAGTGGTCGCCCTGGAACGCCCGGCGCGGCATGCCCAGGTGGGCGGCGACGAAGGCGTGCAGCTCGTCGTGGTCGACGTCGCTGACCAGGTGCGACCACTTCCGCCCCCGCCATGGCCAGACAGGGGTGTCGATGAGCAGTGCCACCGTGCCAGTCTCGTGCATGGACGTCGTCGAGGTACGCGCATCCCCCGTCCTCCCGGTGGCCGACCTGGAACGGTCGCTCGCCCACTACGCGGCTCTTGGCTTCCTCACGAGCCGTCATGACGACACCTACGGCTTCGCCGCCTGGTCCGGGCTCGAGCTGCACCTCACCGTCGCCCCGCGCGCCGGCACCGCGGAGGTGTTCCTGCACGTACCGGACACCGATGCGGTCGCCGCTCACCTGCAGTCCGTCGGCGTCGGCAGCACGACGATGCCGGTCGACATGGACTACGGCATCCGCGAGGGCAGCCACGTCGACCCGGACGGCAACCTGCTCCGCTTCGGTTCCCCGCTAACGTCTCAGGCGTGACCGAAGAGATCCGCTGGGGCGTCGTCGGGCCGGGCCGCATCGCGGAGAAGGTGGTGGCCGACTTCGCCGCCGTCGAGGGCGCCCTCGTGGTCGCCGTCGCCTCCCGCTCGGCCGACCGGGCCCGTGACTTCGCCGACCGGCACGGCATCGAGCGGGCGCACGGCTCCTACGCCGAGATCCTGGCCGACCCCGACGTCGACGTGCTGTACGTCGCGACCCCGCACCCGCAGCACCACGCGATCGACCTGGGCGCGATCGCCGCGGGCAAGGCCCTGCTGGTGGAGAAGGCGTTCACCGCGACCGTCGCCGGCGCCCGCGAGGTCGTCGATGCCGCCCGGGCCGCGGACGTGTTCGTCATGGAGGCGATGTGGACCCGCTTCCAGCCCGCCGTCGTCCGGCTGCGCGAGCTGATCGCCGACGGCGCGATCGGTGAGGTGCGCTCGGTGCAGGCCGACCTCGGCGTCCAGCGCGAGTTCGACGCCACCGACCGGCTGTTCGCGAAGGAGCTCGGCGGCGGCGCCCTGCTCGACCTGGGCGTCTACGTCGTCTCCTTCGCCCAGATGCTGCTCGGCGACCCGGACACCGTCACCGCCACCGGGTCGCTGTTCGACAACGGCGTGGAGGCCGAGGCCTCGCTGCTGCTCGGGTACGCCGACGGCCGCTCCGCGACGCTGATGACCTCGCTGCACAACGCGCTGCCCGGCCAGGCCCGGGTGTTCGGGACGGCGGGCTGGGTCGACGTCCTCCCCCGCTTTCACCACCCGGCCACGA
The DNA here is from genome assembly GCF_010682105.1 of Modestobacter muralis. Taxonomy (GTDB): domain Bacteria; phylum Actinomycetota; class Actinomycetes; order Mycobacteriales; family Geodermatophilaceae; genus Modestobacter; species Modestobacter muralis. The sequence continues at coordinate 13,660 of NZ_JAAGWH010000032.1, read as the reverse complement.
TCGTGCTGCACCGGGTCGGCGCGGAGCCCGAGGAGATCACCCTGCCGGCGCTGGCCTCGGGCTACTCCCACGAGCTGATCGAGGTCACCGAGTGCCTGCGGGCCGGGCGCACCGAGAGCGCGGTCATGCCACTGGCCGACACCCTCGCCGTGCAGGACGTCCTGGAGCAGGCCGCCGCTCAGCTGGGCGTGACGTTCGCCGAGGACCCCGCCGTCCTCTGACGGCTCTTCGGCGGCGGCTTCGGTGGCCAGGCCGCCCCGCTCGCCTCCTCCGTCGTCGGCACCCGGGTGTGCTCACGTCCGGCGGCGCGGAAGGCTCCGGCGAAGGTGACCGCGTCGACCGTCGCGGCGCCGCCGGGGTCGTTGTTGAAGTAGGCCAGGACGTCGTCGTCGCCGTAGATGTCGGACAGTCGCTGCGCCCACAGCTGGAGGGTCTCCGGCCGGTACCCCCAGCCCTCGGCGCCGGTGTGCAGCCGCAGGTAGCCCCACTCCGCCGTCCGCCACAGCGGGGCGACCGGCTGCTCCCCGCGGTCGGCCCAGCACAGGGCAGCCGAGTACCGCTCCAGCAGCGCGCGGACGTCGTCGGTCCACCAGCTCTCGTGCCGCGGCTCGACGGCCACCCGGGTGCCGGCCGGGAACTGCCCGAGGCACTCGCTGAGCAGGTCGACGTCGCGCTGGAGCGTGGGCGGCAGCTGGAGCAGGACGACGTCCAGCCGGTCCCCGAGGCCGGCCACGCGGTCCATCAGCCGGGCGACCGGCTCGGCCGGTTCCCGCAGCCGCTTCAGGTGGGTGAGGAAGCGGCTGCCCTTGACCGCCCAGCGGTAGTCGGCCGGGGTGCGCTCCCGCCACGTCTCGAAGGTGCTGCGCTCGGGGAGCCGGTAGAAGGCGTTGTTGCTCTCCACGGTGGCGAAGTGGGCGGCGTGGTGCTCCAACCACAGCCGCTGCGGCAGGGCCGGCGGGTAGAAGCGGCCCCGCCAGTCGCGGTACTGCCACCCCGACGTCCCGATGACCACCGTCATCCGGAGCGCCTACCCCGCGCGCCGGCGGCCAACTCCCTCCGTCGTCTCGAGCGGTTCTCGACTCACGACGACTGTCACCTGTCCCCGCCAGGGCGACATCGGTCCATGCAGGTCAGCGATCAGCCAGCGGGTGGGCGGCGATGAGACCGGCGCACTCACGGACCGCGAGTGCAGCAGCCGCTGCGTCGTGGACGGTGCGCTGGACGACGAGAACGGACTCCGTGTCCTCCGATGGCCCGCCCGCCTCAATCTCTGCCTTCACCAGAGCGCTCCACTGCCCTTCCCCCGCCCAGGTGTCGATCCACACCTCGACGGTCCACACGACGAGCCCGCCGTCGGCTCTCTGCGCAGACAGAAAGGCCGAGGCACCTGCACCGGAACCGTCGAACCCGAGGCTCGGTGGCATCCCGCTGAAGATCTCCGTCTGCAGCCGGAGGTCGGCGAACAGGGCAGGCTGCCGATGCAGTGTCCCGCGCAGCTGGGCCAGCGCGCCTCCGTCGGACATCACATCAGCGATGCTGCGCAGGACCCGGACAGCTCCCTCCAGATCGGACACAGCCGCACGCTACCGAGAACGGCCTCGTTGATCAGCACGGGTCGAGCGCGGTCATCCCGATGCGATGACCACCATCAACTCGAGGTGATCACCGAGCTCGGGCCTGCGGGGGTCGCCGCGTCCTCCCTGAGCCCCACGCCCCCACTCCCGGGGCGACGGGACGCCGTGGGCCGTCGGCAGGAGCGGCCCCGTTGACGTTGATCATGGAGTTCCGGCTCGAGGACACGCCGTCCATCGGGGTGTCGGCGAGCGGTTGTCCCCTGATCAACACGCGCGCTGCCCACCAACGCCGACAGGGGCGGCCCGCGTGGTGCGCGGACCGCCCCTGCCGGGCAGTGCTGGTGGTGCAGTGCTCAGCGGGCGCCGAGCGGTGGACTCAGAAGTCCATGCCGCCCATGCCGCCGCCCTCGCCGCCGCCCATGGGCGGACCGTTCTTCTCCGGCTTGTCGGCGATGACGGCCTCGGTGGTCAGGAAGAGCGCCGCGATGGAGGCGGCGTTCTGCAGGGCCGAGCGGGTGACCTTGGCCGGGTCGATGATGCCGGCCGCGATCAGGTCCACGTACTCACCGGTGGCGGCGTTGAGGCCCCAGCCGATCTCGGAGTTGCGGACCTTCTCCGCCACGACGCCACCCTCGAGGCCGGCGTTGATGGCGATCTGCTTCAGCGGGGCCTCGAGCGCGATGCGCACGATGTTGGCACCGGTCGCCTCGTCACCCTCGAGCTCGAGCTTGGCGAAGACCGAGTGGGCCTGCGCCAGGGCGACGCCACCACCGGCGACGATGCCCTCCTCGACGGCGGCCTTGGCGTTGCGCACCGCGTCCTCGATGCGGTGCTTGCGCTCCCGCAGCTCGACCTCGGTGGCGGCACCGGCCTTGATCACCGCGACGCCGCCGGCCAGCTTGGCCAGCCGCTCCTGCAGCTTCTCGCGGTCGTAGTCGGAGTCCGACTTCTCGATCTCCGCGCGGATCTGGTTGACGCGACCCTGGATCTGGTCGGCGTCACCAGCGCCCTCGATGATCGTGGTCTCGTCCTTGGTGGTGACGAACTTGCGCGCCCGACCCAGCAGGGACAGGTCGGCGGTGTCCAGCTTGAGGCCGACCTCCTCGCTGATGACCTGGCCACCGGTGAGGATGGCGATGTCGGCGAGCATGGCCTTGCGACGGTCACCGAAGCCGGGGGCCTTGACGGCGACCGACTTGAAGGTGCCGCGGATCTTGTTGACGACCAGGGTCGCGAGGGCCTCGCCCTCGACGTCCTCGGCGATGATCGCCAGCGGCTTGCCGGACTGCATGACCTTCTCCAGCAGCGGGAGGAGGTCCTTGACCGTGGAGATCTTCGAGTTGACGACCAGGATGTACGGGTCGTCGAGCACGGTCTCCATGCGGTCGGTGTCGGTCACGAAGTAGGCCGACAGGTGACCCTTGTCGAAGCGCATGCCCTCGGTGAGCTCGAGCTCGAGGCCGAAGGTGTTGCTCTCCTCGACGGTGATGACGCCTTCCTTGCCGACCTTGTCCATCGCCTCGGCGATGAGCTCGCCGATGGCCGGGTCCGCGGCGGAGATCGAGGCGGTGGCCGCGATCTGCTCCTTGGTCTCGACGTCCTTGGCGGTGGACAGCAGGTACTCGGAGACGGCGGCGACGGCCTTCTCGATGCCCTTCTTCAGGGCCATCGGGTTGGCGCCGGCGGCGACGTTGCGCAGCCCCTCGCGGACGAGGGCCTGGGCGAGCACGGTGGCGGTGGTGGTGCCGTCACCCGCGACGTCGTCGGTCTTCTTGGCGACCTCCTTGACGAGCTCGGCCCCGATCTTCTCGTACGGGTCCTCGAGCTCGATCTCCTTGGCGATGGAGACACCGTCGTTGGTGATCGTGGGGGCGCCCCACTTCTTCTCCAGCACGACGTTGCGGCCACGGGGGCCGAGCGTCACCTTGACGGCGTCGGCGAGCTGGTTCATGCCCCGCTCGAGGCCGCGGCGGGCCTCTTCGTTGAACGCGATCATCTTGGCCATGTGTGATGTCCTCCGAGCGTGGATCGCTGCGCGGCCGGCTCCGGTGCCCGCGACGGACGGCACCGACGCTGTGGACGCTCCTGCGGCCCACGCTCCGGTACCTCACCGTTCCGACCTGGTTGGCACTCGACAGGCGTGAGTGCCAGAAAGGAGTCTGGCACTCGACCCAGGCGAGTGCAAGAACGGGGGTGCTCTCGGACGCAGCGAGGCCCGGCCCCCGTGCGGGGACCGGGCATCATGGCCGAGCGGGGGTCAGGCGTTCTGGACGGCGTCCGCCTGGGGGCCCTTGGCACCCTGGATGACCTCGAAGCTGACCCGCTGGCCCTCTTCGAGGCTCTTGTACCCGTCCATCTGGATGGACGAGTAGTGGACGAAGACGTCCTGACCGCCGTCGACGGCGATGAAGCCGAAGCCCTTCTCGGCGTTGAACCACTTGACGGTGCCCTGTGCCACGTGTGCTCCCACGTTCGTGCGGACGGCCCCTTGGTGAGTCGCGGGGCCGGGTGTCGCTCTTCGCCCGTGATCACGAACGTGGAACGCTGACCGCGCGGAACGGTACAGCAGCAGGGTGTCCCAGGTCACCGCGCCGGAGCGCGGTTCCCCCGACCGGGCTACAGGCCGGTGACCTGTCTCCCGGCGTCCGTCCGGACGCCGGGAGGCAGGTGCGGCGTTCAGGCGATGAGGCCGGCCTCGCGCAGCGACTTCAGCGAGGGCTGCACGTGGTGCGTGGGGCCGACGACCGGCAGCAGCGGGTCGAGGGTCTTGAGGCCCTCACCGGTGTTGAGGACGACGACCTCCTGCGCGGGGTCGATGAGGCCCTTGTCCACGAGCTGGCGCAGCACCGCGACGGTGACCCCGCCGGCGGTCTCGGCGAAGACCCCGGTGGTGCGGGCGAGGTCGCGGATGCCCTGCACGATCTCGTCGTCACCGACCCGGCCGACCGAGCCGCCGGTGCGCCGGATGGCGTCCAGGGCGTAGGGGCCGTCGGCGGGGTTGCCGATGTTCAGCGACTTCGCGATGCCCGTGGGCTTGACCGGCTTGACGACGTCCCAGCCGTTGTCGAAGGCCGTGGCGATCGGGTCGCAGCCGGCCGACTGGGCACCGAAGATCTTCCAGCCGGTGTCCTCGACGATGCCGGCGGCCACCAGCTCACGCCAGGCCTTGTCGACCTTGGTGAGCAGCGAGCCCGACGCCATCGGGACGACCACCTGGGCCGGGATGCGCCAGCCCAGCTGCTCGGCGATCTCGTAGCCCATCGTCTTGGAACCCTCGGCGTAGTACGGCCGGACGTTCTGGTTGACGAAGGCGGTGTCCTCGAACTCGTCGGTCTCGGCGAGCTCGCTGGTGAGCCGGTTGACGTCGTCGTAGTTGCCGTCGACGGCGACCAGCGCCTGTCCGTAGACCGCGGACTGGGTGATCTTGCCCGGCTCCAGGTCGCTGGGCACGAAGACGAACGAGGGCAGCCCCATCCGGGCGGCGTGCGCGGCCACGGAGTTGGCCAGGTTGCCGGTGGAGGCGCAGGCGATCTTGGCGTAGCCGAAGTTCTTCGCCGCGGTCGCGGCCAGGCTGACCACCCGGTCCTTGAAGGAGTGGGTGGGGTTGGCCGAGTCGTCCTTGACCCACAGCCCACCGGTGAGGCCGAGCTCGGCGGCGAGCCGGTCGGCCTTGACCAGCGGCGTCATGCCCGGGTCGAGGGTGACCCGGTCGGCCGGGTCGTGGCCGACGGGCAGCAGCGCGACGTAGCGCCAGATGTTGTGCGGGCCGGCCTCGATCTGCTGGCGGGTCACCGCCCGCATCAGGTCCTTGTCGTAGTCGACCTCGAGCGGGCCGAAGCACTCGGCACAGGCGTGCTCGGCGATCAGGCCGAAGGTGGCACCGCAGTTGCGACAGACGAGCCCGCGGGCTGGGTTCGGCGGGACCGGCCCACCCTCGGTGACGTCTGCCTGGGCGGAGCCGGGAGCGGTCATGGTCATGCGACGACTACCTCCTCATCTTCCCCGCGCCGGGCCGTCGAGCCGCGCGAGACGGAATTGGCACCTTCCGTCGCGGGAGTGCGACGGCGGTTGCCGGGGCTTCAGCGGGCCGTGTCCCTCTGCCCCTCTTGATGAGTGGAACGACGCCGACTCTACCCGGGCCGCTCTCCCTGGCCGGGCACCGACAGGACGGTGACGGTGGTCCTGCACGATGGCGGGGTGGCCACCCGCATCGTCTACACCGACCTCGACGGCACGATGGTGGGCCCGCACGGGTCCTTCTGGACGACGGCCGGCGGCGAGCCGACGTCCGTCCCGGCCGATGCGCTGCTGGAGCTGCACCGGTCCGGCGTCCCGCTCGTCCTGGTCAGCGGCCGCACCGCCACCCAGCTGATGGAGACCGCCCGGGTCTTCGCCGCCGACGGCGCGATCGCCGAGCTCGGCTCGCTGGTCACCTGGGACGGCGGCCTGGCGAGCGAGCTGCTGACCGGCGACCTGCCCGAGCGCTACGCCGGCCGCGAGCCGGTCCACGTGCTGGACGAGCTGGGCGTGGTGGAGCAGCTCGTGGCCGCCCACCCGGGCCGGCTGGAGTGGCACGCGCCCTGGCACGCCACCCACTCCGCCGACGCCATGCTGCGCGGCAACGTCGACACCGTCGCCGTCGACGCCTGGCTGGTCGAGCGCGGCTGGGGCTGGCTCACCATGAACGACAACGGCCAGGTGCCGGTCACCCCGGACATGACGCTGGCCGCCGAGGGCCTGCCGCCGCACGTCTACCACCTGATGCCGCGCGGGATCAGCAAGGGCGAGGCGATCCGCTGGGACCTCGCCCGCCGCGGACTGACCCCGGCCGACGCCGTCGCGGTGGGCGACAGCGTCAGCGACCTGGAGATGGCCGCCGCCGTAGACCGGCTGTTCATCACCGCCAACGGGGCCGCGGTGCCCGGGATGGCCGAGCGGATCGCCGCCCTGGACAACGTCTCGGTGACCGAGGCCCCCATGGGCGAGGGCTGGGCCCAGGCCGTCCGCGCCAGCCTCTGACCCCGCAGCGTGGATCAGGTCCCCTGATCAAAGACTGTCCCCCTGTACCAACGCTGGTACAGGGGGTCAGACGGTGATCAGGGGACCTGATCACCGTCTGACCCTCAGGAGGTGACGTCCTTGCGGGCGAAGTGGCGGAAGGCCAGCGCGGTGAACAGCGCCGACCACGCCAGCCCCTGGACGACGCCGCGGAACAGGTCCCCGGAGTCGACGGGGGTCTGCAGCAGGTCGGTCCAGGCGAAGCCGAACGCGGTGGGGAACCAGTCGCGGATGCCGCCCAGCTGCTCCACCGCCTCGAGCACGGCGAACACCACGGTGGTGAACACCGCGCCACCCACCGCGGCCAGCGGGGCGTCGGTCAGCGTGGAGATCCAGAACGCCAGCGTGCCGACGATCAGCAGGTGGACGACGAGGTACCCGACCATCCCGGCCAGCCGCACCAGCCCGGTGCCCTGGTCCAGCGCGACGCCGACCGGGGTCTGCACGGCGTCGAAGCCGTAGGCGATCCCACCGGCGACCAGGGCCACGAGGACCAGCGTCAGCATCGCGCCCACCGACATGACCAGCGCGGCCAGCCACTTCTGCCGGAGCAGTCGGGCGCGGGGCACCGGGGTGGCCAGCGCGTAGCGCAGCGACCCCCAGGACGCCTCGCTGGCCACGGTGTCGCCGAAGAACAGCGCGAACACCACGACCAGGAAGAACCCGCTGGTGGCGAAGAGGGTGAACAGGGTGAGGTTCAGCCCGCTGGCCGTGGCGACGTCGACCAGGTTGACCCGGGCGTTCTCCTCGGCCTCCTCGGCCCCGCCCAGGGCCAGCGCGCCGATCAGGATCAGCGGCAGCGCCGCCATCAGCGCGAACACCCCGAGGGTGCGGCGGCGCTTGAACTGACGCCGCAACTCGACGCCCAGCCGCAGGGTGCGCTCGGGCCGGAAGCCCGCCGCCGCCCCCGACGCCTGCGGCGCCACCGGGAGGGCGGACGTGGCCACTCCTGCCCTCTCGGGGGCCGTCGTGGTCAGCTCTGCCCGAGACGAACCGTTGTTCATGACTCCCCCACCAGTGACAGGAACGCGTCCTCGAGCCGGCGGCGCGGGGTGAGCTGGTCGACGGCGATGCCCGCCTCGACCAGCGCGGTCAGGGCGGCGGCGCGGCCGGTCGGGCCGAGGTCGACGACCAGGCCCTCCGACGTCCGCTCGACGGTCCCGGCGCCGGGCAGCCCGCCCAGCAGCGCGACCGCCCGGTCGGTGTCGGCCGGGTCGGCCAGCCCGACGAGCACCGAGCCGCCGGCGCCGATGATCTCCTCGACGGTGCCCTGGACGATCTTCTGCCCCTTGGCCATGACGACCACGTGGCTGCAGGTCTGCTCGATCTCGCTCAGCAGGTGACTGGAGACGATGACCGTGCGCCCGGTGCGGGCGTAGTCCTGCAGCACCTCGCGCATGGCGTGGATCTGCGGCGGGTCCAACCCGTTGGTCGGCTCGTCGAGCACCAGCAGGTCGGGCAGGCCGAGCATCGCCTGGGCGATGGCCACCCGCTGCCGCATGCCCTGGCTGTAGCTGCGCACCCGCTTGTCCAGCGCGGTGCCCAGCCCGGCGATCTCGATGGCCTCCTCCATGTGGGCGTCGGCCAGCGGGCGGCCGGTGGCGGCCCAGTAGAGGGTCAGGTTGTCCCGGCCGGACAGGTGCGGCTGCAGCCCGGTGCCCTCGACGAAGGAGCCCAGCCGGGACAGCACGGGGGCGCCCGGGCCGGCGGCGTGGCCGAAGATCGAGATCCGCCCCTCGGTGGGCCGGATGAGGCCCATCAGCATCCGCAGTGAGGTGGTCTTCCCCGCGCCGTTGGGCCCGAGCAGCCCGAGCACCTGGCCGCGGCGGACCTCGAAGGACAGGTCGCGCACGGCGACGAACCCGTCCTTGTAGGCCTTGGTGACGTTCTCGAAGCGAAGCGGCACGTCCTCGCCGTCCGGCTCGACCACCGACACCCGCCGGGCCCGGCGGCGTCCGATCAGGACGGCGGCCAGCCAGCCCAGCAGGCCCAGGAGGACCAGGACGCCGAGCAGCACCCACCAGCGGGTGGCGCCGGCGGTGGCCTGGACCTGGCCGGGCACCTCCGGCACCGACAGCGTCGTCCTGTCGGCCAGCGCGACGGAGGCGACCGCCGGCTGCACGGGCAGCGAGAACGCCTGGTCGGTGCTGGAGACCAGGACGCGCATCGAGTGGCCGACCTCGAACCGGTGGACGATCGCCGGCAGGGTGACCGCCACCTCGGTGGGCGCCGCCGGGTCCGCCGACAGGCCGGTGAGCGCCAGCGGCGCGACCAGCCCGCCGGGCAGCGTCGTCGAGCCGTCGGGGCCGACGTCGTAGAGCTTGGCGAACATCGTCGCGGTGCCGCCGGGCGCGGAGACCGCCAGGCGCACGGTGGACGCGCCGACCACGTCGACGGCGGTGGTCAGCGGCGCGCTGTCGAAGGCGGCGAACTGGCCGGGGATCTCCAGCGTCGTGCCACCCAGGGCGGAGCTGACCGAGCCCAGGCCCGGCACGATCGTGAGCGCCGCGGGGCTGCCGCCGGCCGGGTTCACGACCGGCTGGGTGCCACCGGTGACCGCGACGTCCCGGCGCTGCACCGGGTCGCCGCCGTCCAGGCCGGGGTAGGTCGGGGCGGAGACGGTCTGCGAGCCGCCCTGGACCTGGCCGAGGCCCGAGCCCAGGCCGGTGGGCGCGGGGTAGCTGAACCCGCCGCCGGTGCCGGTGCCGGAGTCGCGCAGGTACCGGTCGAACCAGCCGGCGACCTCGTCGCGCAGGTCGGCGGTGACCCCGGCCGAGGCCGGGCTGTCGTGGCCGCCGGCGTACCAGACCACCCGCACGTCGGTGCCGTTCGCGGCGATCCCGCGGGCGTTGGCGTCGGCCTGGCCGAGCCCGAACAGCGAGTCCTGCGTGCCCTGGACCAGCAGGGTCGGGGCGGTGATCCGGTCGAGCACCCCGGCCGGGCTGCTGCGGTCCAGGACGGCGGCGATCTCGGGGGTGAGGGTGCCGGTGGCCGCGGCCGACTGGTACGCGGCGCACACGTCGGACCGGAACCGGCCGCAGGTGAGCAGCTGCGGGTCGATGCCGGACAGGTCGGGGGCGGCGGCTGCGCTCCCGCCGCCGCCGAGCGCGCCGAGCAGGCCGTCGCCGGTGGGCACCGAACCGACCCCGAAGAACAGCCCGGCCCACAGCCGCTTGAACACCCCGACGTCGTCGGTGCCCGGGGTGGCCGCGGGGGTGCCGGCACCGGCGACCTCGGCGGCCTGGTCGGGGAAGAACGCGGTGGTGAGGGAGTTCCAGGTGATCTGCGGGGCGATCGCGTCGACGCGGTCGTCGTAGGCGGCGGCCAGCAGCGACAGCGCCCCGCCGTAGGAGCCACCGGCCACCCCGACCCGCGGGTCGCCCGGGGCGTCGCGGACGACGTCGTCGCGCGCGGCGAGCAGGTCGAGCAGCGTGCTGACGTCGGCGACCTCGTAGCGCGGGTCGTCGAGTCCGATCTGCCCGGTGCTCGCACCGAACCCACGGGCCGACCACGCCAGGACGACGTAGCCGCGGCCGGCGAGGTCACGGGCGTCGGCGTCGACGGAGGTCTTGCTGCCGCCGAACCCGTGGGCCAGCAGCACCGCCGGGGCCGGTGACCCGGCGGTGGCGGAGGCGGGCCGGTAGAGCGTGGTGTCCAGCTCGACGGCGTCGGCCCCCGAGCCGGAGGGGACCCGGGCGTCCTCGGTGCTCACCTCCTCCGCGGCGCGCGCGGCGGGCGCGGTGCCGACGAGGACGGCGGTCAGGACGGGGAGCAGGAACAGGAGGGCGAGCAGGGCGGACGGCACCGGCCGGGCGCCGGGGCGCGAGCCGATCCGCGCCGGCCCGGGAGCGGTGCGCACGCTCCCGGCAACGCACGACACCCCGCCGGCGTTCCGGCCGGCGGGCGGACGGCTCAGGGCCGCCAGTTCCCGGTGGCGACGACGACGATGCCCGGGTCGGCCACCCCGGGGACGTCGAAGAACCGCTCGACCGGCCCGGTGACGTCGGCCCCGAACTGCTCCACCAGCTGCAGCGCGGCCTGCTCCTGCTCGGCGTTGCCCGCGGTGTAGAAGACGGTCGTGGCGGCGATGTCGTCGCCGGGGTAGGCATCGGTGCCGAGCACCTCCCAGCCGCCGGCGGTGAACGCGTCGCCGATCCGGCCGGCCAGGCCGGTGACGTTCGTGCTGTTGAGGACCGTGATCGGGGCCTTGACCGGCGCGGGCGGCGGCGGGATCTCGGAGGTCACCGGAGCCAACGACGGCAGGGCCGGCGGCGGCAGCGCGGCGGACGACGCGGGCGCGGAGGGCACCGGCCCCTGCGCGGCGACCTCCGACGCCTGCGGCGAGGTGAACGACCAGACGCCGAGCACGACCAGGGCGATGACAACAACCCCGAGCACGCCCTGCACGGCCCGGCGCGGGGCGCGCGGGGCGTCGTCCTCGCGACCGGGGCCGCGGCTGCCGGCTGGGGCGGCGGGCGGGGCGGTACGCCGGCCGGCGGTCTTGCGTGCGGCGGCCTCGGCGGCCTGCCGCTCCAGCCGGGCGGCCGCGCGGCCACCGACGGGTACGTCGACCGCGCGGCGGGAGGCGACCATGGTCTCGTCGACCGTCGCGACGAGTGCGGTCTCGTCGGTGGCGGGCCCGTCGTCCGGACGGTCCATCATCGGCCGGCCGGTCGGGAGGCGGTCGACGGCGGGGCCGGCGGTGGCGGGGCGGCCGGCGGCAGGGCGGTCGAACGCCGGGCGGTCGGCGGCAGGGCGGCCGGGCAGCGGACGGGACGGCAGGGCGGGGTCGGCCGAGGCCGGGCGGGCGCCCGCAGCGCGCGGCGGGGTCCGCGGAGCGCGCGGCGGGGCCGACTGCGAGGCCATCTGCGGAGCCACTGCTGCCTCGGCAGCCAGGGCACCCCAGGCCGACTCGGCGGGGGCGCCGCCGGAGACGCGCTGGGTGACGTCGGGGGTCGCGGGCGCCGGTGCAGGGGCCGCGGCGGGCCAGCCGCTCATGCCGGAGGGGCGCGGGGGCACCGCGGTCGACCCGGAGCGGTCGCCCTCGGGCCGGCGGGCGGCCGGTCCCGGAGCCGGGACCACCCGGGGCGGGGCGGGGCGGGCGGAGGCGCGCGGGGGCACGGTGGAGGCCGCGGAGGTCATCGGCCCGGAGACCGGCAGGGACTGGCGGGGCTCCGGCATGCGCCCGGCCTCGCGCCCGGACAGCGGGTCACGGCCGGCGGGCGTCGCGCCGCGACCGGCGGGCATGGCATCGCGTCCGAAGGACATCGCCTCACGACCAGCCGGCATCGCGTCGCGACCGGCGGACATCACGTCACGGCCGGCAGGCATCGCGTCACGGCCGGCGGGCATGCCGTCGCGGTCGGTGTACGACGGTCCGCGGCCTGCGGACGGGGCGTCGCGGCCGGCGGACAACGGCTCGGCGTCGGAGCGACGGCGGCCGCCCCCGGGAGGCGGGCCCATGAACCGGTCGGCCGGACGGCGCAGCAGCGGGTCCTCGCTCTGCGGGAGCAGGCCGTCGCGGCGGCGCTCGGCACGGGAGCCGCCCGGCAGGTCCTCGTCAGGGGTGCGGGACATCGCGGCACCACGGACGTCGGCACCCCGCAGGTGCGGGTTCAGCAGGGCGTCCGGGGCGGTCTGCGGGCGGTCGTCGGGGCGCCGACGGTCCGGCCCTCCAGGCTCGCCCGACACACTGCCGTCACCGACCGGATCGAGATGCCTCCCCACGGTGAGAGAGGCTAGTCCCGTCCGCGGTCGCTGCCCAGGACCCGATCGGAGCGCTGACGCTGTCGGGCGGCCCGCATCCGGCGCAGCCGGCGGACCAGCAGCGGGTCGGCGACGACGGCCTCCGGACGGTCGATCAGGGCGTTGAGCACCTGGTAGTAGCGGGTTGCGGACATCCCGAAGCTCTCCCGGATGGCCGTGTCCTTGGCCCCGGCGAAGCGCCACCACTGCCGCTCGAAGGCCAGTACGGCCCGGTCACGAGCCGACAGACCACCCGGCGTGTCGTCCCCTGCTGCCCCATCCGTCACAGCGGCACCAGCCGCCGGTGCCGTCGCGGGGTCGGGCGCGGCCGGCGACGGGACGCCCGGCGCGGGTTCGCTGCTCATGGGGGTGCCTCCGGTCGGTGGGGGTGCCGGGGCGTGCGCGACGAGGCGGCGCCGTGGGGAAGCCGGCACCGTCGACGGTAGTCGCCGTGCCGCCGGTCCGGGCTCACCGGAGCACGCGCGTCAGACCGTGGCCGGGACCGCCTGCGCTGCCGTACGCCGGGTGCTGCGGGCCTGACGCAGCGTGTCGGCGGTGAACACCGCCAGGGCCAGCCAGACGATGGCGAAACCGGCCAGCCGGGCCGGGGGCATCGGCTCGTCGAAGACGAACACCCCGACGGCCAGCTGGATGAGCGGGTTGACGTACTGCAGCAGCCCGACCGTCGACAGCGGGATGCGGCGGGCCGCGGCGGCGAACAGCAGCAGCGGGACCGCCGTGGCGACCCCGGCGAAGGCCATCAGCAGCGCGTTGCCGGTGCCCTCGTGGGCGAAGGCGGCGGAGCCCTGGGCCTGCAGCACGGCGATCACCACGAGGGCCGGCAGGAACGCCACCGCCGTCTCCACGAACAGCCCCGGCACGGCCTCCACCCGGACCAGCTTCTTCATCAGGCCGTAGAGCCCGAAGGAGCCGGCCAGCGCCAGCGCGATCCACGGCGGGTGGCCGTAGTCGACGGTCAGCACCACCACGGCCACCGCGGCCAGGCCGACCGCCACCCACTGCAGGCGCCGCAACCGCTCGCCGAACACCACGACCCCGAGCAGCACGCTGAACAGCGGCTGGATGAAGTAGCCCAGCGAGCTCTCCACCACGTGCCCGGCGTTCACCGCGAAGACGTAGACGGTCCAGTTGACGACGATCAGCACCGACGCGGCGGCGAGCACCAGACCGGTGCGCCGGTCGGCGACGGCGGCGCGCACCTGCGACCAGCCTCGCCGCACGGTCAGCAGCAGGCCGACGAAGAGCAGCGACCACACGATCCG
>NZ_JAAGWH010000023.1 GCF_010682105.1 Modestobacter muralis | reverse complement strand
GACCGGGTGGCAGAGCAGTGCTGCGGGGGTCAGAGGACCCGGTAGCGGCGGACCCGCACCTTCTCCTTGGCGGCCTCGATGGCCCGCTCGGCCACCGACCCCGTCGTGAAGTCGAGGATCCAGGCCTTGCGGGTGTTGACGCCCAGGTTGGGGCCGGCCCCGTGCACGGTGTGGAAGTCGTGCGCGGTGGCCCCGCCGAGCTGGCACGGCGCCTCGGCCACGGTGGCCTCGTCGACCTCGAGGTACTTGACCGTCTTGCCGTCGGCCGTGGTGCGCTCGAGGTGCGTCTGGCGGCCACCCAGGTGGCTGCGGGTGACGTAGCGCATGGCGCCGTCCTCGACGCTGGTGTCCTGGAAGGGGATCCAGATCGCCAGCCGGTTGGTCCGGTCCGGGTCGTAGCCGGAGTCCTGGTGCCACGACGTGGTGCCCGCGAGGCCCGGGGGCTTGTAGATCGCGTGGTCGTAGAGCACGTAGGCGTTCGGGCCGAGCAGCTGCTTGGCCAGCTGCTGGGCGGCGTGGAAGACGGCCGTCTTGCGCAGCTCGGGGGCGAGCGTGGAGACGGCGTTGATCTCCGGGAGGATCGGCTTGGCCGGGTCGGCGCCGCCGGCCAGGTCGTGCGCGAACTGCTTCGGCACGTCGACGAAGCGGTCGAAGAGCCGGTCGAGGACCGTCCGGGCCCGGGCGAGCTCTGCGGCGTCGACGCCCAGCGAGGGGACGTGGACCCAGCCCTGCCGGGCGAACTGCTCGTTGATCACGGACGTAGCCGCGTGGTCGATGGTCATGCTGGCCTCACAAGGGTCGCTGCACACTGCCCCCCACCTGCCGAGCAGGCGGGGAGGAGAACGTTGTGCGCATTCGATCATGTGGTTGCACCGGCACACCACTCGCACCTTCACCCGCTGTGCTCGACACGCCATGTTCACCGGGGTGGGGTGACTCTGCGTGGACAGGCCCCGACCTTCGGCGAGCCACGCTCACCCGATCGGGTGAGCGCCCGTCACCCGGGTCAGGGCAGCCGGTGGTCGCGGGCGGTCGGCCAGGCCGGCAGGGCGCCGGGCGCGTCGACGGTCTCCGCGTCCGCGGTGCGGCGCAGCACCCAGTCGGCCGGCAGCACCAGTCGCGGTGCCACCCCGACGAGGACGGCGACCAGGACGGCGACGCCGCCGAAGGCCTCGCCGGTCTCCTCCACGAAGGTGGCTGCCGCGGCCCAGAACGGGTCGCCCGCGCGGCCGACGAGCGAGGACACCGCGGAGAGCCCGACCGCGGCCAGGGAGTAGAGCGAGAGGGCGGTGAGGACGCGGCGCCGGTCACGGCGTTCGGTCCGGCTGAGCCACCACAGCCCGGCGACGACGACGGCGACCACGGCGGCACTGCCCACCGCGGCCAGGACCGGGCGGGAGCCCACCCCGGTGAGCTCCAGGGCACGGACGTGCACCGTGCCGCCGGCCTTGACCTGGGCGATGGTCGCGGTGACGGCCGCGACGGCCAGCCACCAGGGACGGCGGCCGGTGCCGCGGGCGGCGCCGACGACGGCGACCACCGCGGCCGCGGCGAAGAGCGCGGCGACGAACATGCGCGGGACCGAGAGCGGGAGGTCCATCGCCCAGACCCGGGCGGCGCCCCGCTCGTGGCCGGTCGCCCGGAGGACGAAGCCAACGGTCTCCAGTCCGGTGGCCACCAGCAGCAGCACCGCGGCGACCGGCGGCAGGGGGATGCGGCGGCGGACGGGCCGCGCGGCGGGGACCGGCAGCAGCGCGGCCGGCACCTCCCGGCGGTCGGCCTCCCGGATCGCCAGGCCCACGAGCGGCGCCAGCACCAGCGAGAGCCCGGCCCACCCGATCAACACCCATCCCCACCACGGCATACGGCAGTCATCGGTACGCCGGCCGGAGAGCTTGACACCTGCCGGCCGACTGATCCGGGAGCGGTCGCCGGCCCCGCGGTCGGGCCGTCCGGAGCAGCGGTCTGATCACGGCGGGGGCGTCTCCGTGCACGGGTGGGTCACCAGGGCGGAGACTGATGTCACGTCCGGAGTTGACGGGGTCGCACCAGCACGGGCAACCTGCGGTCGATCGGACGTGTCGTTGTCCGCAGCGGTGGTCGAGACGAGGCGTTCCGTGGCGTGGTGGGCGTGGGTGGTGGCCGGCTGGTGCCTGGCCTCCCTCACTGCTGCCCTGGTCATGGGGACGGCCAGTGCCGAGATCTCCCGCCGTGAGCGCCGCGCGGCGGCGTCGGACGAGCTCGCCACGTTCGCGCCGGACGACACCGAGCTGACCGACCCCGCCGTGCTCCTCCGGTCCCGTCCCGAGGTCGTGGCCGTCGGCGGCGACGTCCGGCGCCGGCTCTCCCGCCCGGGCGCCGGCGGACCCCCTGCCCGGCCGGTGCGCGGCCGGGTGCGGACGAGCCGCCCCACCGCCTCCCTGCAGCGGCACCAGCGGGCCCGGCGCCCGGGTGTCTCCACTCCCCCGACCGCGGCGCAGCCGGGCCGCGGCGGGCACGGCAGTCGTTCCCTCACCCAGCACCGACCGGCGGCCCGCCGGCCCCTCGTGCCCACCCGCGACGAACTGGCCCAGCGACGCCGCCTGCGCGCCACGCCGTCCCTGGGCCGTTCCTCCGCGCTGGTCGTGGTCACCGGCCCGAGCCGCCGGGTGCGCACGCCACCGCCGCCGCCCCCGTCCCGCCTGCCCCGGCTCGCCGGCCCCCGCGCCCGGCGTCTCCTCCTGCTGGCCTGCGTGCCGGTGATCGCGCTGGGCCCGCTGCTCGCCAGCTCCACCAGTTCGCTGGGCAAGAGCTCGGCCCTCGCCGCCGAGCTCGCGGCCAATCCCGACCAGAGGGACCAGCTGCTCGCCGCCCTGGACCGCGGCCGGGTCATGGCCGGGCTGTCGACCCCCGTCACCGCGCCGCCGGCCGAGGCGCTCGCTCCTCCTGCTCCCGACGAGGACGGGGACGAGCCGGAGGAAACCACTCCGGCGGTCCGCACCCCCTCGCGCGCCACGCCGTCAAGCACCCCCGGCACCGGCGCCGCTCCCATGCCCGGCCGGTCGACGAGCGGCTCCACCCTGCCGTCGCCGACGACCGGGTCCCCGGCCCCGGCCACCGGCCAGGTCCCCGGCACGGCGCCGTCCACGGGCAGCCCAGTCACCCCGCTCCCGTCGAGCCCGGCCGTGCCCACGCCGACCCCGACCCCCACGCCGACGCCCAGCCCGACCGTGCCCACCCCGTCCCCGACGCCGAGCCCGGCCGAGCCGACCCCCAGCCCGACACCGACGCCCACCCCCAAGCCGACGCCGACGCCGAGCCCGACCGTGCCGACGCCGACGACGCCGGCCCCGGCACAGCCCACGCCGACCGTCCCGGCACCGGTCGAGCCGGCGCCGACCCCCACCGCCGCTGCGAACGGCAACGGGTCGGCGGCCCCGTCACGGCCCGCCCTGCGGAACGGCTGACCCGAGCATCAGGTCGGGCGCCGCGTCGTCCGTCCCCCCGGGGCGGGTGCGGCCGGTCGTCGAGCTCAGCGGCTGCACCCACGCGACGACCACACGTGCCCTGCGAGGCCCGTCAGCTCGCAGCGGAGCCGTACACCTCGTCGCCGTCCACGGATGCCGTCAGGCCGGTGCGCGGCGACGGTCGCGACGGCCCGCGAACGCAGCCACCAGCACGCCGACCTCGCCGAGCACCCAGGCCGCGACGATGCCGAGGTCACCGCGGTGGATGCCGTGGGTGGCGGAGAGCGTGAGCAGTACCGGCCCCTCCCGGAGGTAGTCCCCGGTCAGCAGGAGGACGGCGAACCCGGACAGGACCGCCGTCGTCAGGAGGGCACCCGTCCAACGGAACATCGGGAGACCGTATCGCCCGTCCAGGCCTTGTCCCGGCGGCGGCCGGCTCAGCCGGCGCGGCGGCCCAGGGCCCGGTAGGTCCACCCGGCGGCGACCCAGCGGTCCATGTCCAAGGCGTTGCGTCCGTCGAGGACGCGCTTCTGCGCGACCACGCGGCCGAAGGCGACCGGGTCGAGGTCGCGGAACTGCTGCCACTCGGTCAGCAGCAGGACGGCGTCGGCCCGCTCGGCCGCCTCCTCCGCAGTGTCGACGACGTCGAGCTGTGCCCACGACCGCCGGATGTTGTCCCCTGCTGCCGGGTCGGTCACCCGCACGACCGCGCCCTGCAGCTGGAGCTGGGCGGCGACGTTGAGGGCCGGGGAGTCGCGGATGTCGTCGCTGTCGGGCTTGAAGGCCGCGCCCAGCACCGCCACCCGCTTGCCGAGGAGGGAGCCGTCGAGGACCTCGCGGGCCAGGTCGACCATCCGGATGCGGCGGCGCATGTTGATGTTGTCGACCTCGCGCAGGAACGTGAGCGCCTGGTCGGCACCGAGTTCGCCGGCGCGGGCCATGAAGGCGCGGATGTCCTTGGGCAGGCAGCCGCCGCCGAAGCCGAGGCCGGCGTTGAGGAACTTGCGGCCGATGCGGTCGTCGTGGCCGATGGCGTCGGCGAGCTGCTTGACGTCGGCGCCGGTGGCCTCGCACAGCTCGGCCATCGCGTTGATGAAGGAGATCTTGGTGGCCAGGAACGAGTTGGCCGCCACCTTCACCATCTCCGCCGTCGCGTAGTCGGTCACCACCTGCGGCGTGCCGGCGGCGACGATCGGGGCGTAGACCTCGTCGAGCACCGCCCGGGCGGTCTGCCCGCTCGGGTCGGGCGACAGCCCGTAGACCAGCCGGTCGGGGTGCAGGGTGTCCTGGACGGCGAAGCCCTCGCGCAGGAACTCCGGGTTCCAGGCGAGCATCGCGCCGGGCACCTTGCCCTCGATCAGCTCGGCCAGCCGGGCGGCGGTGCCGACCGGCACCGTCGACTTGCCGGCGACCAGGTCCCCGGGCTCCAGCGCCTCGAGCAACGACTCGACGGCCGCCTCGACGTAGCGCAGGTCGGCGGCGTACTCACCGCGCTTCTGCGGTGTCCCGACACAGAGGAAGTGGACGACGGCACCCCGCGCGTCGGCCATGTTGGTGCTGAACCGCAGCCTGCCCGAGGCCAGGGACCTGCCGAGCAGCACCTCGAACCCGGGCTCGTAGAACGGCGCCCTGGCCTGCTGCAGCGACTCGATCTTGGCGCGGTCGACGTCGATGCCCACCACGTCGTGCCCGAGCTCGGCCATCGAGGCGGCGTGGACCGCACCCAGGTAGCCGCAGCCGATGACCGAGATCTTCATGGACGTCGCTTCTCTCCCGTCGAGCAGACAGGCGAGCGCCCACCGCACACGCGCACGGTAGAGGAGCCGATCGGCCCGGCACCAGCCCGCGGCCCCACGGCTCGGACCTGCGGCAGGACCCGCCTGGCGGGACCGGCTCCGGCCCACCCCGCACGGGTGAGACGGCCCCGGGACACCTGTGCCGGCCCACCGCCCGGCAGCGGGCGTCCGGCCAGGTGGGCAACCGGACACGGAGGTCTGCACGGCCGAGCGGACAGGATCAGCCGGGATCGGCGTCCCACGCACTGGTGATCATCTCGGAGAGGTCGCGAGTGGCGGTCCAGCCGAGTTCTCGGCCGATCCGTGTCACGCTGCCGACGATGCTCCCCGGGTCCCCGGGCCGGCGGGCCACCACCTCGTGCAGCAACGGCCGCCCGGTCACCGCCCGGACGGTGTCGAGCACCTCCAGCACGCTGTAGCCGGCGCCCCGGCCCACGTTGTAGGTGCCGCCGGGGTGGCCCGCCTGCAATGCGGCCGCGGCCAGGGAGTGCGCATCGGCGAGGTCGCGGACGTCGACGTAGTCGCGGACGCACGTGCCGTCGGGGGTGGGGTAGTCGTCCCCGAAGACCAGGGGCGTGGTCCCCTCCCTCAGCGCCCGGAAGACCATGGGCACCAGGTTGTAGGCACCCGTGTCCCGGAGCGCGGGACCGGCGGCGCCCACGACGTTGAAGTACCGGAGGCTGGTGACCCCGATGCCGTGCGCGCGGGCAGCCGCAGCAAGCACCCGCTCCCCGTACAGCTTGGACTCCCCGTACGGGCTCTGCGGCAGCGTCGGGGCGTCCTCGTCCACGGCGGGGAGGTCCGGTGATCCGTACACCGAGCAACTGGAGGAGAAGACGACCTGCCGGGCACCACTGTCGCGGACCGCCTGCGCCAGGCTGACGACGCCGCCCACGTTCTCCCGCGCGTACAGGAGCGGATCCGACATCGACTCGGTCGGCGACTTCTTGCCCGCCAGGTGCACCACACCGACGGCGCCGACGTCCCCGAGCAGTCGGGTGAGCCGCTCGGTCTCCAGGACGCTGAGCTGTTCGAGGTCCACATCACCCGGCAGCCGGGACGCGGCTCCGGTGGAGAGGTCGTCGACGACCACCACGCGCCGACCGGCCTCACGCAGAGCCTGGACGACGTGCGCTCCGATGTAACCGGCGCCGCCTGTGACCACCCAGCTGTCCGTCGTCATCGTCGGGAGCGTAGGGCAGCGACCTCAGCGTGCACCCGGTCCATCGTCCGGTGATCTGGAGCACCCAGATGCCCGTGCTTGCCGCCGCCGGTGCACATCTGACAGGGTCTGCGACGGGCGCCACGGGTGAAGATCTTGGCCCGACGACCCGGGACGACTCGCGTAGCCGCCAGCGCGCGAGCACCTGACGCGGAACCGATCGCAGCACGGCCGCCGGACGATCGGGAGAGGTGGCGGCTGGATGGACACCCCGGGGCGGATCAGCGTCATCATCGCCAACTACAACTACGGAAGGTTCGTCGGCAAGGCCATCGAGAGCGCGCTGGCGCTGGACTGGGACGACATGGAGATCATCGTCGTCGACGACGGCTCCACCGATGACTCGCGTGAGGTGATCGCCCGGTTCGAGGACCGGGTCACCATCATCCACCAGGAGAACTCGACCCAGCGGGTGGCCCGCAACCGCGGCTATGCCGTGTCGACGGGGGACGTCATCATCCACCTGGACTCCGACGACGTCCTCTTCCCCTCACTGGCCCGGGAGCTGGCCCGCGTCTGGCGGCCCGGCATCAGCAAGGTGCAGTTCCAGATGCTGCGGATCGACGAAGAGGGGAGGTCGTTGGGCTCGGTGTTCCCGCCCTTCACCGAGGAGCCGACGCCTGAGCAGGTGCGCGCCTGGGCCGACCAGACCTCGGCATATCCCACTCCCCCGGGTTCCGGCAACGCGTACTCCCGGGCCTTGCTCGACCGGATCTTCCCGCTCGACGACAGCTGTGGAGCGGCCACGGACTCAGCGTGCCTGGCAGTTGCTCCCTTCCTCGGGGACGTGGTCACCGTGGCCAAGCCACTGGTCGGGTACCGGGTGCACGGTGCCAACACGAGCGACCTGGTCGCGGACCTCGGGAGGTTCCCCCGGGCGATCGAACGGGCCCGTCAGCGGTACGAGTACGCCAGTCGGGTGCGCGGTCTCCGCCCGGATCCGGGACATCGACCACTGCGCCGCAGTCGACCCCTCCTCGAACTGCGGGTCGCGTCGTACCGGGTGCGACGTCAGGACCGTCCGCTCGCGGGAGAGGGGTTCGCCCGGTTGCTGTGGGACGCCCTGCGGTCCCCGGTGCACGCCGGACCCGAGCCCGCCGTGAAGCGGGCGCAGGTGCTGATCTGGAGCGTGCTCACGCTCGTCGCCCCGGCGCGGTTGGCCGAGCGACTCGTCGACCTGCGGTTCCGACGCGACAGACGCGCGATGGTCGGCCGCGTCCTCGGCCTCACCGGACGCGCGCCTCGCCCGCCCGTCCCCCAGCAGTCGTGACGGGCCGCGGTGCGGCTCCGTCGTGCTCCGTGTGAGTCTGTCGCAGTGGTTCGAGACGACGAGACAGGACGCGACCGATCGCTGGGCTGGGACCGGCCCGGTCCCGCCAACCCCGCTCGCGGACTCGTGACGTGACGCCGCCCCTCCGCTGGCTGCTCATGGCCGGCCACGTGCCGCCGGACGGTCGGGGTGGCGGGATCGTCCGCTACACCGTCGAGTTGGCCCGGGCCCTGGGACGCCGCGAGGACGTCGAGCTGCACCTGCTCACCTCCCCGGCCGCTGCAGGACCGCTGGCCGAGCTGGCCGGCGGCAGCCACCGGATCGTCCCGCTGCCGGCCGTGCCGGACGCCCTGGTCCCGGCCTTGGAGCGGTTCGCGCTGGGACGGCGGTTGGGGTCCCGCTTCGACGTGGTGCACGGGACCAAGCACCTGCTGCCCCGCGGCGTCGCCGCCCGCACGGTCCTGACCGTGCACGACCTCCTGCTGTTCGACCGGCCGGAGGACTTCCCGCTGCCCAAGCGGACGCTGCTGGGCCGGCCGTACGCCGGCTCGCTGCGCCAGGCGGACACGCTGCTGTGCGTCAGCGCGGCCACCCGCGACCGGCTGGTCCGCTGGGACTCCGCGCTGGCGGAGCGGACCGTCGTCGCGCCGCTGACGACCAGCCCCCAGCTGCTGGGGAGCGAGCCGGTCCCGGTGCCCGCGCTGGCGGGACGCCCCTTCGCGCTGGTGGTCGGTGACGCCTCCGCGCGCAAGAACGTGGCGGTCGCCGTCTCGGCTCTGGCCCGCGTGGTGCGGCACCGTCCGGACGCCGTCCTGGCGCTCGTCGGCCCACCCGCCTGGGGTGTGGAGGCCTACGGCCCCGACCACGCGGCACTGCTGGCCAGCGGGAACGTCGTCCAGCTGACCGGGGTGGACGACGGCACGCTGCGCTGGTGTTACGAGAACTGCGCGGTGGTTCTGGCGCCCAGCCTGGTGGAGGGCTTCGGCCTGCCTGCCGTGGAGGCGCTGGACCTGGGTGCCCCGCTGGTCACCTCGCTGGACCCCGCACTTGTCGAGGTCAGCGGGGACCGCGCCGAGCACCTGCCCGCCGACGACGTCACGGCGTGGGCCGGCGCTGCCCTGCGCCACCTGGACCACCCGGCAGCCGACCGTCCCGACCCGACGCGGCACCGCCGGACCTGGGACGACGTCGCTGCCGAGACCGTTGCTGCGGTCGTCCACCGCCCGGCCGCGGGCCCGGTCCAGCGCGGCTGACGCCTCGCAGCCGGCCCCCTCCGGCGTCACCGGCATCACATCGGTGCGAGCACCAGCTCACCATCAGCAGTGGCCAGCCCCGTCACCCGGCTCGGCCGCGGCGCAGCCCGATCACCCCGGCCAGGAGGTCCTTGAGGCACAGGCGCAGCCCTAGACCACCGTGTGCAGCCCGCCGGTAGGCGCCAGTGCGACTGAGGTTGCCGTACACGACAACCCGCCGGGCAAGCGAGGCCTCCGTGTAGAGGGCGAGTCGCGACCTCTCGTGCGCGGCGATCCGGGACCAGTACTCGGCGGCGTCTCGAGCTCGGGCTTGGAGTGCTGGCTCGACCGCAGATCGGCTCAACCCATGGAGCAGGGCCGACCTGTGATCGGCGATCTCATCTCTGCGGAGAGCTGGACTCGCAGCCACACCCAACGAGGACGTCCATGCCTTGAGGCTCCTGAGAGACACCGAGGGGGTCGCGTTGGCGCGGTGTCTCCGGTAATCGACGAGTGGTCGAACGTCCACCACGGTCTCAGCGATCGAGGTCCCCAGGAAGTAGATCCACAGGTCGTGTGACAGCAGCCCGTGGTGCTCGAAGGTGTGACGACCCCGCTCGGCCGGATCGATCACCGTCAGGAGGGTGCGATCGAACACCATGGAGAATCCGTAGTACACCGACCATGGGTCATGCGTCAGCGGAGCGAGCACCGAGCTCCTGGTGATCCCTTGGTCGAAGGAGCCGAAGACCTCGCCGCTCTCATCGATCAAGCGAGCCGCGTGTACGAACAGCGAGCTGCCAGACCGGGTGAGGGACTGCACCGCGACGTCGAGCTTGTCCGGCCGCCAGACGTCGTCTTGGTCGCAGAAGGCAACGTAGTCGCCCTGGGTCATGCGGGCAGCGTTGAGGAAGTTCCCGCCGTAACCCTGGCGAGTCGAGTTCTGGATGACCCGCACCGGAAACGTCGACGTCGTCCGGAAGTCGTCGACGATGTCCAGCGTCCGGTCGCTCGATCCGTCGTCCGCCACGATGAGTTCGGCTGGCGGAAAGGTCTGAGCTGTCAGACTCGCGAGTTGTTGTGCCAGGAACCGCTCGCCGTTGTACGTGGCCATGACAACGGAGACTGTGGGCACGCTTCCTCCATGATGAGCGTCGGGTGAACGCGACGAGGAAACGGCCGAGGGAACTGACCGTCCGCCGATCCTCACCTCCGACTGCCCGAGGCGCAGGACGGTGACGAACGTAGGACTCGCCTGGCCCGGAGGCTAGTTCGATCACCGACCGACTTCCCGCCGGCCGAGCGCTCCTCGCAGCGCAGGAAGCCGGGATGAGCCGCAGCAGTCGCCCACCGACCCGCCACCGAGCGTGCCTGTGCGCGGCTGACGAACTGGTGGACACCCCGCCGGGTGAGGTGTCGCGTTGAACAGCGTCGCGAGCCCCGGGGATGGTCCACAGGTGGATATCCTCGGCAGGCCCAGGGCCAGAAGGCACTGCGCTGTCCGATCATCCTGCGCGACGGAGGCCCCTGGTGCCCGGTTCGACCAACCGCGGAACTCGTGCTGGTCACGATCCCGCTGAGGGCCCACGCCAGACCAGGCCGCTCCGGGTCGCTGTCGTCCTGGCGTCGGCGAACCGACCCGACCTTCTTGGTGAGGTCGTGGCTGACCTGCAACGTCAGACCTGGCGTGACTTCACCCTCGTGCTCTCGGTACCCGACGAGAGCAGCCTGCCCGCCGGTCCGCTGCCGGAGGGCACCGTGGTCGTCCACGACCGTGGACTGGCCGCCCAGCGGAACGCCGGACTCGCCGCCGTGCCGGAGGCGACGCACGTCTTCTGCTTCGACGACGACGCGGTGGTGCGCGAGGACTTCCTCGAGCGGGCAGTGCTGTTCTTCGCCGCACACCCCGAGGTGGTCGCACTGACAGGACAGGTGCTGCTGGACGGCGCCGCCGGTGACGAGATCCCCCGTGACGAGGCCGATCAGGCGCTCGCCGCGTCCTCGGCCGCCCCACCGTCGGGGAGGTGGACGCCCAGCCGCGAGCTGTACGGCTGCAACTTCGCCTTCCGCGCCGACGCGGTCGGCGGGGAGAGGTTCGACGCCCGCCTGCCGCTGTACTCCTGGCTCGAGGACCACGACTTCGCCCGCCGGCTGATGCGTCACGGGGCGTTGGCGAAGGTGGACGACTGCGTGATCGTGCACCGCGGCGTGAAGTCCGGTGGCCGGATGGCGCACGAGCGACTGGGCTACTCCCAGGTCATGAACCCTGCCTACCTGCACCACGTCGGCAGCTTCCCGCTGTGGCTGACGGTCTACGAGACCCTCCCCCGGACCACCAAGAACGTGGTGCGCGCCGTCCGCGGCCCGGAGGCGGAGTGGCGGCGCGAACGGGTCCGCGGCAACGCACGGGCGATGGGCGACGTCCTCCGCCGCCGCTTCACCCCCGAGCGCATCCTCGACCTGCCGCTGTCACGGGACCGGCGGGCGGGCCGCCTCACGCCGGACAGCTCGGGACGACCGCGTTAGGGTCGCAGGCCGCGAGGCCACCGTGGTCGTGCAGAAGGACGCACCGTCAGACGTGAGGAGGTCCTCGTGACCACGGCCGGGGGCCATCAGCGGATCGTCGACGCCGTCGTCCTCGGGGCAGGGATCAGCGGTCTGGTCTCGGCCTCGGTCCTGCTCCAGCAGGGCAGCCGCGACATCATCGTGCTCGACGAGTACGACCACGTGGGCGGCAACCACATCGACCGCTCCTACGATGGGTGCACCTACGACATCGGCAGCCTGATCTTCCAGGACGACTCGCCGTTGCTCCGGCACTTCCCGGAGATCCTGCCGCGGTACGTCCCCATCGAGCCGAGCTGGGCCCGGTTGAACCCCCAGGGCATCGTGACCCACTACCCCTTCTCGATCAACGACGACGTCCTCGCCGCCGGCCCGCGGGAGCTCCTCCGCATGGCGGCTTCGGCACTCGCCGGACGCCTCTTCATCCGGCGTCAGCGCAACGCGAAGGACTTCTCCGAGCACCTGCTGGGTGCCCGGTTCGTCGAGCGTTCCGGGCTCGGCTACTACATGGAACGGTTCTGCGGCCTGCCGCCAGAACAGATCGACCTCGAGTTCGCCCGGAGCAGGATGGCGTGGCTCGCCGACCAGGCCAAGGTCGGGGAGCTGGTGCGCCGGGTGGTCCGGTCGCGGACCGGTGACCCGGAGGCCAAGGGCAGCAACCGGCAGCTGGCCCGGCCACGCGAGGGCTTCAGCTTCCTCTACGAGCCAGCCGTCGACCGCCTCGCGGCGCGCGGTGTGGACCTCCGTCTCGGGGTCACGCTCCGCAGCGTGCGCAAGGTCGACGACCACTTCGTGGTGGACACCGGCGACGGCCCGCTGCGAGCCCGACGGATCGTCTCCACCATCCCGCTCGATCGCGCCGTCGAGCTCTGCGACGTCGTCGTACCGGGTGCCCCACTGCCCACCGTCACCCTCGTCAGCCTCTTCTTCAGCTTCCAGGGTCACCGCGGCTTCGGACCGTCCATCCTCTACAACTTCTCCCGCGAGGGAGCGTGGAAGCGGCTCACGGTGCACTCGGACTTCTACGGCCCGTCCGTGGGCCGCGAGTTCTTCACCACCGAGGTGATCGGCCACCAGGTCGGCGACTCGGTGGACACCGCCGAGCGCGACTTCCGCGACCACTGCGGCGCCAACGGCCTGTTCGTCGGTGACCTGCGGCTCGAGGGCAGCCACGTGCTGACGAACGCCTACCCCGTCTACACCCAGGGCAGCGGTCAGCGGGCCCGGGACGCCGTCCAGGCGCTGCGGTCCTTCGGTCTGGAGTCACTCGGACGTCAGGGCGCCTTCCAGTACCAACCGACGGCCCGCGCCTCCACCATCGAGGCCGAGCAGGCGCTCCAGCGCCGAGGTGCACGACCCATCAACGACCACAGAGAGGCGCCATGACCGCGTTAAGGATCATGCACGTCCTCAAGCACGCCGTACGGGGGAACGGCCATGTCCACGTGGCCGTCGACTTGGCGTGCGCCCAAGCCGATGCCGGGCACGAGGTGATCTTCGCGAGCACACGAGGTTCCTACGACGACCTGCTGCGCGCGCATGGCGTCACCGTCGTCGACATCCCTGAGGCAACCGACGCAGGTGGTGCGGCACGGGGTGGATGGGCCCTGCTGCGCCTGGCCCGGAGGCGGCGTCCACAGGTCATCCACGCCCACATGATGTCCTCGGCCGTCCAGGCCTACCCCGTCGCGAAGCTGACCGGCGCCGCCCTCGTGACGACGGTTCACAACTCGTTCGACGCGCACTCCTCGTTGATGCGACTCGGCGACGTCGTGGTTGCGGTGAGCGAGGCAGAGCGGCAGGCGCTCCTACTCCGCGGTTTTCGGCCGGACAGGACGGTGGCCGTCCTGAACGGCGCTGCTCGATCGCCGCGCGAGTCCCTACCGCTGGACGACATCGGCCCGCTGGCGAGCCCCTGTGTGCTCAGCTTGTCCGGGCTTCATCCGCGCAAGGCCGTCAACGACATCATCACGGCCTTCTCAGAGGTGGTTCCGGAGTTCCCGGAGTGGCATCTCAACGTCGTTGGCTGGGGTCCTGATCTTGAGCCCCTGCAGTCGCAGGTCCGCCAGCTCGAACTCCAGGAGTCTGTTCACTTCACGGGCTCGACCCTCACGCCGAAGCCGCTGCTTGAGGCCGCCGACATCTTTGCATCGGCATCTCTGGCCGACCCCTGTCCGCTCACCACGACCGAAGCACGGGCCGCGGGTTGCGCGATCGTCGCCACCGCCGTCGGTGGCGTTCCCGAGGTGCTCGACCATGGTCGAGCTGGCCAGTTGGTCCCGCCCTCGGACCCTTCGGCCATGGCCCAGGTCTTCCGCGAGCTCATGGGCGACGCGAAGGCCCTCGAGGCTTGGCGCGCAGCAGCTCTTGAGGGTTCAGAACACATGACTGTCTCGCGGGTGGCTGCTGACTACGAACGGGTCTACCGATCAGTCCTGTGAACGGCTGGTGGGCGCGGCGGGCGGGATCGGACCGGCGCGTCGGACAGGACGACCGGCCGGCTCCCGGGCGCCGTGGTGAGATACCTGACCGGGCAAACAGGTCCACGGTGCCCGCGGTGCCGCCTACGCTGCGGTCGTGAGCGACGTGACCGAGGCGCCCGCCGCCCCGCCAGAAGGGGGCGGCCTCCGGCGGGCCGTGGTCCTGATGAGCGCGTCGAGCTTCCTCGTCCCCGTGGCTGGCGTGCTCACCCAGCCGGTCCTCGCCCGCGCCCTCGGCGCGGTCGGGCGCGGGGAGATGACCGCCGCCATCGTGCCGGCGGTCCTCGCCGGCTCGGTGGCGACACTCGGCCTGCCCGACGCCCTGACCTTTCTCGTCGCGAAGAATCCACGGATCACCCGGCACGCCCTGGCCTGGTCCATGGCCCTGTCGGCGGTGCTCGGCGTGATCTGCCTTGTGGCCACCTGGGCCGTCCTGCCCCTGCTGACCGGCGGAGATGCCGCGCTCGGCCGACTCATGCTCCTGTCGATGGCGCTCACCATCCCGGTGCTGTTCGTCGGTGCCGCCCGCGGCGCGGCGATGGGGCGCCAGATGTGGGGCGCTGTGGCCGTAGAGAGCCTGATCTCGACGAGCTTGCGGGTCATCGCGCTCGTCGGCCTCTGGGTCACCGGGGACCTCACCCCGCTGATCGCGGTCGTCGTGATCTTCGTGGTCCCCACCGTCGCGGGAGTCGTCTACGCCCCGTTGCTCCGCCGGCACCCCGGGAGCGCTGCCGAGCCGAGGGGCAAGGTCTTCGCGCCGCTCGTGACCTACGGCAGCCGGACCTGGTTCGGTTCGGTCGCCAGCATGCTGGTGGCCAAGACGGACCAAGTGCTGATGACCCCGCTGTCCAGCGTGCGGGACCTCGGCCTCTACAGCGTCGCCACCGCCGTCACCGACGTCCCCATCCTCTTCGGCCTCGCCGTGGCCGGGGCGCTGCACGGCGTGAACAGCAGGTCCAGCAACCCCCCGCAGCTGGCCCAAGCGACCCGCATCACGCTGCTGCTGGGACTACTCGTCTCCATCGCTCTCGGGGCGACCGCGCCGTGGTGGATCGTCCCGCTCTTCGGGGAGGGCTTCGAGGACGCGGTCGTGCCGACGATGCTGCTGTTCATCGCCGCGGTGCTCTACATACCCGGCCCGATAGCAGGCGCCGGACTCGCGTCGTCCGGCCGTCCGGGCCTCCGCAGCATCGTCTTCGGGTGCACCTTCATCGTCAACGTGGTCGTCTTCGTCCTGCTCGTCCCGCAGTTCGGCGTGCTCGGAGCCTGCTGGACGGCCATCGTGAGCGGCGCGCTCCAAACCTGCCTGATGGTGGGAGCAGCCTCGCGGGTGCTCGAGGTCCCGGCGCGCAGCTTCGTGGTGCCGCGGCGAGCCGACGTCATCCTCATCTGGCGGGAAGGTCGGCAATTGGTGGCAAAGGCCCTCGCCCGAATGCGTCCGGGCCGGACCGGTAGCTCCGTAGACTGATCGCAGGGAACGTCCGCGGCGCTCAGGGCCGGCGTGCCGCTGCCGTGAACCGGCGGATGACCAACGCGTGCTCGGCGACCACCACGGAGCGGGAGAACAGGTCGGCTGCTGCACGTCGCCGGGCCACGTCGCCGGGCTCGTCCCGCCGCCCGGCAGCGCGCACCAGCCCCTCGGCGAGCGCCTCGGGCGACTCGGGGGCCACCAGCTCACCGATGGCGGTGTCCGTGATGACGTCCGCGGGCCCGAACTCGCAGTCGGTGGACAGCAGCGGCAGGCCGAAGCGGAGGGCCTCCACGAGGACCACGCCGAACCCCTCCCACCGTGAGGCCAGCACAAAGCAGTCAGCAGCCACCAGGTGGCGGTCAGGGTCTGTCGTGTAGCCGGCGAAGACCACGACGTCGTCCAGGCCGAGGCGGGTGGACAGGGCGCGCAGGGCTGCCTCCTCCGGGCCCGAACCGACCAGCGTCAGCCGTACGGGGGGCAGCCGGGGACGGGCCAGGGCCAGCGCGTGCAGCAGCACGTCCTGCCCCTTCTGGTAGGAGAGCCGCGCCACGCTGATGAACTGGAAGGGATCCCCGACCGAGGGTCCCCGGTCGGGCGCCTCGAAGTCCCGCACCGGGTTCGGCACATACACGACCGGCACTGCGGGTGTCAGTGCCCGCGCCGCATAGCGCTCCAGCGAGCGGGAGACGGCCAGGACGCCGGACACCCGGCTGGCCATGAAGCGGCGGAAGAACGCGAAGGCTGCCCGGGTGCTGAGCGTGCCCCTGGCCTGCTCGACCCGCGGGTTGCCGTGCAGGTGGGGCAGGAAGACGGGCAGCCGCAGACCACGCGTCGCCACCCAGGTGAGCACCGACGGTTCCACCTGGGGACAGACGAGGACGTCGAAGCGCTCCCGGGCGACGCACGAGCGGATCGCCAGGGCCAGGTTCCGCAGGCGCTGGACGTCGAGGACGTGCTGCGTGTAGGCGGTGTCCTGCAGAACGGCCTCGTCGTACCGGCGGGCGTACACCACGTGGACGTCGAGGGCCTCAGAGTGCTCCTCGGCCAGCCCCGTGGCGATCTCGTGGACCACCCGCTCGACGCCGGCGAAGTGCCCGGACGGTGGGACGAAGTAGGCGATCTTCACCCGGGCGTCAGCGGTTCGCATGCGGGTGAACCTAGCCACTCGGGATCACCCGCTGCGTCACGGCGCCGTCAGGTCCACCCGGCACCGAGCCGCTCGCCGTGACGAAGCGGCGAGCGCGCCGCACGTCCACGTTGACCGCAGCGTGAGCCAGCACTCCCAGTGACATCCACAGCACCCCGCTGTTGTCCGAGAGGTCAGGCCCGGAGACCACCTTGCAGATCAGCAGAGCGGTCAACGCCCATACCGCGGGACGAGCCTGACGGACGCCCCAGCCCCGGCGCACGAGGGTGACCACCGCCGCGAGCAACAGGAGTGCGCCCACCACGCCGACCGTGCTCAGCAGCGAGGCGACGAAGGAGGAGGCCCGGTTCGAGCCCAGGCCCGTACCGAACCCGAAGGTGTTGACGACCAGGTCGTAGCTGAAGCTGTCCGCCGAGGAACGGTCGGTGTACGACGAGGAGGAGACCTTGTCCGACACCTGCTGGCCGATCGCGTTGGCCACGACCGGCAGCAACCACAGCGACGCGATCGCGGCGGCGCACAAGGCAGCCACTGCCGCGCGGCTGAGCGAACCACGGCGCAGCACGAAGGTCGCAGTGCCGACGAGGATCGCGATGACCGCCAGGGCGACGCCCGCCACGACGAACGTGGTCGACGTCGAGATCGACCCGAGGAAGAGCGCCATGGAGCCGACCACCAGCAGGCCCAGCCGCCGCAACCCCCGGACGGACCACAGCCGGGAGACGGCATAGGCGATGGTGACCAGGCACGACGTGGCGAGCCCGGCCGGCTCGGAGAAGATCCCCCGCACGCGGAGAAGCCCTCCCGGCGCGGTCTGGATGAAGGCGAAGGCCGGGGAGTTGTCGAACACTCCGACGGGGAACGGCACCCCGGCCGACGTGTGCGTCCAGCTCCAGAACGACAGGAGGGTGGCCAGCCCGACGGCCGTGCCGATGAGCTCCGGCCCGGTCCACCTCGACCGGGCGAGGTAGGCGACGACGACGACGCTGAGCACCAGGTAGGCGATCTGGGCGAGGTTCGACTTGGTCAGCACGCCGGCCCTGAGCGTCGCCGCCGCCCCGGAGGGGTTGAGCACGGCGAGCCCGTCGAACAGCAACGGGGCGGTGAGCGTCACGAGCACCGACAGGACCACCAGCAGGACCAGCTGTCGGCTGGCCGGCACGGGGAGGAACTGTCCGCGCGCGGAGGTGTCGGTTGCTCGCAGGAGCCCCAGGCCGACTCCCACCAGCGCGCCGATCGCGACCGCGTAGAACGTCGGCACGGCCACAGCGCCGACCACCAGGGCCGCGCCGACCGGGGTCGCCCCGCCCAGGGCGAGCGCACGGCCGTACCCACGCGGGTTCAGCACCCCGAAGACGATGACCGCGACGGTGGCGATCGTCAGACTGGTGATGCCGACCTCCTCGGAGATGTGCCGCCGGATGCGGTCCGCGTGCAACGGCCGGCCGGGCGGCAGACCCGGTGCAGCGAGCTCCGGGTCACCGCCGCCGCCACCGGAGGACGACGAGTGGCCGGACCAACGACCGGGGGACGCTCAGGACAGCCAGGCACCAGGCGGCGAGCACGAGACGTGCGCGCCACGACTGGTCACCGGGGTGGAGCGGGGACCGCAGGACGTCGAGGAACAGCCGCAAACGCCCGTCTCCCGGCAGTGGCCGCTCCCCCGGGGTCGATCGGACCGCTGCAGCGCGGAACTGGAGCAACTCGCGACTGCGGAAGAGCGGGCGCTCGTCGACCTCCTCCGGGCGGACGCCGATCGACTGCTGGGCGAAACGCCAGCGCGCCCGGGCGCGCTCCACCTCACGGGCGAACCGCGTGTCGTCGCTCAACAGGTTGCTGTCATTGGCGCCGTGTTTGCGGTACCCGACGACGGTGTCGGGCACGGTCACCACGTCGCCGTGGAAGGGAGCAGCGGCGATGCACCCGGAGTCGGCGGACTCCCCGATGCTGGCGTCGAGCGGGAAGATCCGGTCCAGGAACCACCGGGCGTAGGCGTTGCCCGAGCCGGGCGGGGTCGGCTGCGCCGACGTCCGCACGACCCACCGGCGGATGTCGGCCGGTGAGGGCACGGACCGCCACTGCGGGAAGGGCTCGCCGAACGGCACCCCCGCCTCGTCGATGCGCTGCATGCGGAACTGGACCTTGCTCACGGAGGGCGTCCAGACCTCGGCCAGTCGCTCGGCCAGCTCGGGCGGGAGCACGTCGTCGGCGTCCAGGAAGACGACGACGTCTCCCGTGCTCTCCGCGAACCCCCGGTTGGCAGCGACACGCTGGCCCCCGTTGGCGAGGGAGATCAGCCGCACCCGATCGGCGTAGCGCTCGAGCACCTCGGCCGACCCGTCGGTGGAGCCGTCGTCGACGACCACCACCTCGACATCGCCCCAGCGGAGCGCCAGGGCGCTGTCCACCGCTGCGCCCACGTACTGCGCGTAGTTGTAGTTCGCGATCACGACGCTCAGGCGCTGCACTCGATCCTCACCCACCGATCGCCCGACTGGCACGTGAACTCCCCACACTGGCCGGACTTGAGAGGCCGAGACCGGACCCCGACACCGAACCGGAGCCGTCATCGACCCGCAGCCTAGGGCCGGTGGACCCCCACGAGAAGTCACGCACGGTCGTGTGGTGCGCGTCTCGACGCGAGACGGTGCGGGGCCCGCGGCGCGGTTGGCCCCTCCGTCGCGCCTCCCGCGTCCCCGACGAGGATCATGAGCGCAAATCACGGTCCGCCGCCACGGATCCCCACCACTGGAGCCCGGTTGATCATCAAGAAGGCACTGCGCCTCGGCCAACGGATGTGTCTGCCCGGGTCGTCGCAGCTCTTCCCGTCCCTGGTGGTGGCGGACGTGGACCTGGACGCGGCGGTGGCCATCGCGCTTCCGGCGCTGACCCCGTTCCCCGTCCCGCCCGAGGGCGTGCACGCACTCATCTGGGTGCACGGGGTGCCCGTCGGAGAGATGACGGTCGCCGGAGATCCCGGTCAGCTGCTGCCCGAGCTGCCGGTCCTGGCTCAGGAGAGCGCCGCAGCGGCGGTCCATGAGCACATGCTGCAGCACGGCCCGGAAGGGTCGGCGGTGCCACCCGAGACACGCTCACCCTGTGTGGCCGAGGACCTGTGGCGGGCGCGAGTAGACGGCTCGCTGCTGACGGTGGCGATCTGTACACGCGACCGCCCCGCCGACCTCGAGCGGTGCCTCGCCGCCGTTGACGGCCTGACCATCGGGGTTGCCGAGGTGCTGGTCGTCGACAACGCCCCCTCCGACGACCGGACGGAGGAGGTGGCCCAACACCACTCCCGGGCCCGTTACGTCCAGGAGCCGCGCCGAGGCGTCGGCTGGGCGCGCAATCGCGCACTGCTGGAAGCCCGCACACCGCTGATCGCCTTCATCGACGACGACGTGCTGGTGGAGCCGCGCTGGGCGGAGACACTGCTCATGGCCTTCAACGCGCACCCGGACACGAGCGTCATCACCGGGATGGTCGCGCCGGCGGAGCTGTCCACCCGGGCCCAGGTGGTCTTCGAGGCCACCGGCGGGTTCGGCAGGGGCTACCAGCACCGGCGACTGCAGGCGGCCTCGACCAGCCCGAAGGACACAGCGGCGGCGGTCTACCACATCGGGGCGATGGGGACGGGGGCCAACATGGCCTTCCGCCGCGACAGGCTGATCGCCGTCGGCGGCTTCGACCCGGCTCTCGGACCGGGGACCCCCACCTCCGGCGGGGAGGACCAAGAGGCCCTCTGCCGGCTGCTCACCTGCGGGGACCTCATCGTCTACGAACCCGCCGCCGTCGTGCGCCACCGCCATCGCCGCACGATGGCGGAGCTGCGCGGGCAGCGCCGCAGCGACGGCGCAGGCAGTGCCAGCCTGCTCGTCGGCGCAGGCCGCAATCTGGGACGCGCGCACCACCGCCGTCGTATCGCCGTCGCGGCTCGGTGGTGGGCGAAGAGCACGGCCTGGACGGTCGCGTCCAGCCTGCTCCGGCCCTCGGCCCGACCGATGTCACTGGTGACCGCCAACGCAAGGGGCTGGACGTCTGCGCTCGCACGCCGGTCCTACCGCCAGGCCGTGGACCAGGCCCGGCGAGAGGCCTGCGCGTATCCCGAGCTGCCGGTGCTGACCACCGCGCCGTGAGCCTCTCCCGGACCAGGACCGAGCGCTCTCCTCAGGCCCGCGGGTGGACCAACGGAGGAGCGGTCGGCTCCCCCGGGTGTGCCGCCGACTGCGCGGCCGCCTGCCGGAGCGCCCGCCGGTAGAGGCCACCGGTGGCGCCCTCGGCAGCCCCGCGGGCGTCTGCCCAGGAGAGCGCCGGCGGGAACAGCTCGGGGTATAGCAGGCTGCGCGCGACGTTCGTCAGGTGGTGCCGAAGCGCCCACCGGACCGCCTGGCGTCGCAGGCCGGCGTACTGCCGCCTGCCGTACCGGCGCCCGGCACCCAGCCACCAGCTGTAGGACCCCGTGCCATCGCCCCGCCGCTGGCGAGCCAGACCTGGCATCGTGGTGCGGTGCCGGTGCATGACCACCGCCGACGGCTCGTACACGAGTGCGTGACCAGCCGCGATGACCCGGAAGAACAGCTCGTGGTCCCCGGCCCCGCCTGTCGGCGTGCCCACGTCGAGTGCCGGGTCGAACCCGCCCAGCCCCAGGACGGGCACCCGCATCACCGCCATGTCGGCGCCGGTGCCGGCATCCCCGAGCGCTGCGTGCTCTCTGCCCGCCGGCACACCCGGGGTCGAGCGGAACACACGACGGGCATAACCGCGCCCGAAGCCGCGCGCCTCGAAGACCACCTGGGCGGCGGTGGACAACTCCAGCGGGATCACCAGCCCGGCCACCACGACGGTCCCGGGGACCTCGGTGAACCCCCGGATCAGCCCGTCGACCCAGCCCGGGTGCACCAGCGCGTCGTCATCGGTGAAGGCGACGACCGCGGTACGTGCCTCGAGCAGCGCCCGGTTGCGTGCCCAGTCGAGCCCAGCGCGCGGCTCACGCACGTAGCGGGCGAACGGGAACCGGGCCACGACCTGCCGGGTGGTGTCGGCCTCCGACGCGTTGTCGATGACCAGCACCTCGGCGACGTCCGTGGCCAGGGCACCGATCGCCTTCAGGCACTGCACCAGGTCCTCCGCGCGGTCCCGCGTGCAGACGGCGACAGTGACGTCGGCACCGGACAAGACCCCGGTCGGCTGGCCGGACGTCGACGGGGCTCGGGACACGTGGACGGCTCTGTCGGTCGCGATCGAAAGCAGCTCCGGGAGGACGTCCTCCGGTCTCCCCCGAACGGTGACGTCCGCCACTGGCACGCCGCCGGACCACACCACCGCGTACACCCCCTCGGGAGGCGTCTCGAACGAGGTCAGCTGGAGGTGCGGGACGATCTCCCCGGTGTCGACGTCCACGTCGACGACGGCGAGGGAGCGCAGGTACCGCCCACGCGGTCCGGTCCGCATCCGCGGGTTGCGAGGACCGGGCAGGATCAGCTGGAACGGGGAGCGGAGCGCAGCGGCGGCTCGACCCCCGTGGGCGGGTACCTGCGTCACACCGACCCGTTCAGGCGCCGGCAGATTCGAGCTCGCCGGCCGTCCCGGGCCGGTTGAGCATCCCGCCTCCCAGGTCCAGGTCTCGCACGTGGTCGACGGCCACACTCACCGACGTCACTCGGACGCCGGCCAGCAGCTCGAGCGCGAACTGGAACTCTGACCGCTTGGTCGCCCCCGACTCGACGACCACCAGCGCACTGCCGGCGAGCGCCGCCGCCACGGCCGACTCGGACCGCTCGACCAGCGGCGGACAGGCGAGGAGGACGTGGTCGAAACGGGCGACCAGCGTGTCGAGGACCTGACGCATGGCCGGGGTGCTCAAGCGCTGCGCCGACGAGCCGTCCACCTGGCCGGCGGTGATCTCGTGCACTCGGTCGCCGATCGCCAACGTCAGCACATCGTCGATGCTGGCGGTTCCGCTCAGGACGTCGGCCACCCCCATAGGCGCCGGGGTCGTGACGACCGGTGCGCCACGGCGGGCCCGGACGCCGTCGGGGATGCGGAGGTCCAGGTCGAGGACGACGACGTAGGAGCCGATCTCCCCGAAGGCCGCGGCGAGCTGGCGGGCGACGGCGTGCGCGTCCGACGCCGCAGTGACACCGGCGACGGCGATCGTCCCACCCACGTGCGACCCGAACTGGAGGTTGGCACGCAGCTGGCGGAAGGCCTCGAGCCGCGCATCGGTCTCTGACAGGTGTCGTGATCGCCGCTTCGGTCCACTCGGCATCGACGTGAGGGTGGCCAGGCCACCGCTCCCGGGCAGGTCCGCGCTCGAGCGGATCGTCGTGGACAGTGCGTCGGCGACCACGACGGTGGCGAGACCGAGCACCAGACCCACGGCGAGACCGATGAGGACGCTGTTGCGCGGCCGGGGCTCCGTCGCGACCGTGGGGACCTCCGCCGGCTGGACGACGGTGAGCTGGACCGAGGCGACAGTACCGGTCGCGTCCAGCCTCGTCGCCTCGGCCGCGAGCGCATCCGCGACGGCCTGTGCGCGTGCCGCTGCGACTGCCGCGTCGTTGGCGCTGGCCGTGATGTCGACCAGGGCGGTCTCGGTGCGGGCGCTCGAGGTCACGGTCTCGCGCAGCGCGTCCGCGTCATCGGTCCCGCCCAGTGCGGCCGCTGCCCGGTCGAGCACCACCGTCGTCGAGGCCAGGCTGGCGTAGGTGGCCACCCGCTGAGTGGCGAAGCTGCCACCACTGGCCAGATCGCTCGGCGTCCCGTCACCGGCGACGGTCACGTACACCGTCGCGGTGGAGTAGTACGTGGCTGGGGTCGTGCTGGCCAGAACGAAGGCCGCCATCGCACCGAGGACTGTGCCGAGCAGAACGACCCACCAGCCCCGCCGGAGCAGCCGCACATAGTCGTGCAGACTCACGCAACTACCTTCTGCCGAGATGGGTGTCAGGAGACCCCGGGGCGACGGTGCGGTCAGGGCTCCATGCGTCCGGCAGAAGGTAACAGAGCTCCGACCCCGGGACGGTGAGCTGAACGGCGTCGCGAGTCACACAGCGGCGCCCGGGCGACCGCCCTCCGGGGCGTCCCGGAAACCGTCCAGCCAGCCGGTACCCGCGGGTAACGCGCGGGTCGTCGGTGGCAGGCGCCAGCGGTCGAGCCGACCGCGGACCTTGCCGAGCAGCAGGTGCAGCACTGCTCCAGGCGGCAGCGTCCGGAGCGCATCACGGGCCAGCTGTGCGGCTGCCCGGCGGTCCCCGAGGGCACGCGCCATCCCCCACATGGAGGAGTACCACCACGCCCGGTCGGCGGCAAAGGCCCTCCCGTCGGACAGCTGGCCATGCGCCTCGGCCAGGTGGCCGAGTTCGCGCATGACGCCCAGGGGGTCGTGGAACATGCTGTCGGAGTGGACGAAGTACCCCACGAGCGGACGGTCCACCGCCGCGACCGGTGAGGCGAGCCCCAGCCGGAGGTTGAAGTCCCAGTCCGCCAGGATCGAGATCGTCTCGTCGAAGCCGCCGACCTCGCGCGCCAGCGCCGTCTCCATGAGCAGCCCTGAGCCGCCCCCGGGGATCACGTTCATCCGCAACAGCTCGGCGTCGACTCGCCCCGACCCAGGGGGAGCGTGGTAAGTGATGACGTCGAGAGCCCGGTCGACGTGCAGCGCCCCGGAGCAGGACCAGCGCGCACCGGGGGTGACCTGCAGGGCCGCCAGCTGATCGGCGGTCTTGGTCGGAGCCCAGAGGTCGTCGTCGTCCACGAAGGCCGTGAACCGAGTGGCCACCTGAGCGAGGCCGGCGTTCCGGGCCGCGGACACGCCCTTGCTGCGGTCGTGCCTGAGCACCCGGACACCCGGGAGGTCCATCTCCCGCAGGGCGTCGGTCGTGCCGTCGGAACCGCCGTCGTCGACGACCACGACGGCCATCTCGACGCCGCTCTGCGCGCGCACGGACGCCAGCGTGCGCAACAGGAGGTCGAGGCGGTTGTGAGTGGGGATGACGGCCGTCACGGCCGACGCGGGTGCCACAGGACCTCCTGCCCTCGCCGGTCACCGGCCGACCCGGTACGGCGTGCTGGCGGGCCAGTCTCCCATGCGACGGACGCGGCTCCCCCGGGGGAAAGACGCCTCCCACACAGCGCACCACCGGGTGACCGCAGATGACGACGACCGCCTCGACAGGACATGATCCGTCGGTCCGACGGACGGACTCGCCACGCACCCCGACAGGAGCCGCCTGTGCTGAGCACCCGCGACGTCGGTCGGGGCATCGTGCGCCGGGCACAGCACGCCAGGTGGCTGGCCGTGGAGTCGATCGGCCGGGTCGAGCGCCGGGTGGGCCCCGGTGAGGTGGCGCTGACCTTCGACGACGGCCCACACCCCGACTCGACCCCTCGGGTCCTCGACCGGCTGGCCGAGCTGGGTGTCGTGGCGACCTTCTTCTGTGTGGGACGCAACGCCGCGGCACACCCCGCGATCGTCCGCCGCGCCCTGGCCGAGGGCCATGCCGTCGGCTCGCACAGCAGTACGCACCCGCACCCCGCGGAGCTCGGCATCCGGCCGCTCACCGAGGAGTACGACGACGGGCGAGCCGCTGTCACCGCCGCGGCGGGGAGCGAGGTCGACCTGTTCCGCCCACCGCACGGACACCTCACGACGCGGAGTGCGGCGATGGTCCGGCGGCGGGCCCTCCGACCGTGGTTGTGGACGGTCGACCCGACGGACTGGCGCCCCGGCATCACCACCGCCAAGGTGGCGGCCGTGGCGAGCGCGGCGACGTCCGGCGACGTCGTGCTGATGCACGACTGGATCGAGCAGCCCTGGGCGCCGGAAGCGCTGGACCGCTCGGCGACGATCGATGCCCTCCCGGCGATCGTGCGGTCCGTCCGGGCGCGAGGCCTGACCTTCACCACCCTGCCCGCCCGGTGAGCGGCGCCCGATCCGACGTCGTCTCGGTCGTGATGATCTTCCGTGACGCCGTGGAGTTCTTCGACGACGCGATTCGCAGCGTCCTGGCCCAGGACCACCCCGTGGAGCTGCTGCTCTGCGACGACGGCTCGGGCCCGGCGAGCACGGCCATCGCCCGTGACTGGGCGGCTCTCGAGCCCCACAGGGTGCGGTACCTCGAACACCCGGGCCACGGGCACCGCGGGATGAGCGCGACCCGCAACCTGGGCATCCGTGCCGCTCGGGGAGACCTGGTCGCCTTCCTCGACGCCGATGACGTCTGGCTGCCCGGGCACGTCGCGCATGAGGTGGCCCTCCTCGAGGAGCACCCCGAGGCCGGCCTGGTCTGCGGCCAGGCCATGGAGTGGCATTCCTGGCGACCGGGCGCGACTGGGGACGAGTGGACGCCGCTGCCCTGGCCGCCCGGGAGCGTCGTCCCGGCTCCCCGGATGCTCACCGCGACCCTCCGCCGCGGGGCCTACCGGACGCCCACCTGCAGCCTGCTGGTCCGGCGACGGCTGCTGGAGCAGGTGGGCGGGGCAGCGGACGAGTTCCCGGGCATGTTCGAGGACCAGGCCCTGCTGGCCGAGTTGCACACCGCCGCGCCCGCGGTCGTCAGCGGCACCCGCACCGCCCTCTACCGGCGGCACGCCGGCTCCACCACTGCCCGGTCCGTGCAGGACGGCACGTACCACCCCTGGACACCCAACCCGAGCATGGAGACCTACCTCCGTTGGCTGGAGGACCGGCTGGCGAACTCTCCCGCCGGAGACGATCCCGAACTGCGCACTGCCCTGGAGGCTGCCCTGATGCCCTACCGCCGCGAGCCCCACGACCGGTCCTCCCCAGTCGAGGCGCTCACCGCCGGGGTGCTGCGGGTCGTCCGTGGTGCCAGGAGGCGGGCTCGCGACCTCGGCCCCGTGCGCATGGGGACACTGCGCCGACTGGAGCCACTGAGCCGCCAGTTCGGCTACGACCGCGGACTCCCGGTCGACCGCCACTACGTCGAGCAGTTCCTCACCGAGAACGCCCACCTGATCAGCGGGCAGGTGCTGGAGGTCGGCGACCGCGCCTACACCCGGCGCTTCGGCGGGGACAGGGTCACCCGGTCCGACGTCCTCAACATCCGGGCGGGGCACCCGGACACCACCCTGGTGGGCGACCTCGCGGACGGCGAGGGCTTGCCGTCAGAGGCCTTCGACTGCATCGTGCTGACCCAGACGCTGCACCTGGTCCATGACCTGCCGGCGGCCATCCGCACCCTGCACCGGATGCTTCGGCCGGGCGGGAGCGTGCTGGCCACCTTCCCGGGGATCTCCCCGGTGAGCGCCGATGAGTGGGCAGCCACCTGGCACTGGGCCCTCACAACGGTCTCGGCCGGCCGGCTCTTCGGGGACGTGTTCGGGACCCAGTCCATCGAGGTGGGCCACCACGGCAACGTGCTGACCAGCGCGGCCTTCCTCTACGGCATGGCCGCGCACGAGCTCCGGGCGCACGAGCTGGCGGCAATCGATCCCCAGTTCCCGATGCTGATCACCGTGCGGGCGTTCCGGCCGGTCACCGCTGCTCCCGGACCGGTCAGTCCAACCGGCTGATGTCGACTGGCAGGTCGTAGACCAGCACCCGTTCCGGCCGCCCGCGATCGCTGCCGTGCAGCGTGAACGTCGCCGCCGCGGGCTCGTCGAGCATCCCGTGCTGCGGCGTGCCGAACCACACGCCGACCGCGAAGGTCCCCACGTTGAGGATCGGTGGCACGGAGATCCGCGCCCGCTGCCGTCCTGCGGGGAAGGACACCGGCCCCCCGTCGGTGGCGGTCACGTCGAGCACGCGCACGCCCGTCCTGGTGGTCACGTAGACGGCGAGGTCGAGTCCGGGGACGGCCTCCGCCAGGTCGAAGTCGACGTCGATCTCGATCGGGTCGTCGCGCAGGAGTGCCGCCTCGGCCCCGCGGCCCGCGGCGCGCACCCGGACGTCGAGCACCTGCAGCGGCCCGGAACGGACCAGCGCCCTCGACGCGTCCGGCGAGCTCAGGCCGGAGGTGAGGTAGTCGCGGACGATGTCGCTCGAGGCACCCTCCGCCCGGACGGTCCCCGCCTCCATCCACAGCGACCGCCGGCACAGGCTGCTCAGGGTGTCGAGGTCGTGGCTGACGAACACCAGGGTCCGCCCCTCCCGCTCGGCCTGCTCCATCCTGCCAAGGCACTTGCGCTGGAACTCCGCGTCGCCCACCGCGAGGACCTCGTCGACCACGAGGACATCCGGTTCGAGGTGCGCCGCCACGGCGAAGGCCAGCCGCAGCGACATGCCGCTCGAGTAGCGCTTGACGGGGGTGTCGAGGAACCGCCGCACCCCGGAGAACTCGACGATGTCGTCGAAAGCGCGACCGATGTCCCGCCGGGACATCCCGAGGATGGCGCCGTTGAGGTAGACGTTCTCCCGACCGGTGAGCTCGGGATGAAAACCTGTGCCCACCTCCAGCAGGGCCGCGACCCTGCCCCGCGTCCGCGACACCCCGCTCGTCGGGGCGGTGATCCCGGTCATCACCTTGAGGATCGTGCTCTTCCCCGCCCCGTTGCGGCCGACGATCCCGACGCTCTCGCCGTCGGCCACGGTGAAGGAGACGTCGCGGAGGGACCAGATCTCCTGTGGCTCCGCGCGGCGACGCCGCGTGAGCGCTCGGGCGCCGGCCACGATCGCCTCCCGGGCGGTGCGCTGCTCGCCGAGGGGGTAGCGCTTGCTGACCCGGTCGAACTCGATGCGGTCCACTCAGATCACGTCGGCGAAGGAGCGCTGAGCACGGTTGAAGTAGGCCGCGCCGCTCGCCAGCAACACCCCCGCACTGACCACCGAGACGAGCAGCTGCCAGCCGGGCCACGGCGTGCCGAGGAACGACCAGCGCCCCAGCCCGATGACGCCGACCATCGGGTTCACCGCGTACAGCAGCTCCTGCCACCCCGACAGCGCCGTGGCTGCATAGGCGACGGGGCTGGCGAACAGCAGCACCTGGAGGACCGGTCCCACTGCGTGCTGGACGTCCCGGTACCTGACGTTGAGCGCGGAGAGCCAGAAAGCGGCGCCGAGGGCGGTGGCCACCATGAGCAGCAGCCAGAGCGGGGCTGCCAGCAGTCGCCAGGTGGGCCCCACCCCGTAGACCACGGTGGCGATCTCGACCAGGACGAGGGAGACGGCCAGGTCGACGCCTGGGGACAGCAGCGCGGCCGCCGGGGCTGCCATCCGCGGGAAGTAGACCTTGCTGACCAGGCTGGCGTTGGCCACCAGCACCTGCCCTCCTGCGGTCACCGAAGTCGAGAAGTAGGTCCAGCTCACCATCCCGACGAGTGCGAAGACCGGGTAGGGGACACCCTGGCTGCTCACCCCGGCCAGCCGGCTGAAGACCAGCGTGAACACCACGACGCTGGCCACGGGCTGGGCGAGGACCCAGATGGCACCCAGGACGGCCTGCCGGTACCTGAGCTTCACGTCGCGCACGGCGAAGTACCAGATCAGGTCGCGAGAGCGCCACAACGCCGTCCACGGCCGGTCCTGGACCATGCCGCGCCGGGAGTTCTCCGTCCAGGGGCCGAGGTCGCCGGTCACGGGAGAGCCCTGACCGTCGGCTGCGGCCCCCGGTCGAGGTGTCGCGCTCCGGCCGTCGAGGACCGGGAAAACCGGCCGACCAGTCGTCTCACGGGACCCTCTCGATGGACGCGCACGCCTGTCTGAGCGGACCATTCTGTCCCGTCACCCCCAGCACCCGGCCAGTGACCTGCCCGACCCTCCGCCCGTGTCCAGCCACGGAGCTGCCCCGGCTGTCTGTCCAGGACCACGATCCGCTCCCCCACCCCATGTAACTTCGGCTGGAGTCAACGCCCGTCCGGACCCGCCGTCGCTGAGCCGATGCCCGAGCCCGAGAGGACCCCATGCCCCGCAGGTGGCTCGTCGTCGTCCTGTCCGGTGTGCTCGTCCTCGCCGTGGCGGCCGTCGCCGTCGTGCTCCTCGTGCACCGGTCCTCGATCACGGCCTCCGCTTCCTCGACGCGTCCTGGTCTGGACGCCGGGGACCTGGTGGACCGGGATCGCCCTTCGACCGCTGACGACGACCGGGCCGTCGTCTGGCAGAGCGACGGGGAGACCGTCGGCGCGTGGGTGCGACTGGCCTGGTCCAGCGCCACCGAGGTCGATCACGTCGAAGTCGCCACGACCGGCGCCGCGGGCACCGGGTTCGACTCGGCCGCACTCGAGTTCGATGGTGGTCCCTCGATGTTGCTGACGACCGACGCGGAGGGGATGGCCTCGGTCGACTTTCCGGCCCGCCGGGTCTCCAGCGTCCGCCTGGTCATCGCCACCGTCCCGGACGGCACGGCGTCGGTCGCCCTCACCTCGCTGACCGTCGACGACAGCGGCTCGCCGGTCCTCACCAGCCCGCCGGCCGCCGGCGTCACGACCGCCACGAGCTCGGCGCCGGACGCCCCCGCCCTGATCGACGGTGACGTCGCCCGGGGGGCCACCGGTGACTCGTGGACGGCGCCGCCGGGGGGAGACGCGTGGGTGCAGCTGGCCTGGCCGCAGCCGCGCCTGGTGGCCAGCGTCCAGGTGTTCGGCCCGGCCGAGGGCGACGTCGACCCCACGCAGCGGCCGCCTACGCCCCTGCACGGTGTCCTCCGCTTCGACGACGGCAGCACGGTCGTCGTGTCGGGCATCGCCGCCGGCGGAGGCCCGGCCACGACCATCGCGTTCACCCCGCGGACGGCCTCGAGCGTGCGCCTCGAGCTGGCCACGACGGAGCCCGGCGCGGACGTCCCGGTGTCCCTGCGCGAACTGGCCGTCTACGACGCCGGGACCACCCCGCCCCCGTGGCCGCAAGGAGCTGACGGCCAGCCGGCCGACAGCTACGAGGTCACCCCGCCCACCGCGTCCTGTTCGTCCGCGTCGCCGCCCACGGGGCGGTCCAGCGGCGGCGGACTCGCGCTCGTGTGCCCCGAGCCGGGGTCTGCGGTCTCCGGGAGCACGACGCTCGTGGTGGCTGGCCCGGCCGGCACGGCGGTGTCCGCGACCGCCTCCCTCGACCCCACGGGCGACAGCCCCGGCGTGGTGCAGGAGGTCGCCTCCGGGACCACGGACTCCTCCGGGCGCGCGTCCCTGACCGTCGACATGACCGCCCTTGCCGAGGGCCCCACCGCTGTGCGCGTGGACGTCGCCCAGCCCAGCGACGACCCTGCCGCCGTACCGCTCTACGTACAGCTGGTGAACCGGTCCGGGATTGCGCTGGACGCAGGCGGCCACGCACCGGCGGGGATGACCCTGCAGTACGCCGAG
The DNA here is from genome assembly GCF_010682105.1 of Modestobacter muralis. Lineage (GTDB taxonomy): Bacteria > Actinomycetota > Actinomycetes > Mycobacteriales > Geodermatophilaceae > Modestobacter > Modestobacter muralis. The sequence continues at coordinate 4,745 of NZ_JAAGWH010000023.1, read as the reverse complement.
GAGTTCACCGAGCCGCTGTCGATCAGCCGGGACGGAGCCGGGGCCGAGTACGCAGCGACCAAGCCGTCCTACGAACAGGGTGGGAGCTTCGGGGACGCCGCCTTTGCCGACCCGGCCTCCGGCACGGGGACGCTGGGCACGGTCGACTCGCAGTACCTGCGCATCCGCGCCCAGGGGACCGCCCCAACCGGTGCGGCGCACGAGAGCGGCATCCTCTCCTCGGCGCGGGTGGGTGGCAGTGGCTTCGCCGCCCAGTACGGCTACTTCGAGGCCCGCATGCTCGGTGCGCCGGGGGTCGGCTCCTGGCCCGCCTTCTGGATGCTCGACACCGAGAACACCACACCCCGGGGTGTGACCGCCGGGGAGGTCGACGCCGTTGAGCTCTACGGGCACGACACCACGGGCAGTTGCCACACCACGCACAACTGGGGCTACGGGAGCGACGACGGCGGCGTCGCCGACTGCCTGGACGACAATGGCTTCGCCGACTGGGCACTGGTTTGGCACACCTACGGCGTCCGGTTCGTGCCCGGCGGCGCGGACTTCTTCATCGACGGGATCCAGGTCTCCACCTACCGGGGGCTCCGACAAGCCGCTGACCCGTACTACTTCCTCGTCGACCTCGCTCTCGGCGGAGGCTGGCCCGTCGACCTCGCCTCCACTGGTGAGGTCACCGACCTCTACGTCGACTGGATCCACGCCTACACCTGACGATGGCGCACATCTCAGTTTCGGCGCTGAGCACTGGCCAGCCGACGCAGGACATTGGCCTCATCATGGGACCGTGCCGAGCCCGCGCAGGACCGTGATGCCGCACGTCCAAGCCCCGATCGCCCCGGCGCGGCTGACGTCGGGCACCGCCCGGGTCACCCTGGTGCACGAGCGGTTCACCGAGTACGCCGGCTCCGAGGCCGTCGTCGAGCAGCTGGCCCGCGAGTGGCCCGCAGCACCGATCCTCGCTCCGATCGGGCGGGCGGGGGTCCTCCCCGCCGACCTCGAAGCCCGGCTGCGCACCACTCAGCTCACCCGGTTCCTGCGCGGCACCTCGTACGCCCACCTGCTGCCGGCGCTCCCCGTCGCGATGGCGAACCTGTCACTGCCGCCGTCCGACGTTGTGATCGCCTCCCACCACGCCTTCGCCACCCAGGTGGTCCGCGCGACCCAAGCCCCGGTGATCGCCTACGTGCACACCCCCGCCCGGTGGGTGTGGGACGCCGCGATGCGCACCGGCGAGGCAGGCGGCAGGTCCGGCGAGGCCATGCTGGGTGCCTTCTCCGCGGTCTTCCGCCCGCGCGACCGTGCCGCGGCGGCCCGGCTACAGACCGTCGTGGCCAACTCCAGCTTTGTGGCAGAGCGGATCCGCACGTGGTGGGACCGGGAGGCCGCGGTCGTGCACCCACCGGTGGACACCGAGTACTACTCACCCAGCCCCGCCACCGAGCGGGAGGACTTCTTCCTGCTCGCCGGCCGCCTCGTGCCCTACAAGCGCCCCGACCTGGCCATCCGGGCTGCGGAGCGTGCGGGCGTCCCCCTGGTGGTCACCGGCGGTGGACGCATCCGGGAGGAGATGGCGCGGCTGGCCGGGCCGCACACCCGTTTCGTGGGACGGGTCGACGACGACGAACTGCGCGACCTGTTCCGACGCTGTCGTGCCCTGCTCATGCCCGGGGTCGAGGACTTCGGGATCGTGCCGGTGGAAGCTCAGGCCTGCGGGGCCCCGGTCATCGCGATCGACGCCGGAGGTGCGCGCGACTCCGTCCTGCCCGGACGCACCGGCGAACTTGTCCCCGTCACGTCTCCCGAGCAGGAGGTCGAGACCTGGGCCAGCACGCTCGCGGCCTTCGACCCGTCGCTCTACGACAGTCGCGCCATCCGCGCGCACGCCGAGACGTTCTCCCGCCGGCACTTCCGCGAGGCCATGGCCGCGGTGGTGGACCGGACGCTCGCCGCACACTGAGCGGAGAACGGTCACAGGACGCCGCCCACTAGTCCCAGCCGGCACATCCGTCCCAGCCGCCCCGGTCCCGGCGGACACGCCGTGCGACCGACCGTTCCTTCACATCGCTGCTCGTAGTGTTCCCACTGCTCAGCGTCACCAGAGTTTCTCGGTGACACGTCCCGGGCGCACGTGGCGTGCGTCAGATGACCGAGGCGGTCGTGATGCCCCGCAGGTGGATCCAGCTTCTCCTGGCGGCGGTCGCCGTCCTGCTCGTGGCGGTGGGCGGCGTGACCTGGGCGACCGGGTCGGACGGTGCGCCGACCGCCTCCGTAGCAGGGGGTCCCGGCTCACCGGTACCGGCGACGGGTGGGATCACACCCCCGACGGCCGGCGCACCGACGGCCTCGGGCACCGGCCCCACACCGGTCCCCGGTGCCGCCAGCACCACGTCCCCGACGCCGACGTCGGGAGTGATCTGGCAGAGCGACGGGGAGGCAGTGGGCGCCTGGGTCGAACTGACGTGGCCCGAGCCCACCGAGGTCGACCACGTCGACGTCCGGGCAGCCGACACGACCCCCATCACCGCGGCCCGGCTCGTCCTGGACGCCGGTGACCCGGTGGACCTCGCCCCCGGCCCCGACGGCGTGGTCGAACTCGCCTTCAGCCCCCGCACGGTGCGCACCGCCCGGTTCGTCGTCACCGGCGCGCCCACCGGCACGACGTCCGTCGCGCTGACCCGCTTCATCGTCGACCGCACCGGCACCCCCGCCTCCGGTGACGTCCAGGCCAGCACGGCCGGCGGTGACCCCACGTCCAGCTGGCGGTCCGTGGTGAAGACCTCCAGCGCCGCCTCGGCCGCCGGCGCGCTGCTCGACGGGGACGTCGCCGGTGGCCGAGCCGGCGCCGAGTGGAGCGCGACCAGCACAGACGCCGCCCCGTGGGTTCAGCTGTCCTGGCAGAAGCCGCGCCGACTTGCGAGCATCCAGGTGCTCGGCCCCACAGCCCTCGCCACCGACCCCGCCGCGCCGTGGAACGCCCCGCTGCACGGGCTGCTGAGGTTCAGCGACGGGAGCACCGTCGTGGTGTCCGGGATCGCCGGGGGCGGGGGCCCTCCGACCACCATCGCCTTCGCCCCGCATACCGCCAGCTGGGTGCGGCTCGAGCTGGCCAGGACCGTCGCCACGGCATCGGTGTCCCTGCGCGAGTTCACCGCGTACGACGTCGGCACCACCCCGCCCCGGTGGCCGCGCACCGCGCAGGGGTACTCGCCGACCGGGTACTCGACCACCTCGACCCCGGCGGCGCCGTGCTCGGCCGCGTCCGACCCGGTGGGCAGCTCGACCGACGACCAGCTGGCACTGGTCTGCCCGGCCCCGGGCTCGGCGGTGTCCGGGACGACGACCGTCGTGGTGGCCGGCCCGGTCGGCACGCCCGTCACCGTGACCGCGTGGATCGACCCCGTCGGCACCACACCGGGTGCCGAACAGGAGCTGACGAGCGGCACCATCGACGCCTCCGGTCGCGCCGTGCTGCGCGTCGACCTGGCCGCGCTGGCGACCGGCCCGACCGCCCTGCGCGTCGACCGGAGCGGGTCGGACGGCGGTACCCCGCTGTACGTCCAGCTCGTCAACCGGTCCGGGGTCGCCGTGGACACCGGTGGCCATGCCCCCGCGGGCATGACCCTCCAGTACGCCGAGGAGTTCACCGACCCGCTGTCGATCAGCCGGCGCGGGACGGGGGCCGAGTACGCCGCGACCAAGCCCTCACACGTCGGGGGCGGCAGCTTCGGTGACGCCTGGTTCGCCGACCCCGCCGAGGGCCACGGCAACATCACGACCCTGGACTCCCAGTACCTCCGCCTGCGGGTCCAGCCCTCCGATCCGGCGGCGACGCCGTGGAACCTGGAACACGAGGGAGGCATCCTCTCCTCGGTGCGAGTGGGGGGCAGCGGGTTCGCCGCCCAGTACGGCTACTTCGAAGCACGCATGCTCGGAGCCCCCGGCGTCGGCTCCTGGCCCGCCTTCTGGATGCTCGACACGGAGAACACCACCCCTCGGGGCACGACGGCCAGCGAGGTCGACGCGGTCGAGCTCTACGGCCACAACACCGCCGGCAGTTGCCACACCACGCACAACTGGGGCTACGGCGACGGCGACGGCGGCGTCGCGAAGTGCCTCGAGGACAACGGCGTCGCGGACTGGGCCCTGGCCTGGCACACCTACGGCGTCCGCTTCGTCCCGGGCGGCGCCGACTTCTACATCGACGGCATCCAGGTGGCCACATACCAGGGGCTCCGCCAGGCAGCCGACCCTCACTACTTCCTGATGGACCTCGCCCTCGGCGGCGGCTGGCCCGTCGACCTCGCTCCCACCGGCGAGATCACCGACCTCTACGTCGACTGGATCCGCACCTACACCTGAGGAGCTCAGCGCAGCGACCGCGCACCGGTAGCGTCCGCGGCATGGCGAGGAGGTGGGCACGACGGGGGCCGCGCCGGCACTGGTTCGAGCGGCCACCGCTGTGGGGCTCGATCGCCCTGGGCGTGAGCATCGCGCTGTTCGCCGGGCTCCTGGTGGTCGTCGGGACCGGGATGCGCCTGGACCGTCCGACGGCGACGCCACCACCGGCAGCACCCCTGCCCGCCCCGGTGGCCGAGCCCACGCCCACCGGACCCGCGGTCGTCCGGCCCGCTCAGATCGCGCGCACGCTCCTGCTGGGCGACGGCCTCAGCCTCGGACAGGGCGCGACCGACCCCGCCGCCGGCTTCGCGGCCCTCGCCGAGGCTGCCGTGCCGCTGCCGTTCGCC
>NZ_JAAGWH010000020.1 GCF_010682105.1 Modestobacter muralis | reverse complement strand
GGCGCTCACATGTCGCGGTAGCGCTTCGCCGCCGCGGTGGCCGCGCGTAGCCCGTCGGCGTCCAGCTCCGCCCCGTAGCCGGGGGTGTCGCGCTGGATCCGCCAGCCCTCGGCGAGCGGGCCGAGGTCGACGGTGTCGAAGCCGATCGCGTCGATGAACGCGACCACCTGCGCCTTGGCCGCGGCGTCGTCGCCGGCCACCGTCAGCGCGCGGCGGTGCGCGGTGCCGGCGGGGGAACCGTCGGCGGTGATGTCGGCGGCACCGATGTGGTTGAAGGCCTTGACCACCCGCGAGCTGGGCAGGTGGGCCTGCAGCAGCTCGGCGGTCGTCGTCGTCTCGTCGTCGAGCTCGGCGATCTGTCCGTCGCGCTGCGGGTAGTAGTTGTTCGTGTCGATCACGACCTTGCCGGCCAGCGGCTCGACCGGGACGTGCGGCACCGCCGTGAGCGGGACGGTGACCACCGCGAGGTCGGCGGCGGCAGCCGCGCCGGCGGAGGTGTCGGCGCGCACCTGACCCCGCCGTCCGGGTCGCTGCTCGAGGGCGGCGACGAGGTCGGTGAGCGTCTCGGGTCCGCGGGAGTTGCTGATCACGACGTCGTGACCGGCGTCGAGGGCTGCCTGGGCGAGGGCGGTGCCGATGTGGCCGGCGCCGATGATGCCGAGTGTCGTCATGGTGCTCGACAACCCGGCCGGCGTCCGGCCGCTTCCCGGGCGGGTGCGGTGCTCAGCCCAGGTCGTCGGTGGCGAAGGTGTCGCACCGGCTCGGGTCACCGGTGGAGTAGCCGGTGCTGAACCACCGCTGCCGCTGCTCCGAGGAGCCGTGGGTGAACGACTCCTCGTCGACCCGGCCCCCGCCCAGGTTCTCCTGGATGAAGTCGTCGCCGATCCGCCCGGCGGTGTCCAGTGCGCGGTTGACGTCGTCGTCGGTGATGTCGACGATGAGCGGCTGGCCCGTCTCGTCGGGCACCGTCTCGGCGTGGTCGGCCCAGGTGCCGGCGAAGCAGTCGGCCTGCAGCTCCAGCCGGACGCTGCCGCTGGTCGGGCCGGCGTCACCGGGCTGCACCTGCCGGTTGATGCCCAGCAGGTTCTGCACGTGGTGGCCGTACTCGTGGGCCAGCACGTAGGCGTTGACGAAGGCCCCGCCCTCGGCCCCGAACCGGGTCTGCAGGTCGTCGAAGAAGGACAGGTCGATGTAGACCAGCGAGTCGCCGGGGCAGTAGAACGGCCCGGTGCCGCTGCTGGCGGGGCCGCACGCGCTCTGCACCTGGTCGGAGAAGAACACGGTGTCGGCCGGCTGGTAGTCCGCCCCCAGGGTGGCACTCCAGTAGTCCTGGACGGAGTCGATGCTGGCCACGACGGCGCACTCGGGGGAGGTGTTGGCGTCGGCCACCTCGTCGCAGGACGCGGCCAGCTCGCTGTTGTCGAACGCCGACCCGGCGCCCTGGCCGGCGTCGAACCCGCTGAAGCCGCCGGCCGGGATGCCACCGCCGCCGCCCCCGCTGCCGCCGAGCACCTGGAACAGGACGACGACGATCAGCCCGACGACGCCGAGGCCGCCCCCGCCGACCGCCAGCCCGCGCCCGCCGCCGAGGCCACCGCCACCGCCACCGCCTCGCCGGTCCTGGACACCGGAGGTGTCCAGCCGGCCGCTCTCGCGGAACCTCATCGTGCGAAGACCTCCTGGTCGGGGACGGACATGGTGAACGTGGCCTCGACCTGCCCGTGCACCTCCACAGGCGCCGGCTGCAGGTCCAGCTGCGGGCCCCCGCCGGCCATGGCGAAGGCGCGGGCCGAGCCGCCACCGGAGGTGTCGACGTCGCGCACCTCGACCAGCCCGGTGAGCCGGCAGCCCAGCGCAGCAGCGTAGGCGCGGGCGCGGGCGACCGCATCGGCGACCGCCTCGCCGCGCACCTGCTGGTGCACCGGGTGGCCACGGCTGACCCGCCAGTGCGGCCCGTGCAGCGAGGTGTCGGGCAGCGTCGCGACGGCCACCGCCAGCTCCCCGGCCGCCGCCACGTCGGCCATCCGCACGCGCGTCGTGGTCACCGCGACGTGGCCGCTGACCCGGCTGCCGTCCCCGGCCTCGGGGTAGGCGGCGACGGCGTCGGTGACCACCCCGGCCAGGTCACCGCGGGCCGCCTCCAGCAGGTCGGTGAGCGACCGCTGCCGCTCCGCCAGTCGGGTCAGCGCGGCGTCCCGGCGACGGTCGCGCACCTCGACGGTGACGGTGAGGTCCGCAGCGTCGGGCAGCACCTCGGCGACCGCCTCGCCGCGGACGACGACCCGGGGGGCGGGGAGCACGGGCTGCACGGGTCCTCCTCGGGGTGCGTCGTCGTCGGGGCGCGCTGTCCCGGCGGGGTCCTGGAGCACTCTGCCGTCGCCCGGGTCCGGCCGCACCCCGGCGGGTCAGCCGCGGGTCAGGACGTGCTCCACCCGCTCGGCCACGGCGCGGGCGTCGTCGACCCCGAGCACCAGCCGGCGGAACCGCTCACCGGTCAGCTCGACGACGACGGCCTGCTGAGACGCCCGCAGGTTCCAGAACGTCCACTCGCCGTCCCGGCGGTGGCTGCCGGCGGTGACCACCCGCGGCACGTGGGTGCCCGGGGACCGGATGCCGGCGGGCTCCCGGGCCACCCCGGGGTCGGCGGTCGCACCCCGGACGTGGGTCAGCGGGACGGTGATCCGCCGGCGCAGCGACCCGAGCCGGTCCAGCCCGGTCGTGGTGACGACGAGGGCGTCCCCGACGATCTCGACAGCGGTCACGTGTCCTCCTGGGGGTGGGTGGCGCGGCGGACGAGGTGCTCGCCCAGCAGGCGGGCCAGGGCTGCGGCGGGGTCCTCCCCGGGGGCGGGGTGCACGGGCTCGGCCAGCCCCGGGCCACGAGTGCGGCCGCCTCGGGGTCGACCGGGGCGCGCTCGACGGCCGCGCGCAGCAGCAGGGTCAGGTCCGCGTCGGCCGCCCTGGCCAGCCCGTCGACGTGGTCGCCGAGCACGCGCAGGTAGAGGGCGCGCTTGCTGCCGGAGGTCGAGTACAGCGAGCCGCGGTGGACGCCCAGCCGCTGGACGTCGTCGACACTGGCGCCGTCGTACCCGAGCTCGGCGAAGACCTCGGCCGCACGGGTCACCGCAACGGCCTCGTCGAAGCCGCGCGGCCGGCCCATGGGGTGACCGTGGCGTTCGATGACCGGTCGTTCGAGAACGACCGGTCGGGAAGGTGCCGGGCGGGCGGGCGACGCCCGTCCTAGGGTCGGGACATGCCTCTCGACGGTGAGTACGTCCCCAGCCCGGAGAAGTGGGTCCGCGACCAGGTGGAGCTCTACGAGCGCACCGGTGGGCGCGAGGGCAACACGCTGCCGGGCCGTACCGAGCCGGTCGTGGTCTACACGACCCGCGGGGCCAAGAGCGGCGCGGTCCGCAAGAACCCGCTGATGCGGGTGGAGCACGACGGCGCCTACGCGATGGTCGCCTCGCAGGGCGGGGCACCGACCCACCCCACCTGGTACTTCAACCTCAAGGCCCACCCGGACCAGGTCACCGTGCAGGACGGCGACACGGTGATCGACGGCGTGGCCCGCGAGGTGACCGGGGAGGAGAAGGCGGTGTGGTGGGAGCGGGCCGTGGCGGCCTACCCCGACTACGCCGACTACCAGGCGAGGACGGTCCGCGAGATCCCGGTCTTCGTCGTGGAGCGGCGGAGCTGAGCACCGGAGGCGGGCCGGTCGTCGTCGTCACCGGGGCCAGCGACGGCATCGGCGCGGCGGCCGCCCGCCGGCTGCACCGGGCCGGCGCGCAGGTCGTCGTGGTCGGACGGTCGGCGGAGAAGACGGCCGCCGTGGCCGCCGAGCTGGACGGCGCCCGCGCGCTGACCGCCGACCTCGCCCGCCTGGACGACGTCCGCCGGCTCGCCGCGCAGCTGGCCGACCTGCCGCGGGTCGACGTGCTGGTCAACAACGCCGGCGCCTCGTTCCCGCGCCGTGAGGTCACCGTCGACGGCAACGAGCGCACCTTCCAGGTCGACCACCTGGCGCCCTACCTGCTGACCCGGCTGCTGGAGCCCCAGTTGCGGGCCGCCGGCGGCCGGGTGGTCACCACGTCGTCGTTCGTGCACTGGGGCGGGGTGTCCCGGCGCGGGCACCTGGCCGAGGCCGTCGAGTCGCGTCCGCCGTACGTGGCGACCCGGGCCTACGCGCGGGCCAAGTGGTGCAACGTCCTGTTCACCCGCGAGCTCGCCCGGCGGTGGGCGCCGGAGGTCACCGCCACCTGCTTCGACCCCGGTGGGGTCGCCACCGGGTTCGGCCGGTCGGCCGGCGGGGTCACCGGGCTGCTCTTCCGGTCCCCGCTCGTGGCCTTCCTGCGCACCCCGGCCCAGGGCGCGGACACCCTCGTCTGGCTGGCGACGGCCCCCGACGGCTGGCGCAACGGCGCCCACCACGCCCACCGCAGCCGCACCATCACCGCACCGTCGGCGCGCGACGACGTCCGGGCTGCGGAGCTGTGGGAGCTGTCGGCGGGGCTGGTCGGCCTGCCGGTCTGAGCCCTACGGTGGCCGCGGGGCGGAGGGAGCCGGGATGGACGAGGGCGGCACGCGGGAGCCGGTGACGTACGAGCACTACGCGCACGTGCCGGGGCCGTTCCTGCACGGGACCAGGGCGGTGCTCGCGGTCGGCGACGAGCTCGTGCCCGGGTTCGTCTCCAACTTCCAGGCCGGGCGGCTGATGAACCACGTCTACTTCACCGCCCTGGTGGAGACGGCGGCCTGGGGTGCGGAGCTGGCGACGGCGCTGGCCGGTGGCACCGGGCGGGGACACGTCTACGTCGTGGAGCCGCTGGGCCCGTTCGAGGACGACCCGAACGTGACCGACAAGCGGTTCCCGGGCAACCCCACGCAGTCCTACCGCACCCCCTCCCCGCTGCGCGTCGTCGGCGAGCTCGAGGACTGGCCGGGGCACCCGCCGGAGGTGCTGCAGCAGATGCTGGGCCGGCTGGCGGCGCTGCGAGATCAGGGCCTGGACGTCATCGAGGACTGACCCAGGTCGCGGCGGACCCGGTCGGCGACCGCGTCGGCGAGGACGGCGTCCGCCCGCGCCCGGGCACCCAGCAGCGCCCAGCCCAGGTCGGCCACCTGCCGCGACCGCTGCAGCCAGGCGTCGGTACCGCGAGCGGAGAACAGCTCGGCCCGGGCGGCGGTGGCCACGTCGGCGAGCGCGACGAGCTCGTCGTGCAGCTCGCGCTCAGCCGGGGCACCGGCCGGTGCCTGCACGGCGGCGACCGCCCGGCCGGCAGTGCGGCCGACGGCGTGGGGGAGTCGCCGGCTGCCGGCCCGGCGGAAGAGCAGCAGCCCCACGGCCAGCGCGACCGCCATGCCGAGCACCGTCTCCTCGACCCGGGCCGCGATCAGCGTCGTCCCCGCCGCACCCGGGGCACCCAGGTGCACCAGCAGCAGCGACACCGGGGTCAGGCAGGTGACGGCGAGGACGTACTGGGCGGCGATGAGCAGCTCGACACAGACCAGCAGGACGGCGACCAGCGCGACCGTGACCGCGGTGGGCGGCTGCACCGCGAAGACGACGGCGGCGATGCCGGTGCCGGCCAGCGTGCCGGTCACCCGGTGGGCAGCACGGGCCCGGGTGTGCCGGGCGTCGGTGCCCAGCAGCACCGCGACCGCCGACGTGGCCGCCCAGTACGGGCTGGGCAGGTCGACCGCGACGGCGACCAGCCCGGCGATGGCCACGCCGAGGCCGATCCGGGCCGCGGTCTCGGTCCACAGCGGGGTGCGCGGCCGGGACGCGGGGACCAGGGCCACCACCGCGGGGTCGACCGCGGCGTCCGCCGGGGGCAGGGCGCGGAAGAAGCGGGCCTCGACGTCGTCGGCGGCGGGCAGCAGGGACGGCCGGCGGCGGCTGCCCCCGGCGGCCGCGGTGACGGCGACCCGCACTGCCCGGGCGACGGCACCGCGGGAGCCGGCCGCACCGGACCCCGCCCGGGTGACCGCGGCGTCGGCGGCCTGCAGGGCGCGCCGTTCCGGGCCGGCTGGGTCCCACGCCCACGGCAGCATGACGACCAGCCAGCTGAGCACCGCGGCGGCCGCTGCGGCGGCCACGTGCTGGCCGACCGCCCCGGCGCCCGAGCCCAGCGCACTGGCGCTGCCGGCGACCAGCACCGGCGGCAGCGCCCCGGGCGGCCCGACCCGCCAGACGGCGGTGCCCGCGGTGGCCGCCGCGGCGATCAGGCCGAGGGTGAGCGCGAGGACCACGGGGTGCCCGCCGGTCAGCCCGCCGAGGGCGACGGAGGCGACGACGGCCAGCGCCGCCCCGGCGGAGACCCCGGCGCGGCGGCGGTAGGGCAGCGCGTGGCCGTAGACGGCGGTGAACCCGCCGAGCGCCGCGGCCGACCCGGGGCCGGGGTGGCCGAGCGCCAGGCCGAGCGCGAGCGGCGCCGCCACGCAGAACGCCGCCGACAACGCCCGCCGTCGGTTGGCCGCCCACAGCGCCGACAGCGGGGGGAGCGGTGGGCCGAGCAGGTGCGGGGCGACCCGGCGGAGCGGGGAGGGGGTGCCGGCCACGAGGTCCATCGTGGCCGACACCCGGGCCCGCCGTCGTGGACGCCGATCACGTCCGGGAGGCGAGCTGCCTCACTGGAAGCCGACCACCGCGTGCGGGGTGTAGGGCTCCTCGAGGGTGGCGATCTCCTCGGGCGTCAGCTCCAGGTCGACCGCGGCGACCGCGTCGTCGAGGTGCTGCTCCTTGGTGACGCCGACGATCGGGGCCGACACGACCGGCTTGCTCAGCACCCAGGCCAGCGCGACCTGCGCCCGGGGGACGCCGCGGGCCTCGGCCACCTGGGCGACCCGCTCCACGATCACCCGGTCGCCGTCGTTGTAGAGCCTGCTGCCGAACTCGTCGGTCTCCGAGCGGGTGGTGCTGTCGTCCCAGTCGCGGGTCAGCCGGCCGCGGGCCAGCGGGCTCCAGGGGATGACGCCGACGCCCTCGTCGGCGCAGAGCGGGAGCATCTCCCGCTCCTCCTCGCGGTTGAGCAGGTTGTAGTGGTCCTGCATCGAGACGAAGCGGTGCCACCCGTGCTCGCCGGCGACGTGCAGCGCCTTGCTGAACTGCCAGGCCCACATGCTCGAGGCGCCCAGGTAGCGGACCTTGCCCGAGCGGACGGCGGAGTCCAGCGCCTCGAGCGTCTCCTCGATCGGGGTGGCCGGGTCCCAGCGGTGGATCTGGTAGAGGTCGACGTGGTCGGTGCCCAGCCGGGTGAGGCTGGCGTCGAGCTCGGCGATGATCGCCTTGCGGGACAGCCCGGCGCCGTTGGGGCCCGGGCGCATCCGGCCGTGCACCTTGGTGGCCAGGACGACGTCCTCGCGCTGGGCGAAGTCCCGGAGCGCGCGGCCGGTGATCTCCTCGCTGGAGCCGGCCGAGTAGACGTTGGCGGTGTCGAAGAAGGTGATGCCGGCCTCGAGGGCCTTCTTGATGAGGACCCGGCTCTCCTCCTCGGGCAGGACCCACGGGTGACCGCCCCGCGAGGCGTCGCCGAAGCTCATCATCCCGAGGCAGATGCGCGAGACCTGCAGACCGGTGGTGCCGAGGCGTGTGTACTCCATGACCGTCCTCTTCCCTCGCTGTTGGTCGCTGCAACCTCAGGGGAGTGCGGCGTGGAGCTCACCGATCGCGCCGGCGACGTCCGGCGACAGCGCGGTGAACGGCTCGACCTCGATCGACCGGGCCCTGGTGCGTCCGGCCCGCCAGACGGCGACGACCTGGCCGCCGGCGACGACGGTGGCACGGAACATGCCGTTGTTGCCCGGCACGATGCGCTGGGCGAACTCCGCGGGCACCGTGCAGCTGCGGTCGGCGTAGCCCAGCACCAGCTCGTCGAAGCCGGGCAGCAACAGCACCCCGGCGGCCTGCTCGCGGGCGGCGGCCAGCCGTGTCGGGGTCCCGGGGTCCAGCCAGTGCTCGGTCCCGGCGACCGTCATCGACTCCAGGTGCCCACGCGCCAGCGCCAGCCCGGCCTTCGCGTCCCCGACGGTGCAGTACGCCCAGCGGGTGAGGTCCCTGACGGTCGCCGGGCCGTGGCCGCGGAAGTAGCGCAGCGCGAGTTCGCCGAGCGCCTCCTCCCGCTCCAGTCGCCGGGGTGCGGGCACCCACTCGTCCAGCAGCACGAAGAGCTGGTCGCCGTCCCGGGTGGGGCCCATCACGAGCGTGCCGGTCTGGGACAGCCACCAGAGCAGGTGGTAGCCGCGCTGCCCGGTCGTCGGGACGCCGCCGGCGGCCAGCGCAGCGAGCAGCTCCGCCCGGCTCATCGCGGCACCGCCGGTGAGTGCGGCCACCGCGACGTCCCGGGCGCGCTCGACGTCGTCCTCGGTGAGCTCGACGACCGCCCGGCGCTTCTCGACCCCCTTCACCGCGCGCTCGGTGAGCAGGTCGAGCAGCCAGGGGAGGTCGTCGGCGGCGGTGAGGTGCAGCGTGCCGCGCATCGGCCAGGACCGGACGACGGCGCCGGCGTCCAGCGCTGCGGTGACCTCCGCCCGGGCGCTGCCGCTGCGCAGCGCGACCGACAGCAGCGCACCGGGCAGGTCCTGGGCCTGGACGGCGGTGAGCCGGCGCACGGCCTCGACCGGGGAGGCCGCCGGTGGCCCGACCAGCCACTGGGCCGCCATCCGCAGCAACGAGAGCTCGTCCACGGGCACACCCTGGCAGCAGGTGC
>NZ_JAAGWH010000019.1 GCF_010682105.1 Modestobacter muralis | reverse complement strand
CGACAGTGCGGGCGTCGACGGTGCGGCGTGGGGGCAGTGCGAGGTGTCACAGCGGTGTCATCCGGCGGCAACGCCGGGTCCCTAGCGTCGTCGGCAGCCGTCCCGCAGAGGAGCCCGATGACCGCCGTCCCGCTGGTCGACCTGACGCCCTGGTACTCGGGCGACCCCGAGGGGCGTCGGCAGGTGGCCACCGACGTCGACCGAGCGCTGTGCGAGGTGGGTGTCCTGCTGGTCACCGGGCACCCGCTGAGCCCGCCGCTCACGCACTGCCTGCGCGAGGAGGCGCGGCTGTTCTTCGCCGAGTCGCCGGCGGCCAAGGCCGAGCTGGCGACCTTCCCCGGCGGACGCGGCTGGCTGCCGCCCGGCGGCGGTGCCGCAGCCGACCTGGTGGAGTCCTTCGGCTTCGGCGCGGAGGAGCCGCCGGCCGCAGTGCTGGGCACGCCGGAGGAGGAGTGGTTCGCGCCGAACGTCTGGCCGGCCGGCACACCCTGCCTGCGCGCGTCGGCGACGGCGTTCACCCGGTGCTGCGCCGCCGTGGCCGGGGAGCTGCTGCAGGTGCTGGCCCTCGCGCTGGACCTGGACGCCGACTTCTTCGCCTCGCGCTGCGCCGCCGGCGCCTGGCACGCCGACCTGACCTGGTACCCGGCGCGGCGGACCGTCGGGTCGGTGGCGCCCGGGCAGATGCGGGTCGCCGCGCACACCGAGCCCGGCACCCTCACCCTCGCCGACCGAGAGCCGGGTCTGGGCTGCTCGCAGGTGCAGACCCTGGACGGCGCGTGGGTCGACGTCCCGTGGGAGCCCGGCGCGCTGACCGTCACCGCCGGTGACCTGCTCGCGCGCTGGACCGGCGACCGGTGGCGCTCGGCGCCGCACCGGGTGCTGCCCCCGCCGGTGGAGGCGCCCGCCGAGGAGCTGCTGTCGCTGGCCTTCTGCGCCGAGCCCGACCCGGGGGTGGTCGTCGAGCGGCTGCCCACCGCGGCGGCCGGCCCCACCCGCTACGACCCGGTGACCGCCGGGCAGTACCGGCGCGAGCGTGCCGGTTCGCTCCCCGTCGGCTGAGCACTACCGTTGCCGTCGTGATGGGGATGGGCAACCTGGGGCCGGACGGACGACGTCGTCAGCGGCTGGTCGCCGGGATCATCGTGGCCGCGATGCTGCTGGCCGCCGGCGCGGTGCTGCTGGGCTCGGTGCTCTGACCGTGGACCCCGACCAGGCGGACGTCGACGCCTGGTTCGCCGCTGCCGGTGACCGCGCCGGGGAGCTGCGCCGGGTCGACGCGCTCGTCCAGGCCGCGGCGCCGGGCATCGACCGCCAGCTGGTGCCCGTCGGGTCGGGGCGGATGCTCGGGTACGGGCTGATGCCCTACCGGCCCCGGTCGGCCACGGAGACCACGACGTGGCCGCTCATCGCGCTGGCTGCGCAGAGGAGGCACCTGTCCCTCTACGTGTGCGCGGTCGTCGACGGCGAGCACCTCGCGGAGTCCCGGGCGGGTCAGCTGGGCAGGGTCTCCTGCGGCAAGAGCTGCATCCGGTTCACCTCGCTCGACCGGGTCGACACCGTGGCGCTGGACCAGCTCGTGCGGGACGCCGTCGCCAGCACCGCCGACGGGCGCAACAGCTACAGCAGTTGACCGCCACCTCCGGCCGAGCTCCCGCTGATCGCCCGGGCGTCCGGCGCAACCCAGTGGACCTCCGGCTCCACCCGCACGACCAGCCGCCGGGCCGAGAAGAGCAACCGCGTGTTGATGGCGTGCAGGCCACAGGTGTTCGTCGGCTCGTACCAGTCGAACGACTCGACCTGGCCGCGGACGTCGTCGGGCACGTCGAACAGGTCGTGGTCGTCCTCCCACTGCCAGATCTGTACGTCGTGGAACTCGAAGACGGCGAACGGCGTCTCCCGTGCCTCGGATGGGATCGCGGGGTCGCCGTAGTAGAACCGGACCGTCAGCCGCGGCGGGTCCACGCGGTGCTCGACGCCGGCGAAGTCCATCAGGTGCACCGGGATCTGCTCGCCGGTCCCGTCGTCGAAATCGTAGGGGAAGTCGGCTGAGCTGTGGATCCAGCCACCGACGAACTCGGTCGGTGGCTGGGGTTCCGGCACCGGCTCCGGACGTGGACGCCTCCGCCCGAAGAAGCTCACGTCGGCGACGCTAGCCGGGGTCATGGCGATGACCATCGGATTCTCGTCCGGCCTGGCGGGGTGGCGGACCGTGTCGATGGCCAGACGTCCATGATCAACCGCGGGCGGCCAGGCCGGTTGCGCTCTCCGGGAGACTGGGGGCATGGGCTACCTCGACGTCACCGGTGTCCGGTTCACGCTGCCGGACGGGCGGGTGCTCCTCGACGACGTGGCCTTCCGCGTCGGTGAGGGCGCGATCGCCGCGCTGGTCGGGGAGAACGGCGCCGGCAAGACCACGATGCTGCGGATCATCAGCGGCGACCTGGTGCCCGACGCGGGCTCGGTCGCACTGGTCGGCGGGCTGGGCATCATGCGCCAGTTCATCGGGTCGGTCCGCGACGACACCACGGTGCAGCGGTTCCTCGTAGACCTCGCGCCGCCCGCCGTCCGCACCGCCTGGGACGCCGTCGAGGCCGCCGAGCTCGCGATGATGGAGGACGACGACGAGCCCACCCAGATGGCCTACGCGAACGTGCTGGGCACCTGGGGCGACGTCGGCGGCTACGACGTCGAGGTCACGTGGGACACCGTCACGGTCGCGGCCCTCGGCGTCCCGTACGAGAACTGCAAGTACCGCGGGCTCAACAGCCTCTCCGGCGGTGAGCAGAAGCGGCTGGCGCTGGAGTGCCTGCTGCGTGGCCCCGACCAGGTACTGCTGCTCGACGAGCCGGACAACTACCTCGACGTCCCGGGCAAGCGGTGGCTGGAGGAACGGCTGCTGGAGACCCGCAAGACCGTCCTGTTCGTCACCCACGACCGCGAGTTGCTCGACCGGGTCGCCGACCGGGTGGTCACCGTCGAGGGCGGGACGGCGTGGGTGCACGCCGGCAACTGGGCGGCCTACCCCGCGGCGCGCGCGGCCCGGCACGAGCGGATGGCCGACCTGCGCCGTCGCTGGGACGAGGAGCACGAGCGGCTCATCGACCTCACCCGCACGATGCAGCAGCTGGCCAAGAACTCACCCGACATGGCCGCGCGGTACCACGCCATGCAGACGCGGCTGGCCAAGTACGAGGCCGCCGGCCCGCCCCCGGAGCGCCCGCCGGAGCAGCAGGTGCAGATGCGGCTGCGCGGCGGTCGCACCGGCGTCCGGGTGGTGATGGCCGAGCAGCTCGAGCTCACCGGCCTGATGAAGCCCTTCGACGTGGAGATCGAGTACGGCGACCGGGTCGCGGTGCTGGGCTCCAACGGTGCGGGCAAGTCCCACTTCCTGCGGCTGCTGGCCGGTCAGGACGTCGCACACACCGGCGGCTGGCGGCTCGGGTCGCGCGTCGTCCCCGGCTTCTTCGCCCAGACCCACGCGCACCCGGAGTGGCTGGACGAGACCCTGGTCGACCTGCTGTGGCGCGGTGAGGGCGACCGCCCCGGCGTCGACCGGGGCCGGGCGATGGCCACGCTGCGCCGCTACGGCCTCGCGCCGTCGGGCGACCAGCTGTTCCGGTCGCTGTCGGGTGGTCAGCAGGCGCGGTTCCAGGTGCTGCTGCTGGAGCTGTCCGGGGCGACCCTGCTGCTGCTCGACGAGCCCACCGACAACCTCGACGTGCTGAGCGCGGAGTCGCTGGAGGCTGCGATTGGCGCCTTCGACGGCACGGTGATCACGGTGACCCACGACCGCTGGTTCGCCCGCACCTTCGACCGGTTCCTGGTCTTCGGCTCCGACGGCCGGGTCCGCGAGACCCCCGAGCCGGTCTTCGACGAGGGCCGAGTCCAGCGCGCCCGCTGAGGCCCGCAACTCGCCGTCCCTGTTTCCGGGATCAGGTCAGCTGATCGTCCTTGCTCCTGGCTCACGGTGTGCGGTGAGCCAGGAGCAAGCACGCTGAGCTGAGCTGATCCCGGGGCGCCTGATCCCGGGGCGCCTGATCCCGGGGCGCTGGGGCGGCGGGGCTCAGAGGTCGGGGTCGAGGGTGCCGTCGCCGCCGATGCGGTCCAGCTCGGCCATCTCCACCGGGCCCAGCCGGCGCATGCCCGCCTCGAGGTTCTGCTCCAGGTGCTCGATCGACTTCGTGCCGGGGATCAGCAGCAGGTTGGCGGAGCGGGCCAGCAGCCAGGCCAGCGCAACCTGCATGGGCGTCGTCTCCAGCGTGCGGGCCACGGACTCCAGCGCCGCGGACTGCAGCGGGGAGAAGCCGCCGAGCGGGAAGAACGGCACGTAGGCCACGCCGTCCCGGGCGAGAGCGTCGACCAGGGCGTCGTCGGCGCGGTTGACCAGGTTGTAGTGGTTCTGCACGCACACCACCGGCGCGATCGACGCAGCCTCCGCGTACATCTGCGGCGTCACGTTGCTGACCCCGATGTGCCTGACCAGCCCCTCCTGCTGGAGCGCGGCCAGGGTCTCCATCGGCTCGGCCATCGAGCGCTGCACCGGCTCGGCGAACCCGGGCATCCGCAGGTTGACCACGTCCATGGCGTCGACGCCGAGGTGGTCGAGGTTGTCGTGCACGGCCTGGCGCAGCTCGTCCGCGCCCAGCGCCTCGGGCCACTGGCCGTCCGGGGTGCGGCGGGCGCCGACCTTGGTGACGATCGTGAGGTCGTCGGCGTAGGGGTGCAGGGCCTCGCGGATGATCTCGTTGGTGACGTGCGGGCCGTAGTAGTCGCTGGTGTCGATGTGGTCCACGCCCAGCTCCACCGCGCGGCGCAGCACGGCCACCGCGGCGTCCCGGTCGGCCGGCGGGCCCATCACGTGCGGACCGGAGAGCTGCATGGCGCCGTAACCGATGCGGTGCACCGTGCGGTCGCCGAGGGCGAACTGGCCGGACGTGCCGGCCGTCGGAGTGGTCATGAGCCGTGCCTACCCCCGGGCGGCGCGCCCGTACACCGTCAGGCCGGGCACACCGCTCAGGCGGCGCGCAGCGGGGCGGGGGTCTCGGTCGGGGCCTCCACCGGGGTGGCTGCGTCGCGGGCGGTCTCGGCCCGCTGGCTGCGCAGCGCGACCACCGACAGGCCGGCGCCCAGCAGCGCCAGCCCCGCGCCGACCCACATCGGGGCGCGGTAGCCCCAGCCGGCGTCCAGGGTGGCGGCACCCAGCGCCGCGCCGAGGGCGTTGGCGGCGTTGAAGGCGCCCTGGTTGGCCGCCGACACCAGGCTGCCGCCCTGCACCCGGGCCGCCTCGATCGCCCGGTTCTGCACGACCGGGCCGCCGGAGAACGTGATCGCGCCGAAGAGCACCAGCAGGACGACGGCGGCGACCTGGTTGACGACCACGACGGTGAAGACGACCAGGAGCGCGGTGGTGGCCAGCAGGCCGACGGTGACGAAGACGAAGCCGTACCGGTCGCCCAGCCGGCCACCGAGCAGCGTGCCCGCGGTGGTGCCCAGCCCGAACAGCGCTAGCACGAAGACGACGCGGCTCTCGCCCATGCCGGAGAGGTCGGTGAGGATCGGGCTGACGTAGCTGTAGACGGAGAACAGTGCCGCGAAGCCGATGGTGGTGACCCCCAGGGTCAGCCAGACCTGCCGGCGGCGGAAGGCGCCCAGCTCCTGCCGCAGGTCGGTGGGTGCCCCGGCGCCCCGCGGCATCCAGGCGACCAGCCCGGCGATGGTGACCAGCCCGATCGCCGCGGCGCCGCCGAAGACCAGCCGCCAGCTGAGCTGCTGGGCGACGAACGTGCCGATGGGGACGCCGATCACGTTGGCCAGGGTGAGCCCGACGAACATCAGCGAGATCGCCTGCGTGCCCTTCTCCTTGGCCACCAGCCCACGGGCGGCCACTGCGCCCACGCCGAAGAACGACCCGTGGGCCAGTGCGGTGATCACCCGGGCGGCCATCAGCGTCTCGTAGGTCGGGGCCGCAGCGGAGAGGGCGTTGCCCACCGTGAAGACCGCCATTAGCCCGATGAGGGTCTGCCGCGGGGTGAACCGCACGCCCAGCGCGGTCAGCGTCGGCGCCCCGATGACGACCCCGAGGGCGTAGGCGCTGATCAGGATGCCGACCGCGGCGACGGAGACGGAGAAGTCGTCGGCCACCTGGGGGAGCATGCCCATGATCACGAACTCGGACGTGCCGATGCCGAAGGCACCGATGGACAGGGCGAGCAGCGCGCGGGGCACGGCGGGGCTCCTCAGAGGTGGTGCGGGAGGGTGGGGGCGGCGCCCCGCTCCAGCCAAGAGCAGTGCGGCCGGTTCCGCTGCCCCTGACCTGCATGAGGCTGGTCACGTCGCCCTCCGCGACACGGGCCGCGCCGGGACGGACGTCCCGGGCGCGGCCCGTGTCGGTGCAGGTCAGGGCTGCAGCAGCACCTTCACCGCGCCGTCCTGCTTCTGCCGGAAGGTCTCGTAGGCCTGCGGCGCCTGCTCCAGCGGCACGTGGTGCGTGGCGAAGGAGTCCACGCCCAGGGGGTCGGCGTCGGTGAGCAGCGGCAGGATGTCGGGCACCCAGCGCCAGACGTTGGCCTGGCCCATCCGCAGCTCGACCTGCTTGTCGAACATCTGCGCCAGCGGCATCGGGTCGGTCGCGCCGCCGTAGACACCGGACAGCGAGATGGTGCCGCCACGGCGGACGGCCTCGATCGCGGTGTTCACCGCGGCCATCCGGTCGATCCCGGCGACCTGCATGACCTTCTCCATGATCGCGTCCGGCACGATCGCGCTGGCCTTCTGGGCGAACTTCGCGCCGGGGGAGCCGTGGGCCTCCATGCCGACGGCGTCGATGACGGCGTCCGGGCCACGGCCGTCGGTCTTGTCCCGCACCCAGGCGACCACGTCGGCCTGGGTGGTGGTGTCCAGGACGTCGATGCCGTTGGCGCGGGCGCGGGCCAGCCGCTCGGGCACGACGTCGGAGGCGAGCACCTGCCCGGCGCCCAGGTGCTTCGCGATCCGGGTGGCCATGTCACCGATCGGGCCGAGCCCCAGCACCAGCACCGAGCTGCCGGGCTCGACGTTGGCGTACTGCACGGCCTGCCAGGCGGTGGGCAGGACGTCGGAGAGGTAGACGAACCGGTCGTCGGCCGGACCGTGCGGGACCTTGATCGGCAGCGTGTTGCCGAACGGGACGCGCAGGTACTGCGCCTGCCCGCCGGGCACCTGGCCGTAGAGCTTGGTGTAGCCGAACAGCGAGGCGCCGTAGCCCTGCTCGCGGTTCTGCGTGGTCTCGCACTGGCTCTGCAGGCCTTGGTTGCACATCCAGCAGGTGCCGCAGGAGATGTTGAACGGGACGACGACCCGGTCGCCGACGGCGAGCTCGGTGACGCCGGCACCGACCTCGCGCACGACGCCCATCGGCTCGTGGCCCATCACGTCGCCCACGGTCATGAACGGCGCCATCACCTCGATGAGGTGGAGGTCGGACCCGCAGATGCCGGTGGAGGTGATCTCCACGATGACGTCGGTCGGGTCCTGGATCGTCGGGTCGGGGACGGTGTCGACGCGGACGTCGTCCCGGCCGTGCCAGGTGACTGCGCGCATGGGGGTGCTCCTCGGTCTCGGGGGCGCCGGGAGGTCCGCGACGGTGGTCAGCGGGGACCGCGCCCGGTGCGTGTCGTGTCCACCTACCCGGAGCGGCGCGTTCGAGTCATGAACCGCCGGCAGTCATGCCGTAACGGACCGTGCCCGTTTGGCAGTTGGTGTTGTGACGCTCGCCACTTGACCTGATGTGCATGCGTCCCTCGGCAGATCACGAAGTGATCACATCGTGTTTACATGGGCCCCGCCTCAGCAGGACGCCGACGGAAGACAGGTGCATGGACCCGCAACATCTCGCCCGGCTCGACGACGACGGGACGGTGCGCCGCAGTGCCCCCGTCCAGGCCGGCGGCTCCGCTGCCGCCCCGTCGCCCACGAGTCCCGAGGTGCCGGAGCCGGCGCCCGTCGGCACCCTCGTCCGCAGGCTCACGGGGCGGTCCCGGCGCCTGCGGGGCGCCTCGCCGCTGAGCGCCTCGACCACCTGCCCCGTGCGGACCGGCTCGGCCGAGCGGTCGCTGCCTGCCGGTGCCGTGCTGCCGGGGCACAGCGACGCCTGGCCGCTCGCCCTCGACGTCGACGCGCTGCTGGCCGCCGGCGCCGCCCGCCCCGAGCCCGTCGGTCGCACCCCGGTCGCCGAGCTCACCGCCGAGCAGGTCGTGGCACGGCTGGCCACCGGCGGGCGGCGTCACCGCCGGTTCACCCCGGTCAGCCGCCCGCGGCTGGCCGTCGCTGCGGCGCTGCTGGGCGTGACCGGGCTGGCCCTCACCGCCGCCGGCCACCCGGTGGACGTCGCCCGCGCCGCCGACGCCGACCAGCCGACCAGCGTCGCTGCCGAGCTGGGCCTGCTGCAGGCCGAGCAGCCTGTGCTCACCGAGGACGTGGCCGCCTCCCGGCTGCAGCAGCTGCTGGCCAGCCGGGCCGAGCGCGAGGACGAGCAGGCCGCCGCCGCCCGGGTCCAGGCCGAGGCTGACCGGGTCGCCTCCGACGCCGCCGCGGCCGCGGCCGCCGCCGCTGCGGAGGCCGCGCGCCCCGCCGTCGTGCTGCCCGTCCAGGGCGCCCGGCTCACCAGTGGGTTCGGCAACCGCTGGGGCACGCTGCACGCCGGCATCGACCTCGCCGCGCCGATGGGCACCCCCGAGTACGCGGTCATGGACGGCGTCGTCGTCCGGGCCGGCGCGGCCAGCGGCTTCGGTCTGGCCGTCTACGTCCAGCACGAGAACGGCGACGTCACCGTCTACGGCCACATGCAGGAGATCCTGGTCGCCGAGGGGCAGCGGGTGCGGGCCGGCGACCCCATCGCGCTGGTGGGCAACCGTGGCCAGTCCACCGGGCCGCACCTGCACTTCGAGGTGCACGTGGGCGGAATCGACGGCACCCGCATCGACCCACTCCCGTGGCTCCGCGAGCGCGGGGTCGCGCTCTGAGGAGCACCCTGCTACCCGGACGCCGGCACGTTCAGCACGAGCACGTGGCAGGACCGAGCGGCCTACGTCGCTGACGCGCGCAGTGCACGATCGGGGGCTCCTGGCAATCGGGTCTGACATGCGGCATCCTGCATGTCAGGGCACCGGTCAGAGGGGGACGGCGATGGGACACGACCACGGTGCGGCGCACCGTCACGGTGTCGGGCACGGCTCCGGCACCGCGTCGGCCGGGCACCGGCGCCGGCTGGCCGTCGTCCTGGTCCTCACCGGCAGCGTCTTCGTCCTCGAGGTCGTCGGCGCGCTGATCTCGGGGTCGCTGGCCCTGCTGGCCGACGCCGCCCACAT
The DNA here is from genome assembly GCF_010682105.1 of Modestobacter muralis. GTDB lineage: Bacteria > Actinomycetota > Actinomycetes > Mycobacteriales > Geodermatophilaceae > Modestobacter > Modestobacter muralis. Next base: position 50,079 of record NZ_JAAGWH010000019.1, on the reverse strand, counting down.
GGCCACCGACGCCCTCGGCATCGGCATGGCGCTCGGTGCGGTCACCCTGGCCCAGCGGCCCGCCCGCGGACGGCGGACGTTCGGCCTGCAGCGGCTCGAGGTGCTCGCCGCCGTGGCCAACGGCCTGCTGCTGCTCGGTGTCGGGGTCTACGTGGTCGTCGAGGCCGTCCGGCGGATCGGTGACCCACCCGACATCGACTCCGGCTGGATGCTCGGGGTGGCGCTCGTCGGCCTGGTCGTCAACGTGGGGTCACTGGCCCTGCTGCACGCCCAGCAGGGGGACTCGCTGAACACCCGCGGCGCCTACCTGGAGGTCGTCGGCGACGCGCTCGGCTCGGTGGCCGTCATCGTCGCCGCCCTGGTCATCGCCACCACCGGCTGGACCGGCGCCGACGTCGTCGCCTCGCTGGCCGTGGGTGCGCTGGTCCTGCCGCGGGCCTGGTCGCTGCTGCGCGAGGCCCTCGACGTCCTGCTCGAGGCGGCGCCCCGCGGCGTCGACCTCGACGACGTGCGGCTGCACGTGCTCGGCGTCCCGGGGGTCTTGGAGGTGCACGACCTGCACGCCTGGACGATCACCTCGGGCCTGCCGGTGCTGTCCGCCCACGTCGTCGTGCGCGACGACGTCCTCGCCGAGGGGCACGGGGGCCGGGTCCTCGACGCCCTGTCGGAGTGCCTGGGCGGCCACTTCGACCTCGCGCACTGCACCTTCCAGCTCGAGTCGCCCGCACACCGCGGTCACGAGTCGCCCGTCCACGACTGACGAAGGCCCTCGCTGCCCCCCGCCACTCGCTCCGCTCGCGGCGGGGCCCTGCAGCGAGGCCGAGGGGCCGGACGACGGACGCCCGCCTCCCTGGGGGGAGACGGGCGTCCGCGGGCGGTACCGCTGTCAGCCGGCGTGGACCGGGGCGTCGGTCGGCAGGTCGTCCTTGGTGGCCTTGATCAGCACGGCGGAGACCAGCGCGCCGATCAGCAGCAGCACGGCGGCCCAGGTGAAGGCGGTCGTGTAACCGGCGACCTGAGCCTCCAGCCCGGCGGCCGGGTCCTGCTGGGTGGCCGGTCGGTCGGTCAGCGCCGCGGTGATCGCGCCCACCGACAGCGTGGCCAGCAGCGCCGTGCCGATGGAGGCGCCGATCTGCTGCACCGCCTGCAGCACCGCGCTGGCGGCACCCGCGTCGTGCACACCGATGCCGACCAGGGCCAGGTTCGACAGCGGCACGAACGTGAAGCCCAGACCCAGGCCCAGCAGCAGCTGGCCGGGGAAGGGGATCGTCCAGAACGACGTGCCGACGTCCAGGAAGGACAGCAGGAACAGCCCGCCGGCAGCGAGCAGGCCACCGAGCACCATCAGCGGCTTCGGCCCGATCCGGGGCACGAGCGCGCTGGCGGCACCGGCGGCGATGAGCACCCCGAGGGTGGTGGGCAGCGAGGCGAACCCGGTCGCCACCGGCGTGTAGCCGAGCACCTCCTGGAAGTACAGGCTCAGGAAGAAGAACGCCCCGATCAGCCCGGCACCGACCAGCGTGGAGGTCAGGTAGGCCCCGCCCCGGTTGCGGTCGAGCACCAGCCGCATCGGCAGCAGCGGGTTGCGCACCTTGAACTCGACGACGACGAACGCCGCCACCAGCAGCAGGCCGACTCCGATGAACGTCAGCGCGGTGCCGTCGGTCCAGGCGTTCTGCTGCGGGTCCTCCTGCGAGGCCTGCGCGACCTTGGTGAAGCCGTAGACCAGCGAGGCCAGCCCGACCGTGACGAGGACGGCGCCGGGCACGTCGTAGCTCGCGTCACCGGGGGCCCGGCTCTCCGGCACGACCCGGATCGCGGCCACGACCGCGACCAGCGCCACCGGCACGTTGACCCAGAAGCACCAGCGCCAGTCGGCGTACTCGGTGAGCACCCCGCCCAGCAGCAGGCCCACCGCGGACCCACCACCGGCGATCGCGCCGTAGACGGCGAAGGCCTTGGCGCGCTCGGCGGCGTCGGTGAACAGCACCGTGATCAGCGCGAGCGAGGCCGGGCCGAGGAGCGCGCCGAAGGCACCCTGCAGGGCGCGCGCGGCGAACAGCATCTCCTCGTTGGCCGCGAGACCACCGAGGGCCGAGGCGAGCGCGAAGCCGACGGCTCCGACCAGGTAGGTGCGCTTGCGGCCCCAGAAGTCGGCGATCCGGCCACCGAGCAGGAGGAGCCCGCCGAAGGTCAGGGTGTAGGCGGTGACGATCCACTGCTGGTTCGCCGCGGTGATCCCCAGGTCGGTGGAGACCGCCGGGAGGGCGATGTTCACGATGGTCGCGTCGAGCACGATCATCAGCACCGTCACGGCGATGACGGCCAGCGCCTGCCACCGCTTCGGGTAGGGCTCGTCGCCCAGGACGGGGCCGGAGCCCGGGGATGCGGGGGTCGGGCTGCTCACGGGTGGTCCTCACTCAGTCGAACTGACGGCCGAGTTGTCGGCCGGTGCCCGACGGTATCGGGCTGCGACGATGCACAGGTGCCGATCTCCGTGGTGTTCATCTCCGACACCCACCTGCCCAAGCGGGCGCGTGACCTGCCCGCGGAGCTCTGGCAGCGGATCGAGGACGCCGACGTCGTGGTGCACGCCGGGGACTGGGTCGACGTGGCGCTCCTCGACGAGCTCGAGCAGCGGTCCCGCCGGTTGGTCGGGGTGTACGGCAACAACGACCACGGTGTCCTGCGCCAACGGCTGCCGGCGGTCGCTCGGGTGGAGCTGGCCGGCGTCCGGGTCGCCGTCGTCCACGAGACCGGCGACGCCGCGGGCCGGGAGCGGCGCTGCGCCGAGCGCTTCCCGGACACCGACGTGCTGGTCTTCGGCCACAGCCACATCCCCTGGGACTCGACCGCCCCCGGCGGGCTGCGGCTGCTCAACCCCGGCTCGCCGACCGACCGGCGCAGGCAGCCGCACCCCACCTACCTGACCGCGGTGGTGGGGGAGGGGCGTCTGGACGAGGTCGTGCTGCACCGGCTGCCCGTGCGGACCCGATGAGCCTGCCCGCACTGCCGGCCGCCGCGGTCGCCGTCCTGGCCTGCCCGGTCTGCGGTCAGGGGCTCACCGTCGACGGGGCCGGCCTGCGCTGCCCTGCCGGGCACGCCTTCGACCGCGCTCGCCAGGGTCACGTGACGTTGCTCCCTGTCGGTGGCAGTCCGCACGCCGGGGACTCCGCGGCCATGGTCGCCGATCGCGCGGACTTCCTGGCCGCCGGTCACTACGCCGGGATCACGGGCGCGCTGGCCGACGCGGTGCTCGCCGGGCCGCCGCCACGCACGCTGCTGGACCTGGGCGGCGGCACCGGGGCGCACCTGGCGGGGGTCCTGGACCGGGCGCCGGACGCCGTCGGGGTGGTGCTGGACGCCTCGCGCTACGCGGTCCGCAGGGCGGCGCGGGCGCACCCACGCGCGATGGCGGTGGTCGCCGACTCCTGGGCCGGCTGGCCGGTCCGGGACGCCGCCGTCGACCGGGTGCTGGTGGTGTTCGCACCCCGTAACGGCCCGGAGACCGCCCGGGTGCTCGCGCCGGGGGGCCGGCTGGTCGTGGTGACCCCGGCGGCCGACCACCTCGCCGAGCTGGTGGGGCCGCTCGGGCTGCTCACCGTCGACCCGGCCAAGGCCGACCGGCTGGCAGCCACGCTGGAGCCCCACCTGCAGCCGGTGGCCACCGTCCCGTACCGGGAGGTGCTCTCCCTCGACCACGCCGCGGTGCGCACGCTGGTCGGGATGGGGCCGCACGCCCGGCACCTGGCCGGGGACGAGCTGGCCGGCCGGGTGGCCGGGCTGCCCGACGCCGTCCCGGTCACCGTGGCCGTCGAGGTCAGCACCTGGACCTCCGGCCCCCGCGGCGCCTGAGCCGGACGTGCGGCGAGGGCCCAGCCGGACCGGCTGGGCCCTCGTCGGTGGAGCGGTGCCCGCGGTACGGGCGGCGCGTCAGCGGGTGACGCGGCGCTTGCTGCCGGTGGCGAAGACGTAGATCGCCAGCACGACGATCGCGCCGAGGATCGAGGCCCACCAGCCACCGAGCGCGAACTCGAGGTTGCCGTTCGCGATCAGGTTGTAGATGCCGTTGCCCACGATGGAGCCGATGAGGCCGAGGACCAGAGTGGCGACGATGCCGAGGTCCTGCTTGCCGGGGACCACGGCGCGGGCGATCAGTCCGGCGATGAAGCCGATGACGATCGTCAGAAGGATTCCACCAAGGCTCATGTGAGACCTCCTGTGCCTGACGGCCGTGGCCGTCGTGCGCTGGACTGTCCAGCGCAAGATCATCTGTGCCCTGGCCATGTGGCCCACAAACGCGTCGACCGTCACGACCCGGTCTCGGGACCGCCGGGTCCGGCGCCGCGGGCCGGTGCGTCGACCGGGCTGCTGACCAGCACGGGGAGGCGGATGAGCGGCACACGACCGGGTTGCGTCCGCGGAATGTCCCGCGAGGCGCGCCGAGCGCGCCGCACCGACCCCTCCACCCGCCGTGTCAAGCCCCGCAGGACCGTCTAAGCTCCGGGCGTGACGATCGCACCTGCCCCGATCGTGAGCCGGCCCAGCCCGGCACACGAGGCCGAGAAGGGCTCGCGGCTCCTCGGCCTGCTGCGCACGACGGACCACAAGACCATCGGCCTGATGTACACCACGGTGGCGTTCATCTGGTTCTTCGTCGGCGGGTTCATGGCCCTGCTGATGCGCGGTGAGCTGGCCCGCCCGGAGTTGCAGTTCCTCTCGCCCGAGCAGTACAACCAGCTGGTCACGATGCACGGCACGATCATGCTGCTGTTCTTCGCGACGCCGATGTTCTTCGCGTTCGCGAACCTGATCATGCCGCTGCAGCTCGGTGCGCCCGACGTCGCCTTCCCCCGGCTGAACGCCTTCTCCTTCTGGCTGTTCTTCTTCGGGGCCTCGATCGCGGTCTCCGGCTTCCTGACCCCTGGTGGTGCCGCCGACTTCGGCTGGTACGCCTACACCCCGCTGTCGACCGGGGCGCACAGCCCGGGCGCCGGTGGTGACCTCTGGATCGCCGGCCTCGCCGTCAGCGGGCTGGGCACGATCCTCGGTGGGGTCAACTTCATCGCCACGATCATCTGCCTGCGCGCACCTGGCCTGACGATGTTCCGGATGTCGATCTTCACCTGGGCGTCGCTGGTCACCAGCATCCTGATCCTGCTGGCCTTCCCGATCCTGACCGCCGCGCTGATGGCGCTGCTGGCCGATCGGCACCTGGGTGCACAGATCTTCACGGCCGAGAACGGCGGGCCGATGCTGTGGCAGCACCTCTTCTGGTTCTTCGGTCACCCCGAGGTCTACATCATCGCGCTGCCGTTCTTCGGCATCATCAGCGAGGTCATCCCGGTCTTCAGCCGCAAGCCGCTGTTCGGCTACAAGGGCATGGTCTTCGCGCTCATCGCGATCACCGCCCTGTCGCTGGCCGTGTGGGCGCACCACATGTACGCCACCGGCGCGGTGCTGCTGCCGTTCTTCGCCTTCCTGACGTACCTGATCGCCGTCCCGACGGGCATCAAGTTCTTCAACTGGATCGGCACCATGTGGCGCGGCCAGCTGACGTTCGAGACCCCGATGCTGTTCGCGGTGGGCTTCCTGATCACCTTCCTCCTGGGTGGGCTGACCGGTGTCCTGCTGGCGAGCCCGCCGCTGGACTGGCAGGTCAACGACAGCTACTTCGTCGTGGCCCACTTCCACTACGTCGTCTTCGGCACCGTGGTGTTCGCCGCCTATTCGGGCCTGTACTTCTGGTTCCCGAAGATGTGCGGTCGGATGATGGACGAGAAGATCGGCAAGCTGCACTTCTGGCTGACCTTCATCGGCTTCCACGCCACGTTCCTCATCCAGCACTGGTTGGGCAACAGCGGCATGCCGCGCCGGTACGCGGACTACCTGCCGTCCGACGGGTTCACGACGATGCACACGATCTCCACGATCGGGTCGTTCATCCTCGGCGCCTCGGTGATCCCGTTCGTCTACAACGTCGTCAAGTCGTGGAAGCACGGCAAGCTGGCGCTGCGCGACGACCCCTGGGGCCACGGCAACTCGCTGGAGTGGGCGACGTCCTCCCCGCCGCCGCGCCACAACTTCACCGAGATCCCGCGGATCCGCTCCGAGCGCCCGGCGTTCGAGCTGCACTACCCGCACCTGAGGGACCGGATGGAGATGGAGGCCCACGCGGGCAAGGGCCACGGCCCCTATGCCGGCGAGGCCGGGCTCACCGGTGGCAGCCGGCAGGGTGCCAACGACAAGGACCCGACCTGAGTCGTCGGATCAGCACGGGAACGCCCCGTCGGCCAGTGGCCGGCGGGGCGTTCCCGCGTCCGGGGCCGGTCCCGAGGAGCACACCCAGGGCGCTCACCACGGGAGCACGGCGTTCCGGCACGATGACGGCGTGACCGACCGCGCCGCCGTCCCCGCGCCGACCGACCTCCCCGAGGGACCCGAGACGGGGCCCGGTCCCGAGGGCGCGCTGCTGACCGTCACCGGCGCCGACCGGCCGGGGGTCACCGCGACGCTGTTCGCCGCGCTGGAGGCGCTGGGCGGCGAGGTCGTCGAGGTGGTCGACGTCGAGCAGGTCGTCGTGCACGGCCAGCTGGTGCTCGGCGTCGTGGTGCGCGGGCCGGGCGTCGCCGGCGCGGGCACGCTGGCCGACCGGCTCACCCCGACCGCCGCCGACGTCGCGGCCACGACCGGCCTCGCCGTCACCGCCGAGCCGGCCACCGCCAGCGAGCCGCCCGAGCGCGGCCCCCGCCACCACGTGACCGTCCTGGGCCGGCCCGTGCCACCGGCCGCCGTCGCCGGGGCAGCGCGCGCCATCGCCGAGGTCGGCGGCAACATCGAGGCCATCCGCCGGCTGTCGGACTACCCGGTGACCAGCTTCGAGCTCACCGTCTCCGGGGCGGGCTCGGCACCGCTGCGCGCCGCCCTGGGCGCCGTGGCCGCCCGGACCGGCACCGACGTCGCCGTCGAGCAGGCCGGGCTGGGCCGACGGAGCAAGCGGCTGATCGTGTTGGACGTGGACTCGACGCTGGTTCGCGGCGAGGTCATCGACGAGCTCGCCGCCCGCGCCGGCCGGGCCGACGAGGTCGCCGGCATCACCGCGGCGGCCATGAACGGCGAGCTGGACTTCGAGGAGTCGCTGCGCGCCCGGGTCGCCCTGCTGGCGGGCCTGCCCGTCGGCGTGCTGGACGAGGTGCGCGAGCAGCTGGTGCTCACCCCCGGCGCCCGCACGCTCATCCGCACCCTGCAGCGGCTGGGCTTCCGGTGCGGGATCGTCAGCGGCGGGTTCACCCAGATCACCGACCCGCTGGCCGCGGCGCTCGGGCTCGACTTCGCCGCCGCCAACACCCTCGAGGTCGCCGACGGCCGGCTGACCGGCGGGCTGGTCGGGGAGATCGTCGACCGGGCGGGCAAGGCGCGGGCGCTGGCCCGGTTCGCCGCCGAGCACGGCATCCCGCTGGAGCAGACGGTCGCGGTCGGTGACGGGGCCAACGACCTGGACATGCTCGCCGCCGCCGGGCTCGGCATCGCCTTCAACGCCAAGCCGGTGGTGCGCGAGCAGGCCAACGCCGCGCTGAACCAGCCCTACCTCGATGCCGTGCTGCAGGTGCTCGGCTTCACCCGCGACGAGGTCCTCGACGCGAGCTGAGGCTCAGCCTGCCTGGGAGACCGTGCCCTCGAGCTCGACCCCGGCAGCGCGGAGCTGGTCTAGGGCCGCGGCGGTGGTGCCCTCGGCCACCCCCGCGGTCAGGTGCAGCAGCACCCGGGTGGACAGCCCGGCGCCGACGGCGTCCAGGGCGGTGGCCCGCACGCAGTGGTCGGTGGCGATGCCGACGACGTCGACGCTGTCCACGTCGTGCGCCCGCAGCCAGTCGGCCAGGCCCTGCCCGTCGTAGGAGCCCTCGAAGCCGGAGTAGGCGGCGGCGTACTCGCCCTTGTCGAAGACCGCCTCGATCGGCCGGCGGTCCAGGTCGGAGTAGAGCTCCACCCCGGGCGTGCCCACCACGCAGTGCGGCGGCCAGGTGTCGAGGAAGTCGGGGGTGGTCGAGAAGTGCGCCCCCGGGTCGACGTGGTGGTCCCGGGTGGCGACCACGTGGTCGTAGCCGCCGGTGGCAACGTGCGCGCTGATGGCCCGCGCGACCGCGGCACCACCCCCGACGGCGAGGCTGCCGCCCTCGCAGAAGTCGTTCTGGACGTCGACGATCACCAGTGCCCGCGTCATCCGCCCATCCTGCCCGGCTCCGCGCCGCCCCGCGACCGTCGGCGACCCGTTCCGTTCGATCCGGACCCGGCCAGACCGAGGCGGCGAGCACGGCACCCTCGCGGGGGCCCGCTGCGAGTGGGAGGACCCCGTCCTCCTCGTCCCTCGCACGCTCGGGACGGGGCCGGGGGGCCTCTCTAGGCGGGAACGGTGTCGATGGCCGGCTCGCCGCGGGACAGCGACCAGGCCTCGGTGGGCAGCGTGTCCCGCACCCGGGCGTGCAGCTCCCGGGCGGCGGCCAGCGTCTCGGCCGGGCTCCGCGGGTCGACCACCGCACCGCCCCGCACCAGGGGCACGAGCAGCTCGCGGTCGTGGGCGGCGGCGGCCACCGGCCCTGTGCTGACCACCTCGGCGGTCGCCGTCCCGTCCGCGTCGTGCCGGCGGACGGCGGTCTTGCGCCCGCCCACCGAGCGCTTGCCCTCGGAGTTCTTGGCCACCGGGACGCCGTCCCGCTCGACCAGCTTGTAGACCATCCCGACGGTGGGGGAGCCCGAGCCGGTCACCAGCGAGGTGCCCACGCCGTACCCGTCGACGGGGGCGGCGGCCAGGGCCGCGATCGCGTACTCGTCCAGGTCGCTGGTGACGATGACCCGGGTGCTGGTGTTGCCCAGGGAGTCCAGCAGTGCGCGCGCCCGGGTGGCCTCGATCGCCAGGTCGCCGGAGTCCAGCCGCACGGCCCCCAGTTCCGGGCCCGCGACCTCGACCGCCGTCCGGATGCCCTGCTCGGTGTCGTAGGTGTCGACCAGCAGCGTCGTCCCGGTGCCCAGGGTGGCGAGCTGGGCGCGGAAGGCCGCGGCCTCGTCGTCGTGCAGCAGGGTGAAGGCGTGCGCGCTGGTACCGGTGGTGGGGATGCCGTACCGGGCACCGGCGGCCAGGTTGGACGTCGCGGCGAAGCCGACCAGGGCCGCGGCCCGGGCCGAGGCGACGGCGGCCTCCTCGTGCGTGCGCCGGGAGCCCATCTCGATGCACGGGCGGCCGGCGGCGGCACCGATCATCCGGGCGCCGGCCGCGGCGATCGCGCTGTCGTGGTTGAGGACCGACAGCGCCAGGGTCTCCAGCAGCACGGCCTGGCCGAACGGTGCGCGCACGGTCAGCACGGGGGAGCCGGGGAAGTAGAGGTCGCCCTCGGCGTAGCCGTCGACGTCGCCGGTGAAGCGGAAGCCGGCCAGGTGGTCGAGCAGCCGTGGGTCGTCGATGCCCTGCGCGGTCAGCGCGGCCAGCTCGGCGTCGCCGAACCGGAAGTGCGGGAGGGCCTCCAGGAGACGCCCGGTGCCGGCCAGCACGCCGTAGCGGCGGCCGTGCGGGAGGCGGCGGGCGAAGACCTCGAACACGCAGTCCCGTTCCGCGGTGCCGTCGGCCAGCGCGGCCCCGAGCATCGTCAGCTCGTAGCGGTCGGTGAGCAGCGCGGGGCTGAGCGGGCTCGACATGGACGCAGACGATAGGTGCCCACCGTCTGCGGTGCCCGGGGGAGGCGTCCTAGAGTGATCACGTGGCCGGACCGCTCGCGCCGGTGTGGACGCCGGAGACCGTCAGTCGGGAGGAGTCCGACCTCGACCGCCCGTGGGTGACCGTGGTCTGGGACGACCCGGTGAACCTGATGACCTACGTGACGTTCGTGCTGCAGGAGCTCTTCGGCTACGACGAGGCCACCGCCACGAAGCTGATGCTCCAGGTCCACCATGAGGGCCGGGCGGTCGTCAGCTCCGGGCCGCGGGAGCGCATGGAGCACGACACCAGCCGGCTGCACGCCTACGGCCTGTGGGCCACCTACCAGAAGGACGCCTGAGTTGCGGCCCTTCCGCCGCAAGGGCGACGTGCTGGTGGCCAAGCTGGTGGCCGCCGAGGTGGGCATCCTGAGCCTGCTGCTCGACCAGCTCGAGCAGCTGCTGGCCGCCGACCCCGACGACACCGGCGGCGACCCGGTCGTCGAGCGGCTGCTGCCGCCGGGACACGTCGGCGACCCGGAGATGGCCGCGGACTACCGCGACCTCACCGAGGCCGGGCTGCGCAGCGGCAAGGCCGACGACCTGGCGATGGTGCGGGCCACGCTGCCGTTCGAGGGCGGGGAGGTGCGGCTGGACGCCGACCAGGCGCGGGCCTGGCTGCGCACCACCAACGACCTGCGGCTGGCCCTGGGCACCCGGCTGGGCATCACCGCCGACACCGAGCCCCCGGACGACCCCTCCGGTGAGGAGGGCTCGCAGCTGGCCGTCTACTACTGGCTCACCGCCGTGCAGGGCTCGTTGATCGACGCCCTGGTCGCCGGTCGCGGCGGCCGACGGTGAGCAGCACCAGGGTCGCGACGAGCAGGTCGGCGACGAAGAAGACGTAGACCAGGCTCGGCAGCGTCCGCTCCCGGACGAGCGCGCCGATGCAGGCCAGCAGGGTGACCGCCGACAACCCGAGCAGCAGCAGCAGGCCCAGCAGCCGACCGGTCACCAGCAGCGCCAACTCCACCCGGTCGGCGCGATCGTGGACGCTCGACCGCCCGAGCCGGTGCTGCACCCGGGTCGCGCCCAGGACGAGGGCGGGCCCCGGCAGCAGGAGCACGCCCGCCACCATCAGCGCCTCGACCACCACGGGACCCGACGCTAGCGGTCCCGGCAGCGGCCGGTGAGCCCCCCGGGCGCCGGCTCACCCCTGCGGGAGGGGGAGCGGTGGGAGCCCGGGGCCCGGCGGCCTAGACTGATCCCGTGCTGCGCATCGACCGCGCGACCTATGACGCCATCGTGGCCCACTCGCGCCGGGACCACCCGGACGAGGCCTGTGGCGTCGTCGCCGGGCCCGAGGGCAGCGACCGGCCCGAGCGGCACATCCCGATGCTGAATGCGGCGCGCTCGCCCACGTTCTACGAGTTCGACAGCGCCGACCTGCTGAAGCTGTACCGCGAGATGGACGCCCGGGACGAGGTCCCCGTGGTCGTCTACCACTCGCACACCGCCACCGAGGCCCGCCCCTCGCGCACGGACATCAGCTACGCCTCCGAGCCCGAGGCGCACTACGTGCTGGTCTCGACCCGCGAGCACGGTGCGCAGACCGGCCTGGCCGGTGACGACGTCGAGTTCCGGAGCTTCCGGATCGTCGACGGTCAGGTCACCGAGGAGGACGTCGACGTCGTCGAGTCCTACCTGTTCGGCCACTCGCCGACCACCGTCGTCTACGACTGAAGGACCTCCCTCCCCCCACCGCGAGCAAGCTCGCGGCGGGGCCCTGCAGGGATGCCGGAGCGCGGCTGGAATCTCCCGCTCCGCACCGGCGTTCCCCCGGACAGTCGTCACCCCCGCGCGCGCTGCGCGTGAACACCCCACCCCCGCGAGAAGGAGCTCTCCCGTCATGGCCATCCAGGTCCGCATCCCGACCATCCTGCGCACCCACACCGGCGGCAACAAGACCGTCGAGGGCTCCGGCGCCACCCTCGCCGCTCTGGTCGACGACATCGACAAGTCCCACCCCGGGATCAAGAACCGCCTGGTCACCGAGGAGGGCAAGCTGCACCGCTTCGTCAACGTGTACGTCAACGACGAGGACGTGCGCTTCACCGGTGCGCTGGACACCGCCGTCAAGGACGGCGACTCCGTGACGATCCTCCCCGCGGTCGCCGGCGGCTGCTGACCGGGCCTCCCCGCCCGGCACCCACTCCCCAGGAGACCCCGTTCATGGCCCGCTTCGCCTCCCTCGTCGACTCACTCGGCAACACCCCCCTGGTGGGTCTGCCGTCGCTGTCGCCCACCCCCGACGTGCGGCTGTGGGCCAAGCTCGAGGACCACAACCCCACCGGTTCGATCAAGGACCGGGCCGCCATCGCGATGATCGACGCGGCGGAGAAGGAGGGGCGGCTCTCGCCGGGCAGCACCATCCTGGAACCCACCAGCGGCAACACCGGCATCTCCCTGGCCATGGTCGCCCGCCAGCGCGGCTACCGGCTGATCTGCGTGATGCCGGAGAACACCTCGATCGAGCGGCGGCAGCTGCTGGAGATGTACGGCGCGCAGATCATCAGCTCCCCGGCCGCCGGCGGCAGCAACCAGGCGGTCGCGGTCGCCAAGGGCCTGGCTGCCGAGCACGAGGACTGGGTGATGCTCTACCAGTACGGCAACCCGGCCAACGCCGAGGCGCACTACACCGGCACCGGCCCGGAGATCCTCGCCGACATGCCCTCGATCACCCACTTCGTGGCGGGCCTGGGCACCACCGGCACGCTGATGGGCGTCTCCCGCTTCCTGCGCGAGCACAAGCCCGGCGTCCAGGTCATCGCCGCCGAGCCGCGCTACGGCGAGCTGGTCTACGGCCTGCGCAACATCGACGAGGGCTTCATCCCCGAGCTCTACGACGCCGACCTGCTCGACTCCCGCTTCTCGGTCGGCCCGGACGACGCGATCCACCGCACCCGCCAGCTGGTGGAGCGCGAGGGCATCTTCGCCGGCATCTCCACCGGGGCGATCCTGCACGCGGCGCTGGGCATCGCGGACAAGGAGGTCGCGGCAGGCCGCAAGGCCGACATCGTCTTCATCGTCTGCGACGGCGGGTGGAAGTACCTGTCCACCGGCGCCTACGCCGGCACCCTCGACGAGGCCTCGGCCGCGCTCGAGGGCCAGCTGTGGGCGTGAACGGCGACCTGCTGCTGCCCGCGCGCGGCCTGCTGTTCGACAACGACGGCGTGCTGGTCGACTCCGAGGCCGTGGTCGTGCGGGCCTGGAGCCGCTGGGCGGTGGAGAACGACCTGGACCCGGTCGAGGTGATGCTCGCCGTCCCCGGTCGCCGGGCCGCCGACACCGTCGCCCTGTTCGTGGACGCCGCCGCAGTGCCGGCCGCGGTCGCCGACGTCACCCGCTACGAGCTGGAGGACGTCGCCGACACGACCGCCGTGCCCGGGGTGCTGGAGCTGGTCCCGCAGCTGGACGGCGTCCCGTGGGCAGTGGTGACCTCCGGGGTGCGCGAGCTGGCCAGCGCCCGGCTGACCGCCGCCGGCGTCCCGCTGCCGGCGGTCCTGGTCACCGCCGAGGACGTCACGGCCGGCAAGCCCGACCCGCAGCCCTACCTGACCGGCGCCGCGCGGCTGGGCATCCCGCCGGCCGACCTGATCGTCCTGGAGGACAGCCCCAGCGGCGTGGCCGCCGGGCTCGCCGCCGGCTGCGCGGTGCTCGGCATCGGCGAGCTCGCCCTACAGACGGCCGCGACCGCCGTCGTCGCCGACCTGACCGGCGCGCGCTGGACCGGCGAGGGCCTGCTGCTGCCCGCCGCCGCCCTGCTGCGCTCCTGACCGGGCCGGCCGGGGAGGTCCGGGCGACCGTCGTACCGGCTCGCTAGCCTGGGCTGCGAGATGAACAGCCACGGGACGACGGCAGGGGCGGACGCGCCCATCGGGATCTTCGACTCCGGGGTCGGCGGGCTGACCGTCGCCCGGGCGGTGCTCGACCAGCTGCCGCACGAGTCGATCCGCTACGTCGGCGACACCGCGCACAGCCCCTACGGGCCGCTGCCGATCGCCGAGGTGCGCCGGCACTCCCTCGCCGTCATGGACGACCTGGTCGCCGCCGGGGTGAAGATGCTGGTCATCGCCTGCAACTCGGCCAGCGCCGCCTGCCTCGGCGACGCCCGTGAGCGCTACGACGTGCCGGTCGTGGAGGTGGTGCTCCCCGCCGTGCGCCGCGCGACCGCGGCCACCCGCACGGGGCGGATCGGGGTGATCGGGACGACGGCGACCATCACCAGCGGCGCCTACACCGACGCCTTCGCCGCCGCCCCGCAGGTCACGGTCACCAGCGCCGCCTGCCCCAGCTTCGTCGACTTCGTCGAGCGCGGGACCACCAGCGGCCGGCAGCTCGTCGGGCTGGCCCAGTCCTACCTCGACCCGCTCCTGGCCGCCGACGTCGACACCGTCGTGCTGGGCTGCACGCACTACCCGCTGCTCACCGGCGTGCTGTCGCTGGTGCTGGGGGAGGAGGTCACGCTGGTCTCCAGCGCCGAGGAGACGGCCAAGGACGTCTACCGCGTGCTCACCCGCACCGACCTGCTCCGCGACCCCGACGGGCCACCGCCGGTGCACCGGTTCCTGGCCACCGGCGACCCGGAGCCCTTCGCCCGGCTGGGCCGCCGCTTCCTCGGCCCCGAGGTCGACGAGGTGCTGCGCGCCGGACGGGGGGCGGCGGCGTGAGGCTCACCGTCGTCGGCTGCTCGGGCAGCGCGCCGGGGCCGGCGTCCCCGGCCTCCTGCTACCTGGTCGAGCACGAGGAGTTCGCGCTGCTGCTGGACCTGGGCAACGGCGCCTTCGGGGCCCTGCAGGGCGTCCTGGACCCGGGCATGGTCGACGCCGTCTACCTCAGCCACCTGCACGCCGACCACTGCCTGGACGTCGCGCCGTTCATCGTGTGGCACCGCTACTCCGGGCGCTCCGACGGCCGCACGGTCCCGCTCTATGCACCGGTGGGCGCCGACCGCCGGCTGGCGACCGCCTACGACCCCGACGGCGGGTCGATCGACGACGTCTTCGGCGTGACCGCGATCGGCGCGGGCCGCTGGACCATCGGCCCCCTCGCGGTCACCACCGTGCGCACCCAGCACCCCGTCGAGTGCTACGCGGTGCGGCTGGAGGCCGGCGGCCGGTCCCTGGTCTACACCGGTGACACGGGCCCCAGCGCGGACGTCGTCGAGCTGGCCCGTGGCGCCGACGTGCTCCTGGCCGAGGCCGCGCACCCCGACGTCCCGGGCCTGCCCGACGGCCTGCACCTGACCGGGCGCCAGGCCGGCGAGCACGCCGCCGCGGCCGGGGTGGGCCGGCTCCTGGTCACCCACGTGCCGGCCTGGGTGGACGCGGACGCCCAGCTGGCCGCGGCCCGCGCCGTCTTCCCGGCCAGCGAGCTCGCCCGGCACGCCGGCGTCTACGACATCTGACGTGCGCTCCGCCGGGATCAGCGGACCTGATCGTCCTTGCTCCTGGCTCACGGTGCGGCGTGAGCCAGGAGCACGCGCGCTGAGCCAGGACGGCTTGCCCGCGCGCCCGGCGGCGGGCACGGTGTGGGTGTGGCCACCGGTGACGAGGAACGGGACGGCGTCCGGCTGAGCAGCCTGGACTCCCCGCTGGGCGACGGGCTGGAGGTGACCAAGCGCGACCTGGTCGACCACCTCGACGCCTTCGCCGACCGGCTGGTCCCGCTGCTGTCCGGTCGCCCGCTGACGGTGAAGCGGGTGCGGCCCGGTGCTGCGCCGTTCATCCAGCGCGACGTGCCCAAGGGCGCCCCGGAGTGGGTGCGCACCGTGCCCACCTGGAGCGATCGGGCGCACCGCGAGGTGCACCAGGTGCTGTGCGAGGACCGCCGCACCCTGCTGTGGCTGGCCAACCAGCGGGCGGTGGAGCTGCACGTGCCGTTCGGCCGGGTGGGGGAGGAGCAGCCCACCGGCCTCGTGCTCGACCTGGACCCGCCCGAAGCCGCCGACTTCGGCGTCGTGGTGGCGACCGCGCTGCTCGCCCGCCGCGCGCTGGCCGACGCGGGGCTGGCCGGCGCGGTGAAGACCAGCGGCTCCACGGGCCTGCACGTCGTCGTCCCGGTGCACGGCTCGCCGGTCGAGGACGTCGCCGCGGCCACCCGGGCGCTCGCGGCGCGCGCCGCGGCCCTCGATCCGGGGGTGGCCACCACCGCCTACGTCGTCGCCGAGCGGGGCGGCCGGGTGTTCGTCGACTCCACCCGGTCCGGGCGGGGGACGATCGCGGTGGCCTACAGCCCGCGGGTCCGGCCCGGCCTGCCGGTCTCGGCGCCGGTGACGTGGGAGGACCTCGCTACCTGGGACGACGCGTCGGGCGTGCGGCCCGGCGACGTCACCGTGGCCACCGCGCGGGAGCGGTTCGGCGACGGCGACCCCTGGGCCGCGGCGCAACCGGAGCCGCAGGAGCTCCCGGCCGACCTGGTCGCCGAGGGCCACACGATCCCGGTCGCCCGGGTCGCGGCGATGCACGAGGGGAAGCGGCGGGCCCGCGCCGCGCGGGAGGGCACCGCGTGACGACCGGGCGGCACGGCGTCCCCGGGGCGCGAGCGAGGAGCGCCACCGGGTGACCGGGCCGCCCGGCCGGCCGGTGTCCGGCGCGCGTCGAGCCCTGCCCCCGGTGGAGGGCAGGGCTCGATGCGCGCGCAGGGCACCCCGGGGGCCGGCGTCCGGCTCGTCCCGGCGGGCTCCTCAGCTCACGCGGGGACCTCGCGGCCGTCCTCGCCCCACATCGTGTGGAACGAGCCCTCCTTGTCCACGCGCTGGTAGGTGTGCGCCCCGAAGAGGTCGCGCAGCCCCTGGATCAGCGAGGCCGGCAGCCGCTCGGCACGCAGCCCGTCGTAGTACGAGAGGGCGCTGCCGAAGCCGGGCACCGGGACGCCGTTGCGCGCCGCCCCGGCCACGACCTGCCGCCAGCCCTCCTGGCCGGCGCTGACCGCGGCGCGGAAGTAGTCGTTGGTGAGCAGGGTGGTGACGTCGGGCTCGTCGGTGAAGACCTGGGCGATCCGGTCGAGGAAGTCGGCCCGGATGATGCAGCCACCACGCCAGATCCGGGCGAGTGCAGCCCGGTCGATGTCCCAGCCGTACTGGTCGGCGCCCTGGGTGATCTGGTCGAACCCCTGGGCGTAGGCGACCACCTTCGAGGCGTACAGCGCCTGCCGCACCGACTCGACGAACGCGTCCCGGTCGTCGATGTCCCAGGTGGTACCCGGGCCGGGGAGGACCTGCTGCGCGGCCCGCCGCTGCTCGCGGTGCCCGGACAGCGCACGGGCGAAGACCGCCTCCGCGATCCCGCTCACCGGCACGCCCAGGTCCAGCGCGGACTGCACGGTCCAGCGGCCGGTGCCCTTCTGCTCGGCCTCGTCGACCACGACGTCGACGAACGGGGCGCCGGTCTCGGCGTCGGTGTGCCGCAGCACCTGGGCGGTGATCTCGATGAGGTAGCTGGAGAGGTCGCCGGTGTTCCAGTCGGCGAAGACGTCACCGATCTCGGCCGGGCTCATGCCGAGCCCCTGGCGCAGCAGGTCGTAGGCCTCGGCGATGAGCTGCATGTCGGCGTACTCGATGCCGTTGTGCACCATCTTCACGAAGTGCCCGGCGCCGCTCTCCCCGACGTGGGTGCAGCACGGCTCGCCGTCGACGACGGCCGCGATCGACTCCAGCAGCGGGCCGACCAGCTCGTAGGCCTCCGCCGAGCCGCCGGGCATGATGCTCGGGCCGTTGAGTGCGCCCTCCTCGCCACCGCTGATGCCGGTGCCGACGAAGTGCAGGCCCTGGGCGGTGAGCGCCTCGGTGCGCCGGACGGTGTCGGTGAACAGGGCGTTGCCGCCGTCCATCAGCACGTCGCCCTCCTCCAGCAGGGGGGCGATCTCGTCGATGACGGCGTCGGTCGGGGCGCCGGCCTTGACCATGATGATGATCTTGCGCGGCCGCTGCAGGGTCTGGACGAAGTCGGCCACGGAGCCGGTCGGGACGAAGTCGCCCTCGCTGCCGTGGGCCTCGACCAGGGCGTCGGTGCGGGCCTGGCTGCGGTTGTGGAGCACGACCTGGTGGCCGTGCCGGGCGAGGTTGCGGGCGAGGTTGGCGCCCATGACGGCGAGCCCGGTGACGCCGATCTGATCACTCATGCCCCGACCCTGCCCGACCCGGCGCCGTCCTGCCAGGTCCTCCCGCACCCAGGGACCCGCGATGCCTAGGCGATGTTGAGGTCCCGCATCAGCTTGGCGACGTGGCCGGTGGCCTTGACGTTGTAGGCGGCCTTCTCGACCAGGCCCTCGGCGTCGACGATGAAGGTCGACCGGATGACCCCGACGACCTCCTTGCCGTAGAGCTTCTTCGGGCCGTAGGCGCCGTAGGCGACCAGCACGGCCTTGTCCGGGTCGGAGACGAGGGTGATGTGCAGCCCCTCCTTCTCCCGGAAGGTGCGCAGCTTGTCGGGGGCGTCGGGGGAGACGCCGATGATGTCCAGCCCGGCCTCGGCGAGGTCGCCGGCGGCGGCGGTGAAGTCGACGGCCTGGGTGGTGCAGCCCGGGGTCAGCGCCGCCGGGTAGCAGTAGACGATCACGCGCCGGCCCCGGAAGGAGGCCAGCGAGACCGGGTTGCCGTCGGCGTCGGGCAGGGTGAACTCCGGCGCCGGGTCACCCGGCGCGAGGCGGACGGGGGAGACGCTCGTCTCGGTCATGGCCGCATCTTCCCGCATCCCGGCGACAGGAGCCGAACCGGCTGGTCAGCCCGCCAGGAAGCTGAACCGCACGTGCCGGGTCGGGTTGTCGATGTTGGTGTCGACGAAGCAGATCCGCTGCCAGGTGCCCAGGGCCATCCGCCCCTCGAGGACCGGCACCGTGGCGTGCGGCGGCACGAACGCCGGCAGCACGTGGTCGCGGCCGTGACCGGCGGCGCCGTGGCGGTGACGCCAGCGGTCGTCGCGGGGGAGCAGCTCGTCCAGCTGCGCCAGCAGGTCGTCGTCGCTGCCCGCGCCGGTCTCGATGATCGCGATGCCGGCGGTGGCGTGCGGGACGAACACCTGCAGCAGCCCGTCGCCCTCGCCGCGGACGAACTCCACGCACTCGTCGGTCAGGTCGACGATCGAGGGCACGCCCCCGGTCCGCACGGCTCGCAGCTCCGATCGCATGGCAGGAGCCTGGCAGAGGCATCCGTCGTGCGCTCGTGGTCGTCTCCGGGCCCGGGAGGTGACCACGAGCGCACGACGGTGGGCCGGGGCGGGCGTCAGTACCCTCGGACGGCGTGACCCGCCCCGACGGCCGCAGTGCCGACCAGCTCCGCCCGGTGACCATCACCCGCAACTGGCTCGACCACGCCGAGGGCTCGGTGCTGGTGGAGTTCGGCCGCACCCGCGTGCTCTGCGCCGCCAGCGTCACCGAGGGCGTGCCGCGCTGGCGCAAGGGCTCGGGCCTGGGCTGGGTCACCGCCGAGTACTCGATGCTGCCGCGGGCCACCCACACCCGCAACGACCGCGAGTCGGTCAAGGGCAAGGTCGGTGGCCGCACCCACGAGATCAGCAGGCTCATCGGGCGCTCGCTGCGGGCGAGCATCGACCTGTCTGCCCTGGGCGAGAACAGCATCGCGCTGGACTGCGACGTCCTGCAGGCCGACGGGGGCACCCGCACCGCGGCCATCACCGGGGCCTACGTGGCGCTGGCCGACGCCGTGTCCTGGCTGGGGGAGCGCAAGAAGCTCGCCCGGCCCACCGCGATCACCCAGTCGGTCGCCGCGATCAGCGTCGGTGTCATCGACGGCGAGCCGCGGCTGGACCTCGCCTACGAGGAGGACGTGCGCGCCGGCACCGACATGAACGTCGTCTGCACCGCCGACGGCAACTTCGTGGAGGTCCAGGGGACGGCGGAGGGCGCGGTCTTCGACCGGCCGACCCTCGACCAGCTGCTCGACCTCGCCGTCGCCGGCTGCGCCGAGCTGACCGCGCTGCAGCAGCAGGCCCTCTCGGCATGAGCCGCCTGCTGCTGGCCACCCGCAACGCCGGCAAGCTCGCCGAGCTGCAGCGGCTGCTGACCACCGCCGTCCCCGGGGTCGAGGTGCTCGGTCTGCGCGACGTCGAGGAGTACCCGGAGGCCCCGGAGACCGGCGCCACGTTCGAGGACAACGCGCTGCTCAAGGCGCGCGAGGCGGTCCGGTACACGGGGCTGCCCGCGGTCGCCGACGACTCGGGGATCGCCGTCGACGCGCTCAACGGCATGCCCGGCGTGCTGTCCGCGCGCTGGTCGGGCCGGCACGGCGACGACCCGGCCAACACCGCGCTGCTGCTCGGTCAGCTCGCCGACGTGCCCGAGGAGCGGCGCGGTGCGGCGTTCGTCTGCGCCGCGGCGCTGGTGACCCCGGACGGCGTCGAGCACGTGCTGCGGGCCGAGTGGCGCGGGCGGGTGATCGCCGCGGGCCGGGGGACCCACGGCTTCGGCTACGACCCGGTGTTCGTGCCCGAGGGGCTGGAGCTCACCGCCGCGGAGCTGTCGCCGGCGGAGAAGGACGCGCGCAGCCACCGCGGTCAGGCGTTCACCGCGCTGCTGCCGGTGGTCGCGCAGGTGCTGGGCGGTCGCTGACCGCACTCCTTGCGGAGGTCTTGTGGGTGCGTGGGGCCGGGCGTGCGGTTCCCCGTCGAGGGTCAGCGGTGTCGGCGGGAGGGCCCCCGGCGCACCGAGCCTCGAGGAGTGACGTGAACGCCAGCAGCACCCAGCGCCCCGCCCGGCGGATGACCGCGGCCAGGCTCATCGGGTCGGTCGGTGTCGTCGGCGCCGCCGCGGCCGTTGCCGGGATGGGCACCTTCGGTGCCTTCACCGACAGCACCACCCCCGCTGCGGTCTCCGTCGAGTCCGGCGTGGTCTCCATCGCGCTGTCCGCCGCCGACGGCACGGCCAGCGTCCCGCTCTCCTTCGCCGGCGTGGTCCCCGGCGCCTCGATCACCCGCGCCATCGACCTGGTCAACGACGGGAGCTCGGCGCTGGCCTCGGTCGACCTGACGACCGCCGCCACCACCTCCAGCGTCCTGGACACCGACACGGTCCACGGCCTGCAGATGTCCGTGCAGTCCTGCTCCGTCGCCTGGACCACCGACCTGGACTGCACCGGCACCGTGCGCACCCTGCAGACCGCCGGCCCCGTCGTCCGCACCACCACACTGACCGCACCGGCCAGCCTCGCGGCGGGGGCCACCGACCACCTGGCCGTGACCCTGCAGCTGCCCGCCTCGGCCGGCGACGCGTTCGAGCAGCAGACCAGTGAGCTCGCGCTGACCTTCCGCGCCGTCCAGCGGGCCGGCACCGCCCGCTGACCTGTGCGGCCGCGCGCGGCCCGGTCCGGCGCGGCACAGTGGCGGCATGCGCGTGACGGTGGACGGCGTCCGGGAGCTCCGGTTCGACGACGGGAGCCCGGTGACGGCCGCCTCGGCGGTCGCCCCGCTGGGGAACGGCTGGCTGGTGGCGCAGGACGACGCCACCTCCGCGGCCTGGGTGCGCCCGGACGGAGTCCACCCGGTGGGGCTGCTGCCGCCCGTCGAGGGCCACGACCGGTTCACCGAGGCGGCCGGGACGAAGCAGCTCAAGCCCGACCTCGAGGTCGCCTGCCCGGCCGAGGTCGACGGTGAGCCGGCCGTGCTGCTGCTCGGGTCGGGCTCCACGCCGCGGCGGATGCGCGGGGTGCTGGTCCAACTGGTCGACGGCGAGCCGGTGGTCGCGGCCGCGGAGCTCGGCCCGCTGTACGCACGGGTCGCCGACGTCCTGGGGACGCCGTTGGAGCAGCTGAACCTGGAGGGCGCCAGCCGCTCGGGCGGCACCGTCCGCTGGTTCCAGCGCGGCAACCTGGCCGCCGGCGTGCCCTCGGCCGGTGTCGACGTCCCGCTGGCCGCGCTGGTCGACGCCGTCCGCGGGGGCACCGACCCCGCCGCGGTGGCGGTGACCGCGCCCGGCACCCACGACCTGGGGGAGGTGGCCGGCGTGGGGCTGGCCGTCACCGACGCGGTCGCGCTGCCCGACGGGCGGCTGCTGCTCAGCGCTGCGGCGGAGGACACCCCGAACGCCGTCGACGACGGCCCGGTCGTGGCCGCGGCCCTGGTGCTCGTCGACGGGACCACCGTGCAGGCGGTCGCCCCGCTGCCCGAGGTGGCCGGCCGGGTGCTGAAGGTCGAGGGGCTGGCGCTGCGTTCGTCCGACGACCGCGAGGCCCGACTGCTGGCCGTCGTGGACGCCGACGACCCGGCCGCGCCGTCGGTGCTGCTGGAGCTGACCGTCCAGCTGGACTGAGTGCGAGAGGCGGGAGTCGAACCCGCACGCCCGAGGGCACCAGGACCTAAACCTGGCGTGGCTGCCGTTACACCACTCCCGCGTGACCCCGGAGTCTAGGAGAGGGCTGCCGGCGACCGGCCGCCCGCGGCGGGCCCGGCGTCCCCCGGACGGGTGTCCCCGTCGCGCGGACGTGGGAGGCGGTGGCCGCCGATCGGCCGAGGTGGCCGGCATCTGGCAGGCTGTCGCCCGTGCCACGCAGCCCCGAGCAGATCCAGCAGGAGATCGACGCCGCCCGAGAGTCCCTCGGGTCGACGTTGGACGAGCTGGCGTACCGCACCAACCCGACCCGGCTGAAGGCGCAGGGCAAGGCGAAGGCGCAGGCCTTCCTGGCCAGCCCGACCGGCATCGCCGTGGAGAGCGCCCTCGGCCTGGTCGTCACCCTTGTGGTGACCACCAAGGTCGTCCGCCGTGTGCGCAGCCGCCGCCGGGCGAAGGTCGTGGTCGGGCACACCCGCCGCCGCTGACCGCCTCCGGCGTCACACCCGGCCCGCACGGGCGGGTGGTCGCCGGTCGACGATCCCCGCACGGGGCGTCCGGCAGGGGCACACTCGGGCCCGTGCCGCACCCCACGCCCGCTCCCGCAGGTCCCGGCCAGGAGTCCGTCTGGGACTACCCCCGCCCCCCGTCCGCGCAGGTCACCGGCCGCCGCGTCGAGGTGACCGTCGGCGGGCAGGTCGTCGCCCGCACCGACCGCGCCGTGCGGGTCTGCGAGACCAGCCACCCGCCGGTCTACTACGTGCCGCGCGAGGACGTCGTCCCCGGCGTGCTGGAGCGCGGCGCCGGCTCGTCGTGGTGCGAGTTCAAGGGCCAGGCCACCTACTGGGACCTCGTCGTCGACGGCGTCCGGAGCCCCTCGGTCGCCTGGTCCTACGAGCGGCCCTCGCCCGGCTACGAGCAGCTGCGCGGCGCGCTGGCCTTCTACCCGAGCAAGGTGGACGGCGCGACGGTGGACGGCGAGCCGGTGCGGGCGCAGGCCGGGGACTTCTACGGCGGCTGGATCACCAGCGACGTGGTCGGCCCGTTCAAGGGGGAGCCGGGCACCCGCGGCTGGTGACCGGGCCGGCGACGTGCTGACGCCCCGCGTCGGCGAGCGGTGGCCGGGGACGGCGTACAGGTACCCCCGGGGGGTACCTTGAGGGCGTGACGGGCTACGCGGGGGAGAAGGACCAGCTGCTCGCGCGCCTCAAGCGCGTGGAGGGCCAGGTCCGCGGCATCGCACGGATGGTCGAGGACGACACGTACTGCATCGACGTGCTGACGCAGGTCTCCGCGGCCACCAAGGCGCTGCCGGCGGTCGCGCTCGGCCTGCTCGACGACCACCTCGCCCACTGCGTCCGCGACGCGGTGGCCAGCAGTGCCGCCGACGACGGCGCCGCGGCCGACGCGAAGATCGCCGAGGCCTCCGCTGCCATCGCCCGCCTCGTCCGTTCCTGACCCGACCGACCCTGAGGAGCCCCCTGTGCCCACCCTGGACTTCACCGTCACCGGCATGACCTGCCAGCACTGCGTCGCCTCGGTCACCGAGGAGGTCAGCGAGCTCGGCGTGACCGAGGTCGACGTCGACCTGGCCACCGGCCGCCTGCACGTCGTCGGTGACGTGACCGCCGAGCAGGTGCAGGCTGCGGTCGCCGAGGCCGGCAGCTACACCGCACAGCCCGCATGAGCGCCGGGCCGGAGGCGGCCCGGTCGCAGGCCCCGGCGCCGCTGGACGAGGTCCGCCTCGACATCACCGGGACGATCTGCGCCAGCTGCGCGAACCGGATCGAGCGCAAGCTCAACAAGCTCGACGGCGTCCAGGCCAGCGTCAACTACGCCACCGAGGCAGCCACGGTCCGGTACGACCCCACCGTCGTCGACACCGACCGGCTGCTGGACACCGTCGCCGCGGCCGGGTACTCCGCCGCGCTGCCGGTCCCGCCGGCCGCCGCCGACGAGCCGGCCGCCGACGCCCCCGCCCCGGAGGCCGCGCTGCGGCAGCGGCTGCTCCTCAGCGCCGCCCTCGCGCTGCCGGTGCTGGTGCTGTCGATGGTGCCGGCCTGGCAGTTCGAGAACTGGCAGTGGCTGGCACTGACGCTGGCCAGCCCGGTGGTCGTGTGGGGCGCGTGGCCGTTCCACCGCGCCGCCGTCGTCAACGCCCGGCACGGCGCCAGCACCATGGACACCCTCGTCTCGATCGGCATCAGCGCGGCGTACCTGTGGTCGCTGTGGGCGTTGTTCCTCGGCGACGCCGGCATGCCGGGCATGCGGATGAGCTTGACCCTGCTGCCCGAGCGCGGCGCCGGCACGCACGAGATCTACCTGGAGGTCGCCTCCGCGGTCACCGTCTTCCTGCTCGCCGGCCGGTGGGCCGAGGCCCGCGCCAAGCGCCGCTCCGGTGCCGCGCTGGCCGCGCTGCTCGAGCTCGGGGTGCGGGAGGCCGCCGTGCTGCGCGACGGCGTCGAGGTGCGGGTGCCGATCGCCGAGCTCGCCGTGGGCGACCGCTTCGTCGTCCGGCCGGGGGAGAAGGTGGCCACCGACGGCCTGGTGGTCAGCGGCAGCTCCGCGGTCGACCTGTCCATGCTGACCGGGGAGAGCGTCCCGGTCGAGGTCGCCGAGGGCGACCGGGTCACCGGCGCCACGGTCAACGTCGGCGGCCGGCTGGTCGTCGAGGCCACCCGGGTCGGCGCGGACACCACGCTGGCTCAGCTCGGCCGGCTGGTCACCCAGGCGCAGAGCGGCAAGGCCCAGGTGCGGCGGCCTGAGCCGCGCTGCCCCGGCCGCTCAGCCGGGGCAGCCGGCCCGGCGGGCGGCCAGCAGGGGCAGGACGACGTCGGCCAGGATCTCGTCGGCGTAGGCCTCGGTCACCGGCTGGCTGCTGAACAGCCAGCGCTGCAGGATCGGCGCGCTGGCCGAGGAGGACACCGCGCTGCCGGGCACGGAGTCGTCGACCTCGCCGCGCTCCACGGCGCGTGCCCAGACCTGGCGGTACATGATCGCCCACAGGTCCATCGGCCCGCTGCGGAAGGCCGTCCGCAGCGCCGGCTCGTGCGGCAGCGCCGACATCAGCGACAGGGTCGCGGCACCCAGCGGGCCGTTGACCGCCGACACCAGGCCGCGCAGCAGCAGCCGCAGGTCACCCTCCAGCGACCCGGTGTCGGGCAGCGTGATCGAGGAGGCGCTCAGGTCGGCGACGGCGTCGGCGACCAGGTCGGACTTGGTGCGCCAGCGGCGGTAGATCGTCGCCTTGCCCACCCCGGCGGTGGCGGCCACGGCGTCCATGGTCAGGCCCGCGTACCCCGACTCGGCCAGGACCGCGAGGATGGCCGAGCGGATGGCCCCGTCCCGCGAGGGGTCGCGGGGGCGACCACCGCGACCAGGTCGGTCGCCGTCAGGGGCAGTCAGCTCGGACACGACTAGACCCTAGTCCAGTTGATCATCGTTCCCACTGTGACGCGGACCGCATCTACACCACTGCGCAGAGGCGCCGCGCGCCTGCGGTGAGTCGCGGAGGTGGTCGGTCATCCTGCTGCCGTGACCGGCCCCGTCGACTCCGTGCGTCCCTCGTGGGAGACCCCGCGGTCTGCCCGCCGTCTGCTCCTGGCCAGCACCCTCACCCACGTGCTGCCCAGCATCTCCCGGGTCGCCGGGGCGATGGGCCTGCGGATCGGCACCGCTCCCGGGCTGCTGGACGTCGTCGACGACGAGGGCGGCCGGCGGATCGACCGGCTGCTGCAGCGGCTGGCCCGCGAGCTGACCTCCGCCGAGACCGAGGCCGTGCGGGTGACCACCGACCCGCCCGCGGACGGCGTCGCCCTGGCCACCCGGCTGCTCACCGCGCCGACCCTGGCCGTCGAGCTCGCGCGCCGCGGCATCACCGTGGAGATGGGCCTGCTCACCGGCGCCGAGCTGTGGCCGGTCTACCAGCCGATCATGTCGCTGACCTCCGGCGGGATGGTCGGCCACGAGGCCCTGCTGCGCGGGCGGGTCGACGGCCGCGAGGTCGGCGGCGGCGACCTGTTCTTCCTCGCCGAGCGCGCCGGGTGGGCCGACCGGCTGGACCGGCTGGCCCGGGAGGCCGCGATCCGCAACGCCGCCGGCTGGCTGGGCGGTGCCGACCTGTACGTCAACTCCGACCCGGCCGCGGTCCACCGGCCCTCGGTCTGCCTGGCCAGCACCGAGCGGGCCGTGCACGAGGCCGGGATCGACCCCCGGCAGCTGGTGTTCGAGGTGGTCGCCTCGCACGCGGTGACCGACCGGGAGCACCTGCTGTCGGTGCTGGAGCACCACCGCTCGCTGGGCTGGCGGGTCGCCCTGGACGACGTCGGCGTCGGCTGGTCCAGCCTGGCGCTGGTGTCGGTCGTGCGCCCGGACGTCGTCAAGCTCAGCAAGGCGCTGGTCGCCCGGCTGCACGAGCCCGGCCCCAACGCGATCGCCCGGGCGCTGACCGAGCTGACCCACCTGCACGGCGGCACGGTCGTGGCCGAGGGCGTGGAGTCCGAGCTGATGGCCGACCAGGCGCGCGCCGTGGGCGCCGACCTGGGACAGGGCTGGCTGTTCGGCCACCCGGTGCGCCCCGAGCCGGAGTCCGAGCCGGAGCTCGTCCTCGTCTAGCGGCCCGCGTCCGCCGTCCGCCGTCCGCCGTCCGTCCGTCCGGGATCAGGTCACCTGATCGTGCGTGCTCCTGGCTCAGGGTGTGCGGTGAGCCAGGAGCACGCACGGTGATCTCAGCTGATCCCGGCGAGCCTCAGGGGCGGCCGGTGTTCCAGCCGATGAGGGCCGGCCAGTCGTGCTCGTGGCCCAGGACGCCGTAGCGGCCGGTGGCCAGCGGGAAGAGCGCGCCCTGCTCCGGACCGAAGCCCAGCCAGCGGGCGGTGAGGATGCGCAGCACGTGCCCGTGGGCGACCAGCGCGACGTCGCCGTCGGCCAGCAGCGGCCGGGCCCGCTCCAGCACCCGGTCGACGCGCTCGGCGACCTGGACCAGGCTCTCCCCAGGGGAGTCGCCGGGTTCGGTGCCGTCGGTCCACAGCGACCACGGGTGGCCGAGCTCGTCGTGGATCTGCGGGGTGGTCTTCCCCTCCCACCGGCCGTAGTCGACCTCGACCAGGTCCGGCTCCAGCTCGGCGGTGATGCCGTGGTCGAACAGGCCGGCCAGCTCCGCGGTGCGCCGGGCCCGGGTCAGCGGGCTGACGAAGGCATGCGTGATCTGCCGCTCCGACAGCTCCGCCCGCAGCTTCCGCGCGTCGTCCTCCCCGCCGGGGAGCAGCGGCAGGTCGGTCAGCCCGGTGTGCTGCCCGCTCGTGCTCCACTCGGTCGCACCGTGCCGGACGACGACGATCTCACCCACGACGTGCCTCCTCTGCGGGCGCCGCTGACGGCCCCGCGTCTCGTGCTGCCTCGGTCCGTCCGCCGGCGGACGCCGCCCCGGCGACGGCCATCACGGCCACTGAGCCACAGATGACCAGCAACGGTGCGGTCCAACCGCCCGTCGCGTCGTGCACGGCCCCGACGACCAGGGGTCCGGTGGCCGCCACGACGTAGCCCCCGCCCTGCACCATCGCTGACAGCTGCCGGTTCCGGGTGAGGTCGCCCGAGCGACGCACGATCGCGATGAAGATGACGGTGATGCCGCCGCCCTGCGCCGCGCCGGCGAGGCTGCACCACAGCGGCCACAGCGCCGGGGCGACGAGCAGGCCGATCGGCAGCGTCGCCCAGAACGCGGTGACGGCCAGCAGCACGAGCGCCGGGCGCTTCCACCAGGCGACCAGGGCGGGCACGGAGAACGCGCCGACCACCGCCAGCACCTGGAACAGCGAGGAGCTCACCCCGGCCTGGGCCCTGGTCAGGCCGTTCTCGTCGGCCAGCAGCGTCGGCAGCCAGGCGGTCGCGCCGTAGTAGCTGAACGCCTGGCCGGCGAAGGCCAGCGTCAGGCCCCAGGCCACCGGGCTGCGCCACACCGAGGGGCCCGGGGCGGCGGCCGGCGGCGGGGGAGGGGCGGTGCCCGCGGCCTCGGCGGCGGCGGCGCGGGCCACCTGGCGGCGCAGCGCGGTGGTCCAGACGGCGGCGGCGAGCACGACCAGCAGGCCCCACGTGGCCAGCGCGAGCTGCCAGCCGACGAGGTCGGCCAGCGGCGCGGTGAGCGCGGAGGTCGTCGTCGCCCCGACGTTGAGCGCCGCGGTGTAGGCCGCGGTGACGATGTTGGTGGCGCCGGGGAAGTCACGGCCGATGACCACCGGGACGACGACGTTGCCCACGGTGATGCCCAGCCCGATCACCACCGTGCCGGCGATGGCCGCGGTCGGGCTGCCCAGCGACCGCAGCACCGTCCCGGCGAGGACCCCGGCCAGCGAGACGAGCACCGCCCGGTGCACGCCACTGCGGGCGATCAGCAGCGAGGCCAGCGGGGCGGCCAGGCCGAAGCACAGCACCGGGATGCTGGTCAGCAGGCCGATCGTGCCCGCGCCCACGCGGAGGTCCCGCTGCAGGTCCTCGACCACCGGGGCGACCGCGACCAGCGGCCCGCGGAGGTTCAGCGCGACCAGCAGCACCCCGACCAGGAGCAGCACCGGCAGGGCCGTCGTCCCGGCCCGCCGTGTCGGTTGCACCGGACCACCTTCCCCCACCGGAGCCCGCCGTCCAGCATGCGCACAGCGACTGTGCGGACCCTCACATGACCCGGGGCCGGGAAGGACGGGCGCCCGGGAGCCCTTGTAGGAGCGGGACCCCGCAGGCCGCAGCCGCAGGTCCCACCCGACTCGAGCACCTGGAGGACCCATGACCGCCCCCACCACCACCCCGCTCACCTTCGACCTCGGCGGCGACCTCACCGTCCACCGTCTCGGCTACGGCGCCATGCAGCTCACCGGCCCGGGCGTCTGGGGCGAGCCGGCCGACCGCGCGGGCGCGCTCGCCGTGGTCAAGGCCGCGATCGAGCAGGGCGTCGACTTCATCGACACCGCCGACTCCTACGGCCCGCAGGTCAGCGAGCAGATCATCGCCGAGGCCGCGTTCCCGTACCCGGACGGTCTGGTCATCGGCACCAAGGCCGGCCTGACCCGCACCGGCCCCGGCGTCTGGCCCCCGGTCGGTCGCCCGGCCTACCTCAAGCAGCAGGTGGAGCTGTCCCTGCGCAACCTCAAGGTCGACCGGATCGACCTGATCCAGCTGCACCGCATCGACCCCGAGGTGCCGCTGGCCGACCAGCTCGGTGCCTTCGCCGAGCTCAAGGAGGAGGGCAAGGTCCGCCACATCGGCGTCTCCGAGGTCTCCGTCGACGAGCTCAAGGCCGCCCGCGAGATCACCGAGATCGTCTCCGTGCAGAACTTGTACAACCTGACCAACCGGCAGTCCGCGGACGTGCTGGCCTACGCCGAGGCCGAGGGCATCGCGTTCATCCCGTGGTTCCCGATCGCCACCGGTGACCTGGCCAAGCCCGACAGCCCGGTGGCCGAGGTGGCGCGCGAGCTCGACGCCACCCCCTCGCAGGTGGCGCTGGCCTGGCTGCTGCAGAAGTCGCCGGTCATCCTGCCCATCCCGGGCACGAAGTCGATCGACCACCTGACCGAGAACATGGGCGCCGCGCAGCTGATGCTGTCCGCCGAGGACATGGCCAAGCTCGACGCCCTCGCCTGAGCTCCGGCACAGCCGACGTCGGCCGGGTCCCCGCACGGGGGCCCGGCCGTCGTCGTGTCGGGGCGAGGGGGTCCTTCCTCAGGCGGGGGTGTGCTCCGGGCCGGTGCCCGGGTGGAGCAGCGGGCCCTCGCCACCGTGGCCGGCGCCGAGCGCGGCGACGAAGTCGCGCAGCACGTCACCGCCGCTGTGCTTGGCGCGCCAGCCCAGCACCGTGCGGGCCCGGGTCGTGTCCATCGGCGGCACGCCCAGGCCCAGGTCCAGCCAGCCCGGCTCGATCTGCAGCAGCCGGGACAGGAACGCCGCCTGCATCCCGGTGCGCAGCACCACCGCGGGCACGGCCACCCGCTTCATCCCAAGCGCCCCGGCCAGGCCCGCGGCGTCGAAGTTCGGCGGGGCGGTCACGTTGAACGCACCGCCGGCCCGGCGGTCCAGGGCGCGGGCGATCACGTCGGCCACGTCGTCGGCGTGCACCACCCCGATCGACAGGTCCGGGATCGGCAGCGGGAGCACCTTGGCCACCACGCCGGCCACCGGCGCGGGCAGCGCGCGGGCCGCCGGGAAGAGCACCGGGCCGAGGAAGTAACGGCCGATCTCGCTGGCCGCGTCGGGCTGGAGCACCAGCGTCGGGCGGATCGCGGTGACGGTGGTCCCCGGGTTCGCGGCGTCGAACGCGCGGAGCATCCGCTCGCACTCGGCCTTGAGCCGGCTGTACTGCGAGCTCGGGACGCCGGTGGTGGGCCAGTCCTCGTTGACCGGGTGCGTCTGCGGCCCGGCGGCGTAGGTGCCGATCGAGGACAGGTGCACCACGTGCGTCACCCCGGCCGCGGCCGCGGCGGCCAGCACGCGGCGGGTGCCCTCGATGTTGACCCGCTGCAGCCGCTCCGGGTCCCGGTCGGGGATCAGGGCCCACGCCGAGTGGACGACCGCGTCGACGCCGTCGAGGAACTCCGCCAGCACGGGCTCGCTCTCCGGCGTCCCGAGGTCGGCGGTGTACCAGCGCACCCCGGCATAGGGGGCGGTCTCGGGGGGACGGCGGCGGGCGAGCCCGCGGACCTCGGTGACACCGGCGTCGGCGAGCGCGCGCAGCAGCGCCGTCCCGACGTTGCCGCTGGCGCCGGTGACGGCGACGGTCAGGCCGGGGAGCAGGGACGAGCCGGTGGGTTCAGCCATGACCGGGCGCTACCCGGATCGGCGCACCCCTCAACCGCCGACGGCGAGCCCGGCGAGCTCGGTGCCCCGGACGGCGGCCAGCCGCTCGGCCTCGGCCGCCAGCGCGGCGGCCGGGACGTCGCGCCACGGGTCGACCTGCACGGTCAGCCGCCGGCCTGCCTTGCGCGGCCGCCAGGTGCCGGCGACCTCGCCGTCGACCAGCACCGCCCCGGGGCGGCCGAGGGTGCGCCACAGGTCCGCCGCGTGCGCCGGGTCGGGCACCAGCAGGGCCCGGTCGCGGGTCTGCAGGTACGGGTCGAAGGGGCCCAGCAGCCGGGTCGTCCGTGCCGGGCCGGCACCGAGGCGGTCGGCGTCGGCGGCCAGCGCCCACCGCGGCTTGCCGTCCACCTGCACCTCGACCGCGTCGTCCGGCCAGTGCGCCCGCACGTCCCGCACCGGGGCGTCGAGGTACGCCGCCACCTGCTGCGGGGTGGCCGGGCCGTGCAGCCGCAGGTACCCGCGGACGACGTCCAGGTGCGCGGGCACCTCGGTCACGGGCACGAGCCCGGGGACCGGCTGGAGCACCGGGGGAGAGGTGCCCGGCTGCAGCTCCAGCCCGGCCCGCAGCGCGGCCAGCCGGAACGTCTGCTCGTACACGTGGACGGCGTTGCAGGGCCGGCACGCGCGCAGGTACGGGGCGTCCATCCGCTCGGTGAGCCGCCGCGACATCTCGCCCTTGACGGTGGGCGCGGCGACGATCTCCCGCATCGCCGACGCCATCGTGTCCAGCGCCGTGAGCACCGGGGTGCCGGCGGCCCGCAGTGGCCGTGCGCCGTCGAAGACGCGCTTCGCGGCGTCGGCCTCGGAGAACGGCGCGGTCGCCGCGACCACCCCAAGCAGGTCGGCGCGGCGGTACACGTGCGGCGCGCCGCGCAGCGTCCAGACCAGGGCCAGGTCACCGGCCGGGACGTCGTCCAGGCCGCGGACGGCGAGCGCCCAGCGGGCCGCCTCCGCGCCGGTGTCCTGCACACCGAGGTCGAGGACCCCGGTGTCGGCGAGCGTGCCCGCCGTCCGGTCGAGCTGGTGCGCGCGCACCCGGGACCCCAGCACGTCCGCCCGGGTCACCTGCACGGCCACGACGCCACCGTAGGGCCGGACGGGGGCGTCAGTCGATGCCCTCCGGCAGCCGGTTGGGGCCGGCCTCCGGCGGTCGGGGCCGGTCCTCCGGGTAGGTCCGCAGCGCCACCAGGGCCACGTCGTCCGCGCGGTCGTCGGGCACCAGCCGGGCGAGCAGGGTGTCGCAGAGCTCGTCGAGCGGGACCCCGCCCAGGTCGCCCAGGGCGGCGCGCAGCCGGGCCGTGCCCTCGTCGAGGTCGGACCCGCGGCGCTCGACCAGCCCGTCGGTGAACAGCAGCACGGTGGAGTCGTCGGGCAGCTCGATCGAGTGCTCGGTCCGCCGGGCGTCGGGGTCGACCCCGAGCATCAGGTCCGGCCTGGTGTCCAGGACCCGGCTGGTGCCGTCGGGGGACAGCACCACCGGCGCGGGGTGCCCGGCGTTGGTCCAGCGCAGGGTCCGGGTGCCCAGCACCGGCACGTCGGGACGCCGTTCCACCCGGGCGAGGAGCACGGTGGCCAGCGCGGTGACGGCCAGCCCCCGGGCGGCGTGCTCGGTCCGGGTCAGGGTCGCGGCGAGCGGCTCGTCGTTGTCGTAGGCCAGCGCGCGGAGCAGGCCGCGCAACTGCCCCATCGCCGCGGCGGCGTTGCTGTCGTGCCCGACCACGTCGCCGATGACGAGCACCGTCGCGCCGTCGGGCTGGAGGAAGGCGTCGTACCAGTCGCCACCGACCAGCGCGTGGTGCGCGGCGGGTCGGTACCGCACGACCACGTGCAGGTGGTCCGGCTCCGGCGGCGGGGTGAGCAGCGCCTGCTGCAGCCGGTCGGACAGCGCGCGCTCCGCGGCCGCCTGCTCCTCGAGCCGGCGCAGTTCGGCGGCCTGCGCCCCGGCGACGAGTCGGTCGGTGAGGTCGCGGAAGGAGACGACCACGCCGGTGATCACGCCGTCCTCGACCGTGGGGACGGCGATGAGCTCGACGGGCACCGGCCGGCCGGCCCGGTGCCAGAACACCTCGTCGGTGGCGGTGACCGTCTGCCCCGAGCGGATCGCCCGCCACACCGGGCACTCCTCGACCGGGTAGGGCGACCCGTCCCGCCGCCGTCCGTGCAGCAGCGCGTGCTGGTCGCCCCCGAGGAGCGCCTCCTGCTCGTACCCGGTGATCCGCACGGCGGCCGGGTTCGCGAACTCCACGCGGCCGGCGGCGTCCAGGCCGTAGATGCCGTCGGCGGCGTAGTGCAGCACCCGCTGCGTCAGTGCGAGCGCACGGGACAGCTCCGCCTGGACGGCGTGCAGTGCCGCCAGGTCGTCGCCTCCACCGCTCACCGTGCCCACCGACGTGATCCTCTCAGCCCTGCGGCCCGACGTGCCGCGGCGGCGGACAGCCCGCCCACGGTCGCCGCCGGCGCCGCTCTCAGCCGTGGGTCCGGACGTGCGCGGTGACCAGCTCCGCGGCGCGGTCGGCGGCCAGCTCCGGGATCCAGTGGTCCGTGCCCTCGAGCACCTCCAGGGCGTAGGGGGCGTCGACGAACTGCGCGGTCGCCTCGGTCGCCGCCCGGCCCAGGAAGGCGTCGCCGTCTCCCCACAGGTGCAGCGTCGGCACCCGCACGGTGCCCACGGGCGTGCCCGACAGCGGGAGCGCCCGGTACCAGTTCAGCGCCGCGGTCAGCGCGCCCGGCTGCCGCAGCCGCTCGACGTAGCGGTCGGCGAGCTCGGGCGGCAGCCCGCCCTGGCACAGCATCCGCCGCAGCACCGCGCCCCGGCCGGCCAGCAGCACTGCCTCGGGCACGGCGGGCACCTGGAAGAAGCCGATGTAGCTGCTGCGCAGGGCCTGGTCGCTGTGCCCCAGCGCCTGGGTCATCGCCGCCGGGTGCGGCACCGACAGCGAGGTCAGCGTGCGCACGCGCCACGGGTGCCACGCCGCCAGCGCCCAGCCGACGATCCCACCCCAGTCGTGCCCGACCACGTGCGCGCTGGTCAGCCCGGCGGCCTCCAGCAGGGCCAGCACGTCGTCGACCGACTCGCGCAGGCGGTAGGCCGAACGGCCCGTCGGCCGGGCGCCGGGGGAGTAGCCGCGCTGGTCGGGGGCCAGGGTGCGCAGCCCGGCCGAGTGCAGCGCCGGGGCCATCCGGTCGAAGGCCGAGGAGTCCTGCGGGAAACCGTGCAGCAGGACGACGGGCTCTCCGTCCCCCGGCCCGGAGTCGCGGACGTCGAAGACCAGCCCACCGCGGATGAAGATGTCCATGCCCGTTCCGTGCCCGCTGCGGGCCCGGCCCACGCTCGGACCGGGACGTCGAGGTGGTGGTCGTGCGTCCTGGGCCGGTCGACCATGGCCCCCGTCTCCGATCACGCCACCGCTTCCCTGTGGGTACGCACCGTGACGATCGAAGCTCACCCCGACCGAGGTGATCATGGTGTCGGGGCCGCTCCTGCGACCGCGATCGCCGTCGGGGGAGGATGGACCCGTGGTGGCCCCTCCGACGACAGAGCTGATCGTGTTGGTCGACGACCACGGGACGGCGATCGGCACGATGCCCAAGCCCCTGGTGCACACCGGGGAGACCCCGCTGCACCGGGCCTTCTCCGCCTACCTCTTCGCCGACGACGGCCGCCTGCTGGTCACCCGGCGCGCGGAGTCGAAGGCGACCTTCCCCGGGATGTGGACCAACACCGTCTGCGGGCACCCCGGCCCGGACGAGGCCGACGTCGACGCGATCGCCCGTCGCGCGCAGTACGAGCTCGGGCTGGGCGTCGCCGAGGTGCGGTCGGCGCTGCCCTCCTACCGCTACCGCGCGGAGTTCCGGGGCGTCGTGGAGAACGAGATCTGCCCGGTCTACGTCGGCCGCTTCACCGGCACGCCCGCGCCCGACCCCACCGAGGTGGGCGAGTGGGAGCTGCTGGACTGGGCCACCTTCCGCGACCGCCAGGAGACCCAGGAGTACGAGGCCTGGTCACCGTGGTGCCGCGAGCAGGCCCGCCTCATCGAGGCCAACCACCTGCTCCCGATCTGACGACGCCCGCCGAGCGCCCCGCCGCCCCGCGAGCCGGCGGCGGGGCCCTGCAGCGGCCTTCAGGCGTTGACGACGAGGCGGACGGTGCAGCCGTCACCGGAGTCGTCGGCGGGGGCGGCGGTGAGGCTGTCGACCGAGCGCCGGGCCAGCCACAGGCCCATGCCGCCCACGGCCATGTCCCCGTGGGCCGGGCCGTACCCGACCAGCGGGTCGTCGAAGGCCGCGCCGCGGTCGGTGACCGCGCACAGCAGGCGCTCGGGGGTGCACCACAGCCGCACGTCGACCGGCGGGATGCCGTGCTCGGAGGCGTTGGCGGTCACCTCGTCGATGGCCAGCACGAAGTCCTGGGCGGCGTCCTCGGACAGCGAGCTGTCGGCGAGCACCCGGGTCAGCGCCCGGCGCAGGGCGCGCATGTCCTCGAGGTCGACCATGGCCAGGGTCGGCTCGGTCTCCTCCAGCGGGTCGGGCACCGCGGCCCGCTGCACCTCGCGGAGCAGCTCGGCCGGCAGCCGGTAGGCCGGGTTGCGCACCGTGCCGACCTCGGTGAGCAGCCACGGGTGGGTAGCGTGCACGACGGCGTCGACGTCCACGACGGGCCCGGCGGACCGGTCGGGACCGGCGTCCAGGGGGCCCAGCAGACAGATGTGGTCGACCGGACGCTCGGCCAGCACGTGGTTGAGCAGCGCCTCGGTCTGCATCCACACGGCCGGGTCGGTGTGCGGGCCGCCGGGGCCGGTGACCAGGTGCAGCCTCCGCCCTGCACCGGGCGCGCGTGCGTCGACGAGCTCGGCGATCGCGGCGAGCGCGGCCGGGGGTCGGTCGTCCAGCGGGTCGGTCGGGGCGACGTACACGTCACCGACGCCCTCGAGCGTGGCGAGCACGGCAGCGGCGACGGCCTCGGGACAGGCCACCACCACGGGCTCGCCGGCGGCGACGGCACGGCGAAGGACCGGGCCCACCACCGTCGTCATGTCCAGGTCGACCCCGAGCACGTGTCCCACGTGCCGGTAGCCCTGGTGCTCCTCGATGCTGTGCGTCACGGGACCACCACCTTCTTCCGCCGGCTTCTTGACGTCTCGTGGTCCCTGCCCGCTCCGCACGTCCGGGACACATGACGCGCCCACGTCACACCCCCGGCGTTTCGCCCAGCGCCCGGGCGGACAGCGTCCGGGGGTGACCGCGGTGGAGCAGATCCCGGACGGGATCCGCGCCGGGTGCCCGAAGCGGATGGTCTTCGGCCCCTGCGGCGGGGTGCGCGACGACGGCGGGTGCGAGGTCGCCGCTCAACCGTGCGTGTTCCTCGACCCACCGCTGCCGCGCTGGACCGGCCCCGTGCCGCCGCGTCCGGCGCCGTCCGCCGACGGGCTGCTGGCCCGGTCGCGCCGTGGTCCCGTCGTCCTCTCCGACCTCACCGTCCGGCCCTTCGACCGCGCCTGCGTGCGCGCGGTGGTCGGCGCGCTGGCCCCGGTCAGCGACGGCCTGCTGATCGGTGAGCACCAGGACCGCCCCGACCTCCCGCCCACGCTGATGGCCGCCGACGTGCTCGCCGCCGGTGGGCGCCCCTGGACGACGCTGGCCTGCCGCGACCGCAACCGGCTCGTGCTGGAGCAGGAGCTGGCCGGGCTGGCCGAGGTGGGCGTCGACGGCGTCCTGTGCGTGACCGGGGACGCCCGTGGTCCCGGGGTGCGACCCGGCGTCACCTCGGTGTTCGACCTGGACGGCACCCGGCTGGCCGCCCTGGCCGCCGAGGCCGGGCTGACCGTGGCGGTGCCCGAGTCCCCGGACGCGCCCCCGCTGGCGCTGCGCCCGGCGCGGGTGGCGGAGAAGCAGCGGGCCGGCGCCCAGCTGGTGGTGCTCAACCACGTGGCGTCCGCGGCCCGGCTGGCCGCGTTCACCGCGGCCGCCCGGGCCGCCGGCGCCACGCTGCCGTTCGTCGCCGCGGTCGCGGTCTACACCGACGAGCGGTCGGCGCGGGTGCTGCAGCGCTTCCCCGGCCTGCACCTGGACGACGCCGCCGTGCAGCGGGTGCTCGACGCGCCCGATCCGGTGGCAGCGGGCATCGTGGCGGCGGTGGCCGAGGCCCGGGCGCTGCTCGCCGTCCCCGGGGTCGTCGGGGTCAACCTGTCCGGGCTGGCCTCGGCGCGGGACGAGGAGACGGCCGCGGCGGTCAAGGCCGAGGTCGCCACGAGGATCCGGGAGGGTGCATGAGCGAGATCGCCAGCGAGGCCATGGAGACCGAGTTCGGCACGGTCGCCGGCTGGACCGCCGAGGCGGTGCGGGCACTCGGCCCCGAGCACGCCGTGCCGGCCGGGTGCCGGGGCAGCGGCAGCGAGGGCGCGCTGCGCTGGCTGGCCGACGCCCTCGACCTCCGCGCCGGGGCGCGGGTGCTGGACTCCGGTGCGGGCGTCGGTGGCCCGGCGGGCTGGCTGGCCGCCGAGCGCGGCGTGCGGCCGGTCTGCGCCGAGCCGATGGTGGACGCCGTGCGGGCCAGCGCCACGCTGTTCGGGCTGCCGTCGGTGGTGGCCCTGTCGCAGTCGCTGCCGCTGGCCGACAGCACCTTCGACGCCGCCTGGTGCCTGGGCGTGCTGTGCACCACGGAGGAGAAGGCCGCGCTGCTCGCCGAGCTGCACCGGGTGCTCGTGCCCGGCGGCCGGCTGGGCCTGCTGGTGTTCGTGGCCGACGAGCCGCTGCCCCCGCCGCTGCCCGAGGGCAACAGCTTCCCCTCCTCCGCGGAGGTCGACGCGCTGCTGGCCGGAGCCGGGTTCACCGTCGCCGCCCGCGCCGAGGCCGACCTGTCCGACAGCTCGGCGCAGTGGCAGGAACGCGCCGACGCCGTCGACGCCGAGGTGCAGCGGCGGCACGGGGAGGACCCGCGGTGGGCGCAGGCGCAGGAGCAGTCCGGCCGGGTCGGCGCGCTGCTGGGCTCGGGCGCGCTGCGGCCCCGCCTGCTGTCCGCCGTCCGCGACTGAGGGCGTTCTCGATCAGGTGACCTGATCATCACCACGGCATGCCGGGCCGCTGCGCGGTGTTGGGCGAGGCGTGCACAACGACGTCGTGGTGATCGGGGCGGGTCAGGCCGGGCTCTCCGCGGCGTACGAGCTGCACCGGCGGGGCGCCGACTCGGTGGTGCTCGACGCCGACGCGGGGCCGGGCGGGGCGTGGCAGCACCGCTGGCCCTCGCTCCGGCTGGACAAGGCGCACCGGATCGCCCCGCTGCCCGGGATGGACCTGCCCGACGCCGACCCGGCCGCACCGGCCAGCGAGGTGGTGAGCGCGTACTTCGCCGAGTACGAGCGGCGCTTCGAGCTGCCGGTGCGCCGGCCGGTCGCCGTCCGTGCGGTGCACCGCACCGACGAGGGGTTCGTGCTGGACACCAGCGCGGGGGAGTGGACGGCGCGTGGGCTGGTCAACGCCACCGGCACCTGGACCCGTCCCTTCTGGCCGGCCTACCCCGGGCGCGAGCTGTTCGGTGGCCGCCAGCTGCACGCCGCCGACTACCGCGGTGCGGCGGAGTTCGCCGGGCAGCGGGTGGTCGTGGTCGGTGGGGGCACCTCGGCGGTGCAGCAGCTGATCGAGATCAGCGAGGTCGCCGCGGCCACCACGTGGGTCACCCGGCGGGAGCCGGTCTGGCGCACAGGCCCCTTCGACGAGGACGCCGGCCGGGCCGCGGTCGCCCTCGTGGACGAGCGGGTGCGGGCCGGGCTGCCGCCGGTCAGCGTGGTCGGGGTGACCGGGCTGATGGAGACCGAGGCCGTGCACGCCGCCCGGACCCGCGGCGTGCTGGACCGGCTGCCGGTGTTCGACCGGCTCACCGCCGACGGCGTGGCCTGGGACTCCCCGGCCCGGTCCGTCCCCGCCGACGTGGTCCTGTGGGCGACCGGCTTCCGGGCGGCGCTGGACCACCTGGCCCCGCTGCACCTGCGCAGCGCAGGTGGGGGCGTCGTGATGGACGGGACCCGGGTGGTGGCCGAGCCGCGGCTGCACCTGGTCGGCTACGGGCCCTCGGCGAGCACGATCGGGGCCAACCGGGCCGGGCGCAGCGCGGTCCGGGAACTGTTGCGCACGCTGGGTGACGGTCTCGCCGCCTGAGCAGGACCTGCCGAAGACGGGGCACCGACTCCGTCACTCGTTGGGCTTACAGTCCGTGATCGGTCGGCTACCCGTGCGTAGGGTTCGAGCGGAGGGCACCCCGAGCTCCGGCGGCCAAGCCGGCGACGTCTTCAGCGCACTGCGAGTCCGACGCCCCCGGCGTCGGGGACAGGAGCGCCGACGTGACGTCGGTCCCCAGCACGCTGCCCCGCCCCACCACCTCCCGCCGCGGCCGGGTCGCCGTCGCCTCCACCGGCCTGGTGGCCGTGTCGACGGCCGTCCTGCTCGCCGGGCTGACCGGCACCGCCCAGGCCGCCACGGCCGTCCCGCTCGGCGCGGCCCAGGGCTTCGCCGTGCTGGCCGGCGGTGGCATCACCAACACCGGTGCCACCACCGTCAGCGGCGACATCGGCAGCTTCGCCACCACCTCGATCGACGGCGGCATCACCCTGGACCCCGGGACCGACCACGGCGGTGACACCGTCACCCAGGACGCGAAGACCGCACTCACCGCGGCCCTGGTGGCCGCCGCGGACGCCGGGCCGAAGACGCCCGTCACCGCCGGCCTGCTCGGTGGGCAGCTGCTGTCGCCCGGTGTCTACAACTCCGGCTCCGACCTCGACCTCACCGGCGTGCTCACCCTCGACGGCGGCGGCAGCTACGACTCGGTCTTCGTCCTCCAGGCCGGCAGCTCGCTGACCACCGCGACCAGCAGCACCGTCGTGCTGACCGGTGGCGCGCAGGCCTGCAACGTCTTCTGGCAGGTCGGCGACGCCGCGACCCTGGGCAGCTACTCCACCTTCGTGGGCACCCTGCTGGCCGACCAGGAGGCGATCACCCTCGGCACCGGGGCCACCGTCGAGGGTCGCGTGCTGGCCAGCGTCGCCGCGGTCACCCTGGACGACAACACGATCAGCCTGCCCGAGCCCTGCCGCACCGGGTCGGTCGCACCCGTGGTCGACGCCCCGCCGACCACCACCCCGCCCACCGCGACCCCCACGGCCACGCCGCCGCCGCTGGCGGGTGCCACCAGTGGCGCGCCGGCCCCCACGCCCACCGCCGCGGGGACGCCGTCCTCCACGGCGAGCGCGCCGGGTCCGGAGCGCGGCACCGGCGACTCCGGGCGGACCACCTTCGGCCAGGTCGGCCGGGTGCCGGTCGGCTCGGTCGACACCGGCGACGGCAGCACCTCCTGATGCCCGGCCGGCCGCAGCCGTGCCTGCGGCGCCGGCTGGCCGCCGCGGCCCTGGCCCTGGGGCTGCTGTCCCTCGCCGGGTGCGGCGATGCGGCGACCCCGGCAGCCGCCCA
This sequence comes from Modestobacter muralis, assembly GCF_010682105.1. Lineage (GTDB taxonomy): Bacteria > Actinomycetota > Actinomycetes > Mycobacteriales > Geodermatophilaceae > Modestobacter > Modestobacter muralis. Next base: position 9,756 of record NZ_JAAGWH010000019.1, on the reverse strand, counting down.
GGTCACGGCGTCGCCCGTGCCCGCGACCGCGTCGGTGGCCCCGTCGACGGCCGTGGCCGCCCCGCTGGTCATGGCCGCCGCGCGACCGGTCCGGGTGCGGATCCCGGCGATCGGCGTCGACTCGGACCTGATGGACCTCGGCCTGCAGGACGACGGCACGCTCGAGGTGCCGCCCGACGGCTTCCCGGCCGGCTGGTTCACCGGTGCCCCGACGCCCGGGGAGCAGGGCCCGGCGGTCATCGCCGGGCACGTCGACTGGGCCGGTGCGCCCGGGGTGTTCGCCGCGCTGCGCGACGTGGCCGCCGGTGACGAGATCACCGTGTCCCGCGCCGACGGCAGCACCGCCGTCTTCCGGGTCACCGAGGTCGGGCAGTACGACAAGGACGCCTTCCCGACCGCGGCCGTCTACGGCGACCTCGACCACGCCGGCCTGCGCGTCATCACCTGCGGCGGGGAGTTCGACGACGCGGCGCAGAGCTACCTGGACAACACGGTCGTCTTCGCCGACCTGGTCGCCTCCGCCTGACCGGCGATCACCGCGGTCGTCCGGGGGGTTACCGCCCGGGCGGGGCGGGGAGTGAGGAGGGCATGAGCGAGCAGAGCGACACCCCCGACACCACCCTGCCCGACACTTCCCCGTCCGACGCGTCCCTGTCCGACGCCTCGCTCCCGGACACCGCGATGGCCACCGGCAACGACGACGGCGAGCCCGGCCACCCCGACACCCGCCCGCTGGCCAAGGAGGAGCGGAAGCTGCTCAAGGCGCTGCAGAAGCCGGGCAAGGGCGAGGCCGAGCCGGCCGTCGAGGACTCCCCGCAGGTCGCCGCCGCCGTGGCCGACGACGCACCGCTGCCCGTGGGCGAGGACGTCGCCGGCGGCAACGCCGACGGGCTGGACGCCGAGTTCACCGACCGCTGAGGGGTCCGCGGACCCGGGGCTCAGGCCTCGAGCTGGGGGTTGAGCCGCACGGCCACGAGTGCCACGTCGTCCTCGGCGCGGTCGGGCACCATCCGGGCCAGCAGCTGGTCGGCGATCTCGGCGACCGGGGACTGCCACAGCGTGCGCAGCTCCTCGCGCAGCTGGTCGACCCCGGCGTCGAACAGCTGGTCGCGGCGCTCGACCAGCCCGTCGGTGTACAGCAGCACGGTCGCCCCGCGGGACAGCGTCACCACGTGGTCGCGCCGCGGGGCGCTGGGCTCGACACCGAGCAGCAGGTCGGCCCGGGCGCCGTCCAGCACCTGGACGTCGCCGTCGGCGTCCGCCACGACCGGCGGCAGGTGCCCGGCGTTGGACCAGCGCAGCCGGGTGACGCCCTGGGCGACCTCGTCCGGGGTCTGCTCGAGCCGGGCCACCAGCACCGAGGCCATGGTCTTCAGCTCCAGCCCGGTGATGGCCCGGTCGAGCCGGGTGAGCACGCCGGCGGGGCTGTCGGCGCTGTCGTAGGTGATGCCGCGCAGCAGCCCGCGCAGCTGGCCCATGCAGGCCGCCGCCTCGGTGTCGTGACCGACGACGTCACCGATCACCAGCACGGTCGCCCCGTCGGGCTGCTGGAACACGTCGTACCAGTCGCCGCCGACCTGGGCGTCCTGCGCCGCCGGGACGTAGCGGACGGCGAAGTCCAGGTGGTCGGGGTCCGGGGGCTCGGACAGCAGGCTGCGCTGCAGCGTGATCGCAGTCCGCGCCACCCGCCGGGAGCGGGCGTACAGCGCCTCGAGCAGGTCGGCACGGAGCTCACCGGCCTCGGCCAGCTCGGCCGGCGCCCACGCCTCGGCGCGGTTGCGCACGGTCTCCCGCCACCGGTCGAAGGACTTGCGCGGGGAGAGCCGGATCCCGTCGCCCTCGCGCTCGGCGATGGCCTTGTTGTGCGGGTCGCCGCCCCAGTCGACCGAGTGCACCTGTTCCGTGCGGGTCCAGATGACGTACTGCCCCTCCGCCAGCGGCAGCGCGAGCACGCCGCACACCAGGCCGCCCGGGACGTCGAGCTGCGGGGCGACCAGCGGCAACCGGTCGGTGCTCACCACGTCGCCGTCCTGGTCGGCGACCCAGGCGGCGAGCGCGGCGGTGACCTCCGGGGCGAGCGGGATGCCCGCGCCACCGGTGGAGCCCTGCAGGTGCACCACGACCGAGTCGGCCGGGACGACATCGAGCAGGCCGGGCCGCCCGAGCATCGTCTCGGTCAGCGGGCGCTCCTCGTCCAGCGCGGCCGCGGTCAGCCAGGCCATGGTGGAGCGGACCCGCAGCGCGCGCCGGTGCTCCTCGTCCTCGGTGCGGTCGACCAGGCGCAGCGACAGCGTGGAGCCCAGGAACTCCGCGGCCGCGCGGGTGGCGTACGGCGGGGCGTGCGGACCGGTGTAGTGGTGGCAGGCGATGAGCCCCCACAGCTTGTCGTCGCGCAGCAGCGAGATCGACATGGAGGCCGCCACGCCCATGTTCTGCAGGTACTCGCAGTGGATCGGGGAGACGCTGCGCAGCGTGGAGTAGGTGAGGTCCAGCGGCTGCCCGGTGGCCGGCAGGTCGACCGGTTCCAGCCGGGACGGCGTGTAGGTCACGTCGTTGATCAGCCGGACCCAGTTCTTCTCGTACAGCGCCCGGGCCTGCGCGGGGATGTCCGAGGCGGGGTAGTGCAGCCCGAGGAAGGAGTTCAGCTCCGGCAGCTTCGCCTCGGCGACGACCTCGCCGTTGTAGTCGGCGTCGTAGCGGTAGACCATCACCCGGTCGAAGCCGGTGAGGGTCCGCACCGCGGTGGCGGTGATGTCGTAGAGCTCCTGCAGCGAGCTGGCGCGGTTGAGGTCGGTGATCGTGCCGCGCACCGCCTGGTAGGTGTTCGGGAAGGAGAACGGGCGGGGCCCGTAGGCCGGCTCGAGCTCCACGACCAGGGTGCTCGCGCTCGGCAGGTCGGCGCTGATGCCCGCGTGCGAGACCCGGTGCAGGATCGCGTCGACCGGGCACGGCGTGCCGTCGCAGTCGAGGATCAGCTCGACCGGGTTGCGCTCGCGCAGGTCGCCGAAGGCGCTCGCCGAGCGGGCGATCGCGTCGGCCGGGGCGATGCCCACGACCTCGGCCAGCGGGCGGCCCAGCGCGTCGTCCCAGGCCACGCCCACCACGTCGGCGAGGTTGCGGGACACCTGGCGCACCACCATGTCGGGCTCGCTGACGGCCAGGAGGACGCCGCGGGGCTGGATGCTGCCGGGGACGTGGATCGGTTCGCGTTCGCAGTTGGTCAGGTCGACCGTCTCGCCGGGTGCCAGCCACGGGCCTGACTGCAACTGGTCCGTCACGCGACGACCTCGTTCCCTCGGGTGCTGCTGTGCGTCGAACGGGCCGGTGTCCAGGGTGCCCCGTCGGGCGGTGGTGCGCCGCACCAACCGGCCAGGGCACCGAAGGTCTCCCGGGCAGCAGCGACCAGCCGGTCGGCATTCCCGCCGTCGGCGATCCGCGCGCGGGTGACGGTGCGGAAGGCGTGCCACATGGCACCGGTGGCCTCGCCGTAGGGGGAGAAGGCCGACAGCCGGCCGACGTCGGCGAGCTGGGGGAGCGTGGCCAGGTGCCGGTCGATGAACACCCCGCCCAGCGAGGAGCCCTCCAGCACGTACATCCGGCCCAGCGCCGCGTCGGTGTCGGCGACGTCGGACAGCGCGGGCTGCGGCGTGCGGCCGGTCGCGCCGAGCGCGGTCAGGTCGGCGGCGAACAGCGCGGCCCGGCGGCGGCGGGGCCACTCGACCCCGGCGGCGTCGGCGGGCTCTGCCTGCGCCCAGGCGTCCAGCGAGGCCTCGGCCGCCAGCCAGAAGCCGTGCATGGCGGTCAGGACGTCGATCAGCCGGTCGCGGGTCAGCGCGGGCGACAGCAGGTCCAGGGTGTCCTCGACGGCCTGGTGTTCCACGGCGGTCTCGGTGCGCAGCCGGCGCAGCACGTCGGTTCCGCGGTCCTCCTCGACCACCGGCACCTCGCCGTCCCGCGCCTCCGCCCCGTGGGACGTGGAGGCGCCGTGTGCTGGAGTCATGAGCCAGTCGAGCTTAGGTCACTGCTGGTAGTCGAGGTCGTTGCCCCGGCGAACGAACGGTGTGAGCCGTGCCGCACGCACGCCCAGGTGCAGCAGCAGCCGGTCGGCGCCCTCGGCGAGGTCCAGACCGGTGAGCTCCTCGATCCGGCCCAGCCGGTAGTACAGCGTCTGCCGGTGGATGCACAGCTGCGCCGCGGCCCGCTGCGGGCTGCCCGCGCAGTCGAGCCACACCTCCGCCGTCGCGGTCAGCACCGGGTCGGCCAGCAGCCGTCTGAGCGCCGGGTCCGGGCCGTCGAGGGCGGCCACCTGCCGCCACGCGCCGAGCTCGGACCAGGACGCCGCCGGGGCCAGCCGCGGGTCGACGGCCGCGACCCGGGCCGCCGTCCGCGCCTCGTGCCACTGGGCGGGCAGGTCGCCGCAGCCCCGGCGCGCGGCCGCGACGCCGGCGGTGCTCCCCGGCGGCAGCCCGGTCAGGGCGGCGGCGGCCAGCGCGCCGGCCGGCCGGGTGTCGCCACCGGTGCGCAGCGGCAGCAGGACGGCGACCTCGGCACCGTCGGCCAGCTCCGCCGGCACCGCCCCGGCGGCCGGGGGCGCCCAGCCGGCGGGCACCCCGGGCGCGGGCACGAGAAGTGCCACCAGGGTCACGGGCGCCTCGGTGCCGAGGGCGGTCCCCAGCGCCCGGGCGGCGCGGGGCGCGGGACCGGTGAGGACCTCGCGCAGGGCCGCGGACAGGTCCGCGGTGCCCGGGCGCCCCGCGGCCAGCAGCCGGCCGGCCGAAGCGGCCACGGCCACGGCCGCCGCGAGCCCGGGGGCCGCCGGGTCGGTGAGGTCGGTGCGGCCCTCGTCGAGCAGCCACAGGTACCCGTGCAGCTCGCCGTCGGCGCGCACCGGCAGGCAGAGCCGGGTGAGGATGCCCGCGGCCGGGTCGGCCGGCACCCGCACCGGGGCGGTGGCACCGGCGATGCCGTGGCTCTCGAACCAGGCGCGCACCGCAGGCGTGGAGCTGCGGCCGAGGATCGAGCGGGTGCGGACGGCGTCCATCGTCGTGGTGCGGTCGTCGTCGTGGGCGCAGAAGGCCAGCAGGGTGAAGTCGCGGTCCTCCAGCGTCGCCGGTGCGCGGAGCATCCGGGAGACGTCGTCCACCAGTTCCTGCAGGTCGTCGCGCACGCTGGCCCCTCCCGTCGCCGTTCAGACGATCGTACGAGGCGCGGGTCACGAGTCCGGACATCTGTCGGTGGTGCGCCGGGGCCGCCGTCCCTAGCGTCTGTCCCGTGCCCGTCCTGCAGAAGGCCCTGCTCTCCGCCTCCCGCCGTCCCGGCCTGCGCCGGGTGGTCACCGGCACGCCGGTCAGCCGCCGGGTGGTCGACCGGTTCGTCGCCGGCGAGACGCTGCCCGACGCGCTGGGCGCCGTCCGGGAGCTGGCCGCCGACGGCATCGCGGTCACCCTCGACCACCTCGGCGAGGACGTGACCGACCGCGCCGAGGCCACCCGCAGCCGCGACGCCTACCTCGCCGCGCTCGACGGGCTCGCCCCGCTGGGCCTGGGCCGGGCCGCGGAGGTGTCGGTGAAGCTGTCGGCGTTCGGGCAGGCGCTGCCCGTCGGCGGGGACGACGTCGCGCTCGCCCTGGTCCGCCCCGTGGTGGAGGCCGCCACCGCGCTCGGCACCACGGTCACCGTGGACATGGAGGGCTCGCCGACCGTCGACTCCACGCTGGCGATCGTCGCCGAGCTGCGCCGCGAGCACCCCGGCACGGGTGCGGTCCTGCAGGCGATGCTGCACCGCACCGAGGACGACGCCCGCACCCTCGCCGTCCCCGGGTCGCGGGTGCGGCTGGTCAAGGGCGCCTACCAGGAGCCGGCCACCGTGGCGCACCAGGACAAGGCCGCCGTCGACGCCGCCTACGCCCGCTGCCTGGAGACGCTCGTCCGCGGCGGCGGTCACCCGATGGCCGGCACCCACGACCCGGCGATGATCGACCGGCTGCTGGCGCTGGTCGCCGAGACCGGCCGGGCCGCCGACAGCTACGAGTTCCAGCTGCTCTACGGCATCCGCCCCGAGGAGCAGGTCCGCCTCGCCCGCGCCGGGCACACCGTGCGCGCCTACGTGCCCTACGGCGCCGACTGGTACGGCTACTTCATGCGCCGGCTGGCCGAGCGCCCCGCCAACCTGCAGTTCTTCCTCCGCTCCCTCGCCACCCGTTCCTAGAAGGACCACGCTTCCCCCCACGCCTCGCAGGCTCGGCGCGGGCCCCTGAAGCGTGGCCGTCGAGCACGTCACGACCCCTGAGGAGCACCCCATGGACGCCGTCACCCAGGTCCCGCCGCCGCGCAACGAGACCGTCGAGGACTACGCGCCCGGCTCGGCCGAGCGCGCCGAGCTGCAGCAGCGGCTCACCGAGCTGGCCGCCACCCCGTACGAGCTGACCGCCACCGTCGGCGGCGTCCAGCGGATGCCGGGCGGTGAGTCCTTCGACGTCGTTGCCCCGCACCGGCACGCCCAGGTCCTCGGGACGTCGGCGCACTCCACCACCGCCGACGCGCAGGCCGCGGTGGCCGCGGCGAAGGCGGCGGCACCCGGCTGGTCGGAGCTGTCCTTCGACGACCGGGCCGCCGTCTTCCTCAAGGCCGCCGACCTGCTGGCCGGGCCGTGGCGGCAGACGCTCAACGCGGCCACGATGCTCGGGCAGAGCAAGACCGCCTACCAGGCCGAGATCGACGCCGCCTGCGAGCTGATCGACTTCTGGCGCTGGAACGTGCACTTCGCCCGCGAGGTCCTCGCCCAGCAGCCCGTCTCGGGTCCCGGCGTCTGGAACCGGGTCGACCACCGCCCGCTCGAGGGCTTCGTCTACGCGGTCACGCCGTTCAACTTCACCGCCATCGCCGGCAACCTGCCCACCGCGCCGGCGCTGATGGGCAACACCGTCGTCTGGAAGCCCTCACCCACCCAGCAGCTCGGCGCGCACCTGACCATGCGGCTGCTCGAGGCCGCCGGGCTGCCGGCGGGCGTGATCAACATGCTGCCCGGCGACGGCATCCCGGTCTCCGACGTCGTCCTGGCCGACCGCGACCTGGCCGGCATCCACTTCACCGGCTCGACGCGGGTGTTCCAGCACCTGTGGCGCACGGTCGGGGAGAACATCGCCTCCTACCGCGGCTACCCGCGCGTGGTGGGCGAGACCGGCGGCAAGGACTTCATCGTCGCCCACCCCTCGGCCGACCCCGACGTGCTGCGCACCGCGATGATCCGCGGCGCCTTCGAGTACCAGGGCCAGAAGTGCTCGGCGGCCTCCCGCGCCTACGTGCCGCGCAGCCTGTGGTCGAAGATCCGCGACGACCTGGTCGGCACCGTCGAGGCCATCCCGATGGGCGACGTCACCGACCTCTCCAACTTCATGGGCGCGGTCATCGACCGCCGGTCGTTCACGAAGCTGTCCAAGGTGCTCGAGGCCGCGCACGCCGACGACGCGCTCACCGTCGTCGCCGGCGGGACGTGCGACGACAGCGAGGGCTTCTTCGTCCGGCCCACCGTCATCGAGGGCACCGACCCCGCCCACGAGGTGTTCAGCACCGAGTACTTCGGACCGGTGCTCGCCGTGCACGTCTACGACGACGCCGACTACGACACCGTGCTGCGGCAGATGGAGTCGGTGGCGCCCTACGCGCTCACCGGCTCGGTCATCGCCCAGGACCGGGTGGCCATCGCCCACGCCCAGCGCTTCCTGCGGCACGCGGCCGGCAACTTCTACGTCAACGACAAGCCCACCGGCGCCGTCGTCGGCCAGCAGCCCTTCGGCGGTGGCCGCGCCTCGGGGACCAACGACAAGGCCGGCGCCGCGCAGAACCTGCTGCGCTGGACCAGCGCCCGGTCGATCAAGGAGACGTTCGTCCCCGCGACCGACCACCGCTACCCGCACATGGGGTGAGGACCCCGTGCCCCCACCGCTCGCACGCTCTCGGCAGGCCCCTGCACACGGGCCGGGATCAGGTGACCTGATCGTGCTTGCTCCTGGCTCAGCGTGTGCGGTGAGCCAGGAGCACGTGCGGTGAGCTCAGCTGATCCCGGAGCCGATGGAGTCCCAGCGCCTCAGGATGCGAGCGCTGGGACTCCGTCAGCTCTGCAGCTGGCGCTCTTCGCGGAGGTCGCTGAGCACCTGGGCGACGGTCTGGTCGAGGGGGGCGTTCCCGGCGATGACGTCGCCGGGCTCGTCGTCGCCCAGCCGCTCCAGGGTGGCCAGTTGGCTGTCCAGCAGTGACGGCGGCATGAAGTGCCCACGCCGCGCGGCGAGCCGTGCGGCCAGCACCTCGCGGGGCACGTCGACGTGGGCGAACCACACCGACGGGTTGCCCTCGCGGAGCAGGTCGCGGTAGCTGCGCTTGAGCGCCGAGCAGGTGATCACCAGCGAGCGGCCGGCCGCCTCGTGCTCGCCGATCACCTCGGCGACCCGGCGCAGCCACGGCCAGCGGTCGTCGTCGTCCAGTGGGGTGCCGGCGGCCATCTTGGCGACGTTGGCCGCCGGGTGCAGGTCGTCGCCCTCGATGAACTCCCAGCCGAGCTGGCGGGTGATCTCCTGGGCGGCGCTGGTCTTGCCGGCGCCGGACACCCCCATGACGACGATCGTGGTGGTCGCCGGGATGCTGACGGGAGAGGTCATGGGGGAACCGTAGGCAACGGCCCCGTGCCGCCACCAGCGAGTGACCGGAACGGGGGACGGACGTGTCGACGGCCGAGCGCGTCTCGCTGTGGCGGCTGCCGGCCGTGCGCGCGATGTTCGCCGTCAGCCTGCTGGGCCTGACCAGCTACTCGGTCCTGCTCGCGGCGCTGCCGGCGTACGCGGCGGACGCCGGGGCCGGGCTGGTCGCGGCCGGCTCGGCGACCACCGTCTTCCTGCTGGTCACCGTGCTGGTCCAGGGCACCGTGCCCGCGCTCGTGCGGCGCTGGGGCCTCGGGCCGGTGCTGGCCGCCGGGCTGGTGGCCCTGGGAGCGCCGGCGCCGCTGTACCTCGCCGGGGACGACGTCCGCTGGCTGTTGGCAGTCTCCGCGGTCCGTGGTGTCGGGTTCGCCGTCCTGACCGTGCTGGGCTCGGCGATCGCGGCCCAGGCTGTGCCGGCGGAGCGGCGCGGGGAGTCGATCGGCATCTACGGCCTGGGTGCGGCCCTGCCCACCCTGCTGGCCGTGCCCGGTGGGGCCGCGCTGACCCTGGCCGGGCACTTCGCCTGGGTCGCGGTGCTCGGCGCCTCGGCGGTGCTGGCGCTGCCGTTCGTGCCGGGGCTGGTGCGGGCGCTCGGGCCGCCGCCCCCGGACGCCGGTCCGGGCACCTCACGGGCCGCGGTCCGGGCCTCGGCCGCGCCGTCCCTCGTGCTGCTGACGGTCACCCTCGCCGGCGGCGGCCTGGTCACCTTCCTGCCGATCGAGCGGCCGGACGGCGCACTGGCGACAGCCACGCTGCTGCTGTTCGGCGTCAGCACGGCGGTCTGCCGCTGGCAGGTCGGCGTGCTGGTCGACCGGGTCGGCGCCCGCGTGCTGCTGCCCGCCGCCCTGGGCACCGGCGTCGCCGGGCTGGCGCTGGTCGCCCTGGGGCTGTCGGTCACCGGGCCGGCAGGCACCGGCGCGCTGCTGCTGGGCAGCCTCGGCCTGGGCGTGGCCTACGGCGCGGTGCAGAACCTGACGCTGGTCGTCTCGCTGGCCCGGGCGGGGGAGGGCAGCACCGCCACGGTCAGCGCCGTGTGGAACGCCAGCTTCGACACCGGCACCGCG
>NZ_JAAGWH010000018.1 GCF_010682105.1 Modestobacter muralis | reverse complement strand
GCGCGTGGGCTCGTCGAGGATGAGCAGCCGGGGTCTCTGCAGCAGCAGCCTGCCGAGCACGACCTTCTGCTGGTTGCCACCGGAGAGCGCCCGCGACTCCAGGTCGACGGCGTTGGCCCGCACCTTCAGCTGCTGCATCACCCCGCGGACGGCGGACAGCAGCCGCCGGCCACGCAGCACGCCACCGCTGGTGTAGTCGCCCAGCGTCGAGACGCTCACGTTGTCCCGCACCGACATGTCCAGGAAGAGCGCCTGGTCCTTGCGGCTCTCCGGGAGCAGCCCGACCCCGGCGCGGATCGCCTCGGCGGGTCCGCGGGCGTTCAGCGGGCGGCCGTCGAGCTCGACGACGCCACCGCTGCGGCGGTCGGCCCCGTAGACGAGCCGGGCGACCTCGGTGCGGCCGGCCCCGATGAGCCCGACCATCCCGACGACCTCGCCGGCCCGGACGTCGAAGGACACCGGCCCGATGCCGCGGGCGCCGGTGAGGTCGCGCACCGACAGGCGCACGTCCCCTCCGCCCTGGCGGTCGTGGGTGTAGAGGTCGGAGATCTCGCGGCCGACCATCATCTTCACGATGTCGTCGGGGGTGACCCGGTCGGCGCCCTGGGCATGCATGTCCCGGGTGCCGATGAGCTTCCCGTCCCGGAAGACGGTGACCCGGTCGGCGAGCTCCCAGACCTCCTCCATCCGGTGGCTGATGTAGATCAGCCCCATCCCAGCCGTGCGCATGCTGCGGATCAGCCCGAACAGGTGCTCGGACTCGCTCTTGGACAGCGACGCCGTCGGTTCGTCGAGCACCAGCACCTTGGCGTCCTCGGCCACCGCGCGGGCGATCTCCACCACCTGCTGCATGCCGACGCTGAGCCGGCCGATCGGCCGGTCCGGGTCGATGTCGGCGCCGACCCGGGCGAGCTTCTCCCGGGCCTGCTGGCGCATCGCCCGCCGGTCGAGCAGCACCCCGAACCGGGTGGGCTCGGCCCCGGTCGCGAGGTTCTCCGCGACCGTCATCTCCGGGATGGTGTTCAGCTCCTGGTGGATGATCGCCACCCCGGCTGCCATGGCGTCGCGGGGCGACGACAGGGCGACCGGGGAGCCCCCGATGCCGATCGTGCCGGTGTCCGGCTGGTAGTTGCCGGAGATGATCTTCATCAGCGTCGACTTGCCGGCGCCGTTCTCGCCCATGAGGGCGTGCACCTCACCGGGCCGGACGTCGAAGCTGACGTCCGACAGCGCCCGGGTGGCGCCGAAGCGCTTGCTGATCCCCGACACCTCCAGCAGGGGTGCTGCGGGCGTCCCGCTCACGCCCGTGCCCCGCGCCGTCTCCGGTACCTCACCAGCCCTTGTAGTCACTGACGGTGTCCTTGGTGACGATCGTGGGGTCCAGCAGCGTCACCCGCTCGGCGGGGGTGGTGCCCGCGACGATCTCCCGGCCGACCTCGAGGGCCTTGACGGCCATGCCGCCCGGGTCCTGCGCCGCGCTGGCCCAGAAGTCGGAGGCGGGGTCCTGCAGGGCCTTGACCGCCTCGGGCGACCCGTCGACACCGGTGATGACCACGCCGGTGCGGCCGGCCTGCTGCACGGCCAGGGACGCGCCGAGCGCCTCCGGGTCGTTGATGGCGAAGATGCCCTGGACGTCGCTGTTCGCGGTCAGCATGTCGGTGGTCAGCGTCAGGCCGCTGTCGCGGTCGTTCTTGCCGGCCTGGCGGGCGAGCACCTTGACGTCGGGGTTGTCGGCGAGCACGCTCTCGCAGCCCTTGACCCGGTCCTGCGGCGCGGTGGTGGGAGTCCCCTCGACCACGAGGATGTTGCCCGAGCCGCCCATCTTGTCGACCAGCGCCTGGCAGGCGAGCTCGCCGGCCTTGACGTTGTCGGTGGTGACGGCAGCCTGGGTACCGGCGGCGTCGACGTCCACGGCCACGACCGGGATGCCGGCCGCCTGGGCGCGGGCCACGCCGGAGGCGATGCCGTCGCTGTCGACCGCGTTGAGCAGGATCAGGTCCATGCCCTGCTGGATGAAGGCGTCGATCTGGTCGTTCTGGGTGCCGAGGTCCTGACGTCCGTCCTGGACGTTGAGCTCGAAGCCGTCGGCCTCGGCCGCCGCCTCCATGCTCGCCTGCATCGAGGCGAAGAACGGGTTGGAGATGTCCTGGAGCATCAGGCCGACCTTCTCGACCTCGCCACCGCCACCGCTGCCACCGCCGCCACCGGCGGCCGGGGTCTGGTCGCCGTTGCTGCAGCCCGTCATGACGAGGGCCCCCGCCAGGAGCAGAGCGCTGGGCATCGTCCGGGAGCGTGAGAAAGACATCGTCGTGTTCCTCCGTGCTGGCTGTACCGCAGACCGGTTTCCTGCCTGATCAGAGCCGGATCTGAGCTCCTCGTCGGGCCGTTCGCCTGCCCGCGCCGTGGCGCCGTCGCCACGTTGCGAACGCTAACATCGGCGACGTGCGCCAGGTCACCATGGCGTACGTCACGATGTCGTGACCTGAGGAGAGCCGTGTCCGTCGTCCCGTTGCTCCTGCCGGCCAACCAGCCGGCCGACCGCTTCTACGCCGGTGGTGGCCAGATCGCCGGGTTCCGCCGTCAGGCGTGGGACGGCAGCCGGGTACCCGAGGACTGGGTCGGTTCCACGACGACGCTGTTCGGTGAGGCGTCGCTCGGGCTGACGGTGCTGGACGACGGGCGCACGCTGCGCGACGCGGTCGAGGCCGACCCGCAGGCGTGGCTGGGGGAGCGCCACGTGGCCCGCTTCGGCGCGGACACGCGGTTGCTCACCAAGCTGCTCGACGCGGGGCAGCGGCTGCCGGTGCACCTGCACCCCGATGGCCCGTTCGCCGCCGAGCACTTGGGGCGTGCGCACGGCAAGACCGAGGCGTGGGTGTTCCTCCGCGGCGGCGCGGTGCACCTGGGCTGGCGCGAGGAGCTGTCCGCGGCCCGGCTGCGCCGGCTGGTCGACGACCAGGACGTCGACGGGCTGCTGGCGGCGATGCACCGCGTCGAGGTGACGCCCGGTGACGCCGTGTTCGTGCCGGCGGGCATGCCGCACGCGATCGGGGCCGGCACGTTCCTGGTCGAGGTGCAGGAGCCGGAGGACCTGTCGATCCTGCTCGAGTGGTGTGACTTCGCCCTCGACGGGCCGCGCGACGGGCATCTGGGGCTGGGCTTCGACCGCGCGCTGCAGGCGACCGACCTCGCGGTCCGCACGGCCGGGCAGGTCGAGGCTCTGGTGGTGCGGGCCGGCGGCACCGGACCGGTGCTGCCGACGGCGGCGGGCAGCTTCTTCCGCGTCGACCGCGCCGCCGGGGGAGCCGAGTTCGGGGCCGGCTTCGCCGTCGTGGTGGTCACCGATGGCACCGGGGTGCTGTCCTCGGCCGCGGCCGACCTGCAGGTGGCGGTGGGCGACACGGTGCTGGTCCCCGCGGCCGCCGGCGCGGTCGTGCTCGGCGGCGGGCTCACCGCCCTGGTCTGCCGCCCGCCCGCCCCCTGAGGCCCGCCGGCCGTGGGCCGGCCGCGTCGCGCCAGGCGCTCGGCGCGACGCGGGAGTACCCGCCGCCCGGAGCCCGCGGCCACGGGGTCAGGGGTCAGGGGTCAGACGAGCTTGAGCGTGAGCGCGGCGCGGCCGGCGTCGGTGCGCGCGGTGGCCATGCGCTCGGCGCTCGGAGTGCCGTACTCCGTCGTCCGCTGGCGGGCCGGGCGGCCGATGCCGGCGGCCATCGCCTCCAGCTCGGCGATGGTCTTCAGCGACCCGTTGCCGGAGCCCGCCATCCGGCTGATGGTCTCCTCCATCAGCGTGCCGCCCAGGTCGTTCGCGCCACCCTGCAGCATCGCCTGGGTGCCGGCGTCGCCGAGCTTCACCCACGACGTCTGGACGTTGTCGATCCGCCCGTGCAGCAGCAGCCGGGCCACGGCGTGCACCGCCCGGTTCTCCCGGTTCGTCGGCCCCGGCCGGGCCACGCCGGCCAGGTAGATCGGGGAGTTGTGGTGCACGAACGGCAGCAGCACGAACTCCCGGAAGCCGCCGGTCTGGTCCTGCAGCGCGGCCAGTGTGCGGAGGTGCGCGACCCAGTGGGCAGGGGTGTCGACGTGGCCGTACATCATCGTCGACGTCGTCGGCAGGCCCACCTCGTGCGCCGTCCGGACGATCTCCAGCCAGGCCGCCGCGGGCAGCTTGCCCTTGGTCAGCACCCAGCGGACCTCGTCGTCGAGGATCTCCGCCGCCGTCCCGGGCAGGGAGTCGACGCCGGCCTCCTTGGCCGCGATGAGGAAGTCCCGGTAGGACAGCCCCGTGCGGGCCGCGCCGTTGACCACCTCCATCGGGGAGAAGGCGTGCAGGTGGATGTCGGGACGGCGGGACTTCACCTCCCGCGCCAGGTCCAGGTAGGCGGTGCCGGGCAGGTCGGGGTGGATGCCGCCCTGCATGCAGATCTCGGTCGCCCCGCCGGCCCAGGCCTCGTCGACCCGGTCGCCGACCTGCTGCATCGACAGGGTGAACGCGTCGGCGTCGGTGCGCCGCTGGGCGAACGCGCAGAACCGGCAGCCGGTGTAGCAGACGTTGGTGAAGTTGATGTTCCGGTTCACCACGTAGGTGACGTCGTCGCCGTTGACGTCGCGGCGGACGGCGTCGGCCAGCGCGGCCAGGGCGTCGAGGTCGGCCCCGTCGGCGCCCAGCAGCGCCACGTACTCGGCATCGGAGAGCCCGGCCGGGTCGGTCTCGGCGTGCCGCAGCGCGGCGTGCACCGCGGGGTCGCCGGCCGCGATCGCGGTCGAGTGCCCGTCGCGGGCGCTCTCGGTGCGGGACCGCAGTTCGGCCCAGTTGCCGTAGACGGCGTCGAAGTCGCTGCGCCGGTCGCCGGTGCGCCCGACGGTGTCGATCTCGGTGTG
>NZ_JAAGWH010000017.1 GCF_010682105.1 Modestobacter muralis | reverse complement strand
CGGCGTCCGCACCGGCCGCCCGCGCCGCGGCGTCCGCACCGGCCGCCCGCGTCGCGGGGTCCGCACCGGCTGCCCGGACCGGGGTGGCGGCGACGTCCCGGTCCGGTCGGTACCGCGTGGCAGCATGGGACCGTGGCAGCAGCACCCCCGGCACCGACGTCCCGCCTGCGCGTCGTGGCCGGCGAGGAGGAGCTGTTGCGCGCCCGGGCGGTCAGCGCCGTGCGCGCCGCGGTGCGCGAGGCCCACCCCGACAGCGAGGAGCACGAGCTCGCCGCTGCCGGGCTGGCGATCGGGCAGTTGACCGACTCCCTGGCGCCCTCGCTGTTCGGCGGGCACCGGCTCGTCGTCGTCACCGGCGTGCACGAGGCCGCGGCTGCGCTGGCCGAGAACCTGATCAGCTACACCAAGGACCCCGACCCGGAGCTGACCCTGGTGCTGGTCCACCACGGCGGCAAGCGGAACGAGGCGCTGGTCAAGGCGTTCAAGGCCGCCGGTGCCGCCATCGACGACTGCCCGAAGATCAGCTCGGCGGGGGAGCGGATCGCCTTTGTGCGCAACGAGGTGCGGCACGCCGGCGGCAGGATCACCCCGGACGCCGTCACCGCCCTGCTGGACGCCGTCGGCAACGACCTCCGCGGGCTGTCGGCCGCGGCGAGCCAGCTGGTGTCGGACTTCGGCGGGTCGATCGACGCCGACGCGGTCGCCCGCTTCCACCGCGGGCAGGCCGAGGTCACCGGCTTCACCGTCGCCGAGCGGGTGTTGGTGGGCGACACGGCCGGCTCGGTCGAGATGCTGCGCTGGGCGCTCGACCGCGGGGTCGCCCACGTGCTGATCGCCGACGCGCTGGCCGACGGCGTCCGGACCGCGGCCCGGGTCGCCTCGCTGAACACCACGAACATCGGTGAGCTGGCCCGCCAGCTCAAGCTCCCGCCGTGGAAGGTCAAGAAGGCCCAGTCCCAGGCCCGCGGCTGGACCATCGACGCGCTGCAGCAGGCGATCGGCGTGGCCGCCACGCTCAATGCGGACGTGAAGGGCGCCGCCGCGAGCGCCGACTACGCCCTCGAGCGCGCCATCCGGCAGCTGGTGGAGATCCGGTCGGCCGGCGCCGCTGGCCGCGGCGAGCGGGCCCGCTCCTTCCGCTGACCGACCCGCCGGGTCGATCGGCCCGGCGGTCCCGCGTCGGGCCCCGGAACGGCGACGAGCCCCTCTCCCGGCGGGGGAGAGGGGCTCGTCGGCGAGGCGACCGGCGGGCGGTCGCCTCGGGAGGTCAGAGGCTGGCGACCTTCTTGGCCAGCGCCGACTTGCGGTTCGCCGCCTGGTTCTTGTGGATGATGCCCTTGCTGGCGGCCTTGTCCAGCGCCTTGCTGGCGATCTGCAGCGCGGTGGCGGCAGCTTCCTTGTCGCCGGCCTCGGCGGCCGAGCGGAAACGACGCACCTGCGTCTTCAGCGAGGACTTGACCGCGACGTTGCGCTTGCGCGCGATCTCGTTGGTCTTGATCCGCTTGATCTGGGACTTGATGTTCGCCACGCGTGAGCCTCGAATGTCTGCTGGGAGTCTGGGTCGGTGCTGGTGCTGAGTCGCGCGTCCACGGCGCAACTGAGCGCACTGCGGACCGGTCTCTGAAGATACCAGCCCTGTGCCGCCCACCCAACAGCCGCAGGTCACCCGCGACCCGGGGACGGGGGCCGGTCGGCGTCCGCGGCTTGGCGGGGAGCGGTCGGAGGGCGGGAGCGGACCGCCCGGCAGGGGCACCGGGCCGCCGGGGGCCACGGCGACTCGACGGCCGATCGCTTCGCCGGGTGCGAGTCCATGGGACGATGGGCGCACTGTGACGACTCCTGCCAGCACCGATCCCGCCCGGATCCGGAACTTCTGCATCATCGCCCACATCGACCACGGCAAGTCGACGCTGGCCGACCGGATGCTCGAGGTGACCGGCATCGTCGAGGGGCGCCAGATGCGCGCCCAGTACCTCGACCGGATGGACATCGAGCGCGAACGCGGCATCACCATCAAGTCGCAGAACGTGCGGCTGCCCTGGACGGTCGGGGACGAGGAGTTCGTCCTCGACATGATCGACACCCCCGGGCACGTCGACTTCACCTACGAGGTGTCCCGGTCGCTGGCCGCCTGCGAGGGTGCGGTGCTCCTGGTCGACGCCGCGCAGGGCATCGAGGCGCAGACGCTGGCGAACCTGTACCTGGCGCTCGAGAACAACCTGACGATCATCCCGGTGCTGAA
Organism: Modestobacter muralis; assembly: GCF_010682105.1. Taxonomy (GTDB): domain Bacteria; phylum Actinomycetota; class Actinomycetes; order Mycobacteriales; family Geodermatophilaceae; genus Modestobacter; species Modestobacter muralis. The sequence goes on along the minus strand of NZ_JAAGWH010000017.1, from coordinate 89,816 downwards.
CAAGATCGACCTGCCGGCCGCTCAGCCGGAGAAGTTCGCCGCGGAGATCGCCAACATCATCGGCTGCGAGCCCGGCGACGTCCTGCGGGTCAGTGGCAAGACCGGCGTGGGCGTGCCGGAGCTGCTGAACGAGATCGTCGCCAAGATCCCGGCCCCGGTCGGCAACGCCGAGGGCCCCGCGCGGGCGATGATCTTCGACTCCGTCTACGACATCTACCGCGGCGTCATCACCTACGTCCGCGTGATGGACGGCCGGATCAGCGGCCGCGACCGGATCAAGATGATGTCCACCGGCGCGAACCACGAGCTGCTGGAGATCGGCGTCATCTCCCCGGAGCCCAAGCCGGTCGAGGGGCTCGGGGTCGGCGAGGTCGGCTACTTCATCACCGGGGTGAAGGACGTCCGCCAGTCCCGCGTCGGTGACACCGTCACCCTGCAGCACAAGCCGGCCGCCGAGCCGATCGGTGGCTACAGCGACCCCAAGCCGATGGTCTACTCCGGCCTGTACCCGATCGACGGCAGCGAGTACCAACTGCTGCGCGAGGCGCTGGACAAGCTGCTGCTCAACGACGCCGCGCTGGTCTACGAGCCCGAGACCTCCGCCGCGCTGGGCTTCGGCTTCCGGGTCGGCTTCCTCGGCCTGCTGCACCTGGAGATCGTCCGCGAGCGGCTGGAGCGCGAGGCCGGGCTGAGCCTGATCTCCACCGCACCCAACGTCGTCTACCGGGTGGTCATGGAGGACAAGAGCGAGGTCGTCGTCACCAACCCCAGCGACTGGCCGCACGGCAAGATGGAGGCCGTCTACGAGCCGGTCGTCAACGCCACGATCATCGCCCCCAGCGACTACACCGGCGCGATCATGGAGCTCTGCCAGGGCCGCCGCGGCGCGCTGACCGGCATGGACTACCTGTCCGAGACCCGCGTCGAGCTGCGCTACGTGCTACCCCTCGGCGAGATCATCTTCGACTTCTTCGACGCGCTGAAGTCCCGCACCCGCGGCTACGCGAGCCTGGACTACCAGGAGGCCGGCGAGCAGGTGTCCGACCTGGTGAAGGTGGACATCCTGCTGCAGGGCGAGGCCGTCGACGCGTTCTCCGCGATCGTGCACAAGGACAAGGCGTACAGCTACGGCGTGCTGATGGCCGGCAAGCTCCGCGAGCTCATCCCGCGCCAGCAGTTCGAGGTGCCGATCCAGGCCGCCGTCGGCGCCCGGGTCATCGCCCGCGAGACGGTGCGCGCGATCCGCAAGGACGTGCTGGCCAAGTGCTACGGCGGTGACATCACCCGCAAGCGCAAGCTGCTGGAGAAGCAGAAGGAGGGCAAGAAGCGGATGAAGATGGTCGGCCGCGTCGAGGTCCCCCAGGAGGCCTTCGTGGCCGCGCTCTCCACCAACGAGTCCACGGCCAGCAAGAAGTGAGCGAGCTCGCGAGCTCACTCAGCGGCACGGCACCCTCGGGCACGTGCTCGGCGAGCGCCAGCGAGCTGGGCGCGTGACCGGGCGGCTGGAGGCGGTCTGCGTCTCAGGGAGCGACCTCCTGCCGCTGCCGGACAAGCGCCCGAACCGCTCCGGGATCGACAAGCACCCGGTCGCCGGTCGCGTCGCCGTCCACCCGCTGGGTCTGGACGGCGACGTGCAGGTCAACAAGAAGCACCACGGAGGCGAGGGTCAGGCGGTCTACGCCTACGCCCAGGCCGACGCCGACTTCTGGTCCGCGGAGCTGGGCCGGGAGCTGCCGCCGGGCCGGTTCGGGGAGAACCTGCGCACGTCCGGGCTGGACCTGAACGAGGCGGTCTTCGGCGAGCGCTGGCAGATCGGGACCGCCCTGCTCGAGGTGACCGCCTGGCGCACCCCGTGCGCCAACTTCGCCCGCTTCTGGGGCGTGCCGGACCTGGTCAAGCGCTTCGCCGCCCATGGCGCGACCGGCGTCTACCTCCGCGTGCTGGAGACCGGCGAGATCGGTGCCGGCGACGCCGTCGGGGTGGTCTCCCGTCCCGACCACGGGATCACGGTGCAGACCGGCTTCCGGATCGTGATGACCCAGCGCGCGCGGCTGCCCGAACTCGAGCCGGCGCTGCCGTTCATGCCGGTCAAGGACCAGTCGGTGCTCGCCGCCAAGATCGAGCGGCAGCGCGCCCGGGCGTAGCTCAGACCGAGAAGACGATCTTCCCGGCGGTCCGGCCCTCGAGCATCCGGGCGAAGCCCTCGTGCGCCTGGGTGAGCGGCAGCTCGACGTCGATCTGCGGCCGCACGCCGGTGACCTCCAGCATGCGCATCAGCTGCTGCAGCTCCTCGCGGGTGCCCATCGTCGAGCCGACCACCGACAGCTGGGTGAAGAACACCCGGTTGAGCTCCGCGCTCGGGTCGAAGCCGGTGGTCGCCCCGCAGGTGACGACGACGCCGCCCGGCTTCAGCGACCGGATGCTGTGGCCCCAGGTGGCCTTGCCGACGCTCTCCATGACGCCGTCCACCCGCTCGGGCAGCCGCGCGCCGGGCTCGAAGGCCTGCTCCGCGCCGAGTGCGAGCGCCGCCGTCCGCTTCTCCTCGCTGCGCCCGGTCACCCACATCCGGTAGCCGGCCGCACTGCCCAGCTGCACGAGCGCGGTGGCCACGCCGCCGCTGGCGCCCTGCACGAGCACGGTCTGGCCCGGCCGCAGGCCCGAGCGGACGAACAGCATCCGGTAGGCGGTCAGCCAGGCGGTGGGCAGGGAGGCGGCCTCAGCGAACGACAGCGCCGCCGGCTTCGGGACGACGTTGCGCGCCGGGACGACGACCCGCTCGGCCAGCGTGCCCTGGTACCGCTCGGACAGCAGCGAGCGCTTCGGGTCCAGCGTCTCGTCACCGGTCCAGCCGGGGCTGGAGACCACCGCGTGGACGACGACCTCCTTCCCGTCGGCGTCGGTGCCCGCGGCGTCGCAGCCCAGCACCATCGGCATCCGCTCGGCCGGCAGCCCGACGCCGCGCAGGCTGAACAGGTCGTGGTGGTTGAGGGCCGCAGCCTTCACCGTCACCGTCGTCCAGCCCTCGGGCGCCTCGGGCTCGGGGCGCTCGCCGACCTCCAGCACCGAGAGCGGGTCGTCGGGCGAGGGCGTGGAGACGAAGGCGGCCAGCATGCCGGGACGGTATCCGAGCGGGCCGGTCAGCGCCCCGGCTCGGCGATCCAGTCGTCCCAGGCAGGGCGGACGAGCACGGCCAGCTCGGCGTACCCGGCCGCACCGGGGTGCGCCCCGTCGCCGGTGGTCACCTCGCGCATCCACACCGGACTGGCCAGCAACGGGGTGAGGACGCCGACGTAGGGGACCCCGCGCTCCCGGCAGACCTCGGCGAACGCGGCGTCCAGCCCGGCCGTGCGCCCGTTCTGCGCGACGTCGTCCACTGGTGGGGGGCCGACTACGAGCACCGGCCAGGGGCTGTCCGCCAGCAGGGCGGCCAGGTGGGCGGCCGAGTCGGCGGGGGCGACCCGGGGGACGCCGTCGACCAGCGTCGTGTCGTTGACCCCGAAGGAGACGACGACCCGTCCGTCGACGTCTGCGGGCAGCCGCAGGTCGCACTCCGCGCGCCAGCGGGCCAGCACCTGCCGGCTGGTCTGCCCGCGGACGCCCAGGACGTAGGACGTCAGCGGCACCGGGCTGCGAGCGGCCAGCCGGCCGACCCAGCCCAGGTGGTCCGGGTCCCCGACGCCTGCGACGAACGAGTCGCCGACGGCGCAGACCCGGACGTCGCTCACCGGACGACCCACTCGGTCCGCTCCTCGCTCGCTGGCGCTCGCTGCGATGCTCCGTGCAGTCACCGGACGACGACCGCGAACTCCTGCTGGGCCACGAACTCGCCGATCACCGGGGCGCCGGGCACCTCGCCGCCCAGCAGCAGGCCACCGGAGGTCTGCGCGTCGGCCAGCAGCAGCGCCTCGTCGTCGGACACGTGCGACAGGTCGGTGTGCGGGCGCACCCAGTCCAGGTTGCGCCGGGTGCCGCCGGAGACCCACCCGTCGGCCACGGCCTGCCGGGCGCCGGCCAGGTACGGGACGGCGGCGGCGTCGACGACCGCAGTGACGCCACTGGCCCGCGCCATCTTGTAGAGGTGGCCGAGCAGGCCGAAGCCGGTGACGTCGGTGCCCGCGCGGATCCCGGCGGCCACGGCGGCGACCGAGGCCTCGGCGTTGAGCGCGCCCATCGACGCGATCGCCTCGGGCGAGGGCTCGCCGGTGTTCTTCATCCGGTTGTTGAGCACTCCGACGCCCAGCGGCTTGGTCAGCGACAGCGCGGTGCCGGCCACCGCCGCGTCGTTGCGGATCAGCTTCTCCAGGTCGACCAGGCCGGTGACGGCCATGCCGTAGGTGGGCTCGGGGGAGTCGATCGAGTGCCCGCCGCCGACGTGGCAGCCGGCCTCGTGGGCGACCTCCAGCCCACCGCGCAGCACCTCGGCGATGAGCTCGGTGGGCAGCACGTCGCGCGGCCAGCCGAGCAGGTTCACCGCCACGACCGGGGTGCCGCCCATCGCGTAGACGTCGGACAGCGCGTTGGCCGCGGCGATCCGGCCGAAGGCGTACGCGTCGTCGACGACCGGGGTGAAGAAGTCGGTGGTGAGCACCAGGCCCTGCCCGCCGGCCAGGCGCACCACCGCGGCGTCGTCGCCGTCGTCCAGGCCGACGACCAGCTCTGCCGCGGGGTCCCGGGGGCCGGTGTGGGTCAGGCCGGCGACGACCGCCTCCAGCTCGCCGGGCGGGATCTTGCAGGCGCACCCGCCACCGTGGGCGAACTGGGTCAGGCGGACAGCGGTCGCGGTCATGGCCCGAATCTACGACCGGTGCGCGCGGCCCGTCGGCGGGGAGGCCAGTAGGCTCGGCGGTGGAGGCGTCAGGGTGTCTGGTGGCCCCCGCGGCCTCTAAAGCCGACGTGATCGAGCATCTCGGTCAGGCGGGTTCGATTCCCGTCCGCCTCCGCCATCCGGTGTGCGGAGCCGGCCTCGGGGCCGGCTCCGCACCGGCGACCTACGCTGGTCCGGTCATGACCGGAGACCCCCGCCGCACCGTCCCCCGCACCGACGCCGTGCTGGCCGAGCCGCCGGTGGCCGCCGCCGTCGCACGGCTGGGCCGGGAGCTGGTGAAGACCGCCGTGCAGGCCGTCCAGCAGCGGGTGCGCGCCGGTGAGCTCGCTCCTGACGGTGTCGTCCCGGCGGTGCTCGCGCAGCTGCCCGGCACCGCGTCCAGCCTGTCGCCGGTGCTCAACGCGACCGGGGTGCTGGTGCACACCAACCTCGGCCGGGCGCCGTGGTCGGCCGCGGCCGTGGAGGCGGTGGTCGCGGCCAGCGGCACCACCGACGTGGAGCTGGACCTGGGCACCGGCCGCCGCGGTCCGCGCGGGGAGGGTGCGCTCGGCGCGCTGCTGGAGGCGGTCCCGGCCGCCGAGGCCGCACTGGTGGTCAACAACTGCGCGGCCGCCCTCGCCCTGGTCGCCACCGCGCTGGGCGGTGAGCTGGTCATCGCCCGCGGTGAGCTGGTCGAGATCGGCGACGGCTTCCGGATCCCGGACCTGCTGGAGTCCACCGGCGCCCGGCTGCACGAGGTCGGCACGACCAACCGCGCCTCGGTCGCCGACTACACCGCGGCCCTGGGCCCGGACACCGGCGCGGTGCTCAAGGTGCACCCGTCCAACTTCGTCGTCCGCGGCTTCACCCGGTCGGTCGAGGTCGCCGAGCTCGCCCCGGCGCTGGCCGGCACCGGCGTCCCGCTGGTCGCCGACGTCGGCAGTGGGCTGCTGCGCCCGCACCTGCTGCTGCCCGACGAGCCGGATCTGCAGACGACGCTGGCCGCCGGCGCGGACCTGGTCATGTGCAGCGGGGACAAGCTGCTCGGCGGGCCGCAGGCCGGCATCGTGCTGGGCCGCGCCGACCTGGTGCAGCGGCTGCGCCGGCACCCGCTCTACCGGGCGCTGCGCGTCGACAAGACCACCCTCGCCGCGCTGGAGGCCACGCTGCGCGGCCCGGTGCCGCCGGTGCGGCACATGCTCGACGCCGGTCCCGCGCAGCTGCACGCCCGGGCCACCGCGGTCGCCGCCGCGCTGCGGGCCGGCGGCGTCGAGGCGGTCGCGGTCGAGGCCACCGCCCGGGTCGGCGGGGGAGGGGCGCCGGAGTTCGAGCTGCCCAGCGCCGCCGTCGCCCTCGACGTCCGGTTCGCCGAGCCGCTGCGCACGGCCAGCCCGCCGGTGGTCGGCTACGTCGAGGGCGGCCGCACGCTGCTGGACGTGCGCAGCCTGCAGCCGGCCCAGGACGAGGAGCTCACCCGCGTCGTGCTGGAGGTGGCGCGCAGGTGGACGTGATCGCCACCGCCGGCCACGTCGACCACGGCAAGTCGACGCTGGTCCGCGCGCTCACCGGCATGGAGCCCGACCGGTGGGAGGAGGAGCGCCGCCGCGGCCTGACCATCGACCTCGGGTTCGCCTGGACGACGCTGCCCTCGGGTCGCCGGCTCGCGGTGGTCGACGTCCCCGGGCACGAGCGGTTCGTGGGCAACATGCTCGCCGGCGTCGGCTCGGTGCCGGCCGCCCTGGTCGTGGTCGCCGCCGACGACGGCTGGTCGGCGCAGACCGCCGAGCACGTCGCGGTGCTCGACGCCCTCGGGGTGCGGCACGGGCTGCTCGCGGTCACCAAGTCCGACCTCGCCGACGCCGCGCCCGTGCTCGCCGACGCCGGGGAGCGGCTGGCCGGCACCTCGCTGGGCCGGCTGCCCGCGGTCGCGGTGAGCGCCCGCACCGGCGCCGGTCTGGCCGAGCTGTCGGCGCTGCTGGAGCAGCTGCTCGCCGGCCTGCCCGCGCCCGACCCGGTCGCGCCGGTGCGGCTGTGGGTCGACCGCGCCTTCACGATCAAGGGCGCCGGCACCGTGGTCACCGGCACCCTCGCCGCGGGCACCGTGGCCGCCGGCGACCGGCTGGACCTGGGCGGCGAGCTGGTCACGGTGCGCGGCCTGCAGTCCCTCGGTGAGCCGGTCGAGTCGGCCACCGCGACCGCCCGGGTGGCGCTGAACCTGCGGGGCGTCGCGGTCGAGCAGCTGTCCCGGGGTGCGGCGCTGCTGACCCCGGACGCCTTCCGGCGCACCACCGACCTCGACGTCTCCCTGGTGTCCCCGGTCGAGGACCGGCTGCCCGCCGAGCTGGTCGTGCACATCGGCTCGGCGACGGTGGCGGCCCGGGTGCGACCGCTGGACGGCAGTGCGCTGCGGCTGCGCCTGACCGAGCCGTTGCCGCTCCGGGTCGGCGACCGGCTGCTGCTGCGCGACCCCGGTGCCCGCCGGGTGTTCGGCGCGGACGTACGGGACGTCGACCCGCCTGAGCTGCGCCGCCGGGGTGCGGCCGCCACCCGTGCGGCCGAGCTGGCCGAGCAGCCGACCGGTGAGGCGGGGGCGCTCGCCGACCTGGCCCGGCGGCGGTTCGTGCGCCGGGCGGACTTCGTGGCGATGGGCTGGCCGGTGCCGGCCGGCGTCCCGGCCGTGGGTCCGTGGCTGGTCGCGCCCGCGCTGGTCGACGAGCTGGCGGCCCGGGTGCCGCAGGTGGTGGCCCGCTACCGGCAGCTCCGCCCGCTGGAGCCCGGCCCGCCGGTGGCCGTGCTGCGCTCGGCGCTGGAGCTGCCGGATGCGGAGCTGGTGCCGGCGTTCGTGCGCCCGCCACTGTCGCTGCGCGACGGCCGGGTGGTGGCCGAGTCGGCGGGGTTGCCGCCGGAGGTGCAGCGTGCGGTCGACGGCATCCGCGCCCGGCTGGCCCAGGAGCCGTTCGCCGCACCGGAGGCCGGTGACCTGGTCGCGGCCGGGCTGGGTGCCAGGGAGCTGGCGGCGGCAGTGCGCGACGAGCAGCTGGTGCGGATCAGCGAGGGCATCTACCTCGCACCCGGCGCCGCCGAGGTGGCTCGGGCCCGGCTGGCCGGGCTGCCGCAGCCGTTCACGCTGAGCCAGGCCCGGCAGGCGTGGGGCACCAGCCGCCGGGTCGCCGTCCCGCTGGCCGAGTGGCTCGACGCCCGCGGGGTCACCGTGCGCCAGCCGGACAACACCCGCCGCCTGCGCTGACCGGCGTGGGAGCGCTGTTCCGGACGGTCTCGTCCCTATGGTGACGCGGTGATCGACTTCTCGAACGGTTCCGTGTTCAAGCTCAGCCCGTGCAAGCCCGACGAGATCGCGCCGGCCGTCGCACCGCTGCTCGTGCCCGGCGAGCAGTTCGTCGCGACCTTCAAGGCGGTGCGCGACTTCGTCGTCTTCACCGACAAGCGGCTCATCGCGGTCAACGTGCAGGGCATCACCGGCAAGAAGCGGGACTTCACCTCCCTGCCCTACAGCAAGGTCCAGGCGTTCTCGATCGAGACCGCCGGCACCTTCGACCTCGACGCCGAGCTCGACCTCTGGTTCAGCGGGTTGGGCAAGGTCCGGCTGGAGTTCAAGGGCAGTGCCGACATCCGCCAGCTCGGCCAGATGATCGCCACCTACGTGCTCTGACCTCTGGGTCAGGTCGTGGGGCCGAACAGCGCCGACCGCCAGGCCTCCGGCACCGGAGGGTCCACGACCACCCGCGGGTCGGCGTCCGAGGTCTCCACGACCTCCTCGGGCTGGACGCGCTCAGGGAGCTGCCGGTACTGCGCCCGCGGGTCCTCCGGATCGGTCATCCGCCCAGCGTGGAGTGCTGATCAGCAGGCGGCAAGGGGTCCGCGGACGCTTGTGCTCTGCTCCCTCCGAGGGAGCAGAGCACAAGCGTCGGCAGAGCACCGTTGTGGAGGTCACCCGCCGCGCAGCGTCGGTGGGTTGCCGCGGGCGGTCACACTGGGACCAGCGATGACCACCACCCTGCCGCTCCTCGGCCAGACCCCCGCCCTGCCGGCCGACCCTTCGATGCTCCCGGCGTCGGCGCGCGCGGGCCTGCGGACGACGCCCTTCGGCCTCTACGTGCACGTGCCGTTCTGCGCGACCCGCTGCGGCTACTGCGACTTCAACACCTACACGTCCGACGAGCTGGGCCCCGGCGCCAACCGCAGCGAGTACGCCGGGACGGCGATCGCCGAGCTGCGGCTGGCCGCGCAGGTGCTGGGCCCGGACCTGCCCGCGGTGCAGACCGTGTTCGTCGGCGGCGGCACTCCCACGCTGCTGCCCGCCCACGACCTGGTCGCGGTGATGGACGCCGTCCGCGAGCTCTTCCCGGTCGCTACCGACGTCGAGGTCACCACCGAGGCCAACCCCGAGTCGGTGACGCCGGAGTCGCTGGCCACCCTGCGTGCGGGCGGCTTCACCCGGATCAGCCTGGGCATGCAGTCCGCAGCCGAGCACGTGCTCGCCGTCCTGGACCGCCGGCACACCCCCGGGCGCGCGGTGCAGGCGGCGCACGAGGCCCGGGCCGCCGGCTTCGAGCACGTCAACCTGGACCTCATTTACGGCGCACCGGGGGAGTCCGACGCCGACTGGCAGGCCTCGGTCGACGCCGTGCTGGCCGCACCCGTCGACCACGTGAGCGCCTACGCCCTCATCGTCGAGCAGGGCACCCGGCTGGCCCGCCGGGTCGCCAAGGGCGAGCTGCCCATGCCCGACGACGACGTGCTGGCCGACCGGTACGAGATGGCCGACCAGGCCTTCGGCGGTGCGGGGCTCGGCTGGTACGAGGTGTCCAACTGGGCCCGCGACCGCGCCGCCCGCTGCCGGCACAACGAGCTGTACTGGGCCAACGCCAACTGGTGGGGGATCGGCCCGGGCGCGCACTCCCACGTCGGCGGGCTGCGCTGGTGGAACGTCAAGCACCCGGCCGCCTACGCCGACCGGATCGCCGCCGGTCTGCACCCGGCCGCCGACACCGAGCTCCTCAGCCCCGACGACCAGGCGCTGGAGCGGGTGATGCTCGGGCTGCGGCTGCGCGACGGGCTGCCGTTGGCGGCCCTGTCGGCGGCGGGGCAGGCGCGGGCCGCCGAGGCCGTCGTCCGTGGGCTGCTGGAGGCGGCGCCGCACGAGGCCGGGCTCGCCGTCCTCACCGACCGCGGCCGGCTGCTCGCCGACGCCGTCGTCCGCGACCTCACCGACTGAGGAAGCACCGCTGCCCCCTGCCCCTCGCAGGCTCACGGCGGGCCCCTGCAGCGGGGCCGTGGCCGGGGCGGGGGCCGTCAGGCGTGCAGGGCGGCGAGCAGTGACTGGCCGTAGCGCTCGAGCTTGGCCGCGCCCACGCCGCTGACCGTGCCCAGGGCCGCCAGGGTGGCCGGCTCCTCGGTGGCGATCTGGCGCAGCGTCGCGTCGTGGAAGACCACGTAGGCCGGCACGCCCTGCTCCTTGGCCGTCGCCGCGCGCCAGGCCCGCAGCCGTTCGAAGGCACCGGCGGCCGCCGCCGGCAGCTCGGGGGCGGCGGTCGCGCGGTCCTTGCGCGCGGACCGGCCCGAGCGGGCGGGGCGGTCGGGGTCGCGGCGCATCAGCACGGTCTGCTCCCGGCGCAGCACCGGCCCGCTGGCCTCGCTGAGCGCCAGGGTGGCGTACTCGCCCTGCACCGCCAGCAGCCCCTGGGCCAGCAGCTGGCGGGCGACACCGCGCCACTGGCCCTCGGTCAGGTCGGTGCCGATGCCGAAGGTGGTCAGCTCGTCGTGCGAGTGCTGGGCGACCTTCTCGGTGCGCTTGCCCAGCAGGATGTCGATCGACTGGCCGGCCCCGAAGGACTGGCCGCGCTCGCGCTGCAGCCGCAGCACCGTCGACAGCAGCTTCTGCGCCGGCACGGTGGCGTCCCAGGACTCCGGTGGGGTCAGGCAGGTGTCGCAGTTGCCGCAGGGCGCGCTCTCCTGCCCGAAGTGGGCCAGCAGTCGCACCCGCCGGCACTCGACGGTCTCGCAGAGCGCCAGCATCGCGTCCAGCTGGGCCGACAGCACCCGCCGGTGCGCGGCGTCGCCGTCCGAGGTCTGGATCATCTTGCGCTGTTGGACGACGTCGGCCAGGCCGTAGGCCAGCCACGCGGTGGCCGGCTGCCCGTCGCGGCCGGCGCGGCCGGTCTCCTGGTAGTACCCCTCCACCGACTTGGGCAGGTCCAGGTGGGCGACGAACCGGACGTCGGGCTTGTCGATGCCCATGCCGAAGGCGATGGTCGCCACCATCACCAGGCCGTCCTCGCGCAGGAAGCGGGACTGGTTGCGCGCGCGCACCTGCTGGTCCAGGCCCGCGTGGTACGGCAGCGCCGGGATGCCCTGGGCCACCAGGAAGTCCGCGGTCTTCTCCACCGACGCCCGGGACAGGCAGTAGACGATGCCGGCGTCGCCGGGGTGCTCGGTGCGCAGCAGGTCCAGCAGCTGCTTCTGCGGTTGGTCCTTCGGCGCGATCCGGTACTGGATGTTGGGCCGGTCGAAGCCGGCGACCACGTGCAGGGCGTCGTCGAGCTGCAGCCGGGTGCTGATCTCGGCGTGCGTGGTCGGGGTGGCCGTCGCGGTCAGCGCGATCCGCGGGACGTCGGGCCAGCGCTCGTGCAGCATCGACAGGGCCAGGTAGTCGGGCCGGAAGTCGTGACCCCACTGGGCGACGCAGTGCGCCTCGTCGATCGCGAACAGCGCGATCTTCCCGCGCTCGAGCAGCCGGGCGGTGGGGGAGGAGCCGCCGCCCAGGGACTCTGGAGCGACGTAGAGCAGGTCCAGCTCCTGGGCCAGGAACGCCTGCTCGACGGCGCGGCGCTCGTCCCGGTCCTGGCTGGAGTTGAGGAACCCCGCCCGGACGCCGAGGGCGGTGAGGGCGTCGACCTGGTCCTGCATCAGCGCGATCAGCGGGGAGACGACCACGCCCACGCCCTCCCGCAGCAGCGAGGGCACCTGGTAGCACAGCGACTTGCCGCCACCGGTGGGCATGAGCACCAGCGCGTCACCGCCGGCGACGACGTGGTCGACCACCTCGCGCTGCGGGCCGCGGAAGGCGTCGTAGCCGAACACCCGCTCCAGCACCTCGAGCGCGGGGTCCACGGGGGCCTCGATGACGTCCACACCGCGAGCGTAGGCGGGTGCCGGGCCCTCGTCTGACATCCGTCAGACGCTGTGGACGACGTCCGGCACTACCGCCCGGCAGGTCCGCTCCCGCAGGCTGACCGCATGCCCGAGAACCCGGCCCTCGACGTCGAGGGGCTGACCGTCCGCTACGGCGCCACCGTGGCCGTCGACGCGCTCGACCTGCACGTCCCGCGTGGGCAGACCGTCGCCCTCCTCGGCTCCAACGGGGCCGGCAAGTCCTCGGTCCTCAACGCCACGCTCGGCCTGTTCCGCCCGGCCGCCGGACACGTCCGGCTGCTGGGCCGGGCGCCGGCCGACGCCATCCGCTCCGGCGGGGTCGGGGCGATGCTGCAGCACGGTGGCCTGCCCAGTGAGACGAAGGTCGGTGAGGTGCTGACCCTGGTCCGCCGGCGGTATGCCGATCCGTGGCCGCTGGAGGACCTGCTGGCCACCGCCGGCATCGAGGGCCTCCTCGGCCGCGGGGTCGACGCCCTGTCCGGCGGTCAGCGGCAGCGGGTGCTGCTGGCGCTCGCCCTGGCCGGTGCCCCGCCGCTGCTGGTGCTCGACGAGCCCACCTCGGCCATGGACGTCGAGGGGCGGCAGGCCTTCTGGACCACGATGCGCGGCCTGGCCGACCGCGGGCACACCGTCGTCTTCGCCACCCACCACCTGGACGAGGCCGACGCGGTCGCCGACCGGGTGGTGGTCGTCGACGCCGGCCGGGTGGTCGCCGACGGGTCCGCCGCCGCGATCAAGTCACGCGTCGCCGGCCGCACCGTCTCGTTCCGCTGCCCGGGGTCGCGCGACGGGCTGACCGGGCTGCCGGGGGTCACCGCCGTCGGCGGGGTGGGTGAGCTGGTGGAACTGGCGACCTCCGACGCGGAGAGCACGTTGCGCGCCCTGCTGGCCGACCGCGCCTCCCTGCCCGGCCTCGAGGTGCGCGGCGCCACCCTCGAACAGGCCTTCCTGCACCTGACCACCCAGCACACCACCACCCAGCACCCGACCACCAGGACCGTCGACGAGCGGAGCACCCGATGACCGACCTGCTGCTGTTCCAGCTGCGCCGGGTGGGCCGCAACCGGCAGTACGTGTTCTTCACCATCGTGCTGCCGGCGCTGTTCACGGTCCTGTTCACCCAGGTGTTCGGCGCCCAGGCCACCGCCGACGGCGGGCAGGCCGACTACGCCGAGCTCTACATGGTCTCGATGATGAGCTACGGCGCCATCGGCGCGGCCCTGGGCGCGACCATCCGGCTGGCCTTCGACCGCTCCACCGGCTGGCTGCGCCAGCTGCGGGTCACGCCTGTCCCGTCGGGCACCGCGCTCACCGTCGACGTCGCCGTGGGCGCCCTGCTGGTGCTGCCCAGCCTGGTGGTGGTGGCGCTGGTCGGGCGGTTCGTCAACGGCGTCGAGCTGGGGCTGGGCAGCTGGCTGGCGTTGATCGGCGTCCTGTGGGCCGGCTCGGTGGTCTTCGTCGCGCTCGGCATCGGGCTGGGCATCGCCCTGGACTCCCAGGCCGCGGGGGCGGCGATGGGCATCGCCGGGACGGCGTTGGCGGCACTGGGCGGGCTGTGGTGGCCGGTCGAGATCCTGCCCGGCGGGCTGGTCGCGCTGGCGCACGCGATGCCCTCCTACTGGTACGCCCAGCTGGGCCGGGACGTCGTCTCCGGGAACGCCCCCTCCGCGCAGGCGGTGCTGGTGCTGCTCGCCTTCACCGCCGTCTTCTGCACCGCCGCCGTGGCCGTCGTCCGGCGTCGTCCGCTGCACGCGGTCGCCGGCTGATGGAGGACCCCACGACCGCCCACCACCCGCAGGCTCGCGGCGGGCTCCCTGCAGCGGGGCCGACGGGCGGGAGCGTCCGGCGGGTGGACCGGTCGACCCGGTGGGGGCAGGCGATCTGGGCCGTGCCGTGGCTGCTGTTCCAGTGGTTCCCGGTCAGCGACCTGGTGACCACCGACCGGCCGGCGCCCGCCCGGTGGGCCGGCGCGATCGGGCTGCTCGCCTTCACGCTCGTCTACCTGCGGGTGATGGGGCAGCTCGGCCGGCCGCGGGCGCTGCGGGCGGACTTCGTGGTGATGGTGGTGCTCGCCGCCGCCCTGGCCGGGGGGTTCGGGGCGAACTGGTCGGGACTGATGATCTACGTCTCCGCCGCGGCCGCCGCCGCCCTGCCGTGGCGGTGGGTCTGGCCGGCGGTGGTCGCCGCAGCCCTGCTGTGCCTGGCGGTCATCCTGGCCGACGAGGACTCCGGGCTGCTGTTCCTGCCGCCCATCTGCCTGCTCACCGCCTTCGGCATCCGCGGCACCGGGTACCTGATGACCGTCAACCGCGAGCTGCAGCAGGCACGTGAGGAGCTGGCCCGGCACGCCGTCGCCGAGGAGCGGCTGCGCTTCGCCCGGGACCTGCACGACCTGCTCGGGCACTCGCTGTCGCTGATCGCGCTCAAGAGCGAGCTGGCCCGGCGGCTTGCCCTGGTCGACCCGGTCCGGGCGGGCGCGGAGATGGCCGACGTCGAGGACGCCGCCCGCCAGGCGCTGGCCGAGGTGCGCGAGGCGGTCAGCGGCTACCGGCAGGTGACCTGCGGGCAGGCTCTGGCCGAGGCGCGGGCGGCGCTGACCGGCGCGGGCATCACGGTGCGGCTGCCCGACCGGGTCCCGGTGCTGCCGGTCGGTACCGACGCCGCGCTGGGTTGGGTGGTGCGCGAGGCCACCACCAACGTGCTGCGGCACAGCGGCGCCGGGCAGGTCACCGTCGCGCTGACCGAGGACGGCGGCCGGGCGGTGCTCACGGTCACCGACGACGGCCGCGGGGGAGTGCCCGGGGTGACCGTGCTGGGGACGTCGCCCGGCTCGGGGCTGGCCGGGCTGCGCGAGCGGGTGGGCGCGCTGGGCGGTGAGCTGGTCGCCGGACCCGGGGACGACGGCGGCTACCGGCTCCGCGCGTCGGTGCCGCTGACGTCTGCGACGGTGGACGCATGACGATCCGGGTGCCGCTGAGGTCTGCGACCGTGCACGCGTGACGATCCGCGTGCCGCTGACGTCCGGGACCGTGGACGCATGACGATCCGGGTGTCGCTGACGTCGGGGACCGTGGACGCGTGACGATCCGGGTGCTGTTGGCCGAGGACCAGACCCTGGTGCGCGGGGCGCTGCGGGCGCTGCTGGAGCTCGAGCCCGACATCGAGGTGGTGGCCGAGGTCGGCCGGGGCGACCTGGTGCTGGCCGCGGCGCACGAGCACCGGCCCGACGTCGCGCTGCTGGACATCGAGATGCCCGGGCAGGACGGCATCGAGGCCGCCCGCGAGCTGGCCGCGCAGCTGCCGGGCGTGCGGGCCGTCGTCCTCACCACCTTCGGCCGCCCGGGGTTCCTGCGCCGGGCGATGGAGGTCGGCGCGGCCGGCTTCCTGGTCAAGGACGCACCCGTGGCCGAGCTCGCGCGGGCGATCCGGGCGGTGGTGGCCGGGGAGCGGGTGATCGACCGCGACCTGGCCGCCGCCGCGCTGGCACTGGGGGCGACCCCGCTGTCGGGCCGGGAGGCCGACGTCCTGCGCGCCGCCGCCGACGGCGCGACGGTCGCCGACATCGCCGGGCGGCTGTTCCTCTCCGAGGGGACGGTGCGCAACTACCTGTCCGCCGCGATCGGCAAGACCGGCGCCCGCACCCGGGTGGAGGCCGCCCGGGTCGCCGCGGACAAGGGCTGGCTTTGAGGAAGGACCCTCTCGCCCCCCGCTCCTCGCTGCGCTCGCGGTGGGCCCCTGCGAGAGGGCCGAGCCGGGGGCGTCAGGGGGCGTCGGCGGTGGTGTCCTGGTCGGCGGGCATGAGCGCGTCGAGGTCGAGCACCCGCACGTGGATGACGTTGCGCTGCTGCAGGGCCGCGCGCAGCGCCCGGTGGACGCCGTCCTCGAGGTAGGTCTCGCCGTGCCACTGCACCGCGTGCGGGAACAGGTCGCCGTAGAAGGTCGAGTCGTCGGCCAGCAGCGCGTCGAGGGCCAGCTCGCGCTTGGTGGTGACCAGGGTGTCCAGCCGGATCTGGCGCGGCGGGATCATCGCCCAGTCCTTGGTCGAGAAGTTGTGGTCGGGGTAGGGGCGTCCGTCCCGAACCGCCTTGAAGATCAGGGCTGAGCCTCCCGCTCCCCGGGCCCCTGCTGCTGGAGGGCCCGTCGACTGCGAATCACAGTAGTGTGATTCGCCGCGCGGCCGCCGGGGCCCTCTTGCGGGACCGATCCCATCCCGGGCGGGCTCGTCACCTCGTGAGCCGGACGACGGTCGGGCCGGGCCGCCGTATGCTGGCACTCGGACCGCTGGAGTGCCAGAGCGGCCCGTCGACCGGTACGGGAGGTGTCAGCCGTGGCGCACGACGACCGCCGCCTGCGCGTCCTCCGGGCGATCGTCCAGGACTACGTCTCCACCAACGACCCGGTGGGGAGCAAGGCCCTGGCCGCCCGGTACGACCTGGGCGTCTCACCAGCCACCATCCGCAACGACATGGCGGTGCTGGAGGAGGAGGGGTACATCACTCAGCCGCACACCAGCGCCGGCCGGGTGCCCACCGACAAGGGCTACCGCTTCTTCGTCGACCGGCTCAGCACGGTCAAGCCGCTGTCGGCCGCCGAGCGCACCGCGATCGAGAAGTTCCTCGACGGCGCCGTCGACCTGCACGACGTCCTCGGCCGCAGCGTCCGGCTGCTGGCCCAGCTGACCCGCCAGGTCGCTGTCGTCCAGTACCCGACGCTGTCGCGCAGCGCCGTCCGGCACCTGGAGCTGGTGCCGCTGTCGACGTCCCGGCTGCTGATGGTGCTCATCACCGACACCGGCCGGGTCGAGCAGCGCGTGGTGGAGGTGCCGGTCGACACCGAGGCCGAGACCGTCGCCGAGCTGCGCACCCTGCTCAACGCCACCTTCACCGGCGCGAAGCTCGCCGAGGCCAGCGACAAGGCCCCCGGCCTGGTCGAGGGCGCCCCGCTGCACCTGCGCCCGCTGGTCGCAGCGGTCAGCGCCACCCTGCTGGAGACCCTCGTCGAGCCCTCGGAGGACCGGCTGGTCATCGGCGGCACGGCGAACCTGGCGCAGGGCAGCGCGCTGGACTTCCCGGGCACCGTCCGGCCGTTGCTGGAGGCGCTGGAAGAACAGGTGGTGGTCCTGCGGTTGATGGCCGAGGTGGACTCCAGTGCGGTGATCGTGAGCATCGGCGAGGAGAACCAGCACGAGGCGCTGACCGGCGCCTCGTTCGTGTCCGTCGGGTACGGCTCGGGCGACGAGGCCCTCGGCGGCCTCGGCGTCGTCGGCCCCACCCGGATGGACTACGCAGGGAACATGGCCGCGGTACGAGCCGTGGCCCGCTACGTCGGCCACCTGCTGGCCGAGAGCTGAGGACTGAGAACTCTCTATGGCAACCGACTACTACGGCGTCCTGGGCCTCAAGCAGGGGGCCAGCGACTCCGAGATCAAGCGCGCCTACCGCAAGATGGCCCGCGACCTGCACCCCGACGTCAACCCCGACGACAGCGCCAAGGAGCGGTTCCAGCAGGTCAGCCGGGCCTACGAGGCGCTGACCGACCCGGAGAAGCGGCGCATCGTCGACCTCGGCGGTGACCCCTTCGACACCGGCGGCGGCCGCGGTGGCGGCAACCCGTTCGGCAACGCCGCGGGCTTCGGTGGTCTCGGCGACATCATGGACGCCTTCTTCGGTGGCCAGGGCGGTGGCCGCGGGCCGCGCAGCCGCACCCGCGAGGGCGAGGACGCCCTGATCCGGGTCGACCTCGACCTCGACGAGACGGTCTTCGGGACGACGACGGAGATCACCGTCGACACCGCCGTCCTCTGCGACGTGTGCACCGGCGCCGGCACCGCGCCCGGCACCCACCCGGAGACCTGCAGCACCTGCAACGGCCGCGGCGAGGTGCAGAGCGTGCAGCGCTCCTTCCTCGGCCAGGTCATCGCCAGCCGCCCCTGCCCCACGTGCCAGGCCACCGGCCAGGTCATCCCCAGCCCGTGCGGCCAGTGCGGCGGCGACGGCCGGGTCCGCGCCCGCCGCGACATCCCGGTGAAGATCCCCGCCGGCGTCGAGGACGGCATGCGCATCCGGCTGGCCGGCTACGGCGAGGTCGGCCCGGGCGGTGGCCCCGCCGGCGACCTCTACGTCGAGGTGCACGAGCGCCCGCACGACGTGTTCACGCGCGACGGGGAGGACCTGCACTGCCGGGTCACCCTGCCGATGACCGCGGCGGCGCTGGGCACCTCGCTGAAGCTGGAGACGCTCGAGGGCGCCGAGGACCTCGACATCCGGCCGGGCACCCAGTCCGGCAGCGTGCTCACCCTGCGGGCGCACGGCGCCCCGCGGCTGCGCGGGACCGGCCGGGGCAACCTGCTCGTGCACCTGGACGTGCAGACCCCGACCCGGCTCGACGACCGCCAGTCCGAGCTGCTGCGCGAGCTCGCCGCGCTGCGCAACGAGGACCTCACCCAGGGCACCGAGGCCAACCACGGCGGGCTGTTCTCCCGGGTGCGCGACGCGTTCAACGGCCGATGAGCGAGGCCGGGCCGGCTCCTGAGGCCGACGGCGCCCCGCTCTTCCTGCTCGAGGAGGTGCCCGCCGGCGACGTGCTGACCGTCGCCGGCGCCGAGGGCCGGCACGCCGTCGACGTGCTGCGGCTGGGCGCCGGTGAGCGGGTGCGGGTCTCCGACGGCCGCGGGCTGCTGGTCGAGGGCTCGGTGCTCGCCGCCGAGGGCTCGACGCTGCAGGTGCACGTGCTCGCCCGGCACGACGTCCCCGCGCCCGAGCCGGAGTTCGTGCTCGTGCAGGCGCTGCCCAAGGGCGACCACGGGCCGCTGGCGGTCGACCTGGCCACCGAGCTGGGCGTCGACCGGATCGTGCCGTGGACGGCGGCCCGCTGCGTGACGAAGTGGCGCGACGACCGCATCGACAAGGGCCTGGCCAAGTGGCGCTCGGCGGCCCGGGCGGCGAGCAAGCAGGCCCGCCGTCCGCGGGTGCCCGAGGTGACGGCACCGATGAGCACCCGGCAGGTCATCGGCCTGCTCGGCGACGTCGACCTGACCCTGGTGCTGCACGAGCAGGCCCGTCGTCCGCTGGCCCAGGTCGACGTCCCGGCCAGCGGCACCGTCGCGGTGATCGTGGGCCCCGAGGGCGGCATCACCGACGGCGAGGTGGTCGCCTTCCGCGCGGCCGGCGCGCACTCGGTGCGGCTCGGCCCCGAGGTCCTGCGCACGTCCACGGCCGGCGCGGCCGCCCTCGCCGCGCTCAGCGCCCGCACCCGCTGGGCGTGAGCCGCCCGGTCGAGTGAGCAGTTGCGGTCGCCGACCCGCACCGGCACGCCGGTCCTGGGAGCAGCAACTGACCACTCGGCCGCCGGTCGGCCACCCGCGCCGTTGATCATGGGCGTCGTGCCGGGGACACGCCGGGCTGCGGTGTGTCGAGGAGCAGGACGCCCATGATCAACAGGGGGTGGCCAAGGGTCAGCGCAGGGCGGCGCGGGCGCGGGCGCTGACCAGGTCGACCGCCGTGGTCAGCACGATCAGCGCGACCAGCACGGTGGTCACCGCGCCCCAGTCGAACACCGCCAGCCGCGAGGCCAGCAGCGCCCCGAGCCCGCCGGCGCCGAGCAGCCCGACCAGCACGGTGTCCCGGATGGCCACCTCCCAGCGGTAGAGCGCGTAGGCCAGCACGGGCCCGGTCGCGGCCGGCAGCGCCCCGTACAGCCACCCCGCCACCGGCCCGGCGCCCAGTGCGGTGAGCGCCGCCCGGGGCCGCGGGTCGAGCTCCTCGGTGGCCTCCGCGGCCAGCCGGCCCAGGACGCCGAGGGTGTAGACGCCCAGCGCCAGCGCGCCCGGCAGGATCCCGGGCAGCAGCACGAACAGCAGCACCAGCGCCCACACCGGCGGCGGGACGGCGCGCAGCACCAGCAGCGCCGCCCGGACGACGGCTCCGGTCAGCCGCCGCGCGACCGTGGGCCGGACCGGGTGCGCGGCCACCCCGGCCAGCAGCACCGCCCCGACGGTGGCCACGGCGATCGCGATGACCGACATCTGCACGGTGTCCACGGCCGCCGAGGCCACGGCCGACAGCAGCGGGCCGTCGACGTCCGGCGGCCAGGCGGCGGCGAGCACGTAGCGCAGCTGGTCGCCGGTGCGGTCGGAGACCAGCGTCGCCGGGGAGACCGCCAGGTACCACCACGACCACGCCACGGCGGCCAGCGTGGTGAGCACGGCGGTGGTCAGCAGCGGGTCGCGGCGCAGCCGGTCGCCGGCCGGGCGGGGGTCGGCCACCCGCCGGCGCACCGCCCGCCCGGCGACCACGGCCAGCACGCACAGCACCGACAGCGCGTAGACGCACGACCACACCTCGGGCCAGCGCAGAGAGCTGAACGACAGCGACAGCTGGTAGCCCAGCCCGCCGGCGCCGATGAGGCCCAGCACGACCGCGGACCGGACGGCGCACTCCAGCCGGTAGAACGAGTAGGACAGCAGGCCGCCCGACGCCGCGGGGAGCAGCCCGTACAGCGCGGCGGGGACGGGTCCGGCGCCGGTGGCGCGCAGCGCGTCGTACGGGCCGCGGGGCACCTCGTCGAGCAGGTCGGCGAACACCTTGGCGGTGACCGCGCCGTAGGGGACGCCGATGGCCAGCACGCCCACCCACGGGTCCAGCCCGAGCAGGTTGACCAGCAGCAGCCCCCACACCGCCTCGTGCAGCCCGCGCGGGACGGCGAGCGCGCCCCGGGCCAGCGCCCAGCCCAGCCGACGCCGTCCCCAGGTGGTGCGGGCGACCGCCACCGCACCGACCGCGCCCAGCCCGACCGCCAGCGCGGCACCGAGGGCGGCGTAGGCGACGGTGATGAGCACCGAGGACGCGAGCACGCCGAGGAACGCGCCGTCGGTGGCGGGGGAGAGGGCGGCCGCGGCGAACCGGCCGAACTGCCGGGTGCCGGCGCCGTTGACCACCGCCCCGGAGAACAGCCCGGCCCCGGCCAGCGACCAGCCGAGGACGACGAGCGTGCCCAGCCCCCACGCCCAGCGCACGCCGTCCCGCCGGAGCACGGCCGGGGCCGCGACGGGCGTGAGCACCGCGGTCATCGGGGCGCGCCGTAGAAGGCGCTCAGGTCGGCGAGCGACAGGCCGGCGGCGGGGGAGTCGAGCACCACCCGCCCGGCGGCCAGCCCGACCACCCGGGTGCAGTGCCGCAGCGCCAGAGCCGGGTCGTGCAGCGAGGCCACCAGGGTGCTGCCGGTGCCGGCGAGCAGGGTCATCGTGCGGTCGGCGAGCACGGGGTCCAGCGCGGAGGCCGGCTCGTCGGCGAGCACCAGCTCGGGCCGCTGCACCAGCACCCGGGCCACGGCGACCCGCTGCCGCTGCCCGCCCGACAGCCGGTCGGTGCGCTCCCAGACCCGGTCGGCCAGCTCCAGCTCGGTCAGCGCGGCCAGCACCTCGGGCAGCCATTGCGGGCGCAGCAGCGACCACGCGGCCCGCCACGCCGGCCAGGCCGCCAGCCGCCCGGCGTTGACGTTGTGCACCACCCGCAGCTGCCCGACCAGCTCCAGGTGCTGGTGCACGGTGCCCACCCGGGCGCGCAGCTGCCGCAGCGCGCGGCCGGACAGCGCACCCGGGTCGGCGCCGAGCACCTCGACCGTGCCCGCGGTGGCCGGCACCGAGCCGTTGGCCACCGCGAGCAGTATCGACTTGCCGGCGCCCGACGCCCCGACCACGGCCACCCGCTCGCCGGCGTCCACGGTGAGGTCGACGCCCTCCAGCGCGGTGGTGGTGCCGTGGGTGACCGAGACGCCGTGCAGCCGGAGGACGGCGGTCAGCTGACCAGTCCCAGGGAGCGGCCGATCTGCTCGATCTGGGCGTAGTTGCCGGCCTCGGTCGGGACGAAGCCGTCGGCGCCGAACAGCTCGAGCACCGGGTCGCCGGCGGGCAGGCCGGTGAACCACTCGGTGAGCCGGGGGGCGAGGTCGGCGCCCAGCCGCTGGGTCGCCTGCGGGCCCAGCAGCCAGTGGTAGTCGTGGAAGGCCGGCGTCCGGGCGTACTGCACCACCGCGGGGTCGACCGTGCCGGCCGCCGTCCGGCTTCCCCACACCTGCTCGTTGAGCACGCCGGCCTGGTAGCTGCCCGCGGCCACCAGCGCCAGCGTGGCGTCGTGCGAGCCGGAGAACCCCGGGCCGCCCGGGAAGCCCTGCGGGTCCACGCCCTGCTCGCGCAGGAAGAACGCGGGCATCAGCCGGCCCGACGTCGAGGTCTCGCTGCCGTAGGTGAAGCGCAGCGGCGCCAGCGGGGTCAGGTCGTCGGCCGGGGCCAGCCCGGTGGCTGTGTTGACCACGAAGACCGAGTGGAAGTCCTGGTCGATGTCGCGCTGGGCGACCGGCTGCGCGCCGGGGGTCTGCAGCCGGGCCTGCACGCCGGTCAGCCCGCCGAACCAGACCAGGTCCAGGTCGCCGGTGCGGAAGAGGGAGACCGCGGCGCCGTAGTCGGTCACCGGTGAGTAGCTGACGTCGAGGTCCAGCGCGGCGGACATCGAGTCCGCGACCGTGCCGTACAGGCGCTGGAGGACCTCGGGGTCCTGGTCGGGGATGGCGCCGAGCCGCAGGGCGCCCCGGCCGGAGGAGGGTGCTGCCCCCGGGGACGACACGGGAGAGGTGCGGCCGCAGGCGGCGAGCGCGGCGGCCGCGGCGGTGGCCGCGGTGGCGGTGAGGAACCCGCGACGCGAGAGCTGTGCTTCGACTCGACCACCCGACCGGACGGCGCGACGGGTGCTCACTACGTCCTCGCGATGGGCTGCAGAGCGGGCATGACGGGACCTCCGGAGGACGGCGGGAGCGGACGGCGCCCATCGTCGTCCACGCCGTCCGCCCGGTCGGCCCCGACCCTCAGCCGGCCGGCGCGGGGGCGGTCGCACCCCAGCTGGCCAGCAGGGGCAGCTGCCGGGCGGTCAGGGAGCCCGGCTCGGCGGTGTAGACGATCAGCCGCTGGTCCAGGTCGTGCGGTGCGGAGACCAGCTCGATGTCGAAGGACAGCGGCCCGGCGACCGGGTGCTGGATCCGCTTGGGCACCGACGCGTAGTCGCGCACCCCCTGGTCGTCCCACCAGCGGGCGACGTCGGGGTCGGCCGCACGGAGGTCCTCGATCAGCGCGTGCAGCCGGACGTCGTCGGGGTGGCGGGCGGCGTCCCGGCGGAGCGCGCCCACCGACGCCATCGCGAACTGCGCCCAGTTGACGATCCGCTCGCGGGCCAGCGGGTCCAGGAACAGCCAGCGCAGCAGCGACGACCCGGGGTCGAACGCGTGCCCGAGGACGGCGGTCAGGAGTGCGTTGCTGGCGAGCACCTCGCCCCGCTGGCCCAGGACCAGCGCCGGCAGGTGGTCGAGGCCGGTCATCAGCCGCAGCAGCCCCGGATCGGCCCGCTGCGGGACCGAGGCGGTGGCCCGGCGGCGCCGGGTGGGGGCGGCGAGGTCGCGCAGATGGGCGTGCTCGACCTCGTCCAGCCGCAGCGCGCGGGCCAGCGCGTCGAGCACCTCGTCGGAGACGTTGGCCTGCCGGCCCTGCTCCAGCCGCGAGTAGTAGTCCGGGCTCAGCCCCGCGAGCACCGCGAGTTCCTCCTTGCGCAGCCCCGGGACCCGCCGCGCCCCGGGGAAGGCCGCCATGCCGGCCTGCGCCGGGCTCAGCCGGTCGCGGCGGGAGCGCAGGAAGGCACCCAGGGCGGCGCGGTCGGTCGGCATGCACCCACGGTAGGGCGAGGACGGCGCGTCCTGGCTGGTCACGCCGTGCCCAGGCTGACCCGGACCTGGCCCCGGCCCCGCCCGACCGGTCGAGTGGGGACATGACCTCTCCCGCTCCTGCCGGCCGCCTGGCCGGCCGCACCGCACTCGTCACCGGCTCCACCAGCGGCATCGGTGCCGCCACCGCCCACCTGCTCGCCGCCGAGGGCGCGACCGTCGCGGTCAGTGGCCGCGACGCCACCCGCGGCGGGGCCGTCGTCGCCGCGATCACCGCCGCCGGTGGCCGGGCCACCTTCGTGCCGGCCGACCTCGGCGGCTCCTACGCCGACCTGCGCGCGTTCGCCGCGGCGGCGACCGCAGCGCTCGGCGGCCGGGTGGACGTCCTGGTCAACAACGCCGGCATCTACCCGGTGACCGCCACCGCCGACCTGCCCGACGCCGACCTGGACGCGATGCTCGCGGTCAACGTGCGGGCCCCGCACGTGCTCGTCGGCGAGCTCGCCCCCGCGATGGTCGAGCGGGGGAGCGGCGTCGTCGTGACCATCGGCTCCTGGATGGCCTCGGTCGGCAGCCCGTTCGGCGCGATGTACACCGCCACCAAGGCCGCCGCCGAGCAGCTGACCCGGGCGTGGGCGGCGGAGTTCGGGCCCCGCGGTGTGCGGGTCAACACCGTCGCCCCCGGGGTCACGCTGACCCCGGGCAACGAGGCGGCCCGCGCCGTCCTGGACGCGATGACCGCCACGACACCGGCAGGCGTCGTCGTCCGGCCCGAGGACGTCGCCCGCGGCGTGCTCTACCTGGCCTCCGACGACGCGGCGATGGTGCACGGCACCACGCTCTACGTCGACGGCGGGATCTCCTCGACGAAGCTGGCCTGACGCGCGCGGGCCGGCCACCGCACCGGCGGCCGGCCCGCGTCCGGCACCGCCACTAGGGTCACGGCCATGACCGAGGCCGCGCCCGACTGCGTGTTCTGCCGGATGGTGGCCGGGGAGATCACCCCGGACGTCGTCGCCGAGACCGCCACGACGCTGGCGTTCCGGGACCTCGATCCGCAGGCGCCCACGCACGTGCTGGTGGTGCCCAAGACCCACCACGCGACGATCGGTGCCCTCGCTGCCGCCGACCCGGTGCTGGCCGCCGAGCTGCTCGCCGCCGCCCAGGCGGTCGCCGTGCAG
Organism: Modestobacter muralis; assembly: GCF_010682105.1. GTDB lineage: Bacteria > Actinomycetota > Actinomycetes > Mycobacteriales > Geodermatophilaceae > Modestobacter > Modestobacter muralis. The sequence continues at coordinate 64,955 of NZ_JAAGWH010000017.1, read as the reverse complement.
GAGGGGCTGGCCACCGAGGCGGGCCCCGAGCCCGGCTGGCGGCTGGTCGCCAACAGCGGCCCGGGCGCCGGCCAGACGGTCCACCACGTGCACCTGCACGTGCTCGGCGGCCGCGGCCTGGGCTGGCCGCCCGGCTGACCCGGCGGGCCCGGGGTGACCCGGTCGCGGCGAGCGGGGCGGGGAACGGCCGTCGGCGCGTAGACTCGCCCAGGTCACAGCCCCGTCACGGAAGGCAGGGTCGAGCGTTCTTGCCCGACACCTCACCAGGCACCCCGACCGGCAGCGCCTCTGCGCGTGAGCTCTCCGCTCGCGCTGCGGCGGTCTCCGAGGGTGCCGCGGACGATCAGGCCGTCTCGGCCGCCGTCCGCACCTCCATCACCGTCCCCGCCACCGTCTCCATGGTCGCGCTCCTCGGCTCCGGCGACGAGCACCTCCGGCTGGTCGAGAGCGAGCTCGCCGCCGACGTCCACGTCCGCGGCAACGAGATCGCGATCACCGGGCAGCCGGGTGACAACGCCTTCGCCGTCCGGGTCTTCGACGAGCTGATCGCACTGCTGGCCACCGGCCAGACGCTGCGCCCGGACTCGGTGCGCCGCGTCGTCGGCATGCTGCGTGCCGGTGGCGGCGAGCGGCCCGCGGAGGTGCTCAGCCTCGACATCATCAGCCGCCGGGGCCGCACCATCCGGCCCAAGACGCTGAACCAGAAGCACTACGTCGACGCCATCGACACCCACAGCGTGATCTTCGGGATCGGCCCGGCCGGCACCGGCAAGACCTACCTGGCGATGGCCAAGGCCGTGCAGGCGCTGCAGACCAAGCAGGTCAACCGGATCATCCTGACCCGCCCCGCGGTGGAGGCCGGCGAGCGGCTGGGCTTCCTGCCCGGCTCGCTGTCGGACAAGATCGACCCCTACCTGCGGCCGCTGTACGACGCGCTGCACGACATGGTCGACCCCGAGTCGATCCCGCGGCTGATGACCGCCGGCACCATCGAGGTCGCCCCGCTGGCCTACATGCGCGGCCGCACGCTCAACGACGCGTTCGTGATCCTCGACGAGGCGCAGAACACCACCGCCGAGCAGATGAAGATGTTCCTCACCCGGCTCGGGTTCGGCTCCAAGATGGTCGTCACCGGCGACGTCACCCAGGTCGACCTGCCCGGTGGCGCACAGAGCGGCCTGCGGGTGGTCCGCGACATCCTCGAGGGGATCGACGACGTCCACTTCGCCACCCTGACCAGCTCCGACGTCGTCCGGCACCGGCTGGTCGGCGACATCGTCGACGCCTACGAGCGCTGGGACGCCGCGAGCCAGCCCGCTCCCATGGGCCAGTCCCGCAACCCCGCCCGGCCCGCGCGCCCGGCCCGCCAGCAGGGGAGCTGATCGCCGTGCCCGTCGAGGTCGCGAACGAGTCCGAGATCCCCGTCGACGAGACCGCACTGGCCGGCGTCTGCCGCTACGTGCTCGACGCCATGGAGGTCAGCCCGCTCGCCGAGCTGTCCGTGCTGTGCGTCGACGTCGACTACATGGCCACGCTGCACGAGCGGTGGATGGGCGAGAAGGGCCCCACCGACGTGCTGGCCTTCCCGATGGACGACCTGGACACCAAGCGGCCCGACGACCCCGAACCGGGTCCGGCGCTGCTCGGTGACGTCGTGCTGTGCCCGGCCGTCGCCGTCCGGCAGGCCCGGGCGGCCGGCCACTCGATGGCCGACGAGCTCCTCCTGCTCGCCACCCACGGCGTGCTCCACCTGCTGGGCTACGACCACATGGAGCCCGACGAGGAGAAGGAGATGTTCGGCCTGCAGGGCAAGCTGCTCGAGGGCTGGCGCTCCGTCCCGCGGGAACCGGTGACCGGCGAACCCGTGGAGCCGGCCGACCGATGAGCCCGACAGCGATCGTCCTGCTGGTGATCGCGGTCCTCCTCGTGCTGGTCGCAGGCGTCTTCGGCGCGCTCGACGCCGCGCTGCAGCGGCTGTCGGTCGCGCGCGTGGAAGAGCTGCGGCGGGACGGCGCCAAGCGTGCCGGCCCCCTGCTGGCGGTGGTCGAGGAGCGGGCGCGGCACGTGGCGCTGCTCCTGCTGCTGCGGATCGTGTGCGAGATGACCGCCGCGGTGCTCGTCGCGGGGGTGTTCTTCCGGCTCTTCGACTCCGTGCCGCTCGGCGTCGCCGTGGCCGCCGCGGTCATGACGGTGGTCAGCTACGTGCTGGTCGGCGTCGGCCCGCGCACCGTCGGCCGGCAGCACGCCTACCCGATCGCGCTGGCCGCCGCCCCGCTGGTGCGGCTGCTCGGCCGCATGCTCGGGCCGATCGCCACGCTGCTGATCCTCATCGGCAACGCGATCACCCCCGGCAAGGGCTACCGCGACGGCCCGTTCAGCAGCGAGGTCGAGCTGCGCGAGCTGGTCGACATGGCCGAGGAGCGCGGCGTCGTCGAGTCCGGCGAGCGCAACATGATCCACGGCGTGTTCGAGCTCGGCGACACCATCGCCCGCGAGGTGATGGTGCCCCGGCCCGACGTGGTGTGGATCGAGCGCGGCAAGACCCTGCGCCAGGCGCTGGCGCTGTGCCTGCGCAGCGGGTTCAGCCGGCTGCCGGTCATCGGGGAGAACGTCGACGACATCATCGGCGTCGTCTTCCTCAAGGACCTCGTCCGCCGGTCGCAGGGCTCCTCGGACTCCCGGGTGAGCGAGCCGCGGGTCGAGGAGCTGATGCGCCGGGCGAGCTTCGTCCCGGAGTCCAAGCCGGTCGACGAGCTGCTGCGGGAGATGCAGGCCAGCCGCACGCACATGGCCGTCGTCGTCGACGAGTACGGCGGCTTCGCGGGCCTGGTCACCATCGAGGACATCCTCGAGGAGATCGTCGGCGAGATCGCCGACGAGCACGACGCCGTGCAGCGGCCGCCGATCGAGGAGCTCCCGGACGGCTCGGTGCGGATCACCGCCCGGCTGCCGGTCGAGGACCTCGCCGACCTGTTCAAGGTGCAGCTGCCCGAGGACGACGGCGTCGAGACCGTGGGCGGGCTGCTCGCCCGGGAGCTCGGCGTGGTGCCGATCGAGGGCTCCGAGGCCGAGGTCGGCGGGCTGCGGCTGGTCGCCGAGAGCACCGGCGGACGGCGCAACCAGATCGACACGATCCTCGTCGTCCGGGTGCCCGAGCCCGGCGAGGAGGCCGCCGAGCAGGCCGCCCGGGAGCCCGAGCACGCCGTCGTGGAAGGCTGACGGAGGACCCTCCCGCCCCCCACCTGCAGGAGGGCCGGACCGACGGACAGGAGAGTGACCCGGTGGCCGACCTGGACCCCGAGGACGCGAAGCTGGTCACGCTGGCCCGCTCCGCCCGGAGCCGCACCGGCGCGCCCGAGGGCGCCGCGGTGCGCGACACCGACGGCCGCACCTACCTCGCCGCGACCGTGACGCTGCCCTCGCTGCAGCTCTCCGCGCTGCAGGCGGCGGTCGCGGCCGCGGTCTCCAGCGGGGTCGAGGGGCTGGAGGCGGCCGCGGTGGTCTCCGCCGGCGATGCCGTCGAGCCGGCCGGGCTGGCTGCGGTCCACGACCTGGCGCCGTCCGCGCCGGTCCTGCTCGCCGGACCCGACGGCGTGCTGCGCACCCGGGCCTGAGTCCTGGTCCGACCGCGGCGCAGCGACGTCGATGTGTCGAAGGGTGTAGCGGGAGTACACCCTTCGGGGGCTGAGCTTTCGTCGTCGATGAGACAGGCTGGAGAGGTGACCAGGGACGAGAGCACGGCCGTGCTGCTGTCCCGGTCCGTCCCGGTGGGGACGCGCGCCCAGGGGGCGGCGTCCGCCGGTCCGGGCCCCGCGGACCTGCCGCCCGCCACCGGCCTCCGGTGACGCCGGCGGACGACGGGGTCCCCGACGTCCTCCTCGGCGACGCGCACGGGGGTGCCGCCGAGGAGGACCTCCGGGGGAGCGCGGCGGAGGACGCGGCGGTCGACGACGAGGTCGTCGCTGCGTTCCTCGCCGACGTCGCCCTGGTCTCGCCCCGGCTGGTGGACGACCCCGACCTCCGCGCGCTGCTGGCCGGCCGTGCGCTGGCCGTGCTGCACACCACCCGCGCCCGGCTGCGCGGCCAGGCCACGCCCGAACGCGCAGCCGACGTCGGCGCCGTCCGGGCGCGCAGCCACGTGCACCCGGCCGAGTCGCTGCGGGCGGCGAGCCTGCTGTTCCGGCACGCGCTGCCCCCGCTGCTGTCCCAGGCCGCGGGCCTGGCCACCGGTCCCCGGGCCGCCGAGCGGATCGCCGTCGTCCTGCACGAGGTCATCGACGCACTCGTCGTGCCCGCCGCCATCTCCTACGTCGACGTGCTGCTGTCCCGGATCAGCGACGCGAACCGCGACGAGCGCCGCCGGGTCGCCCGCGACCTGCACGACCACACCAGCCACGGCATCGGCGCGGCCATGCAGGGGCTGGACCTGGCCCTGCACCTGGTCGACACCGGCCGGCCGCTGGACCCCGACCGACTGCGCGCCACCCGCCAGCTGCTGCTGGACACCCTCAACGACGTCCGCAGCCTGGCCACCCGGCTGCGCGACGTGGTGGGCCACCGGACCCTGGCCCAGGCGCTGCAGGAGTACCTGGACTTCACCGTCCCGATCGGGCGCTCGGTGACGCTGACCGAGCAGGGTGAGGAGGCGGTCGAGCTGCCGTCCCACGTCAAGGAGGAGAGCTACCTGATCGTGCGCGAGGCCGTCCGCAACTCACTCCTCCACGCCCGCGGGGCGACCCGCCTGGACGTGACCCTGCGTATCGCCCGGGCCCAGCTGACCGCGGTGGTCGACGACGACGGCGCCGGCTTCGACCCGGCCACGGTCGACACCACCCGCACCGTGGGCCTGGCCTCGCTGGGCGAGCGCGCCCAGGGGCTGGGCGGCCGCGCCGTCCTGGACGCCGGGCCCGACGGGGTCACGATGACGCTGACCGTGCCGCTCACGGTGGCGCAGGCGTGACCGGCTCGGTGCGGCAGCTGAGCGTCGTCCTCGTCGACGACCACCGGCTGTTCCGGGAGAGCCTGGGCGCGCTGCTGTCGGTGCACGAGGGCATCGAGGTGGTGGCGGAGGGCTCCAACGGCGAGGAGGCCGTGCGGCTGGCCCGCCAGCACCGCCCCGACGTCGTGCTGCTGGACGTCGAGATGCCCGGCCAGTCGGTGCTCACCTCGCTGGTGGAGATCCGCGGGGCGTCGCCGACGACGAAGGTCGTCGTCCTCACCATGCACGAGAACACCCCGCTGGCCCGGCAGCTGCTGCTGCGCGGCGCCTCCGCCTACCTGATCAAGACCATCGGCCACCACGAGCTGGTCGCGGCGATCCGGGCCAGCACCGAGCACGAGCAGGACCTGGTCACCCTGTCGGTGTCCCGCAGCGGGCTGGCCGGGCTGACCTCGCCGGCCGCGCCGATGCTGTCCGACCGTGAGGTCGAGGTGCTGTCCCTGGTCGCCCGCGCCTGCTCCAACGCCGGGATCGCCACCGAGCTGCGGATCACCGAGGGCACCGTCAAGCGGCACCTCAGCAACATCAACAGCAAGCTCGGCTCGACGTCACGGCTGGACGCCGTCCGCCGGGCCACCCGGGCCCGGTTGCTGCCGCCCACGCTCGACGACTGAACCGCTGCCGGCAGCGGCGGTCCTAGCGGAGCGGGTGGCCGAGGGCGTCGGCGACGGCGGCCGGGTCGCGCACCCAGACGGTGAACGAGCGCGGGGTCTCCCCGTCGGTGTCCAGGTGGGCCACGCCGACCCGCTTCCGCCCCGGCCACCAGCCGCCCCGGCGGCGCGGCGTCGGCCACCCGGCCGGCGGTGACCCGAGCACCACCTCGGTGACCAGCACCAGCGGGACCACCCCGAAGGACGACGTCTGGCGCAGCCCGGCGATGTCGGTGGAGACCGCCCAGTCGCCGATGGTGAACCGCCCGGTGGAGACGACGAGGACCAGCAGGCCCAGGCCGACCGCGACCGGTGCCTCGGCGGCGGCCGCGGCGCCGCCGTCCCGCCAGCCTAGGAAGCCCAGCCAGACCGCGACGGCGAGCACGGTCAGCGCGATCACCACCGGGCCGGCGAGGTCGTACTGCCAGTAGCGCAGCGGGCGCGGCACCACCGTGACGTGCCGCTTGGGCCCGCGCCGGGCGAGGTAGCCGTAGCTGCCCATCTGGGTGCGGTGCTGCTCCCGGGCCCGCGCCGCCTGGACCGCCAGGGGCTCACCGTCGTTGCGTCGCGACCGGGGAGGCATGCCGACCATGATCGCAGGGCCACGCCGGCCCCTCCCGCGTGCGCAGCCGGGCCCGGTCGAGCGGGAGGCGGGAACGGTCGGTGTGCAGTGGGAGACTGGACGGCGTGACTCCTCCCGATCAGCCCGTCCACCGCAGCGGCTTCGTCGCCCTGGTCGGGCGTCCCAACGCCGGGAAGACCACGCTCACCAACGCCCTGGTCGGGGAGAAGGTCGGCATCGTCAGCAACCGGCCGCAGACCACCCGGCACGCCATCCGCGGCGTCGTCCACCGCCCGGCCGGCCAGCTCGTGCTCGTCGACACCCCCGGTCTGCACAAGCCCAAGAGCCTGCTCGGTCAGCGGCTCAACGACGTCGTCCGCGACACCCTCGCCGACGTCGACGTCATCGTGTTCTGCATCCCGGCCGACCAGCCGGTGGGCACCGGTGACGCCTTCATCGCCCGCCAGCTGAAGAACGTCACCACCCCGGTGGTGCTGGTCGTCACCAAGACCGACGCCGCGGGCAAGAAGGCCATCACCGAGCAGCTGCTCGCGGCCAGCAAGCTGGTCGACGCCGTGGAGATCGTCCCGGTCAGCGCCGTGGCCGGCGACCAGGTCGAGCTGCTGTCCGACCTGCTGATCAAGATGCTGCCCGAGGGCCCGCCGCTGTACCCGGAGGAGCAGACCACCGACGAGGACGTCGAGCGGCAGATCGCCGAGCTGGTGCGCGAGGCGGCCCTGGAGAAGGTGCGCCAGGAGGTGCCGCACTCGCTGGCCGTCAGCGTCGAGGAGATCATCCGCAAGCCCGACCCCCGGGACGCGAGCGCGGTGTTCACCGAGATCCACGCGCTGCTGCACGTCGAGCGCGCCACCCAGAAGCCGATGCTGCTGGGCAAGGGCGGGAGCATCATCAAGGCGATCGGCAGCGAGGCCCGGGTCGGGCTGGAGACGCTGCTGGGCGGCCGGGTGCACCTGGACCTGCACGTCACCGTGCTGGGGGAGTGGCAGGACGACCCGAAGAAGCTCAACCGGCTGGGCTACTGAGGCGGCGGGCCAGTGACCATCGCAGGTGAGGCCGGCGCCCGCCCGGTGAACGGCTCGACTCCGCAGGCGCTGTACCGCGACGAGGGCGTGGTGCTGCGCACCCAGAAGCTCGGTGAGGCCGACCGCATCGTCACCGTGCTCACCCGCCGCACCGGCAAGGTGCGCGCGGTCGCCAAGGGCGTGCGGCGCACCAAGAGCAAGTTCGGCGCCCGGCTCGAGCCGTTCAGCCACGTCGACCTGCAGCTCTACACCGGCCGCAACCTCGACATCGTCAGCCAGGCAGAGTCGATCCGCCCCTACGGCACCGAGATCGTCTCCGACTACCGGGCCTACACCGCCGGCACCGCGGTGCTGGAGACCGCCGACCGGCTGACGGTGGAGGAGAAGGAGCCGTCGCTGCGGATGTTCCTGCTGGTCATCGGTGCGCTGCGCACCCTGGCCGAGGGGCAGAAGTCGCCCTCGCTGGTGCTCGACGCCTTCCTGCTGCGCGCCATGTCGGTGGCCGGCTGGGAGCCCGCGCTGGGCGACTGCGCCCGCTGCGGCGAGGCCGGGCCGCACCGGCACTTCTCCGTCCCCGCCGGCGGGACGGTATGCCCGTCCTGCCGTCCCACCGGCTCGGCGATGCCGAGCCCGGTCACCATCGAACTGCTGGAGGCGCTGTTGTCCGGCGACTGGGTCCAGGCCGAGAACAGCCTGAGCATCAACCGCAAGGAGGGCAGCGGCCTGGTCGCGGCCCTGCTGCAGTGGCACCTGGAGCGCGGGCTGCGCTCGCTGCCGCTGGTGGACCGGACGTGAGCGGGGCTCCCCGCGTGCGCCGACAGACGACCGGGAGCGGCCGGGTGACGTGGTGAAGCGCGAGGTCAAGGCGCCCACGCCGCACCCCTCCGGTGCGCGCCCGCCGGCGATCCCGGCCGACAAGGTGCCGCACCACGTCGCGATCGTGATGGACGGCAACGGCCGCTGGGCCAAGTCCCGCGGGCTGCCGCGCACGGCCGGCCACGAGGCCGGTGAGGCCTCGCTGTTCGACTGCGTCGAGGGCGCCATCGAGCTGGGCGTGAAGGCGATCAGCGCGTACGCGTTCTCCACTGAGAACTGGAAGCGCAGCCCCGACGAGGTGAAGTTCCTGATGGGCTTCAACCGCGACGTCATCCGCCGCCGCCGCGACGAGATGCACGAGCTCGGGGTGCGGGTGCGCTGGGCCGGGCGCCGTCCGCGGCTGTGGGGCAGCGTCATCAAGGAGCTCGAGGTCGCCGAGGAGCTGACGAAGGACAACGACGTCCTGACCCTGACGATGTGCGTGAACTACGGCGGACGGGCCGAGATCGCCGATGCCGCCCAGGCCATCGCCCGCGAGGTCGCCGCCGGGCGGCTCAGGCCGGACAAGGTCGACGAGGAGACCGTCGCCCGGTTCCTCGACGAGCCCGACATGCCCGACGTCGACTTGTTCGTGCGCAGCTCGGGGGAGAACCGCACCAGCAACTTCCTGCTGTGGCAGTCGGCCTACGCCGAGCTGGTCTTCCTGGACACGCTGTGGCCGGACTTCGACCGCCGGCACCTGTGGCAGGCCTGCGAGGAGTACGCCAGCCGCCAGCGCCGCTTCGGCAGCGCCTAGAGCCCTCGGTCGGCCGTTGATCATGGGCGTGTTGCACGGCAGCGCGGCGTGCCGCTGCGTGTCACCGGCAACACGCCCATGATCGACCCGGCACGGGCCGTCTAGGGCAGCTGGAAGCGGGAGACCAGGCCGCGCAGCTCCTCGGTGATCGAGGCCAGCGCGGTGGCGGTCTCCCGGGTGAGCTCAGTGGAGTCCGCGGTGGAGCGGGCCGCCGCGGTCACCGTACGCACGTCGGCGCTGACGCCCTCGGTGCCGGTGGCGGCCTGGGCCACGTTGCGGCTCATCTCCGCCGTCGTCGCGCTCTGCTCCTCCACCGCCGAGGCGATGGTCTGCTGGTGGTTGTTGACCTGCCCGACGATGGCGGCGATCTCCGCGATCGAGGCCGCCGCCCCCGCGGTGTCGGCCTGGATGGTCTCCACCCGGCGGGTGATGTCCTCGGTGGCCCGCTGCGTCTCCTGGGCCAGCTCCTTGACCTCGTTGGCCACCACCGCGAAGCCCTTGCCGGCCTCCCCGGCGCGAGCGGCCTCGATGGTGGCGTTGAGGGCCAGCAGGTTGGTCTGCTCGGCGATGGAGGTGATCGCCGCGACGACGTCCCCGATCTGCCGGGAGGACTCGCCGAGCCGGGCGACCTGGGCCGTCGTCCGCTGCGCGGCGACCACCGCCGAGGCACCCACCCGGGCGGCCTCGGAGGTGGAGTGCGCGATCTCCCGGATCGAGACGCCCATCTCCTCCGCGCCGGCGGCGACGGTGCGCACGTTCTCGCTGACCCGTTCGGTGGCTGCCTGGGCAGTGCCGGCCACCTCCGTGCCGCGGGCGGCGTCCCGAGAGACGTCGTCGGACAGGCCGCGGAGCTGGTCGGAGGCGGTGGACAGGTCCCCGGTGCGGTCGCGCAGGCCGCTCAGTGCGCTGCCCATGTCGTCCAGCGACCGGTTGAGCGCGACGGCCAGCGCGCGCAGCTCGTCGGTGCCGGACTCGGGCAGGCGTGGCCGCAGGTCCCCGTCGGCCACCTGCTCGAGCGCGGCGACGGCGTGGTCCAGCGGGCGGGTCAGGGCGCGGGCCACCAGCAGGGCGACGACCGCGACGACGGCGGCGACCAGCACCGCCACCAGCAGCACCGCCTGCAGCAGTGCCGACGCGGGGGCCACGGCGTCGCCGAGGTGCTCGCTGAGCACCACGCCCCAGCCGTAGCCGGCGAAGCCCAGGGCGCCCTCGGACGCCGACCAGCCGCGCACCTTCTCGACGTCCTCGCCGGTGCCGTCGGCGAGCTCGTCGGTGCCGTGCCCGGACCGGCCGGCGGTCAGCTCCGCGGCGGCGGGGGAGCCGGTCGCGGCCAGGTCGAGGGAGTCCTGCGCCCCCGGGCCGACCAGGACGACGCCGTCGGCGCGCAGCATCTGCGCGGTCGCGGTGACGCCGCGGGTCTGCAGCGCGGCGACCTGCTCGTCCATGATCTGGCCGATCACCCGGGGCACCGAGGCCCAGTTGACCCACAGCCGCTCGGCCCGGCCGTCGGGGCCGTAGACCGGGGCGGCGAACACCAGCGTCGCGTCGTCCCGGCCGGTCGCCGCGCCGACCAGCGGGTCGACCTCGGGGTCCTGCACGTAGGTCTGCCCGGCCGGCAGGGCCATCGCGTCGGCGAACCACGCCCGGGTGGACAGGTCGGCGCCGGCGTAGGTCGCGGGGTCGATCGGCTGGCCGTCGCCGGTGACGCTGTTGCCCGCGACCACGCGGCCGTCCCGGTCGACCACGAGCAGCAGGTCGTAGATGACGTAGTTCCGGCTGTAGAAGTCCGCCGCTCCGGCCACCGTGGACGGCTCGGCGGAGGCGTCGGGGTTGTACGCGAACGCCTGCACGTCGCCGTAGCGCTCGAAGAGGTTGCGATCGATCTTGTCGATGGTCGACCGGGCCTCGCTCTGCAGCAGCTCCCCGGAGTTGCGCACCCAGTCGCCCTCGCTGCGCTGCCAGGCGAAGACGCCCAGGCCGGCGAGCGGGACCGTGCTGCAGGCGAGCACGACCAGCACCAGCAGGGTGCGCAGCGAACGCAGGCGCAGGACGGTGGTCAGACGGTGACCGGTCACGGTCGGGCTCCTCTCGGAGTGCACGGCGCCCGGCTTGTTGCAGGCGCAGGTGTGCTGCTCCACGAATCGGCAGTGCACGACCTGATCGACACCCATGAGGGCCGTGACCTGCGCGTTCTCCGTCCGATCGTGTTCCGCGAGGGGTGCTGCGGTCGCGCCTTCCACCACCGTCTAGAGGGTCACGAGCCGCACGAGGGGACCGGACCCCGGGCACGCTCCGGCAGCAGCCGGTGGCCGGTGGGGTCGGCCGGGGAGCGGCGCGGGGCGGCCGACTAGCGTTGAGGGGTCACTCGCCGACCGCCAGCCGGATGGAGCCCCCGTGCCCAGCGAAGCCACCCCCGCCCGTACCGCCGATCCCGCTCGCCTGGAGAGGGTGGTCAACCTCTGCAAGCGCCGGGGGATCGTCTTCCCCTCCGGTGAGATCTACGGCGGCACCCGCTCCGCCTGGGACTACGGCCCCCTCGGCGTCGAGCTCAAGGACAACATCAAGAAGCAGTGGTGGCGCACCGTCGTCCAGGGCCGCGACGACGTCGTCGGCCTGGACTCCTCGGTGATCCTGCCCCGCCAGGTGTGGGTGGCCTCCGGTCACGTCGGGGTGTTCACCGACCCGCTGACGGAGTGCCAGAACTGCCACAAGCGCTTCCGGGCCGACCACCTGGAGGAGGCGTACGAGGAGAAGAAGGGCCGTCTGCCTGCGAACGGCCTGGCCGACATCACCTGCCCGAACTGCGGCGTCACCGGCCAGTGGACCGAGCCGCGCGACTTCAACATGATGCTGAAGACCCACCTCGGCCCGGTCGAGGACGAGTCGGGCCTGCACTACCTGCGCCCGGAGACCGCCCAGGGCATCTTCGTCAGCTTCGCCAACGTCATGGGCGCCTCGCGGAAGAAGCCGCCGTTCGGCATCGGCCAGATCGGCAAGTCCTTCCGCAACGAGATCACGCCGGGGAACTTCATCTTCCGCACGCGTGAGTTCGAGCAGATGGAGATGGAGTTCTTCGTCCAGCCCGGCACCGACGCCGAGTGGCACCAGTACTGGATCGACGAGCGCACCCGCTGGTACACCGACCTGGGCATCAACCCCGACAACCTGCGGCACTTCGAGCACCCGAAGGAGAAGCTGAGCCACTACTCGACGCGCACCGTCGACATCGAGTACCGCTTCGGCTTCCAGGGGTCGGAGTGGGGCGAGCTCGAGGGCATCGCCAACCGCACCGACTTCGACCTGAAGACGCACTCGGAGCACTCGGGCAACGACCTGTCCTACTTCGACCAGGCCACCAACGAGCGCTGGACCCCGTACGTCATCGAGCCGGCCGCCGGGCTGACCCGCTCGCTGATGGCATTCCTGGTCGACGCCTACACCGAGGACGAGGCGCCCAACGCCAAGGGCGGCGTCGACACCCGCACGGTGCTGCGGCTGGACCCGCGGCTGGCGCCGGTCAAGGCCGCCGTCCTGCCGCTGTCGCGCAACGCCGACCTGTCGCCCAAGGCGCGTGGCCTGGCCGCCGACCTGCGGAAGAACTGGAACGTCGACTTCGACGACGCCGGTGCCATCGGCCGCCGCTACCGCCGTCAGGACGAGGTCGGCACCCCGTTCTGCCTCACCGTCGACTTCGACACCCTCGAGGACAACGCGGTGACCGTGCGCGAGCGTGACTCGATGAGCCAGGAGCGCGTCGGTCTGGACCAGGTCGTCTCCTACCTCGCCACCCGCCTCCCCGGCTGCTGACGACCGGTCGCCGCACCCGGGCCTTCTCGGGTGCGGCGGCCCGGGTCAACCCGGTCGCGGCAGGGTTGACCCGCGTACGTACGCGGCTCAACCCTGCCGTGGGTTGGTCAACCCGCCTGAGACGCCCACCCGGTCGTCCACCCGGGGCAGCCAGCCGTCGTCCCCGTGGTCACCGGTGCGGACCCTGCCGATGACGCGTGGCACCGCCCGGAAGCCGCTCGCCGTGGGGCCTGGGCGCGTGAGCGAGCGACGCACCCGTTGGTCGAGCGACTGGCGTCCACTGCCCAGGTCGTCGGCCGCGACCCGTACGAACTGCACGCCGAGCGATCGCAGCAGGTCCTCGTCCCGCTTCTCGCGCCACAGCTCCTCCTCGGGAGTTCGTCCGTACGCCGGACGCCGGTACTTCACCCGCCCGTCGAACTCGACAGCCAGGGCCGCCTCCGGGTACCAGCCGTCGACGACCTTGATGAGCCGACGGTCGACCCAGAGCTCCACCTGGGGGACGAACGGCGGCAGGCCCAGCGCGGCGAAGGTCAGCCGGCCGTACGTCTCCAGCCACGACTCGGCCCGCTCGTCGCTCAGCGCGACCGCCCGGACCGATCGCGGGATGCCCGGCACGATCGCCTGGCGCTCCAGCACCCTCGCCAGTTCGTCCCGGTCGGTGAGCCCCCGGAGCAGGGCAGCGTCGACCGCCGCCACGGCGTGCACCTCGGGCCAGGACCGGGCGACGTCGACCAGGGTCCGCGCCGCCGTCGTCACCCGGTAGGCGCCGCGGACGGTCACCTCGTCGTCCGGCAACAGCGCCCGGGTCATCAGCCAACCGTGCCCGCGGCGCCACCGGTGCGGGTCGGTCAGCTCGACCGTCGGCTCCGCCGTCCGAGGCCGCGGCAGGCCCCAGACCCACGCTGCGGTCGCACCGCTCAGGACGGCGGACGGGCGTCCCAGCGCGGCGGTCGCGGCCAGCGCGTCCAGGCCCGGACGTCGACCAGTCCGCTCCACCTCGGCGAGGTCGGCGGCGGTGACCAGGACGCCGGGCCGCAGCCGGACCCACGTGCCGCGGCGGACCGCACTGGCGATCTCGGTCCTGGTCGTGCCGCTGGCCGTGAGCTCGGCGGTGGTCAAGAGCCCCAGCCGCCGGCGACCGGGTTCGTCGACGGTGAGCGGGACGGCGGGGGAGCTGAGCACCACCCGAGCGTGCGGCCGCAGCCGGTCCTGGAGGCCCGATCAGCGACGACTGTGCACTGACGACCGCGTTGGGGACGATCGGCTGCGGGTCCCGGCAGCGGTGCGGTAGCGGGTCGACCCGCCCGCGGCAGTGTTGAGCCGCGTGTGCACGCGGCTCAACACTGCCCCACCCGGGTCCTGCCGCGCGGGAGACGGGGAGGGCCCGGACGGCGTGGTCCCGGGCACACAGCGGGGGCACCTACCCTGGACGGCGTGACCAGCGGAACGCTCGAGCGTGCGACGGCCCTGCCGCCGCTGCAGCTCGGGAAGCTCACGGTCGACCCCGCCGTCGTCCTCGCGCCGATGGCCGGCATCACCAACCCGGCCTTCCGCACGCTGTGCCGGGAGTTCGGGGCCGGCCTCTACGTCTGCGAGATGATCACCACCCGGGCGCTGGTCGAGCGCAACGAGAAGACGCTGCGGATGGTGCGCGCCACCACCGACGAGGCCGACGCGTTCTCCGTGCAGCTCTACGGCGTCGACCCGGCCACGGTCGCGCGGGCGGTCGAGTTGCTCGTCGACGAGCAGGTGGCCGGCACCCGCCCGGCGCACATCGACCTCAACTTCGGCTGCCCGGTGCCCAAGGTGACCCGCAAGGGCGGCGGCTCGGCTCTGCCGTGGCGCCGCGTGCTGTTCGGCAACATCGTCCGGGCCGCGGTGGCTGCCGCCGGCGACGTCCCGGTGACGGTGAAGACGCGGATCGGCATCGACCCCGAGCACACCACCTATCTCGACGCCGGCCGGATCGCCCAGGACGCCGGCGCCGCCGCGATCACCCTGCACGGGCGCACCGCCGACCAGCTGTACAGCGGCACCGCCGACTGGTCGCACATCGCCCGGCTGGTCGAGACCGTCGACATCCCGGTGCTCGGCAACGGCGACCTGTGGGAGGCCGACGACGCCCTCCGGATGGTCGCCGAGACCGGGTGCGCGGGCGTCGTCGTGGGCCGCGGGTGCCTGGGCCGGCCGTGGCTGTTCGCCGACCTGGCCGCGGCCTTCGCCGGCTCGAGCGAGCGCACGCTGCCCAGATTCCGCCTGGTCGCCGAGGTGATGCACCGGCACGCGACGCTGCTGGCCGCCGAGCACGGCGAGGTGCACGGCTGCTCGGACTTCCGCAAGCACGTGGCCTGGTACGTCAAGGGCTTCACCGTCGGCTCGGACACCCGCCGCGCGCTGGCCCTGGTCAGCAGCCTCGACGAGCTCGCCGAGCTGCTGGCCGGCATCGACGACCAGCCCTACCCGCAGGCGGTCCTGGGCGAGCCTCGCGGACGGACGACGTCGGCCCGGCCGGTGTCGCTGCCCGAGGGCTGGCTGGCCGACCGCGACGACCCCCGCCCGCCCGCAGGCGCCGAGCTCCTGGTGGGTGGCGGATGACGCGCGACGCAGGAACAAGGGTCGAGGGAGCACCGCAGGGAGCGCCAGCGATCAAGGAGCGGATCGAGACCAGAGGCGACACATGAGCACCGGACCCTTTCTCTACGACGACGACCCGACGCCGCTGCACACCGGGGAGCCGCGCACCCGCAACGGCCTGATCGTCGGCCTGCTCGGCGGCACGGCGCTCGTCGCCGTCCTGATGGTCGTGGTGATGCCGTTGGTCAACGGCTCGGGCGAGGACCAGTCCCGCGACGTCGCGACCGTGTTCACCTCCGCGCTGTCGCAGGGCGACGTGGTCACCGCCTACGCCCTGATCTGCGACTCCGAGCGCGCCCGGATCGCCCCCGACCAGCTCGCCGGGGAGTACCTGCAGCCGGGCACCCCCGCGGTCACCGCTGCGACGAGGAGCGAGGTGGACGGCGCCCCGGCGCAGCTGATGGAGGTCCGCTGGGACGACGCCGGCACGATCACCACCACCGAGCTCACCGTGGTGCCCGAGGGCGGCACGAAGGTCTGCGGGACCCGCCTCGTCGGCTGAGCGACGGGCCGTCCCCAGCGGCTCCCCGCACCGGGCGCGCCGCGTGGTACCCATGACGCGTGGCAGCGTCGGCGGGGCAGTTGGTGGTGCGGGTGGTGGGTGCTGCGGTGACGGCGGTGCTGCTGCTCGCCGGGGCCACGGGGCTGGCCATCTGGTGGACCGCCCGGCAGGACGACCAGCCTCTGTCCGATGCGATCGTGGTGCTGGGCTCGGCGCAGTACAACGGCGTCCCGTCCTCAATCTTCGAGGCCCGGCTGGAGCACGCGCTGTCGCTGTACCAGAGCGGCGTCGCGCCGGTGGTGGTGACCGTGGGCGGCAAGGCCGAGGGTGACCAGTTCAGCGAAGCCGAGGCCGGCCGGCGGTACCTGCTCGAGGCCGGCGTCCCGGCGGACGCGGTGCTCGCCGTCCAGGAGGGCGAGGACACCCTGGAGAGCATGCGGGCGGTGGCGGGCACGTTCGACGAGCGTGGCTGGCGCACCGCCGTCCTGGTGACCGACCCGTGGCACGCGATGCGCGCGCAGCGGATGGCCGCCGACGCCGGCATGGACGCGACCAGCTCGCCGACCCGGCAGGGCCCGGCGGTGCAGACGCGCACCACACAGCTGCGGTACATCGTGCGCGAGACGGCGGCCTACCTGCTCTACCGCGCGACCGGCGAGAGCGTCGCCGGGGCGCCGGGCATCGGCTGAGGAGGAGAGACAGTGCTGAAGTTGGGCAAGCGCGGGTCGCACGGCACGCCGCAGGGCGCCGTGCCGGTGCTCGACGGCGGGGCGGTGGTGGCGACGCTGCACGCCTTGAACTGGAAGGAGGTCGCGACCGCCGAGGTCGGCGCGCGGTCCTGGGTGTTCGGCAAGGCCGGCCGCGAGCTGACCGGCCGCTGGGCCGTCGACCCCGAGGACGCCGTCCGGCTGCGGGCACGGCAGACGTCCTACTGGAACGGCACCTGGACGGCGGAGCTGGACGGCGTGCCGGTCGAGGTCACCTCGGCGTCCCGCTGGAAGGGCACCCACCGCTACCGCGTCGACGGCCGGCCCCTGGCCGAGAGCGGCACGACCGGGTCGTGGAACCCGCGGCCGACGCTCACCACCGCCCCCGACCTGTCGCTGGACCACGCGGTCTTCCTGCTGTGGGTCGAGCTCGTCCTCGGCCGGCGCTGGGCCGCTGCCGCGGCGGCCGTCTGATGGCCGGGCGGGGACGCATCCGGGCCGCGGACATCGCCACGGTCCGCGAGCGGTCGAAGATCGACGAGATCGTCGGTGAGCACCTGCAGCTCAAGCGCGCCGGCGGCGGCAGCCTGAAGGGGCTCTGCCCCTTCCACGACGAGAAGTCACCGTCCTTCCAGGTCACGCCCTCACGCGGGCTGTACCACTGCCTGGCGGGGGAGACCGGGGTCCTCACCGAGGACGGCACCATCCCGATCCGTGAGCTCGCGGGCAAGACCGTCCGCGTGCTCAACGGCGACGGTGGTTGGGTCGAGGCACCGTTCCGCAGTTACGGCGTCCAGCGGCTCATGCGGCTGACGCTGAGCCGCAACGGGCGCACCAAGGTCCTGCACGCCACGGACGAGCACCGGTGGTTCGTGCCGTCCGGCGCCCTGCGGCAGCAGCGGCGGGAGAAGCTCACCAAGGACCTCGTGCCGGGCGACCGGCTGTCGCACTCGTTCCCCGTGAGCCGCGTGCTGAACCCGGCGACGCGGCCGTCGCCCTTCGGGATCGCGCGGGGACTGGTCTATGGCGACGGCACGCGGGACGGCGCTGGGTCCATCGCCGTCCTCTACGGCGAGAAGGACGCTCAGCTCGCCCACTTCTTCGACGGCTGCCGCAGCTGGTCGAACGAGCACGGCACTCGCTTCTACGGGATGCCCGCACATTTCAAGGACGAGCGCCCGTCCCTGGACGAGGACACCTCGTACCTGCTGGGCTGGCTCGCCGGCTACTTCGCCGCTGACGGCTGCGTGGCCGAGGACGGCGACGCCATCCTCAACTCGGCGAACGTCGACGACCTCGAGTACGTGCGGCGACTGTGCACCCGGCTCGGCATCGGCACCTGCGGCATCGCGAAGCAGAACCGAGTCGGCATCGACGGCGTCTCCAGCGACATCTTCAACGTGCGGTTCATGACCAAGGGCCTGCCCGAGTCGTTCTTCCTCATCGAGCAGCACCGCGAGCGGCACCTGGCTCGGGACAAGAAGTACGAGCGCAAGAACTGGGTCGTGCAGTCGGTCGAGTGGAGCGACCGGGTCGAGGAGGTCTTCTGCGCCGAGGTGCCCGGGACCCACGCCTTCACGCTCGAGGACAACCTGCTCACCGGCAACTGCTTCGGTTGTGGGGTCGGCGGCGACGTCATCCGGTTCATCCAGGAGATCGACCACCTGTCGTTCTCCGAGGCCGTCGAGCTGCTCGCCGGCCGCACCGGGGTGCAGCTGCAGTACGAGGACGACGGCGGCCGCGCCACCGCCGGCCCCGACCGCGCGCACGCCGGTCAGCGGGCCCGGCTGGTGGCGGCCAACACCGCGGCCGCGGACTTCTACGCCGCACAGCTGATGACGCCGGACGCCGCACCGGCCCGCAGCTTCCTCGCCGACCGCGGCTTCGACCGGCAGGTCGCACTGGACTTCAACTGCGGCTACGCGCCCGCCGGCTGGGACACCTTGACCCGGCACCTGCGCGGGCTGGGCTACACGCAGGAGGAGCTGGTCACCGGGGGGCTCGCCAAGGAGTCCTCCCGCGGCACGCTCATCGACCGTTTCCACCGCCGGCTGATCTGGCCGATCCGCGACCTCACCGGCGACGTCATCGGCTTCGGCGCCCGCAAGCTGATGGACGACGACCCGGGCCCGAAGTACCTGAACACCCCAGAGACGCCGCTGTACAAGAAGAGCACCGTCCTCTACGGCGTCGAGCGGGCCAAGCGCGAGATCGCCCGCAGCCACCAGGCGGTCGTCGTCGAGGGCTACACCGACGTCATGGCCTGCCACGTGGCCGGCGTGACCACCGCCGTCGCCTCCTGCGGCACCGCGTTCGGCCCCGAGCACATCAACGTGCTGCGCCGGCTGCTGATGGACCAGGACGAGTTCCGCGGAGAGGTGATCTACACCTTCGACGGCGACGCGGCCGGCCAGGCGGCGGCGATGAAGTCGTTCAAGGAGGACCAGCGCTTCGTCGCCCAGACCTTCGTCGCGGTCGAGCAGGAGGGCCGCGACCCCTGCGAACTGCGGCAGGCGCACGGGGACGCCGCCGTGCGCGACCTGATCGCCCGGCGCACGCCGCTGATCGAGTTCGTGCTGCGGACGCACCTGGCCGAGTACGACCTGGACACCGTGGAGGGCCGGGTCGCGGCGCTGGACAAGACGGCGCCGCTGCTGGCCCAGATCAAGGACCACGCGCTGCGCCCGGCGTACGCCCGCCGGCTGGCCGGGCTGCTCGGCCTGCCCGACGAGAGCGAGGTCGTCGCCCGGCTCCGCCAGCAGGGTGGCGACGGGGTGGGGGAGAAGCGGCCGCCGTCCCGCGGTCGCGCGCCGCAGCGCTCCCCGGAGGACGCCGCGCGCGAGGTCGAGCGGGAGGCGGTGAAGGCGGCGCTGCAGTGCCCCGAGCTCGCCGGGCCTGACTTCGACGCCGTCCCGCCGGAGGCCTACACCGACCCGGACTACGCAGCGGTGGCCGCAGCGGTCTCCGGTGCCGGGGGAGCGGCCGGGGCGACGACGTCCGGGGCGGCCTGGCTGGACGAGGTGACCGAGCACTGCGACCGGGAGTCGGCGACGGCGATGCTGACCGCGCTGGCGGTCGAGCCGATGCACTCGGTGGGCGAGAACGACCCCACGTACGTCAACGCGCTGATGGCCCGGCTGCAGCTGATGGCGGCCGAGCGCGAGCTGGTGGCGATCAAGGGCCGGCTGCAGCGCACCAACCCGGTCGAGGACTCCGACGGCTACATGAAGATGTTCCAGAAGCTGATCGACCTGGAGGCGCTGGCCCGGGCCCTGCGCACCCGGGCGGCCGGCGGCCTGTGAACCTGCTCGGGCGGCTGCGGGGCGGGCTCGCGCGCCCGCCCGAGCAGGTGCGCGCCCTGGTCGCCGCTGACCCCGACGAGCGGGTGCTGGCCTGGGGCGAGCTGGTGGCGGGCGGCTGGCTCGTGGCGACCAGCCGGGGGCTGCGGTCGGACGGAGAGGTCCTGCCGTGGCACCGGGTCGGCACGGCGCGCTGGACGGCGGCGGGGGAGGGCGGCACGTTCACCGTCGTCCCGCTGGCCGACGTCGAGCCGGGCGTGCAGGCGCGGGAGGCGCCGCTGCGGTTCGTGCTGCGCACCGCCGGGGAGCTGCCGGCGGTGCTGCGCACCCGCGTCGACCGGACCGTGGTGACCAGCCAGCGGCACCCGCTGCCCAGTGGTGGAGCGGTGCTGCTGGTGGCCCGCCGGGTGCCCGGTCAGGCCGCCCGCGAGTGGACGGTGGTGTTCGACGACGACGCCGACCGCGACGACCCGGCCGCCCGCCAGGTCGCGCGGGAGCGGCTGGCGGCCGCGGTGGACGCCGACGACCCCAGCCGCTGAACCGCGGTCAGTGGCCGGTGTCGGTGCCCATGCGGGTCTTGACGGAGTCGACGGCGGCGTCGGCGCGGGCCTGGGCGACGCCGGCGGCGGCCTGCAGACGCGGGTCGTCCTTGGCCGAGGCGTAGAGGCGACGGATCTGCTCGTAGCGCTCACGACCGGCCTTGGCGCCGAGGACGTAACCGGCGCCGAAGCCGGCGAGGAAGGACAGCTTGGCCACGAGGGACCTCCTGGGTTCGGGGGAGTGCTGACGGTACCGGCCGGTTCCGCGGCCGACCCGCCGAGAACCCCTGCCCCGGCACCCCGCCCACGGTGTAGTAACCTGGTCCAGTCCGCGGGTCACGGCCCGCTGATCCCTCGTAGCTCAATTGGCAGAGCATGCGACTGTTAATCGCAGGGTTATAGGTTCAAGTCCTATCGAGGGAGCAAGCCGAGCTCCCTGATCAGAGTCGCTGATCAGGGGGCTTCTGTCGTGCTGGTGCACCGAGAGCTGTTGGGCAGCCCTGCCGGCGCACGTCCTTGCTGCGGCCGCTGCCTCTGCCCCGACCGGACGCGGGGTGGGGGTTTGAGCACCGCGGCACGGCCGTCAGCGAACAGGGCGACGCCGCTGCGGAAAGCCGCCGTCTCCTTATGCTGCCTGTCAACGCGAGGGCTTCGTCCGCATCAGCACCTGTTGCGGAATCAGCTGGTCCGGTGCGCCAACTCACGTAGACCGCAACCCGTATCGGCTTCAGCTGACGCCGGTTCCCGGTTGCAGTCTCCTGCGCTCGATCAGTAGGCCGCTCACGTCCTGAACCTCTCCCGGAACCGTCAGTTCGGCGATGGGGGGTCGCTTGCCTCGACGCTCCTCCCACGGGTACTCGCTGATCGGCAGGAAGGGCCGCGGCCCACGCTCGATTCTCGAGCCCGGATGGACGGCGCCGCTGTTGTACGGCGAGAGCTCGACCATGTGGCCGTATCGCGACAAGAGTGCGGCGGTGTCCAGGACGAGCATCTCGTGTGCTCGGTCCCGGTAGGGGGGCGCGTTCCTGAGCTTCAAGAGCGGCGACTCATCGAGGAAGAAGAACACGCGCTGGTTGAGTGCCTGGTAGTACTCAGGCACGTCCATGCCCACCAGCGTCCGGCGCAGCACCGTCTCGTTCATCGGCTTGTTGTCGCGTACCCACGCGGTTCCTACGCCCGAGCGTTCGAGTCGCCTCATCTCGGGGCGGCGCTGGCACAGGAGGCGCTCGCGGTCAGAGCCGACGACTCCGTACACGTCGAGCAGCGATGCCGTCGACAGCAGCCCGTGGCGCTCGATCGACGGCCACGCCCCGATCTCCGTCAGGTGGTACAAGCGCGGCCAACGCTGCTCGATGACGCTGGTCGTCAGCGACGAGATCATTGGCGGACGATATCGACAGCGACTCCCTTCGGGAGCAACGGCTTTGTCGGCGGCCGACTTCGCTGCGACGGCTACTACACGGCAGACGCCGAGCACTGTTCTCCGCCGAGCCCCCTGCTCGTGGCGCGCTTACGCTCGTGGGATGCCGTCCAACCGCAAGCCGCTGGACGAATTCCGCGAGACCGTCGGCCGCCTCGGCGACCAGCTCCCGCGCCCCGGCATCCGCGGCGTCGACGACCTGATGAACGACCTCTTCGGCGGTCGCCCCGGGCCGGCCCGACCGCTCGAGGCCATCCAGGCCGACCTCGACGCGCTCGTCGGGCTGGAGGCGGTCAAGGAGCAGGTGCAGGCGCTCGTCGCCTTCCTGCAGGTGCAGGCCCGCCGCAAGGAGCACGGCCTCCCCGAGGCGGCGACGTCCCAGCACCTCGTGTTCCTCGGCAACCCGGGCACCGGCAAGACCACGGTCGCCCGGCTGCTGGCCGAGATGTACCGGGCGGTCGGCCTGCTGAACAAGGGCCACCTGGTGGAGGTCGACCGGGCCGGTCTGGTCGGGCAGTACGTCGGGTCGACCGCCATCAAGACCGACCGCGTGATCCGCAAGGCGCTCGACGGCGTGCTGTTCATCGACGAGGCCTACTCGCTGTCGCCGGACTCCGACGGCCGGGTCGACTTCGGCCCGGAGGCGATCGAGGTCCTGCTCAAGCGGATGGAGGACCACCGCCACCGGCTCGTGGTCATCGTCGCCGGCTACCCCCGGCTGATGGAGGCGTTCCTGGCCTCCAACCCGGGTCTCCGCTCGCGGTTCGCCCGCGAGATCGACTTCCCGGACTACTCGACCGCCGAGCTCGAGGCCATCTTCACCGGCGTCGTCCTGCAGCACGAGTACGTGCTCGAGCCCGGTGCCGCCGCGACGCTGCGACGCACCCTCGGCGGTCTCACGTCGGACCAGGAGTCCGGCAACGCGCGCTTCGCCCGCACCCTGTTCGAGCAGTCGCTGAACCGCCAGGCCCTGCGGCTGACCCGCGGCGAGGGGAAGAGCGTCGACGACCTCAGCCGGGACGACGTCTCGACGCTCACCGCGGGCGACATCGCCGACGCCGCCCGCGCGCT
Organism: Modestobacter muralis; assembly: GCF_010682105.1. Classification (GTDB taxonomy): domain Bacteria; phylum Actinomycetota; class Actinomycetes; order Mycobacteriales; family Geodermatophilaceae; genus Modestobacter; species Modestobacter muralis. The sequence continues at coordinate 42,107 of NZ_JAAGWH010000017.1, read as the reverse complement.
GAGCGAGTAGCCGGGCCGGCGGGTGACCCCGCCGGCCCGGCCCTCAGGCGCGGGGGCGCAGCAGCTGGGTCAGCGGGGTGACCACGACCATCACCGCGGCCAGGATGAACGCCGTCCACTGGAACGCGTGCTCCGCACCGAGGCCGAAGTAGATCGACCCCACCACCGCGGAGCCGAAGCCGAGCGACGCCTGCATGACGGTGAGCAGCAGGCCCCCGCCGAGACCGGCGAGGTGGCCGTGCACCTGGCTGAGGATGACGCCCATCAGCGGCGACCAGAGCAGGGCCGTGCCGACGCCGATCGCGACCATCGGACCCGCCACCCGCCACATCGAGTAGACCTCGGTGGAGACGAACCCGTCGACGACGAACCCGACCCAGACGAGCCCGGCGGCGGTCAGCACTCCACCGGCGGCCAGCACGCTCATGCCGAAGCGCTGCATCAGCCGGCTCGTGGCCATGGACGCGGCGAAGAAGCCCAGTGACATCGGCAGCAGGCTCAGCCCGATGCGCAGCGGCGACAGGCCGTGGCTGCCGGCCAGGAATGCGTACACGAACATGAAGCCGCCGAAGGTGACGAACACCGGCGCCGCCACCAGCAGGCCGATCCGCATCGTGCGGAAGGCGAACAGCTCCGGCGGCAGCAGGGGCAGGCTGCCGCGGCGCTGCAGCCGCAGCTGCCACCACACCAGCGCGGCCAAGGCGACCGGCGCTGCAGCCAGGCAGATCCACGTCCACAGCGGCCAGCCGGTCGCGCGCCCCTCGGTCAACGGGAAGATCAGCAGGGTCATGGTCGCGCCCAGCAGGGCGACTCCGGTCCAGTCCAGCGACGTCCGGGCAGGTGCCTTGGTCTCGGGCAGGTAGCGGGCAACGCCGATCAGCACGAGCAGCGCGACCGGGGTGTTGATCCAGAACACCGAGCGCCAGCCGAGGTCGGAGCCGGCCAGACTCCCACCGACCAGGAATGCCAGCGAGCTGGAGAGCCCGGCGGTGGCGGCGAACAGACCCAGCGCCCGGGTGCGGTGGTGCCCCTCGGAGTTGGCGTGGATGCTCGCCAGCACCTGTGGGGAGAGGACGGCGGCGGACAGGCCCTGCAGGAACCGGGCGGCGACGAGCTGGCCGGGGTCCTGCGCGACGGAGCACAGCAGGCTGGTGACGGCGAACGCGGCCAGGCCGATCAGCAGCATCCGCTTGCGGCCGAACGAGTCGCCCAGCCGACCACCGATCACGACCAGCGCGGCGTAGACGACGCCGTAGGCGGCCACCACCAGCTGCAGGGTGCCGGCCGAGGCGCCGAGCTCGACGCCGATCTGGCGCAGCGCCACGTTGACGCTGAACACCGACATGACGGGTACGACAGCGGCGGCCAGCGTGGCGAGGAGGGCGATCGGGTGCATCCGGCGGGGTCCTGCGGACGGTGGTGCGACCGTCGGCAGGGAGGTGTCCTGGCTCATGGGCGTCAGCCTGGGGCCGGGCGGATGCTGGTGGTGAGAGCCTGTCGATCCTGGTACTGGCAGGCCCCTGGCTAAGAGCCGGCGCCGCCGCCAGCATGGTCGCGTGACGGTCTCCAGGCGCACCGAGCTCGCCGACTTCCTGCGCACCCGCCGCGAGCGGGTGACCCCGGACGACGTCGGGCTGCCCAGCGGTGGACGGCGACGCACGCCGGGTCTGCGCCGTGAGGAGGTCGCGCTGCTCGCCGGCGTCGGCGTCACCTGGTACACGTGGCTGGAGCAGGGCCGTGACATCAACGCCTCGGTGCAGGTGCTCGAGGCCATCTCCCGCACGCTGCGGATGGACACCCAGGAGCGCTGGCACCTCTTCCAGCTCGCCGGGGTCACGGTCGTCGCCCCGTCGACGAACAGCTGCGACGTCGTGGGGGAGGCGGCCCAGGCCGTCCTCGACCAGCTCGACCCCTTCCCGACGGTGGTGCTCTCGCGGCGGTACGACATCCTCGGCTACAACCGCGCCTTCAACGCCCTCGCCGGCGACCTCGACTCGATCGACCCGGGCGAGCGCAACCAGCTCTGGTTGTTCTTCACCCACCCCTGGTGGCGCGACGTCTGCCTCAACCGCCGTCCGGAGGCCGGCGCGCACCTGGTCGCCAACCTTCGCGCCGGCCTCGCCGAGCACCTCGACGACCCGCTGTGGACCGAACTGGTCCGCCGGCTGCGCGAGGCGTCGCCGGAGTTCGAGACGCTGTGGCGCCGCCACGACGTCATGGACCGCGGGATGCCGGCCAAGGACTTCCGCTCACCCGTCGGCGACCTGCACCTGCAGCTGCAGCGCTTCCAGGCCGGGGAGCTGTCCGGTGGTGCCCGGATGATGGTCTACACCGCGCGTGACGAGGTCACCCGGGCGCGGCTGGACGACCTGGTCGCCTGGGATGCGCGGCAGCGCCTGCACGCGGTCTGACCGGCGGGACCCGGGTGCCGGTTCCCGCCGGGACCACGGTCAGACCCCGGCGACCTGCGCGGCCGGCTCGACGTCCTGCCCGGCCGTCGCCGAGGCCATCCACATGACCTGCCAGCCGTGGCCGTCGAGGTCGAAGAAGCTGCGCGACACCATGAAGCCCAGGTCCTCCAGCGGGTCCGCCTCGACGGCACCGGCCGCCAGCGCGGTGTCGACGACCCGGTCGACGTCCTCGCGGGCCGGCACGCTGAAGGAGTAGAGCGCCAGCGCGTGCGTGGTCGGGTCGGCCATCGGCAGCTTCGAGTGCTGCGCGAAGGTCGCGTGGTCGCCGAGCATCACGTTGGCCTGCTCACCGATGAGCATGCAGGCCGCGCCCTCGCCGGAGAACGCCTCGTCGAAGGTGAAGCCGAGCGCGGCGAAGAACGCCCGGCTGCGCGCGACGTCAACCACGGGCAGGGTCACGAAGAACGTGCGCCTGGGGTGGGCGGGGGTGGTCACGGTGGGTCTCCCGTCGGAGGTGCGAGTGGGTACGCGGGGGAGACCGGCGGCCACGGTGGAACTCATCGGTGCCGGCCGGCGGCTCCGGGTCCCGGGGCCGCTGCGCGGCGAGGACCGAGGGTGACCGGGCGCGTCGGCCGAGCGCAGCGCCCCATGGTCCAGCGCGGCGCCCGCGGCGCCCGCGGCGGCGCCGGACCGGCCTCCGGGCCACTACCGTCCCGGCATGGAGACCCGGCTGCGCGGTGTCACGGTCCACTCCGTCGAGCACGGCAGCGGTGTGCCGCTGGTCGTCCTGCACGGCGCTGGCGTCGACCACCGCGACGTCCAGGCCGCCCTGGAGCCGGTGCTGGAGGGCACGGACCTCCGCCGCGTCTACGTCGACCTGCCCGGGATGGGCCGCACCACCGCCGAGAGCCTGCACGGCAACGACGACGTCGTCGCGGTCCTGGCTGCGTTCGTCGAGCAGGTGGCGGGGGAGCCGGTGCTGCTGCTCGGCCACTCCTACGGCGGGTACCTCGCCCGCGGGCTGACCGCGCAGCGACCGGACCTGGTGCGCGGCCTGGCGCTGGTGTGCCCCGCGGCCGAGCGCACCGGCGACGTCCCCGCGCCCGTGGTCGTCCGCCAGGACGCCGACGCCCACGACGAGCTCGAGCCCGACCAGCGGGCCGGCTTCGACGAGTACTTCGTGGTGCGCACCCGGGCCACCGCCCGCCGGCACCGCGACTCCGTCGTCCCCGGCATGGCGATCCAGGACGAGGCGGCGCTGGAGCGGGTGTTCGCCCGCTGGCCGGTCGACGTCGGCACCGGCCCGGTCGACGTCCCGACGCTGCTGCTCGCCGGGCGGCAGGACTCCGTCGTCGGGTACGCCGACACGGTCGACCTGCTCGGCCGCCACCCGCACGCGACGCTGGCCGTGGTCGACGGAGCCGGTCACGCCCTGCTGCACGAGCGACCGGACGTGGTCGGCGGACTGCTGGCCGACTGGGTCGACCGGGCCCGCTGAGCGGGTCAGCCCACTGCCGCGGAGGGCGCCGGTTCCGCGCGCGACGCGCTCCGTCGGGTGCGGGCCCGGAGCAGCCGGGACACCGCCGTCTCGTGCCCCAGCGTGGCGGTCAGCCGGTCGAGGAAGATCGCCAGCAGGACGACGGCGAGGCCACCCTCGACCCCGGACGCGACGTCGAGCTGCGTCACCGCCCGCACCACGACTGCCCCCAGACCGGCGGCGCCCAGCAGCCCGGCGGTGACCACCATCGACAGCGCCAGCATGATCACCTGGTTCACGCCGGCCATGATCGAGGGCAGCGCGAGCGGCAACTGCACCTCCCGGAGCACCTGCCCGGGCCGGGAGCCGAAGGCCTGCGCGGCCTCGACGACCTCCCGGTCGACCTGCCGGATGCCCAGCTCGGTCAGCCGGACCCCGGGCGGGATCGCGAACAGGATGGTCGCCACCACCCCCGGTACAACACCCACGCCGAAGAAGAACACCGCCGGGATCAGGTAGACGAACACCGGCGTGGTCTGCATGAAGTCCAGCACCGGCCGCACCGCGACGCTCACCGCCCGGTGCCGGGCCGCCAGCACCCCCAGCGGCACCCCGATGGCGGTGGCGATCACCGCGGCCACCAGCACCAGGGCCAGCGTCTGCATCGTCTCGGCCCACAGCTCCAGGGACACGATCAGCAGGCCGGCCAGCAGCGTGTAGAGCGCCAGCCAGGGCCCGCGCACCAGCAGAGCCAGCAGCGTGGCCACCACGATCCAGGCCACCGGCGGCGGTGTGACGAGGGCGTCGGTCAGCCCGTCGACCAGCACCTGCATGACCGCGGACACCGCGTCGAAGAGCCACGGCACGGTGGCGAGCAGCCAGTCGACGAGGTCGGAGACCCCTCGGCCCAGCGGGACGTGCGGGATCACGGGGTGCTCCTCCGGGCCGGGACGGCCGACAGCGCGTCGAGCACCGCCGCCCGTGGGACGACGCCGAGCAGCCGCCCGCCGTCGTCGACGACACCGAGCGGGACGACGTGCCGCCCGACCAGGTGCACGAACTGGTTCACGGGCGTGCCCGCCGGGACGGTCGCGTGGTCACCGCCCAGTTCCTGCGGGCCCAACGTAGTGCGGCCCTCCTGCACGGCGCGGGCCAGCAGGTCGTCCCGCGCGACGCCGACGAGGCGCCGGTCGTCGTCGAGCACGTACACGCCGTCGGCGTCCGCGGCCGCCAGGGACCGCAGCACGTCGCCCGGGTCGGCACCCAGCCGTGCGGTCAGCCGCGGCTCGCGCGCCAGGTCCCCGGCGGTGAGCACGCGGGTCCGGTCGACGTCGGAGGTGAAGTCGGCGACGTAGTCGTCGGCGGGCGCGGCGATGATCTCCGGCCCCGTGCCCAGCTGCACCGTCCGTCCGTCCTTGAGCATGAGGATCCGGTCGCCCAGCCGCATGGCCTCGTTGAGGTCGTGGGTGATGAACACGATCGTCTTGGACAGCTCGGACTGCAGCCGTTCCAACAGGTCCTGCATGTCGCGGCGGATCAGCGGGTCGAGGGCGGAGAACGGCTCGTCCATCAGCAGCACCTCGGAGTCGGCGGCCAGCGCGCGGGCCAGGCCCACGCGCTGGCGCATGCCGCCGGAGAGCTCGTCGGGGCGGGCGCCGGCCCGGTCGAGCAGCCCGACCGTCTCCAGCGCCCAGTCGGCGCGCTCCCGCTGCTCCGCCGCCGGGGCCCCGCGCACCTTCAGGGCGTAGGCGGCGTTCTCCCGCACCGTGCGGTGCGGGAGCAGCGCGAAGTGCTGGAAGACCATGCTGATCTTCTCGTTGCGCACCGTGCGCAGCTCCGCGTCACCCAGGGCGCGCAGGTCCCGGCCGTCGATCTCGACGGTGCCGGCGCTGGGCTCGATCAGCCGGTTGAGCAGCCGCACCAGGGTGGACTTGCCCGAGCCGGACAACCCCATGACGACGAACAGCTCGCCGCGCTCGACGGCGAAGCTGACGTCGTGGACGGCCACGGTCGCCCCGGTCCGCCGGAGGACCTCGGCGCGGCCGACGCCCTGGGCGGCGAGCTCCAGCGCCTCCCGCTCGCGCCCGCCGAAGACCTTGGTCAGGCCGGACACGCGCAGCACCGGCGGTGTCACGTCAGGCGATCCACTGGTCGATCTGGTCGGCGTGGCCGTCCACCCACTGGCGCGCGACGGTGGCCACGTCCTCGCCGTCGACGTCCACCTGCTTCTGCATGGCCTCCATCTCCTCGACGGAGATCCGCAGGTCGGTGAGCAGGCCGGCGAAGCCGGGTGCCTGCTCCTGCAGTTCCTTGCTGGCGGCGATGTTCGCGCTGTAGGACGGCATGGCGCAGGCGCCGTCGCCGGTGGTCAGGCAGCCGTCGGTGTAGGGCGTGGGCTCCTCGAGCTGGACCATGTCGTACTGCGCGAAGACCGCGTGCGGGTGGTACAGGTACAGCACGATCGGCTCCTGGGCGGTGTAGGAGTTCTTGAGCTGCGCGAGCTCGGCCGCCTCGCTGGCCACGACGTGCTCCAGGCCGATGCCGTACCCGCTGAGCCGCTTGGTGTTCTGCTCGGTGGTGATGTAGCCGGGGTCGGCGTCGTAGAACTTGCCGCCCAACTGCTCGGCGTAGTCGTCGAGCTGGGTGACGCTGGTCAGGCCGGCGAGCGGCCCACCGGGGGCGACGGCGTAGGCGGGCACGAACCAGCCCTGCGCGGCGCCGCCGTAGGTCTCCGACACGACGTCGACGCGGTCAGCCGCCCCGTCCGCCAGCTCCTGCTGGTTGGGCAGGGCGACCTCGGTGAGCAGGTCGATGTCGCCGCGCTGGGCACCGGCCCAGGCCGCGGCCGGGTCCAGCTGGGTGGTCGCGAGCGAGGCGACGCCGAGGTCGGGGTGGTCGGCGGCGATCTCGCTGAGGATGCCGTTGGTCAGCCCGGCCGCGGTCCAGCTGAACTGGGCGGTCTGCACGGTGAGGCCCTCGCCCCCGGCGGCTGTGGCGCTGCCGGCACCGGAGTCGGACTTCTCGCTGGCGCAGCCGGCGAGGGTGAGGGACAGGAGGGCGGTCAGCGCGACGGCGGAGGCGCGCGGACGCGGGAGGGTGCGGGGCATGGGGGATCGACTCTCTGAGGAGGACGTCGGGCAGTCAGAACCGCTCCCGACGTGGGCATGGGTGTGCGACGAGGCGCGGGCCCTGAGGGCCGGCGCCTCGTCGGTGTCGTGCGGAGCTGCGCGCCGGGCGCGCAGCGGGAGGTCAGGCGAGCGGCCCGACGGGCTCCTCGCCACGGAAGGTGATGCGGTGCATCACGCGGCGCTGGGTGCCGTAGTCGCGGTTGGCGTAGTGCACGGTCGAGCGGTTGTCCCACATGACCACGTCACCGACGGACCACCGGTGCCGGACGATGTGCTCCGGCTTGGTGATGTGGGCGTAGAAGAGGTCGAGCAGGTGGCGGCTCTCGGCGTCGGAGACGTCCTTGATGTGCGAGACGAAGCCCGGGTTGACGAACAGGCCCTTGCGGCCGGTGTCGGGGTTCACCCGGACGACGGGGTGCTCGATCGGGACCAGGGCGCGGAACTCCTCGCCCTCCCACTTGGTGCGCTCCTCGCGCTGGGCGAGGTAGTACCCGAACTCGCGGGTGCCGTCGTGCACGGCGACCAGCTGGTCGGCCAGGCGCTGCACCGGCTCGCTGAGCGAGCGGTAGGCCAGCTCGAGGTCGGCCCACTGGGTGTCCCCGCCGGTGGGGGGGAGGACGACGGCCCGCAGCACCGAGCCCAGCGGGGGACGGCGCACGAAGGTCACGTCGGTGTGCCAGACGTCGGCGAAGCCGCCGGAGGCGCTGTCGAGCGCGTAGATCTCCGGGTGGTCCTCGTCGACGCCCGGGACGACCGGGTGGGACTCGGTGAGCTCACCGAGGCGGCGGCCCAGGGCGATCTGGCTGTCGGGGTGCAGGTCGTGCTGGTCGGCGAAGAACAGCACCTTGTACTCGGCGAGCGCGGCCCGGATGGCCAGGATCTGCTCGTCGGTGGCGCGGTCGAGGTCGACGCCGTGCACCCGGGCGCCGATGGTCGGCTCCAGGCGCTCGATCTCGAGCACGGACTGCTCGGCGGACGGGGTGGACGTGGGCACAGCGAGCAGGGTCATGCGAGGGCTCCAGGGAGGGGAGGTGCGGGCGGGGCGGGCGGTGCTCAGTCGAGACAGAGCGCGCTCGCGCACCGCAGCAGGTCGATGTGCCGGCGCTCGACGAGCGCGCACTGCACAATCCCTACCGAGTTCATAGGAATTACTCTAACCGCACTCCGCAGCCCGTGTCGATGCGGCCGGCCGTGTCGGCACGGAGCCGGCGCGTTCGGAGCGGCATGCTGCCCATCGGATGGACCAAGGACTCCTCTTCCCGGCCCGTTTCCCGCGGTCGAAGACATGGGGCGACGGCGTGTCCTCGCCTGGAGCGACCACCGCGCACCGGCGACCGGTTCGGGGCAGTCCCTGCCGCAGTTCCTCGCTGGCCCGCTGGCCTGCTGGGATGGGTCGTCTCGGTGGCCGGCCGTACCCTGCGGGCCGTGGACGACGCGGTGGAGGAGTCGGCGCCCTGTGGTCTGTGCGGCCGCCGGCTCATCGACGTAGGTGGTGGAGCTGATGCCACCTTCCTCGAGGTCACGCACGGAGAACCGAGCGTCTACGTCGAGGAGGTCTTCTGCACCCAGCAGCACGCAGCGGAGTGGTTGTCCCGTCCGTTGCCGGCGCGCGCGACCCCGGAGCCGGTGGAGACATCGTCCCGTTGGCGTGACCGGCTGGTCGCGGTGACCTTCGCCTTCTCGGTGCTGTGGGGTCTCGGGTTGATGCTGTTGGGTGCATGGGCGGCCGTCCGCCTGCTCGGCGGCTGGAACTGATCCGGCCGCACCGCGCGCAGGTCAGTCCTCGCTGATCCAGGCGGCGGTGTTCGGCGGGAGGGCGATGCTGCCCGCGGACTGGCGCACCGAGGTCGACGACGCCAGCAGCACCGTCCCCGTCGTCCGCACCAGCACGGTCTCGGTGCCCATGTTGACCACGCAGCGCACCGTCTCGTCGTCCCCGGCGCAGTGCACGGTCAGGACGTCGCCGGCGGTCTCGACCCTCGCCTCGCCCGACCCGAGCGCCGGGTGCGCGGCCCGCAGGGCGAGGGCGCGGCGGTAGAGGGTGAGCATCGAGCCACCGTCGCGGGTCTGGGCGGAGACGGCGTAGCCGGACCAGTCGGCGGGGATCGGCAGCCACGGATCGGCGGCACCGTCGGGGGAGAAGCCGACGCCGGCGGTGTCGTTCCACGGCATGGGGATGCGGCAGCCGTCGCGGCCGGCGCGGGCACCGCCGCTGCGGAAGAAGATCGGGTCGGTCTTCGCCTCGTCGGGGACGACGGCCTGCGGCAGGCCCAGCTCGTCGCCGGCGTAGAGGTAGGCGGAGCCCGGCAGCGAGAGCATCAGCAGCGCTGCGGCGCGGGCCCGGGCGGTGCCGAGCGCGCCGCCGCCGAAGCGGGTGACCTGGCGGTCCTTGTCGTGGTTGCCCAGCACCCAGGAGACCGGGGCGCCGACGGAGCCGAAGGCGTCCAGCGCGCTGCGCACGCCGTCGGCGAAGGCCTCGGTGTCCCAGCCGGACTTCAGCAGCCGGAAGCAGAACGACTGGTGCATCTCGTCGGGGCGCGAGTACAGCGCCACCTCCTGCGGGTCGGCCAGGCAGACCTCGCCGACGATCATGGTGTCCGGGTACTCGTCGGTGATCTCCCGCCAGCGGCGCCACACGTCGTGCACCTCGGGCTGGTTCCAGGTCATCGCCTGCTCCGGGCCGTGGCCGAACAGGGTGGGGGAGTACGTCCCCGGGTTGTCGCGGAGCTCGGCGTCCTTGAACAGGCCGTAGGCCACGTCGACGCGGAAGCCGCTGACGCCGCGGTCCAGCCAGAACCGCAGGGTCTTCTCGAAGTCCGCGGCGACGGCCGGGTCGCGCCAGTTCAGGTCGGGCTGCTCGGGGGCGAACAGGTGCAGGTACCAGCGGCCGTCGGGGGTGCGCGACCAGGCGGGGCCGCCGAAGAGCGACCGCCAGTTGTTCGGCGGCTCCTCCGAGGCGGGGGCGAAGTGGTAGCGGGAGGCCTCGGGGGCCTCGGGGTCGGCGAGCGCGGCCTGGAACCACGGGTGCTGGTCGGAGGTGTGGTTCGGGACGACGTCCAGCACGACCTTCAGGCCCAGCCGGCGGGCGTCGGCGACCAGCGCCTCGAGGTCGGCGACGTCGCCGTAGTCGGGGTCGACCGCGCGGTAGTCGGCGATGTCGTAGCCGCCGTCGGCGCCGCCCGAGGGGTAGTGCGGGTTGATCCACAGCGCGTCCACGCCGAGCCAGGACAGGTAGGGCAGTCGCGAGCGCAGGCCGGCCAGGTCGCCGATGCCGTCGCCGTTGCTGTCGGCGAAGGACCGCAGGTAGACCTGGTAGACGACCGCCGACCGCCACCAGGGCGAGAGGGACGGGTGGGCCGCGACCTGCTGCTCGGTCGAGGTCCGCATCGTTGCGAGCCGACGTGACATGTCGCCATCATCGGCAGTCCGACGGCGCGCTGTGTGCTGCAGGTCTCACCAATGACCCGGATCGGGTAGGCAGATGTAGCCAACGGTGTGTGCGGTCGGCGATCGGACTCCTGGCGCCGTATACCCCCTGGGGGTGTTCAGGCGTCATCCGTCCCGAGGAGGCGTCATGCACGACACGACAGTCCACGCGGCCCACGGCTCGACCCCGTCGGTCAGCTGGTCGATGGCTGTCCAGGCGACCCTGCACTGCCTCACCGGCTGCGCCGTCGGCGAGGTGCTCGGCATGGCCATCGGGACGGCGGTGGGCCTGCCCGCCGCCGGCACCGTCGTCCTGGCGGTCGCGCTGGCGTTCGTCTTCGGCTACGCCTTCACGATGCGCGGTGTCCTGCGCAGCGGGCTGGTCCTGCGGGCGGCGTTCGGCGTCGCGCTGGCCGCCGACACCGTGTCCATCGCCGTGATGGAGCTCGTCGACAACGCGGTGCTGCTCGCCGTCCCGGGTGCGATGGACGCAGGTCTGGGCAGCGCGCTCTTCTGGCTGTCCCTGGCCGGTGCCCTGGCCGTGGCGTTCGTGCTCACGGTGCCGGTGGACCGGTGGCTGATGAGCCGCGGGAAGGGCCACGCCGTGGTGCACCAGCTGCACTGACCGACCGCCGCCGGACCCCGCCGCGCGGGAGGGGTCCGGCGACCGGTCAGCGCTGGGACAGATAGGCCGCGCCGGTCTCCCGCAGCCGGGCGTGCACGCCGTCGAACGCGGCCGCACCGGGCAGGAACCGCTTGGGCAGCTTGGCCACCATCGTGTAGTTGGTGTCGACGACGTTGCCCACCGGCGCGAGCCCGGCCTGGCTGACCAGCTGGTAGGCGTCCAGGACGTCCCAGCCGGCCAGCTCGGCCGCCCAGCCGACGAGGTCCCGCTGGCTGACCCGGTAGGCGTCCTCCAGTGGCCGGACCGAACCGGTGGACATGAGGAACTCGTCGTTCTCCAGCCGCGGCCAGGCCGGTGCCCCGCCCTTGATGAGGTCGACGACCACGACCGTGCGCATCGCCGCCTCGACGGCGGTGCCGCACACCTCGCCCTCGCCCTGCCGGCAGTGCCCGTCCCCGAGCGACAGCTGCGCCCCGGGCACGTTGACGCCCAGGTAGACCGTCGTCCCGGCGCGCAGCTCGGGGGTGTCCATGTTGCCGCCGTGCGCCGCCGGGGTGATCGACATGAACACCTGGCCGGCGGCCGGCGCGACCCCGAGCGTGCCGTGCATGCAGTCCAGCGGCAGCTCCACCTCCGGGCCACCACGACGCGGCCGGAACAGGCAGGTGCCCGCCTCCCGGTCGACCTCGTAGACCCAGACGACCTCCTCCAGCGGGTCGTGCAACATCGCCGTCTCATGGGTGGCCGTCAGCGCCCCGAAGTGCGGGAACGTCGTCGACACCGCCCAGTCCCGGGCCGGGGCGATGTCGATGACGTGCACCGCGAGGGTGTCGCCGGGCTCGGCGCCCTCGACGTGCACCGGCCCGGTGACCGGGTTGAGGTAGGGGAACTCGCAGACCCGGGTGGGCAGGTCCTCGACCGTCCGGACCCGGCCGCCGAAGCAGTCCTCGGTGGTCAGCTCGACCACCGTCCCCGGCTGCACCCGCAGCAGTGGCTCGCCGCCGCCGCCGAAGGTGTAGCGCAGCTGGTCGGGGGTCGGGTCGAGGGAGACGACCTCCAGGGTCACTTCTCCTCCGCCAGCACCGGCTTGCGTCCGGTGGTCACCAGGAAGACCAGCACCAGGGCACCGATGCCGAACCACACGAAGCCCAGCCGCTGGGCCGCGACGTCGGCGTTGACCACGACGGCCACCAGGATCGCGAACCCGATGACCGGGACGACGAGGTGGCGCCACCAGTCCCGGCTGCCCTCGCGCAGCACGAAGTGGACGACGACCGACACGTGCAGGACGAGGAAGGCCGACAGGGCGCCGAAGTTCACCAGCGTGGACAGCGTCCCGATGCCGTAGTCGTCCTTGGTGGTCATGTACAGGCCCAGCGCCAGGCTGACCCCGGCGACCAGGAACGTGGCGTTGACCGGCACGCGGCGGGTCGGGTGCACCTTGCGCAGGAAGCCGGGCAGCTGCCGGTCGCGGGCCATGGCGAACAGCAGCCGCGAGGTGGCCGCCTGGGCGACCAGGGAGTTGGCGAAGCCCCAGGCGATCGCGGTGGCCACGGCGGTGACGATGTAGAGCCAGTGCCCGCTCGCGGCCTCGGCGGCGTCGTAGAAGGCGGTGCCCCCGGCGTCACCCTCGGCGATCAGGGTCTCCGGGTCCGGCACCAGCAGCGCGGCGATCCAGGTCTGCACGATGAACAACGTCCCGGCCAGCGCGAGCGCGGCGATCATCGACTTGCCGATCGAGCGTGCGGACTCGCTGTTCTCCTCGGCCAGGGTGGAGATGCCGTCGAAGCCCAGGAAGCTCAGCACGGCGATGGAGACGGCGCCGAAGACCAGGCTGACGGAGAAGGTGTCACTGTCGTAGATCGGCGAGAACACGTCACTGCCGTTGCCGTTGCCGGCCGCCAGGGCGAGCAGGCCGATGACCACGAAGACGGCGAGCACGATCAGCTCGCCGATCAGCATGATCTTGTTGATCTTCGCGGTGAACTCGATGCCGAGGTAGTTCACGACGGTGTTCAGCACGACGAAGCCGACCACCCAGACCCACACCGGGATGCCGGTGAGGATCGCGTTCATGGCGACCGAGGCGATCAGGTAGAGCAGGCCGGGGATCAGCACGTAGTCGAGCAGGATCATCCAGCCGGCCAGGAAGCCGACCGGCTGGGCGATGCCACGGCCGGCGTAGGTGTAGACCGAGCCGGCCATCGGGAAGGCCCGCGACATCTGCGCGTAGGACGACGCGGTGAACGCCATGGCCAGGGCGCCGATGGCGTAGGCCAGCGCGATCATGCCGCCGGAGCCGGAGAAGACGCTGCCGAAGATGCCGAACGGCGCGATCGGCACCATGAAGACCAGGCCGTAGACCAGCAGGTCGGTGAAGCTCAGCGAGCGCTTGAGCTCCTGCTGGTAGCCGAACGCCTCGACACCGTCGGTGCCGGTGGCTGTCGCCGGTGCTGCGTGGGCAGCACTGTGGGTGGTGCGTGGGTCGTTCACGGCGGGTCCTCTCCTCAGCCGGCCCTCGGCCGGACGGGAGGACCGTAGTGCCGATTTGTTTCCGGATGGAAACGAATCCGCACAGAAGTTCAGCCGGTGGGCAGCTGCTCGAAGCTGAGCCCGTCGGCCCGGGCCAGCCGGGGCGGCGGGGGAGCGGGGACGGCGGACCGGTTCCCGTCGGCGAGCAGCGAGCAGGCCAGTCGCACGCCGTCGTAGAGACCGCGGGCATAGGCACACACCACCGGCGCGGCCGCCCCCACGCGCTCGGCGTGCCGCTCCTGCAGGGCCAGCTGGTGCTCGTCGGCCGACGCCGACCCGGCTGCGAACGACGGCATCGTGGCGTACAGCTCCCCGGTGGCGTCCCCACCGAGTGCATAGAGGCCGTTCTCCTCCAGGGCGCCGGACAGCCGCACCACCCGGCGGTCCAGGCCCGCGCGGGCGAACTCGCGGTGGAAGCGCACCAGGTCGCGGCCGACCAGGCTGAGCAGCACCGCGTCGGCCCGGGTGCGCACCACCAGGTCCAGCAGCGGGCCGGGGTCGCCGGGCCCGAAGGGCACCAGTGCCTCGCCGACGACCTGCGCGCCCAGCCCGGCCAGCGTCGTCCGGGCGGCTCGGTGCACCGCGCGCGGCCACACGTAGTCGGTCCCCAGCAGCACCCACCGGCGGGCGCGGCGGTGCCGGACCAGCCAGCCCAGCGCCGCGGCGTGCTGGTCGCCCGGCCCGTGCCCGGTGCGGTGGACGCCGCCGACGCCGCGACCGCCCTCGTGCGGCGGGGTGAACACGTAGCTGCCCCGGCCGGCCCACGCCCGTGCCAGGGCGCGGTGCACGTCGCTGGTGTGGAAGCCGACCAGGCTCTCGAAGACGCCGGCCTCCCGGAGCGCGACGGCCTCGGCGGTGACGACCTCCGGTGCCCGGCCGGAGTCCACCGGCACCAGCTCGACCCGCCGTCCGGAGACCCCGCCGGCCCGGGTGCACTCGTCGGCGGCCAGGGACGCGAGGTCCAGCGCCGACGGGGCGGTCAGCGCCAGCGGCCCGCTCAGCGGCACCGCCAGCCCGATCCGGACGACGTCGGGCGCGGGGCCGGAGACGAGGACGTCCCACGGGTCCCGCAGCGGAGACGGTGTGCCGGGCACGTCGCTGAGTATGGTCAGCCGCATGCCGGGGCGGGACGTCGAAGCCGTGACGACCACCCGCCCGGACCTCGTCGAGCTGCTCACCGCCACCTCCCGCCAGGTCGAGCGGGCCGTGTCCGCCGTGCTGACCGAGGACGGCGGGACGCTGGAGGGCTACCGCGTGCTGCGTGCCCTGGCCACCGCGCCCGGGTCCACGATGGGCCAGCTGGTCGCCCGGCTGCAGCTGCCCGGGCCCACCGCGACCCGGGTCGTCGACGGGCTGGTCGACGCGGCGCTGGTCTACCGGCTGCCCGACCCCGAGGACGGCCGGCGGGTCGTCGTCCACCTGTCCGGGCCGGGCCGCACCCGGCTGGCCCGGTGGGAGGCGCTGGTCGAGGCGCGGGAGTCCGCGCTCGCCCGGTCGCTGGGGGAGGACCGGGTCGCGGCGCTGCGGCTGGCGCTCGCCGAGCTGGCGGAGGACGCCGACCGCTGATCGGCGGTGCACGATGCATCGTGCAGCAGATGATTGAGATGACGTGTCCCAGGGCACAGGCTCTCTCGTGACCACAGTGCAGCGGCTGACGTACGCCGTGGGCTTCGCGAGGCCGGACCGGCGTTACTGGGCCCAGCCCGTCGACCAGCCCATGTCCTGGCACGCCGTGGAGGCGCACCGCCCCACCGACGAGCTGGACGGGGAGGTGGAGCTCGCCGTGTGCGGCGCGATCGTGCAGGTCTGGGGCTCCCAGCAGTGGGACCGGATGAGTGCCGGCCGTTCCACCTGTGCCGAGTGCCGCCGGCTGGCCGTACCCGCGTCCTGATCGGCGCTCCCGGCGCTCAGCAGGCCGCCCCGACGCGTGCGTTCGGACAGGTGTCCTCGTAGGCGGGCAGGTCGGGGAAGGTCCGGGCGGCGGGAGGTACCGCGGCCGTGGTGTCCCCGGTCAGCAGGACGACCGCCAGCAGGACGGTGGCCGTCAGCAGGACCATCGCCAGCACCAGGACGGCGGTGCGGTGGGCGGCTGCCCAGGCGGGACCAGGCAGGTGTGCGATCGCGGACATGAGAGGTCCTCTCGGCCGCGGGGCGGCCCGGGTGGGTGGATCAGGTGCGCCGGCGGGATGACCGGGGCACGTCCAGGCTGACGCTCCCCGGTGTCCCCGCGGTATCCGCTCTCGGGCGTATTCCGCTGCGCCTCGCACCGGCCTAGCGTGAGGACACCGGGTCCTCCGCCGGGGGGGGTGTCGTGAGCACCAGCGAGCTGTACGCCGCGGACGTCGACGCCCTGGTGCGCGTGCTGGACGAGGCGCACGAGGACGAGCCCGGGCCGGCGATGCCCTGGGCGCTGCTGGAGGGCCTCCAGCGGCTGGTGCCCTGTGACCTCGAGGTCAACTACCAGCACCACGAGCTGCGGGCCAGCCGGACGCTGCTCATCCACTCGGTCGAGCCGGGGCCGCGGCGGATCGACCCTGCGGGCCCGGCGCCCTCGGCCCCGGAGGACCCCTTCTGGCAGTACTGGTGGCACGGGCCGTGCTCGTGGCCGCAGCGGTCCGGGGACCTCCGCCGGGTGGTCGACACCGGCGACTTCCTCGCGACCGAACGGGACCGGCTGGCCGACCCCATCTGCGAGGTCCTCCCGGAGCTGCGCGCTGCGATGATCATGTCGCTGCCGGCCGCGCCGGGGGAGGCCCGGCGGGTCGTCCTCATGCGGCACTCCGGCTCCTTCTCCGAGCGGGACCGGCAGATCGCGACGCTGCTCCGCCCGCACCTCCAGGAGATCTGGCTGGACGCCGAACGGCGCCGGGCCGGCGTCCCCGCGCTCACCCCGCGCGAGTGGGAGCTGCTGGCGCTGGCGGCGAACGGGCTGTCCTACGCCGCCATCGCCGAGCAGCTGGTCATCTCCGTCGGCACGGTGCGCAAGCACATGGAGCACGTGCGCGAGCGGCTCGGGGTGCACAGCATCGCGGCCGCCGTGGCGGTCGCGATGCCGCACGCCCCCGCCCACCTCTGGCGGCCCGGCTAGAGCGGCTCCGGCGTCCGCCCCCCGGCGCGCTCAGCGCCGCTCGAGGACCCCGCGCACGATCGCGGCCTGACCGGCGTGCTGCAGGTCGTCGCCGATCACGCTGAGCAGCCGGACGCCCAGGGTCACCGGCGGGTCCCAGCGCTCGTCGACGACCCGGTCGAGGTCCTCCGCCGACAGCGTGCGCAGGAACGCGGCGGTCCGCCGGTGCACCTCGGCGTGGTACTCGACCAGCAGCTGCGGGTCGGTGACGACGGTGGCCGCGACGTCGGCGCTGCTGAAGCCGTAGCCGATCGCGCCGGGCTCGAACGGCAGCCCGAACCGGTCCGCCCAGCCGTCGGCCGTGTACGCCTGCTCTGTCCCGGCGACCTCGGCCACGTGGTCGTCCTGCACCCGGGTCAGGTGCCAGACCAGCCAGGCGATCGTGTTGGCGTCGGGGTCCAGGCGCTCGTTCAACAGCGCTGGGTCGATCCCGTCGACCGACCTCCGGACGACCTCCTCGACGTTGTCGAACGCGGTCAGCAGCAGGTCACGGCTCTCCATGCCAGCGGCCTACCCGCCCGCCCACCGGGGCAGTCGTCGCCGGGTCAGGACAGCTCGACCACCCCGGTGACCAGCAGCGCCAGCGCCCCCAGGACGAGCAGCACGAGCAGGACCAGCAGCACCGTGGGGACGACGACCCAGCGCCGCTTGAACCGCAACCGGCGCTGCTTGACCGCCTGTCGCCGCTCGCGCCGGGTGCGGGTCGGCGCCGCCGCCGCGTCGGCGCGCCGTCGGTCGGCGGCCTCCTTGGCCTGGTCGCGGGCGCCGCGGACCACCGTGCTCATCACGGCCTTGGACGAGGAGGCCAGCGCCAGCAGGTCGGCCAGGTCGAAGCGCTCGACCTGTCCGCCGCGCGCCGCCTCCTCGGCGCCGCCGGACACGGGCGTGCGCCGTCCGGCCGGCTCGGGGTCTACTCCAGCGGCGACCTGCTCCAGCGCGCGCCGGGCCTCGGCCGCCGTCATCCGGGCGCCGGGGTCCTTGGTCAGCAGCCCGGTCAGCACCGGGCCCAGCGAGCCGGCGGCACGCACCGGCGCCGGCTCCTCGTCGACCACCGCCAGCAGCGTCGCCATCGGGGCGCCGCGGTCGAAGGGCGTGCGGCCCTCGACGGCGGTGTAGAGCGTCGCGCCCAGCGACCACAGGTCGATCGCAGGGGTGGACTGCTCGCCGCGGGCACGCTCCGGCGCCATGTAGGACGGCGAGCCCAGCACCGCCCCCTGCGCGGTGATCGAGGAGTCGTCGGTGGAGGTGGCGATGCCGAAGTCGGTGAGGCAGGCGTGGCCGGCGTCGTCCACCAGCACGTTGCCCGGCTTCACGTCGCGGTGCACGATGCCCGCGGCGTGCGCGACCTCGATCGCCGCCAGCACGTCCAGCCCGATCCGGGCGACGGCGGACGGGCTCAGCGGCCCGTCGTCCTCCAGGACCTGCTGGAGGCTGCGGGAGCGCACGTGCTCCATGACCAGCCAGGGCCGGCCGTCCTCCTCGACGACGTCGTGGACGGTGACCACGTGCGGGTCGTCCAGCCGGGCGGCGGCCCGGGCCTCGCGCAGGGTGCGCTCGCGCAGCACGGCGCGCTCGTCGTCGGTCAGGTGCACCGGGTAGGTGATCTCCTTGAGCGCGACCTCGCGCTGCAGCACCTGGTCGGTGGCCTGCCAGACCACGCCCATGCCGCCGCGGCCGAGCTCGGCGCCCAGCAGGTAGCGCCCGCCGACGAGCCGCTCGCCCTCTGCGGGCCCGGACGTCATGATCACGTGGGTGCTCCGCGCGCGACCTGGCCAAACGCCCTGTGCCCGGACGGTAGGTTGCGCGCAGCGTCCGATCCCGGCGGGAGATCCGTGTTCCTCCTCATCTCCCGGCTGACCCGCCTGCTGGGCAGCCGGCTGCACGGCTGGCGGTTGCCGCTGGCCGTGATCGTGCTGGTGTTCCTCAGCAGCTGGCTGGCGATGGCGCTGGTGGAGCCGGCCGACAGCGAGATCGCCGCACCGGGCAACTACTGGTGGTACTTCGTCGTCACGGCCGCCACCGTCGGCTACGGCGACTTCTTCCCGGAGTCGGGGGCCGGCCGGCTGGTGGGCACGTACGTCATCGTCGGCGGGATCGTCACGCTGACCCTGCTGTTCTCGCGGCTCGCCGACTACCTGCAGTCGGCCCGCGGCAAGCGCCGGAAGGGTGTGGGAGCACTGGAGCTCAGCGAGCACGTCGTCGTCCTGGGGTACACGCCCGGCCGGACCGAGCGGATGCTCGCCGAGCTGCACGCGGAGAACGCCACCCCGATCGCGCTGTGCGCGTGGGACGAGGTGGGGGAGAACCCGGTCCCGGAGGACCCGGTGGTGTCCTTCGTCCGCGGCGACCTCACCCTCGCCGACGTGATGACCCGGGCCTGCGTCCACCGGGCCCGCACGGTGATCGTCGACGGGCGCGACGACAACGAGACCCTGGCCATCGCCGTCGCCGTGGAGCACGCCAATCCCGGCGTGCACACCGTCGCGGCGCTGCGCGACCTCGGCCGGCGCGACAACCTGCGCTACGTCAACCCGGGGATCGCCTGCGTGCAGTGGCACATGCCCACGCTGATCACCGAGGAGGCGCTGGACCCGGGCATCACCGAGGTCTACAGCGACCTGATGAGCGCCGGCGGGCACGGCAACACCTACTCGCTGCGGCTGCCGGCCGGGCACGGGTTCACCGCCTTCGGCGACTGCCAGACCCACCTGGGACGGCGGTTCGGGGCCACCGTGCTCGCCGTCCGCACCGCCGACGGGCTCGCGGTCAGCCCGCCCTGGGACACCCCGATCGGCGACGGGACGACGCTGTACTACGTGGGCCGCGGGCGGATCGACGCCCGCGACCTGGTCGCCCGCTGAGCACGCTCAGGCGTCGGCGGGCAGCAGGGTGCTGAGCATCCGGGCGCTCATCTCCACCAGCGGGAGGTGCCGGGCGAGCGAGCGCGGCTGGGCTCGGGTCGAGACCCCGCACAGGGTGCCGAACAGCGCAGCGGAGCGGGTGACCAGCGGGACACCCACGTAGGCGGCCACCCGTTCGCCGTGCAGGGCCACCAGGTCCTGGTAGGCCGGGACGGCGGCGGCGACGGTGGCCACCCGCGGGCCGGAGCCGTTGACCATCGAGTGGCAGAAGGACTGCGTCCAGGGGACCGAGGTGCCGCAGGGGACGGACTCCCGGGGATGGGAGAGCAGTACGTGCTGGTGGGGCGGCTGGACCCGGGTCACCATCCAGGCGTCCAGACCGACGGTGCGGTGCAGGAACCCCAGCGAGGCGCGGGCGGCGGCCGCCCAGTCCTCGAAGGGGACGACGTCGTCCACCACGAGAGCGAGCATGCGTCGATGGTCCTCCCCTCCGGCGCTGCCGGGGAGGGCCTGCGGCGACCTTTCGGGACCCGTCCGCCTCACCCGCCTCACGCCGCGCTGCGGTACACAGGGTGGGTGCCTGACGACTCCTGGTCCGCCGACGACGGGACGCAGCTGCACCGCCCCGGGCCGCTGCGCTGGCTCGGCTACGCCATGGGGGCGGGCCTGCCCGAGCGGCACCGCGCCTGGGTGCTGCACGACACGACGACCGCCACCTGGGGCCAGCGGCACCTGGCGCGGGCGCTGGTGCAGATGTCGGTGCCGATCGTGCTGGTGCTCGTCCTGGTGCCCGGGCCGTTCTGGATCCGCGGCATGACCGCGCTCGGCGGGCTGCTGCTCGGGCTGATCTTCTCCTTCGCCTACATGCCCGAGACGACCGAGAACCGGGTGAAGAAGGCCGGCTTCCTGCCGGGCACCGCCCAGGCGGTCCGCGACCAGGCCGCGGTGGGCCGGACCGCGGCGGAGTCGCAGCGGCGGCGCGCGGCGGCGGAGAAGCGGGCCGCCCGCTACCGGCAGCGCCAGGGCCGCTGACTCACCGGTCGAAGAGGGTCACCGCGCTGGGCGTGACGGTGAACGGGTTGGCCCACTCCGAGGCGGCCGGGGTGATCGGCGCGGCGTCGGTGACCACCACGAACGGCGTGCCCGGGTAGATCGCCAGCACCCGGCTGGGGGAGCCCAGCTCCTCGGTGTGCTCCAGCAGCTCGCCCCGGCGCAGCCGGGAAGAGGTCCGGCGTCCGGTCAGCGGCTCGCCCACGGCGGCGACCCACTGGGCGCCGTCCTGGTCGAAGGCGATCGACGCGACCCGCGCCCCGGCCGGGGCCGGCTCGCAACCGGCGAACTCGGCAAGGGCGTCGTAGAGCCGTTCGGCCTGCTCGTCGTCGCTGGCCCGCGGGAGGAAGAAGGCGACCATGCCCCCCATCCTCGCGCGGCCCACCGACGGTCCGGTCAGCCCAGCCGGGCGCGGAGCAGCTCGTCCTCCTTGCGGAGCACCACGGTCATCAGCTCGCGGACGGCGTTCTCCGCCTGCCTGCCGACCAGCGGGGCGTCGACCCGCACGTCGCCGGTGACCGTCGACCGGGTGCCGCCGGCCTCGGGGCGCAGCCGCCGCTCACCGGTGACCCGCACCTCGCGGCCGAAGACCTCCGACTGCACGTCGAGCGGCGAGCGGTGGCCGCCCTCGCCGTCGGGGGCCCAGGCCGAGCGCTCGGTGACGCCGACCGCGGAGCCGACGAAGCGGGCGAACACCGGCGGGATGCCGGCGGTGGGTGCCGAGAGCCGGACCGTGCTGGCCGGCCCGGTGACCGTCACCTCCTGCACCTGGGCGTTCAGCGCCGCCGCGCGGTCACGGAGGAACTGCTCGTCGGTGAGGACGGCGAGCACGGCGTCGGGGGAGGCGGGGTAGCTGACGGTGGTGTCGAAGGGCACGGGCTCATCCTCGGTCGGACGGCGCCGGCGTGCTGGGCCGCCGGGTCAGCGCTGGTCGCGGAGGTGCCAGGCGCGCGCCAGGATCTTGCGAGCCTCCTCGACGGCGGCCTCGGCCTGCGTCTGGGCCTGGGCGGCCAGGTCGCCCAGCCGCAGGGAGGCCTGCTGCTCGCGGTGGGCCGCGGCGTTGTGCTCCCGGCACAGCGACGTGCCCTGGTGCGACGTCACGGCCGGGTGCTCCCGCTGGTCGTCGGCCAGGCAGGCGCTGCACCACCCGAGCGGACGAGGGACACGGTTCTTGTCAGCCATGCCCGGACTGTAGAACGACGGCGGCCCGGTCACCTCCGGTCGGACGGCGGCTCCGCGCTGCTCGCCCGTCCGGGTCGACGACGCGCAGGACGACGGCCGGGTCCTCGTCGCGGGTCCGTCGTCCCGGCCGCGGCCGTGCCGTCGTCGTCGACGACCGTCACTCGTCCCGGTGGAGCCCCACCGGGTAGGCGTCCAGCCGGGCGCGCTCGAACATCGCGCGGATCTCCTCCCGCCGGGCGGCGTTGGCCCGCATTGGACTGCGCGTCTTCAGCACCCTGGCGCGGGGGCCGGCAGCGTCGACGACCTGGTGCGCGACGGTCCCGATCGCCAGGACGACCTCGAGGTCGGGGTGGAGGGCGATGACGCGGGTCAGGTACTTGCGTCCCCGCGCCTTGTCGTCCGCGGTGGGCTGCCGGTCCAGGCCACAGGGGATGGCGTTCCACCAGGAGTACATCCCCGGCTCGAAGCCGGCCCCCTCGAGGATGCCGCTCCACGTGCCGGCGCTGACGTCGTCCGGTCCCCCGATGTCGTTCCCCCGGGGGAAGGCGAGTCCGCCCTCCTCCACGACGAGGATGCGCGCGGTCAGGGCGTCCTGGGCGGCATAGGTGTACGCGACCCCGCCGTCGAAGGCGGCTGCGGCTTCAGCCGCGAGGTCGTTGATCACGTCGGTCATGTCGCGCAGGATCGCACCTCGTCGATGTCGACGTCCCGGGACCGCCTCACCTCGGCGGGCGCCAGCCGTCCGACGCACACAGGGACCACACCAGCGGTGTGGGGCGGGTGGGGCTCGAACCCACGACCCAGGGATTATGAGTCCCATGCTCTGACCGGCTGAGCTACCGCCCCCGCGCCGCTGACCTGCGCCGGCGACCCGGGCAGCCTACCGAGCGACAAGACCGTGCCATCCGGACACCGCTCACCGGCCGTCCTGGAGCACGGCACCGTGAAGCGCCCGCGCGACCGTCGGCGACAGCTGGACGATCTGGGGCGTGATCGTCCACGTGTCGCCACAAGATCGTCGCTGAGCTGCGCTGATGCGCGCCCCGCTGGACCACTCGCGTCCCAGACGTCTCACCCACAGCAACTCGGGCTGGCGCGACGGGGTCATGATCCGGCAAACTCTGAAGCGGTCGCTCTGAGAGCCGCCGACGTACGAGAGCAGTCCACCGCACGACAGGTCCGTTGGGGAAGACGGAGTCAGTCGAGCAGATGGAGGTGCGCCGTGCAGCGACGGTCAACCCAGGGTGTTGTCTTCGTGCACTCGTGCCCGAAGGCGCTCTGCCAGCATGTCGAGTGGGCGCTCGAGCGCGTCGTCGGCGCGCCGGTCTCCCTGTCATGGGCCGACCAGCCCATGGCGCGCGGTGCCTACCGTGCCGAGGTCGCCTGGACGGGCGTCCCCGGCACTGGGGCGAAGCTGGTCGCTGCCCTCAAGCAGTGGCCGATGCTGCGCTTCGAGGTGACCGAGGAGGCCAGCCACGGCAACGACGGCGAGCGCATGTCCTACGTGCCCGGCCGCGGCGTGCACCGCTCTCCGGTGAGCGCCAACGGCGACCTCGTCATCAGCGAGCAGCAGCTGCGGCACCTGGCCGCCACCGCCTCCTCGGTCGAGGCCTTCCGGCACGGCGTGGACCTGCTCCTGGGCGCCGCCTGGGACGAGGACCTCGAGGCCTACCGCCACGCCGGCGACGCCGCCCCCGTCACCTGGCTGCACCAGGTCGTCTAGGGCCTACCGCCGGACCCGGAGGCAGGGCCGGACGCCACGTGCTGCCGTGGCGGACCGGCAGGAGCACCACGGACAGCGGCCCGGCCCCTTCCGCAGAGGAGCCGGGCCGCGTCGCGTGCAGCACCGCCGGCGTCGTCCTGGCTCACCGTCGGTGCTCCTGGCTCAGCGCACACGGTGAGCCAGGAGCACCGACGATCAGCTCAGCTGATCCCGGCGGGGGTCACAGCGGGATGTTGCCGTGGGCCCCGCGCCCGGACGGCGCCTCGGCCAGCGCGGCCACCAGCCGGCGCTTGGTCTCCGACGGCTCGATCACCTCGTCGACGACCCCGATCTCCATCGCCCGGTTGACCCCGCCGGCGATCCGCTCGTGCTCGGCGGCCAGCTGCGCGTGCAGCGCCTCGCGCTCACCGGGCTGCGCCGCGGCCAGCTTCTTGCGGTGCAGGATCCCGACTGCGGCCTTGGCGCCCATCACGGCCACCTCGGCACCGGGCCAGGCGAACACCGCGGTCGCACCGAGCGAGCGGGCGTTCATCGCTATGTAGGCGCCGCCGTAGGACTTGCGGGTCACCAGCGTCACCCGCGGCACCACCGCCTCGGCGAAGGCGTGCAGCAGCTTCGCACCGCGCCGCACGACGCCGTCCCACTCCTGGCCCACGCCGGGCAGGTAGCCGGGGACGTCGACCAGCACGACCAGCGGCACGCCGAAGGCGTCGCACATCCGCACGAACCGGGCCGCCTTCTCCGCCGAGGCGGAGTCCAGGCAGCCGCCCAGCCGCAGCGGGTTGTTGGCCACCACGCCCACGGTGCGCCCGGCGAGCCGGCCCAGCGTGGTGACGACGTTGGGCGCGAAGCGGGGGTGCAGCTCCAGGCCGGGGCCGTCGAGCAGCTGGGCGACCAGCGGCTTGACGTCGTAGGCGCGGTTGCGCTGCTCGGGCAGCAGGCTCATCAGGTCGACGGCCGGCTCGCCCTCGGCGGGGGAGAAGCTGCCCTGGGCGGCGAGCAGGTCGACCGCCGTCCGGGCCGTCTCCAGCGCCTCCGCCTCGCTCTCGGTCACCACGTGGACGACGCCGGAGCGGCGGCCGTGGGTGTCGGGACCGCCGAGCTGCTCCTGGTCGACGTTCTCGCCGGTGACCGAGCGGACGACGTCCGGGCCGGTGACGAAGACCCGCCCCGCCGGGCTCATGATCACCAGGTCGGTCAGCGCCGGGCCGTAGGCCGCACCACCGGCGGCCGCACCCAGGACGACGGAGATCTGCGGGATGCGGCCCGAGGCGCGCACCATCGCGGCGAACACCTCACCGACCGCGTGCAGGGCGACGACGCCCTCGGCCAGCCGGGCACCGCCGGAGTGCCAGATGCCCACGACCGGCACCCGCTCGCGCAGCGCCGCGTCGATGGCGTCGACGATGTGCCGGCAGCCGTCGAGGCCCATCGCCCCGCCCATGATGGTGGCGTCGGTGCAGTAGGCGATCGCCGGCGAGCCGGCCACGGTGCCGCGGGCGGCCAGGACCCCGGAGGTGTCCCGGGCCGCCAGCAGCTGCAGCGAGCCTGGGTCGAAGAACTGCCCGAGCCGGTGCTCGGGGTCCCGCGGGTCGACGGTCGCGGCGGGCGGTTCGGCGTGCACGGTGGTCATGAGCAGCTCCTCGGAGCGGGAGTGGAGCGCGGCCGGCCCACGGGGCCCGCCGCGAACTGGTGAGGGCAGGGGCCGCTAGGCCTTGGTGAAGACCACGGCCATGTTGTGGCCGCCGAAGCCGAACGAGTCGTTGAGGACCGCGTCGAAGGTGGCCTTGCGGGCCTCGCCCCGGACGATGTCCAGCGCCTGCACGGCCGGGTTGTCGTCGAGGTCGTCGAGGTTCGCCGTCGCGGGCACGAGCTGGTCGCGCAGCGCGAGGATCGCGAACACCGACTCCAGCGCACCGGCGGCGCCCAGCAGGTGGCCGGTCTGGCTCTTCGTGGCGGTGACGAGGGTGTGGTCGCCGATCGCGTCGTGGATGGCCGTCGCCTCGGCGGTGTCACCGAGCGGGGTGGAGGTGGCGTGGGCGTTGACGTGGCCGATGTCGGCCGCGGTCAGCCCGGCGTCCCGGATGGCGGCACCGATCGCGCGGGCAGCGCCCTCGCCCTCGGGGTGCGGGGCGACCAGGTCGTAGCCGTCGGAGGTGCCGGCGGCACCGGCGAGGACGGCGTGGACCTTCGCGCCCCGGGCCCGGGCGGCGTCGGCGCGCTCGAGCACGAGCGCAGCGGCGCCCTCGCCCAGGATGAAGCCGTCGCGGCCCTTGTCGAAGGGGCGCGAGGCGTGCTCGGGATCGTCGTTGCGCGTGCTCATGGCGCGCATCGCGGCGAAGCCGGCCATGGGGAGGGGGTGCACGCACGCCTCGGTGCCACCGACGACGACCATGTCGGCCCGGCCCAGGCGCAGCAGGTCCAGACCCCAGCGGATGGCCTCCGCACCGGAGGCGCAGGCGCTGACGGGGGCGTGCACGCCGGCCTTCGCGCCGACGGCCAGCCCGACCGCGGCAGCAGGGCCGTTGGGCATGAGCATCGGGATGGTGAAGGGGGAGACCCGCTTGGGGCCCTTCTCCTCCAGGATGTCGTCCTGGTCCAGCAGGGTCAGCGCACCGCCGATACCGGTGCCGAAGACGACGGCGATCCGCTCGGGGGCGACCCCGGAGTCGGCGCCGGCGGCGTCACGCCAGGCCTCCTCGGCGGCGACGACCGCGACCTGCTGGCTGCGGTCGAGCCGGCGCATGCGCACCCGGTCGAGGGTCTCGCCGGGCTCGCTGGCGAGCCGGGCGACGAGCTGGGCCGGGAACTCCTTGACCCAGTCGTCGGTGATCCGGCTGACCCCGGACCGGCCGGCCAGCAGTGCCTCCCAGGTGGAGGCCACGTCGCCACCGAGGGGCGTGGTGGCGCCGAGCCCGGTGACGACGACGTCGGCGGTGGGCGTGCTCATGGGACGTTCCTTCCTGGGACTGTCTGGCCGGTCGGCCGGGGGACGTGCTGGATCGGCCCCGTCGCAGGGTCCCGGGGCGTGCGGAGCGCGTCCCGGGAGGCGACGGGGTCCTTCATCAGCCCTGGTTCTTCTCGATGTAGGACATGGCGTCGCCGACGGTCTTGATGTTGGCGAGCTCGTCGTCGGGGATGGCGACGCCGAACTTGTCCTCGACCGCGGTGGCGATCTCGACCATGGACAGCGAGTCGACGTCCAGGTCGTCGGTGAAGGACTTCTCCGGGGTGGCGTCGGCGGGGGTGACACCGGCCACCTCCTCCAGGATCTCGCCGAGGCCGGCCTGGATCTCTGCAGTGCTGGGCACGTGGGGGTCCTCTCTGTGCACGAAGTGGCGGCGGCCCTCACGAGCTGTCGCCGTCGACCGGGACGGGTGTCCCGGCGAGGTCGGAGTGTCTCAGGGCAGGCGGAGCACCTGGCCGGCGAAGGTGAGACCGGCGCCGTACCCGAGCACGAGCACCAGGTCGCCGGACTCCGCCTCACCCGACTCCTGCAGCGCGGTGAGCGCCAGCGGGATGGAGGCGGCCGAGGTGTTGCCCGACTGCACGATGTCGCGGGCGATCACGGTGCTCTCGGGCAGGCCCAGCTTCTTGGCCATCGACTCGACGATGCGGAGGTTGGCCTGGTGCGGGGCGAAGACGTCGATGTCGGCGGCGGTGACCCCGGCGGCGTCCATCGCCGCGACGAGGGTCTCGGTGAGCTTGGTGGTGGCCCAGCGGTAGACGGCCTGGCCGGCCATGGTCATCGTGGAGCGGCCCGCGGCGATCTCGATGGCGGTGTACTGGTCGCCGTCGCTGCCCCACACGGCCGGGCCGATGCCGGGCTCCTCGGAGGCGCCGACCACGGCCGCGCCCGCACCGTCGGCGAAGATCACCGCGGTGGTGCGGTCGGTGAGGTCGGTGACGTCGGTGAGCCGCTCGACCCCGACCACCAGCACGTTGCGGGCGTCGCCGCTGCGGATGGCGTCGCTGGCCAGGCCGAGGGAGTAGCAGAACCCGGCGCACCCGGCGTTGAGGTCGAAGGCGCCGGGGCGGGGGATGCCGAGGCGGTGGGCGACCTGCGGGCCGATGCCCGGGATGGGGGCGGTCAGGCTGGCGCTGGCCACGATGACCAGGTCGACGTCCTCGGGGGCCAGACCGCTGGCGGCCAGCGCCTTGCCGCCTGCGGCGACGGCCATCTCCACCAGCGTCTCGTCCTCCGACGCCCACCGGCGCTCGGCGATGCCGACGCGGCTCTGGATCCACTCGTCGTTGGTGTCCATCATCGTGGACAGCTCGTCGTTGGTGACCCGGCGGCGCGGCCGGTAGGACCCGAGGCCCAGGATCTGCGCGCCGGGCGCGCCCTTGCGCAGCGTGATGGCGGTCATCGGGACTCCTGGGGGTAGAGACGGGCGAGCGGATCTCCGGCGTCCACGAGGTCGCCGTCTTGCACGAGCCACTCGGCCAGGACGCCGTCGTACCCGGCGGAGACGTCGACCTCCTCGCGGCGGCTGCGGATGCGGCCCAGCGGGGTGCCGGCCGGGACGTGGGTGCCCTCGGGCACCTCGGCCGGGACGACGGTGCCGCGGGCGGGGGAGACGACCACCCGCCAGTCGGGGGAGTGCTCGGCCTCGGCGCGGCCGCGCTCGGCGGCGATGAGCTCGCGGGCGCGCTCCAGCTCGGCCGGGCCGGTCAGCGCCAGCACCTCGATGCCGGCGCCCTTCCACTCCCGCTTGGCCAGGCCGGCCAGCGCACCGGCCGGGGGCAGCTCGAGCACCGCGGTGACCCCCAGGTCGCGCAGCGTGGCCAGGCACGCGTCGAAGCGCACCGGGCTCGTGACCTGGCTGACCAGCCGGGAGACGACCTCGGCGCCGCTGGTGACCGCGGCGCCGTCGGCGTTGGACAGCAGGAGCCGGCTGGGGTCGGCCGGGCGCAGGCCACCGACCAGCGCCTCGAGCTCCTCGCGGGCCGGGGCCATGTAGGAGGTGTGGAACGCACCGGCCACCGACAGCGGCACGATCCGGGCCTTGGCGGGCGGGTCGGCCTTGAGCGCGGCCAGCCCGTCGAGGGAGCCGGCGGCGACGACCTGCCCGCCGCCGTTCATGTTGGCCGGCACCAGCCCGTGCCGCTCGATCGCGGCGAGCACCTCCTCGGCGTCACCGCCCAGGACGGCGGACATGCCGGTCGGGGTCTGCGCGCAGGCACGGGCCATGGCCCGGCCGCGGACGGCGGTCAGCGCGATCGCGGCCTCCACCGACAGCACGCCGGCCAGCGCAGCCGCGGTGAGCTCGCCGACGCTGTGGCCGGTGATCACGACGTCCCGGCCGGCCTGCGGCGAGTGGACGACGGGGCCGGGCATGCCGCCCAGCTCGCGGGCGATGAACAGGCTCATCGCGACGACCAGCGGCTGGGTCACCGCGGTGTCCTTGATGGCCTCGGCGTCACCGGTGGTGCCGAGCTCCAGGAGGTCGGCGTCGGCGATCGCTCCGGCCCAGCGGAAGAAGGACTCGGCGCCCGGGAGGTCGAGCCACTCGGTGAGCATCCCGGGCTTCTGGGCCCCCTGACCGGGGGCGAGGACGGCGAGCACCTGTTCACCGTGCCAGTCCGACGGCGCGCGCGGGCTGGCATCGCCCACGAACAACACGGGGGGATCTTTGGAGGATCCCTACAAGCCGCGCCCGGTCAACCGGGCGCGGGGCCGCGTGTCGGTGGGTGAGGCCACAACTCCGGCGGTCAGTGCCAGAGCGAGCGGTCGCCCTCGAGCTGGGCCAGGGCGAGGGCGAGCTGCAGCGTCCAGGCCCCGCGGGGGTCGGTCGCGGAGTACCCGGTGAGCTCGGCGGCGCGCTTGAGCCGGTAGCGCACGGTGTTGGTGTGCACGAACAGCGCGCGGGCGCTGGCCTCCAGGTTGCCCCCGGTGCCCAGCACGGTGCGCACCGTCTCGAGCACCTCACCGCCGGCGTCCTGCAGCGGTGAGGCGACCCGCTCGGACAGGGCGGCCCGGGCCAGCGGGTCGCCGTCCAGGGCGCGCTCGGGCAGCAGGTCCTCGGCCTCCACGGGCCGGGGTGCGTCTGGCCAGGCGGCCGCGGCGCGCAACCCCGCCAGCGCGGCGGTCGCGGACTCCCCGGCGCGGGCCAGCGACTCGACCCGGGGCCCGCGCACGACCGGGCCCGCGCCGAACTCCCGGCAGACCCGGCTGGTCACCGCGGCCGGGTCCGCGGCCCCGCCCAGGACGACGACCAGCTCGTCGGCGTGCACCCCGACCAGCACCTCGCAGCCCAGCGACCGGGCGGCCCGGCGGACGGCGGCGCGGGCGTCCTGCCCGTCCGGCGGCGCGGAGCCGACCAGCACGAACACCGGCTCGGTCCCGGCCCACCCCAGCGCCGCGGCCCGGCCGGGCAGCTCCTCGGAGCGGTCGCCGCGCACCAGGGCGTCGACGACGAGCGCCTCCAGCCGGGCGTCCCAGGCGCCGCGGTTCTCGGCGAAGCTGGCGTAGACGTGCGCGGCGGCGAAGGCGATCTCCCGGCTGAACTGCAGCACGGTCAGCCGCAGCCGGTCCGCGTCCCCGGGCTCGGCGACCTGCTCGACCCGGTCCTCGACGACCTCGACGGTGACCTTGATCAGGTCGACCGAGCGCTTGAGCGGGACGGCGTGCATCAGCTCGCGGGGCGCGGCGCCGAACACCTCACCGGTGAGCCGGGGCGGCCGGCCGGGGTTGCGGCACCACTCGACCAGCGAGGCGATCCCGGCCTGGGCCACCAGCGTCACCCACGAGCGCTGGGACGCCGGCATCGCCCGGAACCACGACAGCTCCTCGTCCATCCGGGCCACGGCCTGCGTCGCCAGGGCTCCCGAGGCGCGCTCGAGCCGGCGCAGCGTCGCCTCCGAGGGCGCGTTCTCCCCGGTCCGTCCGGCGGCTTCCATGCCCCGAGCCTGTCACGGGCCGGGCCGTCGGGGATCGTGGAGTGCGTGCACACCGCCCGTCCGGGTCGGCCGACGGCGGTCGTCGCCCTCTGCGTCACGGTGCTCGCCCTCCTCGGCTGGGCCGTCGCGGCCGGGTCCGGGCCGGTGCTGCGGGTGGACCGGGCGGTCAGCCGGGCCCTGTACGCCGGCGACGACCGGTCCGGGCTGCACGAGGCGGTGCTGCAGGTGGCCACCGCACCCGGCTCCTCGGCGTTCCGGGGGGTCGTCGTCCTGGCGACGCTGGTCTGGCTGGTGCGGCGCCGCGCGCTCCGGACCGCCGGCTGGGTGCTGGTCGCCACCGCGCTGGTGGGGCCGCTGACCACGCTGCTCAAGGAGCTGGTCGGGCGGCCGCGCCCGCAGTTCGCCGGGGGCGGGGCGGAGCTGGACTCGCTCAGCTTCCCCAGTGGCCACGCCTCGGGCGTCGCCACGCTGGTCACCGTCGCGCTGGTGGTCGCCTGGCCCCTGCTGGCGCCGGCCGGACGCCGCCGGGCGCTGCTCGCCGGGGTGCTGCTGGCCCTGCTCGTGGGGTGCACCCGGATGTGGCTGGGCGTGCACTTCCTGTCCGACGTCGTCGGCGGCTGGGCGCTCGGGGTGGCCTGGTCGCTGCTGGTCGCGCTTGCGGCCCGCGCCTGGCCGGGCAGGCTGACGGGATGAGCTCACGGGTGCTGCTCGCGCCGGACGACGGGTCGCTGGGGCCGCTGCTGCGGATGGCCGACGACCGGCTGGCTGCCGACGCCGGCTACGGGCGCCACGCGCACGCCGACGTCGACGTGGTCGCGGTGCTGCTGACCGGCTCGCTGCGGCACGCCTGGGGGCGGGAGGCGGTCCTGGGCCCGGGGGACGTCGCGGTGCTGCGGGCCGGGCGGGGGCTGGAGCACGACGAGGTGGCCGGCGCCGGCGGGGCGCACGTCGTCCAGACGTACCTGCGGGCGGCCGCCCCGGGTGCGCAGCCGGCGCACGACGTCCTGCTGCGGCCCACCGGCTGGGTCGATCTGGGTCGCGCCGACGCCCGGCTCTGGCTCGGACCCGCAGGGGCCGGGGTGCCGGACGGGCTGCGGGTGGTCGTCCGCGGCGACGACGTCCTGGTCGGGGTGGAGCCGGTCGAGGGGGACCTGGTGCTGGTCTGGCAGCTGGACGCCGCCCGACCGGCCTGGGCGTCAGAGGACTGAGAACCCCGTCGTCCGGCCGGTCGCGGCCAGCAGGAGCTCTCCGGCCTGCCCGCCGGTGACCGCGAGCCCGACCACCAGGGACAGCGCCTCGGCGGCCGGCAGTGCGGGGACGTCGAGCGGCTCGCCAAGTGCCCGGGCGAGGTCGAGGGTGTGCACCACCAGCTCGAACGTCCGGGTCGGCAGGTAGTCGGCCAGCCGCATGCCGCCGGCGATCGTCGTCACGAGCTCGGTGCCGTCGCAGGTGCCGACCAGGGCGAGCACCCGTGCGGCGATCTCGTGCACGGCAGCGGCGGGCGTGGCGCCCAGCGCGGCACCGGCGTCCCGCCCGCGCGCGGCGACGTCCGGGGAGGACGCGATCGCGCGGGTGGCCGCGTAGTAGTCCGCCGGCGAGCCCACCTCGACGCCGGCGGCGGGTCGGGCGAGGTAGCTCTCCACCGTGAGGAAGGACCGGCTGGTGTGGCCGACGAGGGCGCGCACGTCCCACTCGCCGAGGCCGGGTTCCGCCCACCGCTCGCCCACCCGGTCGACCGTGGGCAGGAACCAGTGCGCGGCCTCGGTGAACGATCGGCGGCTGTCGTCCCAGGACATGCCGGGGACGTTAGCGGGTCGCCGCGGTCGTGAGCGCTGCTACAGACTGTGCGGCATGCCTGCCGACGCATCCGTAGCCGCTGACCTGCTCGCCGCCGCACGCGCCGACGCCGACCGCACGGTCGAGCTCCGCCGCGCCCTGCACCGCACGCCCGAGATCGGGCTGCAGCTGCCGCGCACCCAGGCGCTGGTCCTGGAAGCGCTGGCTGACCTGCCGATCGAGGTGACCACCGGCACGAGCACGACGTCGGTGGTCGGTGTGCTGCGCGGCGGGCGCCCCGGCCCCACCTACCTGCTGCGTGGGGACATGGACGCGCTGCCCGTGGCCGAGGACACCGGCCTGGACTTCGGCTCCGAGAACCCCGGCGTCATGCACGCCTGCGGCCACGACACCCACGTCGCGATGCTCGTGGGCGCGGCCCGGCTGCTCGCCGAGCGGCGGGACACCCTCGCCGGGCAGGTCGTGTTCATGTTCCAGCCGGGGGAGGAGGGCCACCACGGCGCCCGGTTCATGCTCGAGGAGGGGCTGCTCGACGTCGTCCCGGAGGCCCCCGTCAGCGGCGCGTTCGCGGTGCACATCTCGACCATGTTCCCGACCGGCACGATCAACGTGCGGCCCGGCTCGATGATGGCCTCGGCCGACCAGTTCACGATCACCGTGCACGGCCGCGGCGGGCACGCCTCGACCCCGCACATGTCCGCCGACCCGGTGCCGGTGGCCGCGGAGATCATCCTGGCGCTGCAGTCGATGGTCACCCGCCGCGTCGACGTCTTCGACCCCGCCGTCGTGACCGTCGGGCACCTGGAGGCCGGCCGGACCGACAACATCATCCCGGAGACCGCGCTGGTGCACGGCACCATCCGCACCCTGTCACCCGAGCGGCGGGCCGACATGGTCGCCTCGGTGCAGCGGGTCGGCGAGCACGTCGCCGCCGCCCACGAGCTGCGCGGGGAGTTCGTGCGGGTCGAGGGCTACCCGGTCACGGTCAACGACGCCGAGGTGGCCGCGCAGGTGACCGAGGCCGCCGCCGTCCTGCTGGGCGCCGACGCCAGTGCGGTCATGCCGCAGCCGCTGATGGGCGCGGAGGACTTCTCCTACGTGCTCGAGCAGGTGCCCGGCGCGATGGCCTTCCTCGGCGCCCGGCTGCCCGAGCTCGACCCGGCCACGGCGCCCGGCAACCACTCGAACCTCGTGGTGTTCGACGAGGCCGCGTTCCCCGCCGGCGTCGCGATGTACGCCCTCATGGCGGTCCAGGCCCTGGCGGGCTGACGGTCTGCAGCGCCGGACGGTGATCAGGTCACCTGATCACCGTCTGGCCCACTGCAGCAGCGTTGGTGCAGGGGGCGAGCCATTGGTGCAGGGGGACGGCGGCATCAAGCGGTGGCGGCTGGATGCGGCATCCGCAGCCCACCGTGCCACAAGGTGGTCCGGACGCGAGGGGCCACGCGCTGCCCCCGGTCCAGCAGCGTGGTCAGCCTCGCGACCTTCCCGTGCCAGTCGGTGCGGAGGTCCTCCGGTGCGACCCGCACACCGTGCAGGTCCAGGTCGAGCAGGCGGTCCTGGCGGCGCTTCTCCTCCCACAGCACCTCGGCCGGTGTCCGACCGCGCCACGGGTCGGCGTACTTGACCATGCCGTCGCACTCCACGAACACGCCCTGCTCGGGCCAGTACATGTCCAGGACGGCGACGAGCTGTCCGTCGACGAGGACCGCCTGCTGCAGGAGGGGTTCGGGCAGCCCGGCGGCGAGCAGGGCCACGCGGGTCCTCGTCTCGTGCGGTGAGTGCGCACCGGTCCGTGCCGCCGTGAAGGCACGTGCGGCGTCGCCGCAGCCGGTCCAGTGTGTCTGCGCCAGGGAGGCCGCCCGCAGTTCGTCGGGCGTCGTCCGGCCGTCGGCGAGTGCGTCGTCGGCAGCGACCACGGTGTCGATGAACGACCACTCCCGCCCGACGTCGGCCAGTGTCCGGGGGACCGTGGTCAGAGGCAGTCCCTCGTGCACGACGACGTCCGCAGGGGGCAGCGAGGCCTGACTGATGCGGTAGCCACGGCCGGTGCGGAAGTGCTCTGGATCGGTCAGTCGTATCGCGGCGTCGACCGACCGGGGGAGGACGAGTCGGTGCAGGCGCGCGGCCGAGTCGTGGCTGACGACCACATCGGGGCGGTCGAGGCGGCGGAGCGCGGCAGCGCACTCCAGCCGGTGGGTCCGCCCTCCGGCCTCGTGTCGGCGCCACACCTCGCCGGTCGTGTAGACGCCGTACCGAACCCGCCGCCAGGTTCCCGAGCGGACGAGGGGGCCGATGGCGTTGCGGTCGACGCCGACGGCCAGTGCCTCGGCCGTCGTGAAGACGTCGGCGTGGCGGCGCATCGAGTCGGCGAGGAAGGTGTGCACCTAAGCACCGTCGGACGTGCCCACCACATCGAGGACCGTGCGCGCGGATCTGTGGACGGCGCCCGCCGTTGTGGACGCCCGCTCCCGCCGCGGCGTCCGTCGGTGCGTGTACGTGCCGGACGTCGAACCGACGTCCCCCTGCACCAACGACTGTCCCCCCGCACCAACGCTGGCGCGGGGGGACAGATGGTGATCAGGTCACCTGATCACCGTCGGGACGGCAGTGGCTGGCCGCCGCGGGGGACTACGCCTCGGGCTGCTGCTCGGGGGTGGTGCTGGTGTCCTCCGGGGCGGCCTGGACGT
Source organism: Modestobacter muralis (assembly GCF_010682105.1). Taxonomy (GTDB): domain Bacteria; phylum Actinomycetota; class Actinomycetes; order Mycobacteriales; family Geodermatophilaceae; genus Modestobacter; species Modestobacter muralis. The sequence continues at coordinate 7,175 of NZ_JAAGWH010000017.1, read as the reverse complement.
CGCCGATGCGGTACTTGTCCACGGCCTGCCGGACGACGTCGCGCTCGATCTCGCCGCGGTTGGCCAGCGAGGCCAGCGTGCGGACGACGATCGACTCGGCGTCGACCCGGAAGTGCCGCCGCAGCGCCGGGCGGGTGTCGGACAGGCCGAACCCGTCGGTGCCGAGGGAGACCATCCCGTGCGGCATGAACGGCGACAGCAGGTCGGGGACCGCCTTCATCCAGTCCGACACCGCCACGACCGGCCCGGGGGCGTCGGCCAGCTGCTGGGTGACGTAGGGGACCTTCGGCTCCTCGGCGGGGTTGAGCAGGTTCCACTCCTCCGCCGCCAGGGCCTCGCGGCGCAGCTCGTTCCACGAGGTCACCGACCACACGTCGGCCGAGACGTTCCAGTCCTCGGCCAGCAGCTCCTGCGCCCGCAGCGCCCACGGCACGGCGACGCCGGAGGCGAGGACCTGTGCCTTGGTGCCGTCGGCGACCTCGCCACCGTCGGCAGAGCCCTCCACAGCCGGGCCCTCGGCGTAGCGGTACATCCCGGCTAGCAGGCCGGTGACGTCCAGGTCCGCGGGCTCGGCCGGCTGCACGTAGGGCTCGTTGTAGATCGTCAGGTAGTACATGACGTTCGGGTCGCGGTCCCCACCCAGCGGAGCGCCCGGGTCCTCGCCGTACATGCGGCGCAGGGCGTCCTTGACGATGTGCCCGACCTCGTAGGAGAACGCGGGGTCGTAGGACACGACGGCGGGGTTGGTCTCGGCCAGCAGCAGCGAGTGGCCGTCCTCGTGCTGCAGCCCCTCGCCGTTGAGCGTCGTGCGGCCCGCGGTGGCGCCCAGCAGGAAGCCGCGGGTCATCTGGTCGGCGGCCGCCCAGAACTCGTCGGCGGTGCGCTGGAACCCGAACATCGAGTAGAAGATGTAGATCGGGATCATGGCCTCGCCGTGCGTCGCGTACGACGTGCCGGCGGCGATGAACGACGCGGACGAGCCGGCCTCGTTGATCCCCTCGTGCAGGATCTGCCCGGTCGTGGACTCCTTGTAGGCCAGCATCAGCTCGCGGTCGACCGAGGTGTAGTTCTGGCCGTGCGGGTTGTAGATCTTCTTCGTCGGGAACAGCGAGTCCAGGCCGAAGGTGCGGGCCTCGTCGGGGATCACCGGTACGAAGCGCGGGCCGAGCTCGGGGTCCTTGATGAGCTCCTTGAGCAGCCGGACGAACGCCATCGTGGTGGCGACCTCCTGCTTGCCCGAGCCCCGGCGGACGACCTCGAAGGCCTTGTCGTCGGGGGCCTTGAGCTGCGCGGCGGTGTGCCGGCGGCGGGGGATCGACCCACCCAGCGCACGACGCCGCTCGAGCATGTACTGCATCTCGTCGGAGTCGGCGGCGGGCTTGTAGTAGGGCGGCAGGGTCTTGTCCAGCGCCTCGTCCGGGATCGGCAGGTAGAGCCGGTCGCGGAAGTTGGCCAGGTCCTCGGCCGTCAGCTTCTTCATCTGGTGCGTGGAGTTGCGGCCCTCGAAGTGGCTGCCCAGCGTCCAGCCCTTGATGGTCTTGGCGAGGATGACCGTGGGCTGGCCCTTGTGGTCCATCGCGGCCTGGTAGGCGGCGTGGACCTTGCGGTAGTCGTGCCCCCCGCGCTGCAGGTCCCAGACCTTCTTGTCGCTCATCCCCTCGACCAGCTTGCGGGTGCGGGGGTCGCGACCGAAGAAGTGCTCGCGGACGTAGGCGCCGTCCTCGGACTTGTAGGTCTGGTAGTCGCCGTCCGGCGTGGTGTTCATCAGGTTCACCAGCGCGCCGTCGCGGTCGGCGGCGAGCAGCTTGTCCCAGCCGCGGCCCCAGACGACCTTGATGACGTTCCAGCCGGCGCCGCGGAAGATCGACTCCAGCTCCTGGATGACCTTGCCGTTGCCGCGGACCGGGCCGTCGAGGCGCTGCAGGTTGCAGTTGACGACGAAGGTGAGGTTGTCCAGCTCCTCACGTGCGGCCAGCCCGATCGGGCCGATCGACTCGACCTCGTCCATCTCGCCGTCGCCGAGGAACGCCCAGACGTGCTGGTCGGAGGTGTCGGCGATGCCGCGGTTGTGCAGGTACCGGTTGAACCGCGCCTGGTAGATCGCGTTCATCGGGCCCAGGCCCATGGAGACGGTGGGGAACTCCCAGAAGTCCGGCATCAGCCGGGGGTGCGGGTAGGACGACAGCCCGCCGCCGGGGTGGCTGACCTCCTGGCGGAAGCCGTCGAGCTGGTCCTCGGTGAGCCGGCCCTCGAGGTAGGCGCGGGCGTAGATGCCGGGGGAGGAGTGCCCCTGGAAGTAGATCTGGTCGCCGCCGCCGGGGTGGTCCTTGCCGCGGAAGAAGTGGTTGAAGCCCACCTCGTACAGCGAGGCCGAGGAGGCGTAGGAGGAGATGTGGCCGCCGACGGAGACGCCCGGCCGCTGCGCGCGGTGGACCATGATCGCGGCGTTCCACCGGATGTAGGCGCGGATCCGGCGCTCGACGTCCTCGTCGCCGGGGAACCACGGCTCCTGCTCCGGCGCGATCGTGTTGATGTAGTCGGTGCTGCGCAGCGCCGGGACGCCGACCTGCTGCTCGCGGCTGCGCTCCAGCATGCGGAGCATCAGGTAGCGGGCGCGGTTGCGACCGGCGTTGTCGACGACCGCGTCGAGGGACTCCAGCCACTCCTGGGTCTCGTCCGGGTCGGTGTCCGGGAGCTGACTCGGCCGGCCGTCGGTGATGACCGCGCGGGGGCTGCCGGTGATGCGGGCGGGGTCTCCGTCCGACTGCTGCGGTGCACTCATGCCCCCATGGTCTCCTGCCGGGGCGGCGCACGTCACGTTGCCTCGCGATCGGACCCCCAACAAGGTCCGCGAACGCCTCCGGGGGCCTCCTCCGGACCCCGCATCCGGGTGGACACCTTGCGTCGCGCCGCCGATGCCCTACGCTCCGCTGCAACGGTGGCCCGACGAGGTCCACCGGGGGTCCCGCCCAGGCGGGTCGGCCCTGGACAGGGCACCATCCCTGCAGGACACCCGCCCCGCGCACCGCGACGGGGCACCGCACCAGGAACGAGACGCCCGGAGCAGACCGGGCCGCCGAGCACACGGAGGAACCGCAGGGATGAGCGTCGACTCGGGCAGCACCAGCATGGCTGCCCGGCTGGGGATCAAGCCGGGCATGGTCGTGCAGGAGCTCGGCTGGGACGAGGACGTCGACGAGGAGCTGCGTGACTCCGTCGTCGAGCTCTCCGGCGGCGACATGGTCGACGAGGACTCCGACGAGGTGGCCGACGCCGTCCTGCTGTGGTGGCGCGAGGACGACGGCGACCTGATCGACGCCCTCGTCGACGCCATCGCCTCCCTCGCCGAGGACGGCGTCGTGTGGCTGCTGGTCCCGAAGTCCGGGCGCCCCGGCCACGTCGAGCCCGGTGACGTCACCGAGGCCGCCCCCACCGCCGGGCTCGCGCAGACCTCCAGCATCTCCGCGGCCAAGGACTGGTCGGGCATCCGCCTCGTCACCCCGAAGGCCGCGCGCTCCCGTCGCTGAACGAGTTGAAGGACCCCTCGCCCCCCACCGCTCGCACGCTCGCGGCGGGCCCCTGCGAGGGGGCCGTTTCATCGGCCTCGGCTGAGTGCGAGACGATCGGGGCATGAGCCTCTCCGTCGGCGACGTCGCGCCCGAGTTCAGCCTCCCGGACCAGGACAAGCACGTCGTGTCCCTCGCCGACCTGCGTGGTCGGCCAGTCCTCGTCGTCTTCTACCCCTTCGCCTTCTCCGGCATCTGCACCGGCGAGCTCTGCCAGCTCCGCGACGAGCTGGCCGGTTACACCGAGGCCGGGGTCGAGGTGGTCGCGATCTCCACCGACCCGACCTTCAGCCTCAAGGCCTTCCGCGAGAAGGAGGGCTTCGAATTCCCGCTGCTGTCGGACTTCTGGCCGCACGGGGACACCGCCCGCGCCTACGGCGTCTTCAACGACAAGGCCGGCATGGCGCTGCGCGGCACCTTCCTGGTCGACGCCGACGGGACGATCGCCTTCGCCGAGGTCAACCAGCCCGGTGACCCCCGCGCACAGTCCGGCTGGAAGGACGCCGTCGCGGCGCTGCCCACGGCAGCCTGATCGAAGGCCCCCCTCGCCCCCGCCGGCTCACGGCGGGACCCTGCAGCGGGGCCCGCGGGCGCGTAGCTCAGCGGTAGAGCGCTCGCCTTACAAGCGAGTGGTCGGGGGTTCGAGACCCTCCGCGCCCACCCCCTGACGCCTCACCCCTTCGGGCGGGGCGCTCAACGGCGCGTGTCGGGACGCCGATGGGAGTGCATGCGACTTCGATCGGCGTTCCGTACGGCCGGCCGCGGCTTTCCGCTGTGGGTGTACCTCTCCGCGCTCGTGCTCGTCCCGACGATCGGCGTCATCGCCCTCACCGCCTTCCTGGTGCGCAGCGCCGTCGCCGAGGCCGCGACCGCGACCAGCGCCGAGGCGGCGGTGCGCGCGGTGGCCCAGCTCGACGCCGCCCGCAGCAGCGTTGAGCACGAGATCATCCCGGTGCTGTCCCTCGCCGTCCTGCGCGATCCCGCCGCGGTTGCCGCGACCGGTCTGCCGTCCGCCCTCGTCCAGGCCCAGCTGGCGCAGTCCGAGGGAGCCCTCGCCCAGTCGCAGCAGGTCACCGACGACGCGCTGGCCTCGGTGCCGGCCGGGTCGGTGGGCGCCGAGGTCGCCGAGCGGGCCGCCGCTCAGCTCGCCGGCGTCCGGGCCGGCGCCGCCGGCCGGCAGGACACCCCGCAGGACACCTACACCGGGTACCTGGCCGTCTCGGACATGCTGACGGCCGCCCAGCGGGACGCGGCGTCGGCGGCCCGCGGGGACGAGGTCTCCGTCGGGACCAACCGCGCGACCCGCGACGTCGAGCTCGTCGCCCGGCTGGCCCGCACCGCCAGCCGCGCCATCCCGCTGTTCCTCAGCACCCAGACCACGCTCTCCGGCACCGACGGCCCCGCGCTGGACTGGCGTGCCGCCTGGCGCACCTACACCGACGCGCGCGCCCAGATGGACGAGCTCACGCAGCCGGCGCTCGTGGCCGCCTGGGACGCCGTCCGGACCTCCGAGACGCTGACCGCGGTCGACGACGTCCTGGCCGCCCAGGCCGACGACGCCTCCGCCGCGCCGATCTCGATCCTGCAGGTGGCCGCCCTGGTCAGCCAGAACACCGACCGGGACGCCGCCCTGACCGGGCTGCTGCAGACCGCGGTCGGCAACGCGCAGGCCGCAGCGGCCGCCGACCACGAGGCCGCCGACGGACGCCGGGACCGGACGCTGCTGGGCGCGCTCGGCGCGCTGCTGGCCGCCACGTTCGGTGCCGCCCTCACCGGCCGCAGCATCTCCCGTTCGCTCCGGGTGCTCGCCGGCCAGGCCGACCGGGTCAGCCGCGGCGAACTGGTCGAGGTCGAGGGCGGTGGGCCCCGCGAGGTGCGCACCGTGTCGACCGCGCTGGGCTCCGCCGTCGCGAGCCTGCGCCGCATCCAGGCCCAGTCGGCCGCCGTGGCCGAGGGAGACCTCAGCAGCCCCGTCCTCGAGCAGCCGCTCCCGGGCCCGCTCGGGGAGGTGGTGCACGCCTCCGTGCAGCAGATCGTCGAGTCGGTGCGGGAGCGTGAGCGGCTGCAGTTCGCACTGACCCACCAGGCGACGCACGACCCGCTGACCGGGCTGTCCAACCGAGCCCAGGCGCGGGTGCTGGTCAACGCGGCACTGCACCGGGCCCAGCGGTCCGGCGCGATGACCGGTCTGCTCTTCGTCGACCTCGACGGCTTCAAGTCCGTCAACGACGGCTTCGGCCACGCCCACGGGGACGCCGTCCTCCAGGAGGTGGCCCGTCGGCTGCTGGCCACGGTGCGCTCCGGAGACGTCGTCTGCCGCCTGGGTGGGGACGAGTTCGTCGTCCTCGTCGAGCAGGTGGCCGAGGAGCGTGACCTGGTCGAGCTGGCCGAGCGGGTCGTCGCGGTCACCGCGCGGCCGATCGACATCGGTGCCGACCAGGTGTGGATCGGTGCCAGCGTCGGGGTGGCGGTCGCCCGTGACGCCGGGACCGACGCCGACGTGCTCTTCGCCGAGGCCGACGCCGCTGCCTACCGGGCCAAGGGCCACGGTCGCGGCCGGGCCGAGGTGTTCGACGAGGCGCTGCGCGCCGAGCTGACCGCCCGGGCCGAGCTGGAGGCCGCGATCACCGCGGCGCTGCGCAACGGTGAGATGCAGTTGCACTACCAGCCGGTGCTGGACGTCGCGACGAGCCGGCTGACCGGCTACGAGGCGCTGATCCGCTGGAACCGGCCCGGCCACGGGATGGTCCCGCCGGACTCGTTCATCCCCACCGCCGAGGCCACCCGGCTGATCTGCGAGCTGGACCGCTGGGTGCTCAACGAGGCCACCCGCCAGCTGGCCGAGTGGCGGGCGGAGGACCCGGCCGCCGCCGACCGGACGCTCGCGGTGAACATCTCCGGCCGGCACCTCGCCGAGGCCGGCGTCGTCGACGACGTCCTGGCCGCCCTGGCCGCCTCCGGCTTCCCGGCCGAGCTGCTGATCGTCGAGGTGACCGAGACCGTGCTCGTCGACGACCCCGCTGCCATCGACAACCTCGCTGCCCTGCGTGCGCACGGGGTGAGCATCGCCATCGACGACTTCGGCACCGGCTTCACCTCGATCGGCCAGCTGCGCTCGATGCCGGTGGACACCCTCAAGATCGACCGCAGCTTCATCGCCTCGGCCGAGGCGGGCAACCGCGAGCTCGTGGCGCTGATCATCCGGGCGGCGCACACCTTCGGGCTGACCGTCGTCGCCGAGGGCGTGGAGGAGGTCGACCAGCTGGAGCTGCTGCGCGCCGACGCCTGCGACCTGGTGCAGGGCTACCTGCTGTCCCGCCCGCTCCCGGCCGCCGCCGTCTCGTCCTTCCGCGACGGGGCCCACGCACCCGTCGTGTGACCCCCGATGCGGGAGACGATGCGCACGTGGCCGAGCTGACGGACGAGCTGCCGGTGTCCGGCCGGCCCGAGGGGCTGGTGTTCGACGGGCGGACGTTCTTCGTCTGGTGGGGACAGGGCGCCGACGAGCTGGACCGGGTGGCCGCCCGCGGGGGCCGGGTGCTCACCTTCCCGAGCGCGCGGGCGTGCGTCGACGCTGCCGACGACGCGGGTTGGCAGCACGACCTCGAC